>NZ_FNYH01000009.1 GCF_900108915.1 Allopseudospirillum japonicum
GTTCTGGGGTTGGGTAAATTCTGATTTTCGTGGCTTTTAACATGTAAGCGCTCTCTACTGGAATCTTTTGATGATAACATCACAAGGATTTTGTATAAAATCAGGCTACGCCTGATTAGCCCTTTCATCCCCGCCCGCATTGGGCGAGGGTTTTCGGGCTATTCTGCTAAGCGGGCAATTTCATACCAAGTGCCCAAATACTTGTCTAACTGAAAATTTTGTACTGGCTGTATCTTTTCTGGCATCCCTAAACAGCCAGTCAGCAATAAACTGAGGGTAACTAACAATAAAGCTTGCAAATGGAAACTCCTTTAATCCCTTATTATTTATAGGTCTTGGCATGGAAGCTTGTTATACTCAACCGATTAATATTTTGCTTTATTTAATTTAATAGTTGAGACTTCCGTGAATCATCCTGCCTTTTCCAGCTTAAAACTCGCCAATGCCCAATTAAAAAACCTAGAAAATCTAGGCTACCAACACATGACACCCATCCAAGCACAAAGCTTACCTTGGATTTTGCAAGGCCGCGATGTGATTGCGCAAGCCAAAACCGGTAGTGGTAAAACTGCTGCCTTTGGCATTGGTTTACTTGAACGCATTCACGCGAAGTATTTCGGCTGCCAAGCGCTCATTTTATGTCCAACACGTGAGTTAGCCGCCCAAGTCGCCAATGAGATACGTAAACTCGCGCGTTATCAACACAATATTAAAGTACTCACACTTTGTGGTGGTATGCCCATTGGCCCACAAATTGGCTCTTTGGCCCATGGTGCACATATCATTGTCGGTACGCCAGGGCGGATTCAGGATCACTTACGCAAAGCAACTTTAGATATTAGTCAAGTGAAAACTCTGGTGCTCGATGAAGCCGACCGCATGTTAGATATGGGATTTGCTGAGGCCATCGCGGATATTGTCCAGTACACGCCTGTACAACGACAAACTTTGCTCTTTTCTGCAACTTATCCGCAAGGCATTCAAGCGATTAGTGCGGGATACCAACAAGACCCTGTCACCATCAAGGTGGAAGAGCAAGTTTCTTCACTCAATCTGCAACAAAAGTTTTTTGCTGTAAAACAGACCGCAGAAAAACCTCAAGCGTTGGCAATGATCTTAAATCAATATCAGGCAGAACACGCGGTTATATTTTGTAATACCAAGCAGGATGTCAGTGAGTTAACTGATTTTCTGGAAAATCAAGGCTATTATGCTCAGGCCTTACATGGTGACTTACAACAAAATGAACGCGATCAAGTGTTAATTAAATTTGCCAATTTAAGTACACATTTACTGATTGCCACGGATGTTGCCGCGCGTGGTTTAGATATTAGTGATTTACCTTTAGTCATTAATTATGATTTGGCGCGTGATCCTGAAGTCCATGTGCATCGTATCGGGCGCACAGGACGCGCGGGCAAAGCAGGCCTCGCCATTAGCTTGTGTACTGAGAAAGAATACCCACAACTGATGCGTATTGAGCAACAAATGCACATCAGTATCCAAACCACAGCAATACGCCCAACTGATGCACCACACCAACACAACAAGCAAACACCGCCTAAAATGCAAACCTTAATGATTGATGGGGGCAAAAAGAACAAAGTACGTGCAGGTGATTTACTCGGTGCCTTAACCAATGAAGGTGGTATTCAAGGTCAACAAGTGGGCAAAATCAATATTTTAGATTATGTGGCCTATGTTGCTGTGGCAACCCCTGTAGCTCAAGAGGCTTTGCAGCACTTATTACACAGCCGGATTAAAGGACGTAAATTCAAAGTAAGACGTGTTTAACTCAGGTAGGGTGTTAAATCTTGCACAAGCACAGAAAATGCCGCAATCCGACTAAAATCTAGCTAACTTACTGAAAGCACGTCAATTCTAGTGCATTCTTAGGTTGTGTATTGCCTAACCTCTGAGTATGCTTAAATCCGATAGACTCTTGTTCATTCCTTCGTCCACAGCGCAGGCGATACCTAATCTTGAATCATCAACTTGGGAGTAAGGCTGATGACCAAATCTGAACTGATCGAGCAAATTGCATCCCAGTTAACGGACCTTCCCGTCAAAGATGTCGAACTTGCCGTGAAACTTATTTTGGAACAAATGACAGATGCCCTTGCTCAGGGTGGACGTGTCGAAATTCGTGGCTTTGGTAGTTTCTCCTTGCATTACCGCGAACCTCGTACAGGACGCAACCCCAAAACAGGCGAGCAAGTTGCTTTGGTGGGAAAATATGTTCCCCATTTTAAACCAGGCAAAGAACTACGCGAAATGGTCGACCAAGCCGCGAAAACTGCACCAACCAGGCGTCCACACATCAACCCACATTTGCGTCTTGTGTAAACCTCTTGCGCTTTCTGCGGATACACAAGCATCTAATTAGTCGGTATCATGTCTGGCTTGATATGCATACTGATATGACTGACACTGAATATTAAGGTGGACACGCTTTTATGAGATGGATTCGACTAGTACTTTTTACCTTGGTTTCTATTTTTCTTTTGGGCTTAGGTAGTTGGTTTGCCTTGCGCAATCAAACGCCCGTCCCACTGGATTTAATCTTGATTCAATTTGAAGCTGGCAGCCTAGCCACTTGGATGATGATTGCTTTTATGGGTGGCGCCTTATGTAGCTTATTCGTGATGATTTTCACCTTACTACGAATGCAAGCCCGCTTAGCTGGCGCACGTTCTCGGGTACAGAAACTACAAAAGGAAGTGAACCAGCTTAAAAATCAACAAGGTGCTAAAGAGCTGGCTCCAGCAACTTCATGAGTTGGCTGCTTTTATATCTTGGGCCCCCGCTATTTTTGATATTGGGTTATCTACTGGGTCTTTGGCATGCTAAAAATCCACGGGGGCTTGTTGACTTACTCAAGTGCTGGCCTTGCAACCTTTTGCCTTGGCAACGTACCTTGCCAGCCCACCTCCACCGAGCACGCTTTGTGCAGCCGACGCAACTTGCTGATACTGAAGAAGACGTGATCAGCCATTTGATGCAAGCGCTGCACCTTTCCTCTGATACTTTGGATGCTCATTTAGCTTTCGCGAATTTGTTTCGCCAACGTGGTGATAGTGCTAAAGCCATACGTTTACATCAAAACTTATGTGGCCGCAGTGGGTTAAACGCTTATGATCAACAAAAAATTTACCTTGAGTTAGCACGTGACTATCAAGCCGCCGGCCTTTTAGACCGTGCCGAACACTTATTACTTGACTTGGTGAAAAGTCCGCACGCAGATTTACGCCGCCAAAGCCGTATTTTGCTGACGAAAATCTACGAGCAAGAACGCGAGTGGCACAAGGCAATTCAAACCTTATCGCCTTATATGTTGCGTGATCATTACCGCTTTCGGCGTGCTTGTTCACACTATTATTGCGAATTAGCCGCATACGCAACACGTCAACAAGATACACAAGCAGCTTATGCTTATCTACAACAAGCACAACAACAAGATGAAGCCAATATCCGTATTTACTGGATGCGTGGCGAGTTGCAATTAGCACAAGCGCAATACACAGCCGCCCTTGCCAGCTTGCAAAGCATTCAAACCTATCAAGCACCATTTTTACCGCTTACTTTTGCCATGCAACAAGCAGCCTATCAGGCACTGGATGCTTGGCCACAGTGGCAGGATTATTTGGAAACTTGTTTGCGCGATTATCAGTGGTCCAGTGCCGCTTTATATTTAGCCCAAGCCTATCGACAACAAAAAGGCGCTCATGCCGCTTTACAGGTTTTAAAGCACTTTTTTGTACGAGACCCGCAATTAAATCTTGCACTACATTTATTAGAATGGCATCAGTTGGAACAGCAAGAATTTCCGCATTTACCACAGAAAATTGATCGGCAAGTCTCTGAGGCTTTCTACACTTTATTACTTGAGTTACAAAATAAAATGCCTGCGTTTTTATGCCAGAACTGTGGTTTCAGTGGCCATACCTTATATTGGCAATGCCCCAAATGTCAGCATTGGGGCACCTATCAGCCTCAGCATCAGTAAAACAGGATTAGGCTTTGGGGAGATTTTGCGCTTTTGCCTGCCAACGTGACCAAGTTTTTTCTGCAACTTTCACAAGGTTAATGCCAAGTTTTTCCAATAAAGGCTGTGGCTTTTCCAAGCTGATTTTATAAACATTCGCCTCTTGGCAACGTGTTTGCAGGTACTGCTGGCTGGTTTGTAACCCATCAATTAACCCTAAATTAAGCGCTTCTTGTCCATACCATACCTCCCCTGTAGCAATTTTTTTGATTTCTACTTGTGGGCGCTTTTGCTGAACAAATTGTTTAAATAACTCATGGGTCTTTTGTAAATCCTCAATAAATTTATCACGACCTTCTGGCGTATTTTCACCAAACAACGTCAGGGTACGTTTGTGTTCACCTGCAGTCAAAACCTCAAAATCCACTTCATGTTTTTTCAGTAAACGATGAAAATTAGGCACATGCGCCACGACCCCTACAGAGCCAATCAGCGCGAAAGGTGCTGCATAAATTGTGTCGGCCACCGCTGCCATCATATAACCACCACTTGCAGCCACCGCATCGACACAAACTGTGAGTTTTACTTGTTGTTGACGTAAACGTTCTAATTGGGCTGCTGCCAACCCATAACGGTGCACATAGCCACCACCACTTTCTAGGCAAACAACAACTTCATCTTGTTCACGAATACGAGCGGATAAAATGGTTAATAAATCGGCAAGGTGTTCACTACCTGAAGCCTGCATATCACCATCAAACTCAAGTACAAATACACGTGCTTTATCTTCAGTTGCATCCGTATTTTTTTGTTGTTTACGTGCCTTGTATAATTTTTTAAGGGCGCTTTTATCTAGTAGATGTTCATCTAATTCTTGCTGATATGCTTCAAGCTCATCATTGAGGTGCTTGATTTTTAATTGTGCTGTTTCATCTTGGTTTTTATGATTTTTTGCCGCAGCAATCAGCACAATGGGTAAGGCAAATAATACGACGAGGGTGAGGCTTTTCAGTAAAAAAGCTAAATAATCAAAAATAAAAACTTCCACACAAGCTCCTTATTCATCAAGATCAATTGCGACCTTTAGTATGGCATTGAGAAACAAAAAATGCACCAACATCCTTGTTGATGACTCTTATTTTACTTCCCTTTGATAAGAAGAAGGCCTAAGCACTAAGAAACTAACCAAGTTTCGACTTCATCACCATAAGTCCGTTTCCATGCTTGAAATTTTGCATGGTTACGGCTACGAATTTCTAGCGTTTCCCCAGTGTGTGGGTTACGAAATATTTTTTGTGCACGTTGATATTTAACACTTTCTTGTGCGGGGGCTTGTGTTGCCGGTGGGCGCAGCATGTCTAATACTTCAGCTTCACTAAGATTAAATTGCTCCATCAAAGCTTGTAACTCTTGCTTAAATTTAACCACTTCTTGTACGGCTGTACTTTGTGCAAGATGCTGTACTTCTTGCTGTAATGCCTGTAATTGTTTTTCTTTCGCTAAAAACTCGCGTAGCTTATGGATTTTGTTCATCTAGAAGACTCCCTCTAAAATAATTATTTCAATGTTTGTTACCTATCCCCTTATGGACGGCGCTAAAAATACACGCTTTGGCTATTTAAAATCAAGTTGTTGCTTAACTAAACTGATCTATTAGTTATTTTTCATAGTGCACTTTTATTACTCTCTAATATCAAGCGCTCTAGATAAGCTGTGAAAATCTATAGTAAGACTTACAAGACCTTCGCCAATGTACAATTTTTGCTTGTGTTCATGTTGGTTTAAGAAAGCAGAATATCCTTATTTTTCTTAGGTTTATTCTGCGCAACTTTTTATTGTTGGCCGACTCTTAGATGACATTTGAGATAAAAACATGAGGCTGCACATGATCATTTTCCCCTATAGGTCTTTTACTCAAGGATTCCATCTTTGGTTGCTGGTGAGTATCCTTGGCTTGTTGACGTTTTGGTCAAATAAAGGAGTGGCAAGTATGACGCAAAAAGCTCAAGATTTAAGTCAGTACCCAAGCTTGGTCTTGGGAATGGGCTGTTTTTGGGGCGCGGAAAAACGTATGGGCGAGCTATCAGGCGTGCTTGATGTGCAAAGCGGTTATGCCAATGGCGATGGTGCTGCTAGTTACACCCACATTCTCGCCTATGAAAAAGCGTTACAAAGTGGCCAAACTCAAGGCAAAAATCATGCTGAAGTGGTGAAGGTTATTTTTGATCCCGCACAAGTGAGTGTCACCCAAGTACTGATGCATTTTTGGGAAAATCACAATCCAACACAAGGCGATCGCCAAGGCAATGATGTTGGCTCCAATTATCGCAGTGCTATTTACTACCAAACGCCCGAGCAAGAAGCTGCCGCCAAAGAAACCCGCCGCCTTTATCAACAAGCCTTGACAGAAGCTGGTTATTTACGCATTACCACAGAGATTGCCCCTTTAACTACGTATACGCCTGCTGAAGAATATCATCAGGATTATTTGCAAAAAAACCCCAATGGCTATTGTGGCTTGGGAGGCACCGGCGTGACTTTTCCGCGTGAGGCAAGCACAGCTAAACCAGCTTCTCTACAACACAAGGTTGAAATCTTGCAAGGCGCACAGCTTAATCAAGAAATCCAGTTAGTTATGTTTTCAGCCCCAGAATGTGGTTATTGTGATGCCTTTAAACGTGATATTGCCCAACATTGGCAAGCTGAGGTGGATTTAGCGATCACAGAAGTCAGCCAAGTACCGACAGGATGGCAATTAGGCCAAGCACTCTTTGCCACGCCTACGTTAGTCTTGTTTAAACAAGGGGTTGAAGTCAGTCGTTACACAGGTTATCAAGGAGATGCGCAGCGTTTTTGGCAGTGGCTCGGTTTTCAATTGTTGACCCCAGAACAACAAAAAATTGCTTTCGAATCAGGGACTGAGCGCCCTTTTACCGGCTCGCATCTTGATGAAAAGCGTGCAGGTACCTTTGTTGACCCCATTACTGGTGCCCCCCTGTTCCGTAGTGAAACCAAATACGAAAGCGGTAGTGGTTGGCCCAGTTTTTTTAATCCAGTCGAAGGTGCCTTAACCCTGCATCCAGATGATACTCATGGTATGCAAAGAATAGAAGTGCGTAGTGCCAGTTCTGGGATTCATCTAGGACATGTTTTCAACGATGGCCCACCGCCTACCTATAAACGCTATTGCATTAATGGGGAAGTCCTCAAATTTATCGCAGATTAATCCCCATCTGTGAACGGATGCAGCGCCTCGACATACTTGGGCACTGCATCCTCTAAGTTATAATTGATTCAGCGGCAATTTTAAGTAAGCCACTTGGTTTGCTTCTGCCTCTGGTAAGTGCCCTGCACGAATATTAATTTGTATTGAAGGCAACAATAAACGCGGCACTGCTAACCCTGCATCTCGTTGGCTGCGCATACGCACAAAGTCTTCCTGTGTGCGGCCTTGGCCAACATGAATATTCGCTGCTTTTTGCTCAGCTACACTCGATTGAAAAGCGACCTCGCGTCCTTCCGGTGGATAGTCGTGACACATAAACAAGCAGGTGTGCTCTGGTAAAGCGAGTAGACGCTGAATCGAAGCATATAAAGTAGCCGCATCCCCTCCGGGAAAATCACAACGTGCTGTGCCCACATCTGGCATAAATAAGGTGTCGCCGACAAATACCGCTGGACCAATCTTGTAACTCACACACGCCGGTGTATGCCCTGGTGTATGCAAAACTTCTATCGCATGCTGCGCAAAGGTCAAGGTGTGATTTGGCTTGGCCAGATAGTCAAACTCTTGCCCTTGGGTACTGACATCGTCAAGATGAAATAAGCTTTTAAAAACTTTTTGTACCTGAGTAATCGCTTCACCAATCACGACCTGCCCACCTGCAAGGGCTTTAAGTGCTTGAGCGCCAGAAAGATGATCTGCATGTGCATGGGTTTCTAAAATCCAGACCAATCTCAATTGATGTGCATGTAGGAAGTCTACCAATCGTTGCACACTCTCATTCGAGGTACGCCCTGAGGGTGCATCAAAATCCAAGACAGGATCAATAACGACGGCTTCACCTTGTGCAAAAACCACATAAGTCAAGGTGGAAGTATCCTGATGGAAAAAAGCTTGTACCTCAAAATCAGCAAATTGCACAGGTGCAAAACAGGTCATAGAAGTAGAAGTATCAGAAGTGCTCATCAGTCAGATCTCCATTATATTAGAACTTATTGTTTTATGCTGACCTATTTTCTATATAATGTCTAGAAATATACTTAGCATACTTTGATTTAAAGATGAGGGATTTTTGATGCTGCCTCCTTCTTGGTTACACACTTGGCCTTTAGCACGCTGGCTGCAAAGTTATCAGCGCCATGATGCCCTCGGTGATCTGCTTGCGGGTCTTGTAGTCGCGGTTATGCTGATTCCACAAGGCATGGCGTATGCTTTTCTGGCAGGCTTGCCCCCCCAGATGGGTCTCTATGCGGCTTTATTTCCTTTAATCTTATATGCCTTGTTAGGCTCTAGCCGCAGCATGGCCGTAGGTCCAGTGGCGATTGCTTCTTTAATGACAGGGGAAGCCCTACGACACTCGGGCACAGATCCCAGCCAATGGCCCTTAGTTGCAGCACAACTTGCTTTATTGGTCGGAGTTTGTTTACTAGGCTTGCGTCTTTTAAATGCTGCCAGCATAGTGAATTTTATTTCCCACTCGGTGATTAAAGGATTTACCAGTGCGGCAGCCTTGGTAATTGCACTCAATCAGCTCAAATATTTGCTGGATATTGATCTGCCCCGTGGCGATTTTTTCACCTTAATCACCGCGCTACCTAACGCACTACCGCAAAGTGCCGGTGATGCGGTTTTGTTGAGCCTGCTGTGTTTAGGCTTGCTTTGGGGGATGCAAAATCAGCTTGCACCTCAATTAATCCGCCTAGGCTGGCCTAAACTAGCCGCACAAACCTTAGCGCGTTCAGGCCCTTTGGTACTCATTCTGGCTAGTCTTGTTTTACTACCTTTCTTGTGGCCACAGGCACAGCTCGCTAAAGTGGGCGCGATTCCTGCAGGTCTGCCAGATTGGCAGTTTATAGTGCTTGATCTAGGCCAAATACAGGCTTTATTTCCCAGTGCTTTATTAATTGCCCTTGTCGGCTATTTAGAAAGCATTTCTGTTGCTACAGCCCTAGCCAGTCAAAAACGTGAGCGTATTGCCCCTCGTCAGGAACTACTCGCTTTAGGGATAGCCAATTTAGGGGCCGCGTTTACACAAGCTTATCCTGTCGCTGGCGGTTTTGGGCGCTCGATGGTCAATCACAATTCAGGAGCAAGGACCACCTTAGCGTCGCTACTGGCTGCGGGTGTTTTAGCGTTAGTAGTCGCTTTTTTCACCCCTTGGTTTGCTGATTTGCCGAAGGTCGTTTTGGGCGCGATTGTGGTGATGGCCGTTCTACCGTTAATTGATATTTCCGCTATTTGGCAGACTTGGGCTTTTAACCGTGCCGATGCTTTAACCCTGCTGGCTTCCTTCTTGGGTGTTTTGTTTCTAGGCGTAGAACTCGGTATTTTGCTTGGGATAAGTCTCTCGATTGCCTTACTACTGAAACGCAGTGCGCAACCCCATATTGCAGAACTTGGACGCGTGCCGAATAGCGAGCATTTCCGTAATGTACAACGCCACCAAGTGCAGACTTTGACGCAAGCTGTTTTTTTACGAGTTGATGAAAACCTGTATTTTGCCAATACTCACTATATTGAAGATAAAATTCTCGACGCTGTGAGTACACGTCCTCAATTGACCGATGTGGTTTTAGTCTGCTCTGCAGTAAATTTTATTGATGCCAGTGCATTAGAATCTCTCGAAACCCTGATTGAGCGTCTTGCGCAAGCTAAAGTCCGGCTACATCTTGCAGAAGTTAAAGGTCCAGTGAGCGATCAACTCGCCCACAGTCACCTATTAACACTGTTACAACAACATCAAGGCCAAATCTTCTTAAGCTGCTATAGCGCTTTTTGCGCCTTGCAAAAATAATATGTAATCTTAATACCTTAATGCCAAGCAGGGAGGCTGATAGGATGCACACCAAATTCGAGCAACTTGTTTCCTCCGTCTTGGCCGAGGTGCAAACTGCCCCTTTCGGGGTAATCCGTGTTGACCGCGCCTGTGCTCTGTTCACTGATTTCTGGCGACAAGCCTATCAAGAAGCCCTAACGACCAGCCTACAGCATTTACAACATCAAGGTTGGGGACCTGCACCTATCACACCAAGTATTTTGATTTTAGGTTCGATTGGGCGTGGGGAAGCCCTTTTATTTCCCGATCAGGATCAGGCAGTGATTTATCCACAAGTGGCAGATGCACATACGGAACTTTGGCTACAAGCTTTCAGTGCACATTTTACTCAAACTCTCGTGAGTTTAGGTCTGCCAGAATGTCAAGGGGGCGTAATGAGTCAGTATCCTTTGTGGCGTAAATCCCTGCCTGAATGGCAATACCAATGGCAACTTTGGTCTGGGCGACGTATTCGTCACCAAGCCCACTTAGCCAATATTTTATTAGATGCTTATCCCCTCAATGCAGCAGCAATGCCCTTGTGGCAGACTTTAGAGGATACTTGGTGTACACAGTATGCTAAGAGTTTATTAGCCCAAGAGCAGGCGCAAATTTTACGTGAGGCTTTGCCCCTGATCAAAACCTCCTGCGAGCAAGCACCTTATCCCCATGCATTGCATGTAAAACGCCAAGCTATTTTGCCTCTACAAACTTATGTTCGTTATATGAGCTACCAAGCAGGGATCAAAATTGCCCCGCAAGCCCAGATGCACACCTTGGCACGTTTGCAAGCTTTGATTCCTGTCTTGGGAGCAGACACTTGTGAGGCACTTAGCACAGCTTATATACGTTTTTTACAACGCTGGCTCGTTTTAAATCTGCAAGCCTACCAACAAGATTATCCTGTCAGTCCTTGGTTCAATCTTGCTACGCTTGCACCGTGGGAAAAGCAAAGTTTCACTCAGGATTTAGCCGTTCTAGAAACCTGTATTCGCACACATTGCTAGATCTGGGGAGAAAAACCATGCGTATTTTGCAGACGTTACCCAGTCACCAAAACTTACTTGGTCTTTGGCTCCTGTTAACCGCTTTGCTGGCCTGTATTGGTTTAGGGATGGCTGTGAGCTTGCATCCCTATGTACCTGCACACCTTGCTTGGTTACTTTGGGGGTTGGCCTTTGTACCTAGCTTACTGTGTTTAGGACTAGGGTATTTACTTCAGCAAGTTGTAATTCTTCCTCTACGCCACTTTCATACGCAATTAGAGAGCTTAACGCAAGGGCCAGGTCCCTATCCAGGGGCCCAAGCTTGGCTGAGTGGTTTAAATACGCCTTTAACGCATCTAATACAGACTTGGCAGCAAGATCGTCAGCAAGCACAAGATGTACAAGCGCAAGCAGAAATCCAGCACCTAGAGCACGAGCTTGAAGTCCTTATTCATAGCCTACCGCTTGCACTTGTCTTATTAGATCGTCATAGACGTGTTCTTTTATTTAATCAGGCAGCAGCACAGATTTTTTCCCACCCTTATCATTTAGGTTTAGGGCGTATCTTTGATGAGGTTTTGCAGGTGCCGCATTTAGATGAGTACCAAGCTTGCTTAAGCCGCTATCTGGCAACGGCGACAAGCGAACGTCAACCAACAGCCATAGGTCACCAAGCCAAACTTTGGGTCTGTGTTCAAAGCACTTGGTATCTGCTGCATTGGCATGCCATTCAAGATGAATATGCTAGTGATTGGCTACTTTACACTTTGCCACCGGCTTTACTAAACACTGAAATGTCTGCGGAGGTTTTTAGTCAAGATTGGCTTGCTTTTCTTGTACAAAGCTGTGCACCTGATCTTGAAATCACCCCGATTGGTCTGCCTTTATGGTTATGCTTGCCCATTTTATCTATTAACAAAGTCCTTTTACCGAGAGTTCGTGCTTGGGCACAAGCATTACACACCACCCAGCTTGAATTACACCTTCACCCTAGCGAAACAGGTTTAGTGATGAGTCTGCGTGCACCTGATGCACCAAAGCTCGCACCACAGGAACAAGCGCACTGGTTACAAACATGGCAGGTGTCTCAAGATCCCCACCTTAAGGCTTTACAGATTCACAATACCCAGTTGCAATTCGATTTTTCCACTGGGCAGACGTATGCAGAGGCTTTTCCAGTACACACAGATTTGCCCGCAAGACCTAGCTACCAAAATTTGCATATTGCCCAATGGCCTGCACCAGAGACGCAAGCTAGCGACCGTTTGCTGACACAAACTGAGTTTGTGGTCTTTGATACGGAAACTACAGGTTTAGAATTAACTCGAGGGGATAAGGTCGTCAGTTTAGGGGCTTGCCGCTTACTGCCCCAAGGCTTACTCACACAGGAAACCTTTTTACAGCACATCAACCCTGAACGCCCTATCCCAGCATCAAGTACCCGCTTTCATGGTTTAACCGATGAAGATGTTGCTGATGCCCCACCAATCGCTTGGGTACTACCACAATTTTATCGTTTTGCAGGACGTGCTGTTTTAGTCGCACACAATGCCGCTTTCGATTACCAAGCTCTATATCTGGCTGAACAAGCGACACATCCGCAAACGTCTGTTTCAATACAGGATTTTATTTTGTTAGATACTTGGCATCTTTCACGTTTTATCTGGCCGCAGGATGAGAACCACTCCCTTGATGCGCTGGCTGAACGTTTACACTTGAGCATCGCGGCCACAGATCGCCATACGGCGTTAGGGGACGCTTTGTTAACTGCACAGGTGCTACTTGCACTTTTACCTAAACTCGCACATCGCGGGATCTTAACCCTCGCAGATGCGCTTGCGTTGCATCAAATGCCCAAACCTTGAGAGGCTTGTTTGCTTTCAATTAATTCAATCTTATAGCCGTCGGGATCTTCCACAAAAGCAATCACTGTCGATCCCCCTTTCACTGGACCTGCCTCACGCGTTACCTTACCGCCGGCGGCTTTAATACGTTCACAGGTTTGGTAAACATCTTCCACCCCTAGGGCAATATGGCCAAAAGCA
The DNA here is from genome assembly GCF_900108915.1 of Allopseudospirillum japonicum. Taxonomy (GTDB): domain Bacteria; phylum Pseudomonadota; class Gammaproteobacteria; order Pseudomonadales; family Halomonadaceae; genus Pseudospirillum; species Pseudospirillum japonicum. Next base: position 13,055 of record NZ_FNYH01000009.1, read on the forward strand.
TTGCCCAAGTCGTATTCTTCTGTACCCCAGTTATACGTTAGTTCAATCACCGCTTGTTCACTTTCATCTGCAAAACCAACAAAGGCTAAAGTGTATTGATACTCTGGATTATCATGCTGACGTAACAAACGCATACCCAACACTTGGGTATAAAAATCAATCGATGCTTGTAAATGACCAACACGCAACATCGTATGTAATAAACGCATTTTAACTTCTCCTTAATCAATGCACTGATTTTCTATCAAGATATTTGAGTGGCTCGCCGTACTGGATTGGCATACATAGCGAGCCAAGGGCTTAAATAGGCCTCTGGAATTTGTGCTTTATGTTCTGCAAAACGTGCTTTTTGCGCTTCCGTTATTTGTGCAAAAATCGATTCTAGGCCTTGTAGATCTTCGCCCAAATCAGCATAAGCTAAATAATGACTCGGAAATAATTGGTAGCCTTGTAAAATGGCTTGATCAATTGCTCTCGCTACTTGCTCAGCATCTTGATAGTCTGTCGTGGTCAAAGGCTGAGAAAAGTGTACATGCACACGCCCTTTATAGCCTGTAATTCCTAAAGCAATACTTTGCATATCTTCAAATTCTGCTTTTGCATAATCTTGTGTACTTAATTCACGCGCTTTTAATAAAGCACAAGGATCATACTCATAAGCAATACTCACAGGCACAATTTTTAGTTTTTTTATTGTTTGCGTAAAATTTAAAGCGCCTTCATCTTTACGCCGCTTTTCATGCATAAAAAACATTTTGATAATGGCAGGATCAGTAATATCCACACCATCTTTCGCACGTCCTTCTCGTTGTGCAATCCAAATCGAGTGTTTTTCCTCAAACAAAGAATAATGAATATACGCTGATAAGGTATTCATAGCTTGCATTAACTCACGAACACCTTTGGCAGAGCGTTTAACAATAAAGCTTTTATTTAAACGCATCAAATCAGTGACATAGGTTTTTTTAATCAAGTTATCACCAATAGCGATCCGCAAGGTTTCCCGGCCTGCTTGGTGTAAGGCAAGATTAATAAAGCCAGGATCCATAGCAATATCTCTATGATTGCCGACAAATAAATAGGTCTGATCTTGAGCTAAATCATCTAAGCCAGAAACACTAAAACCATCTGTTGTCGTATTGACCATATGCTGCATATAGCCTGCAACTTGCAGTTGCAAATCATGGATTGTTTGAATATTAGCGACTTTCTTTTTTAACCGCCAACCAATCAGCCCATGTAATATAGGGGCCATATACTGGGAAAAATAAGGGAAGCGAAAACGGGCAATCGCCTCTAATAATTCCGGATCTTCTACTAAACGTGTTAATACCTCAGCAACTTCATTATCTTGATAAGGGCGAATGTCCGCAAACAGCTCTGGGGTTTTCATAGGATAGGGTCGTTCACTCAAAAAAATACTGGATTAGCGAAAATTTTACTGGATTTACTCTGTTTTTGCTGAGTTTTCTAATGCTCTGATTTGGTCTCTTAATTCAGCTGCACGTTCAAAATCTAACGCTGCCGCTGCTGCCTGCATTTGCACTTGCAAATCAGCAAGCTGTGTAGGTAGATCTTGCTGATTTGCAGCCTGATAATTCGATGTGGTTTGATCGGCAATGTGTGGCAATCCCTGTATTTTTTCCTGAGGGTCTTCTGTCAAAATAGGTAAATCTACATCGAGTAAATCTCGTATTTGTTTACGCAAAGCCTGTGGTTGAATGCCATGCACTTGGTTGTATTGCGCTTGCTTGATGCGGCGGCGTTCTGTTTCTTGGATTGCTTTTTGCATAGATGCAGTGATCTTATCTGCATACAAAATTGCACGCCCTTGTAAGTGACGAGCAGCACGACCTATGGTTTGAATCAGTGAGGTTTCCGAACGTAAAAAACCTTCTTTATCCGCATCTAAAATGGCAACCAATGCCACTTCTGGCATATCCAAGCCTTCACGTAATAAGTTGATTCCCACTAACACATCGAAGATACCTTGACGCAAATCTTTAATAATTTGTACCCGTTCAACCGTGTCTATATCTGCATGTAAATAGCGTACCCTAATACCTTGTTCTGCAAGAAAGTTAGTTAAATCTTCCGCCATACGCTTAGTTAAAGTCGTCACAAGTACTCGATCTTTTTTAGCAACGACTTTTTGAATTTCTTCATATAAGTTATCAACTTGGGTCTGCGCAGGACGCACCTCAACTAAAGGATCAAGCAAGCCTGTAGGACGTACGACTTGCTCCACAATTTGTGCTGCATGTTCGGCTTCATAACGTGAAGGTGTGGCAGAAACAAAGATCATCTGTGGCGCTAAAGCTTCCCATTCTGCAAACATAAGCGGGCGATTATCTAAAGCCGAAGGTAAGCGAAATCCATACTCCACAAGGGTTTCTTTGCGCGAGCGATCACCACGATACATAGCACCAATTTGTGGTACAGTGACATGGGATTCATCCAAAAATAATAAAGCATTTTTAGGCAAATAATCAAAGAAGGTTGGTGGCGGCATGCCAGGTTTACGGCCTGATAAATAACGCGAGTAATTTTCTATGCCCGTACAATAACCTAACTCACGCATCATTTCGATATCATATAAGGTACGTTCTTGTAAGCGCTGTGCTTCCACTAAACGCCCTGCTTGTTTAAGCGCATGCAGCCTTATTTGCAATTCTTGCTCAATATGAATAATGGCTTTTTCTAACACATCTTTTGGTGTGACATAGTGTGTACAAGGGTATAAAGTCCAACGTACAAGCTGTCGCTGTGTTTTTCCTGTTAAAGGATTAAATAAAATTAAAGCTTCTATCTCATCATCAAATAATTGAATTCGCAAGGCTTGCTGTTCTGACTCAGCAGGAAAAACATCAACAGTATCGCCCCTAACCCGATAAGTACCTCGTTGAAAATCCATATCATTACGTTGATATTGTAACTCTGCCAAGCGATGTAATAAATGACGCTGTTGTATTCTATCACCACACTGAAGGGGTAATAACATATTTAAATAATGTTCAGGGTCACCTAAACCATAAATAGCAGAAACTGTGGCTACAATGATAGCATCTGGGCGTTCTAGCAAGGCCTTAGTGGCAGATAAACGCATTTGCTCGATATGTTCATTAATCGCAGCATCTTTTGCAATAAAAGTATCTGAAGCAGGCACATAAGCTTCTGGTTGATAATAATCATAATAAGAAACAAAATATTCCACTGCATTATGTGGAAAAAAGGCCTTAAATTCGCTATAGAGTTGTGCCGCTAGGGTTTTATTGTGCACCATAATTAATGCTGGGCGCTGTAGACTTTCGATGACCTTTGCCATAGTAAAGGTTTTGCCCGAGCCCGTCACACCAAGAAGGGTTTGATGTATCAAACCCTGATGTACACCTTCGACTAAGCGTTGAATTGCTTGAACTTGATCACCAGCGGGTGCATAAGGTGCCACCACTTGCAATGCATGGTGTTGAGGCACATCGTTTTCGCTTGCATCAGACATAAATTTCTGCAGTCTTTAAGGCTTCGGATACAAAAAAGCCCCGTTAGAAAGATAACGGGGCTAGAATATTTTGGCTCCCTGAGCAGGACTCGAACCTGCGACCAATTGATTAACAGTCAACTGCTCTACCGACTGAGCTATCAGGGAAGATGGCGCAAAGTATAAAGATTAGGCTTTAGATGTCAAGCTTGTGGCAAGCAAGCGTACACATCCCACACAAGATCCAGTATATTCCTGTATTTATTATGGAGTTTCTCTTATGTTAGTGCGCCTAATTTTGGGCCTTACTGTATGCTTTAGCACGCACTTCATCGCACCTCAGATTCATGCTCGCTCAGTTGAAAACCTTTATGAATCTCTAGTCAAGGTTCCAGATACAAAAGAAAGTACGCGCCAACAAGTCGCGCGCGAAGCATTAGCAATCACTTGGGTTCGCATTAGCGGACACCCACAAGTATTGGAGAATCAACAAATCCAAGCTTCTCTTGCACAAGCATCTGCTTGGATCGAGTATTTTGCTTATCAGACAACAGAGAAACAGCCGCCTTTTGAACTCAAGCTCACTTTCCAACAAGAACGCATGCAGACATTATTGCAACAAGCAGGCTTACCTTTGTGGGGACAAGAACGGCCACAGGTTGTGGCTTGGATTGTCTTACAAGGCCAACAAGGTCGCTACTTTATTACGCCAGATACAAATCCGGCCTTAAGTGAATGGATTTTAGCGCAGGCACAAGAACGGGGCTTACCTTGGTTACTGCCCACACCAGATTTAGGAGTGCAAGGGTTGCAAGTTGCTGATATTTGGGGAGGGTTCCGTGAACCTTTAGAAGCCATGCGACGCCCATATCAAGCTGATATCTTAGTCAGCGCCCGTGTAATGCCTGATCTTCAAGGGGATGCTTGGACAGCACAATGGCGCTTGTTATTGGCACATACTGAGCTTAATTTTCAACAACAAGCGCCCGAATTAGGCAAACTTTTATCCCAAGGGGTGCATGAGGTCGCTAACCGCCTTGCAAACTTGTATAGCTTCCGTCTTTTACCAGCAGATGCACAGGCCCAGCCGCTGCATTTACAGGTCACAGGCGTTGAGCAAATAAGCGATTATGCACACTTATCAAGTTATCTTCAGCAACTCCCCCTTGTACAAGAGGTTAATTTGCTCGCATTAGAAAATGGCTATGCGCGTTTACAATTACAACTAGGCACCCCAGATCTGGGAAAATTCAACCAAATTCTACAACTGGATTCCCAACTTGTGCCTGAATTAAGCGCAGATTTTAGTAGCGAGCAGCAAAATTCTGCTGATAACAAAGACAAAAGCCACTTAATCTACTACCATTGGCGCCCAAAACCTTAATTTTTATATCAACTGCATTGATAAGGTCATCTGCTATGAGTATTAAATCAGATCACTGGATTCGTCGCATGGCGGCATCGGTACAAATGATTACCCCTTTCGAAGCAGAGCAAGTCCGCTATGCTGGCGAAGAACGTGTTATTTCTTATGGCACTTCAAGTTATGGTTATGATGTTCGCTGTGCCGATGAATTTAAAATTTTCACTAATGTTCACTCTGCTACAGTGGATCCTAAAAACTTTGATCCCAATAGTTTTGTTGATGTGAAGGGGGATTATTGTATTATTCCACCCAATTCTTTTGCGCTTGCACGTACGGTTGAATACTTCCGTATTCCACGCAATATTTTAACCATTTGTCTTGGTAAATCGACTTATGCCCGCTGCGGTATTATTGTTAATGTCACTCCATTAGAACCAGAATGGGAAGGCCACGTCACTTTAGAGTTTTCTAACACCACAAATTTACCTGCAAAAATTTATGCGAATGAAGGCGTTGCTCAAATGCTATTTTTTGAATCAGATGAAGTCTGTTCAACTTCTTACAAAGACCGTGGTGGTAAATATATGAAACAAACCGGTGTTACTTTACCACGTACTTAAAAAAATAAGACGGAATTTACTTCCGTCTTCACATTTTTTATTCTAAGGGCCAATCATCAATCCCGACTGCATCTAGTGGCAAGCAAGTGGCTTGTCCTTGCCACAGGTTTCTGTAGTGCCTTTTTGCATCATAAAGCTCCGCTTGCTTACTGATATTAAAATGCCTGCCGCCTCTAGGATCTGCGCCGACACCAGCAATATATTGCCAATTGCCCCAATTGACAGCTACATCATAATCAAGTAAATGCTTTTCAAAATAAGCGGCACCATAACGCCAATCTATCCCTAAATCATAAATTAAATAACTCGCAACAAGTTGGCGTCCTCGATTTGACAAAAACCCTTGCGCATTGAGTTGATGCATACAAGCATTAATCAAATCATTTGGCGTATTCCCTGCACACCATTTTGCAAAACGCTGTGCATAAAAGCTACCACCTATCGTTTTCTTTTCCTTATGAATTCCTTGAGAATGAAAAAGCTTCCCCTGATATTTACGTGCATAGAGGTGAAAATACTCACGCCATAATAATTCAAAATAAATCCAATAAGTGGATTCATTCGCTTGATGTTGGCATTCAAAGGTTCGCAAAGCTTCTAGTATTTGTGCTGCAGAAATACAACCTTGCGCTAACCAAGGTGAAAAACAAGTACTTGTATTTTCCCCCATTAAAGCATTACGCGTTTGCTTATAGCTTAAAGCATGATCTTGATTAAAATAATTTTGCAAATGTATGAGTGCATTGGTTTCTCCTCCCTTAAAATTCAAGCTATCTGCTATTTTTAGGGTATTTTGATTAATTTTGACTGGTGATGGTGGCCAATATTTAGGAGCAGGCAAGGGCTTAGGAGGCATTAACTTTGTTTTTTCTAATTGGCGTCGAAAAGCACTAAATGTATCTGGCAAATCATCTAAAGAAAAAGGTAATGCTTCTAAAGACCATAAACTATGGGTGTGATAGAGGTGCCAGTTTAAATAAGGAAAAGCAGATTTTAAAAACCCCCATTGCTTTTGTTGGTTGAAATCTGCGTGCTCACTTAAATACACAGCCTGAATAGAATATTCATCAATTAAGGAGGGAAATACTTCCTTAGCAGGCTTTTCTAAAATCCACAAAGATTGGCCAAATTCTGCTAACCTTGTTTGCAAATCCACCAAGGCTTGCCAATAAAATGCTTGTGCTGCCGGTGCACGTGCCTGGCTGTGTATTGCTCCCCAACCTTGCGTCTGCGTATTAAGAAAGTGCACACAAAGCAGTTGTTCACTTTGTGCACATGCCTCAGCTAAAGCAGCTTGATTTTGTAAGCGCAAATCACGATCGAAGACAAGTAAAGCGGTTTTATATCGGCTCATAATATTTTCCTATACTGTGAAAAGCTCCCTTCACTTGGAAAAGTCTACCTACAAAAGATTCCTGGATTTGTTAGACATACTCTCCTGCTGCCCAAGCACTACTCCAAGCCCACTGAAAATTAAAACCACCCAAATGTCCAGAAACATCAACCACTTCACCAATAAAATATAAACCTTCCACCTGCTTCGCTTGCATACTTTTTGAAGAAAGCTCGTCTGTATCAATGCCCCCTAAGGTGACTTCCGCTGTACGATAGCCTTCGGTACCTGCAATATTAGGTACCCAAGCTTGAATAGTTTGTGCATAACTCTCAAGCTTTAGATTGCTTAGCTCACTTAATGTGACACTTGCAGGCCAATTTTGATAATCACACCAAGCTTTCGCTAATCTTTGTGGCCAATACTGTGCTAACCAAGTTTTTAATTCCCACTTTGGATGGGCTTGACGTGCTTCTTTTAAAGCTTTTAGCACATCAATATCCGGCATTAAATGAATAGACACTGGAACGCCTGCTTGCCAATAAGAAGAAATTTGTAGAATTGCCGGACCACTTAATCCTCTGTGAGTAAATAATAAAGCGCCTTGGAAACTTTTCTCAGCAGTATGCGCACGGATATTAATGCTTAGACCTGCCAAAGATGCACTAAAAGCTTTATCTTGTGGATGCAAGGTAAAAGGCACTAACGCTGCTCTTTGTGGCACTAAAGATAATCCAAATTCTTGTGCTATCTGATATCCCAAGGCACTGGCACCAAGTGCTGGCATCGAAAGGCCTCCTGTAGCAACGACTAAAGATTCGCAGAGATAATCACCTTGAGACGTGGTGACTTGAAAGCGGTAAGGTGATTGATTTTCTTTTGTTTTTATAACGGTATAAATTTCCGTTTCTAGAGAAAGCTGTGCACCTACTTCCTGAATTTCAGCTAATAACATATCAACAATAGCTTGTGCTTTGCGGTCAGAAAATAATTGCCCTGCTTCTTTTTCATGAAAAGGCAGACCATGTTTTTCCATTAAAGCAATAAAATCCCATTGGGTGTAACGGCTTAAAGCCGATTTGCAAAAATGTGGATTGTTAGAAAGGTAGGCTTCTGGTTCAATAAAATAATTAGTAAAGTTGCAGCGCCCACCACCAGAAATACGAATTTTATTCCCCGCACGTGATGCATGATCCAAAATAATCACTTGACGCTTACGCTGTCCAGCACTTATAGCACACATGAGTCCGGCAGCACCTGCCCCTAGAATTAATACTTGTGTAGTTTGCATCATTATTTCTTCTCGTCGATAAAAAACCCCGCAAAGATGCGGGGTTATTGAGTAGATGAATCGTTACAGAAAAAGTTATAACTGATCCATTAATTCTTCTGCAAAATCTGCATTTGTATACACATTTTGTACATCATCTAAATCTTCTAGCATATCAATAAGACGCATGACTTTTTGTGCCGTGTCTAAGTCTGTAATCTGTGTATGCGTATCTGGTAACTTAGTCACTTCTGCATTCATTGCCTGAAAGCCCGCTTGATCTAAGGCATCTTTCACTATGCCGAAATCTTGTGGACTCGTAAGCACATCTACAGAAGCATCATCATGAGTCAGAATATCTTCTGCACCCGCTTCTAATGCGGCTTCCATTAAAGCATCTTCATCAACCCCAGGTGCAAAGGAAATTTGTCCACGTTGATTAAATAAATAAGCGACTGAGCCTGAAGTTCCTAAATTACCACCACATTTACTAAACGCATGGCGTACCTCAGATACGGTACGATTACGGTTATCACTTAAGCATTCAACTAAGACAGCCACACCTGCTGGTGCATAACCTTCATACACAATTTCTTCCATGTTATCCGCTTCAGAGTTGCCCGCACCCCGATCAATAGCACGTTGAATTGTGTCTTTTGTCATGTTATTTGAGAGAGCTTTATCAATTGCAGCACGTAAACGTGGATTATCTTCTGGAATACCACCACCTTGTTTAGCCGCAACCGTTAATTCACGAATTAACTTAGTAAATACTTTGCCACGCTTGGCATCTTGTGCTGCTTTGCGATGTTTAATATTGGCCCATTTACTATGCCCCGCCATGGAGAAGCTCCTAAATGATATCGATAGATAAATTTCTTTATACAAGTAACTTTTTAGAAAAACTCAGGCGTATTTTTCTTAAAAGACCTGCACACATTAGTCAATAAAAGGACACCCTACGAGTGATGTCCTTTTTATAGATGAATTAACCTTCTACTTGCGCTTTAGCACGTAAGCGAATATGCAAATCTTTTAGTTGCTGGTTATTCACTTCACCAGGTGCATCAGTCAATACACAAGCTGCACTTTGCGTTTTCGGGAAAGCAATCACTTCACGAATAGAACGTGCGCCTGTCATCAGCATGACCAAACGATCCAAACCAAAGGCCAAACCACCGTGCGGCGGCGCGCCTAGTTTCAGCGCATCTAACAAGAAACCAAATTTTTCTTGTTGCTCTTGTGCATCAATGCCCAGTATGCGAAAGACAGCCGCTTGCATTTGTTGGTCATGAATACGAATAGAACCACCACCAAGCTCCACACCATTGAGCACCATATCATAAGCACGCGAAAGGGCTTGGGCTGGTTCGGCTTCCAAAGCTTGTGCAGAACAAGAAGGCGCGGTGAAAGGATGATGTAAGGCAGATAAACGGCCATCTTTATCTTCCTCAAACATAGGGAAATCAACTACCCATAAAGGTGCCCAGTCGCAGGTATACAGATTCAAATCTTCACCTAGTTTGCAACGTAGCGCTCCCAGTGCTTCATTCACAATTTTGGCTTGATCAGCACCAAAGAAAATAATATCGCCATCTTGTGCATCAAGACGTTCAAGTAAAGGCTCAATGACCGCTTCCATAAACTTAACAATAGGCGATTGTAAGCCTTCCAAGCCTTTAGCACGCTCATTGACTTTGATCCAAGCCAAACCTTTGGCACCATAGATGCCCACAAATTTGGTGTAATCATCAATTTGCTTACGTGATAAATGGGCACCCTGTGGCACTTTCAACGCAGCAACCCGGCCTTTAGGATCTTTTGCCGGACCAGAGAAGACTTTGAAATCTACTTGCGCCATCAGATCATCAACATCCACCAATTCAAGTGGAATACGTAAATCTGGTTTGTCTGAACCAAAACGCGACATCGCTTGTGCATAAGGTAAACGTGGGAATTGACCTAAATCCACCCCTTTAAGTGCTTGGAAAAGCTCACGCGCCATGCCTTCTGCAATTCCCATAATATCTTCCTCATCAACAAAGGAAGCTTCTAGGTCAATTTGGGTAAATTCAGGCTGGCGGTCGGCGCGTAGATCTTCATCACGGAAACATTTTGCGATTTGATAATAACGGTCAAAACCTGCCACCATAAGCAGCTGCTTAAATAATTGTGGCGATTGTGGCAAAGCGAAAAAGCATCCTTCATGAGTACGGCTAGGCACCAAGTAATCACGCGCACCCTCGGGTGTGGCGCGTGTCAAAATTGGGGTTTCTATATCAAGGAAGCCTTGCTCTTCTAGATAATTACGAATCTTATGAGTCACTTTCGAACGGAAACGCAACTTTTCTTGCATTTCTGGACGGCGCAAATCAACAAAACGATATTTAAGGCGGACATCCTCACCGACATTTGCAAATTCGTCGAGTTGGAAAGGGGGTGTTTCTGAAGTATTGAGCAGGGTCACTTGCTTGCCTAATAACTCCACCTTACCTGTGGGCATATTGGCATTTTCTGTTCCTTCAGGGCGCAAACGTACACGCCCTTGCACTTGTAGTACGTATTCGCTACGACATTGATCTGCCGTTGCAAAAGCTTCTGGGGTATCAGGATCAACCACCACTTGAATGATCCCGTTACGATCGCGTAGGTCGAGAAAAATCACCCCTCCGTGATCGCGGCGACGGTGGACCCAACCACATACGCTAACTTGTTGATCTAGATGAGTTTCGTTCAAATCGCCGCAATACAGACTGCGCATAATGTTTTCCCGTTACCTTTTAACTATATCAATTAAACACCTGAATGTAGGCGCTATTATACAAAGCAAAAGGGGCAACCGCTAAGGGTGCCCCTATGATTTCTTGTTTCTCATCAAGGGTTCGCTGCTGGACAACTTGCACAGGCTTCTTTTTTTGTCGCTGCGCTTGCCGTATCTCCGCTTAGATTTTTCTTATGCCCATTTGATTTAAAATCCGTCTCATACCAACCTTGGCCACTTAAGCGAAATCCTGCTGCCGACACTTGTTTGACTAAAACACCTTCCGTTGCACACGCTGGACAATCGGTTAAAGGTGCGTCACTCATTTTTTGCAAAGCCTCTAAATGATGACCACATTGGGTACATTGATACTCATAAATTGGCATCTAGGGTTTTCTCCACACAATCTATCCAGAAAAGCATCACAGGCTATTGAGATCACCAAGGATCCAGCTGGGGATATAGGGGCAATCAGAATGAATATCAAGCATCTTGATTAATGACCTGTGTCATAAAGATGATTGGAATAGCAGACAACGCAATTACGTCCACTTGATTTTGCCTGATACATGGCCTTATCAGCACAGGCGACCAGCACATCAACCGAGGTCATAGGGTGCTGTTGCTGAGGCTCCCAAGTGGCAATACCAATAGAAGCGGTTACTTTAAGCGGTTGCTGATTTTCCAAAGTACAGCCAATTTGTGCCAAGCGTGTATCTTGCTGTGCAAACGCCGTTTGTAGCCTTTGTGCTAATTTACCTGCATCGTCAGCATAACTACCTGGCATGATCACTAAAAATTCCTCACCACCATAGCGGCCCGCGTAATCCGTTTTACGCACCATCGACAGTAAGATTTGCCCAGTGATTTTTAAGACTTCATCACCGGTTTGATGACCAAAGGTGTCATTAATTTTCTTAAAATGATCCAAATCAATAAACATCAAGGTCAGCGGCGTTTGCGTCGCTTTTGCCTGCTGGTAAGCGTGTTCAAGTAATTGGCTAATATGACCACGATTATATACTTGCGTTAAAGGATCACGCTGCAATTGCTGATGTAATTCCGCATGATGGCTACGCAATTGCTGTAACTCTTGCTGATAATGTGCCATTTGTTGCATCAAACGCAAATTGCGTTCTACTAATAAATCTTTGGCACTTTGTACCAGTTCCAACATATCAATCGGGTCTTCTAAGTTCACCCCGAAAATTTGCGCCGCCTCTGGCAAGTGTTGATGAACATTTTCAATCACAGCTTGCATCGCTTCTGCATCTAAATCTAGGCTTTCCGCTGCGACCTGTAATACCTCGCTCATCGCTTCTAGCGGATCCTCTCGTACCCATAAATCAGCAAGCGCACCTGAAAGGTAAATATACTTAGCTTCTAAGCTATCTCCTGGGGCGTGACTTTGTCCAATCCAATCTACGTAACAGGTAGGCAACTTCCACGCAGCAACCAACCAAGCGCCTATATGTGCATGATCACAGTGATAGGTTTGCATTTCCGCCGCGACCAATTGCATGTGGGTTTGTGCTTGTTGCACCTCTTGCACATAGGTTTGAGGATCGATCTCGTGCAAGGCCAAAATGCCTATATCTTGCATCAAAGCAGCTAAAAATAGTTGATCTGCTTGCGCATGCCCTTTGGCCAGCACACGCACAGCCATCGCGCTTAACACACTACGTTTCCAGAATTTTTTGAGGTCTAAAGCGCTGGATTGCATTTGGTGCAAAGTATTGGCAAATGCAAAGCTTAGTGTGAGCACAACCGTCATATCCAAACCTAATAAGTTTAAGGCTTGGGTTAGATTGTCACAGGGACGCTGGCGGCTATAATAGGCAGAATTTGCTGTGGAAAGTACCTTTGCCGCCAGTGCTGGATCCTTACTTAAAATAGGTATCAAATCACCTATCCCTGCCTCAGGATCGCGTGCAACTTGCATCACTTGCAAAGCGATATTTGGCAAGGTGGGTAAGGTACGGCACTGGTTTAGATTTTTTTGTAGTGATTCAGGTATCAAAGCCGTTAATCCTATTTTCAAGGTCCCATATCCAAGGCTGACAATCCAGCTTGACCATCCCTAAAGGGCATCAGGCAAACGCTCACGTAACCAAGCATGTAATGCTGGCACACTATGCACGATATGATCTGCTTGCCACTGATGCGGTAAATCTTGCGGTCCCAAGTAGCCATAAGCGGCTACCAAGGTACGCATCCCTGCACGACGTCCGGCTTCTATATCGCGCTGGTGGTCGCCAACATAGACACAATATTGAGGCTCAATAGCCAACTGACGACATGCAAACCACAAGGGTGCTGGGTCTGGTTTGCGCGCGTCTATATCCTCAGGACAGACAGTCACTGCACTTTTGATATTCAAAGCATGTAATAAACGCTCAGTAAAGTAACGTGGTTTATTAGTGACAATACCCCAACTGATTTGGGCCTCTTCTAATGCCTGCAATAAAGTTTCCATACCCGCAAAGTAGCTTGCTTCTTGTGCGACACACTGTGCGTACGTATCTAAAAGACGCTGACGCAAAGCCGCATGGGTAGCTGCTTCTACGGGGACGCCATACCCGAGTTCAATCAAGGCACTTGCACCATTAGAAACTTGCGCACGGACTTGATCATAGGGTAGAGGCGGCAAACCATCGGCTTGCCGCATTTGGTTGAGTGCTTGGTGCAAATCTGCCGCTGTATCTAATAAAGTCCCATCTAAATCAAAGAGTACGGCTTGTAGAGGTAACTCAGTTAGCGGCCTTACAGGCTGGTTCACAACAAAAATCCTTTACTCACAGAGCATTTTTATAATGGATAACGAAAACACTTTAGTATTTTGCTAGGATGCAGGGCGTCGACAAGCAACCAAATAGTTCACATCTAGATCCCTTGGTTGCAACTTATATTTGCGTGTGATGGGATTATAGGTCATCCCTGTCATCTGCATTAACTCAAGATCAGCTTGTCGCGCCCACTGGCCTAATTCTGCAGGACGAATAAATTTTGCATAATCATGCGTCCCTTTAGGCAGGAGTTTTAATACATACTCTGCACCTAAAATAGCAAATAAATATGCTTTAGGGGTACGGTTAATTGTAGAAAAAAAGACATAGCCCCCAGGTTTTACCAAAGCAGCGCAGGCCGCAATCACAGAGGCCGGATCTGGTACATGCTCTAGCATTTCTAAGCAAGTCACTACATCATAGGCCTGTTGGGGATCGTGTAAAAATTCTGCCTGTTTCTCTGCCAGCAAAGCCTCCGCACTTAAGTGCCGATACTCAACCTCTACTCCAGATTCCAACTGGTGCAAGCGCGCGACCTGTAAAGGGGCTTCCCCCATATCAATGCCTGTCACCTGGGCGCCTCTATGTGCCATAGCTTCTGCTAAAATCCCCCCGCCACAACCCACATCCAGCACACACTTACCTGCCAGTGCCACTTGACGATCAATATAATTCACCCGCAAAGGATTAATGTCATGTAAGGGTTTAAACTCGCCTTCTTTATCCCACCAACGACTGGCTAAGGCTTCAAATTTTGCAATTTCTGCGGGGTCTACATTTTGTGTTGACATCATTGACTCCAAAGTTCGTCCAACTATCTAAGGCGTATGATGGCCTGTATTGGCAATTTTCATTGCCCAACGGCGTGCATCTTCTTTTAAGCTGCGCTCATCAAGTGTCAGGAGCTCACCTTCGTCCACATGAAGTTTACCGGCAACCCACACATGAGATACTTTATCCGCCATCCGGGTATACACGAGATGGGAAATCGGTTGATACAAGGGCAGAGAATCTAGATCTTGTAAACGCACTGCACAAATATCTGCCTGTTTATCGAATTCTAAAGAGCCTAAACGTGCCCCTTCCCCTACAATATGCGCCGCATCGATAGTAACCATTTTCAACGCTTCATAGGCAGGTAAAGCACTGGCATCGCCTGCGACACCTTTCGCTAACAAAGCCGCCGTTTGCATCTCAGACCACAAATCCAAGTCATTGTTACTTGCTGCACCGTCTGTACCCAAACCGGTTAAAATACCTGCTTGACGCACTTGTTGCAGCGGACAAAATCCACTAGCTAATTTTAAATTGGATTGTGGGCAATGAATTAAACTCACTTGGTGCTGCTGCAATAAAGCTAAATCTTGTGCATCAATTTGCGTCATATGTACCGCTTGAAACTGGGCAGACAAAGCCCCTAAACGTGCTAAACGCGCGAGCGGACGTTGCTGATGTAACTCGAGTGATTGCTGCACTTCAAAATCAGTTTCGTGAACATGCATCTGCATATTCACCCCAGTTTGTTTTTGTAATGCGAGTGTATCACACAAAAGGCCATCGCCGACGCTATAAGGCGCGTGTGGCCCTAACGCAGGACGAACCCAAGGATTTTTCTGCCAGTGTTGAATAAAATCCGCCGATTTACGCAAATATTCTGCCGGCGTTTGGGCCCAGTTGGTCGGAAAATCTAATAAGGGACAAGTCGCTTGCATACGTATTTCCACATCATTGGCGACCTGTGCACTCACTTCAGGGAAAAAGTACATATCACTAAAATACGTGGTCCCTGTACGCAACATTTCTGCAATAGCAACTTGCGTTCCTACACGGACAAAATCTTCATTAACATAATGTTTTTCTGCCGGCCAAATATGCTCGTTTAACCAAGTCATCAAGGGCAAATCATCCGCCAGCCCACGAAATAGACTCATTGCCGCATGACCATGTAAGTTAATCAGTCCAGGCAACAATAAATGGTCATCAAGTTGATATACTTGTGCGGCAAGATAGCTTCCCTTAGCTTCCTCTGTAGGCAAAATATCTAAAATACGCTGCCCATGAATCACTAAGGAATGCTGCTTATATAGATGTGGCTGACCTTGAACATCAGTACACATAGGCAAAATCCAACGTGCATGAATCAAGGTATCCACTTCTTGAGGCGCGGTATTGGGGCTTGCATAACAGGCTGAATTGGCCGATGAGGTGCTCATAATCTTGATCCTAATTCAATAAAAGCGGTTCGAAGGCTCAGCTTTTGCGGCAGATAAATACCTATCTAGGTTATAATATTTTACAGGTAAACGAATACAGGTTTTCGTTTTAGTGAGTTTTTTTCCTGTTCAACGTCCAGATTTAGGATCGGCTATGACAGCGCATGACCTTGATACCTTCCAAGCCATTGAGTGGACTGGTGAAAGTTTACGACTTTTAGACCAAAGGTATCTCCCGCAAAAAGAAGTTTATCTAGAATATACAGACGCTCAAGGTCTGGTAGATGCCATCCGCAATATGGTGGTGCGTGGTGCACCTGCCATTGGCATTACTGCAGCTTATGGCGTGGTGTTAGCTGCTCGTCAGCGTTACGCTGAAGATATTGAGCGCTGGCCTTTGTTGTTAGAGCAAGATTTACAAGCGCTCGCTGAATCTCGTCCTACGGCCGTCAATCTCTTTTGGGCGCTTGATAATATGCGCCGTGCACTGGCGCAAACCCAATTTGGCCAGCATCCGGATACTTTCTTGTTACCAGAAGCCCAACGGATTCACGAAACGGATTTACAAGCGAACAAAGCGATGGGAGATTTAGGGGCCAATCTTATCAGTAAACATCAAGAAAACGGCCGTTGTGTGATGACACACTGTAATACTGGCGCTTTAGCGACCGGTGGTTATGGTACGGCTTTAGGTGTGATACGTTCCGCTTGGAAACGTGGCCTAATTGATCG
Source organism: Allopseudospirillum japonicum (assembly GCF_900108915.1). Lineage (GTDB taxonomy): Bacteria > Pseudomonadota > Gammaproteobacteria > Pseudomonadales > Halomonadaceae > Pseudospirillum > Pseudospirillum japonicum. The sequence goes on from NZ_FNYH01000009.1 coordinate 29,614, forward strand.
TGTTTATGCCAATGAAACACGCCCTTGGTGGCAAGGGGCACGCCTCACCGCATGGGAATTGATGCGTGAGCGCATTCCTGTCAGCTTAAATGTGGATAGTGCTGTTAGCCATATTTTAAAAACCCAGCCGATCAGTTGGATCCTTGTTGGTGCGGATCGGATTACCGCTAATGGTGATGTGGCCAATAAAATTGGCACTTATAATCTTGCCGTACAGGCATTACATCATGAAGTCGGTTTTATGGTCGTCGCTCCGACTAGCACCATAGATTTTAACTTAAACTCAGGTGAAGATATTCCCATTGAGGAACGCAGTGGAGAGGAGCTCACTTCTGTATTAGGTCAACCTATCGCCCCTGAAGGTGTTGAGGCTTATAACCCTGTATTTGATGTCACCCCAGCAGAACTAGTTGATGTGATTGTGACAGAAAAGGGCATTGTGCGTCGTCCCAATAAGGAAAAAATGGCGCGCTTAATGTCTAAGCAAGGTTTGCATTAAGTCTCTTTTTGCTGATACCAGGTAGCCCATGCTTGACGCGCGCTACCTGCTTGAGGTTTCTTTGGCATAGGCTGAGTGTTTGGTGAGTTTAGGGGGCGGGTTTGTTTGCTTTCCCGTGCTAATAATAAACTGCCTTGTTGATGATAAGCGTCACACAAGGCAATGGCTAACGCATCCGCTGCATCGACTCGAGGCACTTGTTCCAACTTCAGCAAACGCGTGACCATCTGCTGCACCTGTTTTTTATCCGCACTGCCTTGCCCAACCACATGGTACTTCACTTCGCGTGCTCCATAAGCGGTTAAAGCGAGCCCATGCCGGGCGACACAAACCAAGGCCGCACCACGTGCTTGTCCTAATTTGATTGCAGAGTCTGGATTTTTTGCCAAAAAAACATCTTCTATTGCAACCTGGTCTGGACGATAACGTGCAATCACCTCTTCTAGACCCGCATAAATTTGCCCTAAACGATCGACTAATTCTCCTTGCGTTCGTATCACACCACAAGCAATATAACGCGCCTGAGGATGTTGCCATCCAATCAACCCATAACCTGTGATACGCGAACCTGGATCAATGCCTAATAAAATTTTTTCGACGTTTTTTTGCACTCCAATACCTTTTTAATTTAGCTAAAACTACATTAGATTTAAAAAAAATCTAAATAACAAACATCTTAAAATGAATAAGTTAGGTTGTCATACTTGATAAAAAAATTAACCCTTAAAGCATGAATTTGCTATAGTCTCAAGTTTTGTAGTCCCTTATTCGCTGCGCTGGGCTTAATTTACCATCTGGCCAATAATTATAATCAGGGAAGCTTTTCGTCTTATGTCTAAGCTGCAAAACAAAACCCTTTTCTCTATGAGTTCTGTCATGTTTCTGCTGATGTTTGTCATCTCATTGGCAGGATTGGCCTCTTTCCGTGACTTCTCTATTCGTGCGGCCACAGAACATACACGTACTACGGCAGAAATGATACGTGTTGCTCTGACCGAATCCATGCTCAATGGTACCATGGACACACGACATTCTTTACTAGAACGTATCGCAGGTGTTGAAGGATTAGATGAAGCTCGCGTCGTACGCGGTGATGCAGTAAAAGAGCAATTCGGCGAAGGCATTGCGATGGAAACCCAAGCCGATCGCCTTGATTATCAAGTTATGATCACAGGGGAAGCCCTTTATACCCTTGTTGGCGGTTACTTAAATCCAAGATTTCGCGCCACCATCCCTTATATTGCCAGTAGCAAAGGCGATGTGAACTGTTTGAACTGCCACCAGGTGAAAGAAGGCACTGTGTTAGGTGTAGTCACGCTCAGTGCTTCCATTGCCCATATGCGCACCGCAGGCATTATTACTGTTATTGTGCTTGTTTCTGTCGTGGCCCTTTTTAGTATCATTTCCCTGTTATATCTACGCCGAATTTTGCAACCTTTAGCCCTCACAGCTCAAGAAGTCGAACACGCAGTCAAACTGGCCAATTCTGGTGATTTTAGTGTCCGTATCCAACCGCATACCAATGATGAGATTGGCGCGATTGCGAAACACTTTAATACCCTCTCCACAGGGATCACCAACAAGCTCACTGAAATTCGCCATAATGTGGCTTGTCTGGTACAAACTCAGCCTTTAGAAACCACGGATTTACTCACAGATACTGCAAATACCGTGTCTGGTTTGGTAAAAGTTTCCCAGTTTAAACAAGCTATTGAAGAAGACGAAACCAGCGAAGAAGTTTTCCAACGGATCAGCGAAGTCCTACAAGCCGAATTCCAGTTTAATACCTTTTCCATTTATGAAATCGACAGCAATCGTAAGCAAATTCGCAGTGTGTGTGTCGATGGCATTGCGCAAGCACCCATCCAGTGGTGTAGCCCAGATATTGGTGATAAATGCACCGCTTGCCGTGTTGTGCGCACAGGTCATTATATTGATGGGCGTGAGAACACCTTGATTTGTCGCTCTTTTTCACATGATGCACAAAGCCAAGGTTATAAATATTTATGCTTGCCTGTCATTCAATCAGGTGGTGTTGGCAGTGTGATTCAAATTGTGCTTAAGCCAGAAGAGGAAGCGAGCGCGGAACGTGCGCGTCCTTTGGTAGAATCTTACCTGCGTGAGGCAGCACCTGTGCTACAAGCTAAACGCCTGATGGCTAGCTTGCGCGAATCCACCCTCAACGATGCTATGACAGGTCTGCGCAACCGACGTTTTCTTGAAGAATACGCAGAGACTTTAGTCAATCAGTGTAAACGCCGACGCACCGCCATGACTTTGATGATGTTGGATTTGGATTACTTCAAAACCGTCAATGACACCTATGGACATGATATTGGTGATGCCATTTTGATTGATCTTGCAGCGATTTTTATGGCCAATGTCCGTGAGTCCGATTTAGTGATTCGTTATGGTGGTGAAGAATTCCTGATTATTTTGTTGGATACAGATGCAGAAGCAGGTGTTTCCGTGGCTGATAAAATCCGTGCTGCGGTGGAAAATCACCAATTCAAAGCAGGGAGTACGTTACTTACCAAAACCATTTCTATTGGCTTGGCAGATTACCCCAATGATGGGCAAGCTTTCTGGCAGGCCTTAAAATTTGCTGATGTTTCTTTATATGCCGCGAAAGAAAATGGCCGTAATCAGGTCGTGCGCTTTTCACAAGAACTTTGGGTTTCCAAAGAAAAATACTAACGCCAATGGCCAATAGGTCTGCACCCCAAAAATGCGTACACTAGGGCCTTTCAGCGATTCCACTAAACACCTACGAGGTTATCATGAGCCAAACTTATATCACCCCAGATTTATGCGATGCTTATCCTGAACTGGTACGTGTTTTAGATCCTATGTTCTCGAACTTCGGCGGACGTGAGTCTTTTGGTGGCCAAGTGGTCACTATCAAATGCTTCGAAGATAACTCTTTAGTCAAGGCCGAAGTAGAAAAGCCTGGCGAAGGTAAGGTCATGGTCGTGGATGCAGGTGGTTCCTTACGTTGCGCCATGCTGGGCGATATGCTCGCAGAAAAAGCCGTACAAAATGGCTGGGAAGGGGTCATTATGTATGGCTGTATCCGTGATGTGGATGTCATCAATGAGCTAGATCTTGGCGTGCAAGCCTTAGCAACCCATCCTAAAAAATCAGAGAAACGGGGTGTGGGCGAATATCAAGTACCTGTAACCTTTGGTGGTGTTACCTTCCATCCAGGCGAATATGTCTATGCGGACAATAACGGGGTTTTGGTTTCTGCACAGCCTTTGAGTATGCCAGAATAATCCATTTTTTATTTTACGGGGGCGCCATGCCTCCGTTTCTTTCCTTCTTTCGTACCTTAAAGATGCCCCATCTTACACAAAACCAAGGCTTATCCAAGCAAGAGTTATCTTCAGCTCATGCTTGCCGTCCACAATGTGCTGCCTGTTGTATTGCCCCTTCCATTAGCGCCGCCACTCCTAAACATCCACAAGGCAAAGCTGCCGGTGTACGCTGTGGCCATCTTACCCAACACTTACTTTGTGAACTCTTTGATTCACCGTTACGACCGGCCACTTGCAAGAAATTTCATTTTGATATTGAAGTTTGCCAACAAGATGCTGCCTCTGCTTTAAAAGTCCTAGAGACGTGGGAAATCTTAACCAAGCCATCTTCCGCTAATCTCTAGTGAGAAAGTGAAACAAAGAGGCGGTTGGTAGCACCGCCTCTGGTGTTTTTATCCACCACGCCGGATAGAACGTACAATATTGATCAAAGCACGCTCGTGATAGGCCTCATCTTCAGGGGCAGCAAAATACAGCATGACACAAAAAGTCTTACCATCAGGACTAAAAATCGCAATGGAAGCATTAATCCAGCCACCTTCAACGTAACGGCCTTCCCCTTCAATGTAATACAAGGGAATCCCATTGACCTCGATTTGATCTTCATTGTTAATTTGGAAATTTTCTACCAAACCATCAATGACTTCTTCAACAGCATCTGCGACTGAATCATGCCAACGGCGCAAGGCCCAGAAGCCTAAATATAGGCTTTGATCTGGTGGTCCTGCATGCAGAACATCGTTTTCAATTTCAACATGCCAAGCATTGGGAATATCAAGAGAAAACAAGGGGCGGCGAGTATCTGGGTAGGAATAGGTACGTGCTTGTACTTGTGTACTCCAGCTGAGTAATAAGCACACAAATAAACAGGTAAACAGGCTTACAGCAGGCCGAATAGGCATAAGCATACCCTCAGTATTTATTATTTGCCTCCTTGCGTAGATTGAGCATCCTGAGGAAAACTTGCCTTTTTTCGGCACAAATAGCAAGCTATTAGCGTGCGTTCACGTAAGATTTTGCACGCCTTTTTGGTTGTTGGCTAGGAACACTCATCAGCATACCATCATCAAGGCGCAAGGCCGTAAGACGATTCCCCCAAACACATCCAGTATCTAGCGCCAGAATTTTTTCTGAGTGGGTGACTCCACCTAACGCGGCCCAATGACCAAAGATCAAACGTGTGCTTTCACTAATCAAACAAGGATATTGAAACCAAGGGTAAAACCCTGGTGGTGCAGACTCTAAACCTTCTTTACTGTGAAATTCCAAAGTTCCATCGGGTTGGCAAAAACGCATTCGCGTAAAATAATTCACAATGACACGCCAACGTTGCCAATCTTCTAACCACTCATCCCAACATTGGTTCTCATTGCCGTACATACGCTCTAAAAAAGCCGTCATCTTAGGGCCACGTAACACAGTTTCTACTTCAGCCGCTAAACGCTGGGCCTGTTTTAATGACCAATGCGGCGAAACGCCTGCATGTACCATGGCATAATTCAATTCTGCATCATAATGCATCAGGGGTTGCTGGCGTAACCACTCCAATAAAGCTGCACTATTCGGCGATTCTAAAACAGCATCAAGCGTATCACCACGCTTTGGTTTGCGTACTCCAGAAGCTACCGCCAACAAGTGTAAATCATGGTTACCTAATACAGGGCGGACCTGTTCTCGCATCGAATATAAAAGCTCTAAAGTCAGCAAGGATTTAGGGCCACGATTGACCAAATCGCCAGCAACCCAGAGCTGGTCTTGTGTCGTATCAAAACGGCAAGCCTCTAACAGGTGGCATAACTCGTCATAACACCCTTGTAAGTCACCAATAGCGTAAGTTGCCATATTGTCTACATCCTGAATTTAGTTATGCAAATCCACTTGGGCACGCGCGTTGGCAATCGCAACAAATTCTGCAAGACTCAGGGTTTCCGGACGTCGTCCCGCATCAATCCCCACTTCTTGCAATAGCTCCAACGCCATGACGCCTTTTAGATTATTACGTAGCGTTTTACGCCTTTGTGCAAAGGCCGCACGTACGGTATCTGCCAGCAGATCTTCCGAAATTGCCTTCAGCGGCAGCTCTGCATAGGGCGTTAAACGCACAATGGCAGAATCGACTTTAGGCTGAGGATGAAAAGCATGTGGGGGCACTAAAAATAAGGGCTGTACATGACAATAATATTGCGTCATCACACTTAAACGTCCCCAGTCACGGGTATTGGGTTGCGCACCCAGACGCTCTACCACTTCTTTTTGCAGCATAAAGTGCATATCTTGTACATAAGGTGCTTGCTGCAATAGATGAAAAATCAAGGGTGTGGAGATGTTATAAGGTAAGTTACCTACAACTCTTAGTTGCTTGCCCCCTTGCTTTTCTTCTTCACTCAATAGGGTCTCGAATGCAAAATTCAGCGCGTCTGCTGCATGCACTTGGAAATTTTCATGCTGGAAAAATTTGACTCTTAATCCAGGAATCAAATCTCTATCCAATTCCAAAGCATCCAAGCGTGGCGCATACTGCAAAATTTCTTGGGTGAGCGCACCCATCCCAGGGCCAATTTCTACGAGGTGTTCATTTTTATTTGGAGCAATTGCCTTCACAATATTGTGAATGACCCCAGCATCTTGGAGAAAATTTTGTCCAAAACGTTTACGTGCTTGATGCACTTTCATAAAAAATTCGCTTATAAAAAATCAATCAAAAAATCAGAGGACGCATCACTCGTGCCGCTTGCAATGCCGTCCATAAACTACCGGTATGTGCTTGTCCACGGCCAGCTAATTCTAACGCCGTACCATGATCGACCGAAGTTCTCACAATGGGCAAGCCCAAGGTGATATTGGCCGCTTGTCCAAACCCTTGGTGCTTCAACACGGGCAAGCCTTGATCATGATACATGGCTAATACTGCATCCGCACCGTGTAGGACTTTTTCAGTAAACAAGGTATCTGCTGGTAAAGGCCCGACAATATTTTTCCCTTGGTCACGATAAGTTTGTAAGACAGGCTCGATAATTTGGATTTCTTCATCACCCAAATGCCCGCCCTCGCCAGCGTGTGGATTCAGACCACAAACCAGAATCTTTGGCTGAGCAATCCCCCACTGTTGCTGCAAGCTGGTGTATAAAATCTCTAGTACCTGCTGTAACTTCTCTTGGGTAATCGCATCAGCGACCGCACGCAAGGGCAGGTGTGTGGTGACCAAAGCCACTCTTAGGCGCGCTGTGGCTAACATCATCACCACTTGGCGACTGCCTGTATACATCTGTAAAAATTCAGTGTGACCGCTAAAATCTACCCCAGCATCATTAATAACCCCTTTATGTACTGGTGCGGTCACCATGCCGGCAAAACGCTTTTCCATACAGCCTTGCGCCGCCAGCGTGAGCATATCTAAGACATAAGTGGCATTGGCAGGGTTAAGTTCTCCCGGCATTACGGGGGCTTGGATCGGCAAGGACCATACAGGCAAATACCCAGAAGATAACGGCGGCAAATTTTCTAAGGCTTGCCAAGTATTGACCCAATAGGGTTTCAGACCAATACCTAACTGACGTGCGCGGGCTTGTAATACATCGGCATTTGCCAATACGAGCACACGGGTATGATCCCACTGCGTTTGCTCTGTGGATTCGAGCTGCTGATATTCTTGCATCCATTGCAAGGCCAAATCCGGACCAATACCCGCAGGCTCACCTGTGGTTAACGCCAAAATTGCTGGCTGACTCATGCTCGTCTACCTCCAAATTATAAACGCACTTCCACATAGGTACGGCTGCGAATTTCACGGAGCCATTCGTCCACTTCTTCTTCAAATTCGCGCTTATAAAGCGCTTGGCGTGCTTCTTGTTGCGCGAGCTCTTCGGTCATATCCGCTTTGCGACGCTCTAAAACTTCTAACAAGTGCCAACCAAAGCGAGTACGCACTAAAAAGCTCACCTCCCCCGCCTTCAAGGTATCCATCGCCTGTTCAAACGGGGGCACCAACTGACCAGGATTAACCCATCCCAAATCCCCACCGGCTTGTTTGCTACCCGTATCTTCAGAATATTCACGTGCCAACACGGCAAAATCTTCACCAGCAAGCACACGTTCCCGTAACTTCAGCAACAAGGCACGACTAGCGGCCTCATCACGTAAGGCATTAGGTTTTAACAGAATATGACGTACATGGGTTTGTTGGACCCAATGTTTTGCTTGGTTTTTACCTTCCTGATTGACCAGCTTCACAAGGTGAAAGCCACTGGGGCTGCGAATCGGTGCGGATACTTCACCCACTTGTAAACTCGGCACCAGCTCGGCAAATAACGTGGGCAGCTCCGCTTGTGTACGCCATCCCAAATCACCGCCACTCAATGCATATTCCCCAGAAGAATGGGCCACCGCCAAGGTGTCAAAATCTGCACCTTCTTGCGCTTGTAAACGTAAAGCTTGTGCCTTTTGCTTACCTGCTTGCACTTGCTCACTAGTTGGCTGCTCTGGCAACATGACTAAAATATGGGCTAATTGATATTTAACTTGTGTCCCTTGGTCTTGCTGGCTAGCCTGCAAATATTGTGTCACCGCTTGCTCACTGATATTGACACGCTCCCCCACTTGACGTTGACGTACTTGGGCAATCAGCATTTCTGCACGAATCTGTTCACGAAATTGACCGTAGGGAATCCCTTGCGCTTGTAACGCATCACGAAACGCCAGCAAATCCATGCCATTTTGTTGCGCAATACGCCCTAGCGCTGCATTAAGGGTTTGTTCATCAATACTGATATTGAGTTTTTCAGCCTCTTGCAGCTGGATAGTATCCACCACAAGTCGCTCTAAGACTTGGCGTTCTAGTACGGATTGCGGCGGTGCTTGGATGCCTTTTTGTTGTAACTGCTGGTAGATACGCGCCAAGCGTACATCAAGTTCTGAACGCATCACGGCCTCTTCACCCACAATGGCAACGAGGTGATCGAGTGGCTGCACTTCCGCCTGTACTTTGCTCCAAGGGTGCGTCATCAAAACACCTGCCAAACACGCGGCTAAAAGATGACGCTTTTGAGGAATCAACATCTTGTTATTGCTCCTGATCTCGGTAGCCTGCAATGGCTCCTTGTAAAAATCCGCCCGTGTCTTGTCCTACACCACCTAGGCCTTTGAGAACAAAACGTACAAAAATTCCTTTATCTTGATGATAATCATAAGGATCTGAAGTTTGGGTATCATCCACTTGCCAACTACGATACAAGACTTGCGTCTTCCAACAGCAGGCATCATATTCAAAACCAAGGAGACGCTCTAAAGGTTCTTGGCCTTCTAAATCGTGGCGCCAACCTCCAAACCAACCCCAATGTAAATTAGCTTTATAGTAGATAGAGAAATCCACTTGTTCTTCTAAACGTGTATCTGCTGTATTAGCATCACTTAAGCGATAGGCGAGGTTGAGTAAATGCCCTTTCGAAGAACGCCAGCCAATTCGAGTCGTCGCACGCTCAGTGACTTGTTCACGCTCATCCCATAAAACTTCATGACTTAAACGCCACCCAGAACTTGGGCGCCAAGCTAACATACCTGCTAAGCCAGAACGGCTCCTTTTATCACTATCTTGTAAAGCATTGGCCTGTTCTAACTCTGGATCGGTCGCAGCTTGCACACGTCTATCGGCAAAATGCAGTACTTGGGCAATCCCAAGACGTGCTACTTCACGCCCGCTCGTTTCATCCAAAAATCGACTCGAGGTGCCTAAGGTTAATCTATGTTCATCACCAATACGGTCTTGGCCAGTAAAGCGATTGACACTATAGAGCTGACTAAAATCAAAAGCTTTTTCTTCAGTATCAAACAGGGGCAATTGCGTTTGATCTCGATAAGGTACATACGCATAGAAAGCACGTGGTTCTAACGTTTGTCGATAATCTCGACCCCACAAATGGGTAGAACGCTCAAATAATAAACCCGCATCCAGCGTATACATAGGCACAGCACGTTGGGGTTGTGTATCCAAACTTTGTGGGGCATTTTGAATCCAATACTGGGTCATATCCAAGCTAATTTGCGGGTGAATATAACCCCAACTATAGCGCAAAGGCAGCCCGACACTAGGACGCACTTGCAAACGGGTGGCTCTGGTATCTGTACCCCAATGTACGCGGCCTTGTGCATCTAGATAGCCTGTATCGGCAAGGTCTTCTTGCTCACGCCAAAAATAAACAAGTTCACTATGTAATTGATATTCCCAAGCACCCCAAAAACCTTCCGTACTTGCGCGAATTTGCGGCAAGCGATAATAAGGCTTATCTTGGGTTTGCAAATCCGCTTCTAAGACTTGGTAACCTTGGATGCGCGCTTGTACCCGCCAATCTTGCCCCCAATAACTGAGCTCGGCCAAACGCGGTAGTTCACTCACGGAGCTGGACGCAAGATCATCACCAAAATCATCAAAAAAGCCAACATCACTGGCCTCGCGATATTCCAAATGGTAGCGCCACCGCGATCCTAGCCCTCCGGTGTGCATGACGCCTAACAACCAGCGCTCTTTTTGTTGGTATTCTGGATCTTGATTTAAGTGTTGATATTCTAGTTGAGACACCACAGGTACACTATCCGGCTGATTAGACCATAAATAGCGCATTTCCCCGCCGATTAACCAACCACGTCCTTCCATAAAACGTGGCATTAAAGTGGCATCATAATGGGGTGCCAAATTAAGATAAATGGGCTGGAGAACATCCAAACGTCCATTGGTATAACCAAGGCGGGGTGCTAACAAACCTGTGTGACGACGGTCATCCAGCGGGAAACTCATATAAGGCAGGTAGAAGGCAGGCGTACCGGCTAACTCTAAGCGCACATGTTTAGCGCTACCTCGCCCTTGTACTGGATCAAGGCGAATATCTTCCCCCGCTAACGCCCAAGAGGTATTGTAAGGGCTACAGCTGGTAAAATATCCATCCTGTAAACGAATTTCGCCTGTATTGAAACGCTGTATTTTTCTGGCTTGTCCGCGCAAGTGTTGCTGATGCAGCACAAATTCCGCTTCATTTAATCCTGCTTCGCCTTCAGCCAAGCTATAGCCAGAATGTGCACGTAATGCCAGCTGAGATTGCCTCAGTTCGACAGGTACCGGCAAATCGATACGCGCTTGATTTAAATCGAGCTCGGCACTTTCTGTCTGCAAAGACCAAGCACCATAATATACACGCACATCCCCTTGTATCCGCGCCTGACCTGCCAAAGCGTAAGATACTTGATCGGCTTCAATCAGCACGCTCTGCTCTGTGTCCAGCCCCTTGGCATCCATTGGCTTGGCTTGATAATAACCGCCACATAAACGGACTTGATCACTGGGGTTAAGGCGGGCTTGTAACTCAGGAGAAAGGGGTTGCCAATCTAAAGGCGTATCCGTCGCAGTATCGGGAAGTGCGTTCGCATACCCCCCTGTAGGCCACAAACCTACACTGCAACATAGAAGTAAGCAGTGCTTTACTTGCATAATGGTTAGATTCCTGCACAAAAGTCGGGAGCACACGTTATTCTTGTTGCGCTAAGGTGGTCACTGAGTGAAGGCCTAATCTTACCTTGTCCGTGATAGAGTTGGAAGTTTACAAAAAAAAACCCTAGACCTCTGGGTCTAAGGTTTTCGCAATTCAAGAAGATGACCGTGCAGTAATCGCCGTTTCTTCTTTTTAGTGTGCTTGTTGATGACGTGCTTTAAAGGCTTTGATCAAATCATCCGGACGCTGCTTTTTATTCGCACCATGCAATACATATACTAGGGTTTCACCTTGAGGGCCTGCACCGATAGCTGTGTAACGGTAAGGTGCTTCGCCTGTCGTTCGTACTTCTTGCATATCTTCTAAGCGACTAAATACATAGATGCGCCCTTCAGCACGCATTTCACCATAAAAATTTTCTGCACCCACCAGCTTGCCTGCATACATATCAACACTGGCAATCCCAGAGCGTTTTTTCTTGTCTGCATCTGCCAAACCAAACACTAACGTTTTACCCTCTGGACCTTCACCAATACGAGTCATTACATAAGGCGTATGCCCTGTGGTCAAATACTCTTGATATAGGTGATAATCATCAAATACATACACTCGGCTCTCTGTATGGACTTCATACAAATCATCATTGTTGAGCTGAGGAGCTTGTGCTTGTTGTGGTGCGCTTTGCTGACCCGCGCAAGCACCTAGAAGACTACTTAAGGCAACCACGGCGAGGGTTTTACGCATAACTGCAGGCATAATGAATCTCTCTTTTATTGACATCAAGTGGAATACAAACTCGCTTTTATGCACTCACTTATTAGCAAGCGTATATAGGTGCCCAGCCTATAAAACTAAAATGACAAGTCTGTGACAAAGCAAGAGGCATCCTGTCTTTGCACAAAAGATCTTGCGCAAAAGAATCCGAGCGATCAGGCTAGATCCAAGCAAAACTATGCTAAAATGCGCCGTATTTCCAACTCTTTTACTTGGTTATCAACGAGTACATATGATTATGGGTGACTTCTCCTCTGCTGTATCTGCCCCTGAACTTTTATCGCCTGCTGGCACTTTTAAAAATATGCGTTATGCCTTTGCTTATGGCGCAGATGCTGTATACGCCGGACAGCCGCGCTATTCGCTACGTGTTCGCAATAATGATTTCAATTTGGAACGCCTTGCGCAAGGGATAGATTATGCCCACACACGCGGGAAGTCCTTCTATGTGGCCAGCAACATAGCACCACATAACAGTAAGGTACGCACCTATCTTGCAGATATGGCACCTGTGATCGAAATGAAGCCAGACGCTTTAATCATGTCAGATCCTGGCTTGATCATGATGGTACGCGAACGCTGGCCAGAACAAGTCATCCATCTTTCTGTGCAAGCGAATGTCGTTAACTTTGCAGCAGTCAAATTCTGGGCGCAGCAAGGTGTTAAACGCATCATCCTATCACGTGAGCTTTCTTTGGATGAAATCGCAGAAATTCGCGCTGAATGCCCAGAAATGGAATTAGAAACCTTTGTCCACGGCGCTTTATGCATTGCTTATTCAGGACGCTGTTTGCTTTCTGGCTATTTTAATCACAGAGACCCCAACCAAGGTACCTGCACCAATGCCTGTCGCTGGAAATACAACACTGTGATGACCACCACAGATGCGACTGGTGAACTGATTCCGTTAGCACAAGCCGATAGCTTAGGCTTATGGACACCAGAACAAGCACAAACAACGGCACCCTCAGCGCAACAAAGTGCCGGCGGTACCGATGAGCAGCCCGAGTTATCGGCACTCATTGAGGAAGCCACCCGCCCCGGCGAGTATATGCCCGTCTACGAAGATGAGCACGGCACTTATATTATGAACTCTAAAGATTTACGCGCCGTTCAGCATGTGCCACGACTCACCCAAATGGGGATTCACTCTCTCAAAATCGAAGGACGCACCAAATCACATTATTATGTGGCCCGCACAGCGCAAGTCTACCGACAAGCGATTGATGATGCCGTAGCACAGCGTCCTTTTAATCGTAACTTGATGGATGAGCTAGATAATCTGGCCAGCCGTGGGTATACCGAAGGCTTTTATCGCCGCCACGTGCATGATGAATACCAAAATTATCAGCAGGGCAACTCGATTGGTGTGCACCAGCAATTTGTTGGTGAAGTACGCGATATGCAAGAAACTTGGCTCGATATCGAAGTCAAAAACCGCTTTCAACAAGGGGATACCCTAGAATTGATGCTCCCTTCAGGGAATCATAGATTCCGTCTTGAGACGCTAGAAAACCAACATGGCCAAGCCATTGAAGTCGCACCAGGTTCAGGCCATCAGGTGCGCATTCGCTTAGATCAAGTTGCTCTCAACGCACAAGATCTTAAATATGCCCTCTTGATGCGTGATCTGCCTCAGGCATAATAGATTTTTTTGTGCACCGCAAGGATATTAGGCTTATGTCATCAGCTACTCAGGCATCGCAAGCGTCCGCAGCTGCGGCTTCTTTTAGCCAAGATAAATACCGCTTTTTTCATGCCTTAAGACCTTTTTCCCTTGTGGTCGCACTCACAAGTGCTGGCTTAGGCATTGTCCTAGGCTGGCCTCACGCGCAAGCGCCTTGGCTATTAGCCGCTTTAATTTTAATTGCGAGTCTCTTATTGCAAGCCGGTGTAAATCTCATTAACGATTATGGTGATCGCCACCAATTAGATGCGCGCTTTCCACAAGTTGGCGTACAAACACGCGCGGCTTTATCACAAAGTATTCGTTTTAATTTTTATGCTGGCTTAGTCTGTATTTTCTTAGCAACCCTGTTAGGTATTTTTCTCGCTGCCCTGAGCGGTATTACCTTATTATGGATTGGTGTCATTGGCTTAGCAGGTGCACTTTTTTATACCTTAGAACCTATTAATTATAAACAAAGGGGTTTAGGTGTTATCAGTGTTTTTTGGCTGATGGGCGTTTTAATGGTTCTGGGTGCTTACTTTGTTATGAGCCAACATTTAAATTGGCAAGTCTTATGGCAAGCGATCCCTTTAAGCTGTCTGACCTCTTTATTGCTTCTTTCAAACGAGTTGCGTGATTACGAACGTGACTTATGCGAGGGTCAATATACTTTAAGCGTGCGCCTTGGCTATCATAAAGGTGTTTTTTTATATTATTTACTTTGTGGCCTGACTTTTATCAGTACACTCATCCTTGCTTTGCAAGCTTGGTTACCTTATGCACCCTTGTTGCTATTGAGCTTACTTGCTTTACCTGCACCATTAAAATTATTACATGCACCACCTCAACAACGTCTTGCACTGACGCCCTTAACTGGACGTTTACAAGCGATTTATGGTGGGTTAAGTCTACTTTGTTACGGGCTCTCTCTTTAATTAAAGGATATTTTATGACGGATATGCGCCAGCAGCTTGGCTATCAATGGGCTTGTGATTTTCTTAATCAACAAGATCACCAAATATCCTCTTATCAAATCACACCAGTTGCAGGTGATGCGAGTTTTCGCCGTTATTTTCGCCTGCATGCCCACTCAAAAACTTGGATTTTAATGGATGCACCTCCAGAACATGAAAGCATCCACACTTTTATCGAAATCGCGCAAAGCTGGCGTACAATGGGCTTAGCTGTCCCCGAAATTTACGGTATCAACCAGCAAGCAGGTTATTTATTATTAGAAGATTTTGGTGATCACTTATTACTAACATGTTTGCAACAAGACCCACAGCAAGCCTCGCAATGGTACCCACAGGCAATTGATCAGCTGATTCTTTTACAAACGGCAGATATTAGTACCAAAACCTTACCCAGTTACAACTCGGCACTGATGCTGCGTGAAATGCAGTTATTTAGTGACTGGCTTTGTATTCAAGGTTTACAACTGGATAAAAACGAAGTAGAGACTCAATGTCGTCCCTTGATGCAGACTTTAGCACACACATTACCTAAACTCCCTTGTGGCCCAGTGCATCGAGATTATCACTCACGTAATCTATTAATTAAACCCGATCAAAGTTTAGGGATCATTGATTTTCAGGATGCGGTTCATGGCCCCCTATGTTATGACCTAATGTCGATTCTTCGTGATTGTTATATTCATTGGCCGTTTGCACAACAAAAGGCTTGGGCACAACATTATTTTGTCCAAGCACAAAAATCGAATTTACTTCCTGAAGATACAGACTTTAACACCTTCTGGAAACAGGCTTTACGTATGAGTGTTCAGCGCCACTTAAAAGCAAGCGGTATTTTTGCTCGTCTTTATTTAAGAGATCATAAAACCGGCTATTTAGCGGATATTCCGACCACCTTAAACTATATTCAAGAAGCAGCAACTCACCTGCCTGATGCCGAGTTACAACAATTCAGCCTTTGGATGCAAACTCAAGTTTATCCACGTCTTGCAGATTTTATTGCCCAAGGACAGAACTAAGATGCGCGTACTTTTACTTGCCGCTGGCCGAGGGACACGCCTGCACCCTTTGACACAAGATTGCCCCAAACCCCTAGTTCAAGTAGGTGACAAACCCCTCATTGTTTGGCACTTAGAACAGCTAGCGCAGGCCGGAATTACTGAGATTGTCATTAATACCGCCTATTTAGGGGAAAAAATTCGTGCTTATTTAGGCTCTGGCACCGCTTGGGGTGTCCATCTAGAATATTCGATTGAAGATCACCTCGGCGGTTTAGAAACAGGCGGCGGCATTATGCATGCCTTGCCTTTGCTCAGCCCACAAAAAAACACGCCTTTTATCGTGATTAATGCCGATATTTGGACCCAGTTACCTTTAAAACACCTCTTAGATATTGGCCAATGTTGGCAGCAAGGTCAGCAGGGGTTTTTATATATGGTCCGCAATCCTGAGCACCATCCGCAAGGAGATTTTTATTTATCGCAACACAGGCTCTATACTCAAGCGCCACATGCCGACGCACAGACTTTCACTTTTGCTGGGATCAGTGTGTTACATCCAGATTTATTTAATCAAGGCCAACAGGGGGCCTTTCCCTTAGCACCTTTACTACGCCAAGCAAGCAGCCAAGGGCATTTATACGGTACACAACACTTGGCCCCTTGGTTTGATGTGGGTACAGTAGAACGTTTGCAGCAAACACAAACCTATATTGATCATCATATTTTACATTAATTAAACATAGAGCAGCCTTATGGATTCTGATGCATCTTTACCTTGGTATCTGTGGTTACGTGCTTTTTTAGGCAAGGGGTTAGGCCTTGTACTAGGCGGTTACCTAGGCGGAGAGCTGGGCGCTGTATGCGGTTTTATTTTAGGTCACAGCTTAGATGATAAGGCCTTTCGCCAACTCCCTTGGTCTGAGTTGATGCGCTGGCCAAACACAGATAAACAGCACATCTATCATCAAACCTTATTTACTTTATTGGGTCATTTAGCCAAATGTGATGGACGTGTCTCTCCGCAAGAAATTGAATGTACAGAAGGGATTATTCGTGAGCTTGGTTTGAGCACTGAGCAACGCCAGCAAGCGATTGCCTATTTTAACCAAGGTAAGCAACAAGATTTAGATCTCACCCCGATATTAAAGCGCTTTACACGGCGTTTTCGTCATGCACAAAGCCAACGCCTCGGTTTATTAGATCGTGCTTTAACTCTCATTTATGCAGAAGGGCAGGCCCACACACAACAAATTGCACGTCTGCAACAAATATTACCTATTTTAAAAGTCTCTTATACTGAGTTTGCGCGCTTACATCATCATTTAAGGGTAAGGCGTGGATTTGAAGCCCCTTATCATGATAATCCAAGTCAAAATTATCAACGTAAAAAGCGCCAGCAACGTGAAGAGCAAGCGCGTCAATCTCAGCACAACCAATACACTTATACGGCCGATAGTAAAAGTGTCTTGCTTGCAAAAGCCTATCAAGTTTTAGACTTATCGCAAAATGCCAGTGAAGCACAAATTAAAAAAACGTATCGTCGTTTAATGAGCCGACATCATCCAGATAAGTTAATTGCACAAGGAATTGGTGAACCAGCCTTATCCCGTGCCAAAGAAACTGTACAACAGATCCACGAGGCCTATGCCCTTATTCGTAAAGAACGCGATTTTTAATAGTTTCACCTCGACCCACACCAAAATAGATAAAACCTAAATGTTTAACATACTCTGGGTCATAAATATTGCGGCCATCGAGAATTAATGGATGACGCATTAATTCTCGCATCTGTGGAAAATCCGGTGTCCAATAACATTTCCATTCGGTAACGACCAACAAAGCATCCGCTTCTTGTAACGCTTGATAAGGATCTGAATGACACTCTAATAAAGGATGATCAGGATAAAGATTTTGCAAAGCGTCCAAAGCTTTGGGATCATGGACTCTCACTTTGACGCCTTGTGCCCACAAAGCCGCTAATAAGGCAAGAATCGGCGCCTTGTCTAAACTATCAGTCCCAGGCTTAAATGCCGCACCCCAAATAGCGACCTTGCGGTCTTGTAATTGGGTTTGATAATACTGCCACAATTTACGAAATAAAATTTCTTTTTGTGATTCATTAATTGACAAGACTTGATGTAGTAAGGTGGTATTTTGCCCATATGTATCTAAAGCTTGCGTTAATGCATCAAGATCACGTGCAAAATTCAAACCACCAAAACCACAGCCTGGATATAAGTATTCAAAACCAATACGAGAATCCCCTCCCATACCTTGACGTACATTTTCAATATCAACTTGCAATTGATCTGCAAGATTGGCCAATTCATTAATATAGCTTAAACGAGTTGCTAACATACCAGTAATGGCTAATTTGGTAAGTTCTGCATCCCGTGTTGACATGATTTGTAATTGATCTTGACGACGATTAAAAGGATATAAAAGTGCTTGTATTTGTTTTAAAGCCCAAGCCTGTTCACAACCTAAAATAATCCGAGCAGGACGCATAAAGCCTGTCAAAGCTGCCCCTTCTTGCAATAAATCCGGCAAGCTCACCACAGCTTTTTGGGATGCTTCTTCCGTATAAGGTGTTAATATCTGTTGTAAACGGGCGCTAGTCCCAACGGCAAAAGTGCTTTGATTAATCACCAAAAGCTGCTTTTGTGGCAAGCTTGCTAAGACCTTAGTCACCGCATTAGCCTGCGCAACCTGATCGGATGCCAGCGCTAAAATAAAGACATCAAATCCAAGCTTTAGCCCTGCCGACAAAGGCATGACTTGCAAACGTCCACTCGCTTGTTGCTCTTGATACGCCTGCTTTAATGCAAGCTCTTTCGTCTCTGGTCCATGCTTTTGCAATTGAATCCCTAAATTTTCAGGAACCAGATGAAGTACTTGATTCCCTGTCGTCGCAAAAGCCGCTGCACTCACTTGAGCGCTAAGGGTATTACCATAAATTGCAATTTGCATATCAACAACCGCCTACAACAAATGAGTTGATGCAAGATATTGCTGTAAATAGGCACTAAATGCCTTTCCCCATACAGGATGCTGACACCCATAATGGACATTGGCTTGCAAAAAGCCCATAGGATCACCACAGTCATGCACTTGTCCATGCATGCAATAAGCAGACAGCTTGTGATCTTGCAATAAAGCTGCCAACGCATCTGTCAATTGAATTTCATTCCCTGCACCCACGGGTGTTTGAGCCAAATAACTAAAAAGGATTCGTGGCAAAATATAGCGTCCAACAACCGCTAATTGTGACGGTGCTTGTTCTGGTTGTGGCTTTTCCACTAGTTGGCTTAAAGGTGCATATTCACCTGCTGCTAGCTGCTGTTTGCCTGCAGCCAAAGCCGCAATACCATATTTTTGTACCTGATCTTGCGCCACAGGCATTAGCATAATTTGCCCTTGTTGGGTTGCCTGATAGGCTGCCAGCATAGCGGCTAAATCATTTTTATAAGGGGTTAATGCGTGTTGATAAGCCCGTGAATCAATCAACATATCCGGCAATAACACCGCGAAGGCTTCTTCCTCCTGACCAATAACTTCCTGCGCACATAAGATGGCATGCCCTAGACCTTGGGCTTGTGGTTGGCGTACGCAAATAATTTGCATATCCGCTGGTTTGACTGCTTGCACCGCCTCTAACAAGGTTTGCTTGTTGCGTGCGGCGAGTGTGTGCTCAAGCTCGTAATGGGTATCAAAATGATCTGCGATGGCTTCCTTACCTGTGCGTGTCACTAACACTAAGCGTTGCAAACCAGCTTGCGCTGCTTCCTCAACCACATATTGAATCGCTGGGCGATCCACCAAGGTCACCATTTCTTTAGGAATCGCCTTGGTTGCAGGCAGTAAACGAGTTCCCAATCCAGCGACGGGAATCACTCCAGTTTTGATATGGGTCGGCATAAAATATCCTGTCAAAGTGCAACTAATGGTAAACTAAAAATCTAAGCCCTCATCTTACAGGGAGATTTGAAGATGTCTATTTACCGTCATATTTTAGTTGCTGTTGACTTAACAGATGATGCTGCCCAAGTCGTTGCCCGTGCGCAAAAATTCCAAGGTGAAGGTGTGCGTTTTAGCCTAGTTCATGCCCTAGAACCTTTAGGCTTTGCTTATGGGGGGGATATCCCTATGGATCTCACCAGCATTCAGGATCAACTGACCGCACATGCGCGTGCCAAGTTAGCTGAACTTGCACCTTTATTACAGGTACCAACAGAACGTCAGTATGTGTTTACCGGAATGCCAGATGCAGAAATCCATCGCTTAGCAGATCAAGAAGGGGTGGACTTAATTATTATCGGTAGTCATGGACGTCATGGTTTGGCTTTATTGCTCGGCTCCACATCAACCGGTGTTTTGCATGGTGCGCATTGTGATGTGCTTGCCGTGCGCGTTGGTTTAAAAACAGCATAAATTATTTTCACACTTTTAGTGCTTATGATGATTTGCCTGTACTTTTTTGGGGCTCTGCGTAGAGCCTCTTATTGTGTGTTAGCCTGTGCCAGTTTCCTCAGTTGCTCAACGGGATTTGCTAATACGCAAACATCCATTTCGGCAGTTGATCAGTCTTTAGTGCCTCATTTAAAACAAGCGGTACAAGCATCCCAAACAGATTTTCTCGATATGTTTGAAGCAGAAGTCTGGTTGTTAGATATGGCTTCCCGCTTAGATGCTTTCCAGCATTTATCAGCCAGTCAGAGGCTCACTTTAGCCAGGCGTATTCGTGCTGAGGCTTTGCGTGTCCGTTTATCACCCGAGTTGATTTTCGCCTTGATTGAGGTGGAAAGTGCTTTTCAGACAGAAGCCATCTCGTCTGCAGGTGCGCAAGGTTTAATGCAAGTGATGCCTTTTTGGAAACAAGAAATAGGCCGACCACAAGATAATCTGTTCGATTTAGATACTAATCTCAGATATGGATGCACGATTTTGGCGTATTATCTGCGGCTTGAAGAAGGGGATTTAACCCGAGCGCTGGCGCGCTATAATGGCAGCCGTGGCAAGACTTGGTACCCTGAGCGGGTAATGCGTGCTTTTGCACGACGCTGGCGACCTGGATAAAAAAAGCCCCCTGTTTATCGGGGGCAAAGACCGAGTACCTCAATTTCTAAAGGTGCCTGCATCAAAAATGCTTGTTAACCGCTTATCTTAATGAATAAGCTCTCCCTCGTTCACAAGTTAATGAGCAGCAGAAGCGGCCAGTGCTAAGCCAACTTTCGAACGGCTTGAACGTCCGATCACTTGGCTAATAAAAGCACCTGCTGTAGATAACTTAGCAAGATCAATGCCAGTTTCTATTCCTAACCCTTGTAGTAGATAAACGACATCCTCAGTGGCCACATTACCTGCGGCTCCTTTGGCATAAGGGCACCCACCTAAACCGGCAACGGAAGCATCAATCACAGCCACGCCCATATTGAGTGCTGCATATAAGTTCACCAAGGCTTGCCCATAAGTATCATGAAAGTGCGCCGCCAGCTTGTCCATAGGAACACGTGCGCTCACCGCTTCTAACATGGCTTGGGTCTTATAGGGCGTGCCTACACCGACAGTATCCCCTAAAGAAACCTCATAGCAGCCCATTTGATAGAGTAAGTCACTCACTTCTGCGACTTTTGCTGGCGCAATCTCGCCCTCATAAGGACAGCCCATCACGCAAGACACATACGCACGTACTTTAACGCCAGCAGCTTGGGCTTGGCTCACTACAGGGGCAAAACGCTCTAAGCTTTCGCTAATAGAACAGTTAATATTTTTTTGGGTAAAGCTTTCCGAAGCCGCACCAAACACGGCGACCTCTTGCACACCGACAGCTAAGGCTGCTTGCAATCCCTTGATATTTGGTGTCAAGGCAGAATAAGTGACGCCAGCATGTGCGCGCACACCTTGCATCACTTCAGTGGCATCCCCCATTTGCGGTACCCACTTTGGCGAAACAAAGCTTGCCGCTTCAATCGAGGTTAAGCCTGCGTCAACAAGATAGTCAATCAGTTGTAATTTATCTGCGGTGCTAATGGGTTGTGGCTCATTTTGTAAGCCATCACGCGGCCCCACTTCCACAATACGGACTTGCTTAGGTAGCCTCATTTTACCTCCAAAAGCCTACATCACTAGGGAGCTAGCGGCTCCCTCAAGATAGGTAGCAAAGGTTTAAGCAGTTTCTGCCGGTGTAAACACTAGAAGCTCAGCACCTTGTTCCACCAAATCCCCTGCGGCATAAAAGAAGCTTTCTACCACACCGTCGGCCGGTGCTTTTAGGGTATGCTCCATCTTCATCGCTTCCATTACCACCAAGGGAGTATCTTTCTCAACTTGCGCACCGGCATCGACTAATAAGGCAACGACAGAACCATTCATAGGAGCGGTCAAGTTGGCACCTTCTTCTTCAAATTCATGCTGGTCTAAGTCAGGACGCAGCCAAGTCAGTTGCGTACTACCTGTTTCCGTAAAGAGTGTGAGCTGATGGTTAATTTCTGCGACTTGTACACTGCGATGATGGCCATTGAGGTTGACTTCTAACAAATCCCCATGCAAGTGGCCATCTGCCAATAAGTGATGACCATCAATTGACAAACGATACCCTTTCGCTTGCCACTGTACAGCCACCGTATGGATTTGTTCACCTTGCTGGAATTTTAAGCTGAGCTGAGGCACTTCATTTAAACGCCAGCCATTAAAATGATGCCAAGGCGAACAAGGGTCGCCCGAACGCTGGGCTTCTTGTAAACGTCCTTGCTGCTGACTTAGCAAAGCATACATGGCTGCAAGGGCCAATGGGTTGGCACTTTGGGCACCGGCTTGCATAGGTGCAAACAGGCCGTCTTGGTAACGCTCAATAAAGCCTGTGTCTAGCTCAGCGGCACGGAAGGCATGATGATCGACCACACGTTTAAGGAAACTCACGTTCGTAGTCATACCCGCAATACGGTATTGCGCCAGTGCTTGACTCATGCGCTCTAACGCACGTTCACGGTTTTCATCCCACACGATGAGTTTAGCAATCATAGGATCATAATAGATGCTGACGTCATCGCCTTCGCGCACGCCCGTATCGACACGCACATGCTGGGTTTCTGTGGGTGTACGCAGATAAGCAAGACGTCCAGTGGCAGGAAGAAAATCATGGTCTGGATCTTCCGCATAGACACGCGCTTCAATCGCATGGCCATGCAATTGCAGATCTTGTTGCATTTTAGGTAGAGGTTGGCCATAAGCCACACGTAATTGCCATTCTACCAAGTCTTCCCCTGTGATCATCTCAGTTACAGGGTGCTCCACTTGAAGACGTGTGTTCATCTCCATAAAGTAGAAGCTTTGGTCTTCATCAAGCAAAAACTCGACCGTCCCTGCACCCACATAACCAATCGCATGTGCGGCTCTTAAGGCGGCTTCACCCATTTGTTGACGTAACTCAGGCGTCATTCCAGGTGCTGGCGCTTCTTCCAAAACCTTCTGGTGACGGCGCTGTACTGAGCAATCACGCTCGAATAAGTACACCCCTTGGCCTTGCTGATCACAAAATACCTGAATTTCTACGTGGCGCGGTTTGGTAAGATATTTTTCTACCAACATGGTGTCATCGCCAAAGCCATTTAAGGCTTCACGCCTTGCCGAGGCTAAGGCAGCATCAAATTCTTTTTCTGACCAGACCACACGCATGCCTTTACCGCCACCACCTGCGGTAGCTTTTAGCAACACAGGATAACCGGCTTGTTGGGCAAAGTTTTTCAAATGCTGCGGGTCTTGATCTTCCCCATGATAACCAGGGACTAAAGGCACTTTGGCCGCTTCCATAATCCGCTTGGCTGCTGATTTAGACCCCATAGCTTTAATCGCTTGGGTAGGCGGCCCAATAAAGACGATACCTTCACGCTGGCAAGCTTCTACAAAAGCTGCATTTTCGGAAAGAAAGCCATAACCTGGGTGGATGGCTTGCGCACCGGTTTGCTTGGCAGCAGCAATGACTTTATCTACCACTAAATAACTTTCTTTACTTGGCGCTGGGCCAAGGCATACCGCTTCATCTGCCATTGCGACATGCATTGCATGTCGATCTGCTTCTGAGTATACAGCCACACACTGGATGCCTAAACGGTGCGCGGTACGTATCACACGGCAAGCAATTTCACCGCGATTAGCTATTAAAATCTTACGAAACATGGGCTCAATCTCCCTACAAATACGTGTTCACGTGCGGCGGTTATGCTTGACGCCAACTGGGCGTTTTCTTATTTAAGAAAGCATTTAAGCCTTCTTGGCCTTCAGCGGAAACACGAATTTCTGCAATTAGGCGTTGCGTGTATTCAATGACTGGGGTGTCCAACTCACGATCCGCCACAAAACGGACTAATTCTTTCGTTTTAGCCACAGCTTGCGGGCTATTGGCCAGCAAGGTTTTAACTTGTTCTTGTACCGCGTCATCAAGTTGATCTAAAGAGGTGACTTGATGTACAAGCCCTAAATGACACGCGGTCTGCGCATCCATGACTTCCGCGGTTAGCGCATAACGACGCATAGCACGTTCACCCAAAGCACGGGTCACAAAGGGACTAATCACTGCAGGGGATAAACCAATTTTCACCTCTGATAAGCAAAACTTCGCTGCATCACTCGCAATCGCTAAATCACAACAAGCCACCAAGCCCACTGCGCCACCATAAGCAGCGCCTTGGACACGTGCAATCGTGGGCATAGGCAGTGCATTAAGTAAATGCATCAAGCGCGCCAGTTCGCCGGCATCCTTAAAGTTATCTTCTAAGGAATATTCCGCCATACGGCGCATCCAACCTAAATCAGCACCGGCAGAAAAACTCTTGCCTTCCGATTGCAGCACCAGAACACGCGCCTGTGCTTGGGTTGCCGCTTGTAAATGCGCAATTAATTCTGCAATTAAGGCATCATCGAAGGCGTTGTGGACTTGCGGACGTTTTAAGGTCAGCCAAGCTACTTGATCTTGATCGAGAATAAGTTCAGCGTGAGTCTCGGACATTTTGGGTCTCCTTATTTGCTGGTGGCCTGATTACATCCGGAAAACCCCAAAACGGGTTTCACGCTGTGGCGCATTGAGAGAAGCTGAGATGGCTAAACCTAAAGCATCGCGCGTTTGTGCAGGATCTAAGATACCATCATCCCATAAGCGTGCACTGGCATAGTAAGGATGGCCTTGGTGTTCGTACTGCTCGCGGATTGGTCGCTTAAAGTCTTCTTCGTCTTGTGCTGGCCAATCTTGGCCTTGGCGTTCTAAATTGTCGCGCTTCACTTGCGCTAACACATTGGCCGCTTGCTCACCACCCATCACAGAAATACGCGAATTTGGCCACATCCACATCAAGTTGGGATCATAGGCGCGCCCGCACATGCCATAGTTACCCGCACCAAAACTACCGCCAATTAATACGGTGAATTTAGGCACATCCGCACACGCTACCGCAGTCACCATCTTAGCGCCGTTTTTGGCAATCCCTTCCGATTCGTACTTACGCCCGACCATAAAGCCGGTGATATTTTGCAGGAAAATTAGTGGGATTTTACGCTGGGCACACAGCTCAATAAAATGAGCCCCTTTTAGAGCAGATTCAGAGAACAAAACCCCATTATTCGCCACAATGCCTACAGGATAACCATGCAAACGTGCAAAACCTGTCACTAAGGTGGTACCATAATTTTGTTTAAATTCATCGAATTCTGAACCATCGACCATGCGCGCAATCACTTCACGAACATCAAAAGGTTTGCGCAAGTCTGTGCCCACAATGCCGTAAATTTCTTGCGGATCGTAAAGCGGTGGGCGAGCTGGCTGAATATCTAGATGGACTTGTTTTTTGGGATTTAAACGTGCCACTGCACGACGCGCTAACTGCAATGCATGTTCATCATTGAGAGCATAATGGTCTGCAACACCAGAGACTTTAGTGTGTACATCCGCTCCCCCTAAATCTTCTGCCGAGACGACCTCACCTGTAGCCGCTTTCACCAAAGGCGGTCCAGCGAGGAAGATAGTGCCTTGTTGACGGACAATAATGGACTCATCGGCCATGGCAGGCACATAGGCACCTCCAGCGGTACAAGACCCCATCACTACAGCAATTTGCGGAATACCTTCAGCTGACATACGCGCTTGATTGTAGAAAATACGCCCGAAGTGATCACGATCAGGGAATACCTCGTCTTGATTAGGCAAATTAGCGCCGCCAGAATCGACCAGATAAATGCAAGGCAGATGATTTTTACGCGCGATCTCTTGCGCTCGTAAATGTTTTTTCACGGTGAGCGGATAATAAGTACCGCCTTTGGTCGTCGCATCATTAGCAATAATCATGCATTCTTGCCCCATGACACGACCAATACCAGCAATTAACCCCGCCGCAGGGACGACTTCTGGATAGACTTCAAATGCCGCTAGCTGGGATAATTCCAAAAAAGGCGAACCTTCATCAAGTAGGCCTTGCACTCGATCACGTGGCAATAATTTACCGCGATCTAAGTGTTTTTGTTGCGCTTTTTCGCCACCGCCTTGTTTGACTTGTGCCAACTTGGCGCGCAAGTCTTCTACCAGCGCTTGCATAGCAGCGGCATTACGCTGAAAGTCTTCAGCACGCGGGTTGATTTTTGTTTTTATCACACCCATACAATTGATCCTCATCGATTAGCTTGAGAGGCAAGCGAGCAAAATGCAGGCACGCTAAGGCCTTAGCAACCTTGCACCAAGGCTGCCGATAGATTCAAGTGACTTATTAGATAGGCACAAATAGGAGGCTGCCTACTGACAAGATGCAGCAGGCAGAGAGCCTTTATTTATTTGGACTCGTTGAATAATTCACGCCCAATCAACATACGGCGGATTTCACTGGTGCCCGCACCAATCTCGTACAACTTGGCATCACGCAATAAACGGCCGGTCGGGTATTCGTTGATATAACCGTTACCACCGAGCAGTTGAATCGCATCCAAAGCCACTTGGGTGGCTTTTTCTGCGCAATACAAGATCACGCCAGCAGCATCTTTACGACTGGTTTCACCACGGTCACAGGCTTGCGCTACTGTATATAAATAAGCACGACAAGCATTCATCGTGGTGTACATATCGGCAATTTTGCCTTGTACAAGCTGGAACTCACCAATAGATTGCTCAAATTGCTTGCGCTCGTGAATATAAGGCACCACAACATCCATGGCCGCTTGCATAATGCCAATCGGTCCGGCAGCCAATACGGTGCGCTCATAATCAAGGCCGCTCATTAGCACACGTACGCCTTTGCCCACCTCACCCAAGACATTTTCTTCTGGTACTTCGCAATCTTGGAATACAAGCTCGCACGTATTGGAGCCACGCATACCTAGCTTGTCTAGTTTTTGGTGACGTGAGAAACCAGGGAAATCACGCTCTACGATAAAAGCGGTAATGCCACGTGCACCTGCATTGACATCCGTTTTGGCATAAATCACATAAGTGTTGGCATCTGGACCATTGGTGATCCACATTTTATTGCCGTTTAAGATATAACGATCGCCTTGCTTGTCTGCGCGCAGCTTCAAACTGACCACATCAGAACCTGCATTCGGCTCAGACATCGCCAACGCACCAATATGTTCCCCTGAACATAACTTAGGCAGGTATTTTTCTTTCTGTGCTTGAGTACCATTGATTTTAATTTGGTTAACGCACAAGTTAGAGTGTGCGCCATAAGAAAGACCCACAGAGGCGCTTGCGCGGGAAATTTCTTCCAGCGCAATCGAGTGCGCCAAATATCCCATACCCGAACCACCAAATTCCTCAGGTACCGTAATCCCTAGCAAGCCCAGATCACCAAACTTGCGCCACAGATCCATGGGGAATTCATTATTTTGATCAATTTCTGCAGCGCGAGGTGCAATTTCTTGTGCGGCAAATCCATTCACGGATTCACGCAGCATATTCATTTCTTCGCCCAAACCAAAGCTCAGTTCTTTATAAATCGATTGCATAAATAGGTCCCTTCATCGCTTTATTATTAGGTTTTAGATCAATGCTTGGGCTTGGTGCCCGCTTCAATATACTTGACTCGAGGTCATTAAGATAGGCTTACTCTAGCGCAGGTTGACGTTTACGTAAAGGGAAAAATAACACAAAAATTGGCATTCATTTTAAATAAAAGTGCCATGCAAAATAATTCAATCGTTTGTTTGAAAATACCCAGAAAGTCTTCTATATTCAGATCGGTTCAATCACGATAACAACAAGAATTTCGAGGAAGCTTTTATGAACCCAGTTGCACAAGCCCTTAGCGAACGTTTCAATGCACAAGCAGCACAAGAGTTAGAAGCTAGTTTTCAATTTTGCATTCAAGATCAGGATGATTTTTACATTCAAATTGAAGGTGCTGATTGCCAAATTCATGCTGGCATACAGGATTTACCCAGTGTGACGCTCAAGTTAAATCAAGCTACATTAGAAGCCATTTTTCAGGGTGAGCTTGATGGTATGAAAGCTTTTATGACTGGGCAACTTGGTGTAGAAGGCGATATGATGTTAGCCACCCGTTTAACCCAACTCTTCCCCGCGTAGTTTTTTATTACCCACTTTTTTCGTGTAAGTGTGAACTGCTGGTATGCATACCAGCGGTTTTTTCTGCTTGTGTCACTTTTTTGTGATCTCTTATGTTTAGGCTGACCACGCCTTGACCCTTCTTGTGTCGAAGCGTACATTCGTGGATGAAACATCAAAAAATCTAAGCATTGAGTCAATAGATTAGGAGAAATCTGCCATGAGCGAAGCACAGTTCGCCGCACTAGCTAATTGGGATCGACGTGATGTGATGTATGGTTTACAACTTGCTGTCGGTGCACAGCCTGTCAATAGCTTGTCTGAATTACTGCGCTTGACACATTATTTAGAGTGGATGAAACAAGTCCATTTTATCGCAGCTTAAACCCAAGGTTACCCAGTCCGCGTCTTGTATAAAAATAACTCAAGGACGCGATGAATTTGTTATCCTTTTACCCTTATTTTTTTATAGGGTACCTGCTTGTATGAACTTGCTGTTATTTGCTGCACATGAGCGCACGCCGCAAAATACCTTGATACTCCCAGTGCAAGATAGACGCGCCACCCACATCACCCAAGTGTTACAATTACAACTGGGCGACACCTTAGAAGTAGGGCAAATCAACGCGGGGATTGGTCAAGCCAAGATCCTTGCCATCAATTCCCAGCATCTTATTCTCGATCTTCTTTCCTTAAATCAAGCAGCACCACCCGCCTTGCCTGTGACGCTTATTTTAGCCTTACCACGTCCACGTATGCTTGCTCGTAGCTTAGAACATATGGTGACCTTAGGAGTTAAGCATTTAGTTTTATTACACACAGCGCGAGTGCAAAAAAGTTATTGGCAATCTCCGGAGCTAAAAGAAGAAAAAATCGCTCAACATATACAGTTAGGATTAGAGCAAGCTAAAGATACAGTATGGCCGCACATCACTTATGCACCTTTATTTAAGCCCTTTGTGGAAGATGTTTTGCCGGAGATAATTCAAGGTAAAAAGGCCTTATTTGCGCACCCGCACAGTCAACAAGCCTGCCCTCGTGGATTACAAGAAGCTTGCGTTTTAGTGATTGGTCCCGAAGGCGGCTTAGTCCCTTATGAAGTGGACTTACTCACTCAAGCAGGATTAGAAGGCGTTCATTTAGGGCCACGCATTTTGCGTGTTGAAACTGCGGTGACTGCTTTATTAGCGCGTTTATTTTGATACCTATAATAAGAACACCCCCTAAGTCACGACCGTACTTAGGGGGAAATTCGCAATAGGCTTGGTGAGCTTGCGAAATCGGGAAATTAATCTTCTAACCCTAACTCCTCACTAGACAGTTCACGCATTTTAAACTTCTGGATTTTCCCGGTGACCGTCATTGGGAATTCCTGCACAAATTTAAAGTAACGCGGCACTTTATAATGAGCAATTTTCCCTTTGCAGAAGGTGCGAATCTCTTCTTCTGTCATTTGCTTACCTTCATGTAACTTGATCCAAGCCATGACTTCTTCGCCATACTTTTGATCAGGTACACCAATCACTTGCACATCCGAAACATCTGGATGTGTGTACAGGAATTCTTCCAGCTCACGTGGGTAGATATTCTCCCCCCCACGAATAATCATGTCTTTAATACGACCTGTAATCGCCACATAACCATCCGCATCCATTTCTGCCAGATCGCCTGTATGCATCCAACCGGCTTTATCAATGGCTTTAGCCGTCGCTTCTGGGTTATTCCAATAGCCCAGCATCACACTGTAACCACGCGTGCATAATTCGCCTTTCTCGCCACGTTCTACGAGATTGCCAGATTCAGGATCAACAATTTTTACTTCAAGATGAGGGTGAATTGTCCCCACAGTAGCCACTCGTTTTTCAATTGGCGCATCTGGCTCAGTTTGGAAACTGACTGGACTGGTTTCTGTCATCCCATAACAAATGGTGACATCACGCATATGCATATGGCTGATCACTTTTTTCATCACTTCAATCGGGCAGTTAGAACCAGCCATAATCCCTGTGCGCAAACTAGAAAGATCAAAGTTATTAAACTCTGGGTGTTCCAGTTCAGCAATAAACATAGTCGGTACCCCATAGAGGGCCGTGGCTTTTTCTTCTTGTACCGCTTGCAAGGTTACATAAGGATCAAAGCCATCCGAAGGGTAAATCATGGTTGCACCATGAGTAACACAACCTAAATTCCCCATCACCATGCCGAAACAATGATACAAAGGGACAGGAATCACTAGGCGGTCTTGTGCACTAAAATTCATCCGACGCGCGACAAAGTAACCATTATTCAAAATGTTATGATGCGATAAGGTGGCACCTTTAGGTGCGCCTGTAGTGCCGGAAGTATATTGAATATTAATCGGGTCATCGAACTGTAAACCCGCTTGGATACTAGCTAATTCCGCTTCAGTCACTTGATCATGCATAGAAATCAGATCAGACCAAGTCCACATGCCTTCAGTCGCTAGATCTTCATCTAAACAAATGACACGTTTTAATTCAGGTAGGCGCTGGCTATGAAATTTATTCGGAACACTGTCTTTCAGCTCAGGACATAGCTCACAAATCATATTCACATAACTTGAGCTTTTAAATTCCCCCTGCAAAATAAGCGTTTGTGCCCCTGATTGACGCAAAGCGTATTCTAGTTCGTGTACCCGGTAAGAGGGATTAATATTCACGAGAACGGCACCGATTTTTGCCGTTGCAAACTGGGTAATACACCACTCGGCATTGTTGGGCGACCAAATCGCCACACGATCACCCACTTGCACGCCCATTTTTAATAAACCACGGGCACACTCATTCACTGCTTGCTGCAGTTCAAGGTAGGTGTAACGCAAACCTTGATGGCGTGAAATCAGTGCATCATTTTCTGGATATTGCGCCACCGTTTGATCAAAAAGATCGCCGATGGTCATCCCCATTAAAGGGGTATCACTAGTACCGCTAACATAGCTCAATGGCTTACTCATAACCAACCTTCCGTTTATGTTTATTGTTGTGTTTTACATACTTTGGGGGTTGTGAGCGGGCGAAAGCCGCGCTGCAAGGTGAAACTTATTTTTGTTATGCCTTACAGACGCTTAAGCTGGGTGGTCTCGATCAAGTGACCCAAGATTTAAGAGGCTGCTCGCTGCGCTTTTTCGCGCTTGCGTACCTCACTTAATGCGCTTAAACAGCGCTCCTCAGCTGAAGCGAGTTCCCTCTGCAAGTTTTCTATATCTTTCAGTTGCTGCTCCATATCAGCACGTTTACGCGCCAAAATATTCAGCATGTATTCTAGTTGCTTCTCATCCCCTTCTCGGGTGGAGTCATACATGTCAAAAAGCTCACGCGTTTCTGCCAAGCTAAAACCTAGACGCTTTCCTCTTAAGGTAAGCATTAAGCGCACTCGATCTTTCTCACTGTAAATACGCGTTTGCCCTTGACGGCTAGGCGCTAGTAAGCCTTGCTGCTCATAGAAACGTATGGTGCGCGTAGTAATTGCGAATTCTTTGGACAAATCACTAATTGAATAGGTCTTGGCTTTCATCACGACAACTCACTGTACTTTGGTGGTACTCTATATAAAGTTTACGTTTACGTAAAGGTGAAAATAACCTTTTTTGTGCTTTGGCTTACCAAGGTGACAGACATTTTTAATCAGCACAAAGCACACCAGCATTGACAAAAGATCCTTTGCAAAGCGTGCATTTTTCATCAACTTGCCCCTTTGCTGCAAAGCACAATATTGTCTAGCTTGGTAGGGTACAGCCTGTACTAACCTCGACGAATGCGCCGATAAGCAGTCGGGGCTAACCCCATCACTTTTTTGAAAAGACGAGAAAAGTAATAGCTATCTTCATAGCCAAGCGCATAGCTAATTTCACTAATGCTTAGGCTTGTCTGATCAAGAAGATGGCAGGCATGCTCGATTTTCATTTGTAAAAAATGCTGAATCGGCGCCAACCCCGTTAAGGCTTTATAACGATGAATAAAATGATACTTAGACAAGTTCGCTTGTTCTGCCAAAGTATCGACTTCTAGACGGGTATGCAAATTAGCCTGCATATGCGCCTGAATACTGGCTAAATCTAACCCTTGACGCCGATGCGGTGTTTGCACAGGAAGCACCAAGGTAATGTAACTTAACAACTGACGCATTTGGCTTGCCGTATGCAAAAGGGCATGGCGTCGATATCCGGTATTACGTGCTTCTAACAAAGAAGCAAATTCACTCATAAGACGGGCTGAGATCCCTACAGATAAACAACGGTAAGGACGCTCGCTTTCATAGCTTAAGGAATCAAATAAGAGGCTCGCTAATTCTCCCTCAAAATGCACCCAATACAAGGTCCATGGAGTTGCTTCTGAGGTTTGATACTCATGTGCTACCCCTTTTGGCAAAATCAACACATCACCTGCTTGTACTTTGAGTAAGGTCTCTGCCACCCTGGCCTGCGCCTCCCCGCCGGTGCAATAAATTAATAGCCAATCATCTGGGCAATCTCTACACATGCGATGGCCTAGTGCCTGCTGATAATACCCAAAAGAAACCGGATACAAGGAGGCAGTAAGCGGATGGGTTTTAAGCTCATCACGAATAAATTTCGGCATCACAAAACGCACACTGCCTTGGGGAAGCGGCCAATCAGAAGGATGAGACACGAAAGTTTTACCTCCTTATTTTTTAACCCAAGATAGCAATATAGTCCATTAAGCACACAACTTAGTCAATCGTGATTCGCCGGCTGCCTATGCTAGCTTAATTTCTGATCATGTAGCAGACTCAGTAAGTCGCTCAACAACACTAAGCTTTGACCTTAAGGTCAACATCAACACACAAGAACAAAAAGCACCTTTTAAGTGCATTATCCAAGGGTAGACATATGACAAAGCAGGTTCCTCTTTATATTCAAGGTGAATTCGTCGCAGGTGAAGGTGATCTCATCGATGTCACCAATCCAGCGAATAATCAGGTCATCGCGCAAGTTGCTAGTGCTAGCAACGCACAAATGCAAGCAGCGATTGCCAATGCCAAGGAAGCTTTTCAAACTTGGAAAGAAACCCCAGTTTCTGAGCGCGCGCGCTTAATGATGCGTTACCAAGCACTACTGAAAGAGCATCACGACGAACTTGCAGAAATTCTCGCACAAGAAACTGGTAAAACCTTTGAAGATGCTAAAGGTGATGTTTGGCGTGGGATTGAGGTTGTCGAGCACGCAGCCAATATTCCTTCTTTGATGATGGGCGAAACAGTCGAAAACGTAGCACGCGAAATCGACACTTATTCTTATATTCAGCCACTGGGTGTTTGCGCAGGTATCACCCCGTTTAACTTCCCGGCCATGATTCCTTTGTGGATGTTCCCTATGGCCATTGCTTGTGGTAACACCTTTATTTTAAAGCCATCCGAGCAAGATCCGCTCACGCCTATGCGTTTAACTGAGCTGTTCGAGCAAGCAGGCGCACCTAAAGGGGTATTACAAGTTGTACACGGCACCAAAGAACAAGTGGATGTTTTGCTCACCCATGAAGATATCAAAGCGGTTTCTTTCGTAGGTTCTGTGCCAGTCGGTCAGTATATCTACGAAACCGGTACACGTCATATGAAACGTGTCCAAAGTTTCGCAGGGGCTAAAAACCACATGGTGATTATGCCAGATGCGGACAAGCAACAGGTCATTAACAACCTGGTCGGGGCTTCCGTTGGTGCTGCAGGTCAACGCTGTATGGCGATTTCTGTTGCTGTCTTTGTCGGCCAAGCGCAGGAATGGATCCCAGAATTAAAAGAAGCACTTGCTAAAGTACGTCCTGGTATTTGGAACGACAAAGGCGCCAGCTATGGCCCTGTCATTTCACCTAAAGCAAAAGAGCGCATTTGCAATCTCATTCAACAAGGTGTGGATGCCGGCGCCGAACTCTTACTCGATGGCCGTGATTGTGTCGTCAGTGAAAGCCCTGAAGGTAACTGGGTTGGCCCGACCTTGTTTACCAAGGTTACGCCAGAGATGCCGATTTATCAGGAAGAAATTTTCGGCCCTGTCTTGTCTTGTGTCGAAGCGGCCTCTTTGGAAGACGCTATTGCCCTGATCAATGCCAGCCCCTTCGGTAATGGTACCTCTATTTTCACTAGCTCAGGCGGTGCAGCACGCAAATTCCAGCACGATATCGAAGTCGGTCAAGTAGGCATTAATATTCCTATCCCTGTGCCCCTTCCTTTCTTCTCATTTACAGGTTGGAAAGGCTCTTTCTACGGTGATCAACACGCTTACGGCAAGCAAGCGGTACGTTTTTACACAGAAACTAAAACCATTACCGCACGTTGGTTTAGTGCAGAAGCTGCCACTGGCCCTAACTTCTCCATTCAAATGAAGTAGCATCCCGAATGAAGTAGTATCCAGTTTTGCCTTCTCACTTGCGTATACCTCCGTTAGTGAGAATCAGGCAGAGGGGGACACTGGCATACATCCTTGGATGCGTGCCAGTGTTTTGTGCTTCTGCGCCAAGTAAAAATTCCTGATTAGGGCTAGACACTTAAATCAATTGACGTTAACGTTAACTTCAACCAAGCAACCGCTTGTTTAGTCTGCATCTTAATGATCCACCTTCATGATTATAGATGCAGTACAGGCAGGTTCCTTGCGAATGCAAGGAAAGCACCCCATCGCTATTAAGCTGCTTTCCTTCACCTCGCCGGCCCTATAGCTTGAAAGGATAAGGGTATGGATTTTAATCTAACAGAAGATCAAGTTGCTTTTCGTGATGCGGCCCATGCTTTCGCCGTTAATGAATTAGCCCCAAATGCAGCGCATTGGGATGCAGAACATATTTTTCCTATTGATGTGATCCGCGCCGCAGGTGAAATGGGATTTTGTGGTCTTTACACACCAGAGTCTTTAGGGGGCATGGGGCTCTCTCGTTTAGATGCCAGCATTATTATTGAAGAGCTGGCAGCAGGCTGTACTTCCACCACAGCCTATATCACCATTCACAATATGGTGACGTGGATGATTGCCAGCTTTGCGGCAGACGAGTTAGCTCAGGCTTGGGTCCCTGATTTAGCCACTGGCGTTAAACTCGGCTCTTACTGTTTGACAGAACCTAATGCAGGTTCCGATGCAGCCTCACTACGCACAAGCGCTCGCTTAGAAGGCGACACCTATGTACTCAACGGCTCCAAGATGTTTATTTCTGGCGCAGGCAGTACCGACGTTCTCTTAGTCATGGCGCGTACAGGGGATGCACAATCGGGCGCAAAAGGTATTTCCGCGTTTCTGGTCCCTGCTCAGAGTGAAGGCATTATCTATGGCAAAGCCGAAGAAAAAATGGGTTGGAATAGTCAACCCACCCGCCTCATTACCTTTGATAATGTACGAATCCCTGCCAGTCATCTCCTAGGTCAAGAAGGCGACGGCTTTAAAATTGCCATGAAAGGTTTAGATGGCGGCCGTATTAATATTGCCACCTGCTCCTTAGGTGCAGCCCATGCGGCCTTAATCACCAGCCGCAATTACATGCATGAGCGCAAACAGTTCGGTAAAACACTTGCAGATTTCCAAGCCCTGCAATTTAAAGTCGCAGAAATGGCCACTCAGCTCACTGCAGCACGACAAATGGTACGTTTAGCGGCTTTTAAACTCGATCAAAAAGATCCTGAAGCTAGCTTGCATTGTGCGATGGCCAAACAATTTGCTACCGATGCTTGTTTTAACGTATGCAATGAGGCCATTCAATTGCATGGCGGTTATGGTTATATTCGTGAGTATCCTTTGGAACGTTATATGCGAGATGCGCGCGTGCATCAAATTCTTGAAGGTACCAATGAAATCATGCGCTTAATTGTTGCGCGCCGTGTATTAGAAGAAGGTGTATTGGAGGCAATTCAATGAGCAATAAACTCGTATTAGAAAAGCAAGGCCCAATTGCAATTTTGACGATTAATAATCCGCCTGCAAACACTTGGGATGATGAATCTTTACCTGCATTAAAAACCTTGATCACAGAGCTCAATGCAGATAGATCTATTTATGCACTTGTGGTGACTGGCCAAGGCAATAAATTTTTCTCTGCCGGTGCGGATCTGAATAAGTTTGCTGAAGGCGATAAAGCCGTCGCGCGCCAAATGGCACGTATTTTTGGCGAGGCTTTTGATGCACTGACCCACTTCCGTGGTGTTTCTATCGCGGCAATTAATGGTTATGCCATGGGCGGTGGCCTTGAGTGTGCCCTTTCTTGTGATATTCGTATTGCTGAAGAACAAGCACAAATGGCCTTACCTGAGGCGAAAGTTGGTTTGCTTCCTTGTGCAGGCGGCACCCAAAACCTGCCTTGGTTAGTTGGTGAAGGCTGGGCTAAGCGGATGATTTTGTGCGGCGAGCGCATCACAGCACAAAAGGCACTCGAAATTGGCCTGGTAGAAGAAGTCGTCCCGCAAGGCCAAGCCTTAGCAAAAGCACTTGAGTTAGCCAAGTTGGCATGTCAGCAAAGCCCAAGCTCGATTGCTGCTTGTAAAACCCTAGTGATGAATGCCCGTACGGATTCTTTACCTAATGGTTGGCGTTTAGAACGTGAACTCTTTGTCGATCTGTTTGATACCCAAGATCAAAAAGAAGGGGTGCAAGCTTTCCTAGAAAAACGTGCCGCACAATGGAAGAATGCCTAATGACAGATGCCGTCGTAATTTTTGAGACGCTTGAGACTCAAGATGGCTTACGTCTTGGTGTTGCGCGTCTTAACTCACCAAAATCTTTAAATGCTTTATCTTATGAGATGATACAAGCCTTGTATCCTCAACTGAGCCAATGGGCACAAGATGACAGTATCTGTGCCGTTTGGCTGGAAGGCAGTGGCGATAAAGCTTTTTGTGCTGGTGGTGATATTGTCCAGCTGTATAACTCCATGCGGGATACACCAGAAGGTGCCTACAATCCTTATGCAGAGCGTTTCTTCACTGACGAATATCGCCTAGATCACCTGATTCACACGTACCCTAAGCCAGTCATTTTATGGGGACATGGCATTGTGATGGGTGGCGGTTTAGGTTTAAGTGCTGGCGCAAGTCACCGTGTAGTCACGGAAAAATCCCGTATTGCCATGCCAGAGATCACCATTGGCTTATATCCAGATGTTGGCGGCAGCTTTTTCCTGAACCGGATGCCAGGACGTGTTGGCTTATTCCTTGGCCTCACAGGCACCAGCATTAATGCGGCGGATGCCTTGTTTGTCGGTCTTGCAGATCGCTTTATCACACACGCCCAAAAAGCCCAAGTCCAACAGCAACTCTTAGCTTGCTCATGGCAAGGGCAGAATGCTCACGCGCAGGTGACCCATGTGCTGCGTGAATTTGAGACCCAAAGTCAAGCTGACTTACCAACTTCACCAGTACGAGCGCATTTTGATGTTATCCAACAACTGACGGATGCGGATACCCACGTAGAGCGTGCGCAAAACATCATGGCTTATGCCGGCGAAGATCCTTGGTTACAAGGGGCTGCCGAGCGTTTACGTGCTGGCTCACCTTTATCCATGTTGGTTATTCAGGAACAACTAGAACGTTGCCGCCATTTATCTTTAGCGGAGGTCTTTCGCAGCGAGTTAAGCCTCTCTGTGGCCGCTTGCCATCAAGGAGAATTCCAAGAAGGGATACGCGCGCTTTTGATTGATAAAGATCGCCAACCTCAATGGCGTTATGACCAAGTGAATACCGTTAATCAAGAGGCACTTGCTGCCTTTTTTGCTACCCCTTGGGCCAGCGAAAAAACGCATCCTCTTGCGGATTTATAAACCATTTTTTGATTTGTGAGGCTCTTTCAAGGAGCCTCCGCGCACAACAACAATAATAGAGCAAGGAGTGATTTTACCATGGCAACTATTGGATTTATCGGCTTAGGCAATATGGGCGGCCCTATGGCGGCAAATTTGGTCAAAGCTGGCCACCAAGTGCGTGTTTTTGATCTGGTTGCTGAGGCAGTTGCTGGCCTCGTTGCCCAAGGGGCACAAGCTGCTGCCAGCGCTTTAGAAGCAGCACAAGATGCAGATTTTGTGGTTTCTATGTTACCGGCTGGCCAACACGTAGAAGCTTTATATCTGGGTGAACAAGGTCTATTGGCCCAGTTAACGCCAAGCACAACCCTCATTGATTCATCCACGATTTCCCCTGAATCTGCACGGAAGGTTGGCCAAGCCGCAGCGCAAGCAGGGATTCCTTTTGTTGATGCCCCCGTGTCTGGCGGTGTAGGTGGTGCACAGGCAGGCACCTTAAGCTTTATCGTCGGTGGAGAGGCCAAGACCTTTACCCAAGTCAAGCCCATTTTAGAGGCTATGGGTAAAAATATTTTTCATGCAGGCGATCTAGGTGCCGGTCAAGTAGCCAAAGTCTGTAATAATATGCTTTTATCCATTTTGATGTGTGGTACGGCAGAAGCCTTAGCGCTCGGCGTAAAAAATGGCCTAGATCCTGCGGTGCTTTCTGAAATTATGAAGCAAAGCTCTGGTGGTAACTGGGCACTTAACGTTTACAATCCTTGGCCACAAGTGATGGAAAATGCGCCTGCAAGTAAGGGTTATCAAGGTGGTTTCCAAGTGGACTTGATGGCTAAAGATCTGGGTTTAGCCACTGAAGTTGCCCTCGCAAGCAAAAGCAGTACCCCTATGGGTAGCCTAGCGCGTAGCCTTTATAGCTTGCATGCACAACAAGGCAAGGGCAAACTGGATTTTTCTAGCATTACACAACTTTTCGCTGACGTCGAATAAGGACTTGCTTACAGGGGAAATTCAAGGTTCCCTGTGCACTGGACTCACCTATAACCTTGCATTGGTTAAGGTTATAGGTTTTGAGCATCTTCGATGCTCTACGTATAAGTTTTCCTGCGTACAATAAGAATAAACACACAAAGGGACACAGCTATGACGTATTTTGCAGCGCACGCACAGGCTTTGCGTGATCCTGAAGGTTTCTGGGCGCAACAAGCGAAACTCATTCCTTGGTTTCGTCAACCTAGCCGAACTCTCACAGAAAATCCCGATGGAACCCACCAGTGGTTTGCTGATGGTGAGCTGAATTCCTGCTATATCGCACTCGATTATCAAATCGAACAAGGACGCGGCGAGCAAATCGCTTTAATCTATGATTCTCCTGTCACCGAAACCAAAACCCAATTCACTTATCAAGAATTAAAAGACAAGGTTGCACATTTTGCAGGTGCTTTAACCTCCCTTGGCGTAGGCAAGGGTGATGGCGTCATTATTTATATGCCCATGGTGCCAGAAGCGGGTATTGCTATGTTGGCTTGTGCACGCATTGGCGCCATTCATTCAGTAGTTTTTGGTGGTTTCGCGCCACATGAGCTGGCCATTCGTATTAATGATGCCAAACCTAAAGTCGTCTTAACCGCTTCCTGTGGGATTGAATTTACCAAGGTCATTGAATACAAACCCTTGGTAGATGCCGCTTTAGAACAAGCCGAACACAAACCAGAACGTGTGGTCGTCTTACAGCGTCCACAAGCACAAGCTGAATTAAAGGCTTACCGAGACGTTGACTGGTATCAAATTCAAGAATCCATCAAGCCCGTTGGCTGTACGCCCGTCAAAAGTACCGATCCTTTATATATCATGTACACCTCAGGCACCACGGGCAAACCAAAAGGGATTGTACGCGATAATGGCGGCCATGCCGTGGCCCTTTTGTATGCGCTGCGTAATGTGTATGACATGCAAGCCGGCGATGTTTGGATGGGATGTTCAGATGTCGGTTGGGTAGTTGGTCATTCCTTTATTATGTATGCGCCTTTAATGGGGGGATGTACCAGTGTCTTTTTTGAAGGCAAACCTGTACGTACCCCAGATGCAGGCACTTTCTGGCGGATCGTCGAAGAATACAAAGTCAATGGTATGTTTGCAGCACCAACCGCTTTTCGTGCGATTCGTAAAGAAGATCCAGAAGGTGAGTATTTCCGCCAATATGATGTGTCTTCTCTTAAACATATTTTTGTCGCTGGTGAAAAACTAGACTCCCCAACCTATCATTGGCTACACGAAATTGCACAAAAACCGATTTATGATCACTGGTGGCAAACCGAAACCGGCTGGCCGGTTACAGCGCCTTTAACTGCTTTAGGTGCAACCGATTTACGCATAGGTTCCACGAATCGCCCAGTACCTGGCTATGATGTGCAAGTGTTAGATGCGCAAGGCCAAGCCGTTGCTGCCAATGAAACCGGCAGTATTGTCATCAAGCTACCTTTACCACCTGGTTGTGCACAAACTTTATGGCAAGATCATAGCCGATATTTGAACTCCTATTTAGGCATGTTCAAAGGCTATTATCACACTGGGGACGGCGGCTACATTGATGAAGACGGTTTTGTGTACATTATGGGGCGTACTGATGATGTCATTAACGTCTCTGGACACCGTTTATCAACCGGTGAAATGGAAGAGATTGTCGCCACACATTCTGCCGTGGCTGAATGCGCCGTCATTGGCGTCCATGATGATTTAAAAGGACAAGTGCCTGTTGGTTTGATTTTGTTAAAAGACGGTGTAGAGATAGATCCACAAACTCTAGAGCAAGAATTAGTCGCAAAAGTCCGCCAAGAAATAGGCGCGATTGCTTGCTTTAACCGCGCTTTAGTGGTGGATCGTCTTCCTAAAACACGCTCTGGAAAAATTCTGCGCGCTATTTTGCGCAAAATTGCCAACGGCGAAACCTATAACCCACCTTCAACGATCGATGATGAAAGCATTTTGCCAGAAATCACTGATCGTATGCGTCAAGAAGGGCTTGTCTTACAAGCTTGATAGATGAATGCCAGCCTAGGTTGACGTTAACGTCAACCTAGGTTCTAACCCTTGCCATTACTTGCGTGGGCATCCTTGTATCAAGATTCTCTTATCTAATTCAAAAGGTTAAAAAAAGCTTGTGCCCCTGCGTAAAAATCGTTATGTTTACCTTTACGTAAAGGTCACAAATCAAGCAGGCAAATTTAGTTTCTTAGTAGAGATTAAATTTCAGCCCGCAGCAGCATAGATAAAAACAACAATCAGCGTCCGCCACTCACTTTTAGTTGAAGCTAAGACACGCGCTGCGAGGATATGACAACTTATGAGCCAAGATTTTGTACTGGAAACCCAAGGACTAACAAAAGAGTTTAAAGGGTTTACCGCCGTCGATAACGTTAACCTTCAGGTACAGCGTGGACATATTCATGCTCTGATTGGCCCAAATGGCGCAGGTAAAACGACCTGTTTTAACCTACTCACTAAGTTCCTCACGCCGACTCGAGGCACTATCTTATTCAATGGTAAGGATATTACCGATACCGCGCCTAATCAGATTGCACGCTTAGGTATGGTGCGTTCTTTCCAGATTTCCGCCGTTTTTCCACATTTAAGTGTGTTGGAAAACGTGCGCATTGCCCTACAGCGCAAGCTCGGCACTTCGTTTCACTTTTGGAAATCAGAACGCACACTCAATGACTTAAATGATCGTGCGATGGAGTTATTAACTTCCGTTGGTTTAGAAAGCTACGCTAATACAGTCACAGTGGAGATGCCTTATGGGCGCAAGCGCGCTTTAGAACTTGCTACCACCTTAGCGCTTGAGCCTGAACTTATGCTGCTAGATGAACCAACCCAAGGTATGGGACATGAAGATGTCGATCGCGTAGTAGAGTTGATCAAGCAAGTGGCGGTTGGTCGCACTATCCTTATGGTCGAACACAATCTGCATGTGGTATCTCATTTGTCTGATCGTATTACAGTATTGGCTCGCGGTGCTGTACTTGCAGAAGGTGATTACGAGACTGTCTCTGCTAATCCACAAGTTCGCGAAGCTTATATGGGAACCGCTGCTGAGGAGGATGCCGCATGACCAGTGCCAATCGTGCTGATTATGAACAGTTACGTTTAGCGGATTTACATGCCTTTTATGGTGAATCCCATATCCTGCATGGGATTGATATTAAAGTAAATCGCGGTGAGCTTGTCACCTTACTGGGACGTAATGGCTCTGGGCGCACCACTACCTTACGCGCCATTATGAATATGGTTGGCAAGCGTACAGGCTCGGTCATGATTAATGGCCGCGAAACTTTAGATGTGCCAGCACACCAGATCGCGCGTTTGGGTGTTGGTTACTGCCCTGAAGAACGTGGTATTTTTGCAAGTTTGAATGTAGAAGAGAACCTCATGTTGCCACCGACAGTACGCAGTGGTGGTATGAGCTTAGATGAAATCTACGACATGTTCCCTAACCTTTACGAACGCCGCACCAGCCAAGGCACGCGTCTTTCTGGTGGGGAACAGCAAATGTTGGCTATGGCACGCATTTTACGTACCGGAGCAAACTTGCTGCTTCTTGATGAAATTACTGAAGGTTTAGCCCCTGTCATTGTACAAAAGCTAGGTGAAGTACTGACACAGCTAAAAAATAAAGGTTTGACCATTGTTTTAGTAGAGCAAAACTTCCGCTTTGCTGCACCCTTAGCAGACCGCCATTACTTAATGGAACACGGTACCATTGTGGAAGAAATTCAAGCGCACGAATTGCAAGATAAGATGGATATTTTAAACACCTATTTAGGGGTTTAAGCACAGGTTTAAGCAGGAAAGTATGCACTAGCGCATGACTTTAGATTCAAGTTTGCGTTAGGCTAGCCACTTCACTCTTAAAACGTGCATCCGTACGCAATAACAGAGATGAAACTCAACACCGTAACAAGAATAACAATGACGGAGATTAATTATGACTCTCACTAAAAAACTCCTTGCGACTGCGGTTATGTCTGCAATGGCGGCCACAAGTACACTGGCACAAGCAGGTCAGTATTCTGACGATGAAATTCGTGTTGCCTACCTTGCGGATATGTCAGGTACTTACTCTGCACTTTCTGGTCCTGGGGGTTTAGAAGCGGCCAAAATGGCCATCGAGGACATCGGTGGTTCCATTAACGGTAAAAAAATCACTATTGTTTCTGCTGACGATCAAAACAAACCGGACATTGGTGCCAATAAAGTACGCCAGTGGATCGATGTCGATAATATCGACATGGTCGCCGGTATGGTAGCCTCTTCGGTAACAATCGCAGTAAACAAGGT
This sequence comes from Allopseudospirillum japonicum, assembly GCF_900108915.1. Lineage (GTDB taxonomy): Bacteria > Pseudomonadota > Gammaproteobacteria > Pseudomonadales > Halomonadaceae > Pseudospirillum > Pseudospirillum japonicum. Next base: position 72,941 of record NZ_FNYH01000009.1, read on the forward strand.
TGTTGAGCAAAAGAATAAAATTTCTTTAGTGTCCGGCTCGGCGGCTTCTAGTATTACCAATGAATACTGCACCCCAAATAGTATTCACTGGGTCTATGACACCTATGCACTTGCCCACGGCACTGCTAAGGCTGTTGTACAAGAAGGTGGTAAATCTTGGTTTATGCTCACTGCCGACTATGCCTTTGGCCATGCACTAGAGCGTGACGTGGAAAAAGTTGTACAAGAAAATGGCGGTGAAATCGTTGATAAAGTACGCCATCCGTTCCCAACAAGTGACTTTTCTTCCTTTATCTTGCAGGCACAAGGTTCAGGTGCACAAGTCATTGGCTTAGCGAACGCTGGGGCAGACACCACCAACTCACTGAAAACAGCGTCTGAATTTGGTATCACGCAAGCGGGCCAAAAACTTGCTGGTCTGCTTATTTTCTTGAACGATGTTCACTCTCTTGGCTTAAAAGTAACCCAAGGCCTGCAATTAACGACAGGCTTCTATTGGGATCGCACTGAAGAAACGCGTGCTTGGTCACAACGTTACTTCGAGCGTACTGGCCGTATGCCTACCATGGTGCAAGCCGGGGTGTATTCTAGTTTGATGCACTACTTTAAAGCAGTGCAAGCTGCAGATACAGATGAAACCCAAGCTGTACTTCAGCAAATGCGTGATACTCCAGTCAATGATTTCTTTGCACAAAACGGCAAGATTCGCATCGATGGCCGCATGGTACATGACATGTATCTAGCAGAAGTGAAAAAGCCCGCTGATTCTACTAACGAATGGGATCTGTACAAGGTTTTACGTACCATTCCAGGTGACGAAGCTTATCGCCCACTTTCTGAAAGCCAGTGTAAACTTGTACAAAAGTAAGCGCACTTTCATAAATTAACTTCCCCCCTTTCCAATTGGTATCCACAAGCCTTTGTTTCGATCAAGCAAAGGCTTGCTAGGGGGGCTTTGTCTGTCAAAAAAACATGGCGTGATTCACGCATATTCTAATAACAAGGTGTGTACAAAGGGTCTGGACTATGACAGAGCTGCTCGGTATTCCACCTCAGGTACTCTTCGGTCAAATGCTGATCGGCCTGATTAACGGTTCTTTTTATGCTTTATTGAGTTTAGGTCTGGCAATTATTTTTGGACTACTCAATATCATTAATTTCTCGCATGGTGCCCAATATATGTTGGGGGCTTTTGCTGCTTGGTTAGGCTTACAATATTTTGGTGTTAATTATTGGGTTGCCTTAGTATTAGCCCCAGTTTGTGTTGCTGCTTTTGGTATTTTATTAGAACGTACCCTATTAAGACGCTTATACCGTGAAGACCATCTCTATGGCTTACTTTTAACCTTCGGTTTAGCCTTAATTATTGAAGGTTCTTTTGTGCATTGGTTTGGTGTTTCTGGACAACCCTATGCGGTACCAGAAAGCTTACAAGGTGGACAAAACCTTGGCTTTATGTTCCTGCCTACTTATCGTGGTTGGATTATTGTTGCCTCTTTAGTAGTGTGCTTTGGCACTTGGTACATGATCGAGCGTACACGCCTGGGTGCTTATTTACGTGCTGGTACTGAGAACCCACAATTAATGCAGGCTTTCGGTATTAATGTTCCTTTACTTATTACTTTAACTTATGGCTATGGTGTCGCACTTGCCGCCTTAGCCGGTGTACTTGCAGCGCCTATTTATCAAGTTAGTCCAGTGATGGGCTCTAACTTACTGATTACTGTATTCGCTGTGGTCGTTATTGGGGGCATGGGATCAATTTTAGGATCGATTTTAACTGGATTATTAATGGGCTTAATTGAGGGTCTAACCAAAGTTTTTTATCCAGAAGCATCCTCAACCGTGATTTTCTTAGTGATGATCATCATTCTTCTAGTACGCCCTGCAGGCTTATTCGGTAAGGAGGCTTAACATGATATCCAAATCCGATAATCCCAAGGTGCTCTACGGTGTTTTACTCGGTCTAGCCATTTTAGCACCCTTGGCTATTTATCCTGTGTTCCTGATGAAGGTGCTCTGTTTCGCCTTATTTGCCAGTGCATTTAACTTACTCCTAGGGTATGTTGGCCTGCTTTCTTTTGGGCATGCCGCCTTTTTAGCCACGGGGGGATATATTACTGGACATATTCTTACCCAGTGGGGCTTATCCACCGAGTTAGGGATTATTTTCGGTACGCTAGCTGCAACCGCTTTAGGCTATATCTTTGGTAAACTGGCTATTCGCCGCCAAGGGATTTATTTTGCCATGATCACGCTGGCATTAGCCCAATTGGTCTTTTTCCTCTTCGTACAAGCGCCTTTTACTGGGGGGGAAAATGGTCTTCAAGGGATTCCGCGTGGCAACCTCTTTGGTCTAATCAGCCTGCAAGATAATTTATCCATGTACTATTTCGTACTGGCAATTTTTATCTTTGGCTTTGCACTGATTCAGCGCACCATTCATTCACCCTTTGGTCAAGTTCTCAAGGCCATTCGTGAAAACGAACCACGTGCTATTTCTCTAGGCTATGATGTTGACAAATATAAGCTACTTGCTTTTACTTTATCAGCTGGCCTTGCAGGTTTGGCAGGTTCAACTAAAAGTGTTGTCTTCCAATTGGCGTCGTTAACCGATGCCCACTGGCACATGTCAGGTGAAGTCGTGTTGATGACCTTATTAGGTGGTGTTGGGACCTTATTTGGTCCAGTTGTTGGCGCAGCTACAGTGGTTTCTTTGCAAAATTACCTTGCACAAGGCCCTCTTGGTTCTTGGGTTACGGTGATTTTAGGCTTAATTTTTGTGATCTGTGTACTGGCATTCCGCTCAGGTATTGTCGGCGAAATTCAGAAGTTTATGCGTAAAAACTTCGAATAAATACTCGCTTTATTTGCTATTGGTTTTTGTAGTCCATCTCTGTGCCCTTTGAGCCTACCTTCGGGTAGGCTTTTTTGCTGAAAAACCGCTTATAGCTACCGACTTTGTATTGCCATCTGCTTGCACTTTGATACAGTTAGTAAACTTACGTAGCTGCTTCAACCGTCATGGGTTTATGACAGACTTAAGCCTCTCAAGCTTTATAAGAGGCTTCGCATACACAAGGACCTTCAATGCCTACACCAATTGTCATTTGTGATGACTCCAGCCTAGCCCGCAAGCAGATGGCTAAAGCGCTCCCTGCTGAGTGGGATATAGAAATCAACTTTGCTTGTGATGGCCAGCAAGCTCTAGAAGCCATACGTCAAGGGTTGGCTGATCTTTTATTTCTCGATTTAAATATGCCCAACATGGATGGTTACCAAGTCTTGGAGACCATACGTCGCGAAGACCTACCAACTCTAGTGATCGTCGTCTCTGGCGATGTACAAGAAGAGGCTTACCATAAAGTATCCCAATTGGGTGCTTTGGCTTTTCTGCCCAAACCGATTGACTCACAACGCGTACAACAGACTTTAAAAGATTTTGGCTTAACCCCAGCACTTAAAACCCATGCTGAGCCTCAAACCCAGATGGATTTACCTACTGAGACGAACGCCTATGGTTTCAAATTAAAGGAAGTCATGCAGGAAATTGTCAATGTTGCTATGGGGCAAGCAGCAAGCTTATTTGCGCAAGTGCTGAAAGTCTTTATTGAGCTCCCTGTTCCTCAAGTCAATATTTTGCAAGCCAGTCGCTTACAAAATGCGCTCAGCCGCGTAGAACAAAGGGGCTCCATTTCTGTTGCTTGCCAAGGCTTTACGAGTATGGGAATTGCCGGTGAAGCCTTATTACTTTTCAGAGATGCCAGCTTCACCGATTTAGCCAAGCTCACCCATTACCCAAATGCTTTAGATCGTGCTGCCGAATTAGAATTATTGACAGATATGGCCAGCATTCTGATTGGTGCCTGTGTTAAAGGTTTATCTGAGCAACTCGATTTGGACTTTAGCAAAGGCCACCCAGTGATTTTGGGCCAGCATAGCTCTTTACAGGGTATTTTTCGCCCACATTCAGAGACTGAGAATCAGCATATTTTAGCCATTAAAATTGATTACAAAATTAGCAGCCACAATATAGACTGCGATCTTTTATTACTTTTTCCTGAACCCTCAATGCGCGCATTAGAGGAACGTCTTAGCTATATTGTGGAGGGGCACTAATGCAGGATAATATCGAATTTGCTGAAATCCACTGGCTATTACAAGTACTACAAAATATTGATATTGGCTTAGTTGTTTTAGACCGCCAATATAATGTCCAACTATGGAATGGTTTTATGGAAAACCATAGTGGGCGAACTTCAACCCAAGTGAAGGGCAAAAATTTATTTCGTCAATTCCCCGAACTTAATGAAAGCTGGTTAAGACGTAAAGTCGATAGCGTCTGGAATCTTGGTGTACAGGCTTACACCACTTGGGAGCAAAAACAAAATATTTTTCCTTTCCGTAGCTATCGCCCGCTCACAGGACATGCACAGTGGATGTACCAAAACTTAACGATTCTTCCTTTAACTAATGTAAGCGCTTCTATTAGCCATGTATGTTTGCTTTTACATGATGTGACTGAAGTTGCCAGTGCACAACTGGGATTACAGGATGCTAATACACAGCTTGATTTTTTAAGCCGTACCGATAAGCTCACTGGCTTAAATAATCGAGGGACTTGGGAAACACTACTACAACAGCATTTTCATCAATATCAAAGAACCCAAGAACCAGTTTCGTTAATTATGTTTGATATCGACCATTTCAAACGGATTAATGATACTTATGGACACCCAGCAGGCGATACTGTAATTCGCTCCTTGGCACAACATTTGCATCAAAGTGTGCGCGAACAAGACGTTGCCGGACGTTATGGTGGTGAGGAATTTGGTGTTATTTTACCCGCTACTTCTCAAGGACAAGCGGTCCATTTCGCCGAATCTTTGCGTCAAAGCGTGGAAAGTCTGGTGTTGCGTCATGAACATCTTAGTTTAGGTATGACCATCAGTTTGGGTGTTTGCGAATTGAAATCATCTATTCGTACCGTAGAACAATGGCTACATTTAGCAGATCAAGCGCTTTATGCCGCAAAACACCAAGGGCGCAATTGTGTATGTACCGCCTAGTCTTTTAAAGCAGCAGCCTTGATCAGTGCTTGCGTATAAGGATGTTGTGGTTGGCTAAGGATAGCCTCAGTTGCACCAGATTCGACGAGCTTTCCCTGATACAACACATAAACTTGATGGCTTAAAGCACGTACCACAGCCAAATCATGACTAATAAACAGGTAAGCTAATTGATATTTGGCTTGCAGGTTTAATAGCAAACCAATAATTTGTGCTTGTACACTTAAATCTAATGCCGATGTCGGCTCATCTAGAATCAGCACTTGCGGCTGTAAGATTAGTGCTCGCGCTATCGCAATTCGTTGGCGCTGCCCACCAGAAAATTCATGCGGATATCGATGCCGACTTTCTGGCGCTAACCCCACCTCTTGCAACACTTGAATCACTTGCGCTTCTACCTCAGCGACCGATAGTGCCGGATAATGCAAATACACCCCCTCACTTATGATTTGGGCCACACTCATACGCGGGCTCAAACTACTAAAAGGATCTTGAAAAACCATTTGTATTTCTTTACGCCTGGCCCTTAAATGTGCTTGCTGACAGTTGTGAACTGCTTGTCCTTGCCAATAAATTTCCCCTTGATCTAGGGGCAACAAACGCAAAGCAGCTAAAGCGGCTGTGGTTTTTCCTGAGCCACTTTCACCAACTAAAGCCAAAGTTTGCCCTTGATGTAAACGAAAACTGAGCGCATTAATCCCTAACTTATATTCATATTCACGCCGTGGACGCCAAAAAGGTTTAGGTAAAGGAAAACGCACACGCACTTGGTTTAATTCCAATACGCACTTTGATGTTTGCTGTGATACAGGGGCTTTACCCGGCTGACTAGCAAGTAAAGTTTGTGTGTAGACGTGTTGTGGGTTTTGGTAAACCTGTTGAACTTGACCTTGTTCTAAAATATGTCCTTGACGCATCACAGCGACTTGATGTGCATAGCGTTGTACTAGGTTCAAGTCATGACTAATCAGCAAAAGCGCCATCTGATATTTGTGTTGCAACTCGCATAGTAAATCTAGAATTTGTGCTTGTACGGTGACATCTAAAGCAGTTGTTGGCTCATCTGCAATCAGAATTTTTGGTTCGTTGGCCAGTGCCATCGCAATCATGACCCTTTGCCTCTGACCACCTGATAGTTGATGTGGCCGAGCTTGTGCTAAGGAAGCCTCTAATCCGACTTGCGTTAAAAGCACCTGCATACGTTCATAGGCTTGCGCTTTCGTCAAATGTGGCTGATGCCAGTACAGACTTTCTAAAAGTTGCTTTTCGACCTGATGCAATGGATTTAATGCCGTCAGTGGCTCCTGAAAAATCATGCTAACTTGTGCGCCACGTATTTGGTGCCACTGGGTTGCAGAAAGAGATTGCATATCTTGTTTCTGAAGTTGCCAGCTTTGCACTTGCATTTGTAAATCTTTTGGCAAAAGCTTCATTAAAGCTAATGCAGTTAAAGACTTACCGCTTCCACTTTCTCCTACCAATGCCAATGTTTGCCCTGGGAAAAGGGCCAAATCCACAGTTTGGACTAAAACATCTTGTCCATGCGTAATGGTGAGACCTTGGATTTCTAGGATGGGGTTTGGCATTTCAACCTCTAGCATTAAGACGCAAATACAGCACGGGGATCAAACGCATCCCGCAGACCTTCACCAATAAACACTAATAAAGACAGCAAGATAGCTAGAGTGGCAAAAGCACTTAATCCTAACCAGGGTGCCTGTAAATTATTTTTCCCTTGCGCCAACAACTCCCCCAAAGAAGGTTCACCTACTGGTAAACCAAAACCTAGAAAATCTAAAGCCGTTAATGTCGTGACGGCCCCAGTAAAAATAAAAGGCATAAAAGTTAAACTAGCCACCATCGCATTAGGCAAAATATGACGCCTAATAATCGAAAAATTAGACACTCCCAAAGCACGTGCAGCACGTACATAATCTAAATTGCGACAACGCAAAGTTTCCGCACGCACCAGATCTACAAGGGTTGGCCAACTAAATAAACTCATAATCGCTAATAACCACCAAAACCCAGGCTGAATAACACTTGCTAGAATAATTAGAATAAATAAAGTGGGCAATCCAGACCAAATTTCTAAAACTCTTTGACCGATCAAATCAACCCAACCAGCATAATAACCCTGTAGTGCACCTATTAAAATACCTATACTACTTGTAATTAAGGTGAGCAACAAAGCAAAAGCAAGTGATATACGCGTGCCATATACAACACGGGTCAGTACATCTCGACCCTGATCATCTGTTCCTAACCAGTGTTTGCTGTCTGGGGGAGAAGGGGCAGCCTGTGGCAAATCATAGTGTATCGTATCATAATAAGACACTAACGGCGGCCAAATCACAGTTGCTTGGGCTAATAATTCTTGTACATAAGGATCTAGGTACTCTGCCTCAGTCGCAAACTCTCCCCCAAAGTGGGTTTCAGGATAAAAGTGCAGAATAGGAAATAGCCACTCGCCCTGATAAATAATTAATATTGGTTTATCATTTGCAATCCATTCTGCACTCACACAAAAGCATAAAATAATTGCTAGTATCCAAGTAGACCAGTACGCACGTTTGTGCTGACGAAAGATGCACCAACGTCTTTGATTAATCGGACTGAGTTTAATTAGCATCATTAAACTTTCTCCCGCGATTGAAAATCAATTCGAGGATCTACCCACATATAAGTAAGATCACTGAGCAGCTTCAGCAGTAAACCGACTAGCGTGTAAATATATAAGGTTGCAAAAATAACAGGGTAGTCTCGCTGCATAATAGCTTCAAAGCCCAATAATCCCAGACCATCCAATGAGAACATAACTTCTATTAATAAAGAGCCTGTAAAAAATATCCCTATAAGAGCACTTGGCATCCCTGCAATAATAATCAGCATTGCGTTTCTAAAAACATGACCATAAAGGATACGTTTTTCTGTCAGTCCTTTAGCACGTGCAGTTAATACATATTGTTTATAAATTTCATCTAAAAAGCTATTTTTTGTTAATAACGTCAGTGTAGCAAATCCAGAAATGACACTAGCACTAACGGGTAAAATAAGATGCCAAAAATAATCTAAGATCTTTTCCAAGGTGGTCATGGAAGCAAAGTCATCTGAGGTTAGTCCACGCAGTGGGAACCAATCTAAATAACTGCCACCAGCAAAAATTACAATTAACAATAATGCAAATAAAAAGCTAGGAATAGCATAAGCAATCACTAAAATACTCGATGTAGCCACATCAAAAGATGTACCATGACGCACTGCTTTTTTAATCCCTAACGGGATAGAAATTAAATAAATAATCAGTGTTGACCATAAACCCAAGGAAATAGACACTGGCATTTTATCTAACATAAGGTCAAGTACACTTGCATCACGAAAGAAACTCTCACCAAAATCAAAGCTTAAATATTGCTTCAACATAATAAAAAAGCGCTCATGCGCTGGACGATCAAAACCAAAACGCGCTTCTATTTCCGCGATAAGATCGGCATCTATTCCCTGAGAACCAGAGTAATTTCCCGTATCATTTTGGGCATTCATTTGTTCAGAGGCGGCGCTAGTGCCTAAACGTGTGCTGGCTTGCGTATTGTCGAGACCTTCTAACTTGGCTAATACTTGCTCAACTGGCCCTCCTGGAGCAGCTTGAATAATAATAAAATTTAATAATAAAATGCCAAAGAGCGTGGGTATCATCAATAAAATACGCTGTATTAGATAGCTCCACACTTAGCCATCCTCCTTTTATAAAAAAATGTAATCAGGCCACTAAAAAGTAGCCTGATCAATGACTTTCTATGGTTGTACAAACCAAGTATCAAGTGCGAGACCGTATTCAGGTAGGGCTTGTGGATGTGCAAGTGGCGCTCGATAAGCTACTCGATAATAAGGTAAATGCCAATGTGGAATGGCATAAAACTGCCATAGTAGTACTCTATCTAAAGCACGAGTTGCGGTGATCAATGCTTGACGATCCTTGGCTAAAATAATGGCTTCAACTAACGCATCTACTGCTGGATGCTTTATACCAGCATAATTACGACTATTTTTTTTGTCTGCATATTCTGAATGCCAGAATTCACGCTGTTCATTGCCAGGTGAGGAGGATTGTGGAAAGCTAGCAACTAACATATCAAAATCAAAATCGCGTAACCTACTAATATACTGGCTCGCATCAACAACACGAATTTGCATCTCAATCCCTAAACGTTGCAAATTTTGCCGTAAAGGTTGAGCAACACGTTCAAACTGAGTATCGTACAATAAGAGTTCGAAACTAAATTGCTCCCCTTGATTATTGACTAGTTTTCCATTTTGAATAATCCAACCTGCTTCTCTTAATAGTGCTAAAGCTTGACGTAAGCGCGGACGAATATTACCACTGGCATCATTAATAGGTAAGCTAAAAGCTTGCGTGAAAACCTCTTTGGGTAAAGTATCACGCCAAGGTGATAGTAAGTTGAGTTCTGCTTCTGTTGGTGTTGATTGAGATGCAAGTTCAGAGTTCGCAAAATAACTGAGGGTCCGTTGATAAGCACTATGAAATAAATTCGCGTTGACCCATTCAAAATCAAATGCATAAGCTAAAGCTTGCCGCACCTTGACAGATTTAAATAAGTCTTTACGAGTATTGTAGAAAAAACCTTGCATACCTGGACTATTATGATGGGCAATTTGTTCACGGATGATCTCTTTTTGTCCTTCATAAGCAGTTGCCCATTGCTTGGCACTTGTTTCCACACGAAAATTCAAATCACCTGCTTTAAAAGCTTCAAAAGCAACACTTGCATCACGATAGTAATCAAAGGTACGGTAATCAAAATTATGGCGCCCCTGATTCACGTTTAAATCTTTACCCCAATAATCATTAACTCTAATATATTTTATCTGACGATTTGCATCTAAACTGGCAATCTGATAAGGACCAGATCCTAAAGGCGGCGTGAGATCTGCACGGGTAAATTCGCGATTTTCCCAGTAATGTTTGGGTAGAATAGGCACATCACCAATAATTTGTGCCAGCTCACGGTTTTGATTATTAACAAACTCAAAACGTACCCGCTGCGCAGAAACCGCAGTAATTTTGGCAATGTCAGCATAATAAGCACGATAAAAAGGCTGACCATCACGCATTAAAGTTTCAAACGTAAAGACAACATCTTCTGCAGTAACTGGGTGACCATCATGGAAGCGGGCTTGGGGACGCAATTCAAATTCAACCCAAGTATTATCCTGTGGGCGATAAATTGTTTGAGCCAATAAACCATAACTCGTAAAAGGCTCATCTGCACTTTGTACCAACAGGGTGTCATAAATTAGGTTTATCCCTGCCGCTGGTGTCCCTTTCATAATAAAAGGATTGAGTGAATCAAAACCACCTAAGGATGCTTGCTTAATTTCACCTCCTTTAGGCGCCTGGGGATTAGCATAGGCAAAATGCGTAAATCCTTGTGCGTATTTAGGCGTACCTTGCAAGGTCAGTGCATGTGTCGCTTGTACCTTTTGATCAGCGGCCAAAGCTGGCCAAGGCAAGCACAACAAGCACAGCAGCACTTTACTTGCCTGCTTAAAAGCTACTTCACATAGTGCCATAATGCTACCCTCTATTCATTTCGTTGCCATTAGCGTGCGCTGAGATCTACATAGAGCTTAATTTTCTGCCCAGGTTGCAAATAATGGCGCGGATTAAGTTTGTTCCAATCAGCTATATCCTGCACACTGACCCGGAAACGATTGGCAATCGTATACAAAGAATCGCCTTTGCGTACGGTATAGCCTAGGCTAGAGGCTTGGTTGCGTGTGGATGCAGTGTGAATCAGAAGCTTTTGCCCAGGACGTAAAATGTCACGAATCCCCAATGTATTCCAACGCGCTAAATCATGCACACTCACACTATGCTGACGAGCCACTCGCCATAAAGAATCGCCAGCACGGACTTGATATTCTACAGGCTTTAAATGAGGGCGATCCGGTTTGGTATTGGTTTTTGCTTGCGCATAGGCCTGCATTGGCTGTGGGATCAATAATTCTTTGCCCGCACGAATACGATGATTTCTTAACTTATTAGTATCTTGTAACGCTTTGACACTGGTACCAAAGCGGTGTGCAATAGCCAGTAAAGTATCACCCGAACGAATACGGTATTTCTGCCAAGTCACTCGTTTTTCAGGCGGTAAGCTAGCCAATTGTTGGCCCATTTTTTGGGCTTTAGCAATAGGAACCAATAAACGATGTGGACCTTCTGGATTGGTTGCCCAGCGACTATAGGCAGGATTTAATTGCTTAAGTTCATCTAGCGAAATCCCCGCCATCTTGGCAGCTAGATTTAAATCCAGCTGGCCTTGCGTATCAACGACAGCAAAATAAGGCTGATTTTTCACGCTTGGAATCGCTAACCCATAACGTTCTGGTTCAGCAAAGATTTTGGCCACCGCCAGCAAGCGAGGAACATAAGCTTGCGTCTCTGCAGGAAGATCCAAATCCCAATACTGGCCTTGCCCCCCAGCCTGCTCATCTTTACGCAATGCCTTATTAACGTTGCCACTTCCGGCATTATAAGCTGCAAGCGCCAACAGCCAATCTCCATCAAAACGTTGATTTAAACGTTTTAAATAGGTTAAAGCTGCTTCTGTTGAACTAAGTACATCACGGCGGCCGTCATACCACCAATTCGCATGCAGGCCAAAATGGCGTCCTGTAGACGGGATAAACTGCCACATTCCCGCAGCATGTCCATGGGAATAAGCAAACGGGTTATATGCACTTTCAATCACAGGCAAAAGCGCCAATTCCCCAGGTAAACCTTTCGCTTCTAAACGCGTGACCACATGATATAAATATTTATGCATCCGAGTCATCATACGATCAAGGAAGCTGGGGTGGGCAAGAAACCATTGCATTTCTTCTTGAATCCGTGGATTCTGATACTGGTGTACATCCCATTGAAAAGAAGCTCGCAGGCGATCCCACAAATCATATTCGGGCAAGCTTGGCGTCTGCCATTGACGCCACTTGCTTGCATGCGTTACCGAATCGTATTTCAGGGTCTCTTGTAGTTCTTGCCATCTTTGTTGATTTAGGGCTTGAATTTGCTCAATCTGTTGTGAAAAGTCTGCGCCTTTTAGCTCAAAGCTCGTATCAACGACAGACGATTGAGGCTGCATGCCCGCACAACCGGCTAGCCAAGCACTCAAGCATAAAAGGGTCAGAGGTCGCCAGTAAAACGTACGCATCCGTATTCTCATCGTTTAGTCTACATCCTAAAATAAGGTCCAGCTGGGGGTGCATGAATTACCTTAACACTTTCGACACCTTTGACACTCACACCCCAACCTCTACTCAAAGTGGACTTATCCTAAGTCTAGGTCTCTGGTAGGCATTGCAAGCAATCTCGGATAAGCTGAGTAAATAAAACTCAAGGATTCTAGGGACTTCGTGCCTTGGGTACAAGTCAGAGCTTCATATTTCATTCACATAAATTGCTAAAGGGCAGGTTTGCATGCTATATGCCAAAAATAATGAAGATTTTAAGCAAAGACGCTTACGAGCAATTCGCAACGATTTTGATAGTGGCGCAACTCAGCTTGCACGCAATGCTTTGGCGGATTTAGCTGATTATGCAGAAGATTGTGATGCTGCCAATATAGAAGCATTAAACAAAGAAATTTTAGATCTCGCTTTGGCATTACAGCAATGTCGCCCCAGCGTGGCAACCTTGGCTACCCTAATTCAAGCCTTTATCGAGAAAATTCAAACGCTCAGTTCCGAATTAACTTTGAATGAAACTCGACAGGCTTATGGAGACATTGCAGAGGAAGTCAGTCAAGCAGCGATACTTGCAGGGCGTCAAGCGGCACAGAATTTAGCCAGTAAAATTAACAAAGGTAGTCGCCTGATAACTCATAGTTGCAGTGCCAATGTTATGTATCTGTGCGATTTTTTGGGGGAGCAGCTTAAGGAAGTGATTATCACCGAGTCTCGTCCCAGCATGGAAGGACGGACCTTGGCACGCTATTTGTCTAAGATAGAAATGCCTGTGCAATACATTACCGAGGCACAAATTGGTAATTTTATTCAACAAGCAGACCTTGCGGTGACAGGTGCCAACACCTTATTGCAAGATGGTAGTTTGATCAATAAAAGCGGCACCCGCTTACTTGCACTTGCTGCACGGGATGCTGGGATTCCTTTTTATGTCTGCGCAGAAAGCTTTAAGCATAGGCCCCTGATGCCAGAGGCCATTACTTTAGAAGAGATGCCTGCTGAAGAGTTAGGCTTGCCTCAACTGGCCCACGTACGCGCACGCAATTTATATTTTGATTTAACACCTGCACGCTTAGTAACAGCTTGGGCAGACGAACAAGGTGTTACCCAAACTTTTATCAATAAATCCTCTTAATTCACCACACATTTGTTTTTTGGAAAATCAAACACCAAGGCTTGTGCCTCTTGCTGGCCTTGGCAATCACACCATTGAGTTATAGAAAGCTGCATATGGATGAATGCGGCTGTCGGTAGGTGACCTAAAGGATGCCCACATAACTGACGCGCCAAATCACCTAGACTCGGCATATGGCCAACCAATACCAAGTGGGATGCCATAGCGCCATATTCGCGAATCGCGGCTAATAAAGCTGATGCACTAGATTCATACAAGCCTGGCACGCAAAAAATATCGCTCAAGGGATAATCAGCTTGACGTGCAAGTACACGAGCACTGGTGAGTGTTCGCTCTGCCGGCGAGCTTAAAATACGTGTCGGTTGCCCACATTGACGGATTATTCTGCGAGCCATTTCAGGCGCATCTTTCCGGCCTCTCGCATTTAAAGGACGCATAAAATCTTCTAGTTGAGGGTCTTTCCAACTGGATTTTGCATGTCGCCATAACGTAAGTTTCAACATGCTAGAGTTTCTCCACTGTATCACTCGATGTACGAAAATGCTGGTAAATGCTTCGCGCCAGCCCTTCACTAATCCCTTTTACTGCACACAAATCTTCTAAGCTTGCTTGGGCTAGTTTGCTTTGACTACCAAAATATTTCAGCAAGGCTTGTCGACGTTTACTGCCAATTCCTTTAATTTCTTGTAGCTTAGAGCGGCTACGTTTGCTGTCGCGTGCCCGCCTATGTGTCTGTAACGCAAATTGATGTGCTGAGTCACGAACACGTTGTAGTAAACGAAAAGCGCGGGTTGTCGGTGGTAACTCTAATTGATGACCGTTGAGGTCGAGTAAACGCTCTGCACCTGATTTACGGCTGGCCCCTTTTGCCATACCTAATAAGTGCACTTGCCAGTCATAAAAGACAGCCGCTTGGTGTGCAGCTTTCAGCTGTCCCACACCACCATCAACTAAAATCAACTCTGGTGCTATTTGTACATTTTTCTCTTGAATAAAAGCGGCCAAAGTAGCATAAATGGCTGCGTAATCGTCGCCTGGTGTATGATCTTGCAAAGCATACGCGCGAAATGCCGATTTTTGTGCGCCTTCAGGTGTCCAGATGACACATACGCCGTAGGTAGCTTCTCCTTGGGTATGGCTAATATCTATACACATCAAGGTATGTAAACTAGGCAAGGCTAAAACCTGACGCAAATCTTGCCAGCTCTGCTGATCTTGTTGGGCTTTATCGATCTTTTGCCGCGCAAACTGGAGGGCATTCTCAAGTGCCATTTGCAACCAAGCTTTACCTCGTCCACGTTGAGGACAACGCCAAGGGATTTCTCTAATCTGTGTACCTGCGCTGGCATATTGGAATTTTGCTGACGCATCTGCTTGCAATGCATGTGATGTTAGTAACATGTCGGGGACTGGACCCTGCCAATAATATTGGCGCAAAAAAGCCTCTAAAGTTTCACCTTCATTGGCGGCAAGGGCATCTTCAGCAAGATAGCTGCGACAAGCTGTGACCCTTCCTTGGCGTACACTTAAAATACTCACTATTTTATGACTTGCATATTCGATACACGCACACACATCCAGCGCGCGTTTTTCATCTGTATCGATAATTTGTGGTTGTACCCAAGTTTTTAAGGCTTGTATCTGATCTCTTAAATGGGCAGCACGTTCAAAGGCTAAATGCTTAGCTGCTTGCTGCATCTGAGTATGTAAGACCTGTAAAACTTGCTGATAATCACCCTTCAAAAAAGCTTTCACCTGCTCTATATCTTGGGCATAAGCATGCGCATCAATCCAACCCATGCAAGGTGCGTGACAGCGTTTCATCTGATATTGCAAGCAAGGACGACTACGATGACGAAAACTTGCCTCATCACATTGACGAATTTTAAAAATCCTAAATACAACATCCATCAATTCACGGGCGGCTTGTGCACTTGGGTAAGGACCATAAACCGGCCCTACAGCCTTGTTACGGCCACGACGCAATTCTAAAGCCGGAAAATCCCCATAGGGCACCAGATGAATATAGGGATAAGATTTATCATCACGCAATAAGATATTAAAAGGCGGACGATGTTTTTTAATTAGGGTTTGTTCTAATAATAAAGCTTCTGCTTCTGTTGATGTTAGAATCAGCTCAATATGTCCAATACGTTCAACCAGAGCACGTGTTTTAGTGGTCATTTGTGCCGTTTTCTGAAAATACGATGCCAAACGAGCACGTAAGCGCTTTGCTTTACCTATATACAGTAAATCTTTATCTGCCTCAGCATACATCAGGTAAACACCCGCAGTTTGTGGTGTTTGCGCAAGAAAATTCACGACATCAAAGGATGTGCTTGGCACACTCATAAGCAAATCATCTATTAAAATTTATATATATTTATTTAGTTTTGTTCAATTAATCCATGACGCATAGCAAGCACAGTGAGCTGTACATCAGATTCAATACCTAATTTATCAAAAATACGGTAGCGATACGTATTAATTGTTCTTGGACTCACATGCAACTTATCAGCTATATCTTGTACCTTGTGGCAATTGACTATCATAAAAGCTACCTGTGCTTCACGTTCAGATAACTTCTGAAACGGGTTCATATCTTCAGTAGATTCAAAGCGGTTTACCGTGGGATCTACATAGCAGCCCCCTTTATGCACAGTGCGGATCGCGCGTGTTAATTCATCAATCTTCGCACCCTTGGTCAAAAAACCTACCGCTCCCACTTTCAGAACTTGGGCTGCATAAAAGTCATCTTGTAGCGCAGTCAACGCAATAATGCGTGTGCTTGGCAATTGATGCACTATTTTTCGTGTTGCCTCAATGCCTCCAATTCCTGGCATTTTGACATCCATTAAAATCACATCGGGCATCAAACGACGGGCACTTTTAATCGCTTCCTCGCCTGATTCTGCTTCTCCTACAACTAAAATATCCTCAACATCTTCTAACATGCGGGTAATGCCCATACGCACCAACTGCTGATCCTCAACCACCATGACTTTTATTTCTGCCATTTGTATATATCCTTAGGAAGCGGTAACTCACATCATAATAACAAGCTTTGCTATCAAAGTGCTTAAGTTGCTAAAATGCTGACTTTATTTAGAGGAATCAACTAGATACCTCGATACATTTATCTTTTTTTACAAAAAAAACCTAGATCCCGTGCGTATATTGAGTTGCTTTTACTAAAGTTGGGTTTGGGATTTACTCAAGAAACAGAGTACCCTTTACACTCAATAATAAGTTCTAGCTGGTGAAGCCATCTTGCTATGTTGTTTTTACTCGAGCGTTTACGACATCAATTTCACTGCATGCTGAGAAAATCACGCTTAAAACATTTCTATTTAAGCTTTCTTTATTTGCTACTGATTTTAGTGCTGCATACTGGCCTGATGGTACATTTTGAGAAGCTCAAGCTTGGAGATGCACTCTGGCTGAGCATGACCACACTCACAACGGTTGGTTATGGTGATCTTAGCCCTGAAACCAGCGCAGGACGTCTTAGCACTGGGATCTTGTTATATCTAGGCGGCATTAGCCTTATGGCTCAAGTCGCTAGCCAGTATTTAGATTATCGTTTACAACGCCATACAGATCGCATACGCGGCCTTTGGGATTGGAAAATGCGCAATCACCTTTTGATCATTAATGCTCCCACACAACAAGCAGATGCTTATTTTATGCGTCTGATCAGCGAAGTACGCCAGCACCCTGAGTTCGCTCAACGTCCCATTTTGCTGCTTAACACCCTCTATCAAGAGGGTTTACCGCAAGATTTATTGCAACTTGAGGTTGCTTATAATTATGGTGATGCGCATAGTGAGGACAAGCTACATTTAGTTCATGCACACAATGCACATGCTATTGTGATCTTAGCCGGTGATGAACACCAACACACAACAGACCATTCTACACTTGATATTTTACATCGCTTAAGTAGCCTAAACTCATCTGCATATATAGTCGCAGAAAGTATTCAAGATACCAACCGTCAACGTTTTCGTACTTTAGGCGCACATTCTGTCATTCGTCCCGTACGCGCTTATCCAGAGATAGTTGCGCGGGCTTTAGTCGCTCCAGGTGTTGAGCAAGTGCTGGAAAACCTTTTTAGTTACGATGAAGAAGTGATTCATAGATATGATGTTGTACTAGAAGCTGCTGACTGGCTCACCTTGGTTAAAAATGCACTTGAACTTAATTTAGGAACACCTTTAGCTTACTTGGATATTCATGGTCATTTGGTCCATAATCCCAAGCTGGGGGAAGCTTTGGAAATCAAAGCCTTATTTGTGCTTGCACACAGTAGTACACTCAAAACACATGCACAAGTACAAGCTGCATTGCAAGCTGCTCTCACAGCGTCAGGATCATCAAAAT
Source organism: Allopseudospirillum japonicum (assembly GCF_900108915.1). Classification (GTDB taxonomy): domain Bacteria; phylum Pseudomonadota; class Gammaproteobacteria; order Pseudomonadales; family Halomonadaceae; genus Pseudospirillum; species Pseudospirillum japonicum. The sequence continues at coordinate 90,791 of NZ_FNYH01000009.1, forward strand.
AACAAGAAACTACCGCAAGGAGCTTTTGCTTATGAGTCCGCAACCTCAATGGGTACTGACCCAAACCCAAGACCATATTTGTACGCTAACACTCAACCGTCCGCAGGCCTATAACGCTTTATCTAATCCCCTAATGCAAACCCTGCTTAACACGTTGCGTACTTTGGCCAATCAGAAAGATTGTCGCGTCATCATCATTAAAGGTGAAGGGCGTGGATTTTGTGCCGGCCACGATTTAAAAGAACTGACAGAAACCAAGCGTGATACGGATTATTATCAACAGACCTTTAGTCTTTGTTCTGAATTAATGCAACAAATTCAACGCCAACCACAACCTGTTATTGCACAAGTGCATGGTATTGCCACGGCAGCAGGCTGCCAATTGGTCGCTAGCTGTGATTTAGCCATTGCCGATACACAAACACGCTTTGCCACACCGGGGGTTAACATCGGGCTTTTTTGTTCAACACCTATGGTGGCTTTGTCCCGCACTTTGAGCAAAAAACATGCCTTGGAGATGCTGTTATTAGGCGATATGATCAGTGCACAAGATGCCTACCGCATGGGGCTTGTCAATTTAGTTGTTGAGCCAGACGATCTAGAGCAACAGGTACAAACATGGGCGCAGAAACTTGCCGGTAAATCTGCCTACACACTCAAAGTAGGTAAAGAAGCTTTTTACCGCCAAGCCGAGATGCCGATTGCAGATGCCTACCGCTACTGCAGTCAAGTTATGACAAACAATATTCAAGCCAAGGACGCACGTGAAGGTATCGGTGCTTTATTAGAAAAACGCACACCTCATTGGAGCCATTCTGCTTGATATAACACTGACTAAGTAGCGCTTAGGCGCTGCTTAGTTTTCGCACCTTATGAATATTCCATCAGTGCATTCATTACAAAGCGTAAGGTTAGCTTTTTTTGCGTCATCTAGCGTCGTTATATAGGCGCCATATCAGTGCATATTACAGGATAAAATACTAAATTGATTTAGCTCAGTCTTAAATTCAGGTACAATTTTCGATTTAGATTAACACTAACTTTTAAACAGAGATCTTGACTCATTTTCATCGCTAAAAATGATTACTGTAGTAGAGAGTATTCACCTCTAATTTAAAGAGCCCTATAGGGAGTTATTTTTTTTCATATGGCGCGTTATTTATCTATCACTCAGAAAATTTACTTACTTACTTTACTCCTAGTAGTGATTACCCTTACTGGTTCAGTCGCTTTCAATGTCTATTACACATGGAAAGAGCTCAGTCAACGCGAGTATGAACTAACTTTCTCCCTAAGCCATTTACTCGATACCAGCCTCCCCGAGAAATACTTTCAAATTATCGAACACCCTCAATTAGAGAATGCAGAAAAAATTACCCAAGCCAATCAAATTTTACAGCCTCTAGTGACTCAATTATTGCAAGCATTTCCAGGATATGGTGCGGGTGTTTATAGCCGTAAGCTTAATGCCATTGTGGCTTTTGGGCCTGATTTTAATCCTAAAGGTCTCATTGATATTCGACCAAATTCGCCTGCACGTGCTGTCTATAGCACTCGCGAGCCTTTGCGCTATGATAGTTACTCACAAACACGTCAAGCACAAGTGCTCGCTATTATTCGTCCAGTGATTCGAGACCAAGAGATTTTAGGTCATGTATGGAGCAATATCACACAAAAATCTTTCAACAATTTGTTTTATCATAAAATAGTTGAGCAGCTGCCTTTATTTATCTTTCTTTGTTTATTTGCTGTACTAGGCAGCCGATTAATTACCGCGCGCTTTTTAAATAACTTACGTACTTTTCGTGACCGAATTCAGCGTTTAGATCTTGTTAAAAATGATCTACGCCAGTTCTCACCTGAGTTATTAGAGATTTATGAAGAAGTGCGTACAAGTTACGAACGCCTTTCAATCAGTGAGGCGCGTTTTCGTGATGTCGTTTCTGCCTTTGATGAGTATGTTTGGGAAATTGATCTACAAGCGCGTTACACTTATTTATCAGATAAAACACGTGAGCTTATTGGGCAGGATCCCAGCTTATTAGTAGGTCAAAACATTTATGAGCGCATTCATGCAGATGACATTTATAAAGTACGTCAACATATAGAATTAGGTATTAGCTCCGCCCAAGGTTTTCGTGATTTAGAGTTTCGGCGTATTCGTCATAATGGCCAACTTGGCTGGTATAAAAATAGTGCTGTCGCTATTTTAGATCCTAATACACATCAAGTTATAGGATTAAGGGGTGCCACTCGGGATGTCACAACCAATAAGCAACAAGAAGCACAGATTCATTATCTTGCTTATCATGATGCACTAACAGGTTTATCTAATCGTAATGCACTGAAACAAGAGTTACAAAAACTATGTGATCAACAAACATATAACGAGCACACTTTTTCCCTTTTATTTATTGACATTGACCGCTTTAAAGAAATTAATGATAACTTTGGTCATACGCTTGGTGATAAAGTATTACAGCAAATGGCTGAAACTATGCGGCGCTTATTACCTGTCAATGCGACTCTAGCGCGTTTGGGGGGTGATGAATTTATGGCTTTATTACCTAAGACAGACTCTAATATAGCGGAAAAACATGCGTTAATACTCCAAAAGGCATTTTCACGCCCTCTAATTATTCAGCGTCAAAGATTACACATTAGTGCCTGTATTGGGATTGCTTTAGCACCTGATGATGGTGAGTCTCCTGATACTTTATCACAAAGTGTAGACACTGCTTTATACACTGCAAAAGTCCAAGGGCCTGGGCAAATTCGTTTTTGTACTCCACAAGCAAGCCAAAGTATGCTCGAGCAGATTCGTTTACAACATGAACTATTTCTAGCAGTTAAACAACAACAATTTAGCCTAGCCTATCAACCACAATTAATTACTTGTGGTGCCTATCAAGGCCAAGTGATGAGTATGGAGGTCTTGCTACGCTGGCAACATCCAGAATTAGGTTTTATTTCACCCGCACGCTTTATTCCACTTGCAGAAGAGACGCGCCTGATCATCGAGTTGGGACATTGGGTATTAAAAACCAGCTGTCATCAAGTACGTCAATGGCAATTAGAACACCAACTTGATAACTTACGTGTTGCTGTTAATATTTCTAGCGTACAATTTGTACGCGAGGATTTTGTTCAGCAAGTTGCTGATATTCTTGAAGAAACTGGCTTACCTGCTTCTTGTTTAGAATTAGAAATCACTGAAAGTGTTGCAATGGAGCAGGCTGAACAAGTGAGTTTGAAACTCAATGAACTTAAGAGAATGGGTATTTGGTTAGCCTTGGATGATTTTGGTACTGGATTTTCTTCACTCAAATATTTAAAAATTTTCCCTTTCGACATTTTAAAAATCGATAAAAGCTTTGTTGATGGTATACCTCATGATCAACAAGATACACGATTAGTCGAAGCTATGATCCATCTTGCACAAGGGCAGAATATGCAAGTTGTTGCTGAAGGTGTAGAAACTGAGGAACAAATCAAACATCTCAGTCAGGGAGGCTGCGACCTAATCCAAGGATATTACTTTAGCCGCCCTTTACCTCCACAACAAACCTTAGAATTTTTACTTGAACATCAACTTGCTTGTAAAACACCTGCTGATAACGTGTAAACTTTATCTAGTACTTGAGCAAACTTAAGATCATGAGTGACAACAATTAAGCTTAAATTTGATTGCTTGCTAATATCTAATAATAAATTTTGGATCTCTTGTGCTGTTTCTTGATCTAAATTACCTGTCGGCTCATCTAATAATAAACAAGGCGGACGTGTCACTAAAGCGCGCGCAATCGCAACACGCTGACGTTCCCCTCCTGAAAGCGCTGCCGGCTTATGCTTTGCCCGTGCCGTTAATCCGACGGCTTCTAAGGCAAGATAGGCTTCTTCTTGTGCTTGTTTACTTTGATAACCTGCAATCATCAGCGGCAAACGCACATTTTCTAGTGCGCTAAATTCAGGTAATAAGTGATGAAACTGATACACAAAACCTAAATGCTGATTACGAAACCGTCCTAGTGCTGTTTGTGATAAACGACTAATTACCATACCAGCAATTTCTAATTCCCCACTGGTGGCTACATCTAAGGTACCCAAGATATTTAGCAAGCTTGTTTTACCACTTCCAGAGCTACCAATAATCGCGACCCGTTCACCCTGAGCAACCTCTAGGTTAATTCCCTTTAAGATACTTAAATGCTCTGGACCTTGCTGATAATCTTTGGTTATTTGAGAGGCTTTTATTAAACTAGTCATATGCTAATGCCTGTGCTGGTTGTACTCGAGAGGCTTTCCATGCTGGATATAATGTAGAAAGAAAGCTCATTATCAATGCACTTCCTGCAATAATAAGGACATCCTCACTTAGTAGATGAGAAGGCAAATAGCTAATAAAATAAACTTCACTATTAAGAAACTGAATCCCCAACCAAGACTCGATACCAGCCACAAGATCACTTATACTCAAGGCTAAGATAACCCCTAAGGTCACGCCTAGACTTGTGCCTATGACGCCAATGCTCATGCCTTGAATGATGAAAATTTGCATAATTTGCCAAGGGGTCGCTCCTAAAGTACGTAAGATAGCAATATCTGCTTTCTTATCTGTCACAACCATCACTAGCGTAGATACAATATTAAAGGCAGCGACAGCAACAATCACCATAAGCAGCAAACCTATCATGCGTTTTTCCATTTGAATCGCTTGGAATAAATTGCCATGTGTACGTGTCCAATCTAATGCATAATAATCTTGCCCTAAACTATTAATAATCTGCTGGCTCACTTGAGGTGCTTCAAATAAATCCCGTAGCTGTAAACGAATCCCTTGTATTTGCTTTCCTGCACGCAAGAGCACTTGCATATCCTGCAAATGGGTAAAAGCAAGTGAATAATCTAAATCTGCACCAACTTTAAAAGTTGCTATCAACTTAAATGCTTTTAAGCGTGGAAAAATGCCTGCGGGTGTAATCGAGGCTTCGGGTAATAATAAAGTGACTTTATCACCGATATTCAAACGTAACCTTTGTGCCAGTCCCTCCCCCATAATAATGCCATATTCGCCCATTTTTAAATCAGCTAATTGATGCTCCTTCATATGCTGCTCAATAATAGAGACTTGAGATTCATATTGAGGCACAATGCCTCGAATTAATACGCCTTGAGAACTCCCTTGATGAACCAACATCCCTTGAGTATCAATAAACGGGGATGCAGCTATGACTTGAGGATGCGTGGTCACATTTGCAATTAAAGGTGGCCAGTTTTCAATGCCAGAGTAACTTTTGATCGCGGTATGAGGCACCATGCCTAAAATTCTTTGCCTTAATTCTCGATCAAATCCATTCATTACCGAAAGTACAAGAATTAAAACCGCAACGCCTAGGGTAAGTCCAAGCATAGAAGTTAAGGAGATAAAAGAAATAAAGTGATTCGCACGCTTAGCGCCCGTATAACGCAAGCCAATAAACCAAGTAAATTTTGATCCTAACACCAGCAACCTCAAATCAAAGTAAGGATTTAATCTAGATGTACCAGAGAACCTAAACGCGTTCCTACTTTCGGTTGCGCAGGCAACTGGCCTTGTGCAATTTTAGGATACTCTTTTAAAAGCACACTCAACCAACCACGAACCCGCTGTACAATACGCTCATTCGCTTTTAAAGAACCGGCTAAGGGTTCACCGACCAAAGGGTGCTGACGTGCTAAAAAATTACCTGCACGCCGATAAGCATCGGCTCGTGCTTTTGCCATGACTTCATCCAAAGTATCCGGCATAAAATAAATATCCAAAATCGGTCGTTTTTGCTGTTCTAAAATGCCGACAATATCAACCGCAAGGGGTTGCTGAGTTTCGCGAATATCGACCAGAATCAGCGGGTAATGTGCTGGCACTTCTTCTAGAAACTTCAACAAAGATAATCCTTGTCCCCCATAAGCAATCAGAACCTTAAAATCATGTCCACGGCTTTGCAATTCCTGCAAACCTGCCTGCAAATGTGCATGAATGCGTTCCACATAAGGTTTTTTCTTCGGTGTTTGGGGTTCTGTAGACGCCTGCTCTGTATCATCAGGTGCTAGAGGTTCCTGACCGGCAGTATCTAAAGCATCTTCTGCACCTTCAATGTTTGTCTCTTCCGGTCCTGCAGGTGCCCCATCTTCCTCTGTAGGCGTTTCTTCAGTCGGCTGCTCTGCCTCCAATGCAGACGCTGGCAACCTAGATAGTAATTCCACCGCACCTAGAGTACGCTCAGGTATAGGGCGCCCTTCCATACTCGGTAGCATAAGTGCCAAGGTCGCAAAACCATAATCGGGCAAACGTTGACGTAAAGGATCTATCACTTGTGGCCATACGAGAGATTGCTCATCATCATGAAGCAATAGCACCCCAGCACGCGCTTGTGGACGATTAGCGGGTAGATACAAGGCAGCTGCTTTTTCTAAAATTTCTGTTTCACCAATATCGATAAAATACAAATCTTTTAGTTCGCGTTCTAAAGCACGCACTTTAACTTGTGCAGGATCCAGCTGTACACGTGGTAATGCGGGTGGCTCTGGTGCAGCCTCTTCTGCTGGGGCATCAATGGGTGGTGCATCTTCCTCAGCATAAGCAGGTGCGATCGACATCCAAAGCCCTAAACAAAGATATTTGAGCACTTGGCTAGGCATACTCCTGTCATCCCCTAGTAAATTTTGTACATTTCGCTACAATTTCGCAGATCTTTGATTACTCTTGACCGTGAGCACACAAATTTTATGTCTTATCTAATTGCCCCTTCTATTTTATCTGCTGATTTTGCTCGTTTAGGCGAAGAAGTATCGCAAGTACTCGCATCCGGTGCGGATATGGTACATTTTGATGTTATGGATAACCATTATGTTCCCAATTTAACGGTTGGACCTATGGTGTGCAAAGCATTACGTGATTATGGCATCCAAGCCCCTATAGATGTGCATCTAATGGTTAAACCTGTTGATGCTTTAATCAGTGACTTTATCGACGCTGGGGCGACTTACATTACATTTCACCCTGAAGCTTCTGAACATATCGATCGTTCTTTACAACTCATCCGTGATGGCGGTTGCAAAGCGGGTTTAGTTTTTAACCCAGCAACCCCTTTACATCTCATGGATTGGGTGATGGATAAGCTAGATATGGTATTACTTATGAGTGTCAACCCAGGGTTTGGAGGACAGGCGTTTATTCCTGCAACCTTGGATAAGTTACGTGCAGCACGTGCCAAAATCCAAGCTTCTGGTTATCCTATCCGCTTGCAGGTCGACGGTGGCGTCAAAGTTGATAACATAGCACAAATTGCCGCAGCAGGTGCAGATACCTTTGTGGCTGGCTCAGCAATTTTTAATGCTGCTAATCCGGAAGATCCTCACACTTATGATCAGGTTCTAGCTGATTTTCGCCACCAGCTTGCACAAGTTTAATCCTCCGATTTTCTTCTCTTGCCTCTTCGTACGCAGATGCACAAGTCTGCGTTTTTCCTCACTTGACTCTCCTCCTCATACCTTGCTTGGCGTATACGAACATCAAGATATTTAGTTGATAGATCCTTTTGTATGACTTTAAGCAGCTTAATCCTATAGACTTCCTGTTACATAAAGCACTTTTTTCTTAATTCCTTGTTATTTATTAAATTTTTTATTTCATCTGCTTATAGGCTACTTCTTTCGGGGGATGTTTAATCCTCTAGATAGCTGTTATTATCTAGAGATAAAAATTACTAAAATCTTTTTATTTCAGTATTTAGTTTACTTGTCATCACATTAAACAATAAAAAAACACTAAGACCGAGCAATGTGGATGACAAATATCCATTGAGGGAACCTGCACTATGTTAGCTCAGATGAAACTAACCGGTCGCATGATCTTGCTGTTTTCTGTACCTTTGATCCTGCTACTGAGTTTGTTAGGTTATGTGGTGATTAGCCAATTAAATGAGCAAATCCCCAGCATGATAGCACGTACCAGTCACGATCTTGTGCATGCTCGTGCACAAGAAGTCTCACGATGGCTCGATGGCCATAAACAATGGGCCATAACCCTTGCCAACCTACCGGCTATTCGTAGTGGTGACCCTGAACGTATTCGTACCACTTTGGCAGCAGTAGCAAAAACACGTAGCCAAGATATTGAGATGGTATTTTTTGCACAAACCTCAGGGGAAGCGGTCACGCATCATGGTTTAAAAGCCAACGTCGGTGAACGGGCCTATTTTAAAACCCTAGTTCAAGAAGCCAGTGCTACTTTAGTACTTAGCAACCCTGTGGTTTCCAAAACCTCAGGCAAACCGATTACCGTGATTGCCCAAGTTGTTAAAGATCAACAAGGACGCATTCTGGGCATGATCGGCCTGACAATCACCATGAGTGAGCTTTCTAACATCAGTAGCAGTATTTCTATTGGCGAGGGCAGTTATGGCTGGGTTGTTGATGGCAGCGGTTTAATTGTTGCGCATCCTTCAGAAAAAGCACGTATGAAAATCAGTACCCTAGATAGCAAGACGCATGGCTATCAAGGCTTAGATGTGCAAGGCAAAAAAATGATACGTGGCCAAGCAGATATCGGTGAAATCACCAATCTACAAGGGGAAAAAGTTACCCTTTTTTATCATCCCATCCCAAGCACACCCAGCTGGACTTTGGGTGCCTCTTTGCAAACGAAGGTATTCAATAATACCGCAATGGCCATGCTGAAAAGTATTTTGATTATTTTTGTGGTCATCTTTGTTGCCATGTTAGCTGTCGTAGTACTGGTTGCTCGTTCTTTAACCGCTCCTTTACGGAAAATGTTGCATATGATGCAGGCCATTGCCCAAGGTAATGGTGATTTAAGCCAACGTCTTGAAGCTCAAGGGCGTGACGAATTAAGTGATCTTGCACGGGCATTTAACGCTTTTGCAGAGAAAATTGCACATCTTGTACAAGATATTGCGCAAGCCAGTCAAGAGCTCACCAGTTCTGCCATTCAGATGCAATCTGCTAGCCAAAACTCCCAACAGGGTTTAGTGCGCCAACAAGCTGAAGTTGAGCATATTGCCGTTGCCATGAACCAAATGGTTGCCACTGTTGAAGAGGTTGCACGTCATGCACAATCTGCCTCTTCTACCGCAAGCCAAGGCAATCATGAAGTCCAAGTCAGCCATTCGGTGGTTGAACAAGTTGTGAATATTATTAATCAGCAAGCGCAAACCATAGATAGTGTAGCTAATGAAATTCAGCACCTGAATAAAGGCAGCGAACAAATTGGTGAAGTCATCACTGTGATTCGTGAGATTGCCGATCAAACTAATTTGCTAGCACTGAATGCCGCTATTGAAGCCGCACGCGCAGGTGAGCAGGGCCGAGGGTTTGCAGTAGTAGCAGATGAGGTGCGTGGTTTAGCCACACGAACTCATCAATCCACGCAAGAAATCGAAAATACTATTCAGAAACTACAGCAACAAACGCAAATTGCTGTCGATTTAATGGAGCGCAGCCGCAAGCAATCGCATACCTCTGTTGAACAAGCCGAAAAAGCACGTCACGCACTGGATGCCATTGCAGGCGCCATTGATCAAATCAACGCCATGAACTTGCAGATTGCTTCCGCAACCGAGCAGCAAACAGCCACCGCAGATGAGCTGAATCGTAATTTAAGTTCTATTGCACATGTCGCTGAGGAAGCTTCGCACGAGGCTCAACAGGCCGCACAGGCCAGTGATCAATTAAAAATATTAGCCGAGCGCTTAAACCACTTAGTTTCCCAATTTAGAATTTGATTTCTTACTGGGTTGTATCCGGACGTTTTCCATTACACTATCAGGGAAAACGTCCTTTTTTTGTGGAGCTCAATCTGTGTGCTATTTAGGCGAACTCATTTACCAACACCCTGATTTTATATTAATTAATAAACCTGCTGGTGTCAGTGTCCACAAGGATCAAACCTCAACCAGCTGGGTGTCTGCTTGGGAACAAAGATTACAAGAGCCACATTTATATTTGGTACATCGTCTTGATAAGATGACTTCTGGATTAATTTTACTCGCACGTCATGCAAACGCCGCAGCTGCCTTATCTGAGCTTTTCGCACAACGTCAAGTACATAAATATTATCTGGCTTTAGTAGGTAATAAACCTAAAAAAAAGCAAGGTTTGATTTGTGGCGATATGCAAAAAGGTCGTGGGGGTAATTGGAAGTTACTACCCACACGGCAACGCCCTGCGATTACACAATTTTTTTCTATCGGCCTTGGGCTTGGGATGCGTGCTTGCTTACTCAAACCCTACACAGGCTATACCCATCAATTAAGAGTTGCATTGAAAAGCTTAGGCGCACCGATTCTTGGTGATCCTCGTTATGCCCCCGCTCATTTAAGCGCAGACCGTGGTTATTTGCATGCCTACAGCTTGCAATTTTTCTATCAAGGGCGGGCTTATGCCTTTTACCTTGCACCCAAAGAAGGCGACTTGTTTCACCAAGCCCATATGCAAGCTTGTTTGGCCCATTGGCGACGCCCAGAACAACTTGCTTGGCCAGATATTTCTCCCTTGGTCAAACGATAGGGGATCACCTTCTGTACTCGCGCTATAGCAACAAAATATGACAGAAGTTCGCTTGAATTCCGCAAAGAATGGTAAACTTTCGCCTAAGTTTGCTAAGACGCAAACAAAAAATTTACTCTCCCCCTATTTGACCTCCTGCATGAGAGAAAGCGTATATGAAGGTGCACGAAATTACTCACCCTTTAGTGCAACATAAAATTGGCTTAATGCGTAACCCTAATTTAAGTACACGCAGTTTTCGCCAACTAGCTGCTGAAGTTGGTTGTTTGCTCACTTACGAAGCCACTAAGGATTTACAACTCGAAACACGCACCTTGCATGGTTGGTGTGGCGATGTAGAAGTTGCACAGATTAAAGGTAAAAAAATCACCATTGTGCCTATTTTGCGTGCAGGTTTAGGGATGCTTGACGGTGTGTTAGAACTGATTCCAAGCGCTAAAATTAGCGTCGTTGGCATCTATCGTGACGAACAAAGCCTACAACCTGTGCCTTATTTCGAAAAACTTGCCCATGATATTGAAGAACGTATGGCAATTATCCTAGATCCCATGCTCGCCACAGGGGGTTCTATGAATGCCACCATAGACATTTTAAAAAAGTCCGGCTGTACCTCTATTCGTGCGCTAGTGCTTGTTGCCGCACCTGAAGGTATCGCTAAAGTGGCATCTGCGCACCCAGATGTGGAAATTTTTACCGCTTCTGTCGATAGCCATTTAAATGAAGATGGGTATATTGTCCCAGGTTTGGGAGATGCCGGTGATAAGATTTTTGGGACGCGCTAATTTATGACTTCTTTAACTTCTCCTGCCCCTTTAAGCCGAGGACATCTTTTGCTCGGTGGCACACAAATGCTGTTTGTTGCCTTTGGTGCCCTTGTACTTATGCCATTACTCACAGGTTTAAATCCTAGTGTGGCTTTATTTACCGCTGGCATAGGGACTTTGGTCTTCCAACTGATTACCCGTCGCAGTATTCCTATTTTTCTTGCCTCTTCCTTTGCTTTTATCGCACCGATTACCTATAGCGTACAAACTTGGGGTATCAGTGCCACAATGGGCGCTTTGATTGCTGCTGGTTGCGTTTATATGTTGCTTGCAAGCATAGTCAAAGTCAGAGGTGCAGGCTTTATTCATCGGCTCATGCCACCTGTGGTCACTGGCCCTGTCATCATGATTATCGGTTTAGGGCTAGCGCCGATTGCCGTTAACATGGCCATGGGGAAAACAGGTGATGCCAGCCTCCAACTGTTTCCATATACAGATGCACTTTTTGTTTCTATGGCTGCCCTTGTAACCACTGCAGCCATTGCCACTTTTGGACGTGGGCTCTTTCGTCTTTTACCAATCTTAGGTGGTATTTTGGTTGGCTATACTCTCGCACTGATTATGGGTATGGTCGATTTCACTCCAGTGCAGCAAGCACCTTGGTTGGCTATCCCTGAGTTTGTCGCACCAAGTTTCCAGTGGCAAGCCATCTTATTTATGATTCCTGTTGCCATTGCGCCCGCTGTTGAACATGTCGGCGATATTTTGGCGATTAGCCAAGTCACGGGTAAAAAATATATTGAAAAGCCTGGCCTACACCGCACCCTCTTTGGTGACGGCTTAGCTACTTCAGTCGCTGCCTGCTTTGGTGGACCGCCCAACACCACCTATTCTGAAGTAACAGGTGCTGTGATGCTTACCAAAATGACCCAGCCTCTCGTGATGACTTACGCCGCCTGTGTCGCCATTGGTTTAGCTTTTATTGGTAAGTTTGGCATTTTACTGCAAACTATTCCTACGCCTGTTATGGGTGGTATTTTGATCTTACTCTTTGGCTCGATTGCTGCTGTAGGTCTAAATACTCTGATTAAAGCCAAAGTCGACCTAGCTCAACAACGTAATCTCGTTATTGTGGCCACCGTCCTTGTGTTTGGTATTGGTGGGCTGACGTTAGGGCAAGGAGAACTTAGCCTACAGGGCATCAGTTTGTGTGGCATTGTAGCTATTGTACTCAATCTAGTTTTACCACATACATCAGATGATGAAGATTCATTAGCACAAGAAGAAGCTGTTGTAGAGGATCTACTCGCTCATACCCGTGATTAAATGATCGGCTGGACATCCAGTTTCGGATGTCCAGCACTACATTATTAGTCTTCTAATAAATCCAGCGCCAAGCGCACAAAATCTACAGAAGTCACAATACCTATCACGCGCTTTTCCTCATCTAACACAGGCAAAGCACCATGTTTATGCGCCAACAAACGCTGACCTGCCTCTTTTAAAGGCGTATCTTCTGTTAAAGATTCCACATCCGTATTAATGACTTCCGCTAAAGGAATCCGCGCTTCATAGTAAGCAATACGATGCGCACCTCTTTCGTCTGCAATTTTTAAAGCCTCTCGCAAGACCACACGCTGAGTTAACATACCCACTAACCGTGCTTGTGCGTCCACTACAGGAATATGACGAATTTTATGCTGACGCATCGCATCATGGCCTTCCAACAAGTTTTGTTCTATTTGTAGTTGGATAACCTTGGATGTCATTACGTCCTTTACAACTTTAAAGTGTCCCATGTACCTGTTACCCTCTCTCATCTTGAATGACTTGCCTCACTTTACTCTTAGAGTCTGTAGCCAACTTGCCAGCTCAGTGGCATCAAAGGGCCAAGCTAACTCGCTCATCTCACCTGCATAATTTGTACCACTTAATACAGGAATTCGCACTCCATATTGTGCAATTAAATCTTCTGATATACTGATTTCTATCAAGTCCAAAGTCAGATTTTTCATATCCACGTAAGGATGTAATAAGGCTTGCGCTTGCTCACACAAATGACATCCAGAAGTTGTATATAACTTGATGCTTTTCATATTACGATTTCTCTATTTTCAAAGGTTTTCTTGGCAATTTTCTGCGTTGTTTTTGCTGTTGTAATGCATCTTGCCATACATCTTGCACTTGCTGGGGTACTTGAGCTTGATCTTGTGGCCATCGAATTTCAAAACACACATGAATATGTGTATTACGCTTAAAATCTTCAGGAATAGAAGACTTGCTAATATCCTTCACTTGATATTTTTTTATTAAGTTTTCATCGATCTTAAATCGGCGATAATTATTAGAAAAAATCAAGACGCCATCTTTCTCTAAAGATTGCATTGCTAACTCTACAAGCCCCACATGATCTCTTTGAATATCTAATGTCTCACGCATACGTTTCGAATTAGAGAAAGTCGGCGGATCTAAAAAAATAATATCAAATCTCTGCTTATTTTGTTTTAGCCACTGAATACAATCGCTTTGAACTGCTTTATGTTTGCTCTCACTCAAACCATTAAGTGCTAAATTATTTTTAAACCACTCTAGATAAGTATTCGACATATCAACACTTACACTAGAGGTTGCACCTCCGAGGGCCGCGTGAATACTGGCAACCCCAGTGTAACAAAACAGATTTAAAAACCGCTTACCTTTTGCCAAGGCAGCAATTTGTAATCGAATTGGTCTATGATCTAAAAACAGTCCTGTATCTAAATAATCATCTAAATTGACCAGTACTTTTGCCAACCCTTCTTGCACTTGGATATACTGTCCTTGATTATCAAGTACTTTATACTGACTTTTACCTGCTTGACGTTTCCTCTGCTTTAGGTGAATATTTTTTTCACGAACACCATATAATACAGATAATGCTTTGAGCACATCAAATAAGCGCTCTTGCGCTTTATTTGTATCTATGGATGCAGGTGGTGCATACTCTTGCACATGCAAATCCTGCCCATAAATATCAATAGCTACGGCATATTCTGGCATATCTGCATCATATAAACGATAAGAGGTGATTTTCTCTTTTTGCAGCCATTTTGCCAGTTTTTTATGATTTTTTTGCAATCTATTCAATAGCATACGCCCACCTTCCGAAAGGCTCTCAAGTTGGGCATCTTGAGGTGCTTGTATGCTTAGATGCTGTGCCCATGTCTGCCCAGATCGTATACGAGCATGATAGTATTCTTCTATAATCTTAAATAAGTATAAACGGCACTCTAATGCACCATTAAAATACTTATAATCTTTTATTTTTCGCAACCCCGTTTGCTTTGCTAGCTCTACATTTGCAGTAAATAAAGCGAACTCCCAACCGTGATAGTGCTCACGAAGTTTTTCGCCCAAATGTGCATACAAGTACATCATGGCGGGCAAATCACTTAAGCGTTCTCCATAAGGTGGATTTACAATTACTAAACCTTGATTTTCCAACTTACCTTGATGTGTTGGCTGTACTAGGTCTTTAATTTCTTTTTTCATAACCCCAATATATTGGCTTAAGCCTGCAGTTTCTATATTACTCTTAGCCGCTTCAATAGCTTTTATCGAAGCATCATAACCATAAATTAAGGGTAATTTTTTTTGCAAGCCTTGCTCACTTCTTTCTTTTGCGTCAAGCCATATTTTCTTCCATAAATGCGGGTCATGCTGTAACCATCCCAAAAACCCAAAATATTGACGATGTAAATTAGGTGCGATATCTGCTGCAATTAAAGTACCTTCAATAAGTAAGGTTCCAGAACCACACATAGGATCAATCAGTGCCCCACCTTGAGAGGCAATCCTAGGCCAACCTGCACGAATTAATAAAGCTGCAGCTAAATTTTCTTTTAAAGGTGCACTTGCGCCTTGCAAACGATAACCGCGTTGATGCAGGCTATTGCCTGATAAATCAATATAAAAATAAACTTGGCTCTTATTAAGCTTTACCCAAACACGAACATCAGGTTCTTGTGTATCAATATTAGGTCTTTCCCCCTCATTTGCATTACGTACCTGATCAACAATCGCATCTTTAACTTTTAATGCACTATGATGTGTGTGCTTAAGCAATTTTGATGTGCCTTTGAAATCCACTGCAAAACTCGTGTTTTTATTTAAATGTTGCAACCAGTTTACAGCATAGGCAGCTTGATATAGGGTGTTCTCATCTTCAACTATTGCCGAATCCACATACAATAAAATGCGATTTGCAAGACGGCTCCATAAGCATGCTTTATACGCTGTTGCCAAGTCAGCCTGCCAGCTCACTGCACCAAAGCTTTCCTTGATTTCATAAGCACCTAATGAAGCTAACTCTTCAGCAAGTAGACTTTCCAACCCAAGCGGGCATGTTGCTAACAAAATGTAGGGAGTTTCTGTTGTCATATCAATATCCTAAGAGCTTCATCAAAACTTCATATTAAAATGTATAATCGAATTTTTTTTTCCGATTTAAAAAAACTCTTGTCCTTTCGGCAAAAGTTCGTCTATTCCTTAAAGTGTGCTTCATCAAAGTAGGTCGGTACATCGGCTACTTTGTGCTTGTTTCCCTAGTTTGCTGTTTTGTATGGCAGTTTAGGGAGTTGATTGCAAGCTAAGGTACGATAATCCGTTTGGTGATCTACACACTACTCGAGAGAATACTGGGGTTAAGGTTGGGGGCTTCGTTCCAACCTAGTCAACCCAAGTTTGGACAATCAAGCACCTTGATTTATTTTAGGTGTTGATGTGAGAGGAGATTCTCCCGCCTATTCTCTTGCGAAGCTGGTCCTTGGTTTAGTTTAGTTAACCTATAAGGAGGGAAATGCCTACTTGTTACTGTCGCATTTAGGTCTCAACACAAGAGCTCCCCTGCTTGGAGAGCGAATTTAAGTTTAACTTAAATGGAGGAGGAGAGAGCTAAAAGATTTACAGCTAGGTTCCGTGTATGACAATCAACTGCTATCGGCATCGCCTGAAGCATTAGGCGATGCCTTCAAGTTTGGGATTTGATTAGTAAGTCATACTCTGATGAACAAAAGTAATGGTTGGTAATTAAAGCTACTCGTTTATTGGCTTAGAGGATACAAGTCTATGAGACGTCAAAAACGTGATCGTGGTCAGCGCGCATTCATCCGTGGTTATCAGGCAGGTGTCAGTGGTAAATCTAAAGAGCTTTGTCCTGTCGCAGATTTAGAAACTAGGCAGCAATGGTTAAGCGGTTGGCGGGAGGGCCGTGTTGATTACTGGTCTGGTATGCGTGGCGTTTCTGGGATTCATCGTAATCCTGCACTCGCTTGATTCTTCAGCTAATATTATGCTTGTCAATATTTTTTGCCTTACAGAGACGCAATACACTCACATTTGAGCCATACGTTGAAAAATTCCAATTTACTCAAGCTCAACCCCTCAAACCAAAATGTTTGAGGGGTTTTTGATTCTTTACTGATTAAGACGAGGCTTTAGCCGCTTGCAAATAATCAGCACATGCGTGTGCGACTTCAGCAATCAACTCAGGACCACGATAAATCAAGCCGGTATATACTTGAATTAAGGAAGCACCTGCCTTTAACTTATCCAGTGCGGTCTCTGCATTGTGAATCCCACCCACCCCTATGATTGGCAAATCTCCTTCCAAAACATCTGCAAGTTGTGCAATCACTTGTGTCGAAGCTTGCGCTAAAGGTGCGCCACTTAGTCCGCCTTGCTCATCCGCGTGAGGCAAGCCTGCAACACTGGAATGATCCAAAGTAGTATTTGTTGCAATGACAGCATCCATTTTTTGTTGACGAATACTTGCTGCCACCAAACGGATCTCTTCTGCTGTCATATCCGGTGCAATTTTCACAGCAATCGGCGTATATTTACCATATTGATCTGCCAATGCTTGCTGACGTTGCTTAAGCGGTTTCAGTAAAGCTTCCAGGGTTTCACCATACTGTAAAGTGCGCAAACCTGGCGTATTGGGTGAGGATATATTGACGGTGACATAATCCGCAACCTGATACACAGCTTCCAGTGCAGTCAGATAATCCTGCGCTGCATCTTCTACAGAAGTAGTTAAATTCTTGCCTATATTCACTCCTTTGATCCCAGCAAAACGGCTAGCTGCAACACGAGGTACGAGGGCATCTACTCCCTCATTATTAAATCCCATACGATTAATAATGACTTCTTTGGACTCAACACGAAATAAACGGGGTTTAGGGTTACCCGCTTGCGCCTTTGGCGTCACTGTGCCAACTTCAACAAACCCAAAGCCCAAAGCGCCTAAGGCATCTAAATAAGTTGCGTTTTTGTCCAACCCTGCTGCGAGGCCAACAGGATTGCTAAAATTAAGCCCCATCACCTGAACAGGCGCTTCAACTTTGGGTGCAGCCATCAAGGCTGCAAGATGTAGTTTATGTAGGCGATTGAGCATATTAAGCGCGATTTCGTGCGCATTTTCTGGGGGAAGCCTAAAAAAAGCTTTACGTGCAAGTGAATACATAATGTAAGATCCGCAGGCAAAAACAATCGATTATTCAAGGTTCGTTAGCATTACAAGTATACCCTAGCCTCATGCTTAACCGCGAAACCCTTGTAATACCTGTTGCATCTTTTGCATATTAAGCACAATCGCTTGCGTACTTTCAGAATTAGCTTGTGCTCTTTGCGTGCTCGTATGTGCAAATTCACGCACTTGTGCCAAGCTTAAGTGTACCTCTTGAACTGCTGTACTTTGCTCCTCTACTGCCGTCGCCACTTGATCATTCATTTGATTAATGACTTGTGTCGAGTCCAGCACTTGTTGCAAGGTCTTTGTCATATTTTTAAATTGTTCTAATGTTGTTAACGACTGCTCACAGCTAGACTGCATTAAACGAAAGGCTTCGTGGGATTTATGCTGCACTTGTCGCACAATACGCTCAATATCCTGTGCTGATGCGTGTGTGCGCTGTGACAAAGCGCGAACCTCATCGGCAACAACAGCAAAACCACGTCCGGCCTCCCCAGCACGTGCCGCCTCAATTGCTGCATTGAGGGCCAATAAATTCGTTTGTTCTGTAATATCCTTAATCACTTCAGCGACTTTTTCAATTTCTCGGCTATCTTCTTCAAGCTCATGAATCACCTCATCACTGCGTTGCACCTGACGTACCATAGATTCCATCGCTGTTTGTGTCTGCGCTAATGCCTGATATTCACGATTTGCATGTTCAGCCAAATCGCCTGCAGTACGTGCCGCTTGATGGGTATGTTGTGCAACTTCTTGAATCCCAGCGGCCACTTGCTCCAGAGTTGCACTCATGGTTTCCAAATCATCTTGCAAATGATGCGCTGACTTTGCATTTTTCTCTGCAAGCGTCCCTATCTCCTGCACTGCATGTGTGCTTGTGTCTGCGGTGATCGCAACTTCACGGATAAGCACGGCTACCTGCGACATCAAATGATTAAAAGCTGCTGCTAAAACGGTAACCTCGTTATTACCTTCTTCTGGTAGTTTTAAACGTAAATCTTTTTGTTGCGCAACTAGACTAATGCCTTTTTGCACACCACGCACTTGACGTGTTAGAAAACGTACTAAATAAACGGCAAATAAAGTAGCAGCCACTCCAGCAACAAAAATACCGCTGGCAATCCATAAAGACAGCTGTGCCTGTTGATGTGCTTGATTGGCTTTAGTGGCTGCAAGCGCGGAAATGCTCATTTCAACCTGCATTAAAGCATCGATACTTGCTGTACTCACAGACCAACTGTGGGCAGCAGCCTGAATATACTCACCAAAGTATGCATCTTTCCATTGACCTGAGCTAAATTCCTGCCGCCAAGCCAACAACTCACTTAAACTTTGTTGAAAATGCTGCCAATTTTCTTTGAATTCTTGACTACCCAGTTCAGGACCAAGCAAGGGGAATAAGTGTTCCTGCAAGCGTCGCAAAAGATCCTGTGCCCTCTCTTGATACTGCATTAAGTGCGCTGCCTGTTCAGGGCGGATTTTCTCATCTTGTGAAATGACACCAGCTAACAAGGCACGCTCTTTGCCGAGCGCTTGTACAGTTTCTGCAAAAGTTTGTTTGATATTTTGATTGACAAATAACAGATATTCTTGTGGTGTTTCCGGCACGAAGGCCAAATTAATAAAGGCTTCTAACCCATCAATCAGATTAACACTTAGTTTCCACCAAGCTTGCATACGTGCTTGGCTAACTAAATTAGATTCCAGTATATTAGATCTTAGCTTTTGCCAAGCATGTAAATCTTTTTGTACTCGTTTCCAAGATTGGTTGGCTATTGGTGTTAATTCCGCAAGCGGTGCCAATGCAGCTAAAGTGGTCGCTAATAAACGATCGCTTTGTTGGCGTGCAGCTTGACTTTGCTGCAAAAACTCTGTGGGTTCTTCATTAATCAACCACAGGTTGAGCGTTGTATTGACCAAACCGCGCTCATTGCTCAAAGCTAGGGTTAACTCTAGCGTTTTATCATACAAGTGATTAGTGGTATGCAAGTATTCTGCGCGCTGGTACGCAGGAGCAAAGACCAGCATGATTTGAGTGATGGCAGGGGTAATCAATAAGACCGCTAGCAAAACAACTGGGATTAACAACGCGTGTCTTAAGCTAATATAAAAAATTTTATCCAGCATCCTCGCTCCACCTTTAACTTTTTTGTTAACCAAAAGTTACATGAGCTTGCAAGGATACTGGCAAATACAAGTATTGTATAGCTTACTTAAGGCTAGTACTTCAAGGTTTGTAATGAGAACTCTTTTTCAGGGATGCTGACTAACCAAGCTCAAATATCCGACGTGCTTGTTCGATTTTCATCCGATCCAAAGATAGTGGATCTTGCAGCATACCTTCTATGTTCAGGCTAACAAAAGGTTTATCGGCTTGTTCATAAGCCGTTTGATCCATCGCATTTTCATGTTGACGGATCCTTCCGCCTGTCAGTTGTGCAATAAACTCAGCTCTTGCTTGAGCGAGTTCAGGCCCTTTAGGTACCCCAGGTGGGTTAATCCCAGCATCTAACACCGCTTGATATTTAGCATAGAAAGCATTACTGGTTGTCAGATAGCCATTATTGTCCAAGGTTGCGACCACTTGACTATCCACAACCACCTCAGCATAAGTGTCATTGACTGGATTATTTTTATAATTTTCTATTTGACTATAAGAGTTTTCTAGATATGAGCGCGTTCCCTGCAATATTTGCTGAAAATCCTTCTTTGGTAATTCACTAAGACCCACTTGAGAGATGTTAAAAGCTTGTGCTTGGTGCTGATTGAGATCAATTCTCATCCTAAAACTCCTTTTTTATTTTCCAAAAGCAGACGGTGAAACTTATACCCTGTGCATTTTTTGCCTGCGTTCACTGAGAACATTCTCGGCATTTAGCACTATCACTTGAGTCTTTATGTTTGTGTGACTGCTCCCCGCCCTGACGGGCGAGGCTTCCAACTTCTCAGGCCGCAACCGGCGCGTGACCGGATTGACGCAAGCCTCCATTGGCAGGCACCGACAGTCCTTCGGCCCTTAGTTTAATCATGCCCTGCTGACGGATATTGATCGCGGCGTTGACGTCGCGGTCAAGCGCTACTGTACAAACAGGGCACATCCACTTGCGTACTGACAAGGGCAGAGTGTCTACCTTGTGCCCACAGCAAGAACAGGTCTTGGAGCTGGCGAACCAGGGGGCGATTTTAACTAGGTACTTGCCTTGCGCTTTGGCTTTATATTCCAGTTTTTGGATTAAGCCTGACCAGCTGGCATCGGCAATATGCTTGGACAGTTTTTGGTTTTTCAGCAGGTTTTTTACTTTTAGTGTCTCGACAATCACCGCTTGGTTTTCGTCAACAATCGTTCGAGACAGCTTGTGCTGAAAATCAGCACGGGCGTTTTTCAGCCGCTCATGCGCCTTGGCAAGTTGAAGACGCGCTTGCGCACGGCCCTTGCTGCCTTTCTGGCAGCGAGAAAGCGCCTTCTGTTTGCGCCGTAAATTCGACTCAGCACGTTTTAGGAATCTGGGGTTAGCCATCTTGTGACCATTCGAGTCGATAACAAGATACGTCAGCCCCATATCAAGGCCCAATACGGTATCAAGCGTTTGCATGGGCGCAGGTGTATCTAGGCCATTATCAATCAGCAGCGAGGCATAGTATTTCCCAGTGACCGTGCGCGACAGAGTGATGCTCTTGAGCTTTCCGGTCAGTTCCCGGTGAATCCTCGCCTTAATTGGTTTCATCTTTGGCACTTTGATCCAGTTTTCACCCATGCTGACACTCGTGCAGTGATAGCTGGATTGCTTACCATGTTTGCGCTTGAACTTGGGATAACGGGCGGGGCGCTTGGGATCAAAGAAATTCTGGAAGGCTTTGTCCAGATTGATACAGGCTTGCTGGAGTGCAATTGAGTCAAAATCCTTGAGCCAGTGATACTTGCGTGACTTTTTCGCCACCGCGAGCAGTGGCTTAAGGTCTTGCTTGGCTTTGAGTTTCAGGCCGCAGCGTTTGTATTGTAAGCTGATGATATGTAAAGCCTTGTTGTACGCAAAGCGCACAGCACCGAACTGGCGGTTTAAAAAATCCGCCTGCTCGGATGTGGGGTAGATGCGTACTTTTGTGGCTTTGATCATACTATAAATAATCCAGTATTATTCATCCGCTGATATCCCCGCCCGATTGGGCGAGGGTTTACGTGGTTTTTGCTAAACCTCTTACGTATTTTTATTAAATTAATAACCAAGCCAGAACAACCAACCAAGGCAAAACCACCAAGGTGAGCCAACTACCGACTCTTAACATATCTCTTTGCGGGACAAAACCACTCCCATAGACAATCGCATTAGGCGGTGTTGCCACAGGCAATAAAAATGCGCAAGAAGCGGCAACCGCGATTAACACCGCCATCACCTCACTTGCATAGCCTTGTGCTTGTGCAATGGAGACAAAAATAGGCACCATCAAGGCTGCACTTGCCGTATTGCTTGCCACTTCAGTCAGCGCCATCACAAACACAGTAACCAGTAATAAAAAAACGAAAACAGGCGCAGCTTGTAAACTTTGGCTTAAATGTTCGGCCATAAAAACACTGGTTCCTGTAGTTTCTAATAATCGACTGAGGGTAATACCACCACCAAATAACAGTAATACACTCCAATCTGTTTGTTCATTTAAAGTACGCCAAGATAAGACGCCGCCAGCATGTAATAAAATCAAAGCTGACAGAGCAACCCAAGCGTCCCAGCCTTGATTAATTCCCATCCAAGGTGCAAAAACACTACCAAAAATCCACAAAATCACAGTGACAATAAATACTCCCATCACCCAAGCATCTTTGATAGTCCAAGCACCTTGAGGCGCTGCAATTGCACTTATTATTTGTTGGTGCTGTAGATTAGGTTTAAGCGCCCAATATAGTACTAAAGTCATCACAGGCAACAAAATAAACACCAAGGGGATACCATATTGCATCCAACTTGCAAAATCTAAGCCCACCGCAGCCGCAGCAATGGCATTTGGAGGACTACCGACCAAAGTACCAATCCCACCAATATTTGCCGCAAAAGCAATCCCTAAAAGGGCATACAAATACGTTGATTTATATTGATGCGCATCGAGTGTTTTTAATACGCCTAAAGTTAAAGGCAACATCATGGCTGTGGTGGCTGTATTACTAATCCACATGGACAAAAATGCAGTGACTAAGAATAAATACAGTAAAGCATAAGATAAGCGCCCTTTAGCCAAGCCTAGAATTTTGCAAGCAATACGTTTATCTAAACCTTGCTGATGCAAAGCCGCTGCCAATGCAAAACCGCCTAAAAATAAGAAAATAATCGGATCAGCAAAAGCACGTACCGCCTCTGGCATAGTAAATACCCCAGTGAAAACAGCTAAAACGGGGACTAACAAAGCGGTCACACTAACATGCAAAGCTTCCGTTACCCACAACACTCCAATCACACACAAAATTCCTAGCCCAATCGCTTGTGATTCTGGCAAACCCAACCCCCAACGCATCACCATAAAAAGCGCACCGGCTAACAACAAACGTCCTAAAATTTCTGGCATTTTCATTTTCTTCCCCTACGGGCTGGATGATCTAACGGCACTGCAACAACAAAAAACCCTACATAAAATCAGGTTATCTTATAAAAATCACTAGCTCTCTCATTCTTACTAGTGCGACATTCTGACACAGTACTTACTTAATTAAATTCTGCTAAATTACCACGCCAGAGGTAAGCAAGCGCTTGCTTACTTTGGTTAGACCTCTGTTCCTATTTAGGGAGGTTTTCATGCTTAAAAGGCTTAAATCAAAACCTCGCCGCCCTGCTTATCAATTAGGGCTGGAGATTGTGCTGATTTTACTTGTAAAAGTCATCTTAATGAGCTGGATGCATCATCACTGGTTTAGCGCACCGACAGTGCCTACCGATGGTGAGCAACGCCTACAAGAGCTCTGGTTTTCTTCTTTAGAGAACCCATCCCCGTTGGAGTCTCGGCATGTTATCTGAATCCTTAGTTGATTTGTCACGGTTACAATTTGCGTTAACTGCCTTGTATCACTTTTTATTTGTACCTCTTACCTTAGGCTTATCTTTTTTGCTGGCCATTATGGAATCTGTTTACGTCATAAGTGGTAAGCCGATTTATAAAGATATGGTGAAGTTCTGGGGTAAGCTTTTTGGAATTAACTTCGCGTTAGGCGTCACCACAGGGCTCACGCTAGAATTTCAGTTTGGTACCAATTGGGCTTATTACTCACACTATGTCGGCGACATTTTTGGTGCCCCACTGGCTATCGAAGGCTTAATGGCCTTCTTCCTTGAATCTACCTTTGTCGGTCTTTTCTTTTTTGGTTGGGATCGTCTAAGTAAAGGACAACACTTAGCAGTCACCTGGCTTGTAGCACTAGGATCTAATTTTTCTGCTTTATGGATTTTGATTGCCAATGGCTGGATGCAAAATCCTGTGGGTGCTGAGTTCAATTTTGAAACCATGCGCATGGAAATGACCAGCTTTGCTGAGTTAGTCTTTAACCCTGTTGCACAAGTGAAGTTTGTTCATACAGTGGCCGCTGGCTATGTCACAGGTGCCATGTTTGTTTTATCCATCTCAAGTTACTACTTACTTAAGCACAGAGATATTCCGTTCGCGCGCCGCTCTTTTGCGATTGCCTCCGCCTTCGGTTTAGCATCGATTTTGTCCGTCATTATTCTTGGGGACGAGTCTGGCTATGAGCTCGGTGAAGTACAAAAGGTCAAGCTGGCTGCCATCGAGGCCGAATGGGAAACCCATCCAGCACCTGCAGGCTTTACCTTGATTGGTCTACCGAATCAAGACACCATGACCACAGACTATGCCATTAAAATTCCTTGGGTATTGGGCTTGATTGCGACACGTTCACTTGATGAAGAAGTCACAGGGATCAAAGACTTAATCGCCGAACATGAAATCCGCATTCGTCGTGGTATACAAGCCTATGCTTTGCTAACGCAATTACGTCAAAACCCAGACAACGCACAAAACCCAGAGTTACGCACTGCTTTTAGTGAAGTCGTCGATGATCTAGGCTACGGCTTATTGCTTAAGCGCTATACACCAAACGTTGTGGACGCCACAGAAGCACAAATTAAACAAGCAGCTATGGATACTATCCCTGGGGTAGCACCTTTATTTTTTAGCTTCCGCATCATGGTCGCCAGTGGCTTTTTAATGCTCGCATTATTTACGACTGCTTTTATCTCTAGCACTCGCCATCAAATAGCACACCGTCCTTGGTTGCTACGCTGGGCTTTGTGGAGTTTACCCCTACCCTGGATTGCCGCAGAAACAGGTTGGATTGTCGCCGAATATGGCCGCCAACCTTGGGCAATTGGTGAGATTCTACCTACTTACTTGGGAACTTCTTCATTAAGCGTTAGCGATGTCACCCAGTCACTGATTGCTCTGGTGAGTTTCTACACCTTATTACTCATCATAGAAATGTATCTTATGATCCGTCTGGCACGTCGTGGTCCTAGCATCCTGCATACTGGACGTTATCATTTTGAGTTAGCCAGTGGAGAACGCCAACATGTGGGATTATGAAACCTTAAAAATCATTTGGTGGGGATTAATTGCCGTTTTGCTCATCGGCTTTACCCTGACCGATGGTTTTGATTTAGGTGCTGCCATCTTGCTTCCTTGGGTCGCACGCACAGATGATGAACGCCGCGTGGTCATTAATGCAGTTGCTCCCCATTGGGACGGTAACCAAGTGTGGCTTATTACAGCAGGAGGCGCTTTATTTGCCGCCTGGCCTCTTGTCTATGCCGCCGCTTTTTCCGGGTTTTATTTGGCGATGCTGCTAGTTTTGTTTGCGTTATTTTTACGTCCTGTCGGTTTTGACTATCGCAGCAAACTGGAAAACCCACATTGGCGCATGAGTTGGGATTGGGCATTGTTTGTGGGCGGATTAGTGCCCTCGATCATCTTTGGGGTCGCTTTCGGTAACTTATTTCAAGGTGTTCCTTTAGCCTTTGATGAATTTTTACGCCCCAGTTATCAGGGTGGATTTTGGCAGTTACTCAACCCATTGGGCTTACTCGTTGGCCTAGTCAGCGTCAGTCTTATCACCCTACACGGTGCAGGCTGGCTCATGCTACGCACACCAAAGGATTCGCAAGTATGGCAACGTAGCCGCTTTATGGCCCAAGGTGCAGCCAGCTTATTTATGCTGACGTTTATTCTCTCTGGTCTGGTTGTGAGCTTTTCTACACAAGGTTATCAAATGGCCGCAGATACCAACTATGGTGCCACTCTAACGCCTTTAATGACGCAAATCACCGCAGATAATCCAGGTTGGCTAAGCAATTATGCACGTTACCCTTGGTTGATTTTAGCACCAGCGCTTGGATTAGGAGGCGCTTTACTGGCCGGATGGCTCACACGTTACGCGTACGGCTATGTGTTCCTTGCTTCTAGCATCACTATTGTGGGCACTTTGTTAACCGCTGGCGGTGCTTTATTCCCCTTTATTATGCCTTCTAGCCTTAATCCTCACTTTAGTTTAACTATGTGGGATGCCGTCTCCAGTGAAATGACTTTAAATATTATGACTTGGGTAGCTATTTTATTCGTACCTTTAGTGCTGAGTTATTCGGCTTGGTGTTACATCAAAATGTGGCGGCGTCTTAGCCCAGCGGATATTCAAGCCGATGCACATAGTCTCTACTAATGGCCCTTTAGGAGTTTGCTGATATGTGGTATTTCGCATGGATTTTAGGCATTTTACTTGCCTGCAGTTTTGGCATCATTAATGCCCTATGGCTAGAAAGCCAAGAAGCTTTCGATAGTGAAACGCAAGCAACTTGATACGCGTCAAAAAGTGTTCAAGCATCCATCAGACACCCCGCTTTGCGGGGTGTTTTTTGTTATCATGCCAGCTTTTATTTTGATCAAGGATACCTTCTTATGGCACAAGATCCGCTTGATACCCTCATGCAGCCCATCCACAATTTTTTGCTTTGTAGCACACCAAAAGCTTGGCTAGAACAAGCCATCATAGACCTTCCTACCTTGCTGATTGACCATGCACAGTGTGAAAAAAAAGCTGCCTCCTCTGCCATGAGTCTGATGTACCGCTACGTGGACAAAAGTGAACTACTCAAGAAAATGTCGCAACTTGCCCGCGAAGAATTGTTGCATTTTGAACAAGTCGTTAATTTAATGCAGGCACGTGATATCGAATATTTACACCTAAGTGCTGCGCGTTATGCAGAAGCCTTGCGTCAAGAAGTGAGTAAAAACGAACCCCAGCGCCTGATTGATCTTCTGATTATCGGTGCCATTATCGAAGCGCGTTCTTGCGAGCGTTTTTACAGTCTTTTACCTTACTTAGCTGATCTTGATCCAGAGTTAGCTAAATATTATCGTTCTTTGTTACGCTCAGAAGGCCGACATTTTGAAGACTATCTGCAACTAGCACGCCTTTACAGCCGGACGGATATTGATCCACGTATACAGACCTTATTACAAAAAGAACAGGATTTAATCTTATCGCCAGATACAGAATTTCGCTTTCATAGCGGTGTTCCTCACGCTGCTTAATTTCCATAAAAAACCCGTTGCTTACTTGGATAAGAAACGGGTTTTGCAGGTTGAGATGCTTTTTTGGATGCTTTAACGGTAGGTTGGTAACTGCTGAATCCCTTGGAAAACTTCACGCTCGTTGGAAGTATCCCTTTCTATCAGCAAAATCTCTACACGACGATTTTTAGCACGACTACCAGGATCATCATTAATAGCAATCGGACGCGAATCTGCATTGCCCACAACATATAAATAACGCTCTGCCAAATCAGTCAGCCAAGTCAGCTCATGTGCTACAGAGACCGCACGAGCAGCGGATAAATCCCAGTTCGAACGAAAACGTGCGGTATTAATTGGCTGATTATCTGTGTGCCCACCCACAATAGTATACATATCATATTCAGACACAAGTTCACCGACTTTCTGAATGATAGGTACCATTTGGGGTTCAAGAAAATCACTTCCTGGCTGGAAAGCGGCATCATCAGGAAAGCGAATAATAATATGGTCCTCATCACGCTCGATAATCACCAAACCTTTTTGAATTTCTTCGACAAAATTGGTTTCTAGGCGATTTCCCAAACTTTCCAACTGATTTTGGTTACTTTCTTCCTGCGTGGAGGCTTCTGGCTTAATCGGTTCTATGATGTTGTCACGTCGTGGCGGATTATCCATCGGAATAATATTCAGGGGATTCATCGCCTGTAAGCCAAAAGATTGCTGCATCGCTTCTGCAATACTTTTATAACGCTCAACATCCATGGTTGAGAAAGACAAAATCAACACAAAGAAAGTCAGTAAGAGGGTCATCATATCCGCAAAGGTGACCATCCACTCTGGAACCCCAGGGTCCTTAGGGCGTTTCCGTCGATCCTTTTTTCCCGGCATAGGCATGTGCGTTCCCCTCTTAATGCCTTAAATTTCTTCTTTCATAGACATACCTGAACGCTGGTATTCAGGAAGATAGGTTTCTAACAGCTCATCCATTACTTGCGGATTCATACCATTGTAGATCCCCATGACAGAATCAATAATCAAGGTCATGTTATTTTCCAGCTCATCGGTTTTCATTGCGAGTTTGTCTGCCAAAGGTAAAAAAACCAACTGGGCCAACAAAGAACCATAAAAAGTTGTTAACAAAGCAACCGCCATCCCTGGTCCTAACTTCGACGGATCATCCAGATTATTCAGCATTTGTACCAGACCGACCAAGGTCCCTATCATCCCAAACGCTGGTGCACTCGAGCCTAACGCACGAAATACCTTCTCACCAATTTGCTTACGCTCAATTGACTGGATCATTTCTTTGGTGAGCACTTCTTGGATAAACTCAGGTGCACTGCCATCCACACATAATTGAATCCCTTTAGCAAAAAAGGGATTATCAATGGGTTCATCTTCCAAACCAAGCAAGCCATTACGACGTGCCGTACGCGCTAATTTATTCGCTTGGATAATAATTTCACGCGGGTCATCGGTGCGTTCACCAAAAGCAGCGGCAAAACCTTCTTTCAGCCCTAAAAAAAAGCTTGAGATTCTAAACTTCACCAAAGTTGAGGCGAAGGTGCCGCCAAAAACTAACAAAATCCCCGGAAGATTGAGAAAAATTTCAGCATCTGAGCCTGTAACGATGGCCATTACAATAAATAATGTCCCCGTAATCAGGCCAAGCAGAGAGGCAAAATCCATGTGGCAGTCCTTCTTAAAACAGACCAAGTGAACCAAACTCTAATACCAACTATCCAAGATGTCTTATATGCATCCAAGCGTTGAGTTGACCAGTTTTGATAGTCGCAGAGTCCGCGCGTATGTGGGTATAATACCTTGAGCCTAGGCCTTTTGATACCTATCTCCTAGGCTGGCATGGATAAGTTAGCATTTTTACTGTGCAAAATAACCTAGGTTAACACTTGCTTGCATACTTAACGTTAATTTGCGTTTTTGCAGGTTTTACTTACAGATCAGCTAATATACAATAGCCTAGGCTTACAAAAGTATCTTTGCTTGTAAGCAAGCTGCGTACATGGGTATATGATATCCATCAATTTGCGGCAAGATGTCTGTCTTTTCTTATTGAAGCTGAGTATGCATACGCAAACTCAAAAATTGGATTGTTTTAACCCTACTGACAAGGAGTGGCAAGTCTGGCCATCACAGCCGCTTGCAAATTATTATGAAAAAGATCATTTCTAGCTTGATGTTAGGTGCTGCACTTTCAACTTCTGCCGGTGTTGTTCTGGCTGATGCTGCACAAGATGCTATTGAATACCGTCGTGCCGTATTCCAATTGGTCAAGTGGAACTTTGCTCCCATGGGCGATATGGTCAAAGGCAAAACTGAGTTTGATGCAGAACGCTTTGAAGTCTTGGCACAACGTTTGGCAGCGCTGAGCGAAATGCCACTAGAAGGTTTCAGCGTTGAAGGCTCTGACAAAGGGGATACCAAAGCACGTGCAGAAATTTGGAGCCAATGGGATGATTTTGCTGCTGGTATGCAACAATTCGAGAAAAATGCCCAAGAGCTCGCCAGTGTGGCCAGCAGCGGTGATTTAGAGCAAATCAAACCTGCATTTGCAGCGGTTGGCAAAACCTGTAAAGGTTGCCACGATAACTTCAAAGACAAGTAAGCCTGGCTGACCTATCGTCAAAAAATTAAGAGCAGCTTAGTGCTGCTCTTTTTATATGCTTCAATTACACCCACCAAAAAACACCCATAATACATCCTGCATAAATCAGTAATGCCAACCACCAAGGCGCTGTTTTTGCTTGTGCTGGATCACCGTCCATTGGCGTTTGTTCTGGTTGTGGCTTGTAACCATGCAGCATGGGTTTTACCAAATCTTCGCCTCTAAATTTATGCGCCAACACAGCCAAAACGTGTAAACCAACGGCCGCAAGCAAGAAATTAAAATTCAGCGCATGCAACCAGATCAGCGTATCACTCCAGTCACTTAAAGTGGCATACAAGGGGCCTTCAAATAAAATATCATCGGTTGAGCCCATACCGGTAATCACTTGTAACAACATCATCCCAAGCAGTAGCAGCACCATCCAAGCCCCTAAAGGGTTATGTCCTAAATAAGGAGCTTCACGATGGCGTACCCAAGCAAGTGCATAACTTAAGCTTGTACGCGGGCAACGGATAAAGTTTACAAAGCGTGCATAGTCACTGCCTACAAAACCCCAAATAATACGCCCGAGTAAAATCCCTAACAGCAAATATCCAGCACGCGCATGCCACATCATCCAATCTTGTACTTCAATGCTAAACCACAAAAAACCTATCAACAGTGGAAAACTCCAATGTCCCAGACGCACAGCCCAATCCCAAACTAAAATTTTTGGTGCCTGTGTCTTCATATACTTCCCTACCTCAAAACAGTCATTTTCAATAAAAATTATGATAAATTTGGAAAAAAACACTATACAAAAAACCAGAATCTATATTTTATTATTAGTATAATACACATGACTAGATACATTCATTCTTATAATAACACCCGAGTATCAGTAGATGCACCATGCATACTTTCTTAAAAAACAAGCTGATTTGTGCTGATTTCCATGCGGTTAGAGGCGTAAATTTTGCTGTTGTTCCGTCCAATTCGTTGACAAGGTTGTCTTACATTCATGTTCACTCAGGCAGTCAAATTTAGCATTCCTGTCATGTTCGGTTATTTGCCTTTAGGCGCAGCCTTTGGGGTCATGTTTACCAGCAGCTTACCCTATGACTGGTATTTTGCTACCTTAATGGGATTGGTTATTTATGCAGGCGCTGGACAATTTCTTGCAGTGACTTTGCTTGCAACCCAAGCAAGCTTACTTGAGGTCGCCATAGCGACTTTTGCTTTAAATGCGCGCCATATCTTCTTTGGCCTCTCATTAATCAAGCGTTATCAAGGCGCTGGCTGGCGCAAACTTTATCTTATCTTTGGCCTGACCGATGAAACTTACTCATTGCAAACCAGCCGTTTCACCTTAAGTGACCCGAACCAAGAGCATCAACTCGGTTTTTATATTACCTTACTTAATCAGGGTTATTGGGTTTTAGGATGCACCCTAGGTGCTTTAGCAGGCCGCTATTTAACCTTCAACAGTCAAGGGATTGAGTTCACGCTTGTGGCGCTTTTTATCGTGTTAGCTTTAGAACAATATTCTGCTTTAGGCCAAAAAAAACCTTTCGCACTCGCGCTTTTTAGTGGCTGTATTGCCTTAATTTTGGTACCTAGCCAGCATCAATTGCCTATTGCGCTTTTGCTCACCTCTGGCTTACTCATTCTAGATTTTAAATATCCATTAAATAAGGCAGCTTTGCTATGCAAGTCTACCTCTTAACTGTCATTGGAGTGGCAGCGTTGGCCACTTTTGCTACTCGGGTATTACCCTTTATTTTTCTAGCACGCCATGCAGATCACCCTTTGCTTGCCCATTTAGGGCGCTATCTGCCTGCTGGTGTGATGTTTTTATTAGTTTTTATCTTTATGTTTGGTCAACCACAAAGCTTAGAACCACAAGTGCTACTGCCGCAAAGTCTTGCCGCGCTTGTAGTGATTGGCCTGCATCTTTGGCGCAGACAAGCCTTGATTTCTATCGGCGTAGGTACTGGAGTTTACATGCTGTGCGTACAAAGCGGTTACTTTACGTAAGCTTCGTCTGTTATTCTTGGATCACCCTTTATGTGTTAAGGAGGAACTTATCGTGAATCGTGATCTAGCACAAATGCGCCGCGACTATCATTTAACCCCTTTGTTAGAAGAGCAAGCGGGCCAAACCCCTTGGCCTTTATTTGAAATCTGGATGCAAGAGGCCATTCAAAGCCCACATCAAGATGCTAACGCTATGTTGCTTTCCAGCGTTGATACACAGGGCCAACCACATGCACGCATCGTGTTGTTAAAAGGCTACTCTACAGAAGGCTTGGTCTTTTATACCAATTATCAAAGTGCTAAAGGCCAAGAAATCGCACAATCGCCAAAAGTCGCTTTAACTTTCTGGTGGGAAGCTTTAGAACGTCAAATTCGTATTGAGGGAGAGGCGCGTCAATTAGCGCCGGAAGCTTCAGACACTTACTTTCAAAGTCGCCCGCGTGACAGTCAACTTGGTGCTTGGGCTTCTGCGCAAAGCCAGATTTTACAATCACGCGAACAACTCAGTGAACGCTTCCAACAGTTACAAGATCAATATCCAGAAAATGCCCCTATTCCACGCCCAGCGCATTGGGGAGGGTATTGTGTTCACCCACACACGTTCGAATTCTGGCAAGGTCAACCAAACCGATTACATGACCGTTTACGCTTTGAGCGTCACCCTGCAAGCGATTGGCAGCTTGTGCGCCTTAGCCCATGAACAGACAAAAAGCCCCTCGTTTTTGGGGGGTTTACCAGAAATCTACTTGCGATTGCTTTTCTGCTAAGGCTTGTTCTGCTAGTTTTTGCTGCCAATACGCTTGCTCTTGACGTTCCACACGCCACTTATCCCGTGCACCCATGCGCCGTAAATAGATACTTTGATCCCGAGTCACAAAGTGAATCACTCGCCCTTGTTGTCCCCCCACATCTTCAGTGACAAGAGGAATCTGCTCGTTTTGTAAATATTGATGGATAAAATCAATATTGACCTGCCCAATATTAAAGACACTAGCTTGCTTGCCCAAGCTATCTGCTAATACATTGGCACCACCAAAAATTTTGGCTTTTAACCTAGTACGACGCGCACCACGGCGCAGCAGTGCATTAATTAAAAGTTCCATCGCGTACATACCGTAACGACCTGCTTCACTATTGAGTAAAGGTTCCTGATGCGGTAAACGTCGTTGCGCTAACAAAAAGTGATTCATACCTGCCACACCAGATTCTTTATCATATAAGCAAGCAGCAATACAAGAACCTAGTAGGGTTGAAATCACCTCTGGGCGTGTGGATACATGGAACTGCCCTGGGTGTAATAATATTCGCTTTATTTTAGAATTAACCTGCACGTGCCCTCCTGATTAAGCAACACACTTTTGATAAATAGAGGGACGTACAGCTTTGAGTGGATGTACAATACCTTGCAAGCTTTCCGAGTGCCCTAATATTAAATACCCCTGTGGTGCCAGATGTCGTATGAGTTTTTCTATCACTTGGCGCTTGCTTTCCAAGTCAAAATAAATCATCACATTGCGCAAGAAAATTATTTGGAAATTTCCCCAGTGTACGGGGTAAGATGACATTAAATTAAGATATTGAATATCAACTTGACGGCGAATTTCTGGTGCAACACGTAAATTACCTGCTTGGCTACGCACACCTTTCAAGCAATATTTGTGCATATAATAAGCAGGCAACTTTCTAATCCTCGCTTGCTCATAGACTGCAGATTTAGCTTGCTGTAATGCATCTTCACTGATATCCGTTGCCGTAATCTGCCAAAGCTCTGGTCTTAGGTGTTCTGAACACAGCATCGCTAGGCTGTAAGCTTCTTCTCCTGTAGAACAGGCTGCACTCCAAATACGTAATTTGCTTCTTGCTTGTTGCGTTTTTTGATATGTTTGTAGATAATTTTTTAACCAATCGAAATGAGCTGGCTCACGAAAAAAATAAGTCTCGTTAGTTGTTAAACGATTAATTAGTTCCTGTACTTCTACTCCTTGGGGATGCTGTTGTAAAATTTCAATATAATCCGTATATTGATGCAATCTATAAAAACGCATTCGCCTTGCCAAACGGCCTTCGACTAGCTCACGCTTGCTATCAGGCAAATAAATCCCTGTTAATTGATAAAAATAATGTTGTAAATAGCGGAATTCACGCGTTTTTAAACGTGGAATACGTGCCTGTTCAGCTGCTGGCATACCAGACCCTCAATTTAGATTGTTGGGGTTTCCAGCATACTTGGGTTTAATGCCTGTAACTCTGAGAGCTCCTTAATCGAAAGTACCTTGTTAATATTCAGTAAGATCAAAAACTCGTCGCCAACCTGCCCCATATTTAAAATAAATTCGGTACGAATATCTGTACCAAAATCCGGTGGTGGCTGGATATGGCCTGGTAAAATATCTAAAATCTCGTTGACCTCATCCACTAACATACCTAATGCATGGGTTTCTTCTTCTGCTTCTAACTCAACTAATACAATACAAGAACGTTTATTAATTTGACTGGCTTGGCGTCCTAAACGTGCAGATAAATCTATAACAGGCACCACATTACCACGTAGATTAATCACACCACGGATAAAATTAGGTGTCATCGGAACTCGGGTTAATGCGCTGACTTCTATAATTTCTTTTACATCTAAAATTGGGAGTGCAAAACGCTCTCCACCAATAAAAAATGTTAAATATTGATGTAAGTTTTCTGGTACCGATTCTGATTCTGACATAAGTATTTCCTCATTAAACATCCAGGGGAGCAACTCCCCTAGATGTCGCTACTGATATGCCAATTAAAAACGTTCGAAATCTTGGTCACTAATACCTAAAGAATCCAAGTCTTGATGGCTGGAGGTTTTTGCTTTGCCACTTGGTAAAGCGGGCGGTTTATTTGCAAGGCGCGCTTGTCCTTTAGCTGGTGGACGTGCTTGTGTATGCATATCCAACTTGAAAAAAGCAACCGTATTTAGCAGTTGTTCCGCCTGTCCGGATAGCTCCTCTGAAGTGGCTGCCAGCTCTTCCGCAGCCGATGCGTTTTGCTGTGTCGCTTGATCCAGTTGTGCCATAGCGGCATTAATTTGTGAGACACCAGAAGCTTGCTCATCACTTGCAGCACTAATTTCTTGTACCAAATCCGCCGTTTTCTCAATATTAGGCACCATTTGTTCTAATAATTTGCCTGCTTGCTCAGCAATACTGACAGATTGTGTTGCTAACTCATTGATTTCCTGTGCAGTTACTCGTGAGTTTTCCGCTAGTTTACGTACCTCAGCCGCAACAACAGTAAAACCTTTGCCATGCTCACCAGCTCGTGCTGCTTCTATCGCTGCATTTAAAGAAAGCAAGTTTGTTTTGTAAGCAATATCTTCGATCAAACTAATTTTGGCCGCAATCTGCTTCATGGCATTGACGGTACGGCTCACCGCTTCACCGCCTTGCTGTGCTTCTGTTGCAGAACGTGTTGCCATACTATCTGTGACGCGCGCATTTTCTGCATTTTGCTGCACAGAGGCATTCAGTTCTTCGACAGAGGAGGTTGTCTCTTCAACACTGGCTGCTTGCTCAGTCGCAGCTTGACTAATCGACTGTGCCGTTGCACTTACCTCACGCGAAGAGCTGGTCAAAGCATCGGCATTCTGACGCACATTCTCCACGACAGAACGTAATTGTGCTGCCATCTGCCGTAAGGCTTCTGCCAAACTGCCAATTTCATCCTTTTGGTCTACCTCTAAATGAACATTTAAATCCCCTTTTGCCAAACGCTGTGCAAAAGTCACTCCCATCGCTACTGGCCGTGTAATCCCGCGTGTAATGAGCCAAGCAATTAAAACGCCAATCAAAATGGCTAAGATCACACCGACAAAAACTAACATGAGGGTTGCTTGGATTTCTGCACGCATCTTGCTTTCTTGATCTGCACGCGCATCTTGGCAGACTTTTTGTGCTGCTAATGCTGCTTCTAACATGCTCTGTTCCGCAATCAACTGCTCATTATGACGGTTGACATAAGCGTTCAGCTCCTGCTGGTATTTATCCAAAGCATCAATTAATTGGGCGGCTTGTTGCTGATCTTCGGCTTTTTCAAAACGCAAGCTTAAGTCGCGCGCACTTGCTAAAACTTGCCCTAACATACTTTGCGCTTGGCGTAGATAATCTGTTTCGCCGGAGTTGATAAATTCTTTTTCGTAACGACGTACATTCAAAAAGCCTTGCGCAATGGCATTCGCACTTTCAGCTTTTTGCAGCATATCTTGCATCAGGCTTTCGCTGTCATTGAGTGCCTTTTGTAGGGCTTGCTCTTGATCTTGTTTTAATGCCAGCATAAGCTCCATAGCTTCTTGCGCTTGTTCAACAAAAGCACGCACTGCGCGTTCTTTTTCTATTGTTGTTAAACCATTACCACGGCGCACCAACTCTATAACCTGTTCACGGTATTGGCGATAATAACGGCCAATATTTTCTAAATGTTGTAGATTTTCTGGTGTCGTAAACTGGCTGCGCAAATCACGCAAACGGCTTAACATCTCTTCATTAAGATCTTCCCATTGTTGAAACTCACGCTGGGTATACTCATGGATAAAAGCGACACGCAAAGCCTTGGCTTCCATCAATTTTTGCGTCAACGCAATGGCTGCATTGGCATTGGCAAGCTTACGCTGAATAAAAGCAGTATTTGCTTGTTGAAACGTTTTTAACTCCACACTTTTACGCTGCGACATGGCTTCCGTTGCTGCTAAAGCCGTACGCGCACGCGCGCGCATCGATTCCATGGTTTGCGTTTTTTGCTGCTCTAAACTACGGAAGCGATTAAAAGCATTTTCATACGCTTGAGTACGCGCTAAGACTTGGTCCATTTCATCACGGTTATATTGATCCGTGAATTTATCCTTTGTGGTTTGCGCCTGCTGTTTTAGCTGAGCTAACACCTGCTGCAGATGCTTGACTGTCTCTTCAGAATGAGTATTGGCATACTCAGTTTCTAAAGTACGTGCCTGCAAAATCAGTTTCACCAGTGTGTTGACATCGTCTGCTTTATCAACCCGAGAGACAATACTCTCAATACCACGCCAACCAACGATACCTACAATAAGGGTTAGTGTAAGCACGAGCACAAAGCCCCCGCCAATCTTCCAGCCCAGCCGTATGTTTTTAAGCATGGTAGAGTCTCCCGCTTGTACCTTGGGTTTGTTGTGCTTCTTGATACGCTAGATCAATTAAGCCTTGAACATCTAAAATCA
Source organism: Allopseudospirillum japonicum (assembly GCF_900108915.1). Classification (GTDB taxonomy): domain Bacteria; phylum Pseudomonadota; class Gammaproteobacteria; order Pseudomonadales; family Halomonadaceae; genus Pseudospirillum; species Pseudospirillum japonicum. Next base: position 128,059 of record NZ_FNYH01000009.1, read on the forward strand.
GTGCAATCTCGCCATTACCTAAAATTGTTGCACCACTGATGGCATGAACTTTTTGAAAAATTTTTCCTATCGGTTTAATCACAGTTTGTAGCTCTCCGTATAAAGCATCCACAATTAAACCCGCACGTTTACGTCCAAAACGCACAACGACTAGGCTTTCTCGTCTTTGTTGCTGCTGCCGGTCGGTTTCTTTTTGCAGGAAATCTCGCAAAGATAAATAAGGCAGCACTTCGCCACGCAAATTCACATAATGCCTATCTTGTACATGCCAACTTGTTTGATGCAGTTCGACACATTCGGCGACATTTGCCAGTGGTAATACATAAGCTTCTTCGCCTGCACCTACCATAAAACCATCAATAATTGCTAAAGTCAGTGGTAGATGTATGCTGACTTTGGTTCCCTTACCCACTTCGCTTTCCAGATCAACACTACCACGCAGGGATTCAATATTGCGCTTTACCACATCCATACCCACCCCACGCCCTGAGAGATTGGTGGCCTCTTCTTTGGTTGATAAGCCTGCCTCAAAAATCAAGCGCAACGTCTCTTGGTGACTTAAATGTTGATCTGTACTGACTAAACCAAGGCGCTCAGCTTTTGCACGAATTTTTTGGGTATCTAACCCACGGCCATCATCGCTAATTTGAATCACGATATGCCCAGAATCATGAAATGCATTCAAGCTCACACAACCATGCTCAGGCTTACCAGCTGCACGCCGAATTTCAGGTGCTTCAATGCCATGATCAAGCGCATTACGAATGAGGTGGGTTAAAGGATCATTAATTTTCTCTACCACAGTTTTATCAAGTTCAGTGTCGCCGCCAGAGATTTGTAAATCAATTTGTTTACCAAGTTCTTTACTCACATCGCGGACAACACGGCGAAAACGGGCAAAAGTATCACCAATTTGCACCATGCGCAGCTGTAATGCGTGATCACGAATTTCCTCAACCAAAGATTCCATAGTCGCAACGGCTTCGTCTGCTTCATTAATGCCATGCTGACGTACCATCAGTTTCGTGGCAGCACTGGCAATAACGAGTTCACCGACAAGATTGATTAAATAACCAAGGCGTTGCGCATCCACACGGATGGAGACATTCTCACGGGTATTTTTGGGAGGCGAGCTTGTTTTTGTCGGTGGCGAAGCTGGAGTGATCGGCGTCTGTGGTTTTGGTGTCGTTTCCTGATTTTCCTCTAGGACTGTCTGCGTAATAACCGCTTCTGGTAAAGCGCTAGCTTGCGTGACTAACTCAGTTAACTGAGCTTGCAAATCTGGGTTTGCGTGCTGTAACACCTGTGCATAGACTGCTTCATCCGTGTAGGGTGGAATAATGTCTAAGGTGCAATCATCTTCTGCAAATTCAAAAACTTCCTCAAGTACGCTGACTTGTGTACAAGCATATAAACCTAAGTAAAACTTTAAATAACAAGATTCAGAGTCAAAAGCCTCTGCAGGTGGCCATGCTTGTTCGTCTACGAGTAAATACTGTATTTCGCCCAAAGTACTCAGATAACGAATAAAAGACAGAGGATCCATCCCATTACGGAAAGCATCGGCTTTAAAATCAAGTACCAATAACCAAAGCGCAGCTTGCGGCTCGGCTGGTGTTAATTGAGGTGCTGCGGTTACCGCCTCGGTTGTTTGTGTTGGCGACTTGGATGCAAGGTGGTTCCCTGTCGGTTGTAAGCGCGCCAAGATAGCTTGCCCCTGTGCTTTCACCTCATCACTTAAAAGCCTCTCTTGCAAGGCAGCACTGACCAAGGTGGCGACCTGATCCCGACAAGACAGCAAAACAGCAAAACAGCAATCAAATCACTATCTACTTGACGCTGACCAGAACGCACACGGTCTAATTCTGCTTCTACCGTATGGGTAAAATGTACTACCTCATCAAAACCAAATAAGCCAGCCGAGCCTTTAATCGTATGCATGGCACGAAAAACACTATTGAGTGTTTCTTGATCTTGGGGCGCACTCTCTAGCACTAAAAGCGCCTCTTCCATCTGCTGCAAAAGTTCATCGACTTCATCAGCAAAAGTTTGCCGGGCTTCGTCAAAGCTCATGATTCGCTCCTAAGGAGAGGTTCTGGTTGGAGCCAAGATAAAATGCTGCTGCAAATGCAAAAGCTGTAACGTTTCTGCTACCATCGGCGAGGCTTGAATCGAAAGCTCAATGCCTGCTTGTAACAACTCACGCCGAAACAACAGCAAAAGCTGTACCCCAGCACCATCAATATCATCAACGCCTTGCAAATCTAAATGCAGGTGCTCATGTGCTTCTTGCAGCAGCATAAAAAGTACAGGCTTTAATTCTGCTGCTGTATAAATACTCAGCTCACCTTTGAGCACAAGCCCAGGCATTTCTTCTAGAGTGGCATATTCAGCAGGCATACAAGTCCCTTAGCACATATTGGATGGCAATACATTGAGCAACAAACCCAATCCCATTAAGGTAGCACCAATTTCGCCACGGCATTAAGCAACACATTGGGTTGAAAGGGTTTAACTAACCAAGCTTTGGCACCTGCAGCTTTACCTTCCATTTTTTTCTCTTGTTGTGATTCCGTTGTCAGCATCATAATCGGTGTAAATTTGTACTGGGGTAATTGTTTGACTGCTTTGACAAAACTAATGCCATCCATGATCGGCATATTCACATCGCTAATAATCAGATGAATTTTCTGCCCTGTCATTTTATTTAAAGCATCTTGGCCGTTACTGGCTTCCAAGACCTCATACCCTGCCCCTTTAAGGCTAATTGCCACTACTTGGCGTAAAGATGCGGAATCATCCACAATCATAATCAGTTTTGTCATGATTAAAATATCCTGTTGTCGAGGCTATCCCTCGGTCAATACGTGATTAAAAGAAAGTAAGGTTATCTTCATCTTGCGCGCTTTGTGTGCTAGATCTAGCCTGCGTGGGTGAACCCCGTGTTGACTCACTCTGACGTGTATTTAAATGCTGCTGGTGATTCGTACGCTCTTCTAAGGTGGTGTACGCCTTATCCATCGTCTGTAAAATTTTATCGAGTGTATCTGTTTCCGTTTCTAATGAACGTACATAGTGCGGCAACTCTTGCACATGCGTTTCTACGTGCTGCAAGATTTGATTTACCCTATCTTGGAATTGTAAATTCAAAAGCACATCTGCAATTACTGTACGCACGTCTTCACTTGTCGCACGTAAATTACCGGCATCTTGCTCTACATCCGTGACTGCAGCGCGTAAGGAGCCTAGCACTTCTTGAATAGACGTTTCTGCTTCTGTCAACATTTGCGCATCTTGCTTCGAAGAACGCTCGGCATTGGTCGAGGTGCGCGTCATCGCTTGTGTGATCTCACTGACTTTGGCACTGATACGTCCTCCCGTATCTGCAGAGGAAGCGGCCAAACTCCTCACCTCATCGGCAACAACAGCAAATCCACGGCCATATTCACCAGCACGTGCCGCCTCTATTGCTGCATTTAAAGCGAGCAAATTAATCTTATCTGCCACTTGACGCACCTCTTCCGCCATGGATTCTAGTTCATCCGTATAGGCAGCTAAACGCCGTACCTCTTGTAACATAGCATCTTTATCTTTTAACACATGATCCAGCGCTTGAATGACGTTGGTTAAACGCTGCCCACTGTGCTCAAACATTTGCGATACACCCTGCATATTATCTTGGTGCTGGCGTCCACCTTGTCCGTTAAGGATTTGATCTAACTCATCTACTAAAGCAGCAAAACGCTGGCTTAACGTGAGTACGCTGTCTTCTGTCAGTTGACGTGAAGATTGAATTTGTCGTACCAAAATAGGGGCAATCCCTTGACACAAATCCTCTACTTGGCTTAATTGCCAATCACTTTTGCCAGACTGGGCTTGCGCTTGCGCTTGTTGTACATGAGCGCGCATCTGCAAACACTCTTGCTGCCAAGCGCGTTTAATTGCCAAAGTGATCACCACACTGACCAGCAACATAAGCGCGCTCGCCAATAATACAGGCACACTCGTAGGCAGGCTCACTAAGGCGGCTAGTGCCAGCACAACACCAAAACCTAAAGGTGACCAAAGTACCCAAGGTGCCGCTTTATTGGGCTGATCTTGTGTCGCTGCATGAGGATAAGACATAAGGGATTACTCTAAGCCGTCTAGATAGTCAAAAGTAGCACACGAAAGAAAAGAAAAACGCTGCTTGCTACCGCCAATTGCATACGTGCTTCAGGTAAAGATGCGCAAATCTTATTACAGCTTCGGCCTTACACCAAATGTATCCTTATGTATCTTAAGGGTTTCTTAGTGGTTTATCCGCCGCGTCAATAAACACCTGCATCAAAGGAGATACACGAGCATACAAATCCAGCATATCTGCGACATGCATTCGAATACACCCATGCGACCTAGGTACCCCCATCGGCTGATCATCCGGCGTACCATGGATATAAATATAACGGCGCATAGTGTCACACTGACCACCGCGATTTTTACCTACTTCTAAACCACTCAACCATAAAATACGCCCTAAAATCCAATCACGTTTAGGGAACTGCAAGGCTAATTCGGGTGTATAAAGCTCACCGGTCCAACGCCGCCCCACCAAAACAGCATGAGCTGGTAAATTTTCACCAATGCAAGCACGAATCTTGTGCCAGCCCCTTGGGGTGCAGCCAGAGCCTTGGCGTTCACCAACACCTAAACGCGCCGAAGACATCGGGTAAGCGGATTCTATTCGTATTCCCTGCATATAAGCCAAACATTGATATCGGATATTAATATACAGCCAATGATTCGGTATTTGTGCTACTAAGGGAGTCACTGGATTTAAAATATCATCAAGCATATATGACATCTGTTAAACTCATAAACTTGGATGATGCGCCTGGATATAGGATGAAGTAGCCGGATTAGCTTGCACATCCGGCAAAGGAGCTTGCATACCTGCACAAATAAAAGGCATCAAACGCGCGACTAAGGTACGCACATTGGTCTGCTCTTGAAAGTCTTGTGCGGCAAGATCCCGCAAGGTATTTAAAGACGACATGGTAAAAATCATCGCCCCCAGCATAAAGTGTACACGCCAAAAACGTTCTGTTTCTGGAAGTTCACCGGTTGCTTGGCTGAGTAAACGCACAAAACGCCGAAATACTTCCCCATATTGGGTTTGTAAATAGTCGCGTAAATGGCCTTGCGCTTGGGTATAAGCCAAACCAAGTAAGCGCATAAATACAGAAAGTCCTTGTTTATTCGGGGTTTGTGTATTGAGTAAAGTAAAAGCAAGGCGTTCAAGTAAAAGCTCTAGATTTGGGCTTGGTTGCATTTTTTCTAACCGATCAATCTCTAGGCTTAAGTGCGCACAAAAGGGGTCTAAATAACGTGCAAAAACGGCATGGATCAGGGACTTTTTCGAGCCAAAATGATAGTTCACCGCAGCCAAATTGACTTTGGCTTTACTTGTGATCGTGCGTAAAGAGGTTTCGGCAAAGCCGCGTTCAGCAAACAAGGCTTCAGCTGTATCCAATATACGAGTGACTGTATCTGAATGAGTGGTCATGTGGGCAGCGTCCTAAAGCAAACAAATGTTTTAAACATAAGAAGCTTACTGCCCCATGTCAAGCGCTAGGATTACCAAAGGTAACCAGAAATGTTTTAAACGGACAAGCCAGTTATACCCACAATGCCATCAGATAAGCAAGGACATAGCCTGAAGTATACGCCAGTGCTAAATATGGCAAGTAACGCATATAGCTAAAGAAGCTTAAAGACTCGACTTTGCTTAAGGCAATAATGCCAGCTGCTGAGCCGATCACTAATAAAGAACCCCCTACGCCTGCAGCATAAGTTAAAGCCAGCCAATCACTTGTCTGCATACTAATATCAGATTTTAATACTGCAGCGGTTAAAGGTACGTTATCAATTAATGCAGAGGCTAATCCTGTCAGATAGTTTGCAATAGCAATAGGCAAATGCGTATAAACTTCTGGCACATAATTCAACACACCAATTTCTTTCAGCATACCTACGACTAAGAGTATACCTAAAAAGAATAGCAAGGTGTCGTATTCAATCACACGAATATAATCAAGCAATTGGTGTTCATCCTTGTCTTGGCGTCGTGCTAAACGCCCCAACAAAAACATAATAGATAAGCCGAACAAGAAAGTCAGCAAAGGTGGTACTTGATAGAGAATATTAGCGGCTATCGCACTTAAAATAGTCAATAAAAATAGCACAGCCACCATTTTTTCCAATAGGCTAGCTTTCACCTGCATTTCAGTTAAATGTATTGGTTGATGATCAAAGTTGCGTGATAATAGATGTGCTAATAAAAGCACACCAACAAAAGCTGGCAAAATCAGCAGTAGCAGATGTTGGATAGCGACCTTATCTGCCATAAAAATCATTAACGTTGTCACATCGCCAGTAATCAAGGCCACACCCCCTGAGTTTACTGCGAAAACTACCAACACACTAAAGCGTACCAATTTTTCTGTATTTAAATTAAGTGATAACACTAAAGCGAGCGAAACTAAAGTAGCGGTAATATTATCAGCAAGAGAAGAAAATATAAAAGCAAAGCCTGCTAACAAAAACATCAATTTGCGTTCTGTTAAATGACGTGGCAACAATTTATAAATAATAGAAGCAATCAAGCCTTTACTATTTAAGTAAGCAACAAAAGTCATCGCTGCCATTAAAAACAGCCAGAGCGTGGAAATCTCTAGCAAATTCTCATTCAAGCTTTCTTGAACATTTTCTAGCCCTAAAGGCTCAGCATAAATAAATAGCAATAGCCAACTCAAACTCCCAATAAATAAGGTAGATTTAGCTTTATTCAAATGAATGATATCTTCAAAAATAATGAGTGCAAAAGCTAGCCCAGCCAACCCCAGCAAGAGGATACTGATATCCATACATTATTTACTCCAGAAAAAGAAATACCATGATCAACACAAGTGCCCTCGTTATCTGCTAACAAGAGGCACTCATTCACTTAGATTCTAGCAAGGTGCGAGAATAACACTAGCTACTGCATACCTCTAGATTTCACCACATAAAACACTTGCTAGCGCTTGCGCTTGTTTTTCTCGGTCTGTGGGGTAATAGGCGAGCACCCAATGCAGTTTCGTGAGTGCCGCTTCCACCGTCATTTGTGCAGGCATGAGTACGCCAGCATCCTGCCACGCTTTACCTGTCGCATATTGAGGGCAGCCTGTGAGCCCTTCGTACCAAGTTTGACTACGCGCTAAAAGCCATTTTCCCGCTTGTTGCGCTTGCACAAGTACAGACAAAATCTCCGCATCACAGGGTCCATTCCCACTACCATAAAGTTCCAGAACCCCCGCATCGACATCTTCTAACGCTTTTTGTAACCAAGTGGCTCTCATCCCTGGAAAAACACTAAGACGCACAACTTGGGCTTGTTGGTAATCACAAGCGGGTATCAATATAGTTTGTGGACGCCAAGCTCTTTCTGCATAAAAAACATAACGCTCACCCGCCAAGACCTCTCCTAACAAGGGCACATTCGGGCTTGCAAAAGCATCATGTTGCCGAGCAGAGACCTTGGTACTTGCACAAGCACGCAACAACTTACCGCCAAAAGCTAATCCAACCTCACACATAGACTGGTTATGCGCTGCCCAACGTAGGGCATGGGTCAGATTGGCCAGTGCATCCGTACCACGCGTTTCTAAAGGTTGTTGTGAACCTGTCACAATGACAGGTTTACCAAGGCCTTGTAGCAAAAAGGCTAAAGCGCTGCCGGTATAAGCTAAAGTATCTGTGCCCTGAATCACTACAAAGGCTTGGTATTGGGATGCATATTCACGGATCAGATGCGCCAAGCTAAACCAAGCTTCTGGGTGCAAACTGGCACTATCTATAGGTTGTGAATATTCATGCAAATGAATATCTAAACTGGTCATCAAATCTTTTGGTAACGCCTTCCAAAAACGATTACCAAGTGGCTGAGGTACAAGATGCCCTTGTGCATCTGCCTGCATCCCTAAAGTACCGCCCATATAAATGACTAAAACAGAAATCATAGTGCACCCTGCTGACAAGATAAGACCAAGGGGTCATAGTGCCTAAGCGTTTAGCATGCTATATACTAACCCCTTGATTTATGTTCACTGATTATTTGTTATCTCTACCTTATGCTGGCACATGTCTTTTACACAAGTACCTGCATAAAAAAATGCATATAACATGCTTTTTATTCGGTATCGTCAACACGCGTAGGCTTGTCGATAACCCAAATTTCCCTGTGATAGCAATCAGCTAGTGTAATGATGATTTAAGGAGTAAGCATGACCCTCATCCGTCAAGACGATCTGATCCAAAGCGTCGCTGATGCACTGCAATATATTTCTTACTACCACCCTAAAGATTTTATTCAAGCAATGGCCGCGGCCTATGAACGCGAAGAATCTCCTGCCGCTAAAGATGCTATTGCGCAAATTCTGATTAACTCGCGCATGTGTGCGCAGGGACACCGCCCCATTTGCCAAGATACCGGCATCGTCACCGTCTTTATTAAGGTGGGTATGCAAGTGCAATGGGATGCGGATATGAGCCTTGAAGATATGCTCAATGAAGGGGTAAGACGCGCTTACTTGCATCCGGATAATATTCTACGCGCTTCCGTGTTGGCTGACCCTGATGGTGCGCGTAAAAATACTAAAGATAACACGCCGGCGATTATTAATTATGAGATCGTCCCAGGTAACACAGTCGAAGTGCATGTTGCCGCAAAAGGCGGTGGCTCTGAAGCTAAATCTAAATTTGCCATGCTCAACCCTTCAGATGATGTTGTCGAATGGGTCTTAAAACAGCTGCCTACGATGGGCGCAGGCTGGTGTCCACCTGGGATGCTCGGCATTGGCATTGGCGGCACGGCAGAAAAAGCCATGATCCTTGCCAAAGAAGCCCTACTCGATCCGATTGATATTCAAGACTTACAAGCACGCGGCGCCAGCAATCGTGCAGAAGAACTACGCTTAGAACTCTTCGATAAAATCAACAAACTGGGCATAGGGGCGCAAGGTCTAGGTGGTTTAACCACAGTATTGGATGTTAAAGTCAAAGATTATCCGACCCACGCGGCCAATAAACCGGTTGCTATTATTCCTAACTGTGCGGCAACACGCCACGTACACTTTACCCTCGATGGTAGCGGCCCTGCCAGCTTAACACCGCCTTCCTTAGAAGACTGGCCAGAAGTCACTCGCGAAGTCGGCGAGCAAGTCAAGCGTGTCAATCTCAACACAGTCACCCGCGAAGAAGTCAAAACTTGGAAACCTGGTGATGTCTTATTGCTGAGTGGCAAGATGCTTACCGGACGCGATGCCGCCCATAAACGTATGGTCGATATGCTCGCACGTGGTGAAAGCTTACCGGTTGATTTAGAAGGTAAGTTTATTTACTACGTTGGTCCTGTCGATCCTGTACGTGATGAAGTGGTTGGACCAGCAGGTCCCACAACCGCGACTCGCATGGATAAGTTTACCCGCACCGTGTTAGAAGAAACCAAACTGCTTGGTATGATAGGGAAATCTGAACGTGGTCCTATCGCAATTGAAGCCATCAAAGACAATCAGGCAGTTTACTTAATGGCTGTAGGTGGCGCAGCTTACCTTGTTGCCCAAGCGATTAAATCTGCGAAAGTCCTAGCTTTTGAAGACCTAGGTATGGAAGCAATTTACGAATTTGATGTACAAGATATGCCTGTTACAGTTGCAGTCGATGTTGAAGGTGAATCTGTCCACATGACAGGTCCAGCAAAATGGCAAGAAATTATTGCAGCGAAAAGCTAGTCAATTGTCACTGAAATATTCTTTTTAATTACACTTTTATCGCCTAGACTCTTCTCAGTTTAGGCGATTTTTTTGGCGTAAATCATACAAAATTGCCAAACATCTTGCCGCACAATCGCTAAGAAGTGTTAAACTATGTAAAATTCTCTGATGTTTAACAGGGTTTTTATAACCTTCGTTTTCAACTGCTTAACAGGATGGATGACATGGAACACCTGTCTATTTATGAGTTATCTATTTTGCTCGTTGAACCTTCCCCGACACAAAGACGTATTATCGAGCAACACCTTAAGGATGAGGGCATTCTAGGGATAGAAACCGCAGCAGATGCTCGCAGTGCTTTTAACAAAATGCGCACCTATACGCCTGATTTAGTGATTAGCTCTCTTTATTTACCTGATGCACAAGCAGGCGATCTGGTTGCCCTGATGCAAAGTGATCCGCGTTTAGAGCATATTCCTTTTATGGTCATCTCAAGTGAACGCAAGTGGGAAAACTTAGAAGCCATTCGTCAATCCAAAGTTTTAGCCTTGCTACCCAAACCTTTTAATCACCAAGACTTACAACGCGCTTTAATTGCTTCCTTAGATTATATTGTTGCTGATGAGCTGAATCTAGATTTATATGATATTAAGCAATTGCGTGTGCTTGTTGTGGATGATAGTCGTTTAGCACGCAAACATTTATGCAGAGTTTTAAATCAACTGGGTGTAGAACAATTAGTAGAAGCTAAAGATGGTAAAGATGCTTTGCATAAACTCAGTGCAGACAACTTTGATTTAATTGTTACAGATTATAATATGCCAGAAATGGATGGGCGTGAATTAACTGAATATGTGCGTACAGCATCTGAACATTCACACGTTCCCATCTTAATGGTCACCTCAGAAAATGATCAGGCACGCCTTAGTTCCGTGCAACAAGCAGGCGTCTCTGCAATCTGTGATAAACCGTTTGAAGTCAATAACGTGCGTTATCTGCTCACACAACTGCTTGAACCTGAAGTTGCGTAATATTTTGCGATAGCACAAATTTATTACCCAAACACACTTAAACTCAGCGGCTAAGTGAATTTATGTAGCTTAGCCCGAGTCTCTGCTGCATCTCCCTGATAATCAAGGTATAGTAAAGGCGCGCCTTCTTTTCCTTAATCTTTGCCTGAGATACCTTACGCTTTCATGACCATCGCCAAACATGCCTTACTTAATGATCTTTTTGTCAGTGATGATGTGCCTGTCGGTCAGCTCATTCATTCTGGGTTACTCACCTGCCCACCGGAGACTTGTTTAAGTGAGGCTGCACGTTTAATGCAGCAAGCCCATGTGAGCTGTATTTTAATCCAAGATCCTGAAACCCAAGCTTTAGTTGGGATTTGGAGCGAAGGCGATGCAAGACGCTTAGACTTTACTGACCGTCAGCTGATATCACGCCCTATTGGTGATTTTATGAGCCATCCGGTACGTTCTGTGCCTGCGTCTTGGTCGCTCAATCAAGTGGGGATGAAACTAAAACGCGAAGGAGTACGACGTTTGCTTGTCATTCAAGATGAAGACCAACGTCCTTTAGGTATAGTAACGCAAACTGATGTCGTACGTCAGCAAGGATTAGAACACTATTTATATATGCGAGAAGTTGGTTCAGCGATTCGCCAACCACCTTTGGTACTAGATGCACGCATGCCTGTTGCCGAGGCGGTGCACACACTACAAGAAAGCAATTCAGAAGCAGCCATTGTGGCTTACCCTCAAGATCTACACCACCCTTGGGGCATTATTACCGAACGCGATTTAATTCGCTTACTAGCAGATGCACAAAATTATGTGTGTTTAGGTGACATTGCGACTCATCAGCTTTTATCTGTTGAACCGGATACCAGTTTAATTGCTGCGGTTAATATTTTACGTGAGAAAAAATTTCGTCATTTAGGCGTCATTGGGCCACAAGGTCAGCCGATCGGTTTACTTTCCCTAGGCGATATTCTTGCAAGTGTTGAATATGCTTATGTTAACCGCCTACGAGAGGCCCTTAGCGCACGCGATTCTGCATTAAAAGCTTCTATGGAACACTTGCGCTTAGCACAAAAAGTCATCGAAGTTTCCTTAGATGGCATTATTATTACAGATGCACGGGGCATTATTGAATCGGTGAATCCCAGTTTTACAGAATTAACTGGTTATACCGCTGAGGAAGTCATCGGTAAAACCCCCAAGGTGTTAAGCTCTGGACGCCATCAAAGCAATTTTTATCAAAATATGTGGCAAGCGTTAAAGCAGCAAGGGTATTGGCAGGGCGAAATTTGGAATAAGCGTAAAAATGGTGATATTTTTCCTGAATGGCTCACTATTACTGCAATCCGTGATGAAAAAGAGCAGATTATTCAATATGCTGCCATTTTTGCGGATATTAGTGATCGCAAACGCAAAGAAGAAAAAATTCACAATCTCGCTTATTTTGATGAGCTCACAGGCCTTGCTAATCGGCGTTTACTCAATGATCGTTTACAACAAGCCCTCAGCCAAGCACGCAAGCATGAGGCTATGCTAGCTGTCTTATTTTTAGACCTTGATTTATTTAAACGTATTAATGATTCTTTGGGTCATGCCAGCGGTGATCAAGTTTTAAGACGTGTCGCCCGTAGGTTACAAGATGCTGTTGGTACAGAAGATTCCGTTGCTCGTTTAGGTGGCGATGAATTTGTTATTTTGGTCCCTGAAGTTGAGCATCTGACCGATTTAGAACGCTTATCACACCGTATTATTGCCGCAATTCATCAACCGATGCAGATTGAAGGACAAGAACTCTTTGTTTCTACCAGTATAGGTATTAGCTTATATCCACAAGATGCACAAAATACAGATGATTTATTGAAAAATGCCGATAGCGCTATGTATCGTGCTAAAGAAAATGGGCGTAATAATTTCAGCTTTTTTACACAACAATTAGGACAAGAAACAAGCTCACGTTTAACATTAGAAAATGCTCTAAGACGTGCCTTGCATCAACAAGCTTTTCAACTATTTTATCAACCTAAAATTGATATTCACCAAGGCAAACTCAAAGGTTTTGAAGCCTTAATCCGTTGGAATGATGAACATTTAGGTTTTGTCTCTCCGGCTGATTTTATTCCTATGGCAGAACAACTCGGCTTAATTGATAGCTTAGGCAATTGGGTATTACATGAAGCCTGTCAACAACTTAAGTGGTGGCAAAAAGCCGGCTTAGACGTCGTCCCCATTGCTATTAATATCTCTGCACGTCAACTAGCAAGCCCACATTTTGAAGCCAGTATTCACCAAGCACTACAAGATTCAAAAATTCCTGCTTATTTATTAGAACTAGAATTAACCGAAAGCTGTTTTTTACCAGAACATGCCGAAGCCATTGCTTGTATGCTACATCGTTTACGCCAACTTGGGATTAAAATCTCTATCGATGATTTTGGTACAGGCTATTCTTCTTTAAGCTATTTAAAACGTTTGCCTTTAGATACCTTAAAAATTGATGCCAGCTTTGTGCGCGAATTACCACATGCCCATGATGATTGCCAAATTGCAATCACTATTATTGCCATGGCAAAAGCACTCGGATTAAATGTCGTTGCAGAAGGCATTGAAACCTATGAGCAACTGACTTTTCTGCGTGAACAAGGCTGTGAACAAGGCCAAGGTTATTATTTAGGACGCCCGAGCCCTGCCAATCAAGTCGTTACTTGGTTAGCACAAGACTGGCATACCCAAGTTTACGACCATTGAGTTAATTTCCCTTAACGCCTGTACCCACTTCTAAAGCTTCAAACCAGTCAAGGAAGCGCTTAACATCATCGCCCTGAAAAATCGAACCATGTTGAGGTGCTAAATATTCAATGTCTAGGGTACGGACACGGCGTATCCAGTCATCTTTTGCCCGATTAGAAGGCATCCAACGTTGATGAAAACCACGCATATATTGGGTATGCTCTTGGAAGTTTTCTACAAATAAAGGCGTATTAGCTTCTGGCAATAAAGCAGCACCCACATCACCACTCATCAGAATTTTAGCGACAGGATCATAAACATGGAAATTGCCAGAAGAATGCAAATAATGCGCAGGAATAAATTGCAATTCTACCCCACCCAAACGCAAACTTTGGCCCTCATCTGGGATTGCTTTATATTCAATATGGTTACAACCAAAGTGACGCAAAAAACCTTCCCATAACCAAGGCGCATGTAATTGTGCATGTGGTAAAGTTTTATCCCACAATCCGAGAGATGAAATAATATCTGGGTCTTGATGCGAAGCAAATAAATGGGTGATGTGTTCAGCAGGAATATGATGCACAATCGCAGCTAACATAGCAGGAAATAATTCAATCCCACCTGGATCTAACAAAATCGCTTCTTTACCTGCACGAACCATATACTGATTTGTATCAATAATATTTTGAGGACGCTCTGGATCACGTGCAAACATATACCAAGTATGTCCACGCCCTTCATATAATTTCTTTGTTTGCATCTTTCGTTATCTCTTTTATTAATATTGGTTATTACGCAGTAAACTACGACTTTTATGCGCAATGCTACGAATACGCTCAGCGGCCGTTTCTAACTTATTGACAATACCTTCTAAACCTACTTTATAAGTATACTCAACTGTCGCAGCTTCTTGACGTGAAGTTGCCGCAACCACATGCGCAGCTAGCATACGTAATTCAATTTCATCTAGCAGCTCAGTTAACTGGCGTAAATGATGTTTTAACTGGCGTTGCTGCTGTAATTCATCTTGACGCGCTTGGTGAACTAGAGGACGCATATCCGCAAGATAACTAGCGCTTTGTGCTAATCTTTGCGCATGTTGAAAACGTCGTTTAGCCTCCGCCACATCCAAACGTTTCAGGGCAACCCGTGATAGCTTCAGCGCCTCGTGATTGATTTCCTGTACCAAACGTATGGTGTCACTGGCAAGCTCTATCATGTAATCGGTAATCGGGCGAAAGGTACGCACATTATCGCCTGCCCGTGCCACTAAAGCGCGGGCATTCATAGCCTCTAAAGAAATATTGCGTGCTTCACTTAAAACCGCACTTAATTGCGCTGCAACTGTGACTGCAGTTACAGAGAACCCTGAAATTTTCAGTAATATCTCGTCATCATCTGGCTTCACGGTATAATCCTGTTAAATAGCGCCTACAGCCGCTCACTGATTGATTAAGGTTATTTATAATGTCAACGACGTCTGACTATGCCCAGCAACTAAACCAACACTATGCAGATACGCATATTATTCAACGTTTACGCGAAGCTTTAATCGCAGAAGATTTAGACCCAGACCATC
Organism: Allopseudospirillum japonicum; assembly: GCF_900108915.1. GTDB lineage: Bacteria > Pseudomonadota > Gammaproteobacteria > Pseudomonadales > Halomonadaceae > Pseudospirillum > Pseudospirillum japonicum. The sequence continues at coordinate 143,184 of NZ_FNYH01000009.1, forward strand.
TCACCTATGAAGATATTGCGACCTTAGACCAACTGCATGTCGGTGGACGGCGCGCTTCCTTACAGCTTGCCGACCGTTTACTTTGGCCCGCTGGACTGAAGGTGCTAGATTTGGGCTGTGGTACAGGCGGCAGCAGTCGCTTATTACATCAGAGCTATGGTGCCCAAGTGATCGGGGTTGATATTACCTCAGCATTTATTGAGATTGCTCGTTGGTTCAATCGTGCCACCGGCTGTGCTTCTATTGATATGCGTTGCGAAGATGCCTGCGCCTTATCTTTAGAATCAGCCAGCGTACAGCGCGTTTGGAGTCAACATACCTTAATGAATATCCCCCAAATTACGCAAGCTTTAAGCGAAATTAAACGGGTTTTGTTTCCTCAAGGCGCGCTTATTTTGCATGAAATCGTCCGTGGGGAAAATCTCGAGCCACTCACCTATCCAGTTCCTTGGGCACGCAGCCCACATACGAGCCATTTGCTTAGTCTCACCGAACTCGATCAACATCTACAACAAGCAGGTTTTACCCCTTATCACCAAGCGGATATCTCTGCACAAGCACTCGCATGGCGCCAAAAACATAGTGATCGTGAAGCACGTGGGCAAACGGGCTTATTAACCCCTGAGCTTATTTTCGGAGCAGATTTTCTCAGTATGGGGGCAAATTTGATGAAAAACCTTGCCCAAGATAAGGTGCGGATTATGGAACTCATTTATCACGCACCCTAATTTCTCATATTTAAGCACTAGTGCTTTCTAGTGCTTGCTTGACTCTTTGGTAATCATCCCAAGTATCAATCCCTGCCGGCGGACTTTGGTGTGTGATGCCGACATAGATCCCCACACCCTGATACAAAGCACGCAACTGCTCTAATTGCTCTGCCATTTCCAAAGGCGCTGGTGGCCAAGTGACAAACTGATTCAGCAGATGTACACGATACGCATATAAACCTAAATGCCGATAAAAAGGGAAATTTTCCGGCAAGCTTTGCTGTGTATTTGGCGGTGCATCTCGAACCCAAGGTAAGGGCGCACGACTAAAATACAAAGCCATCCCAGCAGCATTCAGCGCTACCTTCACCGCATTAGGATTGACCCAGGTGGCATAATCTTGAATCGGTTCAGCGAGCGTCGCCATGCCTGCATTAGGTTCAGCGGCAAGATGGTGCGCCACTTGATTGATTAACTTTGGGGGAATTTGCGGCTCATCACCTTGCACATTCACCACAATTTCATCCGCATACCAATCTAGCTGGCTGACCACTTCTTGCAAACGATCTGTACCGGATGCATGTGTACTTGAGGTCATGCAGACTTGTGCCCCTAAACCTACACCCACTTCGGCAATCCGTTCATCATCTGTGGCAATCACCACACGTTTTGCCTCACTTGCACACGCCCGTTGATAGACATGGGCCAACATCGGCTGCCCCGCCAGCATCAATAAAGGTTTGCCAGGTAAGCGGCTAGAAGCATAACGTGCGGGGATAATCACACTAAAATCTATCATGCGCTCGCCTGTGGATATTTATGATCTAGGCGTTCCTCAGCACTCAGTACCCGGGCTTCATCTTCTAACATAACAGGAATACCTTCACGTATCGGAAAAGCCAAAGCATCTGCACGGCAGATTAATTCTTGCTGCGTTTTGGCATAGACCAAAGGCCCTTTACAGATAGGGCAAACCAATAAAGCTAATAATTGTTTATCCATGTGCGTCCTCTCGATTCAAGTGAGTTCGGCCAGCCCATTGGGCTTGCCAAGTGTGACATAAGGCGATTAATTCCGGATCCACCTGCAAATCGACACTGATAATATAATCTTGTGCGCGCAGGTAAGTTTGACATTTCACCACATCTTTCATAGTGACAACACAAGGGGCTGCATCGGCAAACTGGAATTCATCGCCTTGAAACTGATAATGATCTGGCCATAAATGTGCCTGTACCTGTAACTGGCAGTGTTGAGTTAAATAATCAATTAAGGGTTGTGGATAGCTAATCCCAGTGACTAAATGCACTTGTGTCCCCGGTGGCCAAGGACATACTTGCATCCCAACAGATTCAGGCATGGCTTGGTTGATCTGTGCAAGCGGATGCCATCGGTAATCAGCTAAACGGACCCCAATCCAAGGCAGCGCCTGCGCACCAGCGAATTCTTGTTGCATTTGCTGCAACTGTCCAGCTTGGCTTTGATGCACAATCACAGCATCTGCTTGTAATAAGCGGCATCTTGGCTCTCGCAAAGGCCCCAAAGGCAAAAGCGCATTACGCCCCCAAGTACGCGCACCAGACACAACTACCAGCTCATGCGTACGCGGCAAAGCATAATGCTGTAAGCCATCATCACTGATTACCAGATCGAGTGGATATTTTTTTTGCAGATATTGCAATGCGCTCAAACGACAAGGGGCCACCACCACAGGACATGCTGTTTGCTGATGCAGCATCAAGGCTTCATCTCCGGCCGCAGCGACAGGTGAATTGACGGTGACTTCATAAGGATATTGAGGCGCACAACCACCATAACCACGGCTGATAATCCCCACTTGATAACCTTGTGTCTGCCAATACTGTGCCAGCCAACGCACTAAGGGCGATTTACCACTACCGCCGACATGGAGATTCCCCACCACAATCACAGGAATCTCCAGCCTATATTGGGCTGCTTGTTGACGTAATTTGCATGCGCGTTTTTTGCTTATATAAGCAAAAAGATGCGCCAAGCTCCACCAAAGCGGCATGAGCGCATACAAGACATAACGTCCCCAAGGCAGGTGACTTGCGGTATGCGGATACCAAAAGGCCTGTATACTTTGTTCTAGATAGGCGGCGATACGTCTACCATATCGGTTATTGATCATGTACTGACTCAGCACTAAATTGCATCTGGTGTAAATGCGCATAAGCCCCTTGGGCAGCCAGCAAGTCGGTATGCGTTCCTTGCTCAACAATGCGGCCATTTTCCATCACCACAATTTGATCGGCTTTTTCTATCGTCGATAAACGGTGAGCAATCACCAAGGTAGTACGCCCTTGCATCAACTGATCGAGTGCCTGCTGAATATAGCGCTCAGACTCATTATCTAGTGCCGAGGTTGCTTCATCTAAAATTAAGATGGGTGCATCTTTTAATAAAGCACGCGCAATCGCTAAACGTTGTCTTTGCCCACCAGAAAGGGTGACCCCATTATCACCAATAAAAGTATCAAAACCTTGCGGTAGCGCTTCAATAAAATCCAAGGCATAGGCAGCTTTGGCTGCGGCATAAATTTGTTCCTCCGTCGCATCCGCCTGCCCATAGGCAATATTATTCGCCACAGTATCGTTAAATAAAGTCACCTGCTGGGTGACCAAGGCCACTTGCGCGCGCAGGCTTGCCAAAGTGAAATCTTGGATGGCTCGACCATCTAGCGCAATACTGCCCTGATCTGCGTGATAAAGCCGTGGAATTAGGCTTGCCAAAGTCGATTTACCACTGCCTGAACGCCCCACTAACGCTAGCATTTGCCCTGCAGGAATGGCTAAATTAATGTCTTGCAGAGCTTCTTTCTCCGCCCCTGGATAACGAAAACTCAGATCACGAATATGCAAATGCCCTTGGGCTTTTTCAGTCAGCACCAAAGTCCCTGTGTCTTGTTCAGGTGCCGTATCTAATTGCTGGAACACATCTTGTGCCGCCGCCAGCCCGCGCTGAATAATGCTATTGATTTCCGTCAGTTGACGCATGGGCTTGGCAAGCAGGGCTGCGGCAGTAATAAAAGCGATAAATTCGCCTGGGGTCATACTTTGCAAGAGTTCAGGTGACAAAGCCAGCCATACCAAAAAGCCCATCGCCAAAGCAATAATTAATTGAATCACGGGTGTGCTAATAGCTTTGGTAAGGGCCATTTTCATACTTTGTTGGCGGTTGTATAAACTGGCATGCAAAAAGCGCTCACGCTCATAAGCTTCACCACCGAAAGTACGCACCACACGATACCCGCTAATGGCCTCTGAAGCCACGTGTGTCACATCCCCCATAGAATTTTGAATACGACGACTGATACGACGAAAACGCCGGCTGGCGTAACTGACCACTAAACCAATTAGGGGAGTAATCGCAAGAAAAACTAAGGACAATTGCCAATTATTATAAAATAAATAGATCAGCAGGCCGATGACAAATAGGCCTTCACGTACCAAGATGGTCACCGCTTTGGTAGCCGCTTCTGTGACTTGTTCCACATTAAAAGTCACTTTGGAAATCAAGTGGCCGCTGGATTCCTGATCAAAAAAAGCACTGGGCAAAATCAATAGACGATTAAATAAATCACAACGTAGCGCATGGACTAAATGCCGGCCAACATATTCCATATAATAGGTCCCTAAAAAGGTTCCCAAGCCACGCACAGCAAATACCGCAACCATTAAACTAGGAAAGAGCCAGCGTTCTTGGCTGACTTGGGCATTTTGAATTGAATCAATCAGATATTTCATCAATTCTGCGAGTCCTGTACTCGCACCTGCATACAAGGCATAACCAAAAACACTCACGGCAAATGCCATCCAGTAAGGACGGACATAGGTCAGCAGGCGTCGGTAATCCTGCCATGCAGACACGCTTTCCTCGGTTTTATTCATGTGTTGATCCTTGGTTGTCTGGTCGGGCTTGCGTGGCAATATGCACTTTACTGATACCGAGTTGACCTAATACATCTAAGGCTAAGACCACAGCTTGATGCGGCGTTTGTGCATCAGCTGACAGCACGAGGGTATCCTGGTCTGCCAAGTTGGCTAACATGTGTTTCAATGCTTGCTGATCTTGTGCGTCGGCTTGCTTAGCCTCGATGTTTGGCCCTAACAGCTGATATGCCCCTTGTGCAGAAATTTGTAGCTCGAAAATCTGCATTTCAATCGGTTGTTCCACTTGTCTACTGGCCTGTGGTAAGACCAAATCCAAGGCTTGAGAATCTTTAAACGTGGTTGAGACCATAAAAAAGATCAGTAATAAAAACACCACATCAATCAAGGGTGTTAAATTAACTTGAATATCTTCAGTCACTTGGCGACGAAATTTCACATATCACCCCGAGTATTGGCTATTTTCGCAGGATACAATTCATCTAATAAGTGAATCGCCTCTTGTTCCATGCGCACGACCAAATCCCCTACACGGCGAATAAAAAAACGGTGGAACAATAAGGCAGGAATCGCCACCCCTAAACCAAAGGCCGTGGTCACCAAGGCTTTGGAAATCCCACCGGCAAGTAAACGAGCATCGCCTGTACCTTCAAGCATCAGCTGAGCAAAAACATCAATCATACCCACCACAGTACCCAACAAACCTAATAGCGGTGTGATGCTGGCAAGCGTGCCTAACATATTCAAAAAACGTTCTAACTCATGCACTAAATGCGCAGCAGCTTCTTGAATACTTTCTTTACTTTGCTCGCGACCATGCGCCACTTGCTTTAAACCAGAAGCCAGCACAGCACCCAAAGGGGAATCTTGTGCCACCTCGTTAAGCCAAGTACGAGCACGTCCTTGCGCTAAATCTTGTTGCAGCTGGGGATTTTGTTGTAATTGACGCAATAAACCCTGTGCCAGCCCGCGTGGTGCAATGCGGTTTGCTTGAATAAAAAGCACCCAAGTGCGTTCTAGGACGATGGCGAGCGCCAACAAGGAGCAAATCATCAGGGGCCAAATTAACAGACCGCCAGTTTCTAACATTGCCAACACGGCGAGTTTCCTTATGGGTTAGACAAGATCAAATTGGCAGGGATTTTAACCAAAAGGCGGCAGCTAGGCTATGGATAAGCCCAACCCCCTTGCCAACTTGCATCCTGTAAATAATGGGAACGCTGTGATTGAAAGCGGATACCTTGCCTATAGAAAGACCAAGTTAAACGTCCTAAATCACTGGTAGAGACCTGACGAATTCCTAACGCGGCGGCATGCTGAACCACTTGCCCATGCGGATGCCCATAAGAAGAACGCCAACCATGGCTATAGGCCAAATACTCAGGACGCCAGCGTCTTAATAAACTGGGATGGGTTGATGTCCGACTGCCATGATGGCCCGCAACCCAGACACTTATTTTGTCTGCTTCTAGTTGTTGGGTTTTCCCCGCAAGTGCTAAACGTTGGTACTCATATGCTCGGCTAACATCCCCAGTGACTAAAATATGCTGCCGCCAAGGTGTACTGACTAAAAGCATACAGGAAGTATCGTTTGCACTGAGTTGGTGTGCAGACATAGGACCGATCAGCGTAAATTCAACGTCATCCCACACCCAAGTATGCACCCCTTGGCAAGCACGCTGACGCACCTGACCTTGCGGTGGTGCCATATCCATTCCATGCCAGATCACTTGGGGACGCACATGCGGCGCTAACACAGGCCAAGCGCCACTATGATCTCGATCACCATGACTTAACACGACAGCATCAAGTGCTTTCAGTTCTGGAAGATAGTCTTTAATCGGCGCGAAACCACTGGGATACCCTATACCAACATCATACAAAAGGCGATGATGCTGGGTTTCTAGTAAAAGACTAAGCCCTTGGCCTACATCAAACAGGTGAAGATGAACCTCACCAGAAGCAAGTTTTTGCTGTCCTGTCACAGGTACTAACGTCAACACATACGCCAGCACAGCTGCCATCACGCCTACACCACGCAAAGCAAGCATCCCTGTAGGCAAAGCCGCTAAAGCAATTAAAACCACCCAAGGCATTTGTACTGGATAATCTTGCCAAACACTCAAAGGTACCGTTTGCAATCCATGTAAAACCTGCAAGACCCAATCAATACTGTGCGCAGCAAACACTAGTAAAGCCGTCTCGCCCAAGGCAGCGAGCCCCAAAGCCAGAAAACACAAGGGCAAAAACATCCCCATTAAGGGCACTAAAAGCAGATTAACTAGCGGACCCCAAAGGGAAACGGGCAACTGGAAAAGCAGTAAAAGAGGCATCAAGCCCCAAAACAAGCGCATTTGCAGACTCAACCAAAGGCGCCATGTGCCAGTTTGATGCTGATACGTCCACATGATCAACGCCACACTGACAAAAGACAGCCAGAAACCAGCACGCGCACTCAAGCTTGGGTTGAGGGTCAGCATCCCAAGTAGCAAGATTCCCCAAGCCCACCAAGGATTAATACGCTGTTGGACCCAAGTGATCAACACCAGTGCAAACACCAAGGTCCCCCAAGCGCGCTGCACTGGCACTTGCCAACCACTGATCCCAGCATAAGCTGCCGTCACAGCCAACACGAGCGCAATCCAGAGGGAATACACATATGTGTCACGGCGTATCTGTAGTACCCGCCCAAGTAACAAAAAAGCCGTCGCTAACAACCCCAGATGCAAACCAGAAACCACTAACAAGTGCACACTACCGGTTGCGCTAAAGAGCGTCCAAGTGGTTTGTGCTAAGCCTTGTTGCTCACCCAACAAAAGCGCTGCAAGTACTTGGTATGCCGTTGCTAATTCAGGTTTTTTTTGTGATTCTGCTGCGAGTAGCTGTAATCCTTGCTGACGTATACCAGTAAGCCAGTGCGTGCTTTCTTGTGGATAAAGCTGTGCACTTTGTGCATGTGTTTTCACATAGCCACGGACAAGATCCGCACCCAAAGCATATTTTTGACTTGCCGGATGTGCATAGGCACGTACAGGCTTTAAACGGGTACGCAAACCCCAAACTTGTCCCACCACCATAGATTGGGGTAGGGCATCATATAGACTTAAATAAAGACTTTGCCCAACCAAGGGGCACGTTTGCGTATGGACAATTTCTCGATCAGGGGGCTTATTTTCTTGCACTGGCTGACACGCTAAAACTTGGATGCGTATTCTACCAAATTGTGTAGAGGTCTTGGGTTTAGAAAATTCTCGTTGTTGAATTTCACCTACCAGCCAAATATCTTGTCCTATCCAAGTCAAAGGCAAGCTAGCACTCAAACGATCCGCTAGACTGGTATAGCCTATGAGGATAGCCAATAAATATACACTGAGTAGCCAATAACGCTTTAAAGCAACACAGACCAGCAGCACTAACAAAGCAAGATATTCATCAGCACTTGGCCAAATCCCTCTTAAGTAAGAGGTCCACAAGCCCAGCAAATAGGCACTGAAATAAGCCGGTGTACGCCAGTGCAATAAAGTCGTTCGCGTAAAGCATCCTTGCATTTGATCACGTCCTTTTATCAATTTTACGCGGGAAACCCCGTCCTGTTAGGGCGGGGAGGGATGTTGGCGTTTCTGTCTGAGGTGTCGTGTGTCCCCTTGCAGCAATGCCTTCGCCACCAGCAAACCGCCTTCAAAAACTTCTTTGAGGGCCGTGCCAAGTACCCGGTATTCAAGAGCAAGCGGCACCGCCAGTCGGCGGAGTTCACCCGCTCGGCCTTTAAATACCGGGACGGCAAGCTGTATCTGGCCAAAAGCAAAACCCCATTGGATATTCGCTGGAGTCGTGAACTGCCCAGCGCACCCAGCACAGTGACCGTTTCCAAAGACTCGGC
>NZ_FNYH01000022.1 GCF_900108915.1 Allopseudospirillum japonicum
GCCGAGTCTTTGGAAACGGTCACTGTGCTGGGTGCGCTGGGCAGTTCACGACTCCAGCGAATATCCAATGGGGTTTTGCTTTTGGCCAGATACAGTTTGCCGTCCCGGTATTTAAAGGCCGAGCGGGTGAACTCCGCCGACTGGCGGTGCCGCTTGCTTTTGAATACCGGGTACTTGGCACGGCCCTCAAAGAAGTTTTTGAAGGCGGTTTGCTGGTGGCGAAGGCATTGCTGCAAGGGGACACACGACACCTCAGACAGGAACGCCAACTTAGGATCTTTTTTGATTTCGGTCAGTCGGGCGTTGGCAGCGACATAGCCGATCTTTTCTTGGCGCTGATAAAAGGCATCGGTACGCCAGCGCAGTATCGCGTTATAGACAAAACGCACACAACCGAAGGTCTGGGCCAGCAGCTCAGTTTGTTCGGGCGTCGGGTAAAATCGATATTTATAGGCGCGTTTTGTCATGCGTCACATTTTAGCGTGACTTTTGTTAAGATAGCAACCCACTTAAAACGGAGGAGCGGGAACGGGGGCGGCTGACGCCGCCGCGCTATCCCTCCCCGCCCTAACAGGACGGGGTTTCCCGCGCAAAATTGATGAAAAAAGACAACCAACATTCTCCATTATCAACTTTCAATTCTCCATTGACAAAGCGCAACCCGATTGCTGAGAAGAGTTTTAACTTCGCCCTGCGCGTAGTTAGGATGTCGAAGTACTTGCAAGCTGAGAAGCGCGAGTATGTTTTGAGCAAACAAATTTTGCGCAGCGGCACGGCGATTGGGGCTTTGGTGCGTGAAGCGGAACATGCACAGAGCAAAGCTGATTTTATTAATAAAATGAGCATTGCGTTAAAAGAAGCCAATGAAACAGACTATTGGATTGAGTTGCTGTTTCAATCGGGTGAAATCACTCAAGATAGTTATCAATCCATTAAACCTGACATTCAAGAACTTTTGAAACTGCTTGTTTCCATCGTCAAAACCTCAAAGGAGAATGCCCAAAATGACCGAAAATAATTCTCCACTATCCACTGTCAACTCTCCATTCAACTTCGGTAGTCGCTGGTTAAAAGCCGACTTCCACCTCCATACGCGCGCTGATAAAGAGTTTACTTATACTGGTGAGTCTGACCGTTTTGTTAGTGATTATGTAGAAGCATTAAAAGCGGCCAAGATAGGATTGGGCGTAATCACCAACCATAATAAATTTGATGTAGATGAATTTAAGGCGCTGCGCAAGAAAGCCAAAAAATCAGGCATTGGCTTGTTACCGGGCATTGAGTTATCCATCAAAGATGGTCAGGCTGGTGTGCATACCTTGGTGGTTTTTTCTGATGAATGGTTTTGCAACAGAGAGCAAACTAACCATATTCAAACGTTTCTCAGTGTGACATTCGCATGCCAAGCAAACTTTGAACAAGAAAATGCATGCTCGAAGCACGATATTTTGCAAACCATTAAAGTATTGGACGAGTACAACAAGGATTATTTCTTGGTATTCGCTCATGTGGAAGCATCCAATGGCTTATGGGGTGGCCTTGCTCCGGTACGCATCAAAGAGCTATTTGATAATGAGACAGTACGACGCAGAGCGTTAGCTTTTCAAAAAGTGCGCACCCGTGATGACCGCGCGAAAATCCAGCAGGCATTAGGTCATTTATATCCGGCTGAAGTGGAAGGTTGTGATGCCAAGAACCTTGCGGATATGGCGGTACGTAAAAAGGCAAGCTACTTAAAACTTGGCTCATTTAGCTTTGAAGCGGTTAAGTTTGCGTTGCGTGATAAAGCTTCCCGAGTCCGCGCCGAGCTGCCTAGCTATAAACATTCTTATATTCAAAAAATCCGCTTTGAAGGCGCTGGTACTTTAGGTGGCACGGAAATTTGCCTTTCGCCTGAGCTTAATACCCTGATTGGCATTCGAGGCAGTGGTAAATCATCCGTGCTGGAAGGGGTACGCTACGCGCTGAATATTCCCTTTGGCGATAAATCATCGGATGTGGAATACAAAGAAGGGCTGGTAAAACACTTACTACGCAGTGGTGGCAAAATTACCATCGACGCCATTGACCGCCGCGGCCAGCCCTATCAAATCCGCCGTATCTTGGGTGAGCGCCCCGATGTGTATGTGAATGGTCAGTTGCAACCGGGCGTGTCGGTGCGTGAAACGGTATTGCATCAGCCGATCTATTTTGGTCAGAAAGATCTTTCCAGCACGGGCGCTGGCTTTGAAAAAGATTTGATTGAGAAGCTGCTTGGCGACGCGCTTGTACCTGTCCGGCAAAAAATTGAGCAAGGCCGTCAGCGGGTGGTCGATGCGATTAATCAGATTAAACGCCTCACCCGAGCGGCAACGCAAAAGCAAGAATGGTTGCAGAAAAAGCAAGATGCTGAATTTAAGCTCAAGTTCTATCAGCAACACGGTGTTGAAACTAAGCTACAAAAGCAAATTGACTTTGACCGCGATGAGCGCAAAGCACAGCAAGTCATTCAAGGTGCTGAGGATTATCTTTCGGAGCTCAATAGTTTTGTGGCCAGCTTTGAAGATGAGCTAAAAAATCAGGCGTTGTATAAGTCTGCCCAAAATCAGATTTTTTTTGATGACTTTTTTGCGACCTACCAGCAGTTGATTGCTGGCTTTGATGGCATTAAGCAAACGGTGCTCAATGGTCACAATACGGTTGCGCTGTTACAGCAGAAGTTGTCTGGCTTTGTGCAGCAAAAACAGTCGTTGAAGGAAGAGTTTGCCGAGATTGAACGCAAACTGGCCACCGAGCTTAAGCAAGCCGGTGCTCAGGCAATTAGCCCGCAAGAATTTAAACAGCTTAGAAGCTTGTTAGACCAAGCCGAGCAAATGTTAGCCGTACTCGCCAAAAGCGAGCAGCAGTATGCGGATTTGAATCAATCCCTAGAGCGTGAATTAGCGCAGCTTAATGATCTTTGGTTGGAGGAGTACCGCACTATTGAGCAGGTACTGAGCAAAATCAATCGGGTTGATTCGCCCCTTAAAATTGTGCCGCAATTTAAAGGGAATAAGGCTGCCATGCTCACGTTCATGCAAGACTTGTTTCGGGGTAGTGGTATTCATGGCGCTACCCAAAAGAAGATTGTGGATGAATACAGTGATTTCGCATCGGCCTATCGCGACGTTGAAAAGCTGAAAAGTACGCTTGGCCGGTCTTTTGATACCTTCTGGCAGTATTTTGAAGACAACCTGGAAGCCTTGTTAACTTGGCAAGTGCCGAATGTGTTTACTATCGAGTATCACGGCAAAGCACTGGCACACCACTCGTTGGGGCAACGGGCATCGGCCTTGATGCTGTTTGTGTTAAGTCAGCAAGAAAACGACGTGGTGATCATTGATCAGCCAGAAGATGATTTGGACAACCAAACCATCTATGACGATGTCATCAAGCTGATTCGCCAGCTTAAGCCTTCTACCCAGTTTATCTTCGCGACACACAATGCCAATATTCCGGTGCTGGGTGATGCGGAACAGGTAATTGCCTGTGAGTATCAAGATGACCATATCGCGCTGGTTAACGGCAGCATTGATTGTGCTGACGTTCAACAGCGCATTGTAAGTATTATGGAAGGTGGTGCCGAAGCCTTCGAAAAACGTAAGCAGGTGTATGAAGCATGGAAACCGAAGAACTCTTAGCGATTATTGCGCGTGATGAAGATAGTCGGCATCAGTTTAAAGTCGATGTTAATAACGCCTCATCTTTGGGGGCTGAGATGGTCGCATTTTCCAATAGTGCCGGAGGGCTAATCCTAATTGGCGTAAAGAATGAAGATGGTTCGCGGTCTGGGTTAACTAGAGATGATATAGGTCGAATCAATCAAATCGTCGCTAATGCGGCGACAAATAATGTTCGCCCCCCTATAAATCCAGTGACAGAAAACATCCTGCTACCTGATGGGTTAGTAATAGTTGTTCATATAGAACAAGGTATTAGCAAACCATATATGGATACTCAGGGGTTTGTATGGGTTAAAAATGGATCAGATAAACGTAAAGTAACCGCACGCGAAGAACTCCAAAGAATGTTTCAAGAAGCTGCACTGATACACGCTGATGAGACCCCTGTTAGCGGTAGTTCTGTTACAGACATAGACCAAGAGTTTTTTGACGCATTTTTCGAGAGGGAATACGGCGAACGAGTTGAAGAACAAGACGTATCTCGCGTTCAACTGCTTGAAAACATGAATTTGGCAAAGAACGGGCAGCTTAACATCTGCGGCGCCTTGTTGTTTTCGTCACGTCCACAAATACGCTTACCGGTTTTTATTGTAAAAGCGGTGGCTTTTCCGGGTGTTGATATCGAAGACGAGCACTATATCGACAGCCAGGATATTAACGGCAAGCTATCGGATGTATTCCAAAAGGTTCTGGGTTTTGTGCTGGCTAACATTCGCCATGTGCAAAATGAACAAGGCTTCAACTCAGTAGGCGAGCCAGAAGTTCCGCGAATCGTGCTTGAAGAGCTTATTGCCAATGCGCTTATTCATCGAGATTACTTTGTATCCGCGCCGATTAAGGTTTTGGTGTTTGCTAATCGAATTGAAATCGTGAGCCCCGGTCACTTGCCCAATAACTTAACAATAGAAAATATCAAAATGGGTAACTCGAATGTTAGAAACCCAATCTTGGCCTCGTTTGCTCCAAAAGTGTTGCCATATCGGGGCTTGGGGAGCGGCATAAAACGAGCGATAAAAGCGTATCCAGACATTGAGTTTATTGACGACAGGGCTGGCAATACATTTAAAGCCATTATCAAGAGACGCATAGAATAAGGACGTTAAAATGAGTAACGTTGGCCAGCGTGAGCGCACTACCCAAAATCGTATCGTTCAGTTTTTTCAAACGGACTTAGGCTATCGCTATTTAGGCAATTGGCAAGATCGCGCGAATAATAAAAATATTGAAGTGGATCTCCTCGTTGATTGGCTAAAAAAACGTGGTGTTAGCGAAGCCTTGATCAAGCGTGCAATTCGCCAATTGGATACGGCAGCAGCGCTGGGCGAAGGTAAAAAGCTCTATTACGCCAACAAAGAGGTGTATCGCCTGCTGCGTTACGGCGTGAAAGAGAAAGAAGGGGCCGGTCACCAGAACGAAACCGTTTGGCTGATTGACTGGAAAAACCCAGAAGCAAACGATTTTGCCATTGCCGAAGAAGTCACCATTAAAGGTGAAAATAAAAAACGCCCTGACATAGTGCTGTATGTCAATGGTATCGCGCTCGGTGTGATTGAGCTGAAACGCTCTTCGGTGTCGGTTTCCGAAGGTATTCGCCAGAACCTGGATAACCAGAAAAAAGAGTTTATCCGTAACTTCTTTACCAGCATGCAATTGGTGATGGCGGGTAATGATACGCAAGGCTTGCGGTATGGCACCATTGAAACACCAGAGAAGCACTATCTTGAATGGAAAGAAGAGATAGAAAACGGGTATAGCCATAAGCTCGACTTTCACCTAAGCCGCGTGTGCAACAAAGCGCGTTTTTTACAGATTATCCACGATTTTATGGTGTTTGATGCCGGTATTAAAAAGACCTGTCGTCACAATCAGTTCTTTGGCATTGAAGCGGCAAAACGCCATATCGCAATGCGTGAAGGTGGCATTATTTGGCATACGCAAGGTTCTGGCAAAAGCCTCACTATGGTATGGCTGGCCAAATGGATACGCGAGAATGTCAAAGACGCCCGCGTGCTGATTGTCACTGACCGCACTGAGCTAGACGAGCAAATTGAAAAGGTGTTCACCGGTGTTGAGGAAGAGATTTATCGCAGCAAAAGCGGTGCCGATTTGGTGGCGACGCTCAATCAGCCCAACCCTTGGTTGGTGTGCTCTTTAGTCCATAAATTTGGTCGCCAGTCTGATTTGGAAAAGGATGCTGCGACGGATGAGTTTATTGCTGAGTTAAAGAAATCCCTACCATCGGATTTTAAAGCCAAAGGTGATTTGTTTGTGTTTGTGGACGAGTGTCACCGTACGCAATCGGGCAAGTTGCACGAGGCGATGAAATCCATCCTGCCAGACGCCATGTTTGTCGGCTTTACCGGCACCCCCTTGATGAAGAAAGACAAGAAAAAATCGGTTGAGGTATTTGGCCCTTACATTCACACCTATAAGTTTGATGAAGCCGTGGCCGATGGTGTGGTGCTTGATTTGCGCTACGAAGCACGAGACATTGACCAAAACGTCACTTCGCAGAAAAAGGTCGATGAATGGTTTGAGGCCAAAACTCGCGGCTTGTCTAGATTAGCGAAAACCCAGTTGAAGCAGAAATGGGGCACCATGCAAAAGGTGCTGTCTAGTAAATCGCGTTTGCAGCAGATTGTGAATGATATTTTGCTGGATATGGATACCAAGCCACGCCTGATGGATGGCTACGGCAATGCCATCTTGGTCTGTTCTAGCGTCTATCAGGCTTGTAAAGCCTATGAGATGTTCAGCCAAACGGATTTAGCCGGTAAGGTGGCGATTGTCACCAGTTTTCAGCCGACTGCTGCAAGCATTAAAGGGGAAGAAACCGGTGAAGGTTTAACGGAAAAGCTCTTTAAGTACGATATTTACCGCAAGATGCTTGCGGATTATTTCGAGCAGCCGGAAGACAAGGCTGCTAATCGCGTTGAAGCCTTTGAAAAAGAAGTTAAAAAGCAATTTATTGATGAGCCAGGGCAAATGCGTTTGCTGATCGTGGTCGATAAGCTGCTGACTGGCTTTGACGCTCCTTCGGCGACCTATTTGTATATCGACAAACAGATGGCGGATCATAATCTGTTTCAGGCGATTTGCCGTGTGAACCGTTTGGATGGCGATGATAAAGAATACGGTTATATCATTGATTACAAAGATCTGTTCCGCTCCTTGGATAAAGCGATTTCGGATTACACTCAAGGCGCATTTGATGGTTATGACAAGGAGGACGTTGCAGGGCTGCTGAAAGATCGTTTAGAGCAAGCCAAGCTCGATTTGGATAATGCGCTGGAAATGGTGCGCGCCTTGTGTGAGCCAGTCAAAGCGCCACGCAATACGGAAGACTACATTCATTACTTTTGTGGTAAGTCAGGTCTGAACCAAGACGAGCTTACTGAGAAAGAGGCACTGCGTTTAACGCTTTATCAGAACGTTGCCAAACTGCTGCGTGCGTTCGCCAATATCGCCAATGAAATGCCTGATGCAGGCTATGCTGCGCAAGATGTAGACTCGATCAGATCAGAAGTGGCTCATTTTGAAAAAGTCCGTGACGAAGTCAAACTGGCCAGTGGCGATTTGGTAGAAATGAAACGCTTTGAGCCTGCCATGCGCCACCTGTTAGATAGGTATATTCGTGCGGATGACAGCGAAGTACTGATGGATTTTGAAGAGCTAGGGCTCATTGAACTGATCGTTAAAAAAGGGGCTGATGCCGTGGAGGCTTTGCCTGAGAGTATTCGTAAGAATCAGGAAGCCATGGCCGAAACCATCGAAAATAACGTGCGTAAAACTATTGTCGATGAAAACCCGGTTAACCCCAAGTATTACGAACAAATGTCGGTGTTATTGGATGAGCTGATTGAGCTTCGCCGCCAAAAAGCCATTGAATATCAAGCGTATCTGGAAAAAATCCGTGAGCTATCTCGTAAGGTAATCCGCCCTGAGCAGACAGCAGCTAACTATCCGCCCTCGATGGACTCTAATCCCAAACGTGCTTTCTACGATAACTTCGGTAACGACGAAGTGCTGGCTACCAAAATTGATACGGTGATTCGCTATACCAAAAAAGCGGACTGGGTTGGTGATCGTTTCAAGGAGCGAGAAATTGCCAATGCGGTGCGAGAAGAAACGGCAGGGTATGAGCTTGATATTCAGAGTGTCATGGAATTGGCAAAAGCGCAAAAAGAGTACCATTGATGCCTAAGGTAGAAATTGGTTCTATTGCTATGCAGTTAAATCGTAAGGCAATTAAAAACCTTCATATCAGCGTGTTGCCACCTGATGGGCGTGTGCGTGTTTCTGCTCCGGAATCTATGACAGAAACCGCAATCCGTATGGCAGTGATCAGTCGCATTCCTTGGATCAAGAAACAGCAGAGTGATTTTGCCAAACAAGCTCGCCAATCTGATCGAGCAATGGTGAGCGGTGAATGCCATTACCTATGGGGCCGGCATTACCGTCTGAATCTTATCGAGCGTTCCGGAAAGCATGAAATCAAGCTAGGTCGTGGTCGATTGCATTTATATGTCAATCCCGCAACAAGGCTTGAGAACAGGGCGCTGGTGCTGAGCGCGTATTACCGAGATGTACTTAAAGCGCGAATCGCTGAGTTATTGCCTGTTTGGGAGGAGAAGGTAGGCGTTACAACTGCCGATTGGGGGGTCAAAAAAATGAAAACCAAATGGGGTAGCTGCAATATTCAGGCAAAGCGCATTTGGCTAAATTTAGAGCTTGCGAAAAAGCCCCCCGAATGTCTGGAATACGTACTAGTACATGAGCTGGTACATCTGCTGGAGCGCAAACATAACGAGCGCTTTAAGGCGTATATGGATAAACTCCTTCCTGATTGGCGAGAGCGCCGGGATTTGTTAAACCGAATGCCTTTGGCGTCCAACGATTGGGTTTCCTAGAGAAGGTGGTATGAGATTTGAGGCGCCTCTATTCCAGCCTCTAGTGCAAGGAAAATCTCAAAGTGACCAAAATGCCACACACTTTTTATGCTCGCCCTTTATAATAGCAGTTCGCTATCTACCATGATTCCATTCGCGTTTTTCGCTAAGGACCTCTTATGTTAATTATCGGTTTGACAGGCGGTATCGGCTCGGGTAAGAGCGCAGCCGCAGCACGCTTTGCTGAAAAAGGCATTCATATTGTCGATTCAGATCAGGTCGCGCGTGACGTGGTGGCTGTGGGTATGCCTGCATATCAAGCGATTTGTGAGCATTTTGGTACAGAGATACTACAAGCGTCTGGCGAGCTAGACCGTGCGGCTTTAAGACGCAAAGTCTTTGATGATGAGCAGCAAAGGTTATGGTTAGAGGATGTACTACATCCTGTGATTCGCGATGAAACTTGTCGCCAACTGGATGCAAGTGCCAGTCCTTATACTTTATTGGTCTCACCTTTGTTATTGGAAAGCGGCCAGGTCGCATTGGTGCATCGGATTTGTGTGGTCGATGTGCCTGAGCCGATACAAATCGAACGCGCTTGCGCTCGTGATCACAATGATGAAGATCAAATTCGTGCGATTATGAAAGCCCAATGCTCACGCAAAACAAGACGCTTACAAGCACATGATATTATTGATAATAGTCGGGATCTTGCCCATTTGTATGCGCAAGTAGATCACTTGCATCAGACTTATTTACAGCTTGCCGAGCAACGCACACAGTTGGATGATGCCCTTTTTTAAGAGGGTTTTATAGATGTTGGTGGCTAATTGGCGTTTAGGTGTCATCCTGATGTGTGGCGCTTTCAGTACGGCGAGCTGGGCTTTTGTACCAGTGACAAAAGCACCTGATTTACCTCAAGTGCAAGACTTAGCGGCCCAATGGGAAGCCATCGGCGAAGTACAAGAATTTACTGCTTATCCAATGGATTTAAGTTCGGGACAGACCGCCTATTTGTTGGCCCTTGCTGATGATATGGGTTGGTATTATGCCTTTACCAAAAAGCGCGTAAAGCATCGCCCAATCGGGCGGTGATACAAGCGCGCACCGCGTAGCGGTGCCCTCTTGCCAGGATCTCGCTGAGCTGCTAATTTATCCAGCATGACAAAACGAGCCTACAAAGAGCGGTTTTATCCCA
>NZ_FNYH01000002.1 GCF_900108915.1 Allopseudospirillum japonicum
CGCCGGCTGAGCAAGAAAAAGCTCGGCTCGGCCAACCGCGCCAAGGCCCGACAGAAGGTGGCGAAACTTCACGCCAAAATCTCCGATTGCCGGCAGGACAACTTGCACAAGCTGTCCCGCAGATTGATTAACGAGAACCAAGTGATCTGCGTCGAATCCCTGAAAGTGAAAAACATGATCCGCAACCCGAAACTGAGCAAGGCCATTGCTGACGCTGGCTGGGGCGAGTTCGTGCGCCAGTTGGCGTACAAGGCGGAATGGGCTGGGCGCTCACTGGTCGCTATTGACCAGTGGTTCCCTAGCTCCAAACGCTGTTCGGGTTGCGGACATACCTTATCGTCGCTGCCGTTGTCGGTCAGGCAATGGCGCTGCCCCGAATGTGGCGCAGACCATGACCGCGACATTAACGCCGCGACCAACATTAAAGCCGCCGGGCTGGCGGTGTTAGCCCTTGGAGAGAATGTAAGTGGCATGGGGTCAGTCTCCGTGTCCGGTTCTCGATGAATTGGGAATCCCCTTCCTTTAGGGAGGGGAGGATGTCAACCTTAAAGCCTTGCTTGATCTCAGGATGGGAAGGTCAGGCTCTCCTATTAGTACAGGTGATTATGTCCTCAACACACACACAAGAAACCATCGCCGCCCTTGCCACTGCACCAGGTCGCGGCGGTGTGGGTATGATTCGTATTTCTGGCCCTTTAAGCCAGCAAATCGGTTTACAACTCAGCCAGCGCAGCGCCATGAAACCGCGTTATGCGCATTATGGCCCTTGGTACGATGCGCAAGGTCGCTTGCTCGATGAGGGAATTTGTCTCTGGTTTCCAGCGCCGCATTCTTTTACAGGGGAAGACGTCGTCGAGTTACAAGGGCATGGCGGGCCTGTGTTGATGGATCGCCTTTTGCAAAGTGTGCTTGCGTTAGGAGCACGTATGGCACGCCCTGGTGAGTTTTCCGAGCGTGCTTTTTTAAATGACAAACTCGATTTAGCACAAGCAGAAGCGATTGCTGATTTGATTGAAGCCAGCTCCCAACAAGCGGCAGATAATGCGTTGCGTTCTTTGCAAGGGGAGTTTTCTCAAGCCATTGTGGCCCTCGTTGAACAAGTGACCCAGCTGCGTATCTATGTTGAGGCGGCGATAGATTTTCCGGAAGAAGAAATCGATTTTATTAGTGATGGTAAAGTGAGTGCGGATTTAGCAGGGATTATTGCACAACTTGCTAAGGTGAAAGCTAGCGCGACCCAAGGGGCTTTGTTACGTGATGGCATGACTGTGGTACTTGCTGGACGACCGAATGCAGGGAAATCTAGCTTACTCAATGCATTAGCGGGGCGTGAATCTGCGATTGTGACCGAGATTGCAGGCACCACTCGGGATGTGTTGCGTGAATATATTCATATTGAAGGAATGCCTGTTCATATTGTGGATACGGCTGGGTTGAGGGAGACCCAAGATGTGGTTGAGCGCATTGGTGTCGAGCGTGCTTGGTCAGAAATTGCTGCCGCAGATCGCGTTTTGTTGCTGGTTGATGCTAGCGAAACCCAAGCAACGGACCCTTATCAGATTTGGCCAGAATTTGTAGAGCGTTTTCCGGCCAGTCATAAAGTCACTGTGATTCGCAATAAGGTAGATAAAACTCAAGAAGCACTTGGGCTGGATGTAACTGCTAGCACGCCAATTATTCGTCTTGCGGCTAAGCATCAACAAGGCATAGATGTGCTACGTGAGCACTTAAAACAAGTGATGGGCTTTCAAGGCACCACAGAAGGACATTTTTCGGCACGTCGCCGGCATCTGGATGCACTGACACAAGCGGAGCAGGCTTTATATGAAGGGCGCTACCAGTTAGAAAATCTAGGTGCAGGCGAGTTGCTTGCGGAGGATTTACGCCGTGCCCAACAAGCGCTAGGAGAAATTACCGGTGCAGTGAGTGCGGATGATCTGTTAGGCAAAATATTTAGTTCTTTTTGTATTGGTAAATAAAGACCTCAGCTTGTCCCTTTTTAGAAAAGCAGGGACCCCACCCCAGCCCTCCCCTTTGTAGGGGAGGGAGCTTTGGGAGTGCATTTTACGCCTCCCCCTGTGAAGGGGGAGGTTAGGAGGGGGTGGGTTGTATCCGTTATTATTTAAAGAGGTTAGGTTATGGTGCCTAATGGGTGGGAAAAAAGAGATCTTCAAGGACTAATAAACGTCAAGCACGGGTTTGCTTTCAAAAGTGAGTTTTTTACCGATTGCGGTGATTATATTTTACTAACGCCAGGTAGTTTTAATGAATCTGGCGGTTTTAGGGATCAAGGTGGAAAGACAAAATACTATGTTGGAGATGTGCCGGATGGGTATTTGCTGAAAAAAGGAGATATGCTCCTTGCAATGACTGAGCAGGCCGAAGGTCTTTTGGGTAGCGCACTTTTTGTTCCAGAAAATCACAAGTATCTACATAATCAGCGACTTGGCTTAGTTCAGATCACCGCTCCAGAACAGATCGCTATTGAATTCTTATACTTATTTTTCAATGCTCCATCTACTAGAAAGCAGATAACGGAACAATCAACCGGAACGAAAGTGAAGCATACTTCACCAGATCGCTTGTGTTCAGTTATTGGGCTTATACCCCCCCTCCCTGAACAAAAAAAAATCGCCCAAATCCTTTCTACTTGGGATAAGGCTATTACCACCACCCAACATCTGCTTGCCAATAGCCAGCAGCAGAAAAAAGCCCTAATGCAACAATTGCTAACCGGCAAAAAACGCCTGCTGGATCAAAATGGGAAAAGGTTTAGTGGGGAGTGGATTCACGGTTATCTTAGTGATTTGGGGAAAATCACTAAAGGTAAAGCGTTAAGCAGTAAGGATTTGATAGATGGTGATTATCCGGTTATCGCTGGAGGTAAAAGCAGTCCCTATAATCATAAAAAATTTACACATGAGAATGTGATAACCGTTAGTGCAAGCGGCGCGTACGCAGGATATGTAGCGTATCATCCTTATAAACTATGGGCATCTGATTGCTCAGTTGTTACTAGTAAAGCTAATTCGGATATTCGCTTTATTTATCAACTGATGTCGCATATGCAGTTGAAAATATATTCCCTGCAAAGTGGTGGTGCTCAGCCTCATGTGTATCCAAAAGATCTGGAAGTGTTGCGTGTAAATATTCCACCATTGGAAGAACAACAAAAAATCGCGGCCGTACTTTCTACCGCCGATCAGGAAATCACCACCCTGCAACAAAAGCTGGAAGCGTTCAAGCAAGAGAAGCAAGCCCTAATGCAGCAATTATTAACAGGCAAGCGCCGAGTGAAGGTGGCTTAAGCCCATGTTGCTGATTGAGCCACCTGCGTCTTGGCAAGGCTTTTTATGCCGATCAAACAAGGGTAAGGTATCAAAATTAAATAGCGTAGAGGGCCTTTGGCATGCAAATTCAGGTTCTAGGATGTCAAGGAGGGATAGGGGAAGCAGGGGCAACCACGGCTTTTTTAATCAATCAAGATACCTTGATCGATGCCGGTAGTGGCCTAGGCCACTTGAGCTCTGCGCAGTTGGCTGAGATTCGCCAAGTGTTTCTTACGCACGCCCATTTAGATCATATTGCTTTTTTACCTTTTTTATTAGATAGCCAGTTTGAACATTTCCAATATCACCCTTTACAGGTTTTTGCGCTTGCCGAAGTCCAACATCAGTTACAAGCGCATATTTTCAATTGGCATATTTGGCCAGATTTTAGCCGTCTACCAGATGAAAATGCGCCCGTGATGCACTGGCATCCCATTAAGGCACAGCAAAAATTAAGGTTGGATGGGCTGCAGATAACGCCTTTTGCGTTACAGCATGTGGTGCCCTGTGTAGGGTACGTGGTGCAAGATGCGCAAGCCTGTGTTGCTGTATGTGGCGATACTGGCGGGGATGACACGGCACTTGCCTTATTAACACAGCATTTACAAGGTTATCAAACACTGGATGCCATCATCATTGAGTGTGCTCTCCCAGATCATCTACAAGCTTTGGCACGCCAATCTGGGCATATGACACCTTTAGATATTAAACACTTACATCAAGGTTTGCCCCAGATAGCCCACTTTTATATTTCTCACCTGAAACCCAGATATGCACAGGCTATTCGCGACCAATTGGCGATGCATTTGCCGGTGGAAACCTTCACTTTGTTACAAGAAGGGGATCTTTTAACCTTCCATACAAGTGAACGTCAGCCGGTGTCCTAAAACTGGCTAGCCGTACCGAATCAAAAGCCATTTTAACAAAGTTGTCATATTTTCACCCTATAGTCTCCTTCAAGAGTTCGGCGGCCTGTGCCTGCTGTGAGGCCGTCGGCAAAGCGCTTACCTTGGATGTACCTTGTTTTGGAGACTGGTATGAAATTAACAAAACTCGCGCTGGCTTTGTCAGTGACTGCAGCAAGCTTATCTACCGCCTACGCAGCAACCGAAGTGGATCCTGCGCTACCTGAATACACGAAAGCAAGTGGTGTTTCTGGTAACCTTTCTTCTGTTGGTTCTGACACCCTCGCTAACTTGATGACCTTGTGGGCAGAAGAGTTTAAGCGTACCTATCCTAACGTGAACATCCAGATTCAAGCAGCGGGTTCTTCCACTGCGCCGCCTGCTTTGACTGAAGGTACTGCAAATCTAGGTCCTATGTCGCGTAAGATGAAGGATAAAGAAATTGAAGCCTTCGAAAACAAATATGGCTATAAGCCCACGCCTGTACCTGTCGCGATCGATGCTCTAGCAGTTTTTGTACATAAAGATAACCCCATCAAAGGTTTATCTATTTCACAAGTTGACGCGATTTTCTCCTCCACGCGCAAATGTGGTGCAGTGCAAGATGCAGCAAAATGGGGTGACATCGGTTTGAGCGGTGATTGGGCTAAGCGTGATATCCAACTGTTTGGCCGTAACTCAGTGTCTGGGACTTATGGTTATTTCAAAGGCGCGGCTTTATGTAAAGGCGACTTTAAAAATAACGTAAACGAGCAGCCAGGTTCTGCCTCAGTTGTACAGTCTGTGTCTACCTCGATTAATGCAATTGGTTACTCTGGTATTGGTTATAAAACCGCAAGTGTGCGCGCCTTACCTTTGGCAAAACAAGAAGGCCAGCCTTTTGTTGAAGCGACCGCTGACAACGCCACCACAGGCGCTTATCCACTGGCACGCTTTTTGTACGTTTATGTGAACAAAAAGCCCAATGCCGAGCTTGCGCCTTTAGAGCGTGAATTTGTGAAATTGGTGATGTCACGTGTTGGTCAAGAAGTCGTCGTAAAAGATGGCTATATTCCGCTACCTGCTAAAGTGGTCAATGCCACTATGAAGCGTTTGGGCATTGAGTAAACCCATTGAGGCGTGTGCTTCCTTGGTACGCGCAAGCGAGTGAGCGCACTCGTAAATCGAGGGGTGAGTGCCTAGCGCTCATCCCTCGTATCATTTCTGAGGCGCAACTTGCACACGGATTCTAGCTTTTGGCGTCATCCGCTAGATTAAGCACCTGTTAGCTTGCTAACGGGTGTTAGGAGACGGGGCTTCCCTGTCAACGACTCATCTAACTCTAGTCTTCATGAGCATTATGAAAGAGACAAGCCCAACCTCCGTACCCGAGTTGGACTTCAATACCCCTGCGGCTGTTTTGCATCGACGGATACGTCGTACCAAAGATAAAGCGGCCACTGTGGGTGTTGGCGTCGGTGGGATCAGCGTCATTATTGCGATCCTTTTGATCTTCCTATACCTGTTATACGAAGTCATTCCTTTATTTCGCTCTGCCTCGATTGAGCAGCAAGCGACGTACACTGTGCCCGTTACTTCTGCACAGACGCTTTATATGACCATGGAAGAACAAGCCGAAATCGCTATGCAAGTCACTGCAAATGGCGAAGTCGTCTTTTTCGATACCCTGACAGGCAATACCGTCAAGCGCCAGAGCTTACCTGTGCCACAAGGTGTAGAAATTACCAGTTTTGCCGAAGGATCTGCTGCCAGTCACTTGTTGGCTTTGGGTTTATCCAACGGGCAAACTTTGATTTTTAAGCACAGATATAAAATTACTTATCCCAATGATCAGCGAGTGATTTCACCTTTTCTCGATTTTCCTTATGGCGAACAACCAATGGAAGTCGATACACAAGGGGCACCTTTGACAAAATTGGCGATTCGTGACACAGAAGCTGGTTTAACCCTAGCGGCTGTGACCCAAGACGGACGTACACCCATTACGCAATACGTGAAAGAAGAAGACTTCCTCACCATGGAAGTTCAGTTAGTCCAAAAAAGCATTGAGTTGCCTGTACGTGAGCAAGGTGTTTTAAGCTTACATATTGGTCCGTCGCAGCGTTGGTTTTATGTGGTGCTCGAAGATGGCAACTTGGATGTGTTTGATCTGAAAGCAGGTGCACAAGCACGTTTAGCGGATCGAGTGCAAGCGGTTGCCCAAGGCCAGCGTATTACCGAAGCTAAACTGTTATTGGGTGGTATTTCCCTATTAATTGGTGATAGCCAAGGGAAAATCAGCCAATGGTTTATGGTGCGTGATCAACAAAACCTTGGCCAATACAAACTCCAACCGATCCGTGAATTCCAGTTAGGCCAAGCACCGATTGTCAATATCAGTGTTGAGCATAGACGCAAAGGCTTTTTAGCTGTCGATGCGCAAGGCATGATCGGTGTCTATAACACCACTGCCGAGCGTACTTTACTACAAGAAACGCTAGTAAAAGGCACCAGCAATCTGATTAGTATCAGCCCGCGTGCCGATGTTTTACTGAGTTTGAACCAAGCCGGTCAAATCCAAAAATTCCATGTGGATAATGAGCATCCCGAGGTGTCTTGGCATTCATTATGGGGTGAGGTTTGGTACGAATCTTATGATGAGCCGAGCTACACTTGGCAATCTTCTGCATCGAACAATGAATTTGAACCCAAATTTAGTTTAATGCCTTTGGCTTTCGGTACGTTAAAAGCGGCATTTTATGCTATGCTGATTGCGACACCTTTGGCCATTTGTGGCGCAATTTATACCGCACACTTTATGGCGCCTTCAATGCGTCGCAAAGTCAAGCCTGTGATTGAGCTAATGGAAGCCTTGCCAACGGTCATTTTGGGTTTCCTTGCCGGTCTTTTCTTGGCGCCTTTTATCGAGCTGAATCTGCCTGGGATTTTTGCCCTCTTAATCTTGATGCCGATAGGGATAGTGGCGGCTTCCTTTGCTTGGGTGAATATGCCGCGTCAAATCCGCCATATGCTACCTGAAGGTTGGGATGCGGCTATTTTGATTCCTGTGGTGCTTGTGATTGCTTGGGTTTCGATCGCCATGTCGCATCCTCTAGAACAATGGTTCTTTAATGGGGATATGCGTGCTTGGTTGACCAATGATTTAGGGATTCCTTTTGATCAACGTAACGCTTTAGTCGTCGGGTTGGCGATGGGGTTTGCGGTGATTCCAACCATTTTCTCTATCGCAGAAGATGCCATCTTCAGTGTGCCTAAGCATTTATCGCATGGTTCTTTGGCACTGGGGGCAACGCCTTGGCAAACTCTCGTCCGTGTGGTGCTGCCGACTGCGAGTCCGGGGATTTTCTCCGCCGTGATGATAGGGATGGGGCGTGCTGTAGGGGAAACTATGATCGTGCTGATGGCGACAGGGAACACCCCGATTATGGACGCCAATATCTTTGAAGGGATGCGCACCCTGGCAGCGAACATTGCCGTGGAAGTTCCTGAATCTGAAGTGGGCAGTTCGCATTATCGCATTCTTTTCTTAGCCGCTTTCGTACTCTTTATGTTCACCTTTGTGGTCAACACAGCGGCAGAAATTGTGCGTCAACGCCTGCGTAAAAAATACGGTGCCCTCTAAGGCGAGATGCTTTGAGGCGAGATTGAATAAGGTGATCACCTGCTAGTTATCGCTGGCAGGTCGTTATCAAGGTGATAGCATGCGACAACCCCTAGATAAATGGCTCAAAAGTGGCACCCCTTGGGTGTGGCTCAACGCAGGTGCGGTAGCCATCAGCGTGATTATGGTCATCGGCCTGTTGGCTTTGATTGCAGTGCGTGGTTTGGGCCACTTTTGGCCGGCTTCGATTGTGGAAGCACAAATTCAGGCACCTAATGGCAATACTTCGCTATTAATTGGTGAAATTGTTGATACGGAAGAAGTTTCTGCTGCTCAGTTGCGTTCTGCAGGGATTGAGTTACCAGAATCTGCCACCTTTGTGGATCGTCACTTGGTGAAAATCGGTAACCGTGATGTTTACGGCAGTGATTTTAGCTGGGTTTTAGATCGTAATATTGTTGAGCGAACTTATCCTGAAAACCTCATAGCGATTGAACGTCGTGAATGGGGGAATTTTTATGGTTACTTGCTGGCAGTCAAAGAAGCCGGTGTGACCGTTGCCGAGCAAAATGCAGGTGAGAACCGCATTTGGGATGAGTTTCAAGCGCGTATCGAGCGTGCTTTAACGATTCATGAGGCTATCTACCAAATCGAAAAACACGAAATTGGTAGCATTAACTATGCATTGGAGCGTTTACGTCTTAAACAGCGTCGTTTAGAGCTAGAAGGTAAGGATACGCCAGAAAATCTAGCGGAATTAGATGCTGAGCGTCAAAGCTACCAACAGGAATATCACGCACTGGAAGCGCGTTTAGCGGATCTGAATAAAGAATTTAACCGTGATAGCTTTGTGGCCCAAGTGCAGGATGGCCGCACAACCGAAATTTACTTTAGTAAGGTGGTGCGTGCGTATCAACCCAACGCCATGGGCTTAGGGGGTAAGTTTGCTTTCTATGGTGCTAAACTGTGGGAGTTTCTCAGTGATGAGCCGCGCGAAGCCAATACAGAAGGGGGTATTTTCCCTGCCATCTTTGGTACTGTGATGATGGTACTTTTGATGTCTGTGATGGTGACGCCTTTTGGTGTGGTCGCTGCGGTTTATCTACGTGAATACGCCAAGCAAGGTTTTATTACTCGGGTGATTCGGATTGCGGTGAACAATCTAGCTGGCGTACCCTCCATTGTTTATGGGGTCTTTGGTTTGGGCTTCTTTGTCTACTTCTTGGGTGGACATATGGATGATCTCTTCTTCCCAGAAGCTTTACCCGCGCCGACTTTTGGTACTCCAGGTTTGATGTGGGCTTCTTTGACTCTTGCCTTACTGACGGTCCCTGTGGTGATCGTGGCTACAGAGGAAGGTTTAGCACGGATTCCACGCACAGTGCGTGAAGGTTCTTTAGCCCTAGGGGCAACCAAAGCAGAAACCTTGTGGCGTGTGGTGTTGCCAATGGCAAGTCCTGCCATGATGACTGGGGTGATTCTGGCTGTGGCTCGTGCAGCGGGGGAGGTAGCACCTTTGATGTTGGTGGGTGTGGTGAAGCTAGCGCCTTCTTTACCTTTGGATGGAAATTATCCGTTCATCCATTTGGATCAGAAGTTTATGCACCTAGGTTTCCATATCTATGATGTAGGTTTTCAAAGCCCTAACGTAGAAGCGGCGCGTCCTTTGGTATACGCAACCGCACTTTTATTGGTGGTCATTATTGCACTGCTTAACTTATCTGCAATTGCCATCCGTAATCATCTACGTGAGAAATATAAGGCGTTAGAAAGCTAAGCCAGCTAGGTATATCAGTAAGTTGGTGAGCTGTAACCAGCTCACCAGATGGCAAATAGCCCCGCTAGAGATGCAATCTTTAGTGCAACCCATGAGAGAAAAATGATGGAAGCGCAAGCTATTGAGAGAGATCAAGACCCAGCCAGCACAGTCAACGAAGCTAGCAAGGGGCATGCAATGGATATTTCTTCACTAAACCGTGGTGTCAGTACGCGTACCTTGGAACAAGAAGACGTCTGTATTGATGTGCGTAATATGAACCTGTTTTATGGCGATAAACAAGCGCTGTTTGATGTTAATATGCGCATCCCGAAAAAACGGGTCACCGCTTTTATCGGTCCTTCCGGTTGTGGTAAATCCACCTTGTTGCGTTCTTTTAACCGCATGAATGATTTGGTGGATGGGTGTCGTATTGAAGGTGAAATCAATATCGACAATCAAAATATCTTTGAAAAAGGTATGGATATTACCGACTTGCGTCGTCGTGTCGGCATGGTGTTCCAAAAGCCAAACCCCTTCCCAAAATCCATTTATGAGAACGTAGCCTATGGTTTACGTATTCAAGGGATTAACAAAAAGCGCCTGATTGATGAAACTGTAGAATGGGCGTTGCGTTCTGCCGCTTTATGGGATGAAGTCAAAGATCGTTTGCATGAGTCGGCTTTGGGTATGTCTGGTGGTCAACAACAGCGTTTGGTGATTGCGCGTACTATCGCAGTGAAACCTGAGGTGTTATTGTTGGATGAGCCAGCCTCTGCACTGGATCCGATTTCTACCCTAAAAATCGAAGAACTGATTAATGATCTGAAAGATGATTTCACTATTGTGATTGTGACGCACAATATGCAACAGGCGGCACGGGTTTCTGATTACACTGCCTTTATGTATATGGGGAATCTGATTGAGTTTGGTAACACAGATACCTTGTTCACCAATCCAACAGAGAAGAAAACCGAAGATTATATTACCGGTCGTTATGGTTGAGGTCGCCTTCTCTTTAATACCAGCTTGCAAGAGGCAGTGATTATTTTATGGATACCAGCACAATGACCAATATGAAAATGACCAGTGAAACCCATAGTACCCATATTTCCCAGCAGTTTAACCAAGAACTGGAAGAAATCCGTAGCAACTTGCTGGCTATGGGTGGTTTGGTAGAAAAACAA
Organism: Allopseudospirillum japonicum; assembly: GCF_900108915.1. Lineage (GTDB taxonomy): Bacteria > Pseudomonadota > Gammaproteobacteria > Pseudomonadales > Halomonadaceae > Pseudospirillum > Pseudospirillum japonicum. The sequence continues at coordinate 10,779 of NZ_FNYH01000002.1, forward strand.
GTCACTGATGCTATCTATGCCCTGATTGAAGGCGATAGTACGATTGCCGCCAAAGTGCGTCAAAATGATAAAGCCATCAATCAAATGCAGCTAACGATTGATGAAGAATGTACGCGTATTTTAGCGCGTCGCCAGCCGGCAGCTTCTGATTTGCGTTTGATTCTAGCGGTGATTCGTGCAACCGGTGATTTAGAACGTATCGGTGATGAAGCTTCGAAAATTGCGCGTCATGCGATGCATTTGGTCGAGGAAGGCGAATCACCTCGTGGTTATATTGAAGCGCGTCATATCGGCAATCAAGTACGTAAAATGGTGCAAGATGCGCTGAATGCGTTTGCGCGCTTTGATACCCAACTAGCGGTGCAAGTGGTCCATGAAGACAAAACCGTTGATCTTGAATACCGTTCAGCAACACGTGCCTTAGTCACTTTTATGATGGAAGATCCACGTTCTATCTCGCGCGTACTCAACATCATGTGGGTATTGCGCGCGTTAGAGCGTATTGGTGATCACTCCAATAATATCGCTGAATATGTGATTTATTTGGTCAAAGGGATGGATGTGCGCCACTCTTCACCAGAAGCGATTGAAGAGAGCCTGCGTGATAATTTATTAGCAGATCATCTGAAAAACTCCAAAGAGGACAGCTAAACCTTCAACACATCGTACCAAGCGGCAGCCTAAAAGGCTGCCGTTTTTGTTGGTTCTACTAGGATAAGCGAGTGCAAAGCATAGAGGCTGTGGTTGAAAAATAGTATATTCAAAAAGTAAGCCTGCATCTTGCGCAAAAAAGATGCACTTTTTGGATCACCTGCTTACAGCGTGAGCTTCACGCTAAGCTGGTTATATGTGGAGAATGCTTCGTGGAACGTCGTCAGTTTATTACTGCTTTAGGAGTGGGTGCAGCAGGTGCTTTAGTGGCCGGCTGTCAGGACAAAACCCCAGCAAGTGCGCCTGCTCAGGTTGCGCCAGCAAAAAATGAAACCTTTGAATGGAAGATGGTGACTTCTTGGCCGAAAAACTTTCCAGGTTTAGGCACCTCTGCCAATTATCTAGCGGATACCATCACACGCATGAGTGGGGGACGCTTGAAAGTGAAAGTGTATGGTGCAGGTGAACTTGTACCCGCTTTAGAAGTGTTTGATGCTGTATCTCAAGGTACAGCGCAAATGGGGCATTCGGCTTCCTATTATTGGAAAGGCAAAGCACCTGCCGCCCAATTTTTCTGTGCGGTTCCTTTTGGTTTAAATGCACAAGAAATTAATAGCTGGATTCATTACGGCGGTGGCATGGAGCTGTGGAAAGAGGTGTACGCACCTTTTGGCTTGATTCCCACGACGGCAGGGAATACAGGTGTCCAGATGGCAGGTTGGTTTAATAAAGAAATCAACTCGCTTGAGGATTTAAAAGGCTTGAAAATGCGTATTCCAGGCTTAGGCGGTGAGGTACTCAACCGTATCGGAGGAACCGCCGTCAGTTTACCAGGTGGTGAGCTATTTACAGCCTTAAAAACCGGTGCGATTGACGCGACTGAGTGGGTTGGTCCTTACAATGATTTGGCCTTTGGCTTGCATCAAGCAGCAAAATACTATTACTACCCAGGTTGGCATGAGCCAGGTTCCGCGATGGAATGTATGATCAACCAAAAAGCCTTTGAGCAGCTACCGGAAGACCTGCAGCAAATTGTGATGACAGCTACACGCGCTGCGACGCAAACGATGATGGACGAGCTGACTTTCCGTAATGCACAAGCGTTAGATGAGTTAGTCAATAAACATGGTGTTGAGTTACGTGAGCTGCCGCAAGATGCTTACCGTCAGCTGCGTACCTTGTCAGAAGAGGTCGTGTTTGAGCAGGCCAAGCAAAGCGATCTTACGCGCCGTGTGTATGATTCTTTTATCGCTTTCCGTGATCAAATTGAGCGTTATCAGTCGATCTCGGAACGTGCCTTCCTAAACGGACGTTTTGATACGAATTTTAAAGCACAATAAATTCAGTGATTTAATCCCCCAGTGCTGGAAAAGACTGGGGTTTTGTTATTTTTACACTTGGTATTTGCATTGAAGTTCGTATAATGCGCGCCGATGTGATTTAAACAGGAAGTTTTGCATAACCTCTTCAGATACATTCATTCACTTACAGAAGGTCAAACCTCAACATCATCATGTCTGATTGCCAGCCTGAGACTAGCCAAGTCATTATTTTAGATCGTGATGGCGTCATTAATTATGACTCGGACGCCTTTGTTAAATCCGCTGATGAGTGGATTCCCATTCCCTACAGTATTCAAGCGATTGCACGTTTAAGCCAAGCCGGTTGGCGAATTGCGATTGCCACTAATCAATCTGGCGTTGCACGTGGGCATTTTAGCGAGGCTATCCTTGGGGAAATGCACCAAAAAATGTTGGATTTGGTAACCGCAGCAGGTGGCCATATCAGCCATATTGAATATTGTCCGCATGGACCAGATAGCTTATGTGAATGCCGCAAGCCAAGATCTGGTATGATCCGCGCGATAGGACAAGCTTTTGAGTTATCAAGCTTTGATGGCGTGTATATGGTGGGGGACTCATTGCGCGATTTACAGGCAGGGGCTGCGGAAGGGTGCACGCCTGTATTAGTACGTACGGGTAAAGGCAAGAAGACTTTGATAGAGTTGCCAGATTCTAATGTGAAAGATGCGTTGATTTTTGCTGATCTAGCAGATTTTGCAGACTGGGTATTAGGGACTCAGGCAAAACAAGCGGCTTCTGCTTGACTTATCTGTCATTTGATTGTCATAAAATTAGGTTAAAGTAATACGCGTCTGTTCAGGGTTCCGACACAGAAGTTTTGCAGGAAAACTTCTGTGAACGGAGCGGATGTGAATACACATCGCGCTTTCTTACTAGCCCCCTTGGTCCACTGAATCAAGGGGGCTTTTTTTGTCGCTTTACTCAGCAACGGCTTCTTGTGCTGCAAGGAAGGCTTGTTGCTCTTCTGGGGTGATTTCTTTCAACGTGAGTTTCACACGGCCACGATTGTCGATATCCAAAACTTTGACCACAATTTCTTGGCCTTCGTTGAGGTAATCGCGCACGCTGTTGACGCGCTTGTTATCAATTTGTGAAATATGCACTAGACCTTCTTGACCAGGCAAGAAAGCAACAAAGGCACCAAAATCAGCAATACGGGTGACTTTACCTTGATAGAGTTTATTAATCTCTGCTTCTGCGGTAATTCCTAATACGGTGTCCATAGCCGCTTGTGCAGAAGTTTTATTTTCCCCATAAATGCGCACATTGCCACTGTCTTCGATATCAATAGAAGCCCCTGTGGCTTCACAAATACCACGAATAGTGGCGCCGCCTTTACCGATGACATCGCGGATTTTTTCAGGATCAATTTTCAAGCTCAACATAACAGGCGCATTGACGGAAACTTCCTGACGTCCTGTGTGAATCACCGCATTCATTTGTTTCAAGATATGCTGACGGGCTTCGTAGGCTTGTTGTAAAGCAATCTCCATGATTTCTTCATTGATGCCTTCAATTTTGATATCCATCTGGAGCGCGGTAACCCCTTGGGTGCTGCCTGCGACTTTAAAGTCCATATCGCCCAAATGGTCTTCATCACCGAGAATATCCGTCAATACGGCGAAACGCTCACCTTCCTTCACCAATCCCATTGCAATACCTGCAACAGGGGCTTTCAAAGGCACACCGGCATCCATAAGCGCAAGAGAAGAGCCACACACAGAAGCCATAGAAGAGGAGCCGTTAGATTCAGTAATTTCTGAAACTACGCGCAAGGTATAAGGGAAATCTGCTTCACTTGGCAACATGGCTTGGACGCCACGACGTGCCAAACGGCCATGGCCGATTTCACGACGCTTAGGCCCACCAAGGAAACCAGCTTCACCAACACAATAAGGAGGGAAATTGTAATGGAATAGGAAGTTATCCTTATGTTCCCCTTCCAAAGACTCGATTAATTGTGCATCGCGTGAGGTACCTAAAGTGGCAATTACTAATGCTTGTGTTTCACCACGGGTGAATAAAGCAGAGCCGTGCACCTTAGGCAAGACGCCAACTTCAATTTTTAATGGGCGTACACTCTTATGGTCACGGCCATCAATACGAGGCTCACCAGTGAGCACGCGCTCGCGTACAATGCGTTTTTCCAGTTTAGCAAACGCGGCTTTCACTGCATCTGCACTAGGGGCATCTTCAGCATCTGTCACCAGTTGGGCCGCTGCCTGTGCTTTTAATCCGTCCAGTGCTTGGTAACGCTGCATTTTATCTGTAATGCGGTAAGCTTCACCGATTTGCGCCCCGACGCAGGCCTGTACGGCTGCAATCAGCTGGGTATTTTCTGCCGGTGCTTGCCAATCCCAAGCGGGTTTGGCGGCTTCTGCGGCAAAGGCTTGAATATTTTCAATCGCAGTTTGCATGGCATCATGGCCAAATAAAACCGCGCCGAGCATTTGATCTTCTGTAAGTTCTTTGGCTTCTGATTCCACCATAAGAACAGCAGCATCCGTACCGGCCACCACCATATCCAGTTTGGAATCAACCAGCTGAGCTTGTGTTGGATTGAGGAAATAACCTTGTGCCTCATTAAAGCCAATGCGTGCTGCACCTAGAGGGCCTTTGAAAGGAATCCCTGAAATAGCTAAGGCTGCAGAAGCACCAAGCATAGCGGCAATATCAGGATCTTGGCCGCGGCTTGCAGAAACTACGGTACAGATAATCTGTACTTCGTTCATAAAGCCTTTAGGAAACAAAGGGCGAATGGGGCGATCAATCAAGCGCGAGGTGAGGGTTTCTTTTTCTGTTGGGCGTCCTTCACGTTTAAAGAAGCCACCGGGAATCTTACCTATGGCATAGGTTTTTTCTTGATAGTGTACTGAAAGGGGGAAGAAATCTGCGCCTGCCTGGACTTCTTTTTTAGCCACGACTGTACAAAGTACAGAAGTGTCATCCATGGTAATCAGGACAGCGCCTGTGGCTTGGCGGGCAATACGCCCAGTTTCTAAAGTGACACTGCTTTGGCCGTATTGGAACGTTTTTTTAACCGGATTCACGGTAACTTCCTTTCACATCAAATGATAAATAAGTCGTTTGTGCACTCTGTCATCTTAAAACCAAGTGCTTTAAAAGCAAAGAGAACAAATGGGGGATTTTTGCGTACAAAAAAAACAACCCTACCGAAAAGCTCGATAGGGTTGTTTGATTCACCTGGTCGTAGGTCAAGCTGATAGCCTTGGGGCCAAACCGGTTGCAAAATTTGCTTAGCGGCGCAGACCTAAACGCTTGATTAACTGAGAATAACGCTCAGTATCTTTCCCTTTGAGGTAATCAAGCAATTTACGGCGTTGGTTAACCATACGGATCAAACCACGACGTGAGTGGTGATCTTTTTTGTTGTGTTCAAAGTGCTTTTGCAGGCCGTTGATATTGTGGGTGAGCAAAGCAACTTGCACTTCAGGAGAACCTGTGTCGTTCTCGCCACGGCCGTATTCTTTTAAAATTTCAGCTTTCTGTTCAGCAGTTAGTGCCATGTAAAAAGTCTCCGAATGAATATGCTTAACAATAAGGAATCCGACGACGGAATCAACCACGCATATCTACAGCGATTCCTCTCGGTAGTGAACACCACAAGGGCGATAATTTGGCTACAGAGAAAACAGCCTGTACAACACAGCGTGAGCCTCCAGCTTTGACCGCTTATTCATACGCCATCTACCCCAAGATAAACCTCCTCAAGGCGCCTTTAGGGCGAGTTCATCTCGGGATAGCTAAAAGGTTAGCATTCCCTGACATCTCGTCCAGACCCTTGAAGGGGAAGGATACAAACAGCGTATTTAGGCGTGTGAGCTAACTGGAGTACTGCACAAGCGCTTGGGTGCAACTTGTCCAGTGGCAGCGAGATGCCCCAAACCAATGAAGCCGAGGCCAGCTGCGTAAAGGCGCATATCTTGCCCGAGTTCCGTCGTTAAATCCAGCTTTTTCACGTTTTTATTCGCGTCTTCCGCCTGAACTTGCGCCCATGAAAGGCTTTGTCCATGCAGGATACGCGCACCTTGAGACGCACTTAAATCTAAGCGCGGTAAGTCTGCAATCAGTACATCTGTGGGATGTAAGCTTGCATCTAAAGTCTGATATAAAGCAGACAGCTCTGCCTCACTTGCTAGGGCAAGCTGTGCTGCCTTAGGGGCTAAGTTTTCCAACTCAGCCAAAGTCACCGTATGCGTTAAGTTCCATGGCCCGGTATGCGTACGTCGAAGGGCCGTTAAATGAGCCGCACAATCAAGCGCTGAGCCTATGTCCTCCCCGAGGGTACGAATATAGGTACCTTTAGAACAAGCCACTTGGATTTCTAGTTCTGGGGGTTGCCAAGCAAGAAACTCAATCGCATCAATGCGAATTTGCCGACGTTTACGTTCTACTTGAATCCCCTGACGTGCCAGCTTGTAGAGAGGTTGACCATTAATTTTGAGTGCCGAATACATAGGTGGCACTTGTTCAAGCTCGCCAATAAAACTTGTCAGTACTTGGCGGATTTGGGCTTCACTCAACACAGGTAGGGGATGTTCTGCGATGAGTTCACCTTCGGCATCACCTGTGGTCGTCGCTTGACCTAGGCGAATTTTGGTACGGTAGCCCTTATCAGCATCCAGGCCAAAGCTAGAAAATTTTGTCGCCTCTCCTAAACAGATAGGCAAAACACCCGTCGCCATAGGGTCTAGATTGCCCGTATGGCCGGCTTTGGCGGCATTAAATAAACGTCTGACCTTTTGCAAGGCTTGGTTGGAAGAAATTCCTTGCGGCTTATCTAAAAAAATGACCCCAGATAAGGGGCGTCCGCGGCGTTTACGCGCCATGGGAAAGTCTCCTCAAAAACTGAAATCTTAAGCTTGATCGTCTTGTTGACGGGATTGATCTGCTTGTACGGCTTGATCAATCAAACTAGAAAGATGGCGGCCACGCACGAGCGTTTCATCATAGTGAAAACGGAGTTGGGGCATGACTCTCAGTTTGATTCTTTGTCCAAGCTGCGAACGCATAAAACCGGCCGCATGTTGAAGAATGTGTAAATTGTCCGCAATGATTTGCGGTTTATCTTCTTTGCCTAAAATAGTGACATACACATCGGCATAGCCTAAGTCTTTGCTGACTTTGACACCACTGACGGTCACTAAAGCATCCAGTCGCGGATCCTTGATCTCTTGTTGGATCATCTGCGCAAGTTCGCGCTGAATTTGATCTGCAACCCTATCAGTACGCTTAAATTCACGCATGGGCTTTACAACCTAGAAATCGGCCTAGAAAAGCGCTTTGGGTTCTAGCATAAGCGCACATCTAGGCCTTGTTGACAGCGAAAATATCAAAAATGCAGTGCCTGCTACTGTGATTTTGTGCAGGCAAGCACGTGTAGGATTAAGCCTTAAAGCGCACGTTCAACGCGCACTTTATCAAAGACTTCGATCTTATCGCCTACTTTGACATCGTTGTAGTTTTTCACCCCGATACCACATTCCATCCCTTGGCGTACATCGGCGACATCATCTTTAAAGCGGCGTAGGGATTCCAACTCGCCTTCATAGATGACCACGTTATCACGTAAGACACGGATTTTCTTGTTACGGTAGACAGAGCCTTCCACAACCATACAGCCAGCGACAGCGCCAAACTTAGGCGAACGGAATACATCCCGTACTTCAGCAATACCCACGATTTCTTCTTTAAACTCGGGGGCAAGCATCCCTGTCATTGCTTGTTTAACATGATCGATGAGCTCATAAATCACGCTGTAGTAACGTAAATCAAGTTCTTCGCGCTCGATAATATTGCGCGCAGAAGCATCCGCACGTACGTTAAAACCAAGAATAATGGCTTCAGAGGCAACCGCAAGGTTGGCATCTGTTTCTGCGATACCACCAACACCTGAAGAAACGATATTCACCTTCACTTCTTCGGTTTCTAGGTCTTTTAGAGCACCAATAATCGCCTCTAAAGAACCACGCACATCGGCCTTTAAGACGATATTTAAGGTAGCAACTTCGCCTTGTCCCATTTGCGAGAACATATTCTCTAGTTTGGCTTTTTGCTGACGTGCCAGACGGACTTCGCGGAATTTACCCTGACGGAATAAAGCCACTTCACGCGCTTTTTTCTCATCTGATACCACGGTAAATTCATCACCTGCTTCCGGCGTGCCATCAAGACCTAAAATCTCAACTGGAATCGCTGGACCTGCAGCATTAATGGGTAGGCCATTTTCATCCAGCAAAGCGCGCACACGGCCATAATGTAAGCCAGCCAGCACGATATCCCCTTTGCGTAAGGTACCGTTTTGTACCAGCAGAGTTGATACGGAACCACGACCTTTATCAAGACGCGACTCAACAACCACGCCTTTTCCAGGCGCTTCTGGAACTGCAGTCAGCTCGAGGATTTCAGAGACTAAAAGAATCGATTCTAGTAACTGATCAATCCCTTCGCCGCTTTTGGCAGATACATGCACAAACTGAGTATCCCCACCCCATTCTTCCGAAATCACATCGTATTGGGAGAGCTCATTTTTGACGCGATCTGGATCGGCCTCCGGCTTATCAATCTTGTTGACCGCAACCACAATCGGCACATTTGCAGCGCGGGCGTGTTGTACCGCTTCTACTGTTTGCGGCATGACACCATCATCTGCGGCAACCACCAAAACAACGACGTCAGTGGCTTTAGCACCACGGGCACGCATCGCGGTAAAGGCGGCGTGACCTGGTGTATCTAAGAAGGTGACCATACCGTGTTCGGTTTCTACATGGTAAGCACCAATATGCTGGGTAATGCCTCCTGATTCGCCAGAAGCCACTCGGGTACGGCGGATATAATCCAGCAAAGAGGTTTTACCGTGGTCAACGTGACCCATGACCGTCACGACAGGTGCGCGTGTCATCTCTAGGCCTGAATAGTTGATGCTTTCGAGCACTTCTTCTTCTAGTGCATTCTCACGCATTAACTTAGGCGTGTGGCCCATTTCTTCGACCACAATGGAAGCTGTGTCTTGATCAATCACTTGGTTGATCGTCGCCATAGCACCCATTTGGAACATCACCTTAATCACTTCCGCTGCTTTTACTGCCATTTTGTCGGCAAGCTCAGCGACAGTGATAGCCTCTGGAATGGCGATCTCACGGATAATCGGTGCTGTGGGTTTTTCGAAACCGTGTTGACGCGGTTTAACCGCAGCCTGTTGACGGCGGCTTTTCTTACCCAATTTAGGCTCTTCACGCTCGCGCGGTGTACGACGACCTCTTGGCTCATCATCTTCATCAAAACGGCCGCCACTGCGTTTGCGTCCGGCTGATTTACGACCAACACCACCTTCTTTAGGGGCTTTGCGTGCTTTAGCATCACCTTTACGGCGTTCTTGCGCTTCTTCCACTGCAAGTAACTCGGGTGGTGCGATTTCCACGTCCAGTGTTTCTGTTGTCGGTAAATCAACTGCTTTTTTTGCAGTTGGCGCACGACGTGGACGCTCTTGCTGGCCTGAAGCGCCTTTATGAGCAGGTGCTTCTGTTTTAGGCTGTGGCTTTTTAGGTCGATGTTGTTCCGTGTTTTGTGGCGCTTTTTTGCGTGTTTCTGTTTCTTCTGCCTTACGCTTGGTTTCAGCAGCTAGGCGTGCTTCTTCTTCCGTTTTGCGCTTGGTTTCTTCTTCCTGACGTGCCATTTCTTCACGGTTGACATAAGTGCGCTTTTTGCGGACTTCGATGCTGACCGTTTTTTTGTTACGACCATCACCACTTTTCAACGTCGTGGTCACTTTGCGCTTACGCTTTAAGGTAATTTTAGTGGGTTCTTTGTTGCCACCGTGACTACGCTTTAAATAGGTTAAAAGTGCTTGCTTATCTTTTTCTGCGACGGCTTCGTCAGCAGCTTTGTGAGGTAAGCCCGCTTCTTTCATCTGTTCTAATAAGCGATCAACAGGCCGCCCGATCGCTTGAGCGAATTCTTTGACTGTGGTTTCTGCCATGTTTTTTCTCCTGTGCCCGTGATCTGTTACGCATTATCTGCGAACCAAGGTGCGCGCGGCCATAATTAATTGACCTGCAGTGGCTTCATCCAAACCTTCAATATCGAGAAGGTCATCAATGGACTGCTCTGCAAGCGCGTCTAGGGTGGTAATATCTCGGCTCGCTAAAGCTGCAGCGAATTCAGGCGTCATTCCTTCTAGTTCAAACAACGCTGCTTCTATATCTGCATCTGCGAGCTTTTCTTCAGTAGCGATGGCTTGCGTTAGTAGCTCATCCTTGGCACGATCACGTAGCTCTTTAACTAGGTCTTCATCGAACTCGTCGATTTCCAACATTTCTTCCAAAGGCACATAGGCAATTTCTTCCAAGGAAGTAAAGCCTGCATCCACAAGGACACGTGCCAATTCGTCGTCCACATCAAGGTGTTGAATAAAGAATTGTATGAGACTATCTGTCTCCTCTTCTTTTTTGGCTCCGGCTTCTTCTTCCGTCATGACATTAATGCGCCAGCCAGTGAGCTCGCGCGCGAGTTTGACATTTTGTCCACTACGGCCAATGGCTTGTGCAAGGTTAGCTGAAGCTACTGCAACATCCATAGTGTGCGTATCTTCGTCCATAATAATGGAAGCAACTTCTGCAGGTGCCATCGCATTAATGACGAGTTGTGCGGGATCATCATCCCAAAGCACAATATCAATACGCTCATTGCGTAATTCTGTCGAAACCGCTTGTACACGAGAGCCTCGCATACCAACACAAGCCCCAACAGGATCAATGCGCTTATCATTGGTTTTTACCGCAATTTTGGCACGCGCGCCTGGATCTCTGGCAGCGCCTTTAATTTCGATAAGCTGTTCTGCAATTTCAGGCACTTCCACGGTGAAAAGCTGGATCAGCATTTCCGGACGTGTCCGTGATAATAACAGTTGCGGACCGCGTGTGCTTTGGCCAACATCATACAAAATGGCGCGGACTCTATCATTCATGCGGAACTTCTCGCCATGGATCATTTCATGCCGAGATAAAAAGGCTTCCGCATTATTGCCTAAGTCAACCACAATACCTTCACGTGAGGTCTTTTTAACGACACCTGAAACCAGTTCGCCTTTGCGTTCTAAGTATTCGCGCACGATTTCTGCGCGTTCAGCTTCACGCACTTTTTGTAAAATAACTTGCTTGGCAGTTTGGGCAGCGATGCGGCCAAAATCGACAGATTCGATTTTTTCTTGGTAAATATCACCAATATTTAATTGGGGATCGATTTCTTGGGCACTGGTTAAGTCGAGCTCTGTATCTAGATCACTAAAATCTTGATTATCAACGACATTCCAGCGACGGAAGGTTTCATAAGTGCCTTTTTGACGGTCAATATGGACACTGACATTGACTTCCATACCTTCAAAGCGCTTTTTAGTCGCGCTTGCAAGCGCAATCTCAATGGCCTCAAAAATGACTTCTTTCGGGACGCCCTTCTCATTGGACATAGCGTCCACAACATACAAAATTTCTTTGCTCATGCTTTGGCCTCGCCAAACAATGCGTTTAACTCATCAAATGCGTTTAATCATCAAATCGTGGCAGGATACGCGCTTTATCTATGCTCTCAAAAGGGAAGCAATATTCTTGATCTTCCACTTGCAAAATGACTTCGCCGTTTTCTATCCCTTTGATCCATCCAGCAAATTTACGCCGTCCTTCAAAAGCCATGCGTAAGCGCACTTGGGCTTGATAACCGATGAGTTTTGAATACTGTTCAAGCGTGAAAATAGGGCGATCCATTCCTGGTGAAGATACTTCTAAGGTATATTGACCTGGAATGACATCTTCCACATCCAATGCACTACCGACTTGCCGGCTGACATCTGCACAGTCTTCTACACTGATACCTTCAGGATGTTCGATATAAATACGCAGTAGGGGTTGTTTCCCCTTAGCGAGGAAGTCTAGTCCCCAGAGCTCAAAGCCCATCGCTTCCACGAGGGGCTGAATAATCTTGTTTAAGCTTGAGTCTTGCGTGGCCACTAAGATAGGCTCCCATAAGCTGCTTGACGATGCAGCTTTTTAGCTGTGACGTATAAGGCGGCTAACAAAAAGCCCCTTAAAAAAGGGGCTTTCTGGTATCCAAAACTATAATCCTGTAATGCAGAATGCTTGCAGCACGGAGGACACCTAAGTTACTTTATGGAATCTTGGCAGTACGCCTAGATAGACTTAGGTATCCTTTAGAAGGTGGTAGCGGGGGCCGGATTTGAACCGACGACCTTCGGGTTATGAGCCCGACGAGCTACCAGGCTGCTCCACCCCGCATCATCGTGAAAACTATTATAGCCTGTGTTTGACTGAAGCGTCAATTCACCTTAGAGAAATAAGACTTTAATTTCAAAAGGCTAGGCTTGGTATCTAGTGACGACTACTTTAATTGAACTGCTAGAAACTTGCCTTATTCAGGTTCGATTCTACTAGCCCTGAGTCAAGTCTCTAGATAGGGCATTGGTAAGCTCTTAACTTGCCAAGACGACAATTCTTTGGTTTTGGTGCCGAAGGCGGGACTTGAACCCGCACGACCTATCGGTCACTACCCCCTCAAGATAGCGTGTCTACCAATTCCACCACTTCGGCTAGATCAACTAGGACGCGAATTATAGCGATTTTTTTTGTGATGTCTAGTCTTTTTTAAAAAATAACCAGCTGAACAAAAGAGGTATACCCCAGCTTGGATCGCAGGATGCCAATCCAAGCTAAGGGGTAACTTGGAACTATTCTGTTGCAGGTGCTGTTGGCTGCGCGGCTTCTTCTTGCGTGCTTGTCTGATCAACCGCCTCGGGTACATCACTGGCGCCTGGTACATCAGCAGTCACTGGTTCAGCAGAAGCTTGTGGTGTGTCTATGGTGGTCTCAGCTTGGCTGTTGTCTACCTCCGGTTGACTTTCCAGTGTAGGTAAAGCTTGCGCTGGCGAGGTCGCAGGTGTTGCAGCTTCATCTAACACAGGCAAGGCAGAGTTAAACTCTTCGACCACTTCATCGGAAATGAGCGATTGGTTTTCAGCCTCGAAACGTTCTTTGGCAATATAAGCAAGGCCGATGCTGGTCACAAAGAAAATAGCAGCAAGGATGGAGGTAAGACGGCTTAGAAAGCTGGCATTACCACGGCTACCAAAGACAGTTTGGGAAGCACCACCACCAAAAGAAGCGCCTGCTTCAGCGCCTTTGCCTTGTTGGAGCAAAACAAGCACAATTAAGGCTAGGCTCAGGGCAGCGTGAGTTACTAAAATTAGGGTTTCCATAATCAAAGGTCTACCAGATAAAGCCTCTAGTCCTTGAGAGATACCACTAGAGGGCAAAAGATGGATTCAATGCTCGCGCCCGAAGGCATCTTAGGATGTATGCGCTGCTGCTTGACAGATGGCGATAAAAGAAGCGGCATCTAAGGAAGCCCCGCCCACTAAAGCGCCATCTACATCTGGCATCGCAAAAAGCGCAGCTGCATTTTCAGGCTTGACACTGCCGCCATATAGTATACGTAATTGTTGAGCAATTGAAGGCTCTGACCAATGTGCAACTTGGTCACGAATTTCTGCATGGACTTGTTGAGCATATTCAGGTGTTGCAGTTAATCCTGTGCCTATTGCCCATACAGGTTCATAAGCAATCACGAGCGACTGCACCTCCTCAGGATTTAAGGCGCGTACCACACTGGTCACTTGCGCTCTGACAACCTCTAAACCTTGGCCTTTTTCGTATTCCTCAAGACTTTCACCCACACACAAAATGGGCGTAATGCGTGCGCTTAAGGCCGCTTGGCATTTGGCAAGTAAAAAAGTGTCGTCTTCAGCAAATAAGCTGCGGCGCTCTGAGTGGCCAACTAAGGCGTAGCTCACGCCAAATTCCTGCAACATGGGGGCGGCAATTTCCCCTGTGAAGGCACCTTGATTTTGTGGATGGAAATTTTGTGCGCCAAGTTGAATCGCACTTGCAGCCAAAAGGCTATGTGCTTGTGCAAGATAAATGCTTGGTGGACATACAAGCACTTCTAAGGCCTTAGTTTGCAAATCTGCGCAAGAAACTAAGGCGGTTAATAAGTCTGCATTCGCGCTGAGATGCCCATGCATTTTCCAGTTGCCAGCTACTAAGGGTGTGCGCATAAGTTGATCTTCCACCTATCAGCATCAATCTAGGGTGTCTTTTAGAGTGTCTGTTCGCCTAAAACACCTTGTGTATAAGGGGGTGCATGGTAGCCAAGTTCCCCTTGAAGCACAACTTTGTCCACTGTTTGCCTATGGAAGGTTTGCAAAATACCTCGGTTACAATTGTCTTGCCTGAGCAAATGCACTAAGAGGGTGCTTTATTCGGTGCGCTTATGGCGCTGCAATCGATGAAGCCGATGAGGGTGCGCTTTTTTGGTGCGCTAGTACAGCAAACTTGCTTACTGAAAGCGCAACCTGGCCAATTTAGCAAGGCACAGCGCTTTTTTTATAGAACAAAATAAACTTAATACTTTGATAAATAAGTTTTTTATTTTTTATGGCATATCTGGTGCATTAGCTGAGGTAAGGCGAACGGGGCAAAGTGATAGTCCCTGTTGTTGATTAAAAGCGTTGTTGTGAACGCCAGTCTGACTTTTCGTAGTTTGACATCCTCTAAATGATAAAAGGAGCCGCGGCATGAAGCTAATCACCGCAATTATTAAGCCCTTCAAACTCGATGATGTACGTGAATCCCTTTCAGAAATTGGGATTCAAGGCATTACAGTCACAGAAGTTAAAGGCTTTGGACGCCAAAAAGGCCATACAGAACTCTATCGTGGTGCTGAGTATGTCGTGGACTTTCTTCCTAAAGTGAAAATTGAAGTGGTGGTTAAAGCAGATCTTGTTGAACAAGTGATTGATGCCATTACTCAAGCAGCAAATACAGGCAAAATAGGTGACGGCAAAATTTTTGTCTCTCTGATTGAAGAAGCCATACGCATTCGCACCAGTGAACGTGGCAGTGATGCTGTATAAGCCAAAAAGCTCACGTCTTGAGTAACCGGAGGGTTAACGATGGAAGATCTTATCCAAGTTAAGTATGCACTTGATACCTTTTACTTTTTGATTTGTGGCGCTTTAGTCATGTGGATGGCTGCAGGCTTTGCCATGTTAGAAGCGGGTTTGGTGCGCGCTAAAAATACCACAGAGATTTTGTTAAAAAACATTTCTTTGTTTGCGATTGCCTGCACTATGTACTTGCTCGTTGGCTACCATATTATGTATTCCAGTGATGCTGGTGGCGTCTTACCGAGTTTTGGCTTTTTGCTAGGCGCGGAAAACACCACGGAAGCTGTGTTAGCCGGTGGCGAAGATGCACCTTATTACTCTGCTCGTTCAGACTTTTTCTTCCAAGTGGTCTTTGTTGCAACGGCGATGTCAATTGTCTCAGGTGCTGTCGCTGAGCGTATGAAATTATGGGCCTTTTTAGCTTTTGCTGTAGTGATGACTTCTGTGATTTACCCAGTAGAAGGCTACTGGAAATGGGGCGGTGGCTTCCTTGATGCTGCGGGCTTCAACGACTTTGCTGGTTCAGGCATTGTGCATATGGCAGGCGCTTCTGCCGCTTTAGCAGGCGTTCTCTTGCTGGGTGCGCGTAAAGGTAAATATGGCCCGAATGGTGAGATCTACGCGATTCCTGGTGCGAATTTGCCTTTGGCAACCTTGGGGACTTTTATTCTGTGGATGGGCTGGTTTGGCTTTAACGGTGGCTCTGAGTTAAAAGTTTCTGATGTGGTTGAAGCGAACGCAGTGGCTAACGTCTTTGTCAATACCAATGCGGCCGCAGCCGGTGGCGTTCTTTCGGCTATGTTGGTTGCGCGTTTCTTATTTAAGAAAGCGGATTTGACCATGGCACTTAACGGGGCTTTAGCTGGCTTGGTGGCCATTACCGCAGAACCTTTAACCCCAACCGCTTTAGGCGCAACCTTAATTGGGGCCTTCGGTGGTGCTTTGGTGGTCTTCTCTATTATCACCTTAGACAAGCTGAAAATTGATGATCCTGTCGGTGCCATCTCTGTGCATGGTGTGGTGGGTATCTGGGGCTTGTTGGCGGTACCTCTGACAAATACAGATGCAAGCTTTGGTGCTCAGCTTTTAGGTATCGCTTGTATCTTCGCGTGGACTTTCGGCGCTAGCTTGGTGGTCTGGGGTATCTTAAAAGCTGTGATGGGCTTACGTGTTAGTGAAGAAGATGAGTATACTGGGGTTGATTTAGCTGAATGTGGTATGGAAGCTTACCCTGAGTTTACTTCAACAAAATAAGTGAAATTCACTTATAAAGCCCAGCCTAGGCTGGGTTTTTTTATGCTTGTTAAGCTGCGTTGGGATACCAAGGACGCTTGCGGCCGTCTCTGGGCCGATTGGGGGAGTTAGGTGAGCTAGGATCATGCTCAGTTTGTTTAAACAAATAGGTTAAAATATGCTGATTAAAATCCCCATAAAGATCCTGTACGCCTTGAGTGCCAAAAATACGGTTAAATTCCAATAAGTAAGGATACTGGCCCAGCATAGCGACATCAAAACCTGCATGATCTATATCAAGCTGGGCACTGACACGTTCGACTAAATCGACCGCTGCTGTAGGTAAAGTACCTGCCATCACCTGCCCACCTTGCGCAATATTAGTGTGAAACCCACCTTCAGGTTGAATGCGCCAGTAACCACCCACCACTTTATGGCCAATCACAATCAGGCGTAAATCACGATCCAAAGGCAAATATTCTTGCGCATAAAGACAGGGGGTCATGGCAAGATAGGCTTGCCAATCGGCACGGGTTTCAATCAAAAAAACCCCTTGCCCGCGCGCACTTTTAGGAATTTTAGCCACAAAAGGCAAAGGCATTTGTTGCCAAATTAGCTCAGCATTTTCATCCGTATTGGCCTTGATTAAGGTAAAAGGCAAATGCTCAGGAGCACAGGCGCTAAAAGCCCGTGTCATTTCTATTTTGGAATGCCCAAGCGCATAGCTGGCATAGCTGGGAAAGATTCGAGCACCTAAAGCAAAATGCAGTGCAGGCAATTGCCAATACTCGGGAAAAAGTAACCAGTCAGCGTCTTGGATCGCTTCTAAATGGGCAAGGTACAGCTCTGGTTTAATATAAGTGTGAGCAGGAAAGTTAAGCGTGCGCAAAGCATCAAAAGAAATTAGCTTCATACAGGGAAGACACACTCAAAAAGGATTAACAAACCGCAGCTGCGGTGGTCCAAACAGAAATTGCGTATCATAGGGCGCAACTGGGCAGCGAACCTAGTGATTTTTGATGTATCTGATACCCCAAGTTTGGTTATTTCTTTTTTAGGATTTATGTATATGCTTATTTCTATTTCTCGCAAGCTTCCCCCCCTTGCTTTGGTGGCTTTGGCTGGATGGGCTCTACCTGCACAGGCGCAGTCTGTGCTCCCTGAACCCATTGCCCATTTAGTGAATCAGGGAATGCGTGTGGAGGAATCTTTTGCTGCTGCTTCCGGCTTGCAAGGTTGGGTGATGGCGTATGAGCAAGATTATAAAATTCTCTACACTACAGAAGATGGACAAACTTTGGTTGCTGGGCCTTTGTGGGATGCACGTGGACGGAATTTAAGCGAAGGCCACCAGCGTCAATATTTGCCTCAGCCTGCGTTTGCAGACTTGGCAGAATCCAGCTTTATTAGTGAAAAAACCAGTGCTGCCGAGCGCGCACAAGCCTTGGAAAAGGCAAAGAAAGATCCGAATCAGAATACGAGTGCTTTAGCTAAGATTGCACCTGAAACCCTCAAACCTGTGTATGTTTTTTTTGATGCCAATTGCCCTTTTTGTCACCTTGCTTGGCAGGCATTGCAACCCTATGTAGCGCTCGGCTTGGAAGTGCGTTGGATTCCGGTAGCTTATCTCAGACCCGATAGCCGTCAAAAAGCAGCCGCCATGCTCAGTGCTGCCAAGCCGTTAGAATTACTTCGTTTAAATATGCAGGAGTTTGGCAAGGCACCGAAAGCCTTATTAGAAGCGAAAGTGAATGATCAAGCGCGCCAAGCACTACAAGCTAATATGCAACTGATGCAAGATTTGGGCTTACAAGGTACCCCTGGGATTGTATGGCAGGATGCGCAAGGGCGTTTGCAACAGCAAGGTGGGATGCCCCGTTTATCACGCTTGCCTGAAATCACTGGATTGCCAGAACAAGCACAAAGTGCGCCTGAATTGGCACGTTTTCGCTAGTTAAACGGGAGGTGATATGGGCGAGGCCATTACATTAGGACCCTTAATGTTACCTTGGGAAAAAGTATTTTTTGTCCTCGGATTACTACTTGCCTTGGTTAGTACAGAAATTTTAGGCGCGCGTTTGGATCGGCGTTTTCTGCGCTGGAGCTATGGCGCACTGGCTTGTGCGCTTATCGCGGGGCGTTTGAGTTTTGCATGGGCACATTGGCCGAGTTTTGCTGCCGATCCTGTGAGTTTGTTATTTGTCTGGCAAGGCGGTATCCATTGGTGGGCGGCTTTCGCTGCAGCTGGATTATGGAGTGTGTATTATTGGCGGCCTTTATGGACTCGGCTTGCTTGGTCTGGTGTACCCATGATGTTATTTTTGGGCGTGTGGGGATTTGGCCAACTGAGTTTGTCCTCAACCCATCAAGGGCAGACCCTAGCAGAAAACTTACAAGTTTATGATTTACAAGGTAAAGCGACATCTTTAAATACCTTGGTCACCCAAGCGGCTAAGCCGACAGTCGTGAATCTTTGGGCCACTTGGTGCGGGCCTTGTCGTCGAGAAATGCCCTTGCTGGCAGAGCTAAGCCAGCATCCTAAAATCCAAATTATTACTGTCAACCAAGGCGAATCTCAAACCCAAGTGCTTGATTTTTTGCAGCAACAGGCTTTAGAAATTCAACCTTGGTTTGATCCACAACAAAATCTCTTGCACGCCTTTAATGCTCCTGGTTTACCTATGACCTTATTTTTTAATGCGCAAGGTCAGCAGGTGGACCGACATTTAGGCGAACTATCACGTGTGCATCTGGATACTTTTATCCGTGAATATGCACAGACTCAAGATTGAACCAGTTGCCAAACACTTTGTAATTGTCCCCAAAACCCTTGCGGTGAGGGGGCATGCCAAGCTAAAGCTGCAACGATTAAAAGAAGAAAAATCGAATTAAGTGGGCGCCGATAATCCCAAAGTTTTAATGCAGTGCCAAAAGAGCGTTTAATACGAATATTAGTGAGATCCACACTATAGATTTCATCTAATAATAAATGAATTGTAAAACCAATAAATACAGCAGCCCCCTGCCACCAAGCGGCAACGGCCTCAAGTGCCAATATATAATAAGCACCTAAGACTTGTAATAAAGCAAATAAAGCACCTGCAAGTAATGAATGGAAAATACCTCGATGTGCGGTAAAGCGGCTAAAAACTTGTTTTGCACCATAAGCAACACTGACAAAAGCGGCGCTTAAAATCATGGCTTGTTGCCATAAAGGCCAGGTGCGTACCGCCTCAAAGAGCAAAAGCACTGTGATTAAAGCAAGTGCTGTAAATAACCAAGTGACGACTTTGGAACTTTTGGAATCAATATCTGGTAATAAGCCGCCTAAGGTGGTTAATAACCAAGCAGTGAACGCCGCATCCAAATCCATCACCCCAAGAGCATGTCCTGAGAGTGCCACTAGACCGCCACCTAAGGCAGCCACTGAAAGATGCGTATTAAAATTTGCCATAGTGCCTTTTCACCTTTCCTTCTCACCGTAAAAGCCGCGCGTCAATCTTAGCAAGCAAAGCAGACAAGTGCGCTAAGGTTAAGATACGCCTAGGTTGGCCGATACCTTGTCTAATCCTTGCTCAAGTGATTTTGTCTCACCCGCTTGGGCAAATGGCTACCCGCTTATAGGCCGCTGCGCGTTGGCTGAAATATTCAAGATTACACGAGGATACCCCATGTCAAGCTTACTCAATATAGGGCTGTCGGGTGTAGCTGCTAACCAAGCACGCTTATCGACCACAGGACATAATATCACTAATGTGGACACGGACGGTTACAGCCGTCAGCAAGTGATCACAGTCACGCGCGATCCGCAAAATTACGGCTTTGGGTATCTCGGCAAAGGCGTGGGCATGGATGGCGTGCGCCGTATGGCGAACGAATATGTGTCCGAGCAGTTGCGTATGGATACCAGTAATGCGAAAGAAATAGATATTTTTACGCAGCAAATTAGCCAAATTGATGACTTGTTAGCCAGTGCAGATACTGGAATTGGCCAAGGGATTTCTAGTTTTTTTAATGCGGTACAAACCGCCGCTAATAATCCTTCTTCTGAGCCGGAACGTCAATTGGTGGTGAGCCAAGCAGAAGGCTTAATTCACCGGATGGAAGAAGTGCATACGCGTTTGATTCAGCAAACCGAAGGTATTAATACACAAATTACCAGTATGACCAATAAGGTGAACGAGCTGGCACGTGGAATTGCGGATTTGAATGCGGCCATTAGCCAAGTGTACGCAGTGAATCAGCAGCAGCCCAATGATTTGCTGGATAAACGTGATGAGAAATTACGTGAGTTAAGTGAATTAGTGCGCGTGGATGTCTATGAGCAGGACGATAAAAGCATCAATGTGACTGTGGGTATGGGGCAAGCTTTGGTGTTAGGCGACCAAACCAATCAGTTGCAATTTAGCCGTGGTGCGGCTGATCCTTCGCGCTATGAGATCGAATTGGTGACCAATTACCGTACCATTCCAGTGACTAACTCCATTGTCGGTGGCCAGCTGGGTGGCTTGGTGAAGGTTCGCGAAGAAGTTATAGATCCGACGATTAATGCAGTTGGGCGTTTGGCGATTAGTATTTCAGAAACCTTCAACCATCTGCATCAACAAGGGATGGATTTAAACAATGATTTGGGCCGGAATTTCTTTACGGATTTAAATCATGAAGATATTCAGCGGGCACGTGTGTTTGGTTATGACACGAATCGGGGTAAACCGGCACCAGATATTTTAGTAGAAGTCACTGATTCCTCTTTATTAACAGATAAAGATTATGAATTGCGTGCAATTAATCCACCAGAACAATTTCAGCTTTATGATAAAAGAAATGGCCAGCGGATTAATGCAAGTTATAACTATATTCAAGATACCACTAGTATTCCCACAGTGAAGAAACTGGAGATTGAAGCGGATGGTTTAAAAATCACCATTAATAGTACGCTCAATGGGGCTGCAGGGAATGACAAATATCTGATCTCCCCAACGCGTTCAGCAGCAGACGATATTGATTTAGCGATTGAAACCACAGATGAGTTAGCGCTCGCTTTACCTTTAAGGGTAGAAGCGAACCAAAGTAACGTGGGCACAGGTGCGGTCGATTTGGTAGATATGCAAGATATCCATCAGCTGGATGCCACAGGATTTGATGAT
Organism: Allopseudospirillum japonicum; assembly: GCF_900108915.1. Taxonomy (GTDB): domain Bacteria; phylum Pseudomonadota; class Gammaproteobacteria; order Pseudomonadales; family Halomonadaceae; genus Pseudospirillum; species Pseudospirillum japonicum. Next base: position 32,207 of record NZ_FNYH01000002.1, read on the forward strand.
GAGCCGATTGATAATTTCTCGATTCCTGGCAAGATCAAGCAGCCGTTAATGATACGTTTTGTGGACGAAACCCATTATGAAATTCTTGATGCGAATAATCCAAGTGCTGGACCCATAGTGACAGAAGATGGCACCGTATTGGAGAATCTAGAATTTATTCCAGGAACACAAAATAAGGTTTTACCAGAAGCCGGCGAGCCGGGTTATTTTGGTTACCAAATTACTTTAAGTGGACGCCCAGCAACTGGGGACACTTTTAGTATTGATTATAACCAGGACGGGGTTTCTGATAACCGGAATGGTCTGCGTCTTGCGGAACTGGCAAATGCACGCACTATGGATAATCAAGTCACTTATCAGCAAAGCTATTCTAAGCTCGTTGAGCGTATTGGTTTGCGTACCAGTGAAGCGCGTATCGAAAGCGAAACCGACACGAAAATTCTGCAACAAACGCAAGCGCTGCGCGAATCTTATGCTGGGGTCAATATGAACGAAGAAGCTGCCAACTTGCTGCGTTTTCAACAGGCATATTCTGCCTCAGCGCGCTTGATTACCACAGCTAAAGAAATGTTCGATACTTTATTGAGCTCAGTTGGCCGTTAATTTAGGAGTAAGCGTCCATGCGTTTATCAACGTATCAGATTCAGCAGTACAGTGTGAATAATTTTATGCAACAGCAGTCTGAGCTGACCAAGACTTATCGCCAGATTAGCTCAGGCAAAGAAGTGCTCACACCTTCAGATGATCCAGTCGCATCGACACAAATTCTTAACTTAAACAGTCAGTTAAGAGCTAATACCCAGTATACGACTAATGTGAATTATCTGAATAAAAACCTCAGGCAAGAGGATGCGGTGCTCTCTAGTGTGATTGATAATTTGCAGCGTGTGCGTGAGCTTACGGTACAAGCAAACAATGATACTTATGATAGCGCCCAACGCGGCGATATTGGTAAGGAAATCAACCAATTGCTTGAGGAATTGCATAGCCTGCTCAATAGCAAAAATGAAGGTGGTGAGTTTATTTTTGCTGGTACCAAGGGAGCAACAGAACCTTTTGCAAAGCGTTTAGATGGCACTTTTGAATATCAGGGAGATAGTGTCGAGCGGACTGTGCAAATTAGCGATAGCGTGTTTGTAAAATCTGTAGACGCAGGCCGAGATTTGTTCACAGATGCACGCGTTGATGAAAAAGTCATCCAAGGCCGCGTGAGTAACCAAAATGTTGGCGAAGCGGAAATTGTCAAACTCAGTGTGATTAATCGACAAACACTAGAAGATGCCACTGTCGTCCCAGGGAAGCGTAAAATTATTTACCGTACGGAAGATACCAGTGTGTCTCCTGCGATTCCGGCGAATTACTCTGTCATTAATTTAGCCACAGGCAAGGAAGTCCCTGCGGTTGTGGCACCAAGTGGTAAAAGTCTCACCTTTGAAGGCATGGAACTCCAGCTAGATGCTTTACCAGCCGATGGTGATAGTTTTGAGGTGGATGTCTTCGGTGGTGGTGCAGTCAAAACCTTTGCCGCGCAAGTTGATGGACAATTACAGGTTGCAGGAAGCCGGATTGAAGATCAAACCAAGCTGCAAAGTTTGGTCACTGCCGATAATGGCGGTTGGACCAATGGCGACTATCGTCTTACCCATAGTGCTGGGGTTTGGAGTGCCGAACGCTATGACTTTAGTACGGATACTTGGGCTGCAGACCCTAGTTTAAATATCTCTATGAGTGGCCAGCAAGTGACGCTAGAAAATGCTGGCGGCGATGCTTTGGCCAGTGTGGAACTGAACCAAGCGCCTGCGAATAACGAGCAAATTACCCTTAAACTGCGCAATCAACCAGGGCTTAAGGAAAAACAAATCAGCGCCGAGGAAGCTGTGCTGAGAGTAACAGGGCAAAGTATTGTTGGCTCACGCGATTTGACCATGCTGGAAGGTCAGTATGAGCTAACGAATAATGGTGCAGGTGCTTTTGTCCTCAAAGATCCTTATGGGCAGGAAGTGACAGGTTTTAGCACGGATCAAACGAATAATTTGGTCTCTTTTGGTGGCGAAACCTTTACAGTGGCAAACTGGCCTGTGGCAGGGACAAGTAGCCAGTTTGAGGTTCGCTCTGCCTCTGAGCAGTTTATCAACGCTTTACCTGGGGCTTATAACCTGACTTATAATGATGCGAACTCGGATGGGATTGTCGATGCCGGCGAGCTGACTTTGACCGACCCAGCAGGCAAGGTACGCCATGATGTCACTTGGGATGCAGGAAACAATACGCTAGGCTTTTTAGGAATGCAGGTCGAATTGAGTGGCCCTATCACAGATGGAACCTCACTCAGTGTTGATCTAACGGAAGAAGATTATGGTCAAGGCAAAAAGGATTTACTTAATATTGTCCGCGATTTAAATTCGACCTTAGGTAATTTTACCGGATCCGATGCAGATAAAGCGCTAGTGAGTAACACACTCACCTACATTGATAATGCAATTGAGCAAGTATTGCGCACGCAAACGGATGTAGGCGCACGCTTAAATACAGTGGAACGTATTGAATCTGCCAACGAAGAAGAAGAGTTATTTATTAAAAATAACCTCTCCCAATTAGAAGACTTGGATTATGGGTCTGCAATTACACGCTTTAAAATGCAAGATGCGGCATTACAGGCAGCACAACAAAGCTATGTTCAATTAACGCAAACGAATTTATTTGATTATATTTAAACAAGAACACGCCTCGCCTCAGCCGGTGAGGTGTGTTAGTTTTAATCCTTGGGATGCCTTCACTCTAGATAGGAAGCTTTATGCGTGATCCACAGGAAACTTGGGATTTGTTGGCCCACCAACTCAATGCGTTAGAAAGCCTTGCAGAGCAAGAGGATTGGGATGCTTTGCGCACACAAGTAGAAATCTTTTATGAGGAAGTACGCAATTTAATGCGTCAGCCACCGGATGTTGCTTTAATGCAAACTTGGCAGCCTCAAGTGCCTGAGCGTTTAGCACGTTTGCAAGCATTGATTGATAAAAGTCGTCATGCCAAAAAAGATACTCAAGCGCAACTTTTGAAGATGCAACGCGGTCAGAAACTTATTCGCCGTTATTATCAATAAATTAAATTTGATCCTCTATCCTATTTTGGATCTGATATATTTATGCCTTGTTGCGCTTATATTATAGCGCCTTACTAGGGAGACATGTCTTATGCTCCTATCTGAACTCCAGATTGCCGTAAATGAAGTGATAGAACAACTCGCAGAAAGCCTCAGCTTTATCGAGCATAACAAGGCACGTTTGCAACCTGAGACCTATGCTCAGCTTGCTCCCTTATTAAGGCAGCGTCAGCAAAATTTAGCGCGTTTAACGCTTTATGCTCGTGAGCATTTGCGCACACGTCCGCGGGCACCTGATTTAGAACGTGAGGATTTAGAAACTTTAGTCAGCCATCTAAAAGCTTTATTTGGTAGCCCGCAGCAAGCTGTTTTGCAAGAATTTTATACTTATCAAAATAATATCAATCAGGCATTAGTTGTTTTAAATCAAGAGCTTACTTCAGAAATTCGCTCACAAAACATAGAATTGATGCAGATGCTGCAACATTTGGAAACAGAAAAAACCCAAATGCAAGCCTTTCTCGCTGGAACTTTAGCGAGTTGTGAGACCCTAAACTAATGCAAGGATGCCGGTGGTTCCGATCCAGACCACCGTGCAGAGCTTACAGCAGGCAGCCATTACAGCCCTTATATTTTTAAGGGCTGTTTTTTTGTCTACTTTCTGGCGGTATGTTTTCGGATGATTTTATTTCTAAGGAAGATTCGTCTTCAGAAATAGTAATGGGTACAGGCTCACCGAGAAAATAAGGTTGTCTTGACCAGAGATATAAATCACCAAACATGGCCGTGCGTGCAGCAATCTCTCTTAGCATCACAGGCCACCATTGCGCCCGTGGCGGATCTTGGGCGGCACAACCTTGCGCATCCAGACCTAGTTGACGCGCAATAAATAAGGCTCGAGGTAGGTGATAAGCCTGAGTGACTAACAGCATACGCTCGAGTTGAAATACTTCGCGGGCACGCGCTAAAGTATCAAAGGTGCTAAAACCTGCATAGTCTAACGTCATCGCATGACGGGGTATGCCTAATGTCTGCAGGTCTTTCCACATGGTGATAGGTTCGTTGTAGTAACGGGTGTGGTTATCCCCACTGACTAACAAATGTTTGATGCGTCCTTGATGCCACAAGGTGGCAGCTAATTGTAAGCGGTATTTGTAGTGCAAATTATCGCTACCACCACGCAGAAATTTGGATGTTCCGAAAATAACACCTACAGCTGAAGCTTGACATTGCTTTGGGTCTGTTTGCCAGTCTGTCTGCGTGACTACAATGAGCCAAACATTCAAGCATACCACCCCTAAAAGGGCTAACAGGCTTAATACTAGCCCCCAAGGTATGATGAGCTTGAATAAGGCCCAAGCTTTCAAAAAACAAAGTTGTGCTATAGGCTTCACACTTGGCGGCTTTCCTTAAAGTCAGTCAGATAACCGTTTAGGTTTCTTTTGCTTGATCGCCTACTTGAATACGACCATCGAAAATACGTATTGGATAAGTTTCTAGATCTTCATATGCAGGAGGAGAGGTCACTGCACCTGTTTTTAAACAAAAGCGCGCGCCATGGCGTGGGCAAATAATTTCGTTATTTTGAATACAGGCGCCTTCTAAGCTACCGCGATCATGGGTACAAGTATTTTCTACTGCATATAAATTGCCATCAATATTGGCGACAAGCACCTCAACATCTGCAAGTTCACAAATAACATATTCGCCCAAAGCTATAGAGTTTTCGCGTGCAACATCATGCCATTGCATAGTTTATCCTCTAATAAATCATATCCAAAAAGTCAGGCGCACAAATCCAGTGCATTTTTCATCAAAACGCTCGCAAATCATAGGGGTTTGATGCAAGTGTCTGTTTTTAGGTAGCGGCTACTCTAGCACAAAAATCGCTTTCTCCTAGAGATAGGCGTGATACCTTGATATGCATAGATAAAATTTTAACGAAAACATGAGATACAAATAAAAAATAGGCCTAATTCTTGCTTTCTATTGTTTTTACGTATACAGGCTTGCTTGGCTTAATAAAATCTGTTTGCTTAGCGCTAGATCAAGAGATCACGAAGGAAGTCGCAATCTAGTGTTGCGAATCATAACCAAGTGACTATAATCCGATGCCAGTATTTGCATGTGCTGCATATGCGAAATGTACTAAGCAAAATGTGAAGCTGTCATGGGCTTGTCAAGATGCCTAGTTAATCTAGTTTGCAATGCGGCAGTGAATGAATGCGGTAATAAATTATGAGGGACCGCCTCCCTCGGACTCGCGCCATGCCATCATTTTATTCTTTAGGGTAAATTCGGGTGGTATTTGTTTTCATTAGCTCAAGCCACTAGGAAAAAGCAAGATGAAAGCATATTGCCTTACGTTGGCTGGCGTTTTAAAGTAGTCTTCGCGACTGTTTGAAGTGTAACTGCTAGGTTCAATGAACCCCGGTTTGTCATCGGTGCTTCAGAAACCCGATTCTGCGCCACGCAGAGCGAATCAACAGAACCAAAGGAAAATTGCAATGAAAAAAACGCTGTTAGCGACTGCTATCGCTGGTGTAATGGCTGCTACTTCCGCCCAAGCTGCCACTATCGTTAAAAATGAAACCACAAAAATGGATCTGTACGGTAACATCCAGTTGGTTTACTCCAACACGGATCCAGAAGTAGGTGAGAGCAAATCTGAACTAGCTGATAACGGTTCTACCTTGGGTGTTAAAGGTGAGCACAGCTTCGGCAACGGCTTGACTGGTTTCTTCAAGGCTGAGTTCGAGTTTGATGCGGACGAGCAAAAAGACAACGAATCTAAAAACGGTTTGGAAGACGGTGACCAAGCTTATATCGGTGTGAAAGGCGCATTCGGTAAAGTACAAGTAGGTTCTTTCGACACTATCTACAACAATGCGATTCAAGACGGTGTAGATCCTTCTGAAGTAGAAGCCCCAAGCGGCGCAATGAATACGCGTGAAGGCGATACCATTGCTTATTTCTCTCCAAGCTTTAACGGTCTGCAAGTACAACTTGCTGCCCAAGTGAAAGGCGATGGCGAAGACTTTGGTTCTGCTGACGAGCGTGCAACTGAAGACGGCACTGCAGTAGAAGCGGTTGTTAAGTACGAAATGGGCGGCATGTATGTTGCTGCGGGTTACGACAACAACGAAAACCGTGACAAAGAAAACACTTATGGTTTAGCTGCTGGCTACACTATGGGTGCTTTAGGTCTGAATGCTAAGTTTGAGCGCCACGAAGCGCCAAACGGTGCTGACGACACAGATTATATGGCGCTAGGTGCTATGTACAACTATGGTGCCGGTTCTATGTACGGTACTTTCCAGCAGGTTGATCAAGGCAACACAGATTTCAACGAAATCCTGTTGGGTGCTAACTACAACCTAGGCGAAAACTTCTACGTATACGTAGAATACTTCGACCAAGAAGATGACCATGACACCACTTCTTTAGGTGCTGTGTACAGCTTCTAAGCGCTGATGCTTAACGCTAAGTAGCACGCACTTTATTGTTTGCTACGAGCGTATGTCCCGAAATTGAGAAGCCAATCCTAGTTTAGGGTTGGCTTTTCTGCGTTTTGCTACTGTGAGATAACATTGTGAGCCTGCAGCAAGATAGAATTTTTTCTGGGTTAGCCCCTAAGTTTGCACGCAATATTTATGCTTCGAGCAAAGGTGAGCTGCGTTTGCAAATCGTGAAACAGCGTATGCAAGCGGAATTGCCCTTAAATACCAATAAACCACTAAAAATCTTGGATTTAGGTGCAGGTTTAGGGCATATAGCAGCTTGGCTAGATGCCCTAGGCCATGAAGTGACTTTGGTGGAACCCGCTGAAGATATGCTCGCAAAAGCGCGTCAACAACATCCTTGGCAAGCAGCAAGCTTTTATTGTACGGATATTCAAGGCTTTGTACCTTATGCACAAGCACAATGTTGGCAATATGACTTGATCGTGTGTCACGCTGTCTTGGAATGGCTAGCTGAGCCACAAGTGACCTTACAGCAAGCTCTGCCCCTTATGGCAGCGCAAGGCTATCTTTCGTTAATGTTTTTTAACCGTAATGCCTTATTATTTTCTAATATTGTGAAGGGGAATTATCAAAAAGCATGGCAGGAAAAACTTGCTGGTTCGGGTCGGCGTCAACGTTTAACGCCGACACATCCGCAAGAGCCGCAAGAGGTACTGGCTTGGTTAGCTGCTTGGGAGCTAGATATTCTAGGGGTAACTGGTGTACGTGTGTTTCACGATTATTTACGCCATAAACAACCAACACCAGAGGAATTAGCACAGGTATATGCTTTGGAAGAAAAATACTGCCAACAAGAGCCTTTTTGGCGTTTAGGGCGCTATGTACACGTTAGCGCCCGCCATCCTTAGATTTATTTAGCGCGGTAGATGATGCCAGGACGGCACTGCACCATTTCGTATAGCTCTGGCATATTGGATAAGGCTTCAGAAGCCCCTAAAAAGAGGTAGCCGCCAGGCTTTAAGGTGCCGTGGATACGCTGTAAAATATCCCGCTTAAGCTCAGCAGAGAAGTAGATCAGAACATTACGGCAAAAAACTACATCAAACTTGCCTAGCAACGAATAAGAATGCAGCAAGTTTAATAAGCGAAACTCAACACGGCGCTGGATATTCGCTTTAATTTGCCAACGCCCTGCGGCTGTTTGATCAAAATATTTAGTTAGCTTATCTTGTGAGAGCCCGCGTCCAATCGCCAGCATTTCATATTCGCCCTTACGTGCACTATTGAGCACAGAAGCGGCAATATCCGTTGCTACAATACGCTCGCCTGCCCGTAAGCTGCCAAGATGCTTTTGTTTATATTCCTCTAATACCATAGAAATGGAATAGGGTTCTTGTCCTGTAGAACAAGCAGCGGACCAGATGCGTAAAGGTTGCGCACCTAATTTAGGCGCGAGTTCAGGCAAGACCTTATGTTCGAGGATATTAAAAGGGTGAATATCCCTGAACCATAAGGTTTCATTGGTAGTCATGGCATCAACCACGATCTCGCGTAAGGGAGAACGTGGATTACGTTGTAATTCTTGCACAAGTTCACTTAAGGAAGATAAGCGATTTTGCGCCATAATTTTGCCAAGGCGGCTACTGACAAGATATTGCTTGTTATCTCCTAAGAGAATACCGCAAGCATCTTGCAGAAACTTACGAAAGGCTTCGTAATCGTGCTGCGAATAAGCTTGTTTATAGGACATCATCCCTTGAACCATCTGCTGGGTTAGGTACTGCTTTTTTGCGCTGGCAAAATGCAACCTAAATCTAAGAAGACTAACGCGATTTGCGCCTATGATACCCTAGTTTGCGTGTATGACTACTTTACTAGGGATTTTTATTATTTATGCATCCTGTGGAATCCCTTCAAGCTGGCGAATACGGTCCAAAACATGATTAGCAAGCTCGTCTGCATCGTATTTGGCAAGAAAATAATCCGCACCTACTTTTTTAACCATGGCTTCATTGAAAATGCCGCTAAGTGAGGAATGCAAAAGTACCGGCAAAGTTTGCATTTGCGGATGGCGTTTTATTTTTGCAGTCAAGGTATAGCCATCCATCTCGGGCATTTCAATATCAGAAATCAGCATTAAAAACTCTTGGTTAATATCTATCCCTTCTTGGATAAGATTTTCTAAAAATTCGAGCGCCTCTTTGCCATTAGACAAACTCGTTCGCTGGATACCAATTTCGTCTAGGCAACGTTCAACTTGATGACGTGCTACAGAGGAATCATCAACGAGTAAAATATGGTAACGTGGTGCGACCGCGCGAATTTGTTCACCAATCACACCTTCAGAAATGCGCCCTTCAATTGGATTGACCGTATCAATGATTTTTTCAACATCAATAATTTCGATGAGCTCGCCTTTCACCTCGGTGACCGCACTGAGGTAATTATTACGGCCTACACCTTCAGGCGGTGGATGCACATCAGCCCAATCCACATTAATAATACGATCTACCGCTTGTACTAAAAAACCCTGGATACGTCGGTTGTACTCAGTAATGATGACCACATGGGTACGTGGGTTTTCCATTGCTGGTTGGCGAATGGCCATCCCCATATCTATGATAGAGATAGTCCCGTCGCGTACATGAGCAACACCACGCACAATGGGATTATGATTTGGAATAGCAGTTAATGGCGGGCAAGGGATAATTTCCTTCACTTTAAAAACATTGATACCATACAGCTGCTTGCCTCTTAAGCGAAACAGGAGTAGCTCCATGCGGTTGCCACCAACAAGGCGGGCACGTCTGGAAAGTTTACCTGCTGAATCAGACATAAGATAAATGTCCCTAGTTATTAAATTCACCCAGAGTCTAGCTACACGATAGAAGGCACCTTAAATCTATACGTGCATGTTACAAGTCAGTATAAATAGGCCTTGCATTAGCAAGATGACTATACCTGACTATAAGCCTTGAACCCAACTATAAGCGTACATAAATTTTTTGATTATCGAGCGATCACTCACCTTAGGATTAACCCATTGGAAAGCTAAATGTTTTGTTTATCCGCGAAAAGTGTCAAAAGATGGTATCATCTTGTGTTCTTACTGAGTCTAGGTTTTGCCAGTGTTTGGGCACAAGCGGCTAACAGTATAGAAATGGAAATTTCTACACCCACAGATAGCGAGCGTATTTTAGAAGAATTAAACTTCTTTATTAAAGAAGCATTAGAGCAAAAAAAACAAGCTTACCCAGAACGTGAATATAATTTCAAAATCAGTGGGTTAAATAGTCGTTTATCTTTTGATCCTTGTTTAGATCGTTTAACGATTAACAATCAACAGGACAAGTGGCAAGGGCGTACCACCTTTAAAGTGGGCTGTCCCAATGCAAGTTGGTCTGTGTATGTAAGCGTTTATATTCAGGCGTTAGCCCCTGTGGTCGTGGCGAAACGCTCCTTGCCTAAACAAACTTTGTTAACTGAAGAACATCTTGCTCGCCGTATGCAAGATCTGAACCGTTTGCGTCATGGATATTTTACCCAGATTGCAGATGCTGTGGGATTAAAAACACGTTATCCCATAGGTGAAGGTGATGTGCTTAAAGCGGTGCAATTAGAACGCCCTTTGGTCGTAGAAAAGGGTGATAGGGTCACCATCCTAGCACGCAATGCTTTATTAGAAGTTAAAATGAAAGGCGAAGCTTTAGAAGATGGTTACTTAAATGAACAAATTCAGGTGAAAAACCTCAATTCTGGTCGTATAATTAGGGCCTTTATTCGTAGCCCCGGTGTGGTAGAAGTTATTTTATAAAGCATCTGGATTTACATTTGGTTACGTAAAGTCAAGTTTTGCAGGATTTAAGCGAAAGATAAGGCAGTAAAATCGCTTGATGACGTAAAAATATATGATTTAAGTTTTCACCTTGTACGCCGATATAGGCAGTAACTGTGATCGATTCAATGCTTCTTAAATATCTGGGGTAAGGTTATGGCTATTGACTTCTATGGTCTGAGCAACACACAGCTGAATACACGCATACGCAGTGTATCAGCAAGTGATGCTGTCGGACATAAGCAGGCAACTGCTCCCTCCTCCCCAAGCGCCAGCCAAGTGGTTGATCGTGTTGAACTCAGCCAGGAGGCACGTAACCTTGCGGCGCTGGGGCGTAGCGAGGGAAGCAAAGAAACCTTTAACGAGGCTAAAGTGCAAGCAATACGCTCTGCTTTAGCAGATGGCAGTTATCAAGTCGACTATCAAAAACTTGCCGCGAACCTCGTAGGCTTTGAGTCTCAGTTGGAGGCCTAAGCACTAAAGGATGAGTGCGCCTGAACCTCAGATAGTCGATTCTACTTAAGTATAGGTTTTACGATGTGCTCCTTGGTAGCCTACCTAGACGATGCTCGCAGCATCTTTTGGGTGGGCTATTTTTTGTGGGACTATCTTTTTTCTAATCACACGACTGAATAGGCATAGAACTTATGGCAGCTCAGCAAACAGGGTCTCACCCCTCTAAAGTGAATGAAAAACTGCAAAAAGTGCTCGCACGTTCGGGGTTGGGTTCACGTCGTGAGGTGGAGACTTGGATTAGTGCCGGAGAGATCGAAGTAAATGGCCAAGTAGCAACCTTGGGCGATCGTATTACTGAGGAAGATCAGGTCAGTGTGAAAGGGCGTCGCGTCAAACTAAAATGGCCTGAGCAAATACAGCGCCGTGTACTTATGTACAATAAACAAGAAGGTGAGCTGGTGACCCGCAAAGATCCCGAAGGCCGCCGGACCGTGTTTGATGCGTTGCCACGTTTACAAGCAGAACGCTGGATTGCGATTGGACGCCTAGATATTAATACCAGTGGTTTACTACTATTTACTAATGATGGCGAGTTAGCTAACCGTTTGATGCATCCTTCCATGCAAGTTGAACGTGAATACGCAGTGCGTGTGATGGGCGAAGTGACGGACGAAATGCTGCAGCGATTACAAGAAGGCGTGATGTTGGAAGATGGCCTAGCACGTTTTACTCGGGTGCAAGCTGTAGGCGGTGAAGGAATGAATACTTGGTTTCATGTGGTCTTAGCGGAAGGACGTAATCGCGAAGTGCGGCGTTTGTGGGAATCTCAAGGCGTGATGGTCAGTCGTCTAAAACGCGTACGTTATGCAAATGTGATTTTGGGGCGTGGTTTAAAGCTAGGCCAATGGGCGGAGTTGAGCTTAGAGGAAACTAACTCGTTGGCGCAGTTAGTGGGACTGACGCCAACTCAGGTAAAAGAAGTCCATGTAAAACGACGTGCACGACCTGCGTTACACTCTTTAGCTGCTGAAAAATCACCGCGAAATACGGGTAAAAACTCAGGTATACGAAAAAAACCTAAAAAATAACTTGCATCTTTGGCTCAATTGGTTATTATACGCCCCGCGTTTAGGGGGTTGTTAGCTCAGTCGGTAGAGCAGTTGGCTTTTAACCAATTGGTCATAGGTTCGAATCCTATACAACCCACCAAATTGCCTTAGGGTCGTTAGCTCAGTCGGTAGAGCAGTTGGCTTTTAACCAATTGGTCATAGGTTCGAATCCTATACGACCCACCAAATTCTTGAAAAGCCGAGTATTTATATACTCGGCTTTTTGCTGTTTGTATACTCAACCCATCCTTGCCTTATTATTCTAGATGGCCTTTTGAACAGGCTTTATTCAAGTGACATTAGGAAAGAAATTGCAAGTAAATGTAATATTTGCACTTTTTTTGCTATAGATCAATTCATTCGCAAGGCAAAGTCGATTCAATCGGTCATTACGACTTTTTTGTGCGTAAGGCCGTCGCTTTATGTATCCCAAGTGATATGTATCAAGGGATATTTTCGAATTGAGGCCCTTTATTGACTCAGACAACGCAAGGAGTTGCGACCCCCTATGGTTGAACGCAGCAAGATTTTGTATGAAGACGATCAACACCAATACATTTGGTTTGGCTGGGAAGCTCCAGAGGAAGAAGAGAGTCTGGTGCAATCGAACCAAGTTTTGGTGATGAACGGCAATAACGGCTATTTATTTGATCCAGGTGGGGCCTTTATTTTCTCTGAAGTTGCAGACGAAATTAGCAAATATATTAATTTAGATAATATCCGCTATATTTTGGCAACTCACCAAGATCCTGATGTGCTTTCCTCGATTACACTTTGGTTAAAAGCAACACGCGCTAATTTACTAGTCTCTCGTCTTTGGGTGCGTTTTGTTTCCCACTTTGGGTTTAGTGATCCGTCACGTTTAATCCCCATCCCTGATCGTGGGCAGCAGGTCAAATTACCAAGTGGTGATGCTATTTTGATGTTGCCATCGCATTTTTTACATAGTGAAGGCAATTTCAGTTTTTATGATACGCGCTCACGTATTTTATTTTCTGGTGATATAGGCGCGGCTGTGTTTCCCAAAGGTGAGCGTTATCTGATGATGGATAATTGGGAAAAACATAAAGGCTATATGGAAGGCTTTCACCGGCGTTATATGAGTAATAACGCGGCCTTGCGCCAGTGGGTACACATGGTGCGTCAATATCCGGTGGAAATGATCGTACCTCAGCATGGTGCTATCATCCCTAAAGAGCATATTCCGGCATTTTTAGGATGGTTAGAGCAACTACAGTGTGGTACGGATCTTTTAGATCAGTTCTATGGAATGCATTCCAACGCACAACACCCTTAGGTCAGTAAGGCAAGCCGGTATTTTGAGAGCGAATCAGTGGTTTTTAAAAATATCTGGCTAGCTTGGCCTAAAATTTGCCTAAACGTTGAGGATCAACACAGGGATTTCGGCCCTGCTGTGAATTAAGGCCATCAAGGAGTCTAGTCTATGCAAGATACGATAACAAAAACACCTAAGCTGGAAGACAGCCGTATCCTCTACGAAGATGATGAGCACCAGTATATTTGGTTTGGTTGGGAGGAGGAAGAAGGTACAGAATCCTTTGTGCAAACCAACCAGTGTTTGATCCTCAATCATGATCAAGGCTATTTTTTTGATCCGGGTGGGACTTATGTTTTCCACCATGTATTAGAAAATATTGCTCGCTATGTGAATCCGCGCCAACTGCGTTACATCATTGCCACGCACCAAGATCCAGATGTATGTTCCTCGATTCCTTATTGGATGAAAGCCACGGATGCAGAGCTATTAATTTCACGCCTATGGCTGCATTTTGTTTCCCACTTTGGCTTAGAAGATGTCAGCCGTGTGCTTCCTGTTCCTGATGGTGGGGTACGTATTAAGCTCAATAGTGGTGATGAGTTATTAATGATTCCTGCGCATTTTTTGCATAGTGAGGGCAATTTTTGTATCTATGATTCACGCTCGCAAATTTTGTTTTCCGGTGATATAGGTGCAGCGATTTTTCCACATGGCGAGCGTTATTTATTTGTCGAAGATTTCCAGCAGCATCTACACTATTGCGCAGGTTTTCATAAGCGCTATATGCATAGTAACCGCTTATGCCGTATGTGGGCGGAACGAGTTGCAAAATTGCCTATCCGCATGATAGTGCCGCAACATGGTGCAATTTATGCCGGTGAGCAAGTCGGGCAGTTTTTGAGTTGGTTCCGCGACCTAAAATGTGGCGGAGACTATGCAGAACAAATTTATGCTAATGAAAGATTTTAAATAATGCATGGTTAAAGTGCCCTACTGAAATCATGAAAAAGGGCACTTCTAGAGAAGACCTCGTTTACGGGGGAATCTACGAAGAATAAAGTGCTCCATGGGTAATACAAAGGATTGAACCATCATGATGCTGCGTGATTTTGAACTCACTGCGTTGCGCGATGAAGATATAGTCTTAAATGAACCTGTTGCTTGGTCAATTTATGATGAATTCGGTAAATTATTACTGACTAAAGGCACAGTCGTGCGTTCTGAACGCCAACGCGAAATCTTGCTCAAAGTCGGCTTATATGCACGTGAAATTCTCCCAGATCCTAAAGACTTAATTCCTAAACCTGTTCATTATCGGCGCAAAGTAAATCCTTTTGCTGAGTTTGATGAGCTTTGCTTAAAACTTGAAGAAGTCTTTAAATATATTGAAGAAAAAGATACACCGCCTGAAGGGGCAGTACAAAAAAGAATCTTCGATATTTGTACGCATATTCAGGGGCTTTGTTATTATGACGCGGATGCTTTATTAGGTGCAGTGCATTTATCTGATAATTATCCCTATCATATCCATCACCCAATGCAAATGGCCGTACTGGCAGAGCTGATTGCGGCCCGATTGGAGTTAGAACAAGAAGAACGTTTGGCATTACTTGCGGCAAGTTTAACTTGTAACATTGCTATGAATCCTTACCAGTGCAAATTGCATATGCAACGCAATCCACTTAATGAGCAGCAACGTCGTGTGATTAATAAACATCCACAGCAAAGCGTTGCTATCTTGCGTAAGGCAGGAGTGGAAAATGATCTCTGGTTAGAGCTGATACTACAACACCATGAAAAGCTTGATGGTACTGGTTATCCGCGAGGGCTATCTGGGGATGATGTTTTGGTAAAAGCGCGTATTATCGCATTAACAGATGTTTATACCGCCATGATTACCCCGCGTCCTTATCGTCAAGCCATTGGCCATCGCCTTTCCCTAAGAGAGCTTTTTATTAAGCGTGGCCAAGTATATGATGAGAAACTCACTATGTTGTTTCTACAAGAGCTGGGCTTATACCCACCAGGCGTTTATGTCCGTCTAGAAAATGGTGAGCTTGCGGTTGTGGTTGGGCGGACAGATGATCCTAAATCTCCTTTAGTGGCAAGTATTCGTAAACCAGATGGCGATTTGTTTTTATCACCTCGTCGTCGTAACACCAGTACAGAAGGCTTTAATATTCAAGCTGCTGTCACTGAGCGGTTAAAAATCAATCCCGCCTTGCTATGGGGCATTGGCGCGATAGAAATTCGTCACATGGCAGAAGCCTAATTAAATAATTGCTAATAAGTGAATATGCATAGGAATACTAGATAATAAGCTGATTTCTGATAGATGAAACGGCTTTTATCTAGCCCTTGATCTAAATAAAGTATATCCTTTGATTTGACTCAAAGGATGAGACTTGCTCTATTTGTACTTCTTTTCTAAAGGCCAACCCACCCAACAAGCTTGGCACTCTTCTTTGAGGTACTTCCTATGCTTTATACTTGGTGTGCACGTGTTATTAATCGTTTATTAGGTCTATTTGGCCTTAAAACACTAAATAGCCAATTTATCTTTTCTTATGCATTAATTTTTTTATTAGCGGCAACTTCTGGTATCGCCCTTTATTTAAGTATGTCAATTAATCCGCAAACAATTAATATTGCGGGACGCCAGCGTATGCTCAGCCAAAAAATGGCCAAAGAAGCTTTGTTAGTGGCTGTCAATATAGAAAATACCAGTAATTTACAAGCTACCATGCAAATGTTTGATCGTTCGCATCAAGATATTATTCAAGGCAATACGCAGCAAGGAATGAACCCGATAACAGATGAGGACATTCTACAACAAATGGCGGTAGTGGGGCGCTTATGGCAGGATTATCGCGAGCTGCTGCTTGCTTATGTGCAGGCGCCTTCGGATCAAGGTCAGCAACAAATTTTTCGCGAATCTCCCCGAATTCTTAAAGAAATGAATACAGCTGTAGTTATGATGACGGAGGCAGCTAATGCGATTATGCGCACACAATTGCTACTTGCGTTTGCTTGTGTGCTAAGTATTTTAGTTCTGGTGGTACTTGGGCGTGCTTTTGGAATGCGTTTACTCATGGATAAAATCGAAGAGTTGCGCCATGCCATGGCGGCTGTGGGACAGGGCGATTTTCAGCAGCGTTTGCGTGTTGAGTATGCAGAAAACGAAATTGGTCAGATGTTTCAAGCCTATAACCAGATGGTAACTCAGGTTGCGGATATGTTGCGCGCTGTCAATGAGGTTGCTGTGCGTACACAATCCCATGTGCAGCAGGTGGTACAAGCCACTCAGCACACGGAAGCCGGCGTAGCACAGCAATATGCGGATATTGATCAGGTTGCGAGTGCCATGACACAAATGAGTGCAACGATCCAAGAAGTTGCACGTCATGCGGTAGCAGCGGCAGATTCTGCACAGAAAGCAGACCAAGAAGCAAGCCAAGGGGAAGAGGTGGTGAAAAGCACCGCAACTTATATTCGAGAACTGGGAGCACAATTGGAAAATACGGCGCAAACCTTATACCAGTTAGAACAAGAAACGAGTAAAGTCGGCCTTGTGCTTGAGGTGATCACAGGGATTGCAGAACAGACGAATTTATTAGCTTTAAATGCTGCTATTGAAGCAGCGCGCGCTGGTGAGCAAGGACGAGGTTTTGCGGTTGTCGCAGATGAAGTCCGTACCCTCGCTGGGCGAACGCAAAGCTCCATCCAAGAAATCAGCCAAACAATTCAAAGTCTGCAAATGCAATCTAAAGCTGCGGTCACTTCGATGTCACACAGCTCAGAACAGGCGCAAGCGAATCAAGGTCTAACTACACAAGCCCAGGCTGCCATTCATGCTTTGGTTGCAGAGGTAGATGCGATGGCACAAATGAATGAGCAAATTGCTGCCGCAGCTGAACAGCAAACGCAGGCAGCAGATGAAATAGATGCGCGTGTGGTGCACATTTCCGAGCTGGCGCATAAAACGCGCTTGGATGCGGGGGATGTGGTCAAAGCAACCCAAGGAATAGAACAAGAAATACAGCAATTAGCCCGACTTATCAGTCAGTTCCGTACTTAAGCACCTAAGACTTTTGTTTAATCAGCAAGGATGCTAGGCTTGCGCTATGTTGCAAAGCACAAAATATAATTTCTATAAAAATGACTGAAACAAGGGTGAGCTTCCTATGGATGAGCTAGAAGATGTGCCTATGCCTGAGGGCGAGTTATCATTGCGTTTATTCGCCCAGCAACAGGATGCCAACTTGTATGGTGATATTTCTGGTGGTTGGCTCGTTGCGCAAATGGATTTGGCCGCAGAAATGGCAGCAGGTCGCTTGGCTCAAGGACGCACAGCAACAGTGGCTATTCATGAAATGGATTTTTTAAGTCCAGTTAAGATAGGTTCTCAGGTCAATATTTATACGCGTGTTTTAGATGTAGGCCATAGCTCAATGCGGATCCAAGTTGAAGTATGGATTTTGCCGCCTCATGAACGTGATCCACGGGCAGTGCATAAGGTGACCGAAGCCTTATTTGTGATGGTAGCTATCGATAAAAATGGACGCATCCGTGCGGTACCAACCGAGTTATAACTATTAAGAAGTGCATGGATGATGCCTTAAGGCCTCTAATGCTTGCTGTGTTTGCTGGGGGCAAAACGTTTGTGCCTGATCACGACCTTGGTTTTTTGCAAGATACAAGGCTTGATCAGCGCAAGCGAGTACTTGGTTAAGATTATCCCCCGCATTAAAACGTGCAATCCCGATGCTTAAAGTGCAGTGCAAGTCAGGGGCATTTTTTTGCTGCGATAGGGGAACACGCAATTGGCGTATGGCTTGCAATAATTTATCGGCGACGAGTTGGGCTTGTTGTAGGTTTGTACCGGGTAGCAAGACTAAAAACTCTTCACCGCCCCAGCGCCCACTCGAATCATATTGGCGCAAACAAGTTCGCAGGCATTCAGCAATTTTTTCTAAAAATAAATCACCGGCATCATGCCCGTAAGTATCATTAATGCGTTTGAAATGGTCTAAATCGAGCAATAAAACGCAAAAACCCAAGTCACCACGTCCTGCGCGGCTTGCTTCTGCTTCTAAACGTTCCACTGCACCGCGACGATTTAATAAACCTGTGAGATGGTCTGTCGTCACAGCCTGACGTAATTGCCGGTTTAGCTCTAAAACTTCGCCTTGTAAACGGTCACTAATACGGCTGATTTTATCGAGTTTGCGCTCTAGGCGTACATATTTGCCAATCAACCAGTCCAGATCTTCGCGCAATTCCTCGTCGTGTTGGCTACGTTCGAGCAAGCGTTGTAAACGTGCTTCGATAGCTTGTGTATATCTCATATCCTTTGGCAGCTTTGTAGACAAAACTACCACCTCCTCTGATTTAAGCCTGTGCGACCAGATGAAATGCTAAATCTAGATCCTCAGCAAAATCTTCGCCAAGTTCAAGCGCCCGTTCGTTATCTTCATCATAAAGCCATTCTACCTGCACCGGTACTCCTTGATGGTGTGCCTCATCCAGCATTTCTAAAATGTCCATGAAACATTTAATACTACCGGTATTAAGATAAAATAAGCGCAGTTGCAAAGTGATGCTTGCAGGACGATGATAAATTAATTCACTGATCCACTGTAAAATAGGGTGATAAAATTCAAAGGTGTTTTCTGGATAAGACTCCCCCTCAATACGCAAAGCATCAGGCGTATTTGGGTTTAAATCAATTAATGGCGTGGCTTCTGTCGCCTGAATATATAAATGTTGCATAATAAAAACCTTTATTTATTTAGCTTGCACAGACGCTAACACTCAGACTAAAAAACTTATATTCAGCAGTTTCCGTATCTTGAATACGATAGCTTAGGGGCTGACAAGCACGACGACGCATTTCAATTAGCCCTAAACCGGCACCTTTAGCCCCCTGTACTAAGGGTTGGCGTAGCTTCTGCTTATACAAGGTACGTAATGCTTTAGCATCCAAAGTATTAATTTCATCAATCCAATCGGTGAGCTTAGGCAAGTCTTGCTGAGCAATTAAATTTGCAGACATGACTTGGTAGGCAGGTGTCTCTGTTTGCTGTTGACCAATTAAAATAGTGGCATGGCTCAGTTGGGTAAAAGCCTCAGCGCTTGCTGCTTGGTGACGAGCATAATGATGAATATTTTGTGTCTGTTCGATATAAACAGAAAAAACATCTGCCAAGGCATGTTTAGCAACGGCATGATTTTCTAAATGTGCGCGCACAGCGCGTCCCATTTCTTCAATAATGCCCTGAGAGACAGGCCCATTAAAAGCTAATAAAATACGTGCACGCTCAAAAGTGTGCCTTAATTCTAATAAGTCTAAGCTAGGCATAAGCATATCCTCAAACGAGATTTAATCATAACTAATGAAGTTTCAAATACACACAACTAATATCATCCCTTTGCGGATAAGGGATTTTAGTGAGAGAACTGCAGCGCCATTGTAATAAAGCATCTTGAATCGCTTGTTCAGGTGCTTGAGGATTTTCTTTCAGCAAGCGTGCTAATAAAGCTTGCCAGCCTTTGCGTCCTAAACCAAAGCCTTTTTCACCACCAGCTTGATCTAAAATCCCATCACTACAAAAAGCAAGGTGTGTCATTTTCTGTAAAGATAAAATATGCGTTTGGGGATGATAGTCCTTCGGTGTTCGTGCGTAACCAATGCCTTTTCGTGATCCTTTAATTGTATGGACTTGTGTATTTTTATCTAAATAAAAAAGATCTAAACCAGCACCTGCAAAGCTTAAGTAATCACCCGTGTAAGTGCGATAAGCTAGGGCGATATCCAGACCATTATCAAAGCCTGCCAGAACATCTTGTGGATTTTGTAGTTGGCGCTGCAAACTGGTATGCAATTTGTGTAAAAGCTCACCAGCTTTTGCTTGTGGATGTTGGTAAATTAAAGCTTCCAAAGTTGCGCTAGCTAGCATGGTCATCATCGCACCGGGAACCCCATGTCCAGTGCAATCGGCAAGACCAAAGTACACCCCTTGTTGACAAGGATAGCAAAAGTAAAAATCACCACCAACAGACTCTTTAGGCAACCAAAGCAGGCTAACTTGTGCGAAATAAGGTTGCCAATGCGAAGGTGTTGGCAGCAAAGCATCTTGAATTAAACGGGCATAATCTAAGCTATCGGTTAATTTTTTATGGGTTCTTGCGAGTTCTCGGTTAGATGCTTGTAAAGCAGAAGTACGCTCTGTGACTTTAATTTCCAGATTGCTCATGTAATCCCGTACTTGTGCACTCATGTCATTAAAAGAGTGCATTAATAAGTCGATTTCATCACTGGCATGATCTTTTGGGTGTAAATAAATATTATAATCACCTTGTGCAATTTTTCTTGAAGATTCAACCAGAATGTTCAAAGGTTTAAGGACTAAGCGACTTAAAAGTGCCAGAAACCAGGCACTTAGTATTAATAACGAGATAGCAAGTAATGCCAACAAGGGCATAAAAGGCCACTGAGTTAAGAGCTGAGATTTTTGTACCAGGGTGAAGTTAAACCAGCCTAATTCTGGGGTATAAGCGACAGCCAATAAAGTATCTTGATCACCTAAATTTAAAGGCAAGGCTAAAACCCTATGAGGGTTAGCTGTTAGGGTTTGCATGGCTGCTTTAAGCTGGGCTTGATCTTGTGGATCTTGAATTAATTGAAAAATATGGCTTTGCTGTTGACTTTGTTTATGTAAAGAATTGTAGTCAATTAAACGAGTATCAGGATGTGCCTGAATCGCACCTTGTTGATTGGTAATAATATTGACGGTATCTGTCTCTTGGCTGCGGCTAAATTCAGTTAAAAAATCATCTAAAGGAATGCCAGTGCCACAAATGGCGACAACTTGCTCATTAGCATAAGCTTTAACATTAATCCAAACTTTAGTTTTTTTAACTTCTAAATCAGGATCTATATTTAAGGTGTAAGTGTACTCATCTTTTTTAAGTAAATCCCAATACCAAATATCTTGTGGTCGCTTAGGGTTTAGTACTTTTAGTGGCACCCCTGGAATAAATTGACTGCTATGATCTTGATAATAAAAGTGATGGCTTGCTACAGGAGTAAAAAAATAGCTTTGATCACGAAAAAAAGGACGTCTGCTAGCTAAGTCTGCCAATGCAAGGGACTTAAGCTCAGGATTGTCTTCATCCTGACTCCAAGCTAATAAAATAGGGGAACTTGCCATTTGTCTAGCTAATAAGATTTCTTGATGTAAATAAGCATGTAAGCGCTCTTGCTCAAATCTTGCTTGACGCTCGCTAAATTTAAGTCCCAAGTTATCGACAATTTCCACCATAAGTAAATTAAAGAGCAATACGGCTAATAGGCCTGTAATACAGTAGACCAGGGTAATAGATATTAAGAAGCGACGTCTTAAGCTACTCATGGGAAATACTTTAATAGGCAATGAGAATTGAGCCTGCTAGTGTCCCTTGTCTGTGGCCTTATGTCTAGGCATAAGCTGTATTTAAAAGATAAATGTGGCATCATGATAAGCTTTTTGTCCTAACCTGGTGAACTCAGTATATTTGTGAGTCCCAGATCTTGTTTGAGTGAGAAACCTTTTTTTGAGGCGAGTATGTTACTGGAACACTATGTGAAGAAGATTTTACAAGCACGCGTTTATGAGGTGGCAAAAGAAACACCCCTTTCTGCAGCACGGTTTCTATCTAAACGCACCCATAACCAGATTATGATTAAGCGCGAAGATCTTCAACCTGTGTATTCCTTTAAACTGCGTGGCGCTTATAACAAAATGGCGCAGCTCACCGAGGAAGAAAAAGCTCAAGGTGTTATTACTGCATCTGCAGGCAATCATGCGCAAGGTTTGGCCTTGGCTGCCAAGCATATGGGAGTCAAAGCTATCATTATTATGCCGCGGATTACCCCAGAAATTAAGGTGCAAGCAGTACGGGCACGTGGCGCTAAAGTGGTGTTAAAAGGGGATGCTTTCAATGAGGCCTTAGAACATGCCCTCAAATTGGTGGATGAACAAGGCATGACTTATATCCCTCCCTATGATGATGCGGATGTAATTGCTGGCCAAGGGACTGTCGGCATGGAAATTTTGCGTCAGCATCCACAGGATTTACATGCTATTTTTGTGCCCGTCGGTGGCGGCGGTTTGATTGCTGGGATTGCAGCTTATGTAAAATATTTGCGTCCAGAAATTAAAATCATTGGTGTTGAAGCGGAAGACTCAGCATGTTTACAAGCTGCGCTTGCTGCCGATGCGCGAGTCGTTTTAGAGCAAGTAGGTATTTTCGCGGAAGGCGTTGCAGTTGCACAAATAGGTGAGGAGCCTTTTAAAGTCTGTCGTCACTATGTTGATGAAGTAATCACGGTGAATACGGATGAAATTTGTGCTGCGGTCAAAGATATTTTTGAGGATACGCGCGCGGTTTCTGAGCCTTCAGGTGCCCTTTCTTTGGCTGGTCTTAAAAAATATATTGAGCGTGAGCAAATTCAAGGGCAAAACCTAGTGTGTATTAACTCAGGTGCTAACACGAATTTTGATCGCTTACAGCATATCGCTGAGCGTACTGAGCTTGGTGAAAAGCGTGAGGCGATTTTAGCTGTGACCATTCCTGAGCGTCCTGGTAGCTTTAAAAATTTCTGCAAAGTGATCGGTAAGCGTATGGTAACTGAGTTTAACTATCGTTACGCTCATCCAGAAGAAGCACATATTTATGTGGGAGTTTCGGTTAAACCAGATGGTGATGATAGAAACGAATTGATACATGCCCTGCAAGAAGCAGGATATCCAGTAATGGACCTGACAGATAATGAGTTAGCCAAGCTGCATATTCGGCATTTAGGTGGCGGGCGTACTCAGGGTGCGTATCATGAAGAAGTGTATCGCTTTGAGTTTCCAGAACGTCCTGGGGCTTTGTTAAACTTTCTGAACCACTTGGGTCATAACTGGAATATTTCTCTTTTCCACTATCGTAATCACGGCGCTGCTTATGGACGTGTGCTGGTTGGCTTACAGGTACCTGCAAAAGATAAAAAAGATGTAGAAGTTTATCTTGATAAAATTAGTTACCGCTATTGGCGTGAAACGAAAAACCCAGCCTATCAGCTGTTTTTATGCGAACCTAAGTTAGATCTTGCCTAAGGCTTGTGTGATACGTGCCGATACAATTAAGATAAGGCTTGTGGGTGACTGAAGTTTTTTGATCTTCAGCAAAATTACGGCATACGTAAGCCTACAAGCTAAATGTTAACCTTGCATTACATAAAGTAACAGCCTACATTAGGAAGCCGTTCTGGCTGAACCTGATGATGAAATCAAACAGACATGCCTGCAATCTTTAGGGGACTTGGAGAAACTAAAATGAGACGACGTAAACCGGACTTAGTCGTTGCACTAGTCGTGATTTTTAGTGTTGGTGTTGTAGTGACAAGCTATGCACAAAGTGTCATCACGCCTTGAAGATGCAAAGGCGCAGCGGAGTTTTACAAGTACCGCTATATTTTTAAGGCTAGCGATTTCAGCTAGCCTTTTCCGTTATGCCAATATAGATGTGCTTCTGTCAATACACCCTGTAAAGGGATGTCCCAAGGCTCTACTGGCAGATCATCTAGTTTTTGACACTCATGTGCCAGGCCCAGCAATAATGGCTTGTTGCCTTGGGCACGTCGAGTAAAGGCAAGGCTGCGATCATAAAACCCCCCGCCCATACCTAAACGGCCACCTTGAGAATCAAAACCAACTAACGGCAAGGCAATGATTCCTAAAGCCCACGCAGGAAGGCGATTTGATGCGCGATGTCCGTAAGCAGTTAATTGAGGCTCTAAAATACCAAAACGGTTCGCAATCAAGGGCATTTTGGTATGGTAGCGCACAAACCAAAGTTGATGGTGAGAGACAGGGTGCAATACAGGAAGATAGACGCAATGGCGGCGTTTCAGGAGTACTTGCATCAAGGGTCTAGGATCTATTTCCCCGTCTTGGGGTAAATAAAATGCAATATGTCGGTGCTTTAATAGACTTGGCGCTTGCAAAAAGCCTTGTGCTAAAGCCTGTGCATGTTGGCGTTGCTGTTGTGCACTTAAGGCGGTACGCTGAGCTCTCAGATAGGCACGCAGTTCACGCTTGTTGGCAGGCATAAGCTTAAGAGGAAATAAGATAGTAAAAATCAGTAAGACTAGAAGAAGTGAAGATCCCCGAATGTGCCGCCGTGATGTTAGCCCTGAACCAAAAGGTCCAAGGCGGATACCCATGCCAACTTCTAAGGCTCCTAGGAAACCTAGTGTGCTCACGGAAGCTGTGCAACGAATATCCTGAATCTAAATATTAGGCTCGAGGACATAGACCACTAGCCAACACTCCAGGGACTCAATTGATAGTAGCAAATCCTTACGGGTGAGACAATCTTTAGAGAGAAAAACCTTTATCTATAAGATATAAAAAGGTTTTTTAAGCACGGCGCTGGCGATCACGGGCATTTGCTAACAAAGAAACCTCAGGGGTCTCTTGGGTTTCATAGGCAGCATGAGTACTACCTGCGCCTAAGGCCTCATCCAGCTTATCACGCATTTGTGAGATTTTGCTGTGAGTGTTATGGTTGAACTCATCTTTCTGCAGTAACTCATGCGAGATATTCAAGGCTGCCATTACAGCGATACGCTCCATACTTAAGAGCTTGCCAGAAGAGCGAATCTCGTGCATTTTCTTGTTCAGATAGTTCGCAGCTTTCATTAACGCTTCCTTCTCTTCAGGAGGACAGCTAATCATGAACTTGCGATCCATCAGGGTAATCTCAGTAGTGTGCTTACTGTTGCTCATTTTGAGGCTCCAGAGCTTTTAACCGGGCAATCATATGTTCTATGCGGTGCAAGGCGTGTTCATTTTTATCAAGTAGCATGTCCCGCTCTGACGCCAGTCGCGCACACTTATCCTTGAGTGTTTGATTCTCCGCTTGAAGTTGGCCACAAAACAGGAGAAGGCGGTCTATTTTATGCTCTAATGCGGTGATATCAAGAGTATCCATATAAGTTAGCGTCTTTGGGTAGCCTCTGCCTAATATAGGTTCAGGTTCAGATATGGTCAATCGTTACGGGCAAGAATACAAGTATAATTATGCCTTAAGTTGTTCCCTGTAACCATATTTATACACCAGGTACATATCTTTTCACCAGTTAAAAATGTAAAGTTAATGAATGATTCTATGTTAACCTTTGATAATTTTGCTGATTTGTTGTTGCGTCATCGTTGTTTCCAGTCACCTAGTGCCCTACATGCTATGTTGACCACCTACATCGCCTGCTTACCTCAGTTGACGCCTGCACAGAGTGTACGTATGGGCGCGCATTTCCTATCTGAAGATGAAAATCCAGCCCAGTTAGCGCCTGTAGATGTACAAACTTTAGAATCTTTGCATCAGCAGATAGATGAAACCTTGACGGGCAACGAGCTCAACTTTGAACTTTTGTTACCTGATGAGGTGACCTACTCGCTACCTGAGCGGGTCAAAGCCTTGGTAGTTTGGTTACAGGTGTTCGAGCGTACCTTAAAAACCTGTGACTTAGCGAATAAAAAGCTATCCGCTGAACTCAGTGAAGGCCTTGATACTTTGCGTATGGTACTTGCGCATGCAGATATGAAAGAAATCGATGCTATGGATCCTGAGGATGAAGATAACGAGAAAGATTATTTCGCACTCAGTGATTATGCGCGCATGGTGGTGATGATGTTATATACAGAGCTGCATCCACAGCGTCCACATTTAGTGATGGATGAGGAGACCGCCTCCACACCACCAAGTAACTATGTACCAGGGTCTACTAGTTTGCATTGAATTGGTGAAGATCAAAGCATTTTTATCCACAATCTAGGATGCTAATGAGCTGATAATTCAAGCTTGGCATCCTAAATTTTATTGATGCATATTATCAAAAAGGCTCACCAGCACCTATTTTAAGCCATCTATCTTGATAAAGATGACAGCTGCTGGAGATTATTTTGCCTGTCGATAGGTATTAAAGGAGGCGTATGGCTAGCTCGTATCCGTCACTTTCAAGTGATTTTCACCGTGAACGCAGGCACACGCTATTGCAACAATTGGCGCCTGATGCCTTAGTCATCTTACCTTCGGCCACGACCCAATACAGAAACCGTGATGCAGATTATCCTTTCCGTCAGAACAGTGATTTTGCTTATCTAACAGGTTTTCCAGAGCCAGACGCGCTTTTAGTGCTTGCGCCAGGGCGTCCAGAAGGTGAGCATTTACTTTTTTGTTTACCGAAAGATCCTCAGCAAGAAATTTGGACGGGCTCCCGTGCAGGGCAAGAAGGCGCCGTACAAAATTATGGTTTTGATCAAAGCTTTCCTTTAGATGAAATGGATCAACGTTTGCCCACGCTGATGGATGGACGCTCTGTGATCTGGTATCCACTGGATGATGAACACTGCCATGAAAAAGTCCGTATTTGGCGTCAGCTATTAGCTCGCCGCTTACGTCGAGGTGCCCAAGTACCAGATCGCTTGGCTAATCTCAGCACCCCCTTGCATGAAATGCGTTTGCATAAAACCAGTGCGGAAATCAATTTAATGCAAGCTGCGGCGGATATTAGTGCACAAGCTCATGTGGAATTAATGCGCCACTGCCAGCCTCATGTCTACGAATATCAATTGGCAAGCCGTTTTGAGTTTGTGTGTAAACAAGCAGGCGCAGAAGCCCTTGCTTACAACACCATTGTAGGTGGTGGTGCCAATGCCTGCATTTTGCATTATGTACAAAATAATCAAAGTCTAAATGCCGGTGATTTGGTGCTGATTGATGCTGGTTGTGAGCTAGAAGGCTATGCCGCAGATATTACCCGCACCTTTCCGGTGAATGGACATTTTTCTGCACCGCAAGCGGCTTTATATGATTTGGTATTAAAAGCCAATGAACTGGCGATCAGTATGGTTCGCCCTGGTGTTAGCCTAGATACCATTCATGAACAGGTGATCCGTCATCTTACGTGGGGCCTAGTACAATTAGGTTTATTAACGGGTGATGTCGATACCCTGATAGCGGATGAGGCCTACAAAGATTTTTATATGCACTCAACAAGCCACTGGTTGGGGCGTGATGTGCATGATGTTGGTTTATACAAAATCTCTGGCGTTGCACGGCCTTTAGAGGCTGGGATGGTGATTACCATAGAGCCTGGCTTATATGTAGCTGCGGATAATTATGAAGTGGACGCGCAATGGCGTGGTATTGGGATACGCATTGAGGATGATGTGCTAGTCACTGAAAAAGGTGCCCAAGTGCTGACTCAAGGCGTACCTAAACATAGAGAAGAGATCCAAGCACTAGTAGGTAGTGCCTTCACGGATTCATTTTGATAAGGATAGGTGTGTATGTTTCGCAGCCAAACCACTCATTTGCCACCGCCGGCACACTGTGATATTGCCATTATTGGTGGCGGTTTAATCGGCACTAGTTTAGCGATTGCTTTGGCCGCTTCTCCTGAGATACAAGCCTGTGGCTGGGATATTCGTGTTCTCGAACCACAAGCCTATTCAGAGAACCCGCAAGAACAGCCCAGCTTTGATGGACGTGCTTCCGCTTTAAGTTATGCTAGCTATCAGCATTACCGCCGCTGGGGATTAGCACAGGCTTTAGAACGTCAGGGGGCACCTATTGAAAATATTCATATCAGTGAACGAGGGCGTTGGGGGCATACTCACCTCAGTGCGCAAGAACAAGGGATTCAAGCCTTAGGTTATGTCATTGAAAATCACCGTCTTGGTGGCCTTTTGATGGAAAAACTCAACCAGCAAACGCAAGTGCACTTACATACGGGTTGGCAGGTGCATAACATCAAGATGCAGGCGCAAGCTGGAGTTTTACAATTACATCATCAGCAGGCTCAAACACAAACCTTACAAGCAAAACTTGTGGTGTTGGCAGATGGTGGTCGTTCTTCATTAAAGCAACAGCTAGGAATTGATGATTATATCCATGATTATCAACAAGATGCGCTTATCACCTGTGTACAAATCTCGCGTCCCCATCAAGGCTGGGCTTATGAACGTTTTACCCCAGCTGGCCCTTTGGCATTGTTACCTTTAGCCAGCCCGCGTCAACAACAGATGGCCTTAGTATGGACGCGCCCACCTGAGGTGATTGCAGATTTAATGCAACTTGATGAATACACCTTTTGCCAACAGTTACAAGGCTTGTTTGGTAACCGTATCGGGCGCTTTCAAGGCCTTGGCCCACGCGCCTGTTATCCTTTACGTTTGGTACGTGCGCAAGAGCAAGTGCGTTCACGTTTGGTCTTAGTGGGTAATGCGGCACACTATTTACATCCAGTGGCCGGTCAAGGGTATAACTTAGGGGTGCGCGGTGTAGCGGACCTAAGTGCGCAGCTTGCTAAGGTTGCCGCACAAGGTGCAGATCCAGGAAAACTAGATCCTTTGTTAGCCTATGCACAAAAAAGGCAAGCAGATCAAGCACGTGTGATAGGTTTTAGTCATGCCTTAATTGAGATCTTCACCAACCAAACACCGGGATTGGCACAAATACGTAGCCAAGGGTTAACCCAGTTGGGTTTGCATTCTCTCGCAAAAGCTTGGTTTACCCGCAAAGCCATGGGCCTATAAATCGACCGCTTTTTTCTCCATGATTGAGGATAAATCCATGGTTTGGACGACAAAATTGCCAAAATCAACGCCTTTACCCATGGGTGCAGATGCACACTTGATCCTTGTCGGGGCTGGCATGGTAGGGGCGAGTCTCGCCTTGGCTTTAGCACCAACAGGGATGCGCATTAAAGTGCTTGAACGTGCGCCGCAAGCGCCTGAAGTGGATTTAACGCTTTGGGGTTCGCGTGTGAGTGCTTTGAATGCACATGCCTATGATGTGCTTGCCCAGTTGGGTATTTGGGACGCTTTGCCGCGGGTAACGCCTTATCAAAAAATGCATGTTTGGGACGCTGAGGGCACAGGTGAACTAGAATTTAATGCGGCGGATTTGCAGCTGAAATCGCTCGGCTATATTGTCGAAAATCACTTGGTTGTGGCAGCCTTGCACGCTCAGTTGCAAAACTACTCTAATGTAGAACTCCAATATGGATGTGAGCCTGTCGCTATGACAGAACCGGATACCCAAGGGCTGCGTACGTTAGAGTTACAAACCCCCTCAGGCAAGCAAACACTCAGTGTCCCTTTAATTGTGGCAGCAGATGGTGCGCATTCGCCCTTGCGTCAATGGGCAGGCATGACGACCCGCGAATGGGATTACGGGCATACGGCACTGGTGACTCGGGTTGGTTTGCAATATCCGCATCAAAAGACCGCATGGCAAGCTTTTTTAGCACAAGGTCCTTTGGCATTTTTGCCGTTGACAGATCTTGACGGTCATCAACAGCAAGCATCTATCGTGTGGTCCACGCAAAGCCAGCACGCACAGACTTTGCTAGCTTTGCCGCCACAAGATTTTGCCGGCGAGCTACAAAAAGCATTTGGCAATCATTTAGGGCAAATTCAAGTCTTGGAACCTGTGCAGAGCTTCCCGCTGCGCCAACGTCATGCAACCACGTATGTCAAGCCAGGATTTGCATTAGTGGGAGATGCTGCTCATACGATTCATCCGCTGGCGGGGCAAGGTGTGAACTTAGGTTTTAAAGATGTACACGCACTAGCAAAAATTTTGATAGAGGCTTATGAGCAGGAAATACCCTTGGGCGATATACGCATTTTGCGAAAATACTCACGCACCCGTCAGCCAGATAATCTGAGCATGATGGCTTCTATGGAAGCCTTAAAACGCTTGTTTAGCGCGCGTCCTTTACCTATTTGTTGGCTACGTAATTGGGGGATGCGGCGTTTGAATCAGCAAGCCTGGATTAAAAATGCCTTGATCACACATGCGCTTGGAGAAAGTTTACCTTTGGAGCATCCTTGGCGGGCTTAAACCGGTAAACCATGCAAACTGGGGTAAGATTGCTTATCATAGCCACTTTCTTAATTAATGAATCGAATAGGATAATCGCGTTATGAGTGAACGTCTGTTTGCCTGTGGCTTGGGTGTGGGTACCCAAAATGCACAACCGCAATGGCTTGAAGTTTTTTATCCACAACCTTTGTTACAACCAAGTCCTGAGCTTGTGAAGGTGCTTAGCGAGCATTTAGGCTATCAGGGTGGTAATCAAGCGATTAGCTTTACCCCTGCGCAAGCGCAAGCATTGGCACAAGCACTGCATGCGGCGGGTTTAACGACAGATGCTACCTTAGTAGAAACACTCAGCCAAAGCCAACGCCCCTTAGTCGCGACTTTTATTGAAAGCGATCAAGCCCCTGCGAATGTGCCAGAAGTCTATCTGAAGTTGCACTTAATCTCACATCGTATGGTAAAACCCCATACGCTGGACTTAAGCGGCATGTTTGGTGTCCTGCCCAATGTAGCTTGGACTAGTGAAGGCGCCATTGATATTAATGAGCTTGGCGCACGTCAGCTAGCTGCACGTTTGCAAGGCCGCACTTTATCGGTCGATTGTGTGGACAAATTCCCCAAAATGACAGATTACGTGGTCCCTATGGGGGTACGTATTGCAGATACTGCGCGTGTGCGTTTAGGTGCTTATTTAGGCGAAGGCACCACGATTATGCATGAAGGTTTTGTCAACTTTAATGCAGGTACGGAAGGCCCGAATATGATTGAAGGCCGTATCTCTGCAGGTGTGACTGTGGGTGCAGGCTCTGACTTAGGTGGTGGCTGCTCCACTATGGGTACCTTGTCCGGCGGTGGCAATATCGTCATTAGCGTCGGTAAAGAGTGCTTGTTGGGTGCCAATGCAGGGATTGGTATTCCTCTTGGGGATCGCTGTACCGTGGAAGCGGGTTTATATATTACTTCAGGTTCGAAAGTCACTGTATTAGATGATCAAGGCCAAGAAGTACAAGTGGTACGCGCACGCGAGCTTGCCGGCCAAAGTGATTTACTCTTCCGCCGAAATTCCACTAATGGGCGTTTAGAGTGTTTAACCAACCGCAGTGCAGTGGAATTAAATACGGCATTACACGCAAATAACTAGCCTTTTGTCATTAACCTCAGGCTCAATAAGCTACAGAGTCCATCGAGGCTTTGTAGCTTTTTTTGTTTTTTCTTTTCCGTGCT
The DNA here is from genome assembly GCF_900108915.1 of Allopseudospirillum japonicum. Lineage (GTDB taxonomy): Bacteria > Pseudomonadota > Gammaproteobacteria > Pseudomonadales > Halomonadaceae > Pseudospirillum > Pseudospirillum japonicum. Next base: position 63,597 of record NZ_FNYH01000002.1, read on the forward strand.
TGTGAGGTCAGAAATTGTGATTGATCTTCCCTTCTTTAGTCGTCAAGCGCAGGCGATTTGTGACGCAGGTCGCTTTTTATATCAACAAGGTTGGTCTCCTGCCACGAGCAGTAATTATTCTGCACGTTTAGATAGCGAGCATTTTGCGGTGACTGTCTCTGGACGTCATAAAGGCCAACTCACACCGGCGGATGTCATGGCGGTGGATTTGCAAGGCCAGCCGGTGCAATCTGAAGCACGCCCTTCTGCAGAAACACGTTTGCATGCGGTACTTTATGAATGGCGTGATGATATTGGTGCGGTTTTGCATACGCACTCCATTGCCGGAACGGTCGTAAGCCGTTTGCAAGCGGGTGATGCACTGATTCTTGAGGATTATGAGCTGCAAAAAGCCTTTGCAGGCGTTGCCACCCACGAAGGTCAACTCTGCCTACCGATCTTTGATAATACGCAAGATATTGAGCAACTGGCTAAAGAAACTCTAAACTACCTCATGGCGCATCCAGAGACCCCAGCCTATTTAATTCGTGGGCATGGTATTTATACTTGGGGGCGCGATATGGCAGAAACCTTGCGTCATATTGAAGCATTAGAATTTTTACTTGCCTGTGAATTAGCAACCTTGAGGGCTATGTCATGAGTTTTTTAACTGTGTATGCAGATCACGCCGATTATCAACAAGAGGCTCCCTTAGTGGATACTCAGGATGCAAGCGCCATTCAAGCTTATCTTGCAGAACACGGCATTGATTTTACCCGTTGGCAAGCCAGTCAGCCGGTACATGCCGATGCGACACAAGCTGAGATTTTGGCCGCCTATGATCAAGAAGTGCAAGCGCTCAAGCAAGCTCAGGGGTTTACTACGGCGGATGTTATTCACCTTACCTCGGCGCACCCAGAAAAACAGGCCTTACGGCAGAAATTTTTGGCAGAGCATATCCATAGTGAAGATGAAGTCCGCTTTTTTGTAAGCGGGCGTGGTCTTTTTTGTTTGCATTTGGAAGGCAAGGTAGCTTTGGTCGGTTGTGAACGCCATGACCTTATCTCAGTCCCTGCAAGCGCCAAACACTGGTTTGATATGGGTGCCGAGCCGGAATTTACCTGTGTGCGTTTATTTACCAATCCAGAAGGCTGGGTTGCACAATTTACTGGCGATAAGATCGCGGAAAAATTCCCACGCTTTGAGCAAGTTGCCGCTAAATTTGCCAGTTGATTGATTAAGTTAAAGAAGCTAGTCGCTGCTGCGCCCATTGGAGTTCTAGACTAGCTTCGATTAAATCCGCTCCCCAAGTCAGGATGCCATCTGTATGGCCATTCATTATAATGAGGCGTTCCCCTTGGGTTACATAGGCACCAATGGCTTGTGCCATAGCAGGTGTACCATAACCAATACTGGCGCAGGTTTGTGGATATAAAAGCTGATGGCGTGCTTGCCAAAGTTGCGGAGCATGGACATGGATCACAGCTTGTGCCAAGGGTTGCGCTTGGTACACGGCAGCATGGGTTAAGGCTTCGGAAGAAGGGGCTAATTGACCCCGTGCGCGCACAAAATTATGTGCTGGATCGGCTTCCACGACCTCACTCACTTCTGCAGCACTTAGGTAGGCCAAAGCACCTGTTTGGCTGGCACTAATTAAAAAACCCTCTGGGGTACGTACACTTAAATTGCCAAAACCTAGACCTTGATAGCGTTGCGCATCTTGCCCAAGCCAAGCACGCATTTTTAACCAAGCGCGCCATTGATTGAGGGATTTTAGAACACTAGCATCTAGCTGAAGTTTTCGTGTTTCTAGCTGAATTTGATACTGAATCACGCCTTCACGTTCGTGCATCTTCCATCCCTCACATCAATCAAGCGTTATTTATGGTAAGCAGGGCTAAGCTCATGCACCGCTTGGACAAAGGCTTTGGCATGTTCTGGATCGGCATATTGAGAGATTCCATGCCCTAAATTGAAGATATGGCCATCGCCTGTACCGAAAGAATCGAGAATTCGTGCCACTTCTGCACGTATGCTTGCTGGTGAGCCAAACAAGGCAGAAGGATCCATATTCCCTTGCAAAGCGACTCTGTGACCAACGCGCTGGCGTGCGGCACCGATTTCATAGGTCCAATCAAGACCGAGCGCATCGGCACCCGTTGCTGCCATAGACTCGAGCCACTGGGCACCATTTTTCGTAAAGAGGATGACAGGAATTTTACGTCCTTGATGCTCACGAATAAGACCGTGGACAATTTGTTCCATATAGCGCAGGGAAAACTCTAAATAAGCCGGTGTGGATAAGACGCCACCCCAAGTATCAAAGATTTGCACCGCTTGCGCACCAGCGCGGATTTGTGCGTTTAAATACTCAGTGACTGTGTGTGCTAACTTATCTAACAAGAGGTGCAAGGCTTCTGCATTAGCGTACAGCATAGATTTAATATGCCGAAAATCCTTGCTAGAACCCCCCTCGACCATATAAGTCGCTAAAGTCCAAGGACTACCGGAAAAACCAATCAAGGGCACACGCCCATTCAGCGCATGACGAATCCGTGTGACCGCACGCATCACATAATCTAGATCACGTTCGACATCCGGCACCGGCAAGGCTTCTACATCTGCTAAGGTGCGTACCACTTTACGAAATTTAGGCCCTTCGCCGGTTTCAAAGTAGAGGCCCAAATCCATGGCATCGGGTACGGTCAGAATATCTGAAAATAAGATGGCAGCGTCTAAAGGAAAGCGCTCTAAAGGTTGTAAAGTAACCTCACAAGCAAAATCTTGGTTACGGCATAAATCCATAAAAGAACCCGCATCTGCACGGGTGGCTCGATATTCTGGTAAGTAGCGCCCTGCTTGGCGCATCATCCATACAGGGGTGATATCGACAGGTTGGCGCTGCAGTGCACGTAAGAAACGATCATTGCGCAACTCAGGAAAAACAGGCGTCTCAGACATAAATAAGTACTCAATTCAGGCAAATAAACTAGCATCTAGTGTACCCTAGTTTGCATGGAAATTCTTAATTTGGGGCAGGCTCGATGAGATAATTCAGGTACAATTTGCTTCTAGTGATGGGCAAATATATATTTTACCATATTTGTTATATTATAACATTTACATTAGAGTAAGCGCCCACAGTCTTTGGATGACTGATTTTCATTTTACCTTTTGCCGCAACGAGGCTCGAAATTCGTGACTGTACACTTTGTTGCTTCTGCTCAATTACCGACCCCTTGGGCCACTTTTCAAATGCACGGTTTTGAAGATCCGGCAACGGGCAAAGAACACCTTGCCTTAACACTGGGTGATCTTCAGCAAGCAGAACCTGTATTGATGCGTGTGCATTCTGAGTGTCTTACAGGAGACGCTTTATTTTCTATGCGCTGTGATTGCGGTTATCAACTGCAAGAAGCCTTACGTCAAATCGCGCAAGCTGGACGCGGGGTGCTGTTGTACTTACGCCAAGAAGGCCGCGGGATAGGGTTATTAAATAAAATCCGTGCTTATCATTTGCAAGATGCAGGTGCAGATACAGTTGAAGCGAATGAGCATTTAGGTTTTGGTGCGGACATGCGTGAATACAGTATGTTGCAACCTATGCTGGCACATTTAGGTGTGAAGGAAGTGCGCTTGTTAACCAATAACCCTCGTAAACTGGATGCCTTAAGCCGTTATGGGGTACAAGTAGTGGAGCGTTTACCTTTAACTACAGGTCTGAATCCACATAATCACAACTATTTAAGTACCAAAGCAAGTAAACTCGGGCATATGATGTCCACTGCAGATTTTACGCCAGTGCAGGGTTTCTCTTTGGCAACACCAGCACCTAAAACAGCGGATTAATACTGGGGTGTTTATTGGATCCTTGGGGTTGTACATTGAAAACACCAAGAAAAAAGCGGCGCTGAGGCCGCTTTTTCTTTTTATTGAGAGTTTCGCTAAGGAGTTTATAAACCTTGCGCGTAACGCTCGGCCATGTGCTCTAGACTGATCGTTTTGATTTTACTGGCTTGTCCTGCGGTGCCAAAAGCTTCATAACGTGCAATACAAATTTCTGTCATGGCTTGGCTGGCGACAGCTAAATATTTACGCGGATCAAATTCAGCAGGGTGTTGAGCCAAGAAACGACGGATAGCACCGGTTGAAGCTAAACGCAAATCTGTGTCGATATTCACTTTGCGCACACCATGCTTAATCCCTTCAACAATTTCCTCGACTGGGACACCGTAAGTTTCTGGGATTTGGCCGCCAAACTCGTTAATCACCGCAAGCCATTCTTGGGGCACGGAAGAAGAGCCGTGCATGACGAGGTGAGTTTGTGGAATACGTGCATGAATGGCTTTAATACGCTCAATAGCGAGAATATCGCCTGTTGGTGGACGAGTAAATTTATAGGCGCCATGGCTGGTTCCTATGGCGATGGCAAGCGCATCCACGCCGGTTTCTTGGACAAACTGGGCGGCTTCTTCTGGATCTGTAAGCATTTGGCTATGCTCTAAGGTACCTTCGGCCCCTATGCCATCTTCTTCGCCGGCTTGTCCCGTTTCTAGGCTGCCTAAACAACCGAGTTCTCCTTCAACGGAGACGCCACAAGCATGAGCCATAGCGACCGTCTCTTGGGTGACTTTCACGTTATAGTCCCAAGAGGCAGGTGTTTTGCCGTCTTCCATCAAGGAACCGTCCATCATTACGGAAGAAAAACCAAGTTGAATAGAACGTTGGCAAACTGCAGGGGATGTTCCATGATCTTGGTGCATACACACAGGAATGTGCGGGAATTCTTCTATCGCGGCTAAAATCAAATGACGTAAGAAAGGCGCCCCTGCGTATTTGCGTGCCCCTGCAGACGCTTGCACGATGACAGGCGAATCTGTTTTATCCGCAGCCTGCATGATGGCACGCATTTGCTCAAGGTTATTCACGTTGAATGCGGGTACCCCATAGCCATATTCTGCAGCGTGGTCGAGCATTTGGCGTAAGCTAATCAAGGCCATAATGGATCCTTTTTGATCAATGAAGGTAAAAAATAGATGAAAGCATACTCATCCTAGCGGGCTTTGGCCGCTGCGGCTTTTTGTAACGCAACAACCGCAGGTAAAGCTTTGCCTTCGACATACTCAAGGAAAGCACCACCACCGGTAGAAATATAAGAAACTTGGTCGGCAATTTGGTACTTATCAATTGCTGCTAAGGTGTCGCCACCACCAGCAATAGAAAAGGCTTGGCTTTTTGCAATCGCTTGCGCAATCACTTGGGTGCCTTGGCCAAATTGATCAAACTCAAATACACCCACAGGGCCATTCCATAAAATTGTACCGGCAGCTTGCAGATGCTGCGCAAGCGCCTGTGCTGAATCTGGGCCAATATCCAAAATCATCTCGTCTTCGGCGACTTCACTGACAGGCTTTAAGATGGCTTGTGCATCGGCAGCAAAGCTTTTGGCAACCACGACATCTGTAGGTAAAGGAATATGCACTTTTTCCATCAAGGTTTTGGCTTGCTCAACCAAATCTGCCTCATATAAGGATTGGCCCACCGCATAACCTGCCGCCGCAAGGAAGGTATTGGCAATGCCACCGCCAACAATCAGTTGATCACATTTTTCTGAAAGGGCGTTTAACACCTCTAATTTGGTAGAGACTTTGGAGCCACCTACAATGGCGAGCATAGGTGCTTTCGGATGGGCAAGGGCCTGTTCTAGGGCTTCTAATTCCGCTGCAAGCAAGGGGCCAGCACAAGCACAAGGGGCATATTCAGCAACGCCGTGGGTTGAGGCTTGAGCTCTGTGTGCGGTGCCGAACGCATCCATGACAAACACATCACACAAGGCGGCATATTGACGAGCAAGTTCAGGATGGTCTTTCTTTTCACCTGCATTAAAGCGTACATTTTCCAGTAATACGACTTGGCCTGGGGCAACCTCTGGCGCTTGTTGTAGATAATCCTTAATTAAAGGCACGGGTTGGCCCAGTAATTCGCTAAGATGCGCCGCCACAGGTGCTAGTGAACTGGCTTCATCATAGACCCCTTCTTCGGGGCGTCCTAAGTGAGACATTAATAAAACACGCGCACCCGCAGCGACAGCAGCTTGAATGGTGGGCAAGCTGGCGCGAATCCGTGCGTCTGAGCTGACACGGCCTTCTTTGATTGGCACGTTGAGATCTTCACGAATGAGTACACGTTGATTGTTGAGGTCTAACTCAGTCATTTTAATCACAGACATTGCAGGCAATCCTCTATTGAGTTGAATTTTTTAAATGAATCAGTGATTGATTTCTAATCCGTATTTTGATCTAGCTGTAACCAATGCAAAGCGACATCAAGCATACGATTGGCAAAGCCCCATTCGTTATCAAACCAGCACCAAAGTTTCACTAAGTGTGATCCGGCCACTCGGGTTTGTGTCGCATCAATAATCACCGAGCGTGGATCATGGTTAAAATCGACAGAGGCATGGACTTCCTCGCTATAGCCTGCAATGCCTGCAAGCTCGTTTTCACTGGCGGCTTTTAATAAGGCATTGATTTCTTGCGCGCATGTTGCTTGTTGAACTTGGATGACTAAATCCAAAGCAGAGACATTAATCGTTGGTACGCGCACATGGAGAGATTGGATACGATCTTTTAAATGGGGCAGTAAGCGCTCAATACCCCGAGGCAAGCCGGTGTCAACCGGAATAATCGAATGCATCGCCGAGCGTGTTAGCCGCAGATCCGTTTGATGATACGCATCAATCACCGGCTGATCATTCATGGCTGAATGAATCGTGGTCGTGGTGCCATAGGCAATACCAAGGTGTTCATCGAGGAGTTTTAAGATAGGCACCACGCAATTTGTGGTGCAGGATGCAGCAGAAACAACCGTATGCTGGCTACGTAGTTCGCGGTGATTGACACCATACACAATGGTCGCATCCACATTGGGTTCAGCAGGTTGTGAAAATAGCAAACGCCGCGCGCCAGCTTCTAAATGCACCTGTGCGGTGGCCTTGTCTTTAAAACTGCCGGAACATTCCAACACTAAATCAATGCCTAAATCATCCCAAGGTAAATCCTTAGGTTGGGCATGATTGAGTAGCATAATGGGGTAATCATCAATTAAAAGGCGCTGGGCTTCATGGCGCACTTGACCGGGAAAACGTCCATGCGTGGTGTCATAACGCGTGAGATAAGCGATGGTTTCACTATCGGATAGCTCATTTAAGGCCACAATCTGCAAAGCTTGCGCATCACGGCGTTCATAACAAGCACGTAATACGCATTGGCCAATACGTCCATAGCCATTAATGGCAATACGATAAGTTTGCGGGCTTGATCCCACTGGGGTTCTCCTTGGGTCGATAAAAGCTCAGGCTTGCCGAGTTTGTATCGTCAAGCAATACAGAAAAAACAGGCCCCTATGATTAGGCGCCTGTGACCTCAGTAAAGACGAAGGTGATTAATCGTCTTGGGCATCATCCAGTAATTCGCTTACTTGGGCGACAACATTGTCGACGGTGAAGCCAAAATGCTCGAATAAAAGCTCTGCAGGTGCGGATTCACCAAAAGATTGCATACCAATAATGCGGCCTTCCAGACCGACATACTTATACCAATAATCTTGATGGGCCGCTTCAATCGCAACGCGCGCACCAATTTCTGCCGGTAACACTTGCTGGCGGTAGCTGGCATCTTGTTCATCAAAGGCTTGCGTACAAGGCATGGAGACCACACGTACTAAAATACCCGCTTGTGCGAGTTGTTCTGCGGCTTGTACTGCGAGGCCGACTTCAGAACCTGTCGCGATCAGGATAGCATCGGCCTCTTTGCCTTGGACTTGTGCTTCGTCTTTTAGGACATAAGCGCCACGAGCAATGTTATCGACTTGTTCTGGTGTGCGTGCCTGATGTGGCAGGTTTTGTCGCGATAAAATGAAGCTGGTGGGCCCTTGCGTACGTAATAAACCTTGCTTCCACGCGACGGCAGTTTCTACTGCATCACAAGGACGCCACACCGCCATATTCGGCGTCATACGTAAATTGGCAATTTGCTCAATCGGCTGGTGGGTAGGGCCATCTTCGCCTAAACCAATGGAATCATGCGTAAACACATACAAAGCACGTTGCTTCATTAACGCGGCCATACGTACGGCATTGCGTGCGTATTCCATAAAGATTAAAAAGGTTGCCCCATAAGGTACAAAGCCACCATGTAAGACTAGGCCATTCATGATGGCGGCCATACCAAATTCACGTACACCATAATGTAAGTAATTGCCGCTGGCATCTTCGGCGCTAATGGCTTTGGCACCAGACCAGAAAGTGAGGTTGGAAGGGGCTAAATCTGCGGAACCACCGAGTAATTCCGGTAATTGAGGGGCCAGCGCATTTAAAGTGTTAAGGCTGGCTTTACGGGTCGCTAGGCTGGCACCTTCTTGTTGACAGGCTTGAATATAAGCATCGGCTTGCGCTGCAAAATCCTCTGGTAACTGGCCTTGCATCCGGCGGACAAATTCAGCGGCTAATTCAGGATATTGGGCTTGGTAAGCAGCGAATTTGGTTTGCCATTCTGATTGGGCTTGTGCTCCTTTTTCTTTGGCGTCCCACGCTTGGTAAATCTCTTCTGGGACTTCGAAAGGCGCATAAGGCCAGCCGAGTTCTAAGCGTGTCAGTTTAATTTCTTCTTCACCTAAAGGAGCACCGTGGCATTCTTCTTTGCCCTGCTTGTTCGGCGAACCAAAACCAATAATGGTTTTACAGATAATTAAGCTGGGTTGGCGGGTATTGGCACGTGCTTCTGCAATAGCATCTTGGATTTGTTGCGGGTTGTGACCATCAATCCCGGCAATGACATGCCAGCCATAGGCACGAAAACGTGCTTGGGTATCATCGGTAAACCAGCCTTTTACTTCGCCATCAATCGAAATGCCATTGTCATCATAAAAAGCAATCAATTTACCTAGGCCTAGCGTACCAGCTAGAGAACAAGCCTCATGGCTGATGCCTTCCATCATGCAGCCATCGCCTAAGAAACAATAAGTGTAGTGATCGACAATATTAAGTTCAGGACGGTTAAATTGTGCGGCTAGGGTTTTTTCCGCAATGGCCATCCCCACTGCGTTCGTGATGCCTTGGCCTAATGGGCCTGTAGTGGTTTCTACCCCAGGAGCATAGCCATATTCTGGGTGACCTGCGGTTTTGGCATGTAACTGGCGGAAGTTTTGTAAATCTTCCAGAGAAACATGATAACCACTGAGATGCAGCAGTGAGTAAAGCAACATAGAACCATGACCATTTGAGAGCACAAAGCGGTCACGATCTGCCCATTTGGGATCTTGTGGGTTATGTTTAAGGTACTGATTCCAAAGGACTTCAGCAATATCAGCCATACCCATGGGGGCACCGGGATGGCCTGATTTTGCCTTTTGCACAGCATCCATAGAAAGGGCGCGAATGGCATTGGCAACTTGTGATCGTGAAGGCATGGTCGGCGGACTCCTGCAGGCATCAAATGAATAATAAGCAAAAAAGTTTAAGTATTTTCGCCCACTTAGGCACAGGCTTCAACATATCCTGGGCTTAAGTTTGCGGCTTTTCACTTTCTGTTGACCAAGCAACGTTAGTCAAGAGCTTAAAATCACAGATAACATCCTGATGATGCAAGAGAAAAAACCACAAAAAATATCAGTGTAAACAAAAATTTATTTAATGTTTGCTCAGAGCAAAACCTGAAGTCGTCAGACAGGCAAGGATGCAACGACGGATCAAATTGATTACAACCTGAGTGGTGTAGCTCACTCACTGGAAGCTATTTTTGTTAATGCCCATCATATCCGCGTTGTAGACTAAGTTGTGTCGGTGCTTAAAAACCAAAAAGCCCTGATCCTTTTTATGAGTTTATAAGGAAGAGGGCCTCTCGGGTGCTAAGTGCTATTGAGGTTCTATCAGCCGACTATCAGGCGATTGCTTTAGACTTGCACATCACGGTTGTCAGCAGCCAGAAACCTATCAAGGTAACACCGAGCAGAGGTACAAAAAGTCCGCAAATAACAGGGATTAGTACCAAAGCACCGCGTTTCTTCGTGGATGAGGGTGCTCCCAGATGAATCCTGCGATTGGAAGGTTTTCGTTGCCACCACATCACAACACCCGCAACACTGATAAAGATAATACCGAGACACAGCAAAATATTGATCACCAGATTGCTCTTACCCCACAGTCCCATATGCAAAGGAATACCAATCGCCATCGCTTTGGAAAACAGGCTGTAATCCTTATAGCCCACATCAGCTAGCACCTTACCGGTATATTGATCGATATGCAGAGTTCTATCGGCGTATGGATCAGTAATATCACCGCTCATGGTTGCAGCCATCGCGGTATAAACCCCCTCAGGGGACGTTGGTAGATTGAGACGAAAACGCGTCATGCCATTTTCTTGTGCATATTGGATCACACTATCAGCATTCACAGGCGTTCCTTGAGGAATCCCAGGTTTTCCAGCCATGGAACCTGATGCAGGCATCAGCGTCTGTTCCAGATTCCAAGGAACTTGCTCTTCAACACCTGGATTCAGCGAAGCATGACTTTGATCCGACAACGGAATGCCTGAAAAAACACCATCAGGAAAACTATTCCAGGCCTGAACCATTTTGGCCCCCCAGATACCAGTCCAGGACAGACCTGACACCACAAATAGCCCCAGAACAATTGTTAGATAAAAACCTGATAACGTATGCCATTCTCGCAGCGACATACGTCCTTTCAGCTTTGAATTTGGTTTCAGCAAATACTCTGGCTGACGTTTACGGCGCGCCCACCACATCATCAAGCCGGTTATCAACAAAATCAAAGTCAGTGCCGCAGCGAGTTCAATCATCCCATCACCAAAAGCACCGAGCAGCAAAGTGCCATGAATATTATCTGCTAGCGCGTAAAGTGTTGCGTCTTTGTTAACGGCACCGAGAATTTTTCCCCGATACGGATCAACAAACACTTGCAAGTTTTCACCGGCCAGTTTAACCAAAACTCGAACAGAATCATTCGCGTCATGCGGCAACAGAAGTTGTCTGACAATGCCATCTGGATAAGCCTGTTGCACGAGCTCTATCTGTTGCTGCCAACTCATTCTGGGCTGATTCTCTGCTGGGGCGACAGAAACCAGTTCAGAATAGAATATGGGTTCAATAACCGGCTTATAAATCATCATGATGATTCCGGTAAGGCTCAGCATCAGCATAAAGGGGACGACATACAAACCCGCCAACAGGTGCCAGCGCCAAAGACGGTTATAGGAGGATTTTGATTGAGCAATTCCGGTATGGGTTTCTGTTTCCGGTATTTTGGAGAGGGTATTCATCTAATCTTCCACATCAAATTAAAGGATGTGGGGAATTTATCAGAGAGCTCTGCCAAAGATGCGCGGTCAAATGTCGCATTTGGGCCACTATCCGCGCGGCAAAAAGACGCAGGTAACTTACTAATTTAAAAGAATAAAATATTAATACGCTCGGATAAGTCTCAAAAAAATAGCGCAGTTTGATTTATGCTGAAGTGATCGAAAATAGGGGGATTATATATGTTCTTGCAGATAGATGCTCGCCTTTTAAATCTATCCCACTCGAATATAAATAGGAACAATATATTCATATAATTCAGTAAGTTATAAATAATCCATCTAGCAATACCATAAACTATACCACACGAAGAATTTTTGCTACTTTTTTGTAGCTCTGTGCTTCCGCAGCTCAGTCCGAGTCTAGGCAAATGCCTCTGCCATGTCACTGGGCAGCTCTTGTAGCTTCTTAGAGGTCAACCAACGCACTGCGGACTCGCTCATCACATCAGAGCTGGGCCGATTGACAGCTTCTCCCTTCTCATGATCTAGCCTAGTCTTGGTGTAGCACTTCATACACATCACCCTAGCGCGCCGTACGATTTTTGCTACCATGGACTTACTAAAATTCATAAATATTATCCAAGGATGATTCATGAAAGTAAACCTAGAGCTAACAAACTGCTATGGTATAAATCAATTAACAAAAGAAATCAATCTAATCAAATCAGACACCAATAATGGCGTCAACTCTCTTTATGCCCCTAACGGCACTCTGAAAACATCGCTAGCCAAAGTATTTAAAGACATCGAAAGCGGCAATGAAAGCAAGGATTTAATATTTCCAGACCGGGAATGCATCAGAGATATAAAAGTTAATGACTCATATATTGAATCTGGCCAAGTCATGGTCATTGACTCATACAATGAAAGCTACAGCTCTCAGCAAATTTCAACATTACTTGTCAATGATGAGCTCAAACAACAATACGACTCAGCTCTGAAAGAAGTTGATGATAAGCGATCAGCACTAATAAGATCCATCTCAAAGCTCTCTGGCAAGCAAGCTAAAAGCATACCCGAAATCATATGTGACGCATTCAACAGGCCAGAGAAAAGCCTTCTAGATCTACTCACTGAAATATCGCAGGAAGATCAACCGGATTATACTCAATTATCTGAATTAAAATATGGCGACCTCTTCAACCAAAAGGTCATTGACTTAATTTCCACAGGCAGCTTCAACCAAGACTTAGAAGAATACGTTGACACCTACGAAAAACTTATCAGCGAATCTACAATCTTGTCAAAAACCTTTAACCATCAAAGGGCTGGCGACATATCTAAGAACTTAGGCGAATCAGGATTCTTTACAGCTTCACACAGTGTGAATCTAACTATTGAGGGCGAAAAACAAGAAGTAGATTCAAAGGAAAAGCTAAACGAGCTATTAAAAACTGAACAAGAAAAAATTATTCAAAATCCTGAGCTAAGAGAGAAATTTGGGAAAGTAGATGAAAAACTCAAGACAAAAGATACTCAAGCTTTTAGAGATTTTATAACAGAACATCAAGATCTGCTCCCAGAGTACAAAGACATCTCGTTACTTAAGAGGAAGGTAATCATTGCCTATCTGCAATCCCAAAAAACATTGTGGGATGATTTGGTTGACACCTATAAGCAAAACAAAGCCGTTGTAGAAGAAATTACTGCCCAAGCCCGGCAACAGAAGACCACATGGGAAACGGTTGTCGATACTTTCAACAAACGTTTCAGTGTTCCGTTCAAATTAAGCATCGAGAACCAAGATGAAGTTATCCTTAACAGTGCTGCTCCTGCGATAAAATTTGATTTTGACGATGGCAGAGGAGAGATAAAGCAGGTAAAACAGTCGAGTCTCATTGAGGCTCTAAGCCAAGGAGAAAAGAGAGCACTTTATATACTTAACATCCTATTTGAAATAGAGATACGTAAACAGGTCACTCATCCCATTTTGCTTATAATTGATGATATAGCTGATTCTTTTGACTATAAAAACAAATACGCAATTGTCGAATATTTGAGAGACATTTCAAAGTTCGAAAACTTCCACCTACTACTACTTACTCACAATTTTGACTTCCATAGAATCATTAGCAGCAGACTGGGCGCCAAAAGAAACAATCGGCTAATGGCAATAAAGTCGCCGGGCAGCATAAAAATTGTAAAAGAAAAGTATCAGAATGATGTCTTCAAAGCATGGAAGCAAGAACTAAATACCAATGAAAGCTATCTGCTCGCCAGTATACCATTTGCCAGGAACATAGCTGAATATTGTGGCCATGAGGATCATTTCAACACCCTTACGTCATTGCTGCATTTAAAAGAAGACACCAGAGATATAAAAATAAGCCACCTACAAGAAGTGTACCGAAATATATTCACAGATCTATCAGAGATCGTAATCCTGAATGGTGATGAACGCATTTTGGATAAAATCTTGCAATATAGTGACAAATTCATCGCCGCCAACAATGAATCTCCTGAACTTGAATGCAAAGTAATTTTAGCCATGGCCATTAGAATTAAGGCTGAAGAATTCATGATCAGAGGAATCGCTGACGCTGACTTTGTTAATTCCATAACATCTAATCAGACACGGGTACTCTTTGATCGATACGTGGAGGACCAACTAGGTGATGAAGAAACCATAAGCTTGTTGGACCAAGTAAACCTGATGACTCCAGAGAACATCCACCTCAATTCGTTCATGTACGAGCCCATCTTGGATATGTCAGCCCATCGCTTATATCAGCTGTACTCAGACATTTCACAACTACCAAACTAGTCAATATATTAGTGGACACTAAAGCTTCAGGTTGTGCCTTAAATAGAAGGCCAGCATCACAATTTATATCACGGTGAAAAACAAAAAATCCCAGTCAATTCACAATGAACTGACTGGGATTATTATGTGCAGGGAAAGCCCAACTGCTAGTTACAGTAAATCCTACTCCCACTCAATCGTGGCTGGTGGTTTGCTGGAAACATCATAAGTCACTCGGGAAACACCGCTAATTTCGTTAATAATGCGGTTAGAGACTTTCTCTAATAACTCATAAGGTAAATGGGCCCAGCGTGCAGTCATAAAATCAATGGTTTCTACCGCTCGTAAAGCAATCACCCATTCATAACGACGGCCATCGCCAACCACACCCACAGATTTTACCGGCAAGAAGACTGCAAAGGCTTGGCTGGTTTTATGGTACCAGTCGGCCTTGTGTAGTTCCTCAATAAAGATAGCGTCGGCTTCTCGTAGAATATCTGCGTATTCTTTTTTCACCTCACCTAAAATGCGCACGCCCAAACCAGGCCCCGGGAAGGGATGGCGATACACCATATCGTAAGGTAAGCCGAGTTCTAAACCGATGCGGCGCACTTCATCTTTAAATAACTCACGCAGTGGCTCGACTAACTCAAACTGCATATCTTCCGGCAAGCCACCCACATTATGGTGTGATTTAATCACATGGGCTTTGCCGGTTTTAGCCGCAGCGGATTCAATCACATCAGGGTAAATGGTACCTTGCGCTAAGAAGTGCACATCTTGCAGTTTGGCAGCTTCTTGGTCGAAAATCTCAATAAAGGTATTGCCGATGAGCTTGCGCTTTTGTTCTGGATCTTGCACGCCAACAAGCTTACTCAGGAAGACTTGCTCAGCATCTGCACGAATCACACGCACACCCATATTCGCCGCGAACATCTCCATGACCTGATCGCCTTCATTTTTGCGCAACAAGCCATTATCGACAAACACACAGGTGAGTTGCTCACCAATCGCCTTATGTAAAAGCGCCGCGACTACGGAAGAATCCACGCCCCCAGAAAGGCCCAAGAGCACTTTTTGCGGACCGACTTGGGCGCGTACTCGTGTGATCAAATCTTCAATAATGTGCGCCGGCGTCCATAAAGCATCACAGGCGGCAATTTCTAGTACAAAACGTTCTAAAATACGCATGCCTTGTAAGGTGTGCGTGACTTCTGGATGAAACTGGACGCCGTATAAATGTTTTTGTTCACATGCCATGGCTGCATACGTACAAGACGGCGTTGAGGCAGTACATACGAAACCTTCTGGTAATTGGCTGACTTTGTCGCCGTGGCTCATCCAGACATCTAAAAGAGCCTGACCTTGTGCATTCACATGGTCTTTAATATCACGGAATAAAGCCCCTTCTTGCTCAATTTGGATTTGCGCATAACCAAATTCGCGTACATTAGAGCCGGCAACCTTGCCGCCCAATTGTTCTGCCATCGTTTGCATACCATAGCAAATCCCGAGTACAGGCACGCCTAAGGTGAACACGCAATCAGGCGCACGCGGAGAGCCTAGCTCGGTAACAGATTCAGGACCACCGGCCAAAATAATCGCTTTAGGATTGAAGGCTTGAATCTCGGACGCCGGCATATCAAAAGCATGAATTTCCGAGTAAACCCCGATTTCACGGATACGGCGTGCAATCAACTGAGTGTATTGAGAACCAAAATCAAGAATAAGGATTTTGTGTGAATGGATATCATGCATGCAGGTGCGCCTCATCGTTACATCTAGGCTTAGGCCATAAGAAAAATAAAGGCCCTAAGTATAGGGTATTTTGTGATCTCATGTGCACCGCAAAACGGGGAAAGTCGATTTATCCGAGTGTGACTGGGTAGACACCAGTTTACCCCCCGCAAGTGACAAGCCATAATCAAAACTCTAAAAATAACAAGCACAGGAGAAAATCCCTTGATGCAAGCGCTCGCTATGACTTTAGATGAAGTCCGTGTATTTTTGGACCAAGAATTTCCGCAACATATTGGGGTGGTGGAACAGATTTTTCCTATGGGTGCGACTCTGCGTCTACCTATTGCAGAGGAGCATTTGCGTCCTGGTGGGACTGTTTCTGGCCCGACGATGATGGCCTTAGCCGATGTGGCTATTTATGTTGCTTTGTTAGCACAAATTGGGCCAAAAGCTTTGGCAGTGACGACGAGTTTGCAAGCTAATTTTCTCAATAAACCCAGTGCGCAACAGGACTTAATCGCGCAAACGCGCTTGTTAAAATTAGGGAAACGTTTGGTAGTCGGTGAGGTGGAGATCTATTCGCAAGGTGCAGAAGATATGGTAGCGCATATCACTGCGACTTATTCGATTCCGCCGCGTGAGTAATGAAGAGAGGCGTTTGTGTACGGTCCTGCGGATTAACCCACTTGGGCTACCTAGGTAGCCCAAAGGATTTAAAGTTAACCTACGCGATAGTTAGGCGCTTCTTTAGTGATTTGCACATCATGGACATGAGATTCACGAATCCCTGCACCAGTAATTTTGACAAAACGCGGTTGGGTACGCATTTGTTCCATGGTGTGGCAACCTGTATAGCCCATGGAAGCACGCAAGCCGCCCATCAATTGATGTACAATGGCGCTCATGCTGCCTTTGTAAGGGACACGGCCTTCAATTCCTTCCGGGACGAGTTTCTCGACGCCTTCTTCCTTATCTTGGAAATAACGATCAGAAGAACCTTGCGATTGTGCCATAGCACCTAAAGAACCCATACCACGATAGGCTTTATAGCTACGACCTTGGTAAAGCTCAACCTCGCCGGGTGCTTCTTCTGTCCCAGCAAGCAAGCCGCCGACCATCACCGCGTGTGCACCGGCAACAACCGCTTTGGCTAAATCACCAGAGAAACGCACACCACCATCTGCAATCAAAGGAATGCCATAAGGTTGCAAAGCGGCTGCGACATTAGAAACAGCGCTAATTTGCGGTACCCCAACACCGGCAACAATCCGTGTGGTACAAATGGAGCCTGGGCCAATGCCCACTTTGACGCCATCGGCACCGGCTTCTGCTAAAGCAATCGCAGCTTCTGCTGTGGCGATATTGCCACCGATAACTTGCACTTGTGGATAGGTTTGTTTGATCCAAGCCACACGATCGAGGACCCCTTTGGAGTGGCCGTGGGCAGTATCGACAATAATCACATCCACGCCAGCTTCTACCAAGGCCGCAACGCGATCAAGCGTTTCCGGCCCGGTTCCGACTGCCGCACCGACGCGCAAGCGCCCATCTTCGTCTTTACAGGCATGTGGCCAAGTCCGTGCTTTTTCGATATCACGGACCGTTACCAAACCTTGTAAATGGAAATTGGCATCAACAATCAGGATTTTCTCAACTCTGTGCTCATGCAAACGCGCTTTAATTGCTTCCAGCGAGGTGCCTTCTGGTGCGGTCACTAGCTTGTTTTTTGGCGTCATAATATCAGCAACACTTTGCTGCATATCGGCCTGAAAGCGCATATCACGCCCAGTGACGATCCCCACTAAATCATCGCCTTCTACCACGGGGAAACCTGAAAACCCGTGATCTTGTGCCAGTTCAAATAGGGCTTGAATAGAGGTAGTGGGAGCCACAGTAATTGGATCTTTAACGATCACACTTTCGTGCTTTTTCACCTTACGGACTTCGGCAGCTTGCTGGGCAATTGTCATATTTTTATGAATGATGCCTATGCCCCCTTCCTGAGCCATAGCAATAGCTAAACGTGCCTCAGTCACTGTATCCATAGCTGCAGAAACTAGAGGAATATTAAGGCTAATGCCGCGTGTCAGTTGAGTTTTTAAACTCACTTCTTTAGGAAGCACTTCCGAGTAACTGGGGATAAGCAAGACGTCATCGAAGGTTAAGGCTTCTTCTGCGATACGTAACATAATGCGTGCGCCCGCGTGTTAAATGAATGAAATGAATAGCCTATACAAAAACTCTCTGAGATAGGCCAGCTAACTCAGAGAGTATAAACTCGTTGGTTATCAACATAACAACAAGGTGGGATAAAGCGAAAAGGAATTAATCGCTCATTTTAACCCAATTCAGCTTAAGGGTAAATTACTGCAATTTGACTCTGTGCACTCGCCTTGCAAAAGACGTTCTTGATAGGCATATAAATGGGCAAGTGCTTGTTTCGGTGTTAAAGCATCAATATCAAGGGCTTGCAGCTCTTCAAGCAGACTTTGTGCTTGCGTATCGAAAACAGGTGTTGCCGTTTGGATCTGGGCCTGAAATAAATCTGCTTGTGGATGATGCTGGATTTCTAATTCCTGTAATTTGCGTGCCGCTTGCTGTAATACTGCACGTGGCATACCTGCTAAACGTGCGACTTGTAACCCATAGCTGCGGCTCGCTGCCCCCTTTTGTACCTGATGTAAAAAAATCAGCTCATCTTGATATTCAGTAGCGGTAAGATGCACATTTTCTAGACTGGGAGAAGTCGCCGCCAGCTCGGTCAGTTCAAAATAATGGGTCGCAAATAAGGTAAAAGCACCTCGTTGCACTAAAGCTTGTGCACTGGCCCAAGCTAAGGCTAAACCGTCAAAGGTGCTGGTGCCTCGGCCAATTTCATCCATCAGAACTAAACTGTGTGCACTGGCGTTATGCAAAATATTGGCTGTTTCCGTCATTTCTACCATAAAGGTTGAACGCCCAGAGGTTAAATCATCCGCTGCACCGATACGGGTAAAGATACGATCCAATAGGCCAATGCGCGCACCTTGTGCTGGGATATAGCTGCCAATATGGGCAAGCACAGCCAATAAAGCAGTTTGCCGCATATAGGTGGATTTACCGCCCATATTCGGTCCAGTAATCATCAACATACGTGTATTTGCGTCTAGGTGCAGATCATTGGCAACAAAGGGTTGCTGGCTAACAGTTTCAATCACTGGGTGACGCCCTTGTTGAATGCTTAACACAGAATCTGTCACCAGTTCAGGGCAAATCCATTCCCCTTCTTGTGCCTTGTGTGCGAGTGTTGTTAACACATCTAACTCAGCTAATGCTTGCGCACAGGCTTGTAGCTCTGTCAGGTTTTGCTGAATCTTAAGTAAAATTTGCTCATACAAATATTTTTCTCGACTGAGTGCGCGTGATTGTGCAGAAAGCGCTTTATCTTCAAAGGCTTTAAGCTCTGGGGTGATATAGCGTTCGACATTTTTTAATGTTTGGCGGCGTACATAATGTGTCGGGGCTTGTGCCGCTTGCGTACGGCTTAATTCGATAAAATAGCCGTGGACTCGGTTATAGCTCACTTTAAGACTGGATAAACCGGTACGCTGTTTTTCTTCTTTCTCCATTTGTAATAAGTAATCGCCAGCATGCTGGCTGATTTGGCGCAATTCGTCTAATTCCGCATCGAAGCCTGTTGCAATCACCCCGCCATCACGCAAGACCGCAGGCGGGTTTTCCACCAAAGCACTTTGTAAATATTGGCTAAGTTGGGGATGGGGTTGGATTTGGGTATGCAAATCTTGTAGTAGTGACACTGGATAAGCACGAGTTTGGCTATGTAAATCAGGGAGCTGTAATAAGCCAAGGGTTAAACGTGTTAAATCGCGTGGACGTGCACTGCCTAAGGCAACTCGGGTGAGAATCCTTTGCATATCGCCCACAGGTTTGAGTAATTCAGGCAATTGCTGCAATGCCTGTGGCTCAGCAAGTAAGGCACCAAGGCTCGCCTGGCGTGCTTGTAGCAGCGTAAGATTGCGCAAAGGTTGGCCTAGCCAGCGTCTTAATAAACGTGAGCCCATAGGTGTGGCGCAATGATCAAGTAGAGCCACTAGAGTGTGGTTGCTGCCACCTTGTACATTGGTTTCGATTTCTAAGTGGCGACGACTGAGGGCATCAATTTGTAGAAAAGTCTCCGTTTGCTCTAGGCGCAGGCTTTGAATATGGCTTAAGTGGGTTTTTTGTGTTTCTCGTGCATACTGCAATAACGCGCCCGCAGCCCCTAAGGCAACTTGGGCATGTTGGCAGCCAAAACCGCTTAAATCTTGTACTTGGAATTGTTGGCATAAAAGATGGGTACTAGTTTCTAGATCAAAATGCCAACTAGGATAACGACGACTCCCTTGGGTTTGGGTGATTTCTGCAGGCCACTCTAAGGCTTCGTTATATAAAAGTTCGGCAGCTTGTAAGCGAGCAAGTTCTGCTTCTAGTGCACGCCATGAATCAAGTTCACAAATGCTAAATTCACCACTACTTAAGGAAAGGCTGGCAAGCCCCCAAATTTGTTGACCGCGTTTTTTATGGTAATGCACGGCAACTACGAGGTTATCTGTGCGTGCATCTAGCAAAGCCTCATCAGACAGTGTCCCTGGGGTGATAATCCGGACTACTTGGCGTTCGACTGGCCCTTTGCTTTGTGCTGGGTCGCCGATCTGTTCGCAAATTGCAACCGATTCCCCAGCTTGTACTAGACGTACAAGATAATTTTCTACTGCGTGATAAGGGACACCAGCCATAGGGATCGGCTCCCCTGCAGATTGCCCGCGTTGGGTGAGGGTAATATCTAATAAAGCTGCCGCCTTGCGTGCATCGTCAAAAAACAGCTCATAGAAATCCCCCATGCGATAAAAGACCAAAATTTCAGGGTATTCCTGCTTAATCGCTAAATATTGCTGCATCATAGGGGTATGTTGTGGGGTTTTTTGCTGGCTTTTCACGAGAGTAACCTAGAGAGTCAGTATTTGGTCAATGTAGGAAAGCGAAAAACCCGCAAAGCGGGTTTTTTCAAGCAAGGGCCTAGTCGTTTTTTACTAAGGTGGTGCGCTAGGGCGCAGTAATGGGTTTAAACCCACATCATGCATAAAACGCTCAACATGGGCATACACTTGCTGGGCTGTGTCTAGGGTTAACACATCTGCAAGCAGGGCCTGAACTTGGGCCAAATGTACCTGACGAAGGGCGCGTTTGACCTTGGCAAGATTGGGTGCATTCATCGACAAGGCATCATACCCCATCGCAAGCAAAAGCAAAGCGCCGGCTGGATCGCCTGCGAGTTCACCACAGATACTGACAGATCGTTGGCGTGCATGTGCACCGCGTACAATACGCTGTAAGGCTTGCAATACGGAAGGATGGAACGCGCTGTATAAATGGGCGACGCGTGAATTATTGCGATCGACTGCTAAAAGGTATTGGGTGAGGTCATTGCTGCCTACAGAAAGAAAGTGAACACGTTGGGCTAAAGCCTCCACTTGGAACACGGCTGCGGGTACTTCAATCATGACACCGACAGGCGGATCTTGAAAGCGTACACCTTCTTGGCGCAGTTCGCGTTTGGCTCTTTGCAAAAGGCTTAAGGCTTCGTCAACTTCATGGGTGCTGGCAATCATTGGCAGCATAATCCGTAAGTTTTCTAGGCCTTCACTCGCACGTAACATGGCGCGAATCTGGGCTAAAAATACTTCGGGATGATCGAGTGTCACGCGAATCCCGCGCCAACCAAGGAAGGGGTTGGCTTCCTCAATCGGGAAATATGGCAAGTCTTTATCACCCCCAATATCTAGGGTACGCATAGTCACTTGTTGTGGGGCAAAAGCTTCTAGCTGGGTGCGATAAATGCGTGCTTGTTCTTGTTCGCTGGGAAAGCGCTCTTGAATCATAAAGGGCACTTCCGTGCGATAAAGCCCTACCCCTTGTGCACCTTGGGCAAGCGATTGGCCATTATCACCACCAAGCCCTGTATTAACCCACAAAGGGACTTGAATGCCATCTAAGGTTTCACAAGGTAAATCACGTTCAGCTGCAAGGCCATCGGCTAGCATTTGTTCTTGTTTGAGCAGTTGGCGGTAATGGTGTTCGACTTCAGGGGTCGGATTAGTAATTAATTTGCCATGATACCCATCCAGCACTAAGGAACGGCCTTGTAGGCGTGTGTAAGGCAGGTTGGTCATGCCCATAATGGTCGGAATGCCCATCGCACGCGCTAAAATAGCAATATGGGAATTACTGGAGCCTTGTACGGAAACTAGCCCCACAAGGCGTTCACGCGGGACTTCCCCGAGCATCGCAGGGGTCAGTTCTTCACTAATCAGCAAGATTGCAGGTGGGTATTCGCAGACTTCTGGGGGTTGTTGGGCTTGTAAATAAGACAAAATGCGCCGCCCTAGATCGCGAATATCAGCCGCACGCTCGCGCAAATAGGCATCATCGACGCGTTCAAGTTGATATAAATAGGCATCAATCACGGAACGTAACGCCCCTTGGGCCCATTCACCTTGCGCAATATGGCTACAGATTTCCGCACCTAAGATCTCATCATCGAGCATTTGCAAATAGCCATCAAATAGCAGGCGTTCTTGCTGGCCTAATCCTTGCTCAAGGGTTTGGCTAATTCGCTGAATATCAGCGCGTACACTGGCTAAAGCTTGTAATAAAAGGGCTTGCTCGCTAGCAATATCAGTAATCTGCTTTGCACTGACGCTGTTTAAATCAGCAGGCGGCGTAATCACCCAGCCTTCCCCTAAAGCGATACCTGTTGCGCCTGCAATGCCTTGAAAACTTGCTTGTTTTAGTACTTGGCCTTGGTGGTCTTGCGGATCTTGCACCGCACCTGTGGCTAAGGCATGTGCTAAGACACCAGCTAATTGCGCTGATACAGTCACTAAAAAGGCTTCTTCACCCTCATCAAAACGGCGTTTGGCTTGCTGTTGGACGACTAAAACGCCAAGTACACGGCGTTGATGAATAATAGGCACACCTAAGAAGGAGTGGTACTTTTCCTCGCCGGTTTCTGCCAAATATCGATATCTTGGGTGTGCAGGAGCTTCTTCCAGATTGACGGGTTCTTCGCGCTGACCGACATAACCGACTAAACCTTCGCTAGGTGCTAGACTCACGCGGCCAATCGCTTCTGGATTTAAACCGCGTGTGTCCATGAGCACATATTTATGGGTTTCTGCATTGAAAAGATAAACCGAGCATACGTCTGTTTGCATAGTGTCTTGCACCTGCATCACAATGGTGGCCAGCGCACTTGGCAGATCGCGCGCGCTGCTCACTTCTTGCACAATACGACGCAGCTTATCTAACATGCTTAGAGCCTCTCGGTTTAAAATGACGTCTGTGGGACGTGTGCCCGTCACGGCTTTTATAATGATAGCGCCGCCGCCCTGTGTCTTCATGGGAAGCTTTATGCTGAGCTGTGATTAAAGCATGCAAGCGTGGTGCAAGTTCTTTCAACGCACGTCGATAGACTTCCCGTTTAAAAGAAACCACCTGTCCCAAAGGATACCAATAGCTAACCCAACGCCAAGTATCAAATTCAGGATGTGCACACGCATCAAGATGAATATCTTTATCTTGACACAAGAGTTGCAATAAAAACCACTTTTGCTTTTGGCCAACACACAAAGGACGGCAATTTTGGCGAATCATCCGCCGTGGCAAGCGATAACGTAGCCAGCCGCGTGTACAAGCAAGAATCCGGACTTGATGCGCTTGTAAGCCGATTTCTTCAGCGAGTTCACGTAGCAAAGCTTGTTCAGGGGTTTCGTGTTGCTTGATGCCACCTTGTGGAAATTGCCAAGCGTCTTGACCACAACGACGTGCCCACAGTAGTTGCCCCTGTTGATTGGCAATAATAATGCCGACATTCGGCCTATAGCCGTCAATATCGATCACGGACTGCACCTTTAAAAAGTAATTCTAGGTATTTTTCCACAAGCAAGGTGCTAGCATCAATTTTGATTCTTTATCACACTGCTTTAGAAGTATCTTACTGGCATAGTAAATATTTGCCGCTGATTAATGGCATATAATTTTGCATACTCCTAGTATTTTGCTAGGTTTTACCTACCTAAGAAAAGGAATACTCTGATGAAACTAGCGATTTTCGACTTAGATAATACCCTGATTGCTGGTGATAGCGACCATGCATGGGGAGAATTTCTGGTTGAACAAGGTTTAGTCGATGCGCAAGTCTATAAAGAAGCCAACGATAAGTATTATCAAGCCTACCTTGATGGCAGTTTAGATATTGAAGAATATTTAGGTTTTTCACTCAAGCCACTCACCCAATTAGCACCGGCCACTTTAGAAAAATTACATGCAGATTTTATGCGCAACAAAATACAACCTATGATGTTGCCAAAAGCCCAAGCTTTGCTAGCACAGCATCAACAAGCAGGGGATACCTTATTAATTATTACCGCTACTAACCGCTTTATTACCCAGCCGATTGCCCAAGCCTTGGGGGTGGCTCATTTGATTGCACCTGAGCCAGAACAAGATAGCCAAGGGCGTTATACTGGGCGTATTACAGGGATTCCTAGTTTCCGTGAAGGCAAGGTCGAACGCTTAAAGCTTTGGCTTGCTGAACAAAAAACGCCTTTTACCGCGCACTATTTTTATAGTGACTCTCATAATGACTTGCCCTTGTTGCTGCAAGTTGATCATCCTGTTGCTGTCGATGCAGACGCCAAACTGAGTGCTTATGCACAAGCCCAAGGTTGGCCACATATTTCTTTGCGTGATGCTTAATGCTGGAATTTATACTACTTTAGTTGTGCTTATTGGGGTTTGATATTGCAGCGCAGCTAAAATTAAAGTCAGCTAATAAACTGATTTTTATATGTATTTTATACAGGCTGCTATAAAGACAGGCTAGACATCCGTAGCCAACTTGGCGTACTTGATCCTAAGGACACACAGGATTTAGCGCCTAAGTTATTTTTTTGCCATAATAGGCGCACTTTTAAGGCACGACTTGGTAAAATACTGCCCACACCCAAAAACCTAAGGCTGCAGCCTGTGTGTATGCCGACCCAGTTCGGGGGATGTGATCTAAGGCTGGCGCCATCCTGTGGATAAGTATTGCCCTACGTTTAATGACAAACGTGGGGTTCATGTCTTGGCTATCCGTATTACCCTATGGTAGCGCAAGGCTTGCGAAGCTTTACCTAGTCATAAGCTAGGGCAAGATTTTTCTCACCAGCCAGTCACTTATGGGTTTATCGCTGATCGGCAGCAGCCGAAGGACACACTTAATAATGACGACGAATAACGAGAGCGCTGTGAATACGTACACTAACCTTAGCAATGCCCAGCTCATTGAACTGGCTATCCAACGGGGTGAAGGCACCCTCGCTGATAATGGTGCCCTAGTCGTGGCCACAGGTCAGCGTACCGGACGTTCCCCTATGGATCGTTTTATTGTCAATGAGCCAAGCACGTCCGATGCTATCGACTGGGGTTCGATCAATCGCCCTTTCTCAGCAGAGAAGTTCGATGCTTTGTGGGAGCGTGTAGAAGAGTATCTTAGCAAACAAGATACCTTTATTTCTGAGCTCCATGTAGGCGCAGATCCTGAGCATTATTTGCCGATCCGAGTGACCACAGAAACCGCATGGCATAACCTCTTTGGACGTAATTTATTCGTACGTCCAGAAGGCTATAATCCAAAAAGCAAAGGCGAGTGGCAAATTCTCAATGCGCCTAACTTTGTGTGTGAGCCAAGCCGTGATGGGACTAACTCCGATGGCTGTGTGATTTTGAATTTTGCCAAGCGCAAAGTGCTTCTTGCAGGCATGAAATATGCTGGCGAGATGAAAAAAGCCATGTTCTCTGTACAAAACTTCTTGTTGCCAGAAAAAGACGTCCTACCGATGCACTGTTCTGCCAACGTAGGTGAAGATGGCGAAACCACCTTATTCTTTGGGCTTTCCGGCACAGGGAAAACTACCTTATCCGCAGATCCGAGCCGTTACCTCATTGGTGATGACGAACACGGTTGGGGCAAGGGCACTGTCTTTAATATCGAAGGCGGTTGCTACGCAAAATGTATTGATCTATCAGCAGAAAACGAGCCTGTTATTTGGAACGCAATTCGTTTTGGTGCTGTGTTAGAGAATGTGATTCTTGATGAACGTCGTGTCCCTGATTATAACGATGACAGCTTGACGCAAAATTCCCGTGCTGCCTATCCACTAGAACACATTGAAAAACGTGTTTTAGAAAATCGCGCTGGTGAGCCTTCTGCCATTGTGTTTTTAACCTGTGATATGAGTGGTGTGTTACCGCCGGTCTCTATTTTGTCTAAAGAAGCGGCTGCCTATCACTTCCTTTCTGGTTATACGGCGAAAGTCGGTTCAACAGAAATGGGATCTTCCAGTGGTTTGGAAGCGACCTTCTCTACTTGTTTTGGTGCGCCTTTCTTCCCGCGTCCTGCGCACGTATACGCAGATTTATTGATTAAGCGTATTGAAGAGTTTGGCTCGCAGGTGTATTTGGTGAACACAGGTTGGACAGGCGGTGCTTACGGCCAAGGTGGTAACCGTTTCAGTATCCCAACCACGCGCGCGATTATCAATGCGGTGCAAACTGGTGTCTTGAAAGATGCTGAAATTGAGCAGCTACCAGGTTTGAACTTAAGTGTGCCTAAGCATATTCCTGGGGTGGAAGATCGTTTATTAAATCCACGTAATACTTGGGAAGACACCGCAGCTTATGATGCACAAGCAGCGCGCTTAGTGGCCCAGTTCGTGGAAAACTTCAAAAAATTCCAAGGGGTGGACGAAGCGATTATTGAAGCAGGCCCACAGATTAATCCTTAATTTTTTGTTGGATGCGAAAATGAAAAATCCGGGGTTTTAAAGCCCCGGATTTTTTTATGTCACTCCGTGACTTAGCCCGGAAGCTTAGGCTTATCTGTTTTCGATTTGATGCGCTCTCTGTGCCATTCTTGCTGGAGTTGCTGCGGCAAATCTTGCCCCTGCGTATTTTGTACACTCGGGCTTTGATGATGTAAGGCCACTTTAGAAAGCATATAGGCAGTGATAGGAGCACTAATCAATAGAAAAATCGCTACAAGGATCTCATGCACGCTCAAGCTGCCTTGTGCATAACTAAAATGCAGCATAGAGGCAATAAGCATCCCACCAACACCTAAAGTAGTGGCTTTAGTCGGCGCATGTAGACGGCTATAGAAATCAGGTAAGCGTGCTAAGCCAATCGAGCCAATAAAAGCAAAAACGGCCCCTAATAACAAAAAGAAAGCAACTAAAGCTTCTAGCCAAAAGGGTAAATGAACCTCAAAATGCATTGCTTTACTCCTGCACACTTATTCGATGATATCGCCACGCAATAGATACTTGCATACGGCAATCGTGCTTACAAAACCTAGCATGGCAATTAATAAAGCCGCCTCAAAATACAAGCCGCTGGCTGCAGATAAGCCGTATAAGATAATGAGGGCGATAGTATTAATGTACATGGTATCGAGCGCTAAAATGCGGTCGATGACCTCAGGGCCCACTAACAAGCGCCAAAAATTTAGCAGCAAAGATAAAGACAAGAGCACAAAGCCAACCCAAATCGCAAAAGTTAGCATGGGAAAATCTCCTGTAATGGGGCTTCGTAACGCGCTTTAATTTCTGCAATTAAGGCAGCTTCATCTGCGACATCTAAAGCATGGACCAAAATATAAGTTTTATCTGGTGCCACTTCAGTACTGACGGTGCCTGGCGTTAAAGAGATGGTACTGGCAAGAATGGTAATCGGATATTCTTGCGTTAAGCATAAGGGGATTTTGACAAAGGCTTGGCGCAAGGGACGTCTAGATAAAATCAAATAGGCGACATGAAAATTCGCCACCACGATATCCCAAAGCACCTTAAGAATGTAGCCTGCAAGTTTTAAGGGCTTGTGTAAATCAGGTTGCCGATCCCAAAAAGGATGAGTTAACAAGGGAATGACCACTGCCAAAATTCCCCCAAGCAAAATATGTCCCCAAGCAATACTTGAGTTGAGCAATAACCATAACACCCAGAGTAGCAAACTGAGCCAGGGTGTAGGCAACCAAGGCGTTTTTGGAATCATGGTGTGAGATCTCCAGGCACATGAAGTGGCAACAAGGTCTGAATCAGGGTATCGACTTGCATCAGGTGTTGTGCCGCAACTTGGGTATAGGCGGTGAGTTCTGCAGCCCACAAGGTTAATACCAAAGAGGCCGATAATAACAGCCCCATGCCAAACCAGTGTGCTTTAGGTGAACCTTGGGTTTCTGTGGCTTGTCCGTGGACACGCCAAAATAAGGTACTACCTGCGCGTGAGAAAATCACCAAGGTAGCCAAGCCAGAAAGGAGTGCGAGCGGCCAAAAGCCGAGCATCCAGCCGGCACTGGGCATGGTTTGCATTAACATGACCTTGCCCACAAAACCAGAAAATGGCGGCATCCCTGCGATACTTAAACCAGCGACCATAAAACAAGCACCTAAGGCTAAAGGCTGTGCGACTGGACGCGCAGCAACCACGCGTGAACCTGCTTTACCCCTTTGGTTGGCGATCATATCGACTAATAAAAACAAAGCGGCACTAATGAGGGTGGAATGCAGGGTATAGTATAAAACGGCTGCCAAGGCTTGGGCGTTGCCAATGGAGGTGACAGCCAGCAAAGAACCTACAGAAATGACCACAAGATGGGCCACTAGACGCCGCAGGTCCTGACTGGAAAGTACCCCTAAAATACCTGCCGCTATGGTGAGTAGGGCTAGTGGCCATAACCAGGCTTGCGCAAGTTGCGCGAGTTCTCCAGCATGTTCACCAAAAACCAAGCTAAAAATACGAATGATGGCGTATAAACCCACCTTGGTCATAATGGCAAACAAAGCCGCCACAGGTGCAGCGGCAGCGCTATAAGATTGGGGTAACCAAAAATGCAAAGGAAGCAAGGCCGCTTTCAGGCCAAAGACCACTAAAAGCAATAAGCCGCCAGCTGCAACTAAGGGCGCGGTGTCTTCTGGAAGATGCTGCACTTTAGCAGCCATATCCACCATGTTGAGCGTCCCTAAAGTGCCGTACAAAATGCCTAAAGCGAATAGAAAGAGTGCAGAGCCGACAAGGTTTAAAGTGACATAGTGTAAACCGGCGCGGGTTCTTTGTTTGGTGCCACCGTGCATTAAAAGTGCGTAGGAAGCAATCAATAAAACCTCAAAGAACACAAAGAGGTTGAAAACATCCCCTGTCAAAAAAGCACCTTGAATTCCCATCAATTGAAATTGGAACAAGGGCTGAAAATAAGCACCTTCGTTATCTTCTCCTGCACTGGCATATAAAAAAGTAGCAAAGGCTAAAATACTGGTGAGCATTACCAAAAGGGCATTCATGCGATCAAGCATCAACATGATCCCAAAGGGGGCTTGCCAATCGCCCATGGCATAAAAGCTCCATGGGGTTTGGGTCGCTTGATTAATCAGTGCCATAGCGAGCACTAATTGCACAATCAAGGACGCACCAGCAAATAAACGTTGCCGTGTTCGTGAGGTATTAATTGGTGGCAGCAACATGACCAAGCCAGTCAGCATGGGCACAAGAATCGGCAAGGTAATCAAATGACTCATGGGGTGTTCTCCTTGGCCTTTTGTGCTTTGGTATGTTGAGTGGATTTCTTACTGGTTTTAAGGGCTTGAGGGCTACGGCGTTTGCGTATTTGGGCTTTCATCCGCGCCGAGCCGTTAATATGATCACTACCTAAATCTGCACGGGCACGCAGGGCCAAAATAACCACAAAAGCCGTCATCGCAAAACCGATAACAATCGCTGTTAAAACCAGTGCTTGCGGTAAAGGATCGGCATAAGGGGCGCTGGCATCGACCACTGTGGTGTGATCTGGATATAAACCACCAGAGGCAAACAAGAATAAATTCACGGCATAGCTTAGCAAGGTTAAGCCCACAACGACGGGGAAAGTACGGCTACGCAGTAATAAGAAAATACCGCAGGTGGTCATCAGGCCAATAGAAAAAGCAACTAGAACTTCCATTGATTATTCCTCCGCTTGGCGTTGAGGACGCGCAACTGTGGTCATTTTGCCAAGATTGGCCAAGATCAATAAGGTGGCTCCAACGACAGTCAGATAAACTCCCAAATCAAAGGCAATCGCACTAGCGATCTCAAATTTGCCGACTAAAGGCCAGTGTAAATAATCAAACCAAGAGGTGAGGAAAGGACGATCAAATAACCAGCTGGCCATCCCTGTCATGGTAGAAATTAATACACCCCAAGCAATCATACGTTGGTATTTAAGATGCTGTAAGCGCGGTTGCAGCCAATCGACCCCGTGGGCGACATATTGCAAAATCATAGCCACTGCGGTGACTAAACCTGCAATAAAGCCACCGCCTGGCAAGTTGTGACCTCTTAGGAAAATATACACAGAGACCAAAAGGGCCAGTGGCAACAAGCTTTGTGACAGGGTTGCTAGCATCCGTGGATGACGTTCGACGGCCCAAGCACGGCCTTCGCCATCACTGGCAGGCATATATAAACGCAACCTGAGCAGGAGCTTGTAAATACCTAAGGCGGCAATCCCTAGTACCGTAATCTCACCCAAGGTATCGAAACCGCGAAAGTCCACCAAAATCACGTTGACTGCATTGGTACCACCACCGCCACTTTTGCTATTTTCGAGGAAGAAGTGGGAAATACTGTCCAAAGGACGTGTCATTAAGGCATAGCTGATCGAGCCAATAATCCCGCCAAAAACAGCCGCTAAGCCAAGATCCCGAACTAAACGTGATGGGCTGGAATCTGGGTGGCTTTTTTGTGGCAAGAAAAACAAGGCGAGCATAAGCAGAATGACGGTGACCACTTCAACGGCTAATTGGGTTAAAGCGAGGTCGGGGGCAGAAAAACGTGCAAAGGCTACAGAAACGACCAAACCCACTACAGAAAGCATCAACAAAGAGACCAAACGTTGTTGGTGCCAAATCACCGTTGCCACTGAACCCACAGCAAGGAGCACAAAGCCCATTAAAGAAACACCATCGAGCGGGTGTAACTCGCGTCCACCTTCTAAATGGTACAAATCAAGTAAGGGTGTGGCCGCCATAAGTAAGGCGAGACTCAGCAAAGCAAAAAGGTAGCGTTGGAAACTTTGATTATCGACTTTGGCTTGTAAGCTGACAGCCCAAGCAAGAAATTTTTGCATTTGTCGTTCGAAGGTTTCGCTAGCATCAAAACGTTCAAAGCGACTATGGAATAAAAAGAGGCGTTTGCGTTGGCTGTACAGGGTGATGCCCCCAATCAAAGCAATGACACTCATCAACAGTGGAAAGTTAAAACCATGCCAAATCGAAAGATTGTAGGTGGGAAGTTCTGTTGCTAACACAGCACCAGAGGCCATGCGTAATAAGCCATCTACAGTAAAACTTGGCAAAATTCCAACTAATAAGCACAGGGCAACCAAGATTTCGACAGGGATTTTCATGTAACGCGGTGGCTCATGCGGGGTGCGATCTAAACCAATGGGTTCCCCATTAAAAAAGACATCATGGATAAAGCGTGCTGAATAAGCGACCGAAAATACACCGGCTAACGTGGCTAATGCGGGAATCAACCAAGAAAGTCCGCCGAGGAGTTCTTGTTGTAAGGTTTCCGCAAAAAACATTTCTTTCGATAAGAAACCGTTCAGCAAAGGGACCCCTGCCATTGCTGCTGCAGCGACCATAGCCAAGGCTGCCGTATGGGGCATATAACGCCATAAGCCGTTGAGATAACGCATATCTCGGGTGCCACATTCGTGATCAATAATACCGGCGGCCATAAAAAGAGAGGCTTTAAAGGTCGCATGATTAATAATATGAAAAACGGCTGCAATCGCGGCTAACTGGGTATCTAAACCGAGTAGTAAGGTGATTAAACCTAGGTGGCTTACGGTGGAGTAAGCTAATAAACCTTTTAAATCATGCTTGTACAAGGCGAAGTAACCACCAACAAGTAAGGTGGCCATACCGACACTGCTGACAATCACAAACCAAAGCTCTGTACCTGCTAATGCAGGATACATGCGTGCGAGTAGGAAAATCCCTGCTTTGACCATGGTTGCCGAATGCAAGTAAGCACTGACGGGTGTGGGTGCTGCCATGGCATGAGGTAACCAAAAATGAAATGGGAATTGCGCTGATTTGGTGAAGGCACCTAAAAGCACACAAATCAAGATGGCAGGATACCAAGCATGTTCGCGGATCAGGTCGCCTTGTGCTAATACTTGGTCTAAATCATAACTGCCGACAACTTGGCCAAGCATTAAAAAGCCAGCGAGCAAAAATAAACCGCCGGCACCTGTAATGGTTAAAGCCATGCGTGCGCCGCGGCGTGCTTCTGATTTATGCCACCAGAAACTAATCAGTAAAAAAGAGCTAATACTGGTGAGTTCCCAGAACATCCATAACTGAATTAAATTACCTGAGAGGACAACGCCTAACATGGCGAGCATAAAGAGCATAAGGTAGCTATAAAAACGCGCCATAGAATCTTTTTCAGAAAGATAATAACGCGCATATAAGATAACAAGCAGGCCTATCCCTAAAATGAGTAAGGCAAATAACCAAGCAAGGCCATCAAGACGTACATGCCATTCAAGCCCTAAAGCAGGTATCCAGGTGGCACGACTGGCAAGTACTTGACCATCCGCAATACCGGGCAAGTTAAGAAATAAAATCAGTAAAGCGAGTGCGGGTGCTGCGGCTGTTGCCCAAGCGCAACGGGTACGCCCGTATTGATGAGCCCATAAAGGCACCAACACCCCTAACAGGGGTAAAATAAGCAAGGCTGAGAGGAGCATATCCACCTCGAAGGTTGGTTTAGTAGAACCTAAATTAATAACGCAAGTGCAGTTACTTTAACGCCTTCAATGCTTAGAACCTAGCGGTGGATCAGTAAAGAAAGGACGGCGTAACGCGCGCAAGGCAAGGACAGACCACAAACGCGGCCAGAGGCTTAAATAACCTAAGAGTACGCCTACACCAGCATAGACAGGCAAATAATTCCGAGAATGCAAGTGAGTATCCTATATGTGTGGTTTTGTAGCTGAAGTGCTTACAAATGCAAAAAAGATGCCTCAAAGGTACGTGAGTTTAAATCTGGGTACAAGATGCACATTGGGATTTGCACTTTCTGGTCAAATTGAAGGATGTTTCTCTTGATGATTCGCAAAATACGCCTGCCATTGTTGAGCTTGAAAACCCAGTAAGCCACCTTGTGTATCCTGATATAAGGGACGCTTAAGCAAGGTCGGATATTCTATTAATAAGGGAATCAGTGTTTGTTCGTTGAGGTCAGCTTTTTGTGCATCTGTTAATTGACGCCATGTGGTTGAGCGTTTATTAACTAAAGCTTGCCACCCAAATAAAGCAATCCAAGTCTGGATTAAATCTGCAGATAGGCCTTGTGTACGTATATCGTAGAAGGTGTAGGGAATCTGGGCTTGCTCTAACCAAGTGCGTGCTTTGCGTACTGTGTCACAGTTTGGGATGCCGTAAAGAAAGCTTTGCATAAGTTTTTCCTAATGCGTTAGCGTTTGACAAATAAAAAGCCCTTGGTTGTTGGTTTTGTGATCTAACAAAACCATCACCAAAGGCCTAGGAGGAGATAAGAAGCTAAAAAAATCAGCTAGATATCAATGCAAACCATAGAGGTAGCTAGCCACCGCTTCCATTTCAGCATCGCTCATTTTCGCAGCAATGGTACGCATCATAGCGTTAGGATCATTGTTACGCTCGCCAGTGGCAAATTTTTTCAGCTGAGTTACCGCATAGGTCGGATGTTGACCAGATACGGTCGGATAAGCCGCTAGTGCGTTACCCATACCTGTTGGGTTGTGACATGCAGTACAGGCAGGAATGCCTTTAGCCATATCACCTGCGCGATAAAGCTCACGACCTTTTTCGACTAGGGCAGGGTCAGCTTGACCTAGGTTTTTAGGCTTAGAGGCATAAAAAGCAGCGATATCTGCAATATCTTGATCGCTGAGGTGATCCACAATGCCGGCCATTTCTGGTACAACACGTGCGCCGTCGCGAATTTCGCGGATTTGTTTTGCTAGGTAGCTTTCATGCTGACCTGCAAGGTTAGGGAAAGTTGGAACCATGCTGACGCCTTCAGCGCCGTGACAAGCCGCACAGACTGCAGATTTTGCTTGCCCAGCTTGAGGGACGCCTGCTGCATGAGTATAACCAACCATACTCATGGTGACTGCCAAGCCTAAGAATAGTTTTTTCATCGCTAATCCAATCTTGCCGTTAATTATCGAAATTATTCACCCTTGACACCTAGGATCTTGCCTTACTCAACACAGGACGCGACCAAGCACGTACAGGCAAGCTTAAAGGCGCAAAGGCAGGTTAAAAGGACATGCAGGTCACGTTACCACAACCATGCGACATCGCAACATATTATTACTTAGCGGCCTCTGCCTGAGAATTAGAGGCAAGGGTAGCACTGGCATGAAGGTAGCAATTGCATGGAAATCAGCGGCCTAGCTTTGTTAGCATTCAGATGGCATGGATCCAGCTACATATGAACCCTGTGCTACCATACAAAAAGTGATGGCATTATATACTAATCGTTTTCCAAACTGGAATCCTGATTATCTCCCCTTTAGTTGTAGGGCGAGAAATAGGCCGTTTTTCTACTCGTTTCGGCTTTTTAAATAAGAGAATCTTCATCCCATGACTAGCTCACTAAAATATGCCAGTGCACAGTTTGTCACCAGCGCACCTAAATTAGCTTTGTGCCCGACAACCCCCTTAGCGGAAGTTGCTTTTGCAGGGCGTTCCAATGCTGGTAAATCAAGTGCAATTAATACGTTAGCGCGTAATAAATCGTTAGCCCGTACGAGTAAAACGCCAGGGCGTACTCAGCTGATTAATTTTTTCCAGTTAGGGACGCATCCTTATTATCTGGTAGATTTACCCGGTTATGGTTTTGCGAAAGTACCAGAAGCGGTCAAACAAAAGTGGCAGCGCCATTTAAGTGAGTATTTGCATCAAAGACATCAACTAAAAGGCGTCGTTTTGGTGATGGATATTCGCCATCCACTCACTGAGTTTGATCAAATGATGCTGCAATGGGCAGATGAACGCCATTTACCCTTGCATATTTTGCTCACCAAAGCAGATAAGTTGAAATCAGGTGCAGCTAAAAATGCACTCTTCCAAGTACAAAAAAGCCTTGCAGAAGCCGGTTGGGCGGATTTGGTGAGTGTGCAAAAATTTTCTTCTCTCAAGCGTGAAGGTATTCAAACCCTAGAACAGGTGCTAGATACTTGGTTGCTAGAAGCTGCAGTGCTTGAAAAAGAATGTGGCGTCGCTGGCGACACCACAGAAATTCCCAGTGGTTCTAATCAAGCCTAACCTTGATAAATAAAGGTGGTGAATAAGAGGTCTTCAACGACAGGGTGTTGTACCTCTTTTTCTAACGTTTGACGCACTTCCTCAAGTGCCTCTTTACGTAGACGTTCTTTACCCTCATTGGTGGTGACGCTTTCATCCGTTTGGCGGCTGAGTAACATCATTAACTGATTGCGCAATAAAGGTAGGTGCTGTTTGACCACATCTTCCGCTAAGCCGCCATTAGTGACCAGAGTAATATCGGTTTTTAGATATTTAAGACGCCCTTCGCCACCATAATTGACTACGAAAGAAGGTTCCAACTGGACATAAGTAATGGCACCTTCACCACCAGAGGCCGCTGCTTGCACACAAGGTGCACCAAAAAGCATAAGGATCAGTGCAAAAGGACTAAGGAACTTCTGCAATAAGTTGCGGTTGAAGGCAAGGGTATTTAAGGGGTGAGTTAATAAGCTTGGCATGTCAATACACTCCTGCAAGGCAGCATGATCAAAGTAAGATAAAATTTTGCCCATCATAAAGGAATTTATGCAAGCTTGCCCACGCTTATACAAGGTGATCGCCTGTGTTGAGAGCGAGTGTTTTTATTGAAATTTTTTAAGGAGACCTATTCGTGTCTATCCAAACAAGCCTATCTTGTCTCGTGGCTGGACTCAATCAACACCCAAGGCGTTGGCATCTATTAGGTATTGTGGTGTGTGTTTTTATGTTTGCGGTGGCTTTCTGGCTGCAATTTGTACTACAACTAGAACCTTGTCCGTTATGTATCTTGCAGCGTATCGCCTTATTTACGGCTTTGGTGTTATTTACCTGTTTAGCAATTTGGCAACCTAAAAACTGGTATTGGCATTTATTGCCCTCACTAGGGGGGCTTGCAGGTATTGTATTAGCAGGACGCCATTTATGGTTGCAATCTTTGCCTGCAGATCAAGTACCTGCTTGTGGTCCTGGATTGGATTATTTATTGGATGTTTTTCCTTTGTGGGATGTGCTTACAAGTATTCTCAGTGGCAGTGGTGAATGTGCGAAAATAAGCGCGGCTTGGCTTGGTTTATCTATTCCTGCATGGACCTTATTCGGTTTTGTTGCTTTAGTCGGCTTTAATGGAATCTTAGCTTGGCAGATAAAACGTCACACTTAACTGTTTGTGATCAAAGAAATGTCCAATAAGATCCTTTACTAAAACAATGCAAGAAAAATGTAGGCTTTCATCCACATTTGATTTGGATAAAGCTTGCAGTACAAAAATAACCCGAGTAATTTAGTAAGCTGATTTTTCTTGCAAGTTCACCAAAATGACAAATTTTAATGTGGCTTTTAGATACAAAAAGCGACTAGAGAATTGGTGCTGCGACCAATAAGTGTGTATATTCTGCAGTCTTCTCAAGCAGTTGAATCCTGCTTGGTCTTATACAATGAACTCAAGGTGATTTTCGGATGTTCAAGCCTTTTAAATCAGGGTTATTTGCCACCTTGTTGGCGACATTAGCACTTTATCAAACCCCTGCGAGCTTAGCGGCGGAAGCAGGTGCGCATTATCATCTAGGGATTACACAAATTGTTGAACATCCGTCCTTAGATGCGATCCGGCAAGGGATTTACGACGAATTAGCTGAGCGTGGTTACACACCAACGAATATCACATGGCACTATGAAAATGCGCAGGGCAATAGTGCAACCGCTGCGCAAATTGCACGTCAGTTCGCGGGTGCACAGCTTGATGCTGTGATAGGGATTAGCACACCTTCGGCGCAAACTTTGGCGGCTGCTGTGCGCAATACACCTATTATCTTTGCTGCAGTGACAGATCCTGTGGGTGCCAAGTTAGTTAGTGCCTTAGATCAGCCAGGGCTTTGGATTACAGGGACGACAGATCGCTTGGCTTTGGATCAGCATTTACAATTGGTGCTTGAACTGATTCCAGAAGCAAATCCCAAGCGTGTTGGTGTAATTTATAATCCAGGTGAAGCTAACTCAGTGGCTTCAGTCAAGGAGCTACAAACTGCGGCGCAGGCCGTACAAGTTGAGCTCGTGGAAGCTGCAGCAACCAAATCCTCAGAAGTCTTGATGGCGGCCCGTTCTTTGGTTGGGCGTGTTGATGCGATTTATTTACCGATTGATAATACGGTGATTTCCGCTTTAGAAGCTGTGATTAAAGTAGCAGAGCAAGCGGATCTTCCTTTAGTTACAGGGGATACAGATTCAGTAAAGCGTGGTGCTTTGGCTGCGGTAGGTTTCAATTATTATCAAGTGGGACGCCAAACTGGAATTATGGTGAGTCGTATTTTAGCGGGGCGCTCCCCACAAGAGTTACCAGTGGAAACTGTAGATAAGTTAGAACTGCATTTAAATTTAGATGCAGCAGAGAAAATGCAAGTGAATTTGCCTGATGCTTTAATTCAGCAAGCACAGCAAATTTACGCCCAACCTAAATAATCATCTGATTTATTGCCACGGCTGAGCGGACTTGGAAGACTTTCTAAGTCCGTTTAACGTTTTGGCGTTTGCTACTAAGGAGATGCGTATTCGCCATGAGCACTATTGCATTTTTTGGGGCGATTGAAACCGGGCTTATTTTTGCATTAGTTGCCTTTGGTGTTTTTATTGCGTTTCGTGTATTGAATTTTCCTGATTTAACCGTGGATGGCAGTTTTCCATTGGGTGCAGCCGTGGCTGCAAGTCTTATTGTCGCAGGTTATCATCCTTGGTGGGCAACTTGTATTGCGATGGGAGCAGGCTTTGTTGCAGGCAGTGTTACTGCTTGGTTAAATGTGCGCTTACAAATTCTGCATTTATTAGCCTCAATTTTGACCATGATCGCTTTGTACTCAATCAACTTGCGTATTATGGGACGTCCTAATATTGCCTTATTAGGTGAAACCACTGTACTGACCCCTTGGGAAGCTTTGCCACTTCCTTATTATTTAATTGCACCTTTATTTCTTGCTTTAGTTGTCGCGCTGATTTGCTGGGGTTTGATTGCTTTTATGCACTCAGAAACAGGCTTGGCAATGCGTGCAGCGGGTGCAAATCCGCGTATGGCACGCGCGCAAGGCGTGAATACTGGGTACTTAACTATCTTGGGGATAGGCTTGGCGAATGCTTTAGTCGCTTTAGCTGGTGCTTTTTTTGCGCAAACGCAAGGTAGTGCGGATGTGACTATGGGTGTTGGGGTGATTGTTGTTGGTTTAGCGGCTGTGATAGGTGGTGAAGCCTTAATAGCGACAACCAGCTTAGCACGTTGGGTTGTGGCTGTTTTAATCGGTGCTCTGGTGTACCGTCTAGCAGTCGCTTTGGCATTGAATACAGATGCTTTAGGACTACAGGCGCAAGATTTAAACCTAGTGACTTCTGTGTTAGTAACCTTAGCCATTGTTGCCCCTCGCTTTAAAAAGCCCCTAAGTAAAAGGTGAGAGAAGATGCTACGTATTGAAGGCTTGAGCCTAGTATTCCATCCTAATACTCCCTTACAAAAGCAAGTATTTAAGGATTTTAACTTAAGTATTCCTCATGGCCAGTTTGTCACTTTGATTGGCAGTAATGGTGCAGGTAAATCAAGTTTATTAAATGCGATTGCTGGTGAAGTCCATCCCCAAGCGGGGCGTTTATATGTTGGGGAACGAGATATTAGTGCACTGGCAACACACCAAAGAGCACCTTGGATTGCACGTGTGTTTCAAGATCCCATGGCAGGAACTTGCGAACACTTAAGTATTGAAGAAAACCTTGCCCTCGCGATTAAGCGTGGTCAAAAACGACATTTAAACCGTGCATTAAAATATGAGTATAGGCAGATTTTTTGTGAGCGTTTGGCATCCTTAGGTTTAGGATTAGAAAATCGTTTGCAAGATTTAATGGGACAGCTGTCAGGTGGGCAGCGTCAAGCTGTAAGCTTATTAATGGCCACGTTACAGCCGCTAGATATTTTATTGTTGGATGAGCATACAGCAGCATTAGATCCTAAAACAGCAGCTTTTGTACTTAATTTAACGGCACAAATTGTTAAACAACAAAATTTAACTGTCTTAATGGTCACTCACTCTATGCGCCAGGCTTTAGCTGTTGGTGATAGAACGCTTATGTTACATGAAGGTAAGCTAGTATTTGACGTTTCGGGTGAACAAAGAAAAGCGCTGGAAGTAAAAGATTTATTAGCTTTGTTTTCACATAATGTTGGTGAAGAACTCAGCGATGATGCTTTGCTTTTAGGATAATCTTTATTGATAAGATGAAGTTCATAGGCTACAAATATAAAAGTCACAAGATAACTTGTCATTTATAGGTAAAAAAGTGTATTATTTGCCGCTGAACGTGATTTGAGTTTAAACCCCTCTAGTGTTTCGCATTTTATATCTTTTTTTAGTGATATTTGTCACAGAATTAGTTGGTGTATGACACTAGAAAACGAGATTCACTGTATTGCAAATATCCAGAATGATCTGGTTAAAGTAAGATTTCCCCAATATTGGGGCGCTGTTGATACTGATGTTGAGTATGAACTGCGAGGATAGGTACTCTGATTGGATTCTTGAATACTAAACCCTTATGAATTGAAGGATAACATCCGATGAATAAAAAGAAGTTGAAGGATTATTTAGAAACTGAGCGTCTATTAAAGCAACTTGGCGCCCAATTGCGTGAGCTAGAAAATAGCACAGAATTGCAGCAAGAGTTGGAATTTAAAAAGCAGTTAGAAGAGTTAATGGACACTTACGGTTTTGGTCCTCAAGATGTGATTGAAGTCTTGTGTCCAAACGAAGCGCCTAACGTAGCCGTTGCTGCAGCTCCTGTACGCAAGCGTCGTACTCGTAAAGAAAAAGTTTACCGTAATCCACACACCAATGAAGAAATTGCGATTCGTGGCGGTAACCACAACATCTTTAAAGCGTGGAAAAAAGAATACGGTGCAGACACTGTAGAAAGCTGGCTGGTAGAAGAGCGCGCTTAAGCCTTATTTCCACACAATTGAGCAGTTTATATCCCCGTCGGGCAGGTGCCTTGCGGGGATTTTTTATGTGTTAATAAAAAGTGTAACTAAAAATTTTTGTTGTTCGCGGTTATTGGCACTTTTTGTTAAATTATATGTTTAAATAGCACAACAAAAATCTTTTGTACAAAACACTTTGTTGTAAACTCCTGATAGCAGGGTTTTTATTTTGGACGCACTGCCAAGTGAGGTCGATCATGGCGGATACGAGTAAACGCATCCTGGTTGTGGATGATGAACCCATGAATATCAACTTGCTCGTCGAGTTGCTCAAGCCTGATTATCGTCTGCTAGTAGCGAAAAGTGGTCCACAGGCTTTGCAAAGAGTGCAAGGTGAAGTATTGCCTGACCTGATTTTACTTGATGTGATGATGCCGGAGATGGATGGCTATGAAGTTTGCCGTCAGCTTAAAAGTCATCCAAGGACACAGCATATTCCGGTAATTTTTGTGACCGCAATGAGTGCTGATGAAGATGAAACCAAGGGGTTTCAGCTTGGTGCAGTAGATTATGTGACCAAACCCATTAGCCCAAGCGTGGTGCGTGCTCGTGTGCGCACACATCTGGAATTACGTGAAGCGCGTCAGATTTTAGAAAATCAGAATGTTGTACTAGAAGAGAAAGTCAAAGAACGCACACAAGAGTTATTAAAAGTGCAAGCGGTAACAATACGTGCCATGGCTTCGCTTGCAGAAACACGCGATAACGAAACGGGTAACCATATTCGACGGACTCAATATTACGTTAAGGCCTTAGCCGATTATTTAAGTCAGCAGCCTAAATTTGCTGGGGAGCTCACTCCAGAAACGATAGAGTTGCTATTTAAATCAGCGCCCTTACACGATATTGGCAAAGTGGGGATTCCGGATCATATTTTGTTAAAACCTGGACGCCTGACCGAAGACGAATTTGCGATCATGAAGCTGCATGCTGTTTATGGTCGTGATGCGATTTTAGCGGCAGAACAAGAACTTGGCGAAGATAAACCCAGTTCTTTTTTACGTTTTGCGCGTGAAATTGCTTATGGTCACCATGAAAAATGGGATGGGAGTGGTTATCCACAGGGGTTAGCACGAGAAGCAATCCCTATCTCAGCGCGTTTAATGGCGGTAGCAGATGTATATGACGCTTTGATCTCGAAGCGGGTTTATAAAGCGCCTTTCTCTCATGAAGAAGCCTGCCGCTTGATTTGTGAAGGCCGAGGCAGTCACTTTGATCCAGATATGGTGGATGCGTTTGTGACTTTACAAGAAACATTTCGTGAGATAGCTGCCAAGTATACAGATGGTGATTAATCACCAAAAAACGTTAATATAAAAGAATATCTTTCTAGGTTCCTGTACTTTCAGGGCATAAAGATTTCATCCTAGTCAAAGGAGGCTCAAGGATGCCTATTACTCAAGGTTTACGTACTTGGTTGTTGCTTTCCTTATGTCTGCCTTGGTTAGTGGCTTGTCAAAGTGGCCAAGAGCCAACTCAGGTGTGGGAAAATGCTGTGCAAGGTAGTTATGATGCTGCCCTCTCAGCAGAAGGCACGCATCTTTTAATTGCTTCCATTTATCATGGTGGGAGTTTGTGGCGTATACAAGATCACGCACGTTTGTTTAATTGGAATCACAAAGACGAGTACTCTGTTTTGGATCAAGTGACGCTTAGCCCAGATATGCGGTTGGGTGCCACTGCACGTGAACGTGATATGGTGCTTTGGAATGCGCAAACAGGGCAATCGATGGCTTTTGTTAGCTTGCCAGATCAAATTACTGATCTGGCCTCAGGTGGTCAGTATATTGCTGCAGGTATGGCAGATGGCGGGGTGCTGGTCAGTAATCCACAAGGTCAGGGTATTTGGCAAACGCGCTTACCTGAGCGGATTAGTAAAATCGCTATGAGCCAAGACGGTCGTTGGCTTGCTGCAGGTGCTCGTGATGGCACAGTGAAGCTCTGGTACTTTAGCCAGCAGACTCCTATGCAGGCCCAAGAGATCGCAAGTTTAACGCTTGATAACCAGATCCGTACATTGGCGATTAGTGCACAAGGGGAACGTTTATTTGCTGGTGCGCAAGGCGGACAAGCGCAGCTTATTGATTTACAGGCACAACAACAGTGGGATTTAAGTGCCAGCAAATGGGGCGCTAATGGTGGCGTGAGCTATACGAGTGCACGTTTTGCACAGGATCCCAGCCGTTTGGTGATAGGAACAACCACAGGTTTGATTAAAGAGTTTATCCATGATCAAGTACAACAAACCTGGCAAGCAACGCGCAAAGATCCTTGGAAGCCTTCTGGGGTCGTGATTTTAGATGTCGCCTATGGCCGTGACGGACGCATTTATGCAGCCGGTTCGAACGGTTGGAGTTATCAACTTTGACCTACCTACCGGCTGAAAGGGATCTTGAGCTACCAAAGCAGACGAGAAAAGTTATCCTCCAAATAGGAGGATAGCTTGTTGAACAATTAAGAAAAAATTGCTTGCAAGATAAAGAAGAAGATAATTGCGAGCGTTGCGCCTGCTGGTAGGGTAACAATCCAAGAAATAAAAATTGTATGGACCATACGCAAGTTTAAGGCACTTATACCACGTGCCAAGCCGACACCTAATACAGCGCCCACAAGTGTGTGTGTGGTTGAAATAGGTAGGCCAGTACCAGAGGCAATCACGACAGTAATGGCGGCAGCTAAGGTTGCTGCAAAACCACGGCTGGGTGTGAGTTCAGTAATATTGTTGCCTATGGTAGCAATGACTTTATGCCCATACATGACCAAACCGGCCACAATCCCTAAAGCGCCCAACAGCAAAATCCATGCAGGAATACCTGTTTTACCAACAACCAACCCCCCAGAGTTCACCACTCCGACCACTGCTGCTAAAGGACCAACGGCATTGGCGACATCATTGGAGCCGTGTGCAAATGCCATGGCACATGCAGTGAACATCATTAAAACACCAAAAACGCGCTCAACATTGGATAAAGGGCAGTCGGGTGTTTGTGTGTCTTGGCGTTTTACTTTGCGCTCCAGCAGGACGCCAATAAAAGTGACAAAAGCACCCACTAACATGGCATAGAATAAGCTTTCGACAAAGCTTAAATGCAGGCCGACATGCTTAAGTCCCTTAGTAAAGGTGACCATAGCGACAATAAAGCCCACTAAATACATGTAGATAGGTACATAACGTTTGGCATTTGCAAAAGGATCGTGTGCGTTGAGAATTAAACGCTGTACGCTATAAAAAAGTGCAAACGCAATCGCGCCGGACATTAAAGGTGAGACAATCCAACTGGCAGCAATCGTACCCACTTTTTCCCAATGGACGGCATCGAAAGAAATCCCTACAGCAGCAAAACCTACAATCGCCCCCACAATAGAATGTGTGGTAGAAACAGGCCAACCTCTGTGTGATGCGATTAATAACCAAATCCCTGCGGCAAGTAAAGAAGCCAACATACCATACACAAGCAGCTCGGGTTGAGGGGCTAAAATTTCCGCATCAATAATGCCCTTGCGTATGGTGGCTGTTACCTCTCCACCGGCTAACCAAGCGCCCGCAAACTCAAAAATAATCGCAATAATAATCGCTTGGCGTATAGTGACTGCTTTGGAACCAACAGAGGTACCCATCGCATTTGCCACATCGTTGGCCCCAACCCCCCAAGCCATGAAAAAGCCGAAGATGCAGGCCAGTACAATAAAGGTATTGGCATGTTCAATAAGGATCGACATAAAAAAACCGCTAATAAAATGAAAGAATCAGGCTGCGCTTGCTCTTTAAAGGGATTTACCCAGTAGGTAAAGAAGATTTTTTGTACCTAGTCAGGCATCCTTAGCAGAGCGATAACCAGCGTGGAGCTGAACAAGACAAGGGTCTTCTTAAGCCTTCACAATGCACTTAAATAAAGCATGGCCCTCGGCTCTTGCCCTGCTAGCCGCAAGCCTACCGAAAAAGCCTTTAAAATTTAATCGAAATTTAATTTTTTCGACACCCTATTGAAAATAAAGCCTGATCTAAGGCGGGATAATGGAGATTTTTTATGGCGCATGAGATTGAACTCAAAT
This sequence comes from Allopseudospirillum japonicum, assembly GCF_900108915.1. Lineage (GTDB taxonomy): Bacteria > Pseudomonadota > Gammaproteobacteria > Pseudomonadales > Halomonadaceae > Pseudospirillum > Pseudospirillum japonicum. Next base: position 107,922 of record NZ_FNYH01000002.1, read on the forward strand.
TGATACTTGCCCCACAGCACACTGCAAGACTGCGCCAGCATCCTGTGTTACAAGGCCAACAGCCTGATACCCAAACTTTGCAAAACCTCTACTTTGATACCCCAGATGGTGTACTTAACCAACACAAAATGGCTTTGCGTATTCGTCGTTGTGGTATGCACAGTGTACAAACATTAAAAACGAAAGGCAGCAGTCAAGGCGGCGTGCATCAACGTGGTGAATGGGAATGGCCTCTTGCACAAGATGCTGGCTTAAATGTGGCTGCCTTAATGCAGTTGCAACAAGAGGAGAGCAGCTTGCCTGTGCTGGATTGGCAAAAGTTGTCTTTACAAGAGACATTTCGTACTGATTTTCAACGGACGACTTGGGTCCTTTCTTGGGCGCGTCCTTATGCCAAAATTGAAGTCGTTTTAGATGAAGGCGAAGTGAAGGCGGGCGGGCGTAAAGAAAGACTCAGTGAGCTTGAGTTAGAAGTACTCGATGGCGATCCGCAAGCCTTGTTTGCATTAGCAAAAGTTTTGGCCAGTCACCTTGCGTTGCATTTAAGCCCTATTAGTAAAGCCCAGCGTGCTTTGCGTTTGTTGCAGCCTAAGCAACATGCTTATAGCCCAGATCGACCACAATGGCAGGCGCAAACGCCTGCCGTACAAGTGTTGGCAGATTTACTCAGTTATCACGCAAGCCGCTGGCAAAGTGCACACGAAGAAATTCAAGGGTATGATCGTTGGCAAGCGTTGGGTGTTGCGATAGATGCTGTACGCCAAGTGAGGGTTTTGTTACATGCTTGGAGTCATTTGCATGGCCGTGCCAGTACTTATGATTTGCGTTCGCGCCTAAATCGTTTAGAAATCGCTTATGGGCCTTTATGGGACAGCCTACAAAGCGAAAGCCTAGCTAGCCGGTGGCAGGTGCAATTACCGCAAGAAGGTTTAATTAGTACGCAAGTGGATGCGCAAACTTTGATTGCAGCCTTATTGCAGCGCCCTTATAGCCAACAACATTGGCCTTTGCCACAAAAAGTACTGACAGAATGGGATGTTATAGAAGACACTCAATCAACAAACAAGCAGCAAGAAAAGCAGCAAAAAAATTGGGTGAGACTAGTGTATTTACCTCCTATGGTGCGTCGGGCTTACTATCGCCAGGTGCAGGAAAATGCTGATTTTGCCAGAATTTGGATCGAATTAATGGCACTTGTACACCAAGGCTTGCAACAAGTGCAAAGTACACCCAGTCTTAGATTAGATTGGCAAACTTATTGGCAACAACATCTACGCCCTTATGCACAAAGCGTGAAGACTATGCGTTGGCCTAAACAACCCTTGGTGGCGCAAGATTGGTTAGCTCGACAAACTTTTGTCGACAAATTAGTCATTTGTTGGCGTTATCCAACGCCTGCACACGTCAAAGACATTCAAGGATTATTACAACTGCAAGCAGGGATTGCGCAAATTCCTGCATGGCAGATTTTATTGAATTTAACGCCGCAGACGCAACAAAGTACCCAACATTTGACGCAGGGTTTTCGTGAGCACTTATTAAATTTGAGCCGTTTAGCTCATGGTTTAAATGTTTCGGCTACGACTTAGGTCGTATTTTCGTGTGGATTTTATGCATACAAGGTGACGCTTAAATAAGGCATTTTATGCGCAAAAGTCCTGCTAGAAGACCAAAAAGGCGCAAACCTGACCGCTTTTGCGGTAAATTTTTACTGAAAGGAGCACTTTGATAGTGCATTTTGAGGTAGGTAACGCGCCGTTAATGATCATTGACAGTCTTGTGACCTTTATGCGAATCTCAACACAAGCCGCGTGACAAGGTATTTAACATTTGTAAACACCTTGTTGCATTTAGCTTCGTATTTCAGTTAGGTGATGTCGGCACTATCAAGGTGTTGCTTGCGTGTTCGTCACCATCCACTAATAACAACAACAAACAAATAAAAAGGTAAGCAATTCTATGAAACTTGCACATAAGATTGCCGGAACTGTGATTCTGCCTCTCGCTGCAGTGGCTATGGCTAGCTCAGCTCATGCTGCTTCTTGGAAAATTGATTCCCTCAATACGGAAGTGGGTATCGGTGGTTATGTCAAATTAGAAGCTCGCAGTATCGATAAAGAGTCTGGTGCAGACGATTTCTTGATGCATGCAAAGCAAACTCGCTTCAACCTGTCTACCAAAACAGCGACTTCTTACGGTGATATTAAGACCTTCATCGAGATGGATTTCTACGGTAACCAAGAAGGTACCGATAGTAACTCTAAGCTCAACCCACGGATGCGTCATGCTGCAGTCATGTGGGATGGTTGGTTAGCGGGTCAATACTGGTCGACTTTCTCCACCTTTGAAGGGATGGCAGAAACGCTAGACTTCGTTGGTGTGACAGGTAAATCCGTGCATCTAGAGCGTAATGCCCAGTTAGCAAAAACCTTGAACTTCGGTCAAGCGGGTAAACTAACGCTGGGTATTGAAGATCGTAACCAATCTGGCGATTCAACGAGTCCAGATCCTGCGATCAAGTACGCAAATGCTTTCGGTCCTCTGGCTTTCTCGCTAGCAGCGCAAAATTACGAAAAAGCAGACGACACCAAAACCCGTGTAGGGGCAGGCGCTAAATTGTCACTGGGTTCTGCAACCTTGCAAGCAGGTTATACCGATGATGAAGATAACTATGATGCGGTTTCCGGCGCTATCAAGGTTAAATTCAATGATAGTTTGCGCGCTAACCTAGTGTATGAGAACGTAGATTTTGAAACTGGCACAGACTATGACCAAGCTTGGGCAAACTTGATCTACAAAACAGGTTATGGTGTTGAAGTCGGTGGTGAATACAGCGTAAAAATGTATGACGACGCAATTGATTCTAAAGACCACATTGTCCAAGTGGACGTTAAGTACGCCTTCTAAGCAGTGGGGCGACTTTAGCTTCAAACAGTCATAACAGCGCTAAGGGCATCTGTCAGGCGGAGGCAGATGCCCTTTCTTTTGTTTAATTTTCGAAAATCTCCTCTACTTTTTAAATCTAGCGTAGGCGGTTTCTAAAGAAAGTCTTTGTTAATCAGCCCAGGTAAAGCTCATCGCTTGTGCCAGCGAATCCACTTTGAAAGCCAACATACACAGGCGATCTAAGCCTAACGCCACCCCGCTGCATTCTGGTAAGCCAGCCTCTAAAGCGGCTAATAAATCGTAATCCGGTAGCACATCTTCTTTTGCCAAGGCTTGACGTTGTTCACGATCGGCTTGAAAGCGCCGTGCTTGTTCGTTGGCATCTTGTAATTCATGGTAAGCATTCGCTATTTCAATACCTTGAATATAAAGCTCGGCACGTGCAGCGACAAGATCGCCATCTGTATTAGTAAATGTGCGGGCGAGTGCAGCTTGGGCAGCAGGAAACTCTGTTAACCAAAGGCGTGGATATCGATGTAACTGGGGTTCGACAGCGTGGGTAAAAATAACATCGAGATATTCTGTCATTGGCCAGTCTGTCTGTGGTGTATAGCCTAACACTTGAATCGCTTGTTTCTGGATTGCTTGCGCGCTAGCACGTAAAGGGTGTAGACCTGCGTAAGTTTGCATGGCCTCGATATAAGTGAGTGTCTGGCTGCTTTGCGTGCCGAGTACTTGATTGACTAAGGCCTCGACTTCTTGCTGCAAATCAGCCAGTGACCAGTCAGGGCGATACCACTCTAACATGCTAAATTCGGGATGATGGTAACGACCGACTTCAGCACGACGAAAGCAACGGCTGTGTGTCCAGATTGGTCCGCTGCCTGCACATAAGAGGCGTTTCATATAAAATTCAGGCGAGGTTTGCAAATAAAGAGGTGGCTGGCTAGTGTGCAGCACGTAGGAATCTAGCCAAGGGTCGCAGCTACCACCACGGCCCACAAAAGGCACTTCGACTTCTAAGACTTGGGCTTGAGCAAAAAAATGGCGAATTTGATTTAAAATAGCGGCACGCTGATGTAAATGGGGTATTTGAGCTCGAGGTTGCCAATGGGGTGCTTGCGCGGGCATAAAAAGATTTCCTTAGTTAATCGAAAGTCTACACCCTAGCATTAAGCAAGCAAAAAAGTCTGTAATAAAAAAGGCTGCTCTGGCAGCCTTTGACGGTTGATAGACGCCTTGTTCCTATTGGAAGGCGCATCCGCTTTTTAAGCCTAATTTCTTGAAGATCATAGCGGCAGGGCAAAAACCAGTGAAACTTGCTTGCACTAGATTGGCACCAATAAAGATAGTTAACCACATCCAATTAGGATGAACCCATTGGGTTAGGGCAACACTTACCAGTACCATCACGCCTGCAAATGCGAGTAGGGCCTTATCTAGATTCATGCGTCACCTCTAATTTGATTAAAAAAGATTTATCTAAATAAGTTTCATCTTATTTTATGGGCTTGTCAAGCCTTGGCTTGTCTGTCTTGGTGTACTTGTGAAATGTGCGGTTTTGAAATCGCCACTTGCGTACTTAAGTGATGTAAACCGGAGGATTTGTTAACCAAGCGATGTTGCCAATGTAAGGAAGCACTGGCTACACGGTTGCGCCCGTCTGCCTTGGCTTGATATAAGGCCAAACGTGCTTGGCGTAATAGATCAGAAACCCCGTATTGAGTCTGTGCGCTTAAACAGGCAACGCCAAAACTTGCAGTTACCCAAGGCACATCAGGACGGTTCTCATGAGGTAATCCCAACTCCAGTAAGGCTTGCCTTAAAGTTTGTGCATATGCCAAAGCTTGTTCCAATGCATGTGCCGGCAGTAAAAAAGCAAACTCGGCGCCGCCTAAACGCGCTAATAACGCACTTTGGATTGGAAATGCACGCATTTGTTGTTCAAGTAAATAAGCAACTTCTTGCAAGCAACGATCCCCTGCAGGCATGCCATAAAAATCGTTGTAGCCTTTGAAAGCATCCAAATCCATAAGGATAAGACTGATAGGTTGGCCAAGAAAAGCATGATGTTGCCAATATTCATACAGGCTTTGTTCAAATTGGCGTTGATTGGCTAATAAGGTGACAGGGTCTCTTTCTTGCAGGAGTTGGAGTTGATCTTGTTGGTGTTTGTATTGGCTAATATCCTGTATCAAGGCAATAAAACGGTGTGGTACAGCATCTTCATAAGTACAGGGCGTGATGACCATATCAACCCATAAATAACTACCATCTTTACGTAGAAAGCGTTTTTCCATACGGTAACGTTCACGCTGCCCACGTATCAATTCTTTTAGCAATTGACTTTCATGATAAATGTCATCTGCATGGGTAATTTCACGGAAGTTGCGTCCAATCAGGTCTTGCTCTCTATATTGTAGCCAGTGCGTGAATAAGGTATTTGCTTGGATAAGGGTGCCGTTGCGATCAGCAATAGCCAGAGCGCAAGGCGCGTGTTTCCAAACTTGCTGCCAAGTGTAAGCGGCTTGATCCAGTGTTTTGCGTCGATGCAAACGGCGCCCTCGATAACTCAACCCGCCTAATAATAAAAGCGCGAAAAAGCCTATGCCTAACAGCACATGTAATAAAGGTTGAAACAGAAAAGCCATCAGGTTATTGGCCATAAAGCAGGTACAAGCTCAATCGACTAGAAGATAATAGATGTCAGCACGGTCGCTTGAGCTTGTTTCATCGAAAAGCTGGCATCCTTAAACCTTCAAACAGCGTCCTTACTTTATGTCCCAAGCGACAGCAAAGGGTTTGAGTGAGTGTATTAAGCTGGCAAGAAAAAACAAGCTTTAGCGTGTATAGACCTGTATGGTTAGGTAGATTTTGCGGCAGAATTGATTGTCTTTCTGGTCACTGTACCTAAAAAAATGAGCGACTACAGGGGGCTGACGAATATGGTTTTGGTGAGTAAAGTGTACAAAAATACCTAGCCTAGGTATCTACTGCAGGTAAATGTAAACGAGTCAGGTATAAAGTCTAAGTAAAGTCACAGATTGGTATTAAGATTCACATCCTGATATAGAATCTTGCTAGGGACAAGTCTTGGTATCAGGTAGAGTAGGCCTAATTAAAACATCTAAGGGATTCTAGCCGGATTTTTGCTGAAATAACAAGCCTATATTTTGCATCAATAACCTAGGTTGGCAATAAGCGGTAAGAATTTTGCATCTGCAGAATATTGGCTGTGGTGTTTTGTCATCCTAGCCCTGTACAATGCCTTGTATTTAACCCCATAAAAGGTAGCGTATTATCAATTTACTAGTATCAGCAAAGGTGAATGGATTCAAGCTGTGGAGAGATAAACCATGATAGAACGAGCCGATATTCATGCGGTAGTTGCGCAAATCCGCGCCCAACAAACTCAATTGCGCCCCGAACCCCCACAAGCATTGCCAACACCCACAGGCCCAGGCTTGGTTGATGCGTTAAAATCAACGCAAGAAGGTGGGTTGCAAGCTGATCTGACCCAAGTGCAAGCAAGCCAAGCCCCTTCTTTTGCAAGCATGTTAAAGCAAGCAATTAATAATGTGAATGACTTGCAAAAAGAAGCCGGAGATTTGCGGACGCGTTATGAGTTAGGTGATCCAGATGTTGATATTGTCAATGTGATGATTGCTGCACAAAAATCTAGTGTTAGTTTTGAAGCCATGAGTCAAGTAAGAAACCGCCTCGTCAGTGCTTATCAAGAAGTCATGCGGATGCCAATTTAATATCAGATAGATATCAATTTGTAAGCAAATGACTTACTGAAGACAAATAGGCGCCTGCTTAAGGGCAAGAACCTAAAATCATCCCAAGCAAGGCTTAAAAGGCGCGTGCTAAAGATGTTCACTCGAATATCAATCGGTTAGTATAAGGCACATTTAAGCTAGAGCGAGGGGCTACTTACCTAAGCTAAGCATGCACTTAGGCTGCTGAATACCTATGACTGATTAGGGTAATTGAATGGAAAATCCGCCGGTAAAAGCTGAAAATGAAGCTCAAAACAGTGCCGCGCAGGACAAGACGACTGAGACTAATAACGCAGGTGCTTCTGGCTCAAATAAGAAAGAACCCCCTGCGTTTAAAGTTTTGGATGGCTTCAATCGCTTAGACATTCTTCGTCAAGCTGGGTTGCTTTTTGGATTTGCTGCAAGTATCGCGATTGGTTTTGCAGTGGTCATGTGGTCGCAAGAAGAAAATTATCGCCCGCTACTGAGTAGCTTGAACAATGATTTAAATTCAGCGTCTATCATGGAAATTCTGGAAACTAACCAGATTGAATACAAGGTTGATCCCAACAGTGGCGCCTTGCTTGTACCTGCTGACCAGATTTACAACGCCCGCATGAAAGTGGCTGCGGCAGATCTGGGTAAAACCGATATGCTCGGTTATGAGCTTCTGGATCAAGAACAAGCGCTAGGCACCAGCCAGTTTATGGAAACTGCGCGCTATCGACGTAGTTTAGAAGGTGAACTAGCACGTACTATTTCTAGCTTGAAATCTGTACGCCATGCGCGGGTACATTTGGCCATTCCTAAACAGTCTGTGTTTTTGCGTGATCAGCGTAAGCCTTCTGCTTCCGTGTTTTTGACTTTGAGTGGCAGTCAAGGCTTAGATAAAGCGCAAGCCAATTCTATTGTAAATTTGGTCGCCTCCAGCGTACCTGAGATGAATCCTACTGAGGTTACCTTGGTGGATCAAAATGGGAATTTGTTGTCTGGCTTGCTGGATAAAAAGGATTCGCTTGACCAAGAAATGCAACGCCAGTTGGAATATGTGCGCAAAGTTGAGCAGACTTTAACTGAAAGAGTGCGCAATTTATTAGAGCCTATTGTAGGTGCAGGACGTTTCCAAGCGGCGGTTTCTGTTGATATTGACTTTACGCAAGTCGAGCAGAGCGAAGAGCAGTTTAATCCGGATTTGCCTGCAGTGCGTTCTGAACAACTGCTGACAGAAAGACGTAATGGGGATTTTGGTCCGCAAGGGATTCCAGGAGCTTTATCTAATCAGCCACCTCGCACGGGAGAAGCGCCTGAGATCGCAGGTAATGGCGCAGGTGGTGGTGAGGGTGATCCGCTCAATACTAAATCGCAAACCACCAGAAACTATGAGTTAGATCGTACGCTCAGTTACACTCGTAATCAGGTGGGACGCACCCAGCGGCTGAGTGTTGCTGTGGTGGTCGATGATATGATAGTGCGCTTGCCAGTGACAGAAGAAGGCGGTGAGGCTGGTGCCGATCGTCGTCCGTGGGATGAAAACGAGTTACAGCGTTTAACGCAGCTGGTGCAAGATGCGGTGGGTTATCGTGCCTCACGGGGTGATAGTGTAAGTGTGATTAACACGCCTTTTGTGGACTCACAAGATAACTTATTGCCTGATATTCCCATTTGGGAACAACCTTGGTTCTGGGATCTAGCCAAGCAAGTGCTTGCTGGCCTTTTCATTTTGATTCTTATCTTTGGTGTCCTTCGGCCTATCTTGCGCAATCTCGCCAGTGCTGCCGATAACAAGGATTTGGAAGAGGCTGAACTGGAAGCGATTCCTGCAATCGACAGTGATTTAAGTGATGATCAAGTCACCTTAAGTGCTTCAGATGATCCTTTATTGGCACCACCAAGCGATTCTTACGAACGTCAGTTAAATGCTATTCGTTCGCTAATAGCTGAAGATCCTGGCCGTGTGGCCCAAGTAGTCAGACAGTGGTTGAATTCCGATGAGTGATGATGATAGCTACTCCAGCCACCTAGCTCCGGTGGAGCGGGCGGCCATTCTCATGTTGACCTTGGGTGAATCTGATGCAGCCCAAGTGCTCAAGCATATGGGGCCTAAAGAAGTACAAAGTATCGGCACGGCCATGTCACAGCTGAAAAACGTCAGTCGTGTTCAAGTGGAAGAAGTGCTCAGCGACTTTTTAGAATCTGTGGGCGATCAAACTGGGTTAGGCGTAGGTGCGGATAATTATATTCGTAAGATGCTGACCGAGGCACTAGGGGAAGATAAAGCCAATGGCTTAATTGACCGGATTTTGCTTGGCGGTAATACCACAGGCTTGGATACGCTCAAATGGATGGAGTCGCGGGCAATCGCTGACATTATCCGCTATGAGCACCCGCAGATTCAGGCGATTGTGCTTTCTTATTTGGATGCGGATCAATCGGCGGAAGTGCTTAAATTCTTTGATCCTAAAGTGCGTTTAGATGTCATGCTCAGGGTGGCAGCACTTGAGTCTGTGCAGCCACAAGCATTGCAAGAACTTAACGATATTTTAGAGAAGCAGTTCTCAGGTTCCAGTGGTACGCAAACCACCAGCATGGGTGGGGTGAAAGTGGTTGCCAATATCATGAACAATGTGGAAGGTTCAGTTGAAGGCGAATTGATGGATGCGATTAAAGAGGTGGATGAAGCCTTGGCTGAGGAAATCGCTGATCTGATGTTTGTCTTTGATAACCTGGTCGATGTGGATGATCGCGACTTGCAAACCTTGCTGCGTGAGATCCAGCCAGAAACCTTGGTGTTGGCACTGAAAGGCGCAGATGTACGCGTACAAGAAAAAATCTTTAAGAATATGTCTAAGCGTGCCTCTGAACTCTTACGTGATGACCTAGAAGCACAAGGACCTGTCAAAGTCAGTGAGGTAGAAATCTCACAAAAAGAAATTCTCGCTGTTGCACGTCGTTTGGCTGATGAAGGCACGATCAGCCTAGGATCAGGCAGCGATCAGATGATCTAGTCCTTAGCGTTGCTTAGGTAACTTGCAAATGAAAAATCGCATGTCAAGGATTCCCGCTGCTGATAAAGCGGATTACCAACGCTGGGAGATGCCTGATTTAACAGGGATCAACCGGCGTATTCGTGAGCGTTTGCAAGAAATTGAGCAAGCCGAACAACAAGAGGAAGCAGCGACACCCGAACCTACACCAGAAGAAATTGCCGCAGAAAAAGCGGCACAAGCCCGCCTTGCACGTGAGCAAGAATTGGCACAGATTCGTGAGCAAGCCTATCAAGAAGGCTTTACTCAAGGTCAACAAGCAGGTTTGGAGCAAGGCTACCAAGATGGATTTGCTCAAGGCCAGCAAGCAGGCCATACGCAAGGGTTAGAACAAGGGATACAAGAAGGGATTCAAGAAGGGTTAAATCAGGGGCAAGAGCAGTTAGATCAAATTAAAAGTCGTCTACAGCATTTGATTCAACATTTACGTGAGCCTTTGGCACGTCAAGATGATGAATTAGAAGAAGTCTTACTTAGTTTGGTGCAAATGCTGTGTCAGGCGATCTTGCTGCGTGAGCTCAGTATTAACCGTCGCCACCTACTGATGATAGTGCGCGAAGCGATTCAGGCTTTGCCACCGATGTCAGAACGCTTATTTGTGTATGTCCATCCGGAAGATATTGAGCTTGCTGGTGAAGCTTGTGCGGGAGTTCCTGAGGCGTGCCGCGTTTTTGCCGATGAGAATATGACCCCAGGCGGTTGCCGAGTGGAAACGCAAAATAGCTTAGTTGACTATACTTTTGAGCGTCGCTTTCAAGATATTTTGCGCCTTGCGGTAGAAAAGCGTTATAGCCAAGCCCTACCACAACCGCATCCACAAGAAGATTTGGATGCGTGGGAGGAAGCTTACTTGCCTGCAGAAGCACAGGCGCAGGTATCTAGTTCACCCGCACAAGCTTTGGAATGGCAAGATGTTGTGCCTGTGATTGATGATCTGCAAGACTTGTCGCAAGAGTTAAAAGCCTTGCGTGCTTTGCGGCAAGGGCCTTTTGTCGCGAAAGCGAATTGGCAAATTGAAGATGATGAGATGCTGGACGCTGAAACTTCAGTAGCTGTTGGCCCTGAAGTCGAGCAAGCCACTGAGACACAAGAAAAAGATCAACAAGAAGACGTTGCAGAAACGACGGATGTTGCACCAAGTTCCGATATGAGTGCAGCAGATGAAGCGATATCCGATACATCAGAGACACCAGAGGCAGTCTCATCTGACATCTTGGAAACCGCTGAAGTCTCGTCGGAACCGCTTGATACCCAGCAGCCAGAAAATCAATGTCAAGATCAGCCTACTGCTGAGCTTGAACAAGCACTTGAAGAGGATAGGGCGACTCAAGTAGAAGAGATGCCTGAAGAAACGGCCTCTACATCCTCTGTGGAAGAGACGCCGTCGCTTGCGGACGAGGCTTCTGCACAAGCTGTAGAGGACGCTTTGCCATCTGATATGCCTGAAGAAGTACCAGAAAATCAGGCGATAGAGCCTTTGGAGAAGGATGATCTCATGCCAGATACACGGACAGGCGCTTGGCCTGAAGATATTGAACCTTTAGATACTGCGGTTTTAGGCGAAGTACCGCCTTTACCGCCTGCAGAAAGCTTGGAACCGACACCTTCCATGCCGTTAGAGCCTGCGTCTTACGCGAGTTTAGAAGACTTAGAACCTTTGCAAACTTGGCCAGGCTTACAGGATGCAGAGCATTTGTGGGAACCACAGGCACCAAGTGCTGAGCAAAAACTAGCGACGAATGCAGCTGTGATTGAAGATCGTTATCTTCCGGATGAAGAAGAACAAGCAGTGCCTTTAGATGAAGCCTTGGATTTAAGTGCTTTCGAAGCCGAAGAAAATACCCCGCTGGAAAAAGCTAAAACCAGCGAAGATACGGATAAGGCCAAGCTAGAACAGGTACAAAGTCAACTCAACCCAGAAGCAGCCCAGTGGGATGATTTGGACTTAGAACAGTTATTTACTGATGATAAGCAAACGAAGGAGCCCTAATTTGTGGCGCACAATCCCCTACTGGACCGCTTAAAAGCCTATCAGCTGCAAGATGCAGTTAAACCCAAAGCCTTAATTGAAGGCCGTTTGGTACGCATGGTAGGCCTTACCCTAGAAGCTGTAGGTTGCAACCTACCTGTAGGGAGTTATTGCAATATTGAAAGTGCTACAGGGCAGCCAATTGAAGCTGAAGTCGTAGGTTTTTCAGGCGATCGCTTATACCTAATGCCTGTTGGGTTGGCAGAAGGTTTGCGTCCGGGGGCGCGTGTGACCCCAAACCAAAGAGCTTTACAAGTCCCTGTGGGGTTTCACTTGTTGGGGCGAGTACTTAATGGTAGTGGCCAGCCTTTGGATTCTCTTGGGCCGCTTATTGCTGATGATTATGTGAGCTTAAACGGTCGAATCATTAACCCTTTGCAGCGTGATCCGATTAGCCAACCTATGGATGTGGGGATTTGTGCGATTAATGCCTTGTTTACTGTGGGCCGTGGTCAACGTTTGGGGTTAATGGCCGGTAGTGGTGTGGGTAAATCCATGTTGTTAGGGATGATGACTAAATTTACCTCCGCAGATATTACTGTTGTAGGGCTCATTGGTGAGCGGGGCCGCGAGGTTAAAGAATTTATCGAGCATATTTTAGGGCCGGAAGGGATGGCCCGCTCGGTCGTGGTTGCCTCCCCTGCGGATGATCCGCCACTAATGCGTTTGCGCGCGGCTATGCTGACAACCAGTATCGCTGAGTATTACCGAGATCAAGGCAAGGATGTGCTCTTATTGATGGACTCACTAACGCGTTTTGCACAAGCACAGCGTGAATTATCTTTGGCAGTTGGTGAGCCACCTGCAACTAAAGGCTACCCTCCTTCAGTATTTGCGAAAATTCCGCAGTTGGTGGAGCGTGCTGGTAATGGGCCTGCAGGGGGCGGATCCATTACGGCATTTTATACCGTCCTGACGGAAGGGGATGACCAACAAGATCCGATTGCCGATGCCACGCGTGCTATTTTGGATGGCCATGTGGTGCTATCACGGCGTTTGGCTGAGGAAGGCCATTATCCTGCTATTGATGTGGAAGCCTCAATTAGTCGTGCTATGCCACAAATTGTCAGTGAAGCGCACCTGCGTCGTGCTTATCGTTTTAAGCAAATTTATGCCCGCTATCAACAAAACCGAGATCTAATTAATGTCGGGGCTTATACACAAGGCTCAGATCCTGAAACGGATTTTGCAATTGCGAAAATGCCACAAATTCGTGATTTTCTGCGCCAAAGTTTGCATGCAAGTGTACCTTTGCGCCAAAGTTGGCATCAATTAGAGGCTTTATTGCAAGCTTAGCGGGTATTCATGGGTGTAAAAGGGGGTAAAAATGGCCAAGGCAGAATCTGAGCGTTTACGTCCTGTGTTAGATATGGCCTTGCGCAAAGAGCAAGAAGCAGCACAAGCTTTAGGGTATTTAAACCAAAAAATCACCCAAGAACAGCAAACCTTGCAGCAGTTAAAAGAATATGAGCAAGATTATCACCAGAATGTGATCGCCAAACGGATGCAAGGGGATCAAGTATTTAATCGTTATTCTTTATTAAGATATCAGAATTTTATTAGCCGACTCAATGAAGCCGTTGGTCAGCAAGAAGCCCAAATCGACCAAGTGGAAGGCCAATTGCAACAAGTACGTGAATATTGGATGAAAAGTCGTGCTCGCGTGCAAGCGATTGAGAGTGTGATTCGTAAAGCACAAGAGCGTGAACAAGTAGCAGCAGCTAAACGTGAGCAGAAAATGGTCGATGAACTTGTATGTATTGCAGCAGCACGCCGCATGTTAGCGCGTATTGACGCAAACTAGCTAGGTTGTAGCGGGAGCCTTGTAAACAGGTTTGGATATATTCACAGCCTAAGTACTAGGCTATTGATTTTTAGGGAAAAGGTCTTCCCTCGACACCTAATAAGCAAAGTACAGCATACACAAAGTACACTCATTTGCGGGGGAATGAAGCTATGCAGGGGATTAGCCAAGTAGCACGTTTACTGAATTTATCACAGCAAGATTATACACAAGCTCAAGGTGCACAAAGCACTTCTATCTCTTTTCAGCGCCAGTTAACACAAGCGAATGCAGGTTATCAGGCACCAAGCAACACGCCTAAACCCAGCACACAGGCGCCTCAAAGCAAAACGACAGAACACACTGAGTCCAAAAAAGCACAGGTGCATACAGTAAAAACCCAAGTGCGTGAGCAGAAGACTAGTCACGCAACGGCTGGGGACCCACAAGAAAAGACGCAAAATAATACGGTATCTCTCGATAAGGAAAACAATCCGAAAATCACGATGGATGAAACAAAGTCGCAAACCTCGGGCGTTGCGCACTCTGAGACAAAGGAAGAGATAAAAGAAGAGACAACACCAGCCTCATCAGTGCAACAAGAGGAAGGCCAAGGGGCAACACAGTCTGGCCTACAAGACGATGCTGCAACTGAAATCGACGAAAGTGCGGTAAAAGAGACTCCTGTGATAAAAGAGGGTGCCGTAACCGATGCGTCGACGATGACAACCACCACCACAGAAGAACAGACATTAGCCGAAGATGAGCTAGTTCTAGATATTCAGTTGCAACTGAGTACGCAGGCAGCATCACAGGATACGGATCAGTTAGCGCAAGAATTACAAAATACACAAACCCAAGTGAAAGCTTGGTTGTTAAAACTGATCCCTGAAGAAGTACAAATAAGTCCAGAACTGACTGAACAACTCAATGCCTTGCCAGAAGAAATAAGCACTCAAATACAAGAGTTGTTACTAGGTGAACCCTTAGCTGAAATCGAAAGCCAAGACTTACAGGCCTTATTGGCACAAATGCTGACAGGCTTACAGGTACAGGCACAGCCAGAGCAATTTGATGCGGATTTTTTGGCGCAGCAAGAAGCCAAGTTGCAAAGTTTGTTAGCGGAGTTGGAAAGTAAATATCAGCTAGAAACAGGTACACTCGCACAAGCACTATTGAGCTTTGAGCAAGAGTTACAAGCACTTGGATTAGAAGGACAAGATCTGTTGCAAATGCAGATACAGGTCTATCAGTTGGTGCGTCAAGACGCGACCAATACGCCGCTAGATCCTGAAGGGGCACTTGATACTGAGGTGAGCACTTATGTACAGCAGTGGCGTGCTTTAAGCCGTGAAGCTCAAGTGCAGCTCGATGCACAAAAACAGCAAATAAACAATGTATTACAAGAATACAGCCGAGGTTTGCAACAGAAAGAGCAAGCGCAAATGGATGCTTTGCTTGCGAGTGTTCGTGAGCCAGGTAGTGAGCGTTTACGTGAGGCTTTAGGCGATGTACTACACCAGTTAAAAACCTCAGCGCCTGCTGCCAATACAGAAAGTCTGCTGAAAAGTATGCAAAGTGCCTTAAATACAGGTACAAACTCAGGAGCAAATAGCCCTGCTGCAAGCTTAGGTGAGTTGGCTGCGATGACAGCTAGTTTAGGCAGCCAGGTGAACACATCTGCACGCCCATTGGCAGCAACGGCGATGTTGCCCAACCAAGGCCAAGCTTTACCAGGTCAACCTGGTGCGAATGAGGTGCTAGCGGAACGTGTTGCAGTCATGCAAGCGCGTGGGATGAAGTTTGCAGAAATTCACCTTGATCCACCAGAGCTAGGTAGTTTGCAAATTCGCATCCGTTTGAATCAAGATCAAGCACATGTCAGCTTTCATGCAGCAAATCCACAGGTCCGCGAGGCATTAGAAGCTCAGGTCAATAAATTGAGAGATTTACTAGAAACGCAAGGCGTTCAGTTAGGCGATGTGGATGTGTCGGATCAAAGCCAGGGTGAAAGCCAGATGGCAGCTTTGGCACGCGCGGTACAAGAAGAACAAGCACGTGCTGCGCAAAATCAGCAAGATGGTGACGCCGACTTAACCACAGAAATGCAGCAAAATACTGCTAGCTCTACACCAAGGCGTACTTTAAGCTTAGTGGATTTTTATGCATAGTGAGCCTGTGTACTTGTGCAGGCGTTTTGACTTAGACCATGGGCGACAAAAGGCAACCGGTTATGGCAGATGATGAATTAGGCGAAAAAAAGAGTAATAAGAAAACCTTAATTATCGTGGTAGTGATTGTGCTTCTAGTCGCAGCAGCCTCCGCTGCAGCCACTTTGTTTTTCTTAGATAAAGTGCCTGTAGATGATTTATTACCACAAGAATCCGCAGCAGCAGCCCAGGGACCACAAATTGTGCCCAGCGCCTCTGTATACTATAGCTTTGAAAAGCCCTTTGTGACCCCTTTTGCAGCGGCTTCAGGTAGTGCGCGCCAGCGTTTTATGCAAGTACGTTTGGCAGTAAAAGCTCAGTCTGATGATGCGTTAGAGGCCGTGAAACGCCATCTTCCGCGGGTGCTAAATGATTTGAATATGCTCTTTAGTAGTCAAGAGTTTAAAACATTGCAAACACCACAGGGAAAAGAAGAGTTACGTCAAGCTGCTACCCAAGTCGTGCAAAATGTTGTTCAGCAAGAGCAGGTGTCTATTGATGAAGTCTTGTTTACTGACTTTGTGATGCAATAAATACAAGTGCTTCTGGAATTGAAGAGCTAGGTAAAGAGTCGATCTGGCATCTTCTAAGTGGCATAAACCTTAAGTTTTTGGCTTGATGGATTATTGATGTATGGGTGCACAAGACCTTCTCTCGCAGGACGAAATTGATGTGCTTCTTCACGGGGTGGATGATGATGATCTCCCCGCACCGGAAACCTCAAACGATACTGGGGATATTCAACCCTACGATATCACCAGCCAGGATCGTATCGTGCGTGGGCGTATGCCTACGCTGGAAATGATTAATGAACGTTTTGCACGCTATACTCGCATCAGTCTGTTTAACTTGCTACGTCGTAGTGCACACGTTGCTGCTGCAGGGGTACAAATTGTCAAGTTTGGCGAATATGTGCATACGCTATTTGTGCCTACCAGCTTAAATTTGGTCAAGATTCGTCCTTTGAGAGGGACCGCCCTTTTTGTCATGGATGCCAAGCTTGTATTTAAGCTGGTGGATAACTTTTTTGGTGGTGATGGGCGTCACGCTAAAATTGAAGGGCGTGAGTTTACCCCAACAGAAGTACGTATCGTACAAAAAGTCCTAGAGCAAGTCTTTGTTGATCTAAAGGAAGCTTGGAGCGCGGTATTGCCTTTAAACTTTGAATATATAGGTTTTGAGGTGAATCCTGCGATGGCTAACATCGTCAGTCCGAGTGAAGTCGTTGTGGTGAGCTCTTTCCATATTGAGCTTGATGGAGGGGGGGGTGATATGCATATCACCATGCCCTATTCCATGATAGAGCCTGTGCGTGAAGAATTGGATTCTGGGGTGCAGTCTGACGTAGATGATATTGATGAACGTTGGGTGCGTGCCTTGCGTGCTGATGTCATGGAAGCGCGCATTCCTCTTAATGTCACTGTGGTTGAGCGTGAAGTGACTTTAAGGGATGTGATGAATTTTGAGCCTGGCGATATCATTCCCATCGATATGCCGCAACATGTCACCTTGTTGGCAAATGGCGTACCGACGTTTAAGTGTAAAATGGGACGCTCGGATGAGTATCTAGCACTGAAGATCATGGAACAAATCAAGTTACAGCGTTAATCAATGGTAAGGAAATGCGTGCATGAGTGACGATCCAAACAAAGGCGAAAACGCCGCAACAGATGCAGATGATTGGGCGGCTGCACTTGAGGAAGAAGATACGGGTGCAGATGATTGGGCAGCAGCAATGGAAGAACAAGCTGAAGCCGATGCAGGCGGTGCGGAGGATGATTGGGCCGCGGCGATGCAAGAGCAAGCCGAGATTGATGCCGGTATTGCAGATGATCCCAATGCGATTAGTGAAGATGACATCCAACCGGCCCCTTTAGAATATTTAGAAGATAGCTCGCCAGGATATGATCCAGATAATCCTAATTTAGAAGTGATTATGGATATTCCTGTGACAATTTCGATGGAAGTGGGGAGTACAGAGATTGCGATTCGTAATTTGCTGCAACTCAACCAGGGTTCTGTGATTGAACTAGATCGTCTTGCTGGTGAGCCTTTGGATGTGAAAGTCAATGGTACCTTGATTGCCCATGGTGAAGTGGTCATGGTCAATGAAAAATTTGGTATTCGCTTAACGGATGTTGTTAGTCCTTCTGAGCGCATCAAACGTCTGCGCTAGTGCACTTAACAAAGAAGGAGGCAAGCGACCACTTATGAAACGAGTGTCTCACCTTAAAAAAAATCAGGTGTATTGGGCACTGCTTGCCTTTCTTATTCTGGTTCTTGTTTCTGCGGTTGATGTGCGTGCCTCTGCTAATATGCCAGCGGAAACAGACCAGCATGGACAAAATCAACCTGAGTCACCTGCTGCTGTTGCTGAAGTGCAAGTATATCTAGAGCCAGCCAATGCAGACCAAGGGGCTGCAACACAGCCAAATGCATCGAGTGCAGGTTATAGCTCTGCCGAATTGACAGATCAAGTGCTTAAAGTTTTTTTAGGCTTAGCGGCAGTGTTAGCGGTTATTTTTCTTTTGGCTTGGTTAGGTGGAGCACAAAACTCCCAAATCATGCGCCCCTTGGCGGTGTACCCTTTAGGAGCACGTGAACGCCTATTGTTACTGGCAGTAGGTGAGCAGCAAATATTATTAGCTTTGAGTCCACAGCAAGGCGTGCAATGTTTGCATGTCTTTGCAGAGCCTGTGATTCATCCAGAGACTGATGCACCAGCGACACCGACTTCATTTGCTAAAGTGTTGGCATCTGTGCAACCGTTCAAGCCTAAGCCTTAATAAAGGAATCCAGCATGCCTGCGCGTACTGGCAAATATTTTATTTTAACGATTTCTACCTTGCTCCTGCTGGGACTGGGTGTATTGGCTGCTGATCAAGCCGCTTGGGCTGCACCAAATATCGAAGCCCTAAAAATGACGCCAAATACCGATGGGACCCAGACCTATTCGGTGACTATTCAAATTCTCACCATTATGACCTTGCTGACTTTGTTGCCAGCGATGTTAATGATGATGACTTCCTTTACGCGCATTGTGGTGGTGTTTGCGATCTTGCGCCAAGCGATAGGTTTACAGCAAACGCCTTCGAATCAAATTTTGGTTGGGTTGGCGCTATTTTTAACCTTTTTTATTATGACACCGGTTTGGGAACGTATTAATGTCGAAGCCTTGCAACCTTATTTAAATGAAGAAATTACTTCCTTGACTGCTTTGCAACGTGCACAAATACCTGTACGTGAGTTTATGTTGGCACAAACACGAGAATCAGATTTGACCACATTTGCACATATTGGTGGTTATCAAGGGTTTGCGACTGAGGAAGAAATTCCCTTGACTATCCTAGTCCCTTCCTTTGTAACCAGTGAGCTTAAAACAGCCTTTCAAATGGGATTTATGCTCTTTATTCCTTTTCTCATCGTAGATCTTGTCGTGGCAAGTATTTTAATGGCGATGGGGATGATGATGTTATCACCTATTATTATTTCTTTACCCTTTAAAATTATGCTGTTTGTACTGATTGATGGCTGGTCCTTGGTGATAGGCACTTTGGCAGCAAGCTACGGATTCTAAAAAATTTTAGAGCGCGAGAGGGCAAGGCTGATGTCACCAGAATTAGTTGTAGATATGATGCGCGAGGCGCTCTTTCTCATTATTGTGATTGTCGCTATTAGTATTATCCCTAGTCTGCTAGTGGGTCTTATTATTAGTACTTTTCAAGCAGCAACCCAAATTAATGAGCAAACTTTAAGCTTTTTGCCCCGTTTATTTGCGACTCTTTTAGCACTGATTATCGCTGGACCCTGGATTATTAAACGCCTGATGGAGTTTTCCACCAGCCTTATTACTAATATGCCTTATGTGATTGGCTAGTTGATATGATTCTACCACCTGATTTATTGCCTTTAGATGATAAAGCGATTGGTGCTTGGGTGGGCAGTTTTTTGTGGCCTTTTTTTCGTATCGCAGGCTTTTTTCTTGTGGCACCGATTTTATCTTCACAAACTTTGCCACAACGCATCCGTTTAGGGCTTGCAGTTGCTTTTACGATTGCATTAATGCCTGCATTACCTGCGATGCCACAGATGCAGGCTTTAACTCTGAATACTTGGGTATTGATTGCGCAACAAATTCTGATTGGGATTTCTTTAGGCACTTTGTTACAGTTCTTATTCCAGATTTTTGTTCTTTTAGGACAAATGGTCGCCATGCAAATGGGCTTAGGTTTTGCTTCCATGGCGGACCCGGTTAATGGTATTAACGTGACTGTATTAAGCCAGTTTTTTCTGATTAGTATTAATTTGCTTTTTTTAGCGATGAATGGCCATTTGGTCATGTTTGATACTTTAGCAGAAAGTTTCCGTATTTTACCTATTGGAGAAACGGCCCCGCTACGTGAAAGTACTTGGTTACTTGTACAACAAGGTACTTGGTTATTTGTGGCCTCGTTATTAATGGCTTTACCCGCAATTACTGCTTTATTGATTATTAATGCAGCTTTTGGGGTTATGACGCGAGCTGCACCCCAACTGAATATTTTTAGTTTGGGGTTTCCTGTTTCTATGTTGGGTGGTTTAGTGGCTGTGTGGGTGCTTGCACACGAGCTTTTACCGCATTTTGATCAACTCTCGCGTCAAGCTTTTGGCCTTATGCGTCAATGGCTTGGGGTGCCTTAATCTCCACGGAGTACGAATGGCGCAAGAAAACGAAGAAGGTCAAGAAAAGACCGAAGAACCCACCGAAAAGCGCAAGCGAGATGCGCGTGAAAAAGGCGAGGTGGCTCGATCAAAAGAACTAGGCACCATGTTACTGCTTGTAGTAGGTGCGGGGGCTTTACTGTTATTTGGCACCCATTTAAGTGCAGAATTTTTGGAGATGTTTGCATATAATTTTACAATTGAGCGTGCACATATTTATGACCCAGATATGATGTTCGCGCGTTTAACACACTCGCTAAAGCAAACCCTGATCGCTGTCGGACCGATTCTGATTTTATTATTTTTTATTGCGTTGATTTCGCCCATTATGTTGGGCGGTTTTATTTTTAGTACAAAAGCCTTGATGCCTAAATTTAATCGCTTAAATCCTTTATCTGGATTAAAGCGTATGTTTTCTAAAAATTCGTTGGTAGAGTTGCTCAAAGCGATTGCTAAAGTGGCCGTTGTAGGGACTTTATCTGTGATCGTGCTGATGTCTTTTCAAAATGATTTGCTATCCATGGCGCATGAGCCGCTAGAACCTGCACTAAAACATGCACTTTATGTAATTTTGTGGGCCTTTTTAGGGATGAGTACCACCTTGATTTTGATTGTGGCCATCGATGTACCTTACCAAGTGTATCAGTTCAATGAAAAACTAAAAATGACTTTGCAGGAAGTTAAAGATGAGCTGAAAAACACTGAGGGTAAACCTGAGGTGAAGGGACGTATTCGTCAATTGCAACGTGAAATGTCGCAAAGGCGTATGATGGCTGATGTGCCAGATGCTGATGTCGTCATTACCAACCCGACGCACTATTCTGTCGCTTTAAAATATGAAGAAGGTAGCTTTCAAGCGCCTATCCTGCTTGCGAAAGGCCCTGATCATTTGGCGTTAAAAATCCGTGAGATTGCCCGTGAGTATGATATTCCTGTATTGCAATCACCTCCTTTAACACGGGCGCTTTACTATAGTACGGAAATTGGTGAAGAAATACCGCAAGGCTTGTATATGGCTGTGGCACAAGTCTTAGCTTATGTGCATCACATCGAGCAATTCCGTGCAGGTAAAGCAAAAGCACCAGGGAAAATACCCGCGATTGAGGTGCCAGAAGAATTTCAACAAACCGGTGAGTCAACCTAGGCTAGGTTTCGTATCTACGCCAAAACACTACACTTAAGTAACACAGAGACCAAAAACAGCATTTATTTGTGTGCCGTTAATTGGCATACTGCGCGCGCTATCCCCCGTTCTGACCTTAGGTGCAAGATGGATCGTACACAGATTTCCAGCACGCTTGGGCGTGTTTTTGATGGTAACCTGGGCATTCCTTTAATGCTCTTGGTGCTTTTGGGCATGATGACTTTGCCCGTGCCCGTGTTTTTACTCGACATCTTTTTCACCTTCAATATAGCACTTTCGATTATTGTGCTTTTGGTGGCTGTGTACGCTTTGCGTCCTTTGGATTTTGCGGTGTTTCCCACGATGTTGTTGGTGGCCACCTTATTTCGTCTTGCCTTGAATGTTGCCTCGACGCGAGTTGTGTTGCTTTATGGGCATGAGGGAGGCGATGCGGCAGGTAAGGTCATTGAGGCCTTTGGTGCCGTTTTGATCGGCGGTAACTATGTTGTTGGCTTGGTGGTGTTTTTAATCTTAATGATTATTAACTTTGTGGTGATCACCAAGGGTGCAGGTCGTATTTCTGAAGTTAGCGCACGTTTTACTTTGGATGCCATGCCAGGTAAACAAATGGCCATTGACGCGGACTTAAACGCAGGCCTTATTGATCAAGATCAAGCGCGTACACGCCGTGAAGAAGTTGCCGCTGAGGCAGATTTTTATGGCTCTATGGATGGTGCGAGCAAGTTTGTGCGTGGGGATGCGGTGGCAGGGATTTTAATCTTGTTCATCAACGTGCTCGGTGGTTTAGGCATCGGCATGTTGCAGCATGATTTAGAGTTTTCTGACGCCTTGGAAAAATATGTTTTGTTGACCATCGGTGATGGTTTGGTTGCGCAAATTCCTTCGTTATTACTCTCGGTTGCCGCTGCGATTATGGTCACACGAGTGAATAGTTCTGAAGGGATTAGTCGCCAAGTTTCCTCGCAGATGTTTGCTACCCCACGTGCTTTGGGTATTTCGGCAGCCATTATGGCGGTGATGGGGAGTATTCCAGGAATGCCGCATGTGGCATTTCTTGGCTTAGCGGCTTTAACTGGTGGTGGAGCCTATTGGATTTGGAAACAAAAACAAGATGCTGAAGTGGCCGAGCAAAAGGCTTTGGAGCAACAAGCAAGTATGCCACCGCCACCCCCTGATCCAGAAAGCATTAACCAGAAAGAGTTGGGCTGGCATGATGTACCGCCTGTGGATTTGCTTGGTTTAGAGGTAGGTTATCGTTTGATTCCTCTCGTTGATCGCGCACAAGGCGGCCAATTATTGGGGCGTATCAAAGGAATACGTAAAAAGCTGTCACAAGATTTGGGTTTTTTAATGCCTTCGGTGCACATTCGCGATAACTTGGATCTAGCACCTAATGCCTATCGCATTATGCTTAAAGGGGTGAGTGTTGCTGATGCTGAAGTGCATCCAGATCGTGAAATGGCCATTAATCCAGGGCAAGTTTTTGGTCAATTAGAAGGGATTCGTGGGCGTGATCCAGCATTTGGGTTAGAAGCTGTATGGATCTTGCCTACACAGCGTGAAGAGGCACAGACCCTAGGTTACACAGTGGTTGATACCAGTACTGTGATTGCTACTCAGTTAAATCAAATTATGCAAGATTATGCGCACGAGCTGATTGGACACGATGAAGTGCAGAAAATCTTGGATATTCTGGCGCAACATGCACCTAAGTTGGCAGAACAGCTAGTACCTGAAAGTATTTCCCTTAGCGTGCTACTTAAAGTGCTACAAAACCTTTTAGTCGAACATGTGCCTGTGCGGGATATGCGCTCAGTGGCTCAATCTTTGATCGATGCGGCGCATATGACAAAAGATCCTACCCAGTTAACTGCAGCAGTGCGTATTGCTTTATCACGCTCTATCGTGCAAAACATCTGTGGTATTAGTGATCAACTTCCTGTGATTACCTTGGCACCTCAGCTAGAACAAGTTTTGTTAAAATCTGTGCAACAAGCGGCACAAAATGGTCGGCAGGCAAATAATGATCAACTTATGCTAGAACCTGCGATGGCTGAGAATTTGCAACAGTCACTGGCTGAAGTGGCGCAAGAACAAGAAATGATGGGGAACCCTGCTGTTTTAGCCGTGGCAGCACCGATACGTCCTGTAATGGCGCGTTTTGTGCGTTATGGTATTCAAAACGTGCATGTGTTGTCCTATCAAGAGATTCCAGATAATAAACAAATTACTATCGTAGCGACGGTAGGCCAATAATTGATTAGTGTAAGAAAGGGTTAGGGGGCGAAAAGATGCGGGTCAAACGTTTTGTTGCATCTGATATGCGTCAGGCGATGCGGATGATTCGCGAAGAACTAGGCGACGAAGCCATTATTTTGGGGCAAAAGCGTACAGAACAAGGCATTGAAGTCACCACTGGCATTGATTATGACGAAGAAATATTACAACAAATGCCAAAAAAGCCTTTAACTTCCGCGCTTGCCTTGCAGCAATTTGGCGAGGAGGCTACGCCTACAGGGGATTTAGCTTCCGCAAATAAACTACAGCGACATCTGGATGAAGCACGTCGCAAAATTTTACAAGGTGCAAAATTTTCTAAACAAAATCTAGAAAATACTTTCCAGCGCCAGGCGCGTCAGCATCAAACAGGTCACTTAGAAGAAAAAATTCGCACAGGTGAAGCCTTTATCAGTGTAGACTCTGAACCAGAAGCTTTAGCAAAACCTAAGGATTATCAAGAAGGTTATGCACAAGGTGCCGCTCTAGCGGTCAGAAGTGAGCAGGCCAAACTAGATGAGCGCATTTTATCAACGATGCGACAAGAGATTCAAAGTTTACGCGATTTGCTCAAAGAACAATTAAGAGAGCAGCAAGGTTTACGTCATCCTATAGAAGCCATGTTGCGGCAGCGCTTGCTACAAATGGGCGTCAATGAGAATTATTGTGCTCGTTTATTGCAGCTTTCTGCCGTTGATGAAAGCTGGGAAATGCCAGAGGCTTGGTCACACCTAGTGCATATGCTAGAACGCGATGTACAAGTGATGGATGAAGAAATCACAGAGCGTGGTGGTGTGCTTGCGCTGATGGGGCCAACGGGTGTGGGTAAAACGACCACCTTGGGTAAGCTAGCTGCACGTTATGTATTACGCCATGGATCCGATGCTTTAGCCTTAGTCACCACAGACTGCTACCGCATTGCGGCCTATGAGCAATTAAGAACTTTTGGGCGTATTCTGGGTGTCCCTGTGCGTGTTGTGGATGAAACCAATACTTTAGATACTGTGCTTAAAGGCTTACGCAACAAGTCCTTGGTGTTGGTTGACACAGCAGGTCTTAATAACAAAGATCCCAACTTACATAGCCAATTTGGGATGCTAGATACCCAATCTGTGCGTGTGCGTCGTTTTTTAGTTTTGCCCTGTACCGCGCAAGCAGGTGTCTTACAGGCGACGTACGAAGCTTATAAGGTGGTCGGATTAAATGGATGTATTTTAACTAAAACCGATGAAGCGACCAGTTTAGGGGAAGTTTTAAGCTTAGTGAGTGAGCGTCGCTTACCAGTAGCTTACTGGACTTATGGGCAGCGTATTCCTGAAGATATTCAGGTAGCAAGCGCCCCAAAATTAGTAGAAAAAGCACTCGCATTTGCAGGCTTGCTGCCTGAGGCTTTGGATGATGATTTGGGTGAATGGCGTTAAACACCTAAGAAATTCAGGGATAAGCGTGCGTAAGTAGCGAATAATACTTAAAGTGGATGGTATACTTGGATCCTTAATAGCCATCTAAGTCAAAGCAACGAACATTTCAGCATGGCGGTAAGCATGGGGCTAGGATTGTATTCGCGCAATCAGGCACAAAATAAAGATGATGTCGTGCAGCGCTATTTACCTTTAGTAAAGAAGGTCGCTTTACATTTACAAGCGCGTCTGCCACCGAATGTACAACTTGATGATCTTGTGCAGTCGGGGATGATAGGTCTATTGGAAGCGCTGGGTAAATATGATGCGAGTAAGGGAGCAGCCTTCGAAACTTATGCTACTATTCGCATCCGCGGTGCTATGCTCGATGAAATTCGTCGTTATGATTGGGCGCCACGTTCAGTGCATCGTAATGGTCGACGCATCGCAGAGGCGATTAAAGCCATTGAGGCTCGCACTAACCGAGATGCACGCGATGTGGAAATCGCGCAAGAGTTAGGTATTTCTTTACAAGAATACAATAACTATTTAAATGACTGTGCAAGTTCGCGGCTATTTAGCTTTGATGAAATTACCCAACCTGAAGAAGGGAGTTTTGACATTGCTGATCCTGCCGCTATCACACCAAGTCATGAGGTTGAAAATGCAGCGTTCCAGCAACATTTAGCTGAAGCGATTGCAACACTTCCTGAGCGTGAGCAGTTAGTGTTGGCGCTCTATTACAATGAAGGTATGAATCTGAAAGAAATTGGTGCCGTACTAACGGTGAGCGAATCGCGTGTGAGTCAAATTCATAGTCAAGCGGCTATGCGTTTACGCGCGCGTTTAGCTGATTGGTGTTAGTGTGATGCCATCTTATAAGGTTCAGTGTAATATAACCTAAAATGGTGCTGGCAAGGTTTAACGGAGGTTGCCTTGGATAAGAATATGAAAATTCTCATCGTGGATGATTTTGCTACTATGAGAAGAATAATCAAAAACTTGTTGCGTGATCTTGGGTTTACCAATACGCATGAGGCTGATGATGGGTTAACTGCCTTGCCTTTATTGCAAACAGGTAATTTTGATTTCTTGGTCACAGATTGGAATATGCCTGGAATGACAGGTTATGACCTACTGAAAACAGTGCGTGCTGATCCTAAGCTTAAAGACTTGCCTATTCTTATGGTAACTGCGGAAGCTAAGCGTGAGCAAATCGTTGCGGCTGCACAAGCTGGTGTAAATGGCTACATCGTAAAACCTTTTACTGCCGCTGTGCTTAAGGAAAAGATAGATAAGATTTTTGAGCGCATTAATAAGTGATCCTCGCCTTAGGAGCTTAGCTAATGCCTTATGCAAATTACTAAGCGTTAACCCTGCAATACAGGTCAGGTGTTATGACACAAAGAGATGCAGTCAGCGGTGGATCTCATCTTGAGCGTTTGCTCAAAGAAGCCACAACTGAATTACAAACTCAAGTCGAGCAAGGCGATCTGAGTGAAGCGGTTAATTTGTTGCAACGTATCAACGAAGAGCGCAGTCGCTTACTTTACTTAGAAGTAGGTCGACTTACACGCGGTCTTCACGATGCCATTAACAACTTCCACATAGACGCAGGCTTAAATGCACGTGCTAGCGAAGAAATGTCGCAAATGGCGGATGCCACCGAGCGTTTAAATTACGTGATACGTATGACGCAAGATGCCGCCAATAAGACCATGGATAAGGTCGAAGAAAGTGCGCCTGTTGCTGAACTTATAGGCGCACAAGCGGCAGCCTTGCGTAAAGATTGGGCGCGTCTTGTGCGCAGAGAAATGAAGCCGGAAGAATTCCGTGATCTTTATAGGCGCATTGATGAGTTCTTAAAACACACCGAAGATCACGCTGATGTGCTGAGCCGTAATTTAGGAGAAATTATGCTAGCTCAGGATTATCAAGATCTGACCGGGCAAGTGGTTAAACGCGTGATTTCCTTAGTCAAAGAAATCGAAGAAAATCTAGTCAATCTTGTATGTATGGCAGGACAGGTCGATCGTATTACGGGGATTAAACATTCAGCAGGTGGTCAAATCCCTGTTGAGGAGACGCAACACGAGGAACACCCTGTACCCGAAGGCCCTATCGTCAATCCAGAACAGCGTGCAGACGTGGTCTCTGGACAAGATGAGGTTGATGAATTGTTATCCAGTCTCGGGTTTTAAAGGAGTGGGTGGATGAGCTTTGATGCAGATCAGGATATCCTCCAAGACTTCCTTGTTGAAGCGGGGGAGATCCTTGAACAGTTGTCTGAACAGCTGGTTGATCTGGAGCAGTCTCCGGATGATCCCGAGCTGCTCAATGCCATATTTCGTGGCTTCCATACAGTTAAGGGAGGAGCAGGTTTCCTGCAGCTAACTGCGTTAGTCGATTGTTGCCATGCTGCAGAAAACATTTTCGATACCTTACGTAAACACCAACGCCATGTCACCCCTGAATTGATGGATGCTGTGCTGAGTGCACTTGATACTGTCAATGAGATGTTTGAGATGGTGCGCTCAGGTGTGGAGCCCGAACCTGCAGATCAAAGCTTACTCGATCTTCTCGCTTTCTTTGCTACGCCTGAAGAAGAAGCCGGTAGCTTGCCAGCAAGTGCGCAAGTAGCTGCGCCGATGCCTGAGCCTGTGGCAGCACCTGAGCCTGTCGCGCCGCCTGTGAGTGTGCAAGCTGAAGAGGTAGACGATGGTGATATTACAGATGCAGAGTTTGAATCTTTATTAGATGCACTACAAGCGAATAAAGAAGCAGCCTCAGCAGCACCTGCGGATGAGCCAGCACCTGGAAGTGCAGCAGCGTCAGAAGCTAACGCCGGTGGTGATGATTTAATCACAGAGGAAGAATTCGAGGCCTTGCTGGATCAACTTCATGGTCAAGGTAAAGGCCCTGGTGATGAAGTTGCGACACCACCAGCCACTGAAACCATGCCGGTGACAGCCGATGAACTTAGTACAGGCTCTGGCGATGATTTAATCACTGAGGATGAGTTCGAGGCTTTATTAGATCAGTTACACGGTCAAGGCCAAGGTCCAGGTATTGCTAGCAGTGCACCCGTGGCGGCTCCCAAGGCCAATGTGGAAAAAGTTGCTGTACAGGCTGCGCCACCGAAACCGGCTGCTGCACCTGTGGCTAAGCCACCGGCCGCGCCGGCTGTGCCCCCTAGTGCTGGAGGCGGTGGCGCTGCACCACCTGCACGTACTGGTGGTGCCCCTGTAAAAAAAGATGCTGTACCTGCTGGAGATACCACGGTTCGTGTGGATACAGCGCGCCTTGACGATATTATGAATATGGTCGGTGAGCTGGTATTGGTGCGCAATCGCTTGGTGCGTTTGGGTGGCAAAAGTACAGATCCAGAATTAGCAA
Source organism: Allopseudospirillum japonicum (assembly GCF_900108915.1). GTDB lineage: Bacteria > Pseudomonadota > Gammaproteobacteria > Pseudomonadales > Halomonadaceae > Pseudospirillum > Pseudospirillum japonicum. The sequence continues at coordinate 136,553 of NZ_FNYH01000002.1, forward strand.
AAGCGGTAGCCAACCTAGATGTGGTCACTGCAGACTTGCAAATGTCTGTGATGAAAACGCGCATGCAGCCAATTAAAAAAGTCTTTGGCCGTTTCCCACGCGTGGTGCGCGATCTATCGCGTAAAATGCAGAAGGAAATTAACCTAGAATTAGTTGGTGAAGACACAGACTTAGATAAAAACTTAGTAGAAGCACTTGCTGATCCTTTAGTGCACTTGGTGCGTAACTCAGTGGATCACGGTATTGAGATGCCGGATATCCGCGAGCAAAGTGGTAAAGCACGTGCAGGTAAAGTGGTTTTAGCGGCGGAACAAGAAGGGGATCATATTTTGCTGACCATCTCAGATGATGGTGCAGGTATGGACCCAGATCGTTTACGTCGTAAAGCGGTCGAGAAAGGCTTGCTGGATGCAGATGCAGCAGAGCGCTTGTCTGACCAAGATGCTTATAACTTAATTTTTGCCGCAGGCTTATCCACTAAGGAACAAATTTCTGACGTCTCAGGACGCGGTGTGGGCATGGATGTGGTAAAAACTAAAATTTCCCAACTTAACGGCACCATCAATGTGTGGTCAGAGCTGGGTAAAGGCTCCAAAATTATTATCAAGGTGCCTTTGACACTCGCGATCATGCCAACTTTGATGATCATGTTGGAAGATCAAACCTTTGCTTTACCTCTGGTGAATGTGAATGAAATTTTCCAACTAGATATCTCCCGCGCCAATGTGGTCGATGGCCAAGAAGTGATTGTTATTCGTGAAAAAACCTTGCCTTTATTCCATTTGAAACGCTGGTTGGTGCGGGATCCGGCACGGGCGATTGTACGTAAGGAAGAGTTGCATAATGCGCATGTCGTTGTGGTATCTGTTGGGACACAAAAAGTTGGTTTTGTTGTAGACCAGCTCATAGGTCAAGAAGAAGTGGTGATTAAGCCACTAGGCGAGATGCTACATGGCACCCCAGGTTTGGCAGGTGCGACGATTACAGGTGATGGGCGTATTGCCTTGATCTTGGATATTCCAGGCTTATTAAAGCGTTATGTTGCCTCACGCTAACTAATCTATTGGATACCTTGCATACCAAGGCTCCCCCACTGATGAGGTGGGGGCTTTGTTTATTGACTTTGTATAAAATAATGATCTGATAACAAACCACACAATGTAAAAAAGCCACGATATTTAGGAATAATTTAAGGGCGATTAGGAGCATATAACCTATGGCAGTGACCGTCTTAGTAGTGGATGACTCTGGCTTTTTTCGACGTCGGGTATGTGAATTACTAAAACAAGACCCACGTGTACAAGTGGTAGGAACAGCAAGTAATGGTCAGGAAGCGGTCGATAAGGTTTTAGAGCTTAAGCCAGATGTGGTCACAATGGATTATGAAATGCCTGTCCTTGATGGGATTTCTGCTGTACGTAAGATTATGCATCTGTGTCCCACACCGGTTTTAATGTTCTCCTCCCTGACCCATGAAGGCGCGCGTATTACGCTGGCTGCTTTGGAAGCAGGCGCTGTGGATTATTTACCAAAGAATTTTGAAGACGTGTCGCGTAATTCAGAACGCCTAGCGCGTACCCTATGTGAAAAGATCTTAATTGTCGCCCGTACTGGACGAGCAGGTTTAAAAGCGCTAACCCAAACTTGGGGGCGTCCTAAAACGACAGAAACCCAAGGATCTTCTAGTCCTCAAGCTGGAAATACTCAGCCGCCTCATCAAGCGCCTAAGAGTAAATTTGGCACTTCTGATCCGATAAGTTCGCCTTCTGATCATTGGAAAAGCACAAAAACCTACGAAACTAACAAAACGTCGACATCAATCGATCCTGCGCGCGCAGCCTTGCGTGAGCGCATTGCACGCAGGTTGCAAGAACAAAAAGAACAAGGGCAACACGGGGTCAGCTCTCTTGCTAAAGCAGATCATAAAACACCACCAACCCCTGCAAGTCGACCGCGCGCAAATCCTCGGCATTTTCATCTAGTCGCTATAGGGACTTCAACAGGTGGACCTATGGCATTACAGAATGTTTTGACTCAACTACCAGCAAATTTTCCTGTGCCTCTGGTGTTGATTCAGCATATGCCGGCTGCTTTTACTGGTGCCTTTGCTGAGCGTCTTAATGGGTTGTGTAAAATTGAAGTCAAAGAAGCCGAAGATGGGGATATTTTGCGTCCTGGAAGAGCTTTGCTTGCACCTGGAGGTAAACAAATGATGATTGAACGCCGCAATCAAGCCTGTGTGCGTATTTTGGCAGGTGATGAGCGTTTAAATTATAAGCCTAGTGTCGATATTACCTTTGGTTCTGCTGCACGTTGTTTTGCAAATAAGGTATTGGCTATTGTCCTGACCGGTATGGGCGCAGATGGGCGTGAAGGCGCACGTTTACTTAAAGAATCAGGCTCAGTGATCTGGGCACAAGACGAAGCAAGTTCTGTTATTTATGGGATGCCAATGGCAATTGCAAAAGCTGGGTTAGCTGATGAGATTATTAATCTTAAAGATTTGCCTGAAAAATTAATCAGTGATGTGTTAGCTTGAACCAAAAAAGCCATAATACAGGTGAAGGAAGTTTTTCATGCATGTCTGGGCAGTTGCGAACCAAAAAGGCGGCGTAGGTAAAACGACAACAAGTGTCAGTTTAGGTGGTTTGTTGGCTGATCAGGGTCATCAGGTGTTATTACTGGACTTGGACCCACATGGCTCATTAACTAGCTATTTTAAATATGATCCAGATGATCTAAGTGCCAGCGCGTATGATTTATTTCTCGCTCGACAGTTGCCTGCTGACCTGCCTGAGTCTTTACTGCTGGAAACGAGCCATGATCGTATTCAATTGCTGCCTGCATCCACCGCATTGGCAACCTTAGAGCGTCAAGTGAGTGGTCAAGGTGGTATGGGGTTGGTAATCTCACGTGCTTTGGCCTTGCTATGGAATAAATTTGACTATGTCTTAATTGACAGCCCACCTGTGTTGGGCCTTTTGATGATTAATGCCCTGGCAGCAGCGGAACATCTAATTATCCCTGTACAAACAGAGTTTCTGGCGATTAAAGGCTTAGAACGTATGATGCGCACCCTAACTATGGTACGCAAGGCACGTCACAATGAACTGCCTTATACCATAGTACCTACCTTGTATGACAGACGTACACAAGCTTCTGTGCAGAGTTTGCGCTTGCTGCGTACTTCTTATGCAGATCATATGTGGCCGGCAATGGTGCCTGTGGATACGCGTTTTCGAGAAGCCAGTATGGCTGGAGTGCCTGTGTCTATGTTGGATCCCGTATGTCGTGGTGTACAAGCCTATAGCATGTTGTTAAAGCATCTGTTGGATACTAGCCAGCAGCTACGTGCACGCGGGCATGATGGGTAAAATGCATGAAAAAAGAACACGCACACCAGCTGGCCATTGAAGATTATTTAGAAGCACTTCTGCATGAAGATTTGCAGCCAGAAGTGCCAGATACCCCTGTGAAATCTTCCGCAAGCCGTTCTGATGCTTGGCAAACACTAGAAGTGAAAGCACAGGCACCTACCAAAGAAGCGATATCCAAGCCGCTTGCACCAGAACCACAAACTCAGGTGAAAAGCGAGCCTGTCGCCACCAAACCAATACAAGATTATGCTGAACCCGAACTTGCACCTGTGATGATGCCTGAGTTGCAAGTTTCTGCACAAAGTGCTTTAGATAGCTTGACACAAGCAAGCCAGATACCGACAGCAACTGCTGAAACTGATGAGACATTAGTACAAACGTTACCAGAAGAAGGCGTACAACGAGTCTCTAAGATTACCGAACACACTGAAACGGTGACGGAGACATCCACCGCCCAAACCACTGAAGAGGCATTACAAGAAGTTGCTGTTGCACCACCGGCACCGCCGCGTGGCTGGCAAGATGGACGCCCGACCTGGGCGCAAAGCCGCTTTGAGTGCTTACTTTTTAAAGTCAAAGGGCTGACGCTTGCGGTGCCTCTCGTTGAGTTAGGTGGTATTCATAAAATTACGAAAGATCCTACGCCCTTGTTTGGTCAACCTAAATGGTTTATTGGTTTATTACGCACGAGCCAACATAATATACGCCTTGTGGATACAGCACAGTGGGTATTGCCTGAGCATATTACTCGCCGCATTACCACACCTTATACCTTTGCGATTAGTATTCATAATAGTGAGTGGGGGCTGGCATGTAATGAGGTGGCACAGGCGATTTCATTGGTACCTGAGCAAGTGCGTTGGCGTACCCAGCTGGGGCGTCGTCCTTGGTTGGCAGGTACAGTGATTGAACATATGTGTGCTTTAATTGATGTTGCCGCTTTTGATCGCTTATTAGAAGAAGGACACGGCGAGCTAGAGCCTGCCAATTTGAATGCTTTGGATAAGGCAATGCAGGGTCATTAAGGCCAGCAAATTTTTCTTATTTTTTTGATTTATGTGGAGCAGAAGGCATGAGTACGAAAGAAATCAAGGCGAAAAGTGGTTCTGATCCTGTACTCCAGTATGTGACTTTTCGTTTAGCAGAAGAAACCTATGGTATTAATGTCATGCAAGTCCAAGAAGTCTTGCGTTATACCGAGATTGCACCTGTACCTGGAGCGCCTGATTATGTGCTTGGTATCATTAATCTGCGTGGTAACGTGGTCACTGTCATAGATACGCGTAAACGCTTTGGGTTGATGTCTTCTGACGTGAGCGATGCAACGCGGATTGTGATTATCGAGGCAGAAAAGCAAGTTGTGGGAATTTTAGTAGATTCTGTGTCTGAGGTCGTGTATCTCAACCAATCAGAAATTGAAACTGCACCGAACGTAGGTAATGAAGAAAGTGCCAAGTTTATCCAAGGGGTATGCAATAAAAACAATGAGCTGCTTATTTTGGTAGAACTCAATAAAATGATGAATGAAGAAGAGTGGGCAGAAGTCGCAGCACTCTAAGCCAGGTAAAACAAAGAATTGGCCTTCGCAAATATCAGTAGATCAATCGGGTTGTGCGGTAGGGATAACCGCCACCTTAAGCAACACTGACACAGGTTATCGGCTCATGTACCTAGATCCTGTCTTTCTTGGGGTAGCTATGCTCAGTGGGTTAGCTTTGATACTAACCCTGATGAACTTGCGGAAAATCAACGCATTACATCGAGAAATGGCACAAGCAAAACAAGATACCCACTTATTAATTCATGCCTTACGCAACGAAACCCACGCGATGGGGACAGGCTCGATAGGTGTCGGTCAACGTTTAATGGAGGTGGAAAAGCGCCTCAATCAGACAGTCGAGCGTCAAGTAGAACTAGAGCAAAAAGATCCAGGAGCAGTGACTTATTCCTATGCCGTACGTCTTGTCGAAATGGGGGCCACTGCAGAAGACTTGGTGCAAAATTGTGGTTTAGCACGTGGGGAAGCGGAACTGATTGCACGTGTGCATAAGGAAATGCGTGCACAGATGCAAGCACCTGAAGAAGAACAAAGATACTCGATTCAGGAAAATCTCTCCTAGTGAGGCGTTATACATCAATGTTGATGCTGATATTTTTGCCGTCGATGCTGGCTTAAGTCTTCTGGAGTTAGAGGTTGTGCCGTATCGCCTTTGCTAGCAAGATGATGTTGATCTTGTAAATTCAGCTCGTAAACAAAAGCAATGACCTCAGCGATGGCCATATATAATAACTGGGGTATCTCATCACCTAATTCAAGATGCGCAAGTGCGTTAGCAAGCGTGGCATCCTCATACAAGGGGACACCGTGTGCTTCGGCCGTGCTAATAATCTGCTCAGCAATTTGCCGCATCCCTTTAGCCGTGACTTTGGGAGCGCCTTTACCATCATAATGCAAGGCAATGGCACGTTTTGGTGGATGAGGACGTGTGCCTAACCGTAAACTTGGGCGGGATTCTGACATACTAGGCTCGCGTATCTAATAAATTTTGCATGTGTTTAGGGGCTTGTAATTGCGGTGGACACCCTTGACGACAACGCACAGGTGGTACTTCCAACCCTAACGCGGTGAGGCGCTGTTCTAATTCTTGTAAACGAGGCTGTACATAAGCAGCACCTTGTGTTTTTTCAAACCACATTTCTGTTTCTAGCTTTTGATCGTGATAATACACTTGTGTATGTAAAGCGCCTAAAGTGGGTAAATCAAAGCTTAAGGTCATACGCCAATATCTTTGGCGCACACGTTGTTCACTCCCTTGATGCCCTTCCTCATCGACAGCATCTTGCCAAGTTTCCATCATCAAACCAACGGTCTCTGTTTGCTGACGTATGATCACAGGGAGTTCCATTTGCACCACTTGCACACTCGGTCCGCGCTCAGCCACACTGGCTTGGGTTTGCTGTAAGGAGTTGACTTGCGTGCTTTGAATCCGTGCAATCCCAGCTTCTGTCCACTGTTGAATTTGCTGTAAAGCCTGTGTTTGAACACGGTTTAAAGCCTGTCCTTGCTGGGCTTGTTGTCCGGCCCATTGTTGTCCTTGTTGAAGTGCTTGTTTTAACTCAAGCAAACCGGCTTTTAAATCACCTGTTGGTGCTTGTTGACGTGCTAACTGAGCTTCCATAAAGCTGCCACTTTGCTGTACCCAAGTTTTGACTTCCTGAGCTTGCGGTGCACCGCCTTGACTGCCTGGAATACGGTTTAGCAGCTGACTGACCTGTGTGAGCGCCTGTTCAATTCTGGCAACTTGGGCCGGTAGTCCAGGTGCTTTCGTTGGTGTTGGCGCGGTTGGTGTGGGCATAACAGCCTGTGCATTCGGTGTCTTACCATTGGTGGTACTGCTTAGAGTATTGAGCGTGGGGGCCTTGCCTGTAGTGCTTGTGGGTATCTGAACTTGTGTACTGGCGATTGACGCCTTATTAGCTGGGGTTTGTGCTGTATTTGGCGTTGATCCTGAACTTGTTTGTGTTGCAGGCATTTGACTGCGAAAAGCTTGGAGCAAGTTTTGTTGTAATTGAGGTAGCTGCTGACGTACCTCTAACAAGGGTTTTTGCTGCGGTAAACTATTGCGTAAATGATAGCTCACCGCTTTTAAAGCTTCAGCGAGCGTTTTGGGTGCTTGCTGTGTACTTGTTGATATCGGCTGGGTTTGCACTTGGCCAGTTTGAGGCTGTGCCGTTTGTTGAATATTGGTGGTTGTTGGATCATTTTTAGTCTGGATTGGCTGAGCCGGTATGCTAGGGCCATTTTGAATCGGTGTTTTTGCTAAAGCTTCCCCCATTGGCTGGCCGGCTTGTGGGGAAGGTGTAGTTTGAGGTGGTGGCGTGGATCTTTGATTCGATGTGGATAATGGTACCTGTGTGCCAGGTGTTTGAACTCTGGGCTGACTTAATTGAATTTGTTGGGAGTTAGCTTGTTGAATTTGCAATTGTGTCCCCGCAGGGAGCGCCTTTGGCAAAGCTAAGGTGAGTTTTTGCCCATTGGCTAATTGGAATTCAGTCACCCAAGCTTTTGTCGTCGCAGTGGGTGTATTGATTGTGTTGGTTGCTTGCTGGGGTGTATGGGCTGTTGGGGTGTGATTTGGGGAACGACTGGGATGACCTTGGCTACTGACAGGCATTTGTGTGCCTGCTAAGTGCTGTGTGCTGCTTGTTTGGGTACCTGTAGGCTTAGCATTTTGAGTCGCTGCTTCTAGACTAGCACTTAAAGTACGCCCTAATGCATCTAACAGGGTGCGTGTCATTTGTGCTTGTAAGGCAGCTTGCAAAGGTGGTGAACTCGTACCTCCTGTTGCTGGGTTTAGCTGCCCGCTAACCTCCAAAACCTGCGCCTTACCGAGATGATCTGAGGCTGCACGCACACTTGTGACCTGTGCTAAGATACGCTCGCCAACATTGAGCCCAGTTTGCGTGCTAGAAACTTGTGCGCTGGCAAGGGGACGCTGAGAAGCGGCCTTGGTATTCATGTCAGATGGGGGCGCGCTCAAATGGATTAAAGACATAAGCGCCTCCTACGGCGATTTCAATCAAGATCAATCATCAATATCTGCAATGATTTGGACACTGGTGTCCTGTGATAAATCGAGTGCAGGGAGGTTTTGTGCCGAACACGCCCCTACTCAGCGTACGCCAATTAAGCTGTGAGCGCGAAGACCGTTTATTATTTACACACCTAGCTTTTGATCTACAAGCAGGTGATATTCTGCAAATTAAAGGCCCCAATGGTAGCGGAAAAACAAGCCTTTTGCGCATTTTGGCGGGTTTACTACCTTATGCCGAAGGTGAGCTGTATTGGCAAGGCGAAGCATTGCACCCTGGTGAACCGAGTTTTCTAAGTCAATTACTCTTTATCGGTCATGCACCTGGGATCAAAGCCGAATTAACCCCGATTGAAAATCTCCTTTGGTACCAAGATATGCATCAAGGTGCTGATCAACATGCTGTCATACAAGCATTAACACGTATCGGCCTAGGCCAGTTTTTAGATGTGCCTGCGTATTCTCTTTCTGCAGGCCAACAAAGGCGTATTGCTTTAGCACGTATTTACTTATCGGCACATACCTTGTGGATCTTAGATGAGCCTTTTACTGCCATTGATGTACAAGGGGTTGCGGATCTAGAGCAATGCATCCAAGCCCATGCTGCCCAAGGGGGAAGTGTGATTTTAACCAGCCATCATGCCTTAGATACTTTGGCAGGTCTTAAAGTGCTGACTTTGGGACAAGCGATGGAAGAGGTGCCCCATGCATAAGACTAACACAACCAGCTTGGCGCAAGCGGTGGGGGTTTGTATTCGGCGCGAATTTTTACTTTTGGTGCGTCGTCCAAGTGATTTATTGAATCCCTTATTGTTTTTTGCTTTGGTGAGCTTGTTGTTTCCTTTAGGGATCTCTCCCACAGAGGCCATTTTACAACCTGTCGCGTCCGGTGTGGTTTGGGTTGCTGCCTTGCTTGCTACCTTATTATCGCTTGATAGCTTATTTCGCCAAGATTTGCTTGATGGCTCTTTGGAACAACTTTTATTAACGCCACACCCTTTAAGTGTTTTGGTGATGGCCAAAGTAGGGGTGCATTGGCTGATGACCGCCATTCCCCTGATTTTAATGGCCCCTGTACTCGGGGCTATGCTGTATTTGCCCACGCAAGCGCAAGGTGTACTTATGTTGGCACTTTTGTTGGGCACCCCCGTATTGATTTTAGTCGGCGCGATTGGTGCGGCGCTTACAGTTAGCTTGCGTAAAACAGGGGTGCTACTAACTTTGATGGTTTTACCTTTATATATCCCTGTACTCATTTTTGGGACCAGTGCGGTCCATGCAGCAGCGCAAGATTTGCCTGCAGATGGTCAACTGGCCTTTCTCGGTGCGATTTTATCTCTGACTTTAGTGCTGGCCCCTTTGGGGATTTCTGCGGCATTAAAAGTCTCAGTGCGTCAATAAATGCGTATTTTCGGGGAACTTTAGTAAAAATCGCCGATGAGCGGAAATGGCTCGATAAATCGGGAACTAAAGCCGCAAAATACAAACAAAAGGAGCAGCTAATATAAAGGCATGCTCACTCAGGTGTACCCTCAAAAAGGGTGCGTAAAACTTGCTTGGATTGATAAGTACATGAAAGACACTCTATTGCGTTGGTTTCATAAATGGGGTTCACCAAAATGGTTTTATGACCTAAGTGGGCGCTGGATGCCGTGGTTAGCAGGTTTAAGCTTAATATGCCTGCTTGTGGGCAGTATTTGGGCACTGGCTTTTGCACCTATGGATTACCAACAAGGCAATAGTTTCCGCATTATTTACTTACATGTGCCTGCAGCTATCCTCGCGCAATCTGCCTATATGCTCTTAGCGATTTTAGGGGTGATTACCCTAGTGTGGCGGATGAAAATGACCGAAATCCTCGCAACAGCTTGCGCGCCTATTGGGGCTTCGATGACTTTTTTAGCCTTGGTAACCGGCTCCTTATGGGGCGTGCCCACGTGGGGAACTTGGTGGATTTGGGATGCTCGTTTGACCTCTATGCTAGTCCTGTTATTTCTTTACCTAGGAATTATGGCCTTGCAAGATGCCATTCGTGATCCGAGCAGTGCTGCACGCGCCAGTGCCATCTTAGCGATTGTGGGCGTGATTAATATCCCTATTATCAAATATTCAGTGGAATGGTGGTACACCCTACATCAGCCAGCGACTTTCAAACTCACGGAAAAGCCGGCAATGCCAATGGAAATGTGGTTGCCTTTATTGATGATGTTGATCGGTTTTTACGCCTTTTTCGCTTGGTCTTTATTATTGCGGGCGCGTCATCAAGTATTAATTCGCGAACAAAAAACCCGTTGGGTGACTCAATTACTGGATGCTAAGCCTGCGACCAAATCTGATCCTTCTGAATCTGCCAAGTCCTAATCCCGTAAGGAGTGTGCATGTATTTTGCTAGTTTTGCTGATTTTTTATCAATGCAGGGGCATGGGATCTATGTGTGGGCTTCCTATGCTTTAGGTCTTGTACTGATTCTTGCCAACCTTTTGGTGCCAATTTGGCGTACCCGTCGTTTACGCCAACGCTTGCAACGGCGTTTACAATCGACGGCTGCGCCCGCAAAGGAGCTAAATTCGTGAAACCTCAACGTAAGCAACGCCTGATTTGGATAGGCGCTTTAGTCATCGCGGTGGCCTTTGCCGCTGGGCTGACCTTATATGCGTTAAGAGCCAACATTAATTTGTTTTATACCCCAACACAGATTGCCGCAGGCGAGGCCCCTTTAGATCGTGAAATTCGCGCAGGTGGTATGGTCGTCGATGGAAGTGTAAAGCGTGCTGATGATCGTTTATATGTTGAATTTGCGGTGACGGATTACCAAGAAAATGTGGTGATTAGCTACGATAAAATTTTGCCAGACCTTTTTCGTGAAGGCCAAGGCATTGTCGCTATTGGGCGCCTGAATGAAGAAGGTAAATTAGTCGCTTCCCAAGTGCTGGCTAAGCATGATGAAAATTATATGCCGCCTGAGGTTGCCGATGCACTTGCAGCGGCAGAACAAGCCAAACAAGCGGCGACTGCCAATCCCTAATCCTGCCTAAATCGAGTTGCGTATGTGGATATCTATTTTACCAGAGCTTGGGCATTATGCGCTGATTCTGGCGCTCTGCTTTGCGCTTGTGCAATCAAGCTTGCCTTTGTGGGGCACTTATCGCCGTCAAGCGTTCTGGATGGCCTTTGCTCAGCCTATGGCGCTGGGACAGTTCTTTTTTCTGAGTGTGAGTTTATTGCTGCTGAGCCTGTCGTTTTTACTAGACGATTTTAGTGTCGCGTATATTGCGAATAATTCAAATAGTGCCTTACCTTGGTACTACAAAATTAGTGCTGTTTGGGGCAGTCATGAAGGCTCTTTGCTCTTGTGGTTATGGATTTTAGCCGCTTGGACCGCTGCAGTGGGTATCTTTTCCCGTGCATTGCCACGTGATTTGTTAGCCCAAGTATTGGCCGTCATGGGGTGGATTGCCGTAGGCTTTGGTTTGTTTGTTTTACTGACTTCCAATCCTTTTGCGCGTTTATTGCCTGATGCGCCTTTAGAAGGCGGAGATCTCAATCCTTTATTGCAAGATATTGGCTTAATTTTACATCCGCCTATGTTGTATATGGGGTATGTAGGCTTTTCTGTGGCCTTTGCCTTTGCGATCGCAGCCTTGTTAAACGGACGCTTAGATGCTGCCTGGGCACGTTGGTCACGACCTTGGACCAGTGCCGCTTGGGCTTTTTTAACTATCGGAATTGCTTTAGGTAGTTGGTGGGCTTATTACGAGCTAGGTTGGGGCGGTTGGTGGTTCTGGGACCCGGTCGAGAATGCTTCTTTGATGCCTTGGCTGGTGGGAACTGCGCTGATGCATTCGCTGGCGGTGACAGAAAAACGCGGCGTTTTTAAAAGCTGGACTGTTTTATTAGCTATTTTTGCTTTTTCGCTGAGTCTGCTGGGCACCTTCTTAGTCCGTTCAGGCGTACTGACTTCTGTACATGCTTTTGCATCGGATCCAGAGCGTGGTTACTTTATTTTAGTGTTTCTCGCCTTGGTGGTTGGTGGCTCCCTATTTTTATATGCATTAAAAGCCCCCGCAGTGAAAAGCCATGTCAGTTATAGCCTGCTCTCAAAAGAAATGTTGTTACTTGTTAATAATATTTTGCTGGTGGTGATTTGTGTCACCGTCCTCTTGGGCACGATTTACCCACTTATCTTAGATGCTTTAGGCTTGGGTAAAATCTCCGTGGGCCCACCGTACTTTAATGCCTTATTTGTACCTTTAACCAGCTTGCTTTGTATTGCTTTAGGGATAGGTCCACTGGTGAACTGGCGGACTATGGCACGTAAGCAACTGGTACAACGGATTTGGCTGGCAGGTGCGGTAGCCTTAGGCTTAGGAATGGCTTTACCTTGGGTCTATGGCGGTGAATGGAATCTATATGTTGCCCTTGGTGGCTTATTGGCTGTGTGGTTAGTGGGTACGCAGGTGCGTGATCTCCTTCATAAAACCCGTCATGCAAAACAAGGCCGCTTACAGGCGCTAAAAGGCTTGGGTTTGAGTTATTGGGGCATGCAACTGGGACACCTTGGTGTTGCTTTGTGTGTAGTCGGGGTCACCTTGGTCTCTAACTATAGTGCAGAAAAAGATGTGCGTATGGAAGTGGGGCAAAGTATCCAAGTTGGTGATTACTTTTTCCGCTTTGAGGGGATTCGCCAAGTGCAAGGCCCTAACTATACCTCAGATCAGGGTGTCTTATTGCGCGTGAGCGAAGATAACCAAGTGATAAGTACCTTATTGCCAGAAAAACGCCTGTATTTAGCGCGTCGTCAAGTGATGACAGAAGCTGCGATTGAATGGGGTTTGATGGAAGATATTTATGTCGCTATGGGTGAACCCTTACCAGATGGTGCTTGGGCGATTCGTATTCACTATAAACCTTTTGTGCGTTGGTTATGGATTGGTGGTTTGGTGATGGCCTTAGGTGGTTTATTGGCAGTTGCTGATAAACGCTATCGTCAAGCAAACCCTGTACAGGCTTAATCAGGAGGCAAAACCTATGAAACGTCTTTTGTTATTTTTGCCCTTAGCCATTTTTATCCTCATGGGTGCTTTTTTCCTGCGCGGTTTGGAATTAGATCCAAGCGCACGCGAGTCTGCCTTGATTGGCCAACCTTTACCAGATTTTCGTTTGCCAACCTTGGAAAATCCGCAACGTTATATCAGTAAGGCAGATTTACAAGGGCAGGTGGTATTGCTCAATGTTTGGGGGAGCTGGTGCCCCTCCTGTTACCAAGAACACCCCAGTTTATTAAAAGCTGCGCATGAATACCAAATCCCTGTGATTGGCTTGAATTATAAGGATGAGGAGGCAGCAGCTAAGGTGTATTTGCAAAAACAAGGTAATCCTTACGCTTTTAACCTGGTGGAACGTGAAGGTGAGCGTAAGCTGGCGTTTGATTTAGGCGTCTATGGTGCGCCGGAAACCTTTATTGTGGATGCACAAGGCGTAGTACGCTATCACTTGGCAGGGGTACTGACAGATGCCATTTTACAACAAGAAATCTTACCTAAGGTGCGCCAATGGCAAAATTGATATTGAGTTTATGGATCGCTTTGGGCGGCCTGTTGACCATCAATAGCTATGCAGCAATTGAGGTTTACCAATTCCAAGCACCTGCGGGAGAAAAACGCTTTCAGGTTTTGGCAGAAGAGCTACGTTGCCCGAAATGCCAAAATCAAAATATTGCTGGCTCGGACTCACCCATTGCCAAGGACATGCGCGAGGAGTTAGTTGCCTTATTAAATCAAGGGTATACAGATCAGCAAATTATTGATGCTATGGTGCAGCGCTTTGGTGATTATGTCACTTATACACCGCCTGTGCGTCCAAGTACTTGGCTGCTTTGGTATTTGCCTTTTGTACTCTTAGCTATTGGTGGCTTAGTCATTTTAGGTCTAGCGTATCAGCAAAAACGTAAACGCCAACAGGCGCTACCAATAGAAAGCGATGCTGAGCGCCAAGCACGTTTACAGCAACTTTTGCATTCAAAGGAACCTAACTCATGATTGCCTTGTGGATAGGCTTGGCTTGTCTTGCGGGGCTTGCCTTAGTGTTTTTAGCATGGCCACTGCGGACCTACTTAGTGTTAGAGCGGCGTTTGGCTGCTGAAGCCAGTGAAGATCAACGCGTGCAAGCCAATGTTGGCTTATTTAAAACTAAGTTAGCTCAACTTGATGCCGCATATGAAGGTGGTGATCTTGATGAAGAGAACTATCGCAGCCAACGCCGTGAATTAGAAAATAATTTACTTGATGATGCCGGTGAGCAAAAAACTCAGTTAGCGCCTGCGTTTAAGTTCAGCCAAGCACAGGTACGCTTGTTGGGAATCGCAGCAATTAGCTTGCTAGCGAGTGCCGCTTTGTATCAAAAATATGGTGCTGCTGAGCCTTTAAACGTTTATTTCGGGCGTCAGGCGGTCATTGAAGAAAGCGGTGGTGATTTCAATCAGTTAGTTGCTCGTTTAGAACAAGCGGTGCGTGACAATCCAGATCAAGCACAAGGCTGGTATTTATTGGCACGTAGCTATATGAGCTTACAGCGTTTTGAACAAGCAGCGCTTGCGTTGGAAGAGCTTATGCGTTTGGAAGGGCGCAAGCCAGGTATTCTGGCGCAACAGGCGCAAGCTTGGTATTTTGTCGATCAACGCCAATTGACGCCTAGAGTGCAAACCTTGATTGATGAAGCACTGGCACAAGATGTTCATCAGGCTGCGGCACGTGGCTTGTTAGGGATTCATGCGTTTGATCAAGGCCGTTATCAGTTAGCAATTGAACATTGGCAAAAAGCCTTGCTCAGTGTGCAAGATCAAGAAAATGAACAAGCGATTCGTGAAGGGATTGCAGAGGCACAAGCACGTTTGGGGATCCAAGCGCCAGCAGAACCTCAAACAGAAATGGCTAAAACCCCTGCAGTCAATGCACCTGAATTAACCGTCGCGGTTGAGATTGCAGCAGAGCTTAAAGCACAAACGCATCCAGAAGATACGGTTTTTGTGTTTGCACGTGCACTGGAAGGCCCGCCGATGCCACTGGCTGCGGTGAAGCTAACCGTTGCAGATTTGCCAACGCAAATTACTCTAGATAACAGCCAAGCGATGATGCCTGCACGCAATTTGTCCAGTGTACAAGAGGTTGTTTTAAGTGCGCGTGTGGCCAAAGGGGGCAGCCCGCAAGCCCAATCTGGTGATCTACAAGCAAGCTTTGGACCTGTAGCAGTGACACATAAGGAGCTAATTTCTCTTGAAATTAACCAAGTGGTGCCGTAAAAAGAACCCCCTTTGGTTAAAGATCCTTACGATGTCATGCGTCTAAAAAGTATGCGTTTGGTCGGCTTCAAATCTTTTGTGGAGCCGACCCTTATCCACTTCCCCACCAATATGACCGCAATTGTGGGTCCTAACGGTTGCGGCAAATCGAATGTCATTGATGCAGTGCGTTGGGTGATGGGCGAAAGTTCAGCACGTTTTTTGCGTGGTGAATCCATGACAGATGTGATTTTTAATGGTTCTGAGTCGCGCCCTCCTGCGGCTTTAGCAGGGATCGAACTTCACTTTGATAACCAAGAAGGCCGCTTGGGTGGTGCGTATGCAGCCTATGCAGAAATCAGTGTGAAGCGTCAGGTAACTCGAGAAGGCCAATCGCAATACTTTCTCAATGGTACCCGCTGCCGTCGGCGTGATATTACGGATTTATTTTTAGGAACCGGCTTAGGGCCACGCAGTTACGCCATTATTGAGCAAGGGATGATTGCGCGCTTGATAGAGGCGCGTCCGGAAGAATTGCGTGTTTATATTGAAGAAGCTGCTGGAGTTTCGCGCTACAAGGAGAGGCGTAAAGAAACAGCAACCCGTATGCAGCGTACCCAAGATAACCTATCGCGTTTGCAAGATATTGATCAGGAGTTGGGCAAGCAACTCGATAAGTTGGCAAAGCAAGCACAAGCGGCGCGTCAGTATCGAGAATTAAAATTACAAGAACATCAACTCAATACACAACTTTCGCATTTACGTTGGACGCTAGCACGTCAACAAATGCAGACTTTACAAAGCAAAACCCAGCAAACCAGCGAACAGTTTAATCAACTCACACGCCAACAGCATACGCAAGAAGGGCAGATTCAAGAGGTTTTGGCAAAGGAAACTCAGCTGAAACAAGTGCTAGAAGCGCAACAGGTACAGGTTTACCAGATTAAAACTGAGTTGACACGTTTACAAACAGCTTATGGCTATCAAGCGCAAAATGTGCAAGAAACTGCCGAGTTACTGGCTCAATATCAACAAGAAATACAAACGCTGACAGAAGAAAAAGTGCAAGCGCAGGCGTTAGCAGAGCAGTTAAACGATGAGCAAGAAGCGCTGCAAGAAGCCTTATTGTTAGTTGCAGAAAAATTAGAAATTGAACAAGAGCAAGCACAAGATTTAGAACTTGCGTATCAGACACAGGCGCAGACTGCGCGGCAAATAGAGCAAGCCTATCAAGCACAAGGGCAAACTGTGATCCAAGCCCAGCATCAAATCCAGTTGCTGGAAACGCAAGGCGAGTATTTGCAACAGTCACAGCAAAAACTGCACACTTATTTGGCAAAATCTGCGCAATTACAGCAAGAAGCCGAGACTCTAGCCAAGTTGCAAACACAGGGAGCAACACAGGCACAAACTTTGCAGATATTAGCAGCGCAACAAGAGCAAGCCGCGGGTGCCACGCAAACTGCTAAACAAACCTATCAAGCCAGTGTACAGGTATTAGAAAAAGCACAGCAGGCGTATCAACAGGTACAAGCGCACTTGCAAGCACTTGAGGCAGTACAGGCGCAAGCGCTCTCGATATCACAAGCACCTGCAGGGAGTCAGCCTTGGTTAACCTTGGTGAATATCGAAAAGCAAGGGCCCCTAGCTCACACCTTGTTGCAGCCTTGGGTAAAAGCGCACTGGTTGGCGCAAGCACCGCAAAATTTACAAGATCTAAAATCGCCTGCAACCTATATTTGGCCGCAGCAAGGCGAGCAAAATTTGCCCACTGGTTTACGTAAGATTTTTGCTTTGGGAGCGCAAAATAGCTGGCCCCAAGCTTGGTTAGCGCATTTGCAAGAGGTTGTTTGGGTACAGGATTTGCAAGAGGCTTGGACACAGCGTCAGGCTTGGTTACTGCAAGCAGATAGTTGCGCAAGCACACCAGCTAAGACTTGGATCACCGCAGATGGTATTCAGTTAGGGCTCAATTGGTGTCGCTATCCTGAAAGTGCGCAAGATGTGGAAATCCAAGTCTTAGAACGTCAGCAAACGATTCGAGAACTCAAAGAGCAAGTAAACCACCTACAACAAGAAGTGCAGGCTGCACAGCAAATGTGTACTTGTAAAGAGGCCATTTGGCTCGAATGTCAACAGCATCAGCAGCAAATCCAGGCGGATATAGCGACAAAGCGGGCGGAATATCAAACACACCAAGCGCAAATACAGGGTTTGCAAGCGCGTTTAGTTGACTGGCAGCAAGATCAGCAAGGGTGGCAACAAGAAATAGAACAAGTGCAAGCTGCACTGACACAGCAAACGCAGGCTTATCAAGTGGCACAAGCAGCTTATGAGCACAGCCAAATGCATTTAGAAACCTTGGCCAAACAGCAGCAAAAGCAACAGGAAGCGACTGAGCAAGCGCAACAAATTTGGCAAGCTTACCAACGAAGATTACAAGAAAGTCAGCATGAATATAAAAATCTGCAAACACAGGCACAAGCGCTCCATGTGAAAAGTCAAAATCTAGGGCATCAACAAATTCGTTTGGATGATCGCTTGCAAAGTTGTCAGCTTGAATGCGAGCGCTTGCAGCAAAAGGCAACCCAAGCACAGACACAAGCTCAAGGTTTGCCCGAATTGGCACAAGCTTTAGCCGCCTGTGAACAAGCCTTACAAGACGCACAGAAAACATGGCAAGAAGAACAAGAAGGCTTGCATCATGTACAAACACAGGGACAGGCTTTGCATGGTGAGTTGCAAAGGATGCAAACGGAAAAAGAAAGCCTACGTGATCAGTTACAACAAGAGCAACTTGAATTACAGGCAGCGCGTTTAGCTTGTGAACATGAAGCACACAAGCTGGCGGAGTTAAACCCAGAGCTAGAACTGGAAACCTTGCCATCAGTGGATTTGCAACAAGAGCCCGTATTGAAGCAGACATGGGCGCAAGTACAAAAACAATTAGCTAGTTTAGGTGCGGTTAATCTTGCGGCAATTGAGGAATATCAAGCGCAAGCAGAACGTAAGCTTTATTTGGAGCAACAAATCTCAGAACTTACAGAAGCTTTACAGACATTAGAGGCAGCAATTCAACGGATTGACAAAGAAACAAGACAGCGTTTCAAAATAACCTTTGATGCGTTAAACCAAGGGGTAGCTGAATTATTCCCGCAAATTTTTTCTGGTGGACGTGCCTATTTAGAATTAACCAGTGATAATTTATTGGAGACAGGCGTGCTGATTAAAGCGCAACCACCAGGTAAGAAAAATACCAGTATTCAATTATTATCAGGTGGAGAAAAGGCTTTAACAGCCATTGCTTTAATCTTTGCTATTTTTCAATTGAATCCAGCCCCTTTTTGTATGCTGGATGAAGTGGATGCCCCTTTAGATGATTTGAATGTGGCCCGTTATGCGGCTTTGGTAAAGCAAATGTCCGCAGAGATTCAATTTATTTATATCACGCATAATAAGCAGGCTATGGAAGCTGCTGACCAACTTTTGGGTGTGACTATGCAAGAAGCAGGTGTCTCACGTCCGGTGGCTGTGGATATTGATCAGGCGTTGGCAATCGCACAAGATTGATCCATTTTGACACGGAAAGCCTCTAAGACTTCACTGTGCATACATTTTTTTAAGCAGCAAAAGTGTTTAAAATACTTGAAGATTCACAGCACAGGGACGCCAATCGCTAGGCGTGGATGTTTTGTACTTGCGGGCTTTGTCCTGGCTTGTAAGTCTGCGCTACCCTGTTAAGCTTATCGGCTCTACACAGCAATGGGTGACCTTTATGGGTTTAAGAGAATGGCTAGTAGTATTAGGGCTACTAGTATTAGCGGCCATCGTATTAGACGGTGTGCGCCGTTTGCGCCGTCATAAGGCGCAAGAGCAAGCCGAAGAAGATGCCTACATAGATCCTGAAGAAATCGCACGCCAGCAACAAATTGCGCATGAGTTGCCACATGGTGGTGCGCGTCCTGGGCAAGGTCCGCGAGATTTCACTGAGCCACGGCTCTTTGATACACGGGCGCAAGGCACCTCTGAGCAGCAAGCCTATCCCAATGCTGATCCTTATCCTGCTGATGCAAGACAGTACGCGCATCATCCGCAACAGGCACATGTGCAGCAGCAGCCTAGATACTATGAAAGGCACGATCAAGAGGTCGCTCATCCTGACGACGCCTCAGAATATGCACGTGTACAAGCTTATGAAAGAGCACGTTATACACAAGCCTATGAGCCTGAATATGACGAGTATGAGCATCCAGAATATGATGCCCAATATGGACAGGCACAAGCGCCAAGACATCCCCACTATGCTGAACCGGACACCTTCGATTATAGTGAAACATCGCTTTATGATAATGAGGTAAGTCAAGAAGAATGGCAAAGGTTACAATATCAGCAGGCTTGGCAGGAGGAAGCTTGGCAAGAACCTGAACCGCCAATGCCTGTACCTCGTTCTCAACAAGAAGAAGGTTTTGAACGCAAGGTGGTAAAAAATGCCCAAGAAATTCTTACGATTAATGTGCTGGCACCTGAAGATGAAGAAGGTATAGGTTTTGCTTGGGATGAGGTATTGCGTATTGTGATTGCCTGTGGTTTTCGTTATAGCGATATGGATATTTTTCATCGTTATGAGGAAGATGAGGCAGGTAAAAGTTATTTGCAATTATCTATGGCTAATATGTTTCAGCCGGGGACTTTTGATTTAGACGATTTACATCAAGGCTATGTCTCAGGGTTGACTTTTTTTGTGATTTTGCCAGGTCCTAAACGTCCTATGGAAGCTTTGAATATTATGTATGAAACGGCACATTGTATTGTGCGTAATTTAGGCGGAGAACTCAAAGATGAGCAACGTAGTGTATTAACACAGCAAACGCTAGAGCACTACCGGCAGCGTGTACAAGAGTTCGAACGTCGTAACCACTTGCCGCCTGATGCACATCGTAAAGCTTTATAAGTTTCTGCTGGCAACTTGGTAAGTTCTTTAAAAATAAAGAGCTTACCAAATAAATATCTGATCAATAAAGAGATCCCTCCTGTGAATTGCCCGCCTGATATTCAACAAGATGCTAATCAACTAAAAAAACAACTCGAACATTATAATTATCACTATTATGTTTTAGATCACCCTTTAGTGACAGATGCTGAGTACGATGCATTATTTAGAGAGTTACAAGCATTAGAAAAAAAATATCCAGCACTGCAAGATATTAATTCCCCAACCCAAAGAGTTGGAGCGCCACCGATAGGTCATTTTGTCAGTAGGCCTCATAAAATTCCTATGCTGTCATTAGGTAATGCGCTGGATACACAAGAAGTGAGCGAGTTTTGGCAGCGTTTGCAGCGTCAATTAAAATTCGATGAGGCACAAATGGCTACTTTAGCATTTTGTTGCGAGCCTAAACTCGATGGATTAGCAGTCAGCCTGCATTATCAACAGGGCCAATTCATATACGGGCTGACCCGTGGGGATGGTATCCAAGGTGAGGATATTAGCCATAATTTACGCACCTTAGCGAGTGTGCCTTTACGTTTATATGGGGAGACTTGGCCGCCTTATTTGGAGGTGCGTGGTGAAGTGTATATGCCTCATCAGGGATTTGCCGAACTGAATCAGAAAATGCAGCAACAAGGACATAAGGGGTTTGCCAATCCAAGAAACGCCGCTGCAGGGAGTTTACGTCAGCTAGATTCACAGATCACCCGCCAACGCCCGTTAGTATTTAGTGCTTATCAGGTAGTACAAGGGTGCGAAAATTATCTCACTCATAGTGAGCAAATGAAGGCATTGCAAGCATGGGGGTTTAAGCCTCAAGCGCTGCGTCAAGTGGTTAGGGGTTTAGAGAATATTCTTGTTTATTGTCAGCAGATAGGCGCACAAAGAGCACAGCTTGATTATGATATTGATGGTGTCGTGATTAAGCTCGATGAGCTAATGCACCAAAAACATCTAGGTTATCGTGCGCGTGAACCTCGTTGGGCTGTGGCTTATAAATTTCCTGCGCAAGAAGTGGTAACCCAAGTGGAGGCGGTTGATTTCCAAGTGGGGCGTACCGGAGCTTTAACCCCTGTTGCTCGAGTGAAACCTGTACAAGTGGCAGGTGTGCAGGTGACGAATGTGACCTTGCATAACATGGATGAAATCCAACGCTTAGGCTTGGGCATTGGGGATTTTGTGTGGATTCGCCGTGCGGGAGATGTGATTCCACAAGTGGTAAAAGTGCTACAAGAAAAGCGCCCGCTAAGTTGGCAGCCAATTAAGTTGCCTGAGCATTGCCCTATTTGTGATGCCAAGGTAGAAGCTATACCAGGTGAGGTGGTTGCACGTTGTTCTGGTGGTTTATTTTGTAGTGCACAGCGCAAAGAAACGATTAAGCATTTTGCCAGCAAAGGTGCGCTTAATATTGAAGGTTTAGGTGATAAATTAATTAGTCAATTAGTTGATTTGCAGTTAGTGCATTCACCGGCTGATTTATACCAACTTAATTTGGAACAGTTAGCTGCTTTACCCCGTATGGGATCTAAATCAGCACAAAAAATATTAGATGCACTAGAAACAAGTAAACAAACGAGTTTAGCCACTTTTATTTATGCACTTGGTATTCGTGAAGTGGGCCAAGTCACCGCCAAGTTATTAGCAGAATATTTTGTAGATTTATCGCAATTACAAAATGCAAGTCTTGATGAGTTGCAAAAAATTGAACAAATTGGCCCTATTGTCGCCCAGCATATTCGTACCTTTTTTCAGCAAGCACATAATCAAGAAGTTGTTGCGGATTTATGTCGTGCTGGGATGCATTGGCCTGATCCAACACCGCCAACAGATACCAGCAACTTGCCCTTGTCTGAGCAAACTTGGGTGATGACAGGTAAATTCTCCTTTGGCTCGCGTGAGGAGATTAAACAACAGTTAGAGGCTTTAGGGGCTAAAGTTGCGTCTAGTCTATCGAAAAATACGCACGTTTTATTAGCGGGGGAAGCGGCGGGTAGTAAACTCACCAAAGCGCAGGCCTTAGGTATAGAAATCTGGGATGAGGCTAGATTGAGAGACTTGTTAACAGGTTTTCATTGAGGCAATATCCAGTCTCTTTATAGGTTGAGACTGGATTGGGTCAAAAAGCAAGTTTATTGATCAAAACGCGCTAGGCTAAGCTCGATTGGTGTTGTAGCAGCTAGGTTATCGGATACTGGGCAACGGCTTTCTACTTTGTGTAAAAAAGCGAGCTTTTCTTCATCTGTGAGGTCTGCATCGACATCAACCTCGATGCAAATACTTTGAAAACCTGCACGATCTTCTGTATTACGTCCCAAAAGCACCATCACATCCAAATCACCGCTAATACGCATGTGCATGTCGCGTAAAGTGATTTTTTCTTGCATAGCGACCAAGCGCCCGATAGTACCTATACAACCTGCAAGGGCAGCAAACATCATTTGTAAGGGTGTTGGGCCTTGGTCGTCACCGCCAGCTGCCTTGGGCTGATCAATAATCAGTTCGTGTTCATCTGCTTGTACAAGAACTTGTTGGTTGCTACCAAGTCTTGCTTGGATTTGGGTGCTTTTTAGCTTGCTACTCATGTTGTTTTTTATCCTATGGTCATCAGCCAGTAAACCTAAAAAGGTCAGCTTTTTAGGTGTAAAGGCTTAGTTTACCCAAAATTCGCTTTATTAGAAAAGATTTATGTTGCGAATGCGTTAAAACGGGTTAAACATGAGCGTTAACACTAAAAGCGCGCCTAAAAACAATAAGATGTCTAACACCCAACGGCTAACAGAGCGTTTCTTTTTGGGGGCAGCTTGGCCTTTACTCGTATGCTCCTTACCCTGTGCAGAAGCCCCAGAACGTTTTGCTCCACCAGGTTTTGCAGCGCGCCGCGCTGAAGATGAAGCACTTTTTTGTGGCTTCATTTGTTTACGGCGCTCGGCTTCCTCGTGGTCGCGTTTACGTTTTAGGGCCTCCTCTTTAAGCTTGGCCATATCAACCATGATGCTTCTCCGATCAAGGCAGATCGTTCAACGAAATGCTGTGTCCTAACAAGAAATGTATTCAAGTGTAACTGTAATGGCCCCTAAGCTTACCTAAAGCTTTAGGGGAAACCTACTCTTTTATGCGGTACAGGACACACTAGGCCTTTTTAATACGGTAGCAAGGTGAATACTGGCTACCTGGTAGCTTCATACGTTGGGCTTTTACAAAGCTTTCTAGCAGCTGGTCTAAAGGTGTGAGTATGTCCTCACTACCGCAAATTTCAAAAGGTCCCTGATGCTCAATCGCACGGATACCTTGTTCTTTCACATTGCCGGTGACAATGCCAGAAAATGCACGGCGTAAATCCGCCGCTAATAGATGTTTGGGGCGTGTTTGCTGCAATGCAAGACGTGCCATATTAGCATGGGTTGCTTCAAAGGGTTGTTGGAATAAAGGATCAATTTTTAGGCGCCAGTTAAAATAGAACGCATCTTTATGTTGGCGGCGAAATTCAGTGACTTCATCAATACCTTGGCGCATCGCACGTGCTACTTCCTCTGGATCTTGAATAATAATGCGGTAGCGCTGGCAAGCTTCATCCCCAAGGCAAGTACGTAAAAAAGTATCGATTTGCTGAAAGTAATCTGCGCTGGCTGCAGGGCCGGTAAAAATCACTGGGAAAGGTAAATCTTGATTGGCTGGGTGGAGCAAAATACCTAACAGGTAAAGAATTTCTTCCGCAGTGCCTACACCACCTGGGAAAACAAGAATCCCATGCCCAAGGCGCACAAAGGCTTCTAAGCGTTTTTCAATATCTGGCATGATGACCAGCTCATTGACAATAGGGTTGGGGGATTCAGCAGCGATAATTCCAGGCTCTGAAATCCCCAAATAGCGTGCAGGAGTAAACCTTTGCTTGGCGTGGGCAACATTGGCGCCTTTCATGGGGCCTTTCATCGCACCTGGGCCGCATCCAGTGCAAATATTGAGGCCGCGTAAGCCTAAATGATAGCCAACATCCTTGGTATATTCGTATTCCAAACGTGAAATCGAATGGCCACCCCAGCAAACGACCATATTGGGTAAGGTGTTGGGTTGGAGAACACCTGCATTGCGTAAAATATGGAAAACTGAATTTGTAATGCCTTCAGAATCTTGCAGGTTAAAACGCGGAGCACGAATCTCATTGTGGGTGTAGACAATATCACGTAGCACAGCAAATAAATGCTCACGAATGCCGCGAATCATTTTGCCATCAACAAAGGCTTGTGCAGGCGCATTTTTTAAGGCAAGACGGATGCCTTTGTCTTGGTGCTTGACCTCAATATGAAACTTTTGATGTGCTTCTAAAATAGCGCGGCTATCGTCTGTGTGGCTGCCACAGTTAAGCACAGCCAGAGCACAGCTGCGCCAAATCTCGTATAAGCCAGAAGCAGAAGTATCTTTTAGTGCATTGACTTCTTGTTGTGATAAAACTTCTAAGCTGCCCTCAGGCGAGACTTCAGTATCATAAGTGAGCGGGGTCTTTTGTGGTTTTGATGGCGTCATTAGAAAAAGCTCATAAAATCAAATAGAAAAATTAGCGGATATGGGTACAGGCAAGCTGCCACAGTGCCAAAATCTGTTGACGATCTGTTGACGTCAAAGCATCACTTTGCATATTAGCTTGTAAAACTTGCGTGCAGTCTTGGATGAAATCGCCGCTGGCTTTTTCCAAGCCCTGGATTAGAGCACTTTGTGCCTGCGCCCATTCGCACACCAAATCAATTTGTGGGATCAAATAACCTAGAGCAAATAGTTCATCTTCTTGTGCTTGGGTTTCATAGGTCAGAAGGTAAGCTAATGCTTGCTGTGCGCAAAGGTGCCAAGGGTTGCTGGAAAGATCACTTGCCATAAATATACTCTAATGATGTCATCAATAATCAACAGGTTTTAGTGTACGCCATCTTGCTGCAATGCGGCACCCTATCAACGAGGCTTTCTGATGAGGCAAGCTGCAAAAGTATAGGGAGAATCTTGAGTTGTTGACACTTGTGCAGCGCACTTAGACTAAAGTTTAGTGCCTGCAATCTTAGAGTGAAATGACTGTAAAGTCATGCACCAAGGTGCTGAATTCTTAGCTTAAGTTCAAATAGTGACTACTAAGTCACTGAAATTCAAGTGATAAAAGATTGGTTTCTTTAACCAATGTCTAATTTCTTGCACTCTCCCCTAAGGGTAAAACACCCTTGCCCCTTTAAGGGTCACCGGCAGTACTGTGACAACAATCATTATATTCAGCTTAACCGGTGTCATAGCTTCATCCGACAACAACAAAAGTACTGTAAAATTCTAAAGGTATTAGTGTGCTAATTAAACGTAATTACGGAGAAGAACATCCGTATTGGCCTGCAGGCCCTTTCAAAATCCGTCTGCCTTTTATCCACTATCGTTGGGAAGCTGCAGAGACGATCCAAGCTTTAGTGATGTTCGTTGTCGCTATGGCGATGATTCCCTTGCTACAAAAGTATTTGGGATTACCCTATGACGTGGCACTGGCCTTTGTTGTTGTGTGCGGCGTTGGTTTTATGTTGCCTAACTTGCTCGGTGTCCCTTTCGTACCTGGCTGGATTACACCAGCGATTCCTGTTGTTTTGCTATTTATTGGCCAGTTTGAGCCAGGCCCAGAGGCGATCAAAGCCCTAGTTGCTTTGCAGTTAGTGGTGACCTTTATCTTCCTATTTATGGCAATCACGCGCCTAGGTAGTAAGTTGGTTAACATCATTCCTAGCTCTATTAAAGCAGGTATCTTGCTAGGTGCAGGGATTGCCGCTATTACAGGGGAAATCACTGAAGGTGGCCGCCTGTATAACACGCCAATTTCTTTAGGTTTAGGTGGTTTAATTACCGCTTATGTGCTTTTCTCACTGTCTTTCCGTGATTGGGTAGAAAAACATCGTTGGGCGAAAATCATTGCTGGTTATGGCATGGTACCTGGTATGCTTGTAGCGATGGCGATTGGTTGGGTTGTCGCTGAATATCCATTGCCTAGCGTAGAGTGGGGCGTAGCGATTCCTGATTTTGCCAGCATTTGGAACTATCTGCCTTTCTCGATTGGTTTGCCTGGCATAGATTTGTTGATGGCGGCGATTCCTACAGCTTTGATTGCTTACATTATTGCTTTTGGTGATATTATTGTTGGCCAGAGCTTGCTTGACCGTGTTGACCACTTGCGTCCAGATGAAAAAATTGAAGTGGATGTGGACCGTGTTCACCTAGTGACAGGGATCCGTAACCTAATACACTCCTTCTTTGCACCTTACCCAGGTCTTGCAGGTCCTTTGTTTACTGGCGTTATGGCGACCATTGCAGAGCGTTACCGTTATGGCCGCAGCGCTATGGATACTATCTATTCAGGCGCAGGTGTTTTCTGGATCGTTGGTTTTATCGCTCTGTTCCTCTTACCTTTGATCACTCTCTTTAAGCCTGTACTTCCTATTGCCCTGTCAATTACCTTGATCATCACAGGTTACCTGTGTATCAGCGTGGGTGTAGAGCAAATCGATAATGCAACTTCTATGGGGGTTGCAGGTTGTATGGGTGTAGTCCTTGCAGTGCACGGTGCTGCATGGGGTCTGGGTGTTGGTGTAGTGCTTTATTTGTTGCTAGAGTTGCGTGGTAAATCACATGCAAACGATAAGCCAGATGAGCCCATTCATGTTGAGGAAAACGCCGTAGTCGATAAAGACTAAGTCGCCCTTGCTAGAAAAATATATCTTTTTGACCCAGATCTTAAGATCTGGGTTTTTTTATTAAGGCTGCCTGTGCTCCTCTTCTGGTCCTTTAAAATCACCAAATCCCATACTGACAATCGCTAACAGGCTAATGAGTAAACCTGAGATCCAGCCGGGAACATGTAAGCCATTAGCTGTGGTGACTAAAAGACTACTTAAGGGCACGACGTATAACACAGAGAATACAAAATTTTTTGACTCTTTACTGAGCTTCTGCATTAAAATATATATTTTTAGCATCTAAATTCGACCCCGATATATTGAAAAGTCACAGATGAAAACGCATCCTCTAGTGAGGCCCGCTTGGGTGTACAAGATGTTATAAAGAAATCAAGACATCAGCATGACTGCTTGAGTCCCCTTACCTATCTAGGGTACTCTTGGGCTGTCTTTGCCCTAGCCGAACAGTTATTTTGCTCACCCTAGATGATTGCCGTATGCATCAAAGTTAACAGGCTTGCTTACATGTCGATAAATCAAAAGATTCTGCTTGTGGAAGATAGTCCTTCATTTGGCTACGTGGTTAAAAAGCAGTTAGAAAGCCGGCTTCACTTTGAAGTAACTTGGGTGCAAAGTTATCAAGATGCCCAAGCATGCTTGCAAAATACACAAGCATTCGCATTTGCTTTATTAGACTTGCATTTGCCTGATGCAGCCAATGGGGAAGTGGTTGATCTTGTGTTAGAAGTGGGCATACCCACCATTATTTTTACAAGTAATGATGGTAATGATGCGCAAGAGCGATTATGGTCACGACAAATTGTAGACTATGTTTTTAAAGGCAGCTCTGCCAGCCTAGATTACATCGTGAGCTTATTAACCCGCCTACAGAAAAATCCTACGACAAAATTATTAGTTGTGGATGATTCTAAAGTAGCTTGTGATTATTTAAGACATTTATTACAGATTCAAGGTTATCAAGTATTAGTTGCCCATGATGGTGAACAAGCGCTACGTTTATTAGCTGAGCAAGGTGATATTCGTCTGATGCTGATTGATTATGCCATGCCAGGTTTAAGCGGTCATCAAGTCGTAAGCCGAGTGCGTCGTCAGTTAGGTAGTGATCGATTAGCAATTATTGGGGTTTCTGCTTTAGGCAATCACAGATTATCGGCACAATTTATTAAACAAGGTGCGAATGATTTTATTGGGAAGCCCTTTAGTGCTGAGGAGCTTTATTGCCGTGTAGCGCAAAATTTAAAAATTTTGGAGCAAATGGACAGTATTCGCCAAGCATCGTATCAAGACTTCCTCACAGGCTTATATAACCGGCGTTACTTTTTTGAACATGCCTTATCTTGGTTCGAATACAAAACGCCTTTAACGCTTGCTATGCTAGATATTGATTATTTTAAACATATTAATGATAGTTATGGGCATCATGTGGGCGATCAGGTTTTAAAGGCTTTTTCGCAATTGATGAAAGAGATGTTCCCACACGCATTATTAACACGCATGGGTGGTGAAGAATTTTGTATTTTATTACCTGAGCCTTTTGTCAAAACGTATCGACATTTGGAAAATTTCCGTATTGGTTTGGCACGTCAAGAAATTTTAATAGAACAAGAGCGGGTAAAAATTACCACAAGTATAGGACTTGCCCAATGGCAGCCGAGTATTCATTCGAATGAGCAAGTGACCCAAGACACATTAGAAAAGCTTTTACATCTTGCTGATCAGTATCTTTATCAAGCGAAGGCACGTGGCCGTAACTGTATTTGTTATGGGCAAACACAAACGACACAACTCCAAGGTTCAAAGGATTAAATTTATGCGCAGGTTACGTCCTTTTGTTGGTATTTTAACTCTAGTCTTACTTGCTGGGTGTGCATTTCCAGGTGTTTATGAGCGTAAAATTCAGCAAGGACACATCCTAGATCAGGAAGTACTTGCTCAATTAAAAATTGGGATGCAGCCGCAACAAGTAGAATATCTTCTGGGTTCGCCTTTATTGCCTGTACAAACGCAACCTTTGCGTTGGGACTATGTTTATACGCTGCGCCAAGGTAATACTTGGCTAGAAAATCAGCGCTTAACACTTTATTTTGGTCCACAAGGATTAACCAAAATGGAAACGCAAGGTTTAGATTAGATATCTTTGTATAATAAAAAAATAGGGCCTCTCAAGGAGGCCATATAGAAACTAGCTCTTTTTTAGTAGGCGTTTGCGTTTTATACGGAGTGCCCTGAGTTTACGAATCATTTTTCCTTGTAACTCAAGCACTTCAAAGCGGTAATGGCCAATTTGTAAGCACATATTTGCTTCGGGTAAATGCTCTAGTTTTTCTAGTACAAGTCCGTTAATCGTTTTAGGCCCATCCGTTGGCAGCTCCCATTCAAGCAATTTGTTAATTTCCCGAATCGCTGCTGCCCCTTCAATAATATAGGCACCATCTTCTTGTAACTGAATGTCTGGCTGTTGATTGGCAACATCCGTAGTAAAATCACCAACAATCTCTTCTAGAATATCTTCTAAAGTAACAACCCCTAAAACATCCCCGTATTCATCAACGACAATACCAATTCGGCGCTTTTCTTTTTGGAAGTTTAATAACTGAGTATGTAGTGGGGTGGATTCAGGGACAAAATAAGGCTCGCGTGTTTCCTTGACCAGCATAGCTTTGGTTGGATTGGGATCACTTAAAACACGTGCGGCTTTACGTAGATGTAAAATACCAACCACATTATTAATGTCACCTTTAAACACCGGAATTCTTGTATGTTCGCTTGCACGTAGTTGTTCTAAGATGGTGGGCATATCGTGTTCAAGGTCGATACCCACAACTTCATGGCGTGGGATCATAATGTCATTTACGGTGACCTTTTCTAGATCCAAAATGGATAAGAGCATCGCTTGGTGACGACGAGGAATCATACTGCCGGCTTCGTGGACGACAGTACGTAACTCTTCGCGGGTAAGCTTGTGGCTATCGGATTGCACGCTTTGGACGCCAAGTAAGCGTAATAAACCATTACTAATGCCATTGACTAACCAGACCAGCGGATATAAGAGCTTGAGTAAAGGTTCTAGGATCAAAGAAGCAGGATAAGCAATACGCTCTGGACGAACCGCGGCTAAAGTTTTGGGCATAACCTCGGCAAAAATCAAGATAACCAAGGTGAGAACTGCCGTTGCAATTGCGATACCTGCATCACCATAAAGGCGCATAGCAACCACAGTCGCTATGGAAGAAGCAAGAATATTGACAAAATTGTTGCCGATTAAAATCACCCCAATCAAACGATCTGGACGCGATAAGAGGCGACTGACCCGCAATGCGGCTTTGTCTTTATTTTTCGCCTTATGACTGAGGCGATACCGATTCAAGGACATCATTCCAGTTTCTGAGCTGGAAAAGAAGCCTGACATTAAAATAAGTAATACGAGTAAGCCAAATAAAAGGCTTAAAGAAGTCTCGTCATTCAAGAGAATCTATTCCTCTAATCTCTGCGATGCGCTCTTTTTATGTGTTTCCTTGCGGACTGTCAAGAGACGCCCGCAGTCGAATCATCTAAGAAGCTAACACAAACTCAAGCACGAACTTGCTGCCAAAGTAAGCCAAAATTAATAATACACTACCACCAAGCGTCCAGCGCACCGCGCGTTGGCCACGCCAACCAAAACGATAACGACCTATAAGCAAGCTGGTGAAAATGAACCAAGCAAGCAATGAAAACAAAGATTTATGTGCTAAATGCTGTGCAAAAAAGGCTTCAATACTTAAGGCACCACTCACCAAAGCAAGGGTTAAAAAACCCACGCCTAGTAACAGTAATTCAAAAAGTAGCGTTTCCATTGTTTGTAACGGGGGAAGCACTTGGATCAAACCACGCATTTGCTTGTGTTTAAGTTGGTGGTCTTGCAGCCAAAGCAATAAAGCTTGCACACTGGCGAGGGTTAAAATGCTGTAAGCAAATAAAGAAGTAAGAATATGTATGCCAACCCCTGTGCTGATCCCCTTGGGTAGACTGGGAACTGCATATTGCCATTGTGCACCAATTACAGCCAAGCCAGCGAGTGGAAAAAGACCAATCCCCAAGTTGAGTAAAGGTCTACGTAAACTCGCTAGCAGCAATAAACTGACAGCAAACCAATTAATGAGTGAAGCTGTATTAAAGAAGCTAAATAACCATTGATGGTCTGGTGTGAATAGATGCCATCCTAATGCAGTGGCATGAGCAATTAAGGCACCCAAGGCTAGCCACTGCACTAGCTCCTGACGTGCAGGCGCATGCCGTGTCAGCACTAGCCCCTGATAGGAAGCCGCTGCCCAATAGCAAATGGCAGCTAAAAAAGTAAAGGGTAACGCATTCATGAGTGAGCATCCGCGTCAAAAAGAAAAACTATCAGGGTCAATTACACCATCAAACAGGCCAAGCTAAGCCTGTGTTATTATACTTGTATGCTTAAGCAAAGCTTGATCTTACCTGATTGTGCTTCAGCCTGCACGATGCAAACCACTTAAATTTCACGGCTTAATGTAGGCCGTTTGCATACTTTTAAGGATGTTTTACGCTTATGTTTGAAAATCTTAGCGAACGCCTGTCACACACTTTACGCTCAGTGACAGGACAAGCCAAACTGACCGATGACAATGTTAAAGACACCTTGCGTGAGGTGCGTAAGGCTTTGTTAGAGGCTGATGTTGCACTGCCTGTAGTGAAAGCCTTTGTCGAACAAGTGCGGACTCGGGCCGTTGGGCAAGAAGTCGCTAAAAGCCTGAGTCCAGGGCAAGCTTTTGTCAAAATCGTGAACCAAGAATTGGTTAGCGTGATGGGAGAAGCGAATCAGCCACTTATCTTAAAAGGTGAGCCAGCGGTGATTTTAATGGCTGGTTTGCAGGGGGCAGGTAAAACCACCTCTGTAGCAAAACTAGCGCGCTACTTGCAAGAACGTGAGAAAAAGAAAGTTTTAGTGGTCTCCGCGGACGTTTACCGCCCCGCTGCAATTCAACAATTGGCGACTTTGGCGCAAGAAATTGGTGTGACGGCTTTTCCAAGTGATACAAGCCAGTCACCACAAAGGATTGTTGAAGCAGCAGTTAAAGAAGCCAAAATTAAGTTTTATGATGTGCTGATCGTAGATACTGCGGGGCGCTTACATATTGATGATGCCATGATGCAAGAGATCCAAAGCCTGCATCAAAGTCTTCAGCCCTCAGAAACCCTCTTTGTTGTTGATGCAATGACTGGCCAAGATGCTGCCAATACAGCTAAGGCTTTTAACGAGGCGCTTGCGTTAACCGGTGTTGTGTTAACGAAGGCTGACGGGGACGCGCGTGGTGGGGCGGCTTTATCTGTACGTCATATTACCGGTAAGCCGATTAAATTCTTAGGGATGGGCGAAAAAACTGAAGCTTTGGAAGCTTTCCATCCTGAGCGAATTGCCTCACGTATTCTCGGTATGGGCGATGTGCTGTCTTTGATTGAGGAAGCCGAGCGTAAAATTGATAAAACCAAAGCTGAAAAGTTGGCTAAAAAAGTCAAAAAAGGCAAGGGGTTTGATTTAGAAGATTTTCGCGATCAACTACAGCAAATGCGTAGTATGGGCGGCATGTCGTCCATGTTGGAAAAGTTACCTGGGATGGGTGACATGGCCAAGATGGCACAAAATCAAGCCAGTGAAAAAGAACTGCGCAAGCTGGAAGCCTTGATTAATTCGATGACACCTATGGAACGGCGCAAGCCAGAAATCATGACAGGTTCACGCAAACGTCGGATCTGTGCCGGCTCAGGGACAGAATTACAAGATTTAAACCGTCTACTAAAACAGCATAAACAAATGCAAAAAATGATGAAAAAATTTAGCCAAAAAGGTGGTATGGCAAATATGATGCGTGGTTTATCTGGTATGTTGCCACCTGGATTTGGGGGTGGCCCTGGAGGTTTCCCACGTATTTAAATAGACAAAATGCACAAGAGAGATACTCAAAAAACCTGATCAAGACTTGCGTTTGTGGCTAATCTCTCTAAAATAGCGCCTTCACAAATAGGTTGAATTAGAAATAATCAGCTTAAGGTTCCAACGGCGGTGTTTTTCTCGTAGAATATACCGCCTTTCGGGCGATCTGCCCTCTTGGCTGAATAAAAGATTCAGTCACGACACTCCAGCAGGTTCCGAAAACTCCAGTAAGTTTCAAACTCCCGTAATAAAGGAAGTTTCGCGATGGTAACCATTCGTTTGGCTCGTGGTGGCGCGAAAAAGCGTCCTTTCTATCACCTGACAGTCGCTGATTCTCGTAACCAGCGTAACGGTCGTTTTATCGAGCGCATCGGCTTTTTTAATCCGCTTGCGCGTGGTCAGGAAGAACGCCTGCGTGTTGATATAGAACGCGCTCAGTATTGGGTATCTCAAGGTGCTCAACCGTCTGATCGTGTAGCCTCTTTGTTAAAACAAGCGGCGAAGGCTGCGCAATAAGTTGGGGCTGCTAGCTTAGCATGACCGACTTAAAGCACACTCTCCCAGATGCTGATTACATCCAATTAGGACGTGTCACCAGTGTTTTTGGGATTAAAGGCGCGGTCAAAGTGTATTCCTACACACAACCTGTGGAAAACATTTTTAAGTACCCGCGCTGGCTGCTGAAGCTTAACGGCCAATATCAAAACTTTGAGTTAGTCTCCGGACGGCGCCAAGGTAAGGTATTAGTCGCTCAGCTGCGTGAGTGTCAAACTCGCGAAGCCGCGCAAGCTTTAGCCGGTGCTGAAATCTTGTTAGCTAAAGACAAGTTGCCAGCACTAGAAAATAATGAGTACTACTGGCATCAGTTGGAAGGTTTACAAGTCTTTACCACTGATGGCCATTGCCTAGGGCAAGTAGATTATCTGATAGAAACTGGTGCAAATGATGTGCTTGTCATCAAGCCAACCGCAGCAAGTTTTGATCAGCGTGAGCGCTTGCTACCTTGGCTACCTGATCAAGTCATTCTAGAAGTTGACTTGTTAACAAGTCGCTTACTAGTCGATTGGGATATAGATTTTTAAGCCCTAGCTAGATCTAAGGTTGAGCCACTTAAGATTAGCCCTTAGGTGAGTAGATCCGCGTTCTGAATAGCGTCACATAGATAAAAGGTGATTAAAGCGTGTGGGTTGGTGTTGTCTCCCTGTTCCCGCAAATGTTCGCGGCTGTCACGGAATACGGTGTCACCGGTAAAGCCGTGGAGAAAGGACTGCTGGAGGTGGAGTTCTGGAACCCGCGAGACTTCACTCAAGACAGACATCGTACCGTGGATGATCGACCCTATGGCGGTGGTCCTGGGATGTTGATGAAGGTCGAGCCCTTGCGTCAAGCGATTCAGGCTGCAAAAGCTAAGGCGGGTGCCAATGCACGCGTAATTTATCTGTCGCCTCAAGGACGTCCGCTCAATCAAGCTGGTGTCGCTGAGTTAGCGCAGCATAAAAGTTTAGTTTTGGTAGCAGGTCGCTATGAAGGTATCGATGAGCGGCTTATTACCACAGAAATTGATGAAGAATGGTCAATTGGCGATTATGTTCTCAGCGGCGGAGAACTAGCGGCAATGACGCTAATAGATGCTGTGGCACGTCTAGTCCCTGATGTGCTTGGGCATCAAGATTCAGCACAGGAAGATTCCTTTGCAACCGGCTTGTTAGATTGTCCTCACTATACCCGTCCGGAAGTGATCAATGGGCATAGTGTGCCTGCTGTGCTTTTAAGCGGTAATCATCAAGCTATCCGGCGCTGGCGTCTTCAACAGGCGTTAGGGCGTACTTGGTTGCGACGTCCAGATCTTTTGCAAATGCAAAGCTTGGATACTGAGCAGCAAGAACTGTTAGCAGAATTTATCCGTCAGTATACAGCGCAAGCTCAAAGCAATATCTAGGCGATGCGAGTGCGGCGGTATAAGTTAGGCGGTGTAAATCTAGGAGCAAGCAATGAGCAGCAACAACAAAATTATTCAGTTAATTGAAACTGAGCAAATGAGCAAAGAAGTCCCTACTTTTAGCCCTGGGGATACAGTCGTTGTTCAGGTTAAGGTAAAAGAAGGTAACCGCGAACGCCTACAGGCATTTGAAGGTGTTGTGATTGGTAAGCGCAACCGTGGTTTAAACTCTGCTTTCACCGTGCGTAAAATCTCCCATGGTGTTGGTGTTGAGCGTACTTTCCAAACCTATAGCCATCAAATCGATAGCATCAGTGTGAAGCGTCGTGGTGATGTACGCCAAGCGAAGCTTTACTATCTGCGTGAGCGTTCAGGTAAGTCTGCACGTATCAAAGAAAAGCTGGCATAAGCCTAGCAAGTGGATTCTTAGGCTGTCTGCTGCAAATGTAGACAGCCTATTTTTTTGTCTGTAGTTTGAGTTAAATCTTACGTAAAAGATTCTCAAAGCTTGCTAAGCATCAAGGTATTTTTACTTTAAAGCTCTAATCTTAAATGCAGTTTTACGCACTGCAGCAAACTAGAGTTTGATCACCAAAATGCGTTAGACTCTCACCTAACCGGATTAGATTTAACGTGCTCAAAACAGCAGCAGGGAAAAAAAATCAAGGAACGATATGTAAACTAACGTGGAAAAGGATACATGCAGCGGCTAAAGCGCCTTCATACTTTTCGTATCAATTTTGCTAAATGCATCCCCAATCTTATTTTGCTTTGGGTGTGGGTGCTTGTGGGAGGTTTGCTATTTCAGGAGCAATTGATCCCAACTGCAGCTGCAGCCAACCGAGTATCGCCATTAACGATAGATACTCGTATTATGCATACTGAACCTTGGGGGTTTTATTGTGATCCTCAATTCCAAAATAAAACGCCGTTAGTTATTTCTGCACAGACTCAATATCACCAAGATATTTTATGCGGTATTTGGCCAGATATTGCACAGCATTTAGCAAAAAAAGCAGGGTTAAATTTACAGCTTTCTTTAGAGCCTTATGCGCGAATTTGGCAAAGTTTGGATGCAGGCCAAGCAGATTTGTCTTTTTTGATTCGTTCTGCCGAACGCTCGCACCTTGCACCTAGCCAAGCACATATGTTTGATTTTGCCTCTGTGGTGATTGTGCGTTCGGGTCTTCATTTAACCGATTATCAGGATCTGCAAAATTTACGTATAGGTGTGCTGCGTGGTATTCGCTTAAGCCCACGTTTTGATCATGATCCTAAGTTAAATAAAATACAAT
This sequence comes from Allopseudospirillum japonicum, assembly GCF_900108915.1. Taxonomy (GTDB): domain Bacteria; phylum Pseudomonadota; class Gammaproteobacteria; order Pseudomonadales; family Halomonadaceae; genus Pseudospirillum; species Pseudospirillum japonicum. The sequence continues at coordinate 172,670 of NZ_FNYH01000002.1, forward strand.
TGAGAAATTATGAATTAATGGTAGATATGTTACTGCATCAACGTCTCGACGCAATTGCAGGTAATAATGTATCTTTATTCTACTTGTTGCAGAAAAAGCAAGCCCTAGATAAAGTAAACGTACAACCTTTAATTCTTCAAAAAACGCCTGTTTATTTGCATATGGCAGCGGGTTTATATGCGCACCCCTATGGTCAAGTTTTGATTCAAGCGAACCAAGCACTGCGTGAGCAGGGCGTCTATCAGCATTTGATTGATGCTTATGTTGGTTCTCAGTGGCGTCTTGAATCTCAACACTAAATTCGTCCTATTGCATGGCACACAGCAGCCCCTTTAAGGAGTGGCCTTTAATGGTGAAATTCAGCCGCTGGCGTCAACATGCCCCAGGTATCCTTTCTTTACGCCTTGCAAAACAAGCATTCTTACTCTCTTTGTTACTCGGGTTTGCGATTAGTGTTTTTAAAACAGCACACGAATATTATTTAAAGCACGGCTATTTACAAAATATCATGGCGCAGCGCGTGCTTGCAGCAACGCCAGCAGCGACTCAAGCAGCCTATAGTTTGGATGCGACTGTAGCACAACAAATCTTAGAAGGCGAAATGCTGCGTCCCCTACTTAAATTAAAATATGCTGCGATTTTAACTGATCGTGGAGAGATCCTTGCAGAACGTCATCATCCAATCAATAACGAATTTGATTATGCCGGATTACAAGAAATTACAGCGATTCCTTTTGGTGGTGTTTATCAAATTAAAAGTGAGTTAAAACTCACTTCTTTCACACAAGAACCTGTAGGTTTGCTCTTATTAGAATTTGACTTACATAAAGAAGGTTATCAGCTGCTCTTAGGGTTTTTACAAAACCTAATCGGCATGTCAGTAGCAGCGATTTTGCTTGGGTTAACCTTAGTTATTCTATTTAGATATACGCTAACGGCTCCTTTAGAAGCCCTTGCTTCTCAAGTTGAAGATATCGATTTGGACTCAGCACAAGCACCGCATTTACCCATGCCAGCCGGTCACAGGCGTGATGAATTAGGGCAAATTATTATTGCGCTTAATCAGATGTTAACACGATTGCATGCAGGCGAGCGTGTCCGTTTAAAATTATCACGTGCTGTAGAACAAAGCCCAGTCTCTATTCTTATTACAGATACTTACGGAAAAATAGAGTATGTCAATCGCCGTTTATTAGAAACTTGCGGCTATCGCCAAGAAGAGTTAATTGGTGCCACACCTAGTTTATTAAAGTCAGGGTTGACACCAACAAGCGTTTTTCAAGAGATGTGGACATGCGTTGCGCAAGGTCAATCTTGGCAGGGAGAGTTTTGCAATCGTAAGAAAAATGGTGATTTATACTGGGACGATGCACATATTGTACCGGTTGTTGATGCACAAGGAGAAATTATTAACTTTGTTGGCGTACAGCAAGATATTAGTGAGCGTAAACAAGCAGATGAAAGACGACGTTTATTTACCAGTGTTTTTACACATACCCATGATGGAATTTTAATTACAGATACTCAAGGATGTATTGTTGAAGTCAATGAAGCTTTTACTCGCTTAACAGGTTACACCCGTGAAGAAGCTTTAGGGCAACGTCCAAGTATTTTGCATTCTGGCAAGCAAGATAGTTATTTTTATGAGCAAATGTGGAGCACGCTAAAAGCAAAAGGCTTTTGGCGGGGTGAGCTTTGGAATCGGCGTAAAGATGGTTATTTATTTGCAGAAATGCTGACAATTAGTGCAGTACGTAATACACATGGGGACACAACACATTATGTTGCTTTGTTTTCAGATATTACTGAACTAAAACACAGCCAACAGCGTTTAGAGCATCTCGCTTATCATGATGGTTTAACGCATTTGCCTAATCGAACCTTGCTAGCAGAACGTATGCAGCAAGCGATGGCGCAAGCACAACGTCATCAAAATCTCTTAGCTATTGCCTATCTAGATTTAGATGGATTTAAACCTATTAATGATAAATATGGGCATAAAGTAGGTGATCGTTTATTAGTAGAAGTATCGCAAAGATTGCTAGCGCTATTAAATGTTGGTGATACAGTTGCACGCATGGGCGGAGATGAATTCGCACTTTTATTAACAGACATAAAAAGTTATGAGCAAATGCAACAACGTATTCAAGAAGTCCTCGCTTGTATAGCAGCTTCTTATATGTTAGAGCAGGTGCCAGCACCTTTAATTCTGTCTGCAAGTATTGGAGTGACTTTATTTCCACAAGATGGTTCAGATCCAGATACTTTATTACGCCATGCAGATCAAGCTATGTATACTGCCAAGCAAGCAGGGCGTAATGGCTACCATGTGTTTGATACGGAATCCGACCGTCAAGCCAAAGTGAAACGCGATAACTTAACACGGATGCAAGCGGCATTAGATCAGCAAGAATTTTGTTTATTTTATCAACCTAAAGTTGATATGCGCACAGGAGAAGTTTTAGGTGCTGAAGCCTTGATTCGTTGGCAGCATCCGCAAGAAGGTATTTTAGCACCCGGACGTTTTTTACCTGCAATTGAAGATACAGATTTAATTTGTGATCTAGGTCGTTGGGTATTAAAGGATGCTTTGCAACAACTGGATCTATGGCGGCAGCAGGGATTAAACTTACATGTAAGTATTAATATTGCAGCGCGCCAATTACAACAAAAAGATTTTGTCGATTATATCCGTAATTTATTAATGCAGTATCCGTATTTGGCGCCAAATCAACTGGAATTAGAAATTCTAGAAACGGCTGCGTTAGATGATATGTCCCATGCACACCGTGTGATCGAAGCTTGTCAGGAATTAGGGATTCGTTTTGCTTTAGATGATTTTGGTACTGGATACTCTTCTTTAACATATTTCCGGCGTTTACCTGCAGAAGTTTTAAAAATTGATCAGTCTTTTGTACGTGATATGTTAGAAGACCCAGATGATTTAGCGATAGTTGAAGGGATTTTAGGATTAAGTAATGCTTTTAGACGTAAAGTGGTTGCAGAAGGCATAGAGACCGAAGCACACGGGCTAATGCTCTTGCGCCTTGGCTGCAATTGGGGGCAAGGTTATGGCATTGCACGTCCTATGCCTGCTGTGGAGCTGCCTGCATGGATTGCAAGTTATCAGCAACCCTTGAGTTGGCGTGATAATGCGCATCTAGTGTGGAAGCGTGAAGATTACCCCTTGCTTTCGGTTGAGGTGGAACATAGACGTTGGGTTAATGATTTGATTGCGGCTTTGGAAAATCCAGAACGTCGTGCACCACCTTCCCCTGGGGATGCCCTTGCGTGTCGTTTTGGGCGTTGGTATACGGGAGAAGGACGTTGGCGGTATCAAAGTTTGCCTGCTTACAAAGAGGTTGGTCCTTTGCATGAGAACCTTCATGTGACGGCGGGAGAGCTTCTCGAATTACGCCGTGCCGGCCGCTTAGATGCACAACAGATACAAGCGAGTGTGCAAGAGCTAAGAAATATACAAAAACGTTTGTTGATTGCCTTAGCCCGTTTGCAATTAGAAGCAGCACAACAAATTAATCTGCCTGCGGAGCTGAGTTGATATAACGTTCACGCTTTTTCACTTTAATGGTTTGAATATCGACTAACACTAACCCATCAATACAATAGCCAAAAGCAGCATCGACACTAAAATCTAAAAAGTGTACACCACCATCCTCGCATAATTCTGTATATTGCTTATATAAAGTTGGGATGGTGACACCCATTTGGTCTAGCTGATGGCGTAAGGTGTAAAAGTCTTCTCTTGGATGCTTTAAATTAAAATAGGTTGTAATTTCTTGTTGATGCTCTAGCTGGATAAGGTAAGGCGCCCTTGCTTTAGCATAAAGTGTGTTTTTCTTATAATAATGACGATAGTAACTTACGAGTAGATCCTTGGCCATCTGTGGGTAGGTATTGCTTAAGGTAACTGGGCCAAACATATAGCGAATATGAGGGTTTTTTCTTAAGTAGGCGCCAATACCAAACCATAAATAATCTAGACTGCGGCGGCCCCAATATTTAGGCTGAACAAAACTACGCCCTAGTTCAATGCTTTGATTTAATATAGGTAAAAAATTATCGTTCAGCTCAAATAAGCTATGAGTGTATAAAGCGTTTACTCCTTTTTTTTGAATTAAATTTTTCACTTCTGCAATACGATAGGCACCAACAATTTCTAATTCTTCCTCATCCCATAAAATCAAATGTCGATAATCAACATCATATTCATCAAGGTCACGCTTACTTCCTGTCCCCTCACCAACACGACGAAATGCAATTTCTCGTAAACGTCCTAATTCGCGCATCACACTAGAGCTTGGTTGGTAATCGAACAAGTAAATCTGTTTACCATCTTGGGTCATACCTAAAGATTCTGCTTGCTTGAGCTCTTTACGCAACATTTGTCGATCTTCTGGATGCGCAATTGATTTTTCGGTAATAAATAGAGGTTTGCGACTTCGATTGAGGCGATAAACATGCTTACGTAATAATTTAATTTTAGTTTTAAGTGGAATACCTTCTAAATCGAAACGATGTAAGGGAATCAACTCACCAATACGAATAGGAATGCTCGCTTTATGCTGCTTAAACATTTCTCGTGCAAGGAGGAGGAGTCCCAGCGGTCGATGAAAAAAAGAGAAAAAGTAAAAACACCATGAATTTTTGCCACCAATAAAAACAGGTAAAATAGGCGTATTGGTTTTACGTGCAAAATGGACGAAGCCAGAAAGCCAAGGGCCATCTTTTATACCCGTGGCGCTTGCACGTGAGACCTCGCCAGCAGGAAATAATATGACAGCTTCATCGGCTGTTAGTGCATCTAAGACGCGTGCCATGCTTTGCCGGTAATCTGTTCTCGTGAGGTTATCAATAGGCAATAAATGCGCTTGTAATGGAGAAAAATGCATCAAAATATCATTAGCAATAATTTTGACATCTTGGCGAACTTCACCGACTAATTTAAGTAAAGCAAGACCATCAAGAGAACCTAAAGGGTGATTGGCAACAATGAGAACTCGGCCTTGAGTAGGAATATTTTCTTTTTCTCTCTGGCTAACTAAATAATTAAATTGAAAGTATTCCAAGACCTTATCAATAAATTCAAAGCCTTGGCTAGGGGCTTCTTGTTGTAAAAAGCGATTAATTTCTACTTCTCGAATTAAATGGCGCAATATGGCTAGGAGAGGTCGACGCAAAATCGCTGGATAGGTTACAAATTTTGGGTATTTCTGGGTGATAAGATCTTGGATATCAATCACTGTTTTACCATCCTAGCTCAAAGACATGTAAGCTAAGACGCTAAAACAGCCAAATGACACGCCCGCGACAAGTGGAAGGCGTTTTGATGACTAGCGCTTATGTGGCCAATAAAGTATCGACGATATAAGACCAATTCAGATTAAACGTCTCTATGTGTGCACGTCCTGCGAGCCCTTCTTGAGTGAGCTGTTGTAAATCTAAATCTGCAAGGGCCTGTGCTAAGGTTTCAACATCTGCCTGTGCGCAAATACGCCCAGTGATGCCGGCTTGTACGAACTCTAGAGGACCGCCAGCATCTGCAAAGATGAAGACACTTTTGCTAGCAAGCATGGCTTCGATAGTGACATAACCATAATCTTCATCATAAACCCCGTTATAAACTAGCCCAGCTTGTGCATAGAGTTTGAGTTTTTCTTGCTCACTGACGCGACCTAAAAAGTGGATTTTATCGGTAAGCCCTTGGGCTTGTACCCAGGCTTTACAAGCTTGCCCATACGCGCTCGTATCTGGGCCGATAAAAATCAGTTGCCAATCTTTAGGTGCCCCTTGTTGCCAAGCTTGGAGTAAAAGTTCTTGGCGTTTCAGTGGGTCCATGCGTCCAGGAGCTAGTACATATTTTTGCGCCGGCTCACAATAAAAATCAGTCTGATTTTGCGGCGGGGGATAAAGCACTTGCGCACTGAGTTGATTATAACGCCACAAACGCTGTGCTACGGTTTCTGCAATTGCAAATAAACCCTGATGGGCTTGTAAGGCTTGACGATCACGACGCCAGATTTCATGTGCAATGGCTTGGCCTTGGGCATTGGTGTGCAAATCGCTATAAGGGCCAGCGTATAAATCGTAGGCCTGCCGATGTTGATGTAAAACCCAAGCGGTTTTATGGGGATGCTGCACCAACCACAAAGGGAATTTGAGGGTAATCACACGATCAATCTCACGTCCATTGGCACTGGTGAGATCTAGCAAAGAAGCGGCCTGCATTTGATCTAATAATTGTTCGCTGGGATACCATTTAAACGGCAAAGTCACAATTTCTGCTTCATGCCCGCGCGTTTTAAAGGCTTGGCAAAGTTCTTGGGCCAAAATTTCTGCACCCCCTTGCTCAAAGGGTACCTGAGTATTTGCAATAGCAATACGCATGGGATTTTCCTTACTGAATCAGTTCAAATAGCACTTTATCCCAACTGAGATGTAACGCTTGATACATTTCATAGCCCTGTTGGCCTAAACGGGTGCACCAACTTGGATTGGCTTGGACTTGTGCCAATGCAAGAGCTAAGGCGTGCGCCTCTGGCGGACAAATCCAACCATTGACTTGGTGTTGGATAAATTCCAGTGGTCCGCCAGAATCGCTGCAAGTAATCACAGGCTTGGCCGCCCCGAGAGCTTCTAAAGTGATATACCCATAATCTTCATCATAGGGGGCAAAATAGACTGCACTGGCATGGGCATAATGGGACAGCATTTCAGCTTGTGAGAGTTCACCGACCAGTTTGACCTTATCTTGCAAATCATGCTTTTCAATTAATTCAGCAAGTGCCTTGGCTTGGGTACCTGTACCCGCAATACGAATTTGCGGTGGATGAGGGACTTGCGCAGCTGCTTCGATCAGGAGGGCTTGACGCTTGAGGGGTTCTAAACGGCTCGGCGCAAAAATAAAGCCTTCACTGGGCGCTGTGTATAAAGCGTCTGCTAAAGGGGAAGGATGATAAATGGGGCTGGCATCTAAACCGCAACTGGTTTGTAAACGCTGGCTCACATTTTTGGAAATCGTAAATAGGTGTAAGCATTGCTTGAGGGCTTGCTGGTCCCAAGTTTCAATTTGCTGTTTTAATTCAATCTCTTGGGTGCTCGGTTGGGGATAGAGCTGCTCCCACAGATCATACACAGGGCGATGCTGATGTAGGATCCAACCGACTTTGACAGGATGCTGCAAATACCAAGCGGGAAATTTTAGGCAAATCACCATATCCGGATCGACCCCATTGAGTTGGGTAAAATCCATCTGTGCCCAAGCGTGCATTTGCTGTTGCATTTTTGGTGCATCTGTATAACTAAAAGGCAGGGTAATAAGGTCTGCCTGATAACCTGAATGACGGCAAGCTTGTAATAGCCCTTGTGCTAAATATTCCGCGCCACCTTGTACAAAAGGAACTTGTACACTGGCAATGGCTAGGCGTCGGATCATGCTTGGGTATCCTCTAATATCTGGGCTTGTGATTGAGATTTACATGCATAGATTGCGTAATCTGTTGCCGTAGTAAACCAATGTTCTGCTAACGGGCTGGTGTCCACTTCTTGGCGTGGGTTTAAACGGATAATTTGGGTTTGGGTAAAGCCGCGTGCCTGCAATAAAAATTCAAGGGTCAGCGGTGGAATTGGATTTTTATGGGTGGGATCTAAGTAAAAAGAGTAGGCACCCACGACGAGATTTTCAGGATTGGGTGTTTCTAAAATCAAGTAGCCTTGATCGGTCAAGGCATGCCAAGCAGCATCTATGAAGGTAATTAGGGTAGTGAACTCAAGGTGCTCGGCAATATGAAAGCCAGTAACCACATCCAAGCTTGCTGCTGGCTGTGTTTGTAGCCATTGAATCCCATCAGCAAGTACCCCTGTCAAGCCTTGATCTTGCAAGCTCTGCACCATACTCGCATTCATATCGACACCAATAACTTGATGTCCAGCAGCTTGGCATTGAGCAACCCATTCCCCACGGCCACATCCTATATCCGCAATTCTTAAACTGGTTTGCTGGCTTTTTAGGTTGTCAATATGTTGCAAATGTATCTTCAGGTGCTGATGTACTGCTTGCTGAGAACCACGAAATTTATCTTCTAACGCAAGATATAAAGCATCTAGGGCCTGAGGTGTGGGATCTGTCTGTTGACTTGTGTGATGTGTTGTATTTTCTGTTTCTGTGCAAGCAGGGGCGCTTAAACCTTGGCGTAAGCTGGTGACCTGATAAGTAAGTCCATCGAGTTGACGCTTTAAGGCTTGTTGATCTTGAGCGCTCATTCGATCAATTTTTTGTTCTAAGTGGTCTCTCAGTTCAGCAATTTTCTGATTCAGCTGGTCTTGTACACTTTGTAAGTGTTCTTGCAAAGCACGCATGCTAATCTGGCGCATTAAATCCGTTTTTAAGCGCCCATGTTGCTGACGTTGTAAAGCCAAAGCTTGCATTAAAGCGTCTTGGTTCGCTTCTAGACTGGTTAAATATTGCAGCCAAGCCTCTTTATTTTGTGCACCAAGCGCGCGTTGGCGTTGTTGGGCGAGTTGACTTTTTTCAGTGATGCATACATGTAAATCAGGGGCTTGGGCTTCAGGGCTCCATAAACGTTTACGCTCCTGTAAGACCTGTAAACGTTCGATTTCAGCACGTGTTGCTGCCAGTTGTTGTGGCAAGCGCCAAAGTTGTAAAACACGTGCACAGGTGGCAACACCGGGTAATTTAAGGAGCTTGTGTTTACGAATGTAGCCTTTTAATACTTTAGGTGGCTGTGGGTGCTGGGCTTTAAACTCAGCAGAGCTTGCCAAGGCAGCGAGAATGCGCCATTTGGGATAATGCCCTGAGCGTAAGGCGTGTAGATAATCTGCTAGACCTTGAGGATCGGGCTCGCGCCCAAGCAAGTGTAAATAAGCTTGAAGGATAAAATCTTCATCCTGATAGGAAAACAGACAAGTGAGGTCAAGATCCTGCAAGTTGAACTCCTTGGAGCCAGGGCAAGTGGAATAAATAAACGGATAAAAGAGCGGGCAATGTAGCAGATTTTGTTATTGAAATCTGCCTTCAAGCCTTGTGCTTGCTTGCTAGTAGTGGATTTAGGTGTGAGAACCCGATTAGAATCTTGATTATTTTATTGAATTAATTTGCAAACTTGCGGATTGACAACACATCATCATAGCAAGGCGCGTTAGTAAAGGAGACACCTCAATGTCTGTAGTCGCACAAAATTTTACGACCTATGTGTATAACCAGCTGTTAAAACGTAATCCAGATGCAGAAGGTTTAACCTATTGGGAACAGCAATTAGATTCTACCCAGGTCAGTGCGGAGGATATGTTTGTTTATTTTCTAGAAAGCCCAGAGTTCTCTGACCGCTACTCGCCCATTATTCGTCTTTATATGTCAGCCTTTAACCGCTTCCCTGATTCTGAAGGGATGGAATATTGGGCCCAAGAAATGGCTAATGGACAAACTCCTTATCAAATTGCACGTTTGCTGCTGAGCTCGACAGAATATACAGACATGTATGGGAGTGATGTCAGTCATAGTGACTTTGTGAACTCCTTGTATGTCAATGTGTTAGGTCGTGCAGGTGACCCTTCAGGGACGGCCTATTGGGAAGAAGTGCTGACCCAAGGTTTGGCAACACAAAAAGATGTGTTAGTCAGCTTTTCAGAATCGCAAGAAGCGATTGAAGGCATGGCAAAAGAAGTCAATACAGTGTTGGCTTATAACGCTATGCTGGGACGTGAACCCACAGCAGAAGAATTGCGTCGAGCACCTTCTGATCCGGCAATTTTGGTATCTCAGTTATTCCAAGGCACTGAATATAACGGACCTTTAGTACCCGGTTACGAGCTTGAATATTGGGTTGATACCCAAGTGCTAGGGGATACCTTGTACCTAACGGATAAAAGCCATGGCGTTGTGCTTGCTGATCTGCGTGAAGACCAAGTGACGGATGCAGGGACTGTATTAAACGTGCAAGATTTGGTCAGTGCCGTCAATATTGATGCCAGCGATATGCGTTTTAATGCAGCGCGTCTTTATGGCGATGATGATGCGAATAAGCTAACTGCAACAGGCGCCGCAGATATCTTATACGGTCGTGCGGGCAATGATCTATTAGAGGGCTTATCAGGTAACGACACCTTATATGGCGATGAAGGTAACGACACCTTACATGGTGGTTATGGTGAAGATCGCATGTTTGGCGGCGATGGCAATGATGAATTTATCATTGCAGATTTAGATGAAATTCACCTAGAGCAAGAGGAGCTTCAAGGTGGTGCAGGCACCGACCGCCTGACGTTGCAAGAAAGTGGTGCGGTGGATTTAAGCAAGGTGCTGATGTTCGATATGGAAGAGCTTGAACTCAGCAACGGCGGCAATACAGTGACTATGGTACGCGAGCAATTGTTACAACTGACTAACATTGTACCGGCAGCACAGGGCGATTCCATCTTGAAGCTGGCACAAGCAGCCACTCTCGATTTAGAGCAAATGCCGCAACTGCAAGCCTTTAATAAAATCTATGGTGCAACGACAGGTTCTAATGATTTACTTGGTTATGCTGGTGATGATTACCTTGTTGGTGGTAAGAATGAGGACCAATTGCGTGGTGGTGAAGGCGTAGACTACTTAGAAGGTGGAGAAGGCGCAGATATTTATGTGTTTAACCGTGCAGACTATTCACAACAAAGTGTGGGTGCCACCGATTTTGTCGGCGATACGATTCACGGACTCGATTTTACCCAAGGTGACAAAATTAGACTGGAAGCGCCTTTAAGTGGAAGTACGCAAGCCTTAAGCTTAGAAAGTGGTTTTTACAGCTCGTTAACAGAAACGATTCAAGCCAATGCAACAATTCAAAGCGCTTTTGCCGGTGATGATGTTGATGCTGTTTTGTTACAAGTGAAAGCAGGAACAGCAGCAGGTTATTATTTACTTGTTGAAGAATATAACGCAGATTATCAGCCAGCAGATGCAACGGATACGACAGACGATGCTGCCAGTCTTGTCAATACAGAAACCGATACTTTGAATTATGACCCAGCCTCTGATCTTATTATTCGTTTGACTGGGATAGAAAGTTTAAACCAATTAAATGGATTTTCAACGAGCGTTTTTATTTAGTCTGTTGATACCGAGTAAGTAAAAGTGACAATCTTTGGGATTACAATCCCTACCTATATAATCGAAGATGGAGAGACGAAATCATGGCATTATTGGATGACTTTTTGGGCGGTAGCGGCACCCCAGGTACAGATACACAGACAGATACCAACACCCAACCGACGACAGATGTGACTACTGACACGACGACAGACACCACAACAGATACGAATGATGATGTGTTATCACCAGGCGGTTCTTCGGGTTCGTCTGGTTCTAACGATGATCTGCTTGATGATTTTCTCGGTGGCAGTGGTAGTGCTGGTAGCGATGGTAATACAGGTGGCGATACCGGTGGTGACACTGACGGACAAAATAACCCGTATGCCACAGCCGTAAATGCCATCTACCAAGAAGTTTTACTAAGAGATGCGGATACTTCTGGTTTAAATTACTGGAGTGGCATGCTAGAACAAGGTGCACTTACTCAAAATGAAGTGCGCTTTTGGCTGCTAACTTCTAGCGAATATACCAATAAGGTCGCACCTATCCAAAATTTGTATTCGACATTATTAGAACGTGATGCTGATGTGGGCGGTTTAACCTTCTGGGTGAATAGCCTACGTGGTGGTGTCACTCTAGAAGAAATCACAGCACGTTTTGCACAAGGGGTTGAGTTCTCAGGATTAAACCTTACAGATGCACAAGCAATTGCGCGTTTAGAAGCTGCATTGGGCTATGATTTGCAAGAGGCCACACTAGAAGGTGCAATTACCAGCTTGATTCCTAATACAGGAACGCCTAGCACGCCAGGTGGTGATGATAATGGTTCAAGTTCAGGTGGGGGCTTGGTTGTTGATGATACCCCAGATGTGAGTGAGCCGAGCACACCAACTACGCCAACCACGCCAACGACACCAGATACAGGGACCACAGATACCACAGATTCTGGCGACTTGTTAGATGATTTCCTAGGCGATTCCGGTGGTAGCTCCACAGGGGGTAGCGTGACAGATACTACCTCAGATACCACGACAGATTCAGGTGCTATCACAGATACTACAACAGACACCACAACAGATACGAATACGGACACAACCACAGATACCACGACAGATACAGGTACAGATGAACCAACGCTGGTTGATGGGGATGCAGCAACAGCAACTTTGAATGCAGCAACCGACAACTTTGTGTATGAATTTGAACAAAAATCGGTACAAGTAACGATCAATGGTTTTGGTGCAGACGATACGATTCGTTTCCTTGATGGGGTGATTGCGGGGGATGTAAACGTACAAAATACAGCATTCAATGATGGTGAACTTGTCTTGTTGGTTGGTGAGTTAGAGATCTATTTGACCGGCTTAAGCTCAGACTTAGCGAACAATGCAGATAGCTTTATGCAAAATGTGGGTGGGTTAGATTTCGCCTAATCTCTAGGTTATTGACATGATATGAGAAGCAGAAGCCTTAGGCTTCTGCTTTTTTGTTGCCGGCAGAGCACACAAGCTGAAGCTGCTATACTGACACCTCCAACAAAGTAAAAGGGAGTAGAGACCTTGGGACTTTCATTATACCGTCGCCTCAGCTTAGGCTTGGTATTGATCGCCAGCTTATGCATCTCTGTTGATACAAGTGCGGAAGATAATCTTACTGTGGTCAATGAACGTTTGGCAGGTTTGCAAGGTGCAGATACACCAGAAGGAAAAAAACTACGTGAGACTTATCAAGCCGCGCAACTAGCCCTCAAGCAAGTGCAGGAGCTCAATCAAAGAGCACAAGAATTGCAGGCACAAATCGCTAATTTGCCTAAAGAAATGAATCGGCTGAACAAAGAGCTCGCCAAACCCGTACCTGCAGAAAGCAAGCTAGCAGGGCTAGAACGCATGAGTTTGGCTCAGCTAGAACAGAATTTTACTTTACAAAAAGCCCAGTTATTAGATTTACAAACTCAGTACACGAATCTCAGCAATGATATTGAACTTAAGCAACAAAAACAGCTGACTTTTAATGAACAACTCAGCCAGTTAAAACAAGAAACAGATACACAAGCAGCAACGACAAGTACGAATGCGCGTGTAGCGGAAGCTGAGCTTTTGGGTATCAACGCGCAACGTGCCCGCCGTGCAGCGCAAATTCGCGTGACTGAATTAGAACTTTTAGTGCTACCTACGCAAATTGAGGTAGCTAACCTTTCTTTACAATTATTAGCTCGTAAGACAGAACAACAAAATCAAGTGCTTGCTTCTATACAAGGGCAAATCCAAGAATTAAGACGTGCAGATGCACAGCAAACACAAAGCAATTTTGAGCAACAAGAAGTACAAAGCTTACATCCTTGGGTTCGGGAAGCGCTCAACCGCAACCAAGCGCTGAGTGAGCAGCTGAATCAAAGTGTGCAAAACGCGGAAGCTATTAGTGGCCAACAAACAAAAATTCGCCAGCAGCAGCAAAATCTTACAGAAAATCTGCGCACCTTGCAGCAGCAGGTGGAATTAGAGGTAGGTTATGCAGGTCAAGAAGTTCGGCGTTTATTGCAGCAATTACCAAGACTGCATCCGATTCAACAAACCCGCGAAGCTTTAAACTCAGTACGTTTGAAGTCTTTGGAACTTGAACGCCGACGGATTGAAATCGAAGCTCAAGGACCTGTGTTAGCTCGGCCAGCAAGTACCCCGAGTCATACGTCGCAGAATGATGAAACAGTATCCGTAGAAACTGAGTTGGCACCTGAGCAAAAGCATCAAATCCGTACCTATCACACAGAACGCCTCACCTTGCTGCGAAAATTGCAGGAGGCGCAACAACGCCTAGTACATGAATATTTGCAACTGCTTGCATTGCAAGAACAAGCCAATACGCAAATCCGTGAAGCAAGTGAATTTTTACGCCGTCATCAGCTATGGATTCCGAGTGCACCCCTGATTGATTTAGCTTGGGTCAGTGGGGTCATCGATGGCTTGCAACGCAGTCTCAATCCACAAACTGGCTGGCAATTAATACAGAAAATTCCTGTGTTTGCATGGATTGTTTGGGGTATGGCGATCTTGATTGCAACCTTTATTGGTTGGCGGATGCGTCAGTATTTGAAGGCACAAAGACCTGAATGGAGCAAGCGTATTGGTAAAGTGACCCAGGATTCTTATCGTTACACTTTACGCTTACTTTGGTCCGTTCCTATCATTTATTTGCCTGTGCTGCTAGGTACAGGTGCGGGGGCTTGGTTATTTATTGAATATGCACAAGTCGGTACAAGTAGCGGGCAACTGATGCTTGCAATGAGTGAAGGCTTGTATAGCTTAGCGATTTTAGGAGGGCTTTATCTAAGTTGTGTGTATTGGTTTAAGTATCCGGATAGTTTAGCTGTAGCACATTTTCAGTGGCCAGCGCCTTTGGCTCTACAGCTAACAAAAGGCTGGCGTTGGTTGGCTTGGCTGGCTATTCCTATGTTAGCGAGTTTATTAGTGATTGATGCTTATGGGCATCTGGAACTACGCGAAGGCATAGGGCGCTTGTTGCAAATCAGTTTATTGTTAACTCTGGCCCTTTATTGGTGGCATTTAGCCCATCAATTAGCGAAAGCCGTTCCTGTAACGACTTGGTGGCAACGTCCTGCACTTTGGAGTCGTTTGTTAGCTATTTTGCACTTTGGACTCGGTATTTTTACCGCCTATGGTTATTCCTATAGTGCTTGGGTGGTACTCACACTCGTATGGAAAATTATTGCCATTTTGGCGGGTGTCGGCTTGATCTATCTATTGGCACAACGTTGGTTATTAATGGAAGAACGTTGGTTAGCCTTCCAGCGTGCAAAAACTAAACGCGAGGAAATTTTAGCGCAACGCGCACAGGAGGCCGCAACGCAAGAAGGCAGCAGTACAGGAATGAAAGGGGATGCACCACCACCTGTCGAAGAAAATCTACTCGATTTACAAACTGTAAGTGAGCAATCTCGGGTATTGTTAAAAGCCGGCCTACTAGGCACCTTGCTTGTCTTAATTGGCAGTGTGTTTGCGGATTTTTTACCTTCCTTAGCGGCATTAGACTCTATTGTCCTTTGGGATCAAAGGAATGCAGATGGCGAGATTATCCAAAGTATTACCCTAAAAGGGGCGTTATTTGGGATGGCCGTGTTGGGTTTAAGTATCTTTGCAGCCCGTAATTTACCTGGCGTGCTTGAGCTGTTAGTGCTCAAACGGATGCAATTAGCACCTGGAAGTGCGTATGCGGTCACGACCTTGTCTAAGTATATTTTAGTGACTTTTGGTATTTTAAGTTGCTTTAACCAACTGGGCATGGACTGGGGACGTTTACAATGGTTAGTCGCGGCTTTGGGTGTGGGGCTAGGTTTTGGTTTGCAGGAAATTTTTGCAAATTTTGTCTCTGGTTTGATCATTTTGTTTGAAAAGCCGGTGCGGATTGGCGATACCATTACCATTGGCAATTTAAGTGGTACAGTCACACGTATTCAAATTCGTGCAACCACGATTACCGATTGGGATCGTAAGGAAATTATTATTCCAAACAAGGCCTTTATCACCGAACAGTTAGTGAATTGGTCTTTATCGGATGCCATTACTCGTGTCGTGATTCCTGTTGGGGTGGCTTATGGCTCTAATACTGAGCTGGCACGTGAGCTGCTATTAAAAGTCGCATATGAGCACCCTCTTGTGTTGGCTGACCCAGAACCTAATGCCTTTTTCCTGACCTTTGGTGCCAGCTCGCTGGATATGGAATTAAGAGTTTATGTGAACGATATGGGCGCGCGCTTGCCTGTAGTACATGAATTGCATACACAAATCGCTAAGGTATTTGCGCAACACCAAATTGAAATTGCCTTTCCGCAACTAGATCTGCATGTGCGTCATTTACCTGATGCACCTGCCACTTGATTTTCCAAAAGAGGTGACTTATGAAATTGAAAATCGCTGTCTTGCTTTCTGGATGTGGTGTGTACGATGGTGCAGAGATTTACGAAAGCGTGTTGACCTTATTGCGTTTAGATCAGCTTGATGTACAAGTACAATGTTTTGCCCCAGATCAACCCCAGCATCATGTGATTAACCATATCACAGGGGAAGAAATGGCTGAGCAACGCAACGTCTTAACAGAAGCCGCGCGGATTTGCCGTGGTGCCATCTTGCCTTTGACTGAACTTAACGCAGAGGATTTTGATGCCCTGATCTTACCAGGTGGTTTTGGGGTGGCTAAAAATTTCTCTGATTTTGCCTTTCGAGGGGCGCAAGTCGAAGTTGATACACAAGTATGTACACAAGTACAAGCCTTCCATCAAGCAGGTAAGCCCTTGGGTCTGATGTGCATTGCCCCTGCTTTGACTGCCAAACTCCTTGGCCAAGGTGTGACCTGTACAATAGGGCAAGATGCCGGCGTTGCTGGTGCGATTAGTGCCATGGGCGGTTTGCACAAATCTTGTGCGGTTGATGAGGTTGTGGTTGATGCAAAGCATAAACTCGTCACAACCCCTGCTTACATGCTCGCTGAACGTATTGATCAAGCAGCACAAGGGATTTTTAAGCTGGTGGATAAAGTCGTAGAATTAGCGAAAATTGAACGCCAAACTGTGTAAGTGAAGGCTTTAATCAGAGAAAATAAAGGGGCTAGATGGCCCCTTGTTTAGGTTTTGATCCTCTTAAAGAAAGGAACCCAAAAGTGATGCAAGCATCTAGGCAACGAGGCTTTACTTTAATCGAACTTTTGATTGTGATGGTGATTTTAGGTGTGCTCGCAGCGATGGTCGGGCCACAATTATTTAGTAAAGTCGATGATTCCAAACAAAAAGCAGCGAAAGTACAAATCGAAAGTTTGGGGACAGCTTTAGCGGCCTACCGCTTAGATGTTGGACGTTATCCCAGTCGTTTAGAAGCCTTGCGTACCAATGCAGACAATGAACGTTTGTGGGCTGGGCCTTATTTACCTAAAGACGTACCGGCTGACCCTTGGGGTAATGCCTACCAGTATCGTCGTGATGGCCAAAGCGAATATGAAATCATTTCTTATGGTGCCGATGGTCAAAATGGTGGTGAGGGCATAGATGCGGATATTTCTAGCCGTCAGTAAAATACCTATGTTTTTATCATCTTCTAGACGACAACAGGGCTTTACCTTGATAGAGCTGTTGTTAGTGCTAGCGATTATGGCAATTACTACGGCCACTTTGATGCCACAAATGTTCTCTCAAGGCGGCCGTGGGGACTATGTGCGTTTAACGCCTAGTTTGCAGCAAGCTTTGGATGCTTATCGGCAGCAAGCATTGCACGAAGGTCGCAGCATGGAGTTCGTTGTAGATGAAGTTTTTGCGCCCTTGATGCAAGATTGGCATGTGCATATGCCAAGTGAATCAACAGCCATCACTTGGATCATTTATGCAGATGCCAGTGTGTATGGTGCGCCTATTACGTATACGCATAAGCAAAATAGACGCCTGCAATTAGCCATTCATGTACAAGCTTTGACAGGTCAACTGGGTGTGCAATGGCAATAACGAAACGAGGTAGATCTCGCGGATTTACTTTATTAGAGGCGCTGATTGCACTACTTATTTTAAGCGTGAGCCTCACGGCCTTGTATGCAGCTTTGGGTAGCAATTATCAGTTGGCCGCTAAAATTTTTACTGCACAAGAGAGATATAGAGAACGCCATACTCAGTATGCCGCCTTAGATTTACCCAGCTTAGCGACACAAATGGGGCAAACTTCAGCCCCTTTAATTCTGATGCCTTTGAGTGAAAAATCACAGCGCATCTGGCGCTTGTATCAGATACCTGATGTATATCAGCCAGAAATACGTTATTGGATTTGGCGTGATACTCGGATTCAGGGATCAAGATAAATGCGAGCGACTAAAGGATTTACCTTGCTAGAAATGCTGGTTGCTTTGGTGCTCAGTGTGCTCATTATGGCGGCTTTAGGTGGTGTGCTTAAACAGGTAGAACAAAGCTGGCGGCGTTTAGGGTTTGTGCTTTTTGGTCCAGAAATTTGGCAAACGCAAGCAGAACATCTAAGTCAACGCTTTTATACCGCTTGGTTATATCCCTTATATAACGATAGGTCGGTCTTTTTTGATGGCCAAGCACAACAAGTGTTTTGGGTTAGTCGAATCACAGGCGTCCAGCCTGGACAAGCGGCGGATTCTCCTGTGCAAGAAGCGCCTTGGTTATACGGTTTACGTATTCAAGAAAACGGACAGCAAATGCATTTACAGATGGCGCGTGCGCCTGTGTACACGCAAGCTTCACCAGAGATCCTGGCTGAAGAAACTTTATGGACAGATATTTTAGCCGCACAGCGTATTGAGCTTGCTTATTGGATAGAGGAAAACAAACAGCTGAATTTGCCGGCTGCTTTATTCAATACTTGGAATGCGGGCCAATATCCACGCTTACCAGATGCGGTACGCTTGCGCTATCGGCTAGAAGCGAATGCACCTTGGCAAACTTGGTGGTTTCCGCTGGGTGAACGTCATACAGGAATTACGCAAAGTGCGGAGCCAAGCCGCTAATGCCTGGTGTCAGCTCTCGTCACACCTCCCAAGGTATGGTGCTTATTTTGCTGTTATGGATGCTCGCACTGGCCAGTATTTGGTTGATTTTTATTAGTGACCATTTAGGGACCTATGCCAAATATCAAAGTCAGCGTGAGCAAAGGCTGATTTGGCAAACGCAAGCGCGCTCTTTATTACATTGGGCGGAAGAGCAAATTGCTCATACACGACATTGGCAGCCACTAACCCCTGTGTTGGAAACTCAGCTTGATGTACAGCAAAAACAAGCCTATTTGCCTTATGATGGGCGCTGGCGCACGCACTTTGATACCTATCCGGAATTGGCGCAACAAGGGGCGCGTGTTAGTATCCTCGACCTTTCCGGACGTATCAATCCCAACCTGATGGTGGCAGGTCAGTGGCGCAGTTTGATACAGGCTTGGCATCAAAACGAGAGTTTAGCGACAGAAGTGACGGCGGTATGGCAAGACTGGCGTGATCCAGACCATCTGAAGGCTTTAAATGGCGCTGAGTTTGATGATTATCAAAAATTAGGTTATGCCCCGCGCAATGCAAACTTGGTATATGTTGATGAAATGCGGTTGTGGAAGATATCGCGTCCTTGGTTACCTCAAGGGGATTTGCGTCAATATTTTTCTGTGTATGCACCTGAAAATAAAGTCAATCCCAACTATGCCAGCGTTGATTTGTTAGCGGCTTTGCCTGGCATGGATGCAAGTTTAGCGCGCACCCTGTTACAAGCCCGTGAGGGGATACGTCCTTTAACCTTGAACCAAGTGCGGGATTTAGTGCCTATCACACGTTGGCCAAGTCTGTTTACTTGGTTGAATTTTGAGCCGAGCCGGCGCTTTTTGATTGAAGCTGTTGCCCATAAAGATGCGGGCTTTAGCTTATATGAAGTCGTCGAGTTAGAGTGGCAAGGCGAGCAGAGGCGTTTAGCCACAGGTATACGCTGGTTACATGCTCAACCGTAAATGGGATTCGATGTGAAAAAGACGTTACTTAGCTCCTTAACTGCCTTGCGAAAGCCTAAGGCATTCATACAGGAGATGCCTTTATCAGGGCAACATCTGATTATAGGAACAGATCAGGCGTATTATTGTCGGTTTCCGGTAGCGTCATGGTTAAAAAATCGCACTTTGCCTCCGCAGCATCTTACCTTGTCTGCCTGTCCAGTAGAGGTGATATCGGCAAGTTTGCAGACGCATCAAGAAACGCTTGCACATGCTCAGACAAGCTTGGTTTCTTGGTTGCAAACGAGTGTACTGGCACAAATACATCCTCAAAAACCTCTATCTATCTGGTTGCCGCCAGAATGTTTTTTGCATACGCAAGTGGCGTTGCCTAAAGCCTTGAGTATAGAGGAAGCACAAGCCGCACTTGCATTACAACAAGGTCAATATTTTCCCTTTGCGACGCAACATGCGTTGATTTTGCAAGTCATCCCGACTTGGTCATGGGGACAAAGCGCCCCAGAGCAGCAAAACTATCAGGTGTTGGCTTTATCGCAACATTTTGCGCACATGTGGATTAAGGCAATCACTCAAGTCTTTCCTAAAATGCCGCTTGCAAATGTGGGGTATCGTCCTTTGTTACGGTTAGCTGATGCCACCTTTGATCAGGTACCCGTGCAAGAAGATCAAGCCTATTGTGAGATCAGCACGCAAGGCATCACCCAAGTGATTTGGCAGCCAGAAGATCCTAAATTAGCATGTCAATGGGGGCCGCAAGCTTATGTAGCCGCACAAGCGCATACGGATCAGCAAACTTGGCCTTATTGGGGTGTCGGCGCGCAAGTGGAGTATCACACTTTAAGTTCACGCTTGATGGACTTGCTAGAGCGAGCCGGTCAGATTGGCAAAAAAGTACACCCTCAATTGCGCTTACCCCTGCGGTTAGATTTTCGTCCACCATGTTATATCGATCAGCAACGACAAGTACGTAAAAGACGCTTTTTGATACTCACCGCCTTAGTAGGGTTGTGTCTAGTTGGTTTGGGTGCGCTTGCTGGATGGCAACGCTGGCAGCAAGTGCAAAGTATTGCGCAACAAGAAGCAGCGCTTGCACCACAAATCGCGCAGGTGCAAGCATTGCGGGCGCAAATCCAAGCTTATGAAGCACGTTTTGCTTTGCTAGAAAGCTTACCCAAGTTGCAAGTTTTGCCTTGGTTAACGGCTTTAGATAAACAGTTACCGCAAGATACTTGGCTGACACAAATTATTTTAGAGCCTCAAGGGAAAGTGACTTTAGTCGGTCGTAGCGCTCAAGCGGAAGCTTTGGTGGGTATTTTAAGTCAGATGCCTGAGTTTACTAAGGTGAGCTTGTCTCGTGCTATCACACGGGAAGGGGCTTATGCCAGTTTTGGTATCAGTATAGAGTTGGTTGATTGGCCACAGCGCGATGCTTTTATGGAGACTTACGCCCGTGAACCCTGAAACACGTATACGTTTACTTGCTGGGATCGCGGTGCTTTTGCTCACGATCCAAGGGATACGTTGGTGGCAAGCGCGAGAGACCACAGGCGCTTGGTGGGATTTAGACCAAGCGCAACAGCTGTATCAACAGAAACGGCAAGAAGTCGCCCGTTTGCCAGCCTATCAGCAAGTATTACAACAGTTAGATGTACAATGGCAGCAAGTACGCCTATCCATTTGGCAAGATACCAGCCCACAAACTGCTGCGGCGGCCATGCAACAGAGTCTGCGCACCCTCAGCAATCAAGAAGGTGTGGGTATTCGACGTTTAGAGCAGCCGCAGTGGTTTGCCTTGCAAACGCATTTAGAGCAAGCGCCTACACACTATATTGAAATGAAGGTCGAGCTAGAAGCGACACCGGCGGCCTTGATGTTATGGCTACAAGCTTTAGAAGCGCACACGCCAAGTTTTTATCTTAAAGAAACCCTTATTCGTGCTCAAGACCGCGAAGGGCGCGCCTTAGTGCAAAGCCTGACCCTCGGCGGTTTCTTTCTGCCAAGGAGTTAATACTTTTCATGTCTTTGATTCAGCCTGTTACCCCATATCGACTCACTCGATTAGGCGCCCCACTGAGCAACCGTTGGACGCTAGCGTCTACGCTGGTGCTGACTAGCTTGCTCACAGGATGTGCGCAACAAGAGATCAAGCCTCAGACCGAGGTTGTGCAGCCGATACAAGCGAACGAACAAGCCACAGGCCAAAGCTTGATGCCGCCTGACAAGCAAGCGGGTGATTTGTCTGTCGGGTCGCCAGTGCAAACGGCAGAGGTAACTACACCAGAGCAGTTAGCTATTTTAGGTAATACGTTACCCCAGACTGCACCTAAGCTAGCGGGTTTTCAAAGTCAGGGGCGTTTGCCGCGTTTACCGCAAACACAACCGGTCGATGCTGCACAAGTACAAGGTGTGCGCCAAGTTTTGCTGAATTATGAGCAAGCGCCTTTAGCAGAAGTGATTAGCCAGCTCGCGGATGTTTTACAGCTGAATGTCGTCATTGATCCCCAAGTGCAAGGTCGTGTGTCTTTAAGTACCGCCAGTGAATTGGACAGCCGTTCTTTGTGGCCTTTATTAAATTATTTATTGGCGCAGCAAGGGGTCACTATGACCCAAGTGGGTGATTTTTATCACGTTAAACCTGCGACCAGTAAAGAGGCGGTACTGACGCAAGGGCGACGTCAATTAGAAACCCAACAGGCCGGACAAGTGACCCATCTCGTGCCGTTACAGTATGTGAGTGTCACCAAAGTACAAGAGGCACTTGCTCCCCTGTTGACACAAGCACAAGTAAAAACGCAAGGTTTAGCCGATGCGAATGTTTTTGTATTACAAGGTCAAGGTGAACAAGTCCGTCGTTATTTGCCTTTAGTAGAGCTTTTAGATACAGATCCTTTTCGTACCCGTAGTTTACAGTTTTATCCGTTACAAAGCGCACAAGCAGGGGCAGTGGTTGATGAGTTAACGCAAGTGTTTACCGCATTAACAGGAGGCCAGCAAAGTTATCAGTTTGTTGCTTTAGAGCGTTTAAATGCGATTTTTGTGGTCGCACCACCGGCTAACTCTCTACGTGAAGTAGAACGCTGGCTGAAGATTCTGGATACGGATATTAGCCAAGATAGGCGTCAGGTGTATCACTATCGGGTGCGCCATGTGAAAGCAGCAGATTTAGCTGCGACCTTACAGCAACTATATTCAGGTGTAGTACAAGCACGGGCAAATACCACAGCAAGCGCACCTGTACCCAATGCACAGGCACAAAATACGGCAACGCCAAGCGGCGCACTTTTTAATGGCGAACTAGATATTGTGGCTGATGCAGTCACCAACAGTTTATTAGTCCAAGCGAATCAGCAAGATTTTGAACGTTTGAAAGTGATTTTGCGTCGCCTAGATGCTTTGCCGCAAGAAGTCATGATTAATGTGATGATCGCCGAGGTGACTTTGGATAATGGTAAAGAGTTCGGCCTCGAATGGGCGCTCAATCGTGGGGATATTCAAGTCAGCAATGAGTTAGGTTTAGCAGGTTTAAGAGACGCTGGTAAGTTGTTTGGTTTGGTCGGTAAACGTGATTTCTCAAACCTGACTGTGGTTCTTAATGCCATGCAGGAAGATCAAATGATTCAAGTCTTGTCTTCGCCTTCTGTTCTGGTACGAGATAATGAATCGGCACGGATTGAAGTCGGTAGTGAAGTGCCGATTATTAGCCGCCAGTTGACTTCCTCCACCGCATCGGACTCGTCTAACTTGACGAACGAGGTGCAGTACAAACCAACAGGGGTCATCTTGGAAGTCACACCAAATATTGATGAAGATGGGTTGATTAATCTAGAAATCAAGCAAGAAGTTTCCAAGGCCCAACGCAACACTACAGGCGGCGTGGATTCCCCCGTGATTACCAAGCGTTTAGTTGAAACTAAGGTGTTAGTGCGTGATGGTGACTCAGTGGTGTTAGGCGGTATCATGGATCAAAACCGTGATCAGACAAATACGGGCGTCCCCTTTTTAAAGGATTTACCCTTGATCGGCCATTTATTTAAAAACCAGAAAGAAACCTATACCAAAACTGAGCTTTTGGTGATTCTGTCGCCACGCTTAGTGAGTTTGGAAGAAGAAGGTAGCCAGCTCATCCCTGAATTTTTACAGAAAATGCGTCAAATCGACCGTTTGCTATCCGAACAATAAATCAGGGGGGAAATATGGGACCACAAGCCCTCGCTTGGCTTTTACTAAGCTTCCCTTTACTTGGATGGGCAACTTCTGCTAAGGACATGCAAACGAACCTCTTTGCTCAAGGGCGTCCTGCCTTAGTATGGCCACAAACTGCAGCAGCGACACAAAGCGCACAAGTGTCGTCTGTTGTCCAAACAAAAACAACACAACAAGCACGTTGGCAGTGGCCAAAAGTGCTCGGTGTTTTAGGTGTCCGTGACCCAGGGCAAGCTCTGATATACAGAGTGTTACTTGAAGATGTAAATACAGGACATAAGTTTGATTTAATTTCTGGGCAAAGCTGGCAAGATATCTACCTTATTCGAGCGGACAAGACACAAGTTGTGTTGATGCAAGTATCGAGTGGCAAAATTCATAAGATTGCTTTGACATCTTCGCAACAGCCTGTAGGCGATTTATTGCAGTTGCGAGCCAATCCCATGCCTTCAGTGACAAGCACACCGACTAAGCCAAGTACTACACCAACGCAACCAATGCAAGATGAGGCAGTACTAGTACCGCTTGCGCCCAATGTCCCTGAACCAGAGACTAAAACGACCAAGAGTTTATTGGATACACTCATGTAAATGAGATATAGATCAATTACAGGTTATTTGGGTTTGCGCTACGTCATAAAATTGCAGTCTAATTAATGTTAGGTTGAGCGTCCAAAATAGGACAGAACTTGACCAATTTGGGGGAAGTCTTAGGCTTGCGTGATTTGTCCCTTTGTTGTACCTTAAGTCGGCATATGTATACCGAGTTTTGGCTAGCTAGCGCAGCTTACAAGCGCAAGAATATTCACTTAAGCTCTTTTAATCTCAGAAATAACTAAGTAAAAGAGTTTAAGCCCTAGAAAGGCGACATCTAGGCATTCTTCAATATGAATTTGGTCTGTAGAAGAATGGAGACGTAAGTAAACACGTCCATGTCGCAGCTTGCCTTGTGGATCTTTTCAGGCAAGGCAAGCAATCAGTGCGTGATTCTTAACCTATTTCTCGGTAGAATCACGTTTTGATTAATAGGCATGGCATCACACTCTTTGCTTAACTTTGTTAAGCTTGTGTACCAGCTGTAAACCAATAGCGAAAAGGGTTAAAGGAACATGACAAACTTTAAAAAGAAAGCACTAACTGCTTCTGTAGCTCTGGCTTTAGGTCTGGGCTTTGGCACAGCGCAAGCGGTAGAAGTTGCCGCTGATAACGCTGGTCAGTTGTTGTTAGGCCCATACTATGCCGCAGAAGCAGGCGTAACTACGGATATCACTGTGGTTAACCCTGATCTGAACCGTGCAGTAAAGGCTCACATCACTTTCCGTTCTAAGTTGAACTCAAAAGAAGTCCTTGACTTTGTAATCTACCTTTCACCTGGTGACGTTTTCCGTGGTGAGTTGAAAGATGGCAAATTCTATTCAACTGACGATTCTGTAAAAGCCTTACGTCAAATTAACGTAGGTACTAACCCAGGTTGGGCGAATGAGTTGGGCGCGGAAGTTTCTTTAGCTGCAGTAGCTAACGATAACTCAAACCAAGGCCACATCGAAGTTTATGGCATGTACTCTGCAGAAGGTACTGTAACCTTAACTGACGGTTCTAGCGTACAAGTTAAGCGTGGCATGACTAAAGCAGAACTCGCTAAAGTTTTCGACACGGACATCGCTGATCTGCGTGCGATTGCAGCAAACCAGCCATTAGTTGTTGCTAACAACCCTGCGACTGTACAGATCTCTGGTGAAGTTGCAGTTAACTTCCCTTCAGGTCAGAAAATGCTGTATCCATTCACAGCATTAGACGCTTCTGCCGCTGGCCAAGTAGTATCTAACGACGAGTTTGATACTTTCCGTTTTGGTAGCACGGGCGTAGGTCAAAACATTCCAGTAGGTAAATATGCTGGTGCAGCTGGCGCAGACAACCTCTACTTAGTAGAAGCTGCTCTGTCTGCAGACCGTCTGTTTGGTGCTTATGAGAGCTACAAAGAAGGGACTGACGAAGCTAACACTACCTTGTTAGTGAACTTCCCTACAAAGTATCGTCATGACCCAGCATACACTGACTACATCGGTAATGTTGCACCTTTCCGTAGCAGCACTCGTACGACTGGCGACGGCACCTGTTCTGTGGTAGCGGCTTACAGCTTCTCTTCTTACAACAACACAGAAGAAACTGTAGACTTGACTGCTTTGATCTCTCCTTACACACCTTACCTATCTACCTTGTGTGAAACCGAGATCGTTAACCCGAACTTCGTTGTTGACGGCACTCGTTACAGCATGGATCAAAACCCAGAAGAGTTGGCTACTTACCTAGCAAACAAAGACAGCCAGTGGATTGCTAACAATCCTAAGTTCCTGTACGACTCTGGTTGGTACAATGTTGATATGCGTGCAGCCGCTGGTTCTGCAGCTGTTACAGGTTACACTGGTATTCCTGTGATCGCCTATACGGTAAAAGCGAACGTAGCTAAGCAAGAAGTGACCTTGATTCCTGCTGCTAAGCAGTAATCTACCTAGCGTTACCTCTAGTAGCTAAAGGCTACAACTAATTAGAGCGGCGTCCTTGCGGACGCCGCTTTTTGTATTTATGCTCAGCGTACTTGGTTTACTTTTAGTATTGTTAACACCATTCAGGAATTTATATGAAAAACCAACTGCTGACGACGCTGATTTTATCCTTATCTTGTAGTTATGCCTCTGCTAGCATTTTGACAGACCTTACTGGAGAATCTAATTCAGGAGGAACAAGCAATAATATTCTCGACGGTGGCAGCAATACAAACACAGGGAACTCATCTTCTGGATTTGGATGTGATTCCAATGCTTTTTTATCAAATACTTTAGATACCAGCCCATATTGGGCAGGCAAGGATCGTATTAGTGATCTAAATAGTGGTTTGATCGGTATGAATGCTTATACCCTAGTCAAGCTAACTAAGCCTGTTGGATATAGCACGTTAGTTGTTAGTGGAAACCCTGATATTCATAGTTATAATGTGGATGCATGGGCCACTTTATATGATGCAAATCACCCTCGGATTGCTCAATTACAATCAGGAACAGGTGTAAAAGCGAGTTGGGTTAGTGGTTATGCAGAATGTAATGTGACTACCAAGCATCAATATTTTGGTGTTGGTTTTAATTTGGGTTTCACTGGTTCTGCATCGCAAGAAATCACCAAATATTTAGTGATTTATAATGGTTATAACTTGGAATGGGAATTTAATATTAACAACTTAGGTGTGCGCGTATTTGCGGATACTTTATCAGGTTTTAATGATTCCAATACTGCTGATGGATCAAGTGTGACTGATATCACGACAGATACCACAACAGATGCAACCACGGATGATGGTAATACTGGTGGTGTGATTACTGACGATACCACAGACACGACAACAGATACCACGACAGATATTATTACGGATACCACAACAGATACGGTAACAGATGCACCTCAGTGCGATACTTATGCTGATCTCGCTTATCAGACCTCTATTATAGGAACAGATCAGGCTGACACGATTAATATCGGTGAATATGTTTTTGGTGAAACTTATATTAATGGCGTGCTCGGAGATGATAAATATATTGTTCGAAGTTTGCCTGCTTCTTCAATCGACATAGTAGATCTTTTTGGGCAGAATACTTTGCAGCTTGGGATGATTAAGTCATCTATTGAAAATGTAAAATTAGAAAATAACCTATTAACTATAGAGTTAAATACAGGTAATAGCATTCAGATTAAAGGAGTAGCTAATTTTAAAGCGCTTGTATTTGCAGAAACATTCAACTTGCCTGAACAAATTACTCAACTAAAGACAGCGCTAGGCTTATAGGAAGGCACGCAATGCGAAGAAAGCAAATATTAGTGGCACTCACTTTGGTATTAGCAACAAGTGCGCAAGCTAGCTTGCTCGATGATCTGTTAGGCAATAATGGTACAGATGAAGAGACAAACTTGCCTATTGATACGGGCATTTACATAGAACATACAAGCCAGAAAAGCTTATATATGGGCACTGCAGATGCAGATTATATCTATTTGGATGCTAGCCATCCGACTTTAGCATCTGGAGGCTTAGCAAATGATAGATATAAAATTAGTGCCCAACAAAGTGCTGACCTTGTAATTAGTGATCTTCTAGGACAAGATAATTTAGTCGATTTAAGCTTAGTACAAAATAGCATTACCGAGGTGAGCTTAAATTCAGGGCAAGTGATTATCAATTTGAGTTCTGGTGTTAAGATTCAGATTGATGCAGCACAAACGCACTGTTTGCAAATCAACTTGGATGGTATTTTATCTGATTATAAGATAACAGATGAAAACAGCTTAGAAAGTTTTAAGCAGCTTCTCGGGATTTAATAGCGTAGGTTAGGTTGCTAACGGCAACCCAACCTAAGGTTTTAGGAATTTACTGATGCATCGGCATTATCTTTTTCACTGGGACTTGCAAATCTAGCACTTCGCCATTATCCAAGGTTAACTGCAAATCGATTTGACTTCCTTCGCTTAATTCTTGCTGTAAATTGATCAACATAATATGCAGGCCGCCAGGTGCTAGCTGTGTGCTTGCGCCTGCGGGTACTTGGATTTGATCAATTTTACGCATTTGCATCACGCCCGCCTCATGTACATGCGTGTGTAACTCGACGACACCAGCAACAGAAGATTGGGCGCTCACTAAAGCGCGTGCCTCATCTGTTGGGTTATTTAATTGCATAAATGCTGCTGAGTTAGGTTGGCCTGCTGGCATTGCACGCGCATAAGCATCTTTAACTTCTAAACTTGCTGCAGAAACTTGAGTCGCTAAACCTAAAAAAATGCCTGCAATTAAGCTTTTCATTTTAAATGACATGGTCAAGAATCTTCCTTATAACAGGTGAGGTTGTGCAAGCACTTTGCGTAGCGTATCGACTAAGGGTTGTGCTTGATGAGAATGGGGAATAACGCCCAGCATATCCCCTTGAGAATTTACAATATATAAATTAGAAGAATGATCAATCGCGTAACCCATAGCAGAATCTGGCAGCTCAACTTTCCGATAAAAGGCTCCATAAGCACGGGTTAATTGATCGATTTGGGCTTGACTACCAGTGGCACCAATTAAGCGTGTATCAAAAAAATCTACATAAGAGGCTAGGCGTTCTGGATGATCACGTTCTGGGTCTACACTGATAAAAATACCTTGCACACGCGCTGCTTCCTCTGGGGTGAGATTTTGCATCGCTTGGCTAAATGTCATTAAACTTGTGGGACAAATATCAGGGCAATAAGTATAACCGAAATAAACTACAATGGCTTTTTGTGGATATTGGCTTAGGCTAACTGGACCCTGCGCACTTTTTAATTGAAAATCCCCGCCACTAGGTAAAGTATAAGCTTCTTGGGAAGCCATATTAATATAAATAATACGTCCAAGAAAAATGCCGGCAAGGGCCAAACTAGTAATCAATAAGAGTAAACGCAAGCGGGAGGAGCTTAACATAAAAAATATCCTCTTATATATTTAAGGATGAGGCACTTGGAAGTCAAACCAGGTACCTAACCAGCCCTGCGGAGTTTTAAATAAAATACGTGCGCGCCAAACCATATCTTCATCAGTGCAAATACTTAAAATACCCTCACCTGTATACAAATGATCACTCTTCCGGGATAAGGGGTATCTATTAATTCCCATATACATATCACGGCCTTGGAAATCCAAGATGACCTCTTGTACTTTGGCTAATTCTGTATGTACTTCAATAGGAATGGGCGTGAGCACTTTTAAGCTATTGGGTGGCACGGTTAGGCGTACTTTGGCAGAATGGATCTGGCTTTCACAACTCCCTTGTGTTTCTAAAGCACAGTCAGTTTCAGGAGGAAACCAGCGCACTTGTGGTTCTATGCTGATCTCTTGTGTATGTTCGATTAAATACCAACCTGCAACGACTAAAGTCATCAAGGTGAGTAGCATTAAGAGATTCAAACGCCAATGTGAAGATTTGCTTTGAGTCATGCGGAGTCTACATAAATTAGTGCAAAAAGCATGATAGCAAATAGAGGCGGTGTCTAGACTGTGACATCTTGCCGCACCTGATCAAGGTCCTAGCCCGTCCTCACCCCAATCAGGGGCGAGGTTATCTCTCAAATCCCCTTGCCTGCGCTTTAAGAAGCTTGAGCGAGTGTATGGCGTAAGTGCATCAGTTCAGTAACATCTTTTTGCACGCCTATGTAATAAGTGAGCTGATCTTCTTCGTTATACACGGGGGTAATAGAGAGCTCATTCCAGAACATGGAACCGTCTTTGCGGTAGTTACGTACAATCTCACGACACGCTTGACCTGCTTGAATGGCAGCGCGAATTCTATCGAGTGCTTGTTGATCTCTATCATCACCCTGCAAAAAACGGCAATCTTGATACAAGATTTCATCTGCGCTATAGCCGGTGAGTTTTTCAAAACCTTTATTCACATAAATCAGCACATTGTCATCCCCTTCCTGCTCTGCGATGACAATACCATCCTCTGAATTTTGCACAATACGCTCTAATAGCTTGGGGTCCAGCATGGGTAAAGTTGGCATTGAGTTCGGCCTCAAAGTGTACTGAAGATGAAACAGAGACAAAATGTCTTCCGAGTGTGTGATAAGCGCGCGTCTTTACCAAGATGTATTTTTACGTGTTTATATAAAGGTTTTGTTCAATTAAATATACCTTTATGTGTACCTGTGTCAGTATTTGTCATTAGTATCTCAGAGTAAAATCCATTATCTTAATGCTTAATCTAGGGAAGAAATACCTACCAGATATTGACTAACTTGATTTCAGGAGATGCGTGTGTGCCCACCTCAGGTTAGGATGCGCCCAAACTTACGGCAAACTGGCTTTACCTTTATAGAGTTGATGATCACCCTGACAATTTTTGGTTTGCTCTCAACAATGGCCGTGCCTAGCTTGCGTAGCTTTATTCTCAACAATCGTATGTCAGCCTATACCTCTGATTTAGTACATTCTTTAGCACTGGCGCGTACGGAAGCGATTAAACGTGCAGTCCCTATCCAAGTGTGTGCTTCTAGCGATGCAAGTACCTGTTCAGATAATGGTGACTGGTCACAAGGCTGGATTATACGCACCCTAGACGGAGATATCATCCAAAGCCTACCCGCATTAAACGAACAGTCTAGCCTGAATGCAGGTGCTGCCAGTTTAACATTTCAGGCAAATGGTTATCTGCAAGGCACGGGGACACAATTTAACCTTTGTGATGATCGCGGAACACCTGATGCAAAAGTGATCCAAGTCAACGCACTTGGGCGGGCTTATCAGGATGCTTCTTTGACTGCCAGCTGCCCTTAATGGAGAAACCTTGTATGTCCAAGTCTTTATCCTCACAAACAGGGTTTGGTTTTTTAGAAGTGCTGATTGCGCTTGTGGTAATTTCTGTGGGCGTAATGTCTATGGCGGGGCTGCAGGTTAATAGTAGCCATACCAATTTTGATGCTTTGCAGCGTAATTTAGCAGTCGCTTTAGCTGAGGATATGTTAGAGCGTATGCGTTTGAATCCGAATGTGTTAACACGCTATGAAGAGGAAAATTTAGGCCAAGCGAGTCTTTCCAAGCCGACCTTGTGTGAGGGCGTGAATACGACCTGTTCTGAAAATCAAATGGCGGCTTATGATCTTTGGCAGTGGGAAAGTGAGCTTGATGGTATAGCTGCTCAGATTGATGGGAAGGATGTCGGGGGCCTGCTAGCACCTAGTGCTTGCATTCGTACTAATGACGAGCAAGTACAAGTCGTGGTGGCATGGCGAGGCCGTACGCCAGTACCGCAAAATGACCTAGATGATTGTGGTGCGGGTTTAGGGCGTTATGGTACCAATGACGATTTAAGACGTTTAGTGGTGCTGAACTCACGTATCCATCGGATTGATTAAAGGCCAGTAAACATGATGCTGAAAATATCCGCACAAAAAGGGTTTGGTCTTGTTGAGGTTATGATCGCCTTAGTTTTAGGTTTATTGCTTTCTTTGGCGGTGAGCGAAGCTTATGTGACCTCCTCACGGGCTTATCGTGCAAATGAGCTACAAGCACGCCTACAAGAAACAGGACGTTTTGTACTCTCTTATTTAGCTGATGAGCTAAGACAAGCCGATTATTGGGGGCGTGCGATAGATCCCTATTTAGTGGATAACTTTTCGGTCAGCGGCGATTGTTTAGGGCCTTTGGGTCTGAATATTACAGGGGTAAGTGCAAAACCAGAAGATGACCTAGTGCAGCCCCTTGCTGTAGTGAGTGTTGAAGGAACAACAGCCAATATTCCAAGCTGTCTACCACAAGCGGCAAGCTCTGCTAATGGTTTGCCACCAAGAGATATTATCAGTATTCGTTATGCTGGTGCCCAAGTAACGCCACCTTTGGCAGCAGGTGTGTATGTCAAATCCTTTAATAATGAAATGCTTATTTTTAGCTCAGGTGGCGGGAGTCCGCCAAGCGAACCTAGCAACGCAGATAACAACCAGGATATTTGGAACTATGTGGCGAATACTTTTTATATCCGTACGCAAGGCGATCAGGTTGAACTAGCGCGTTTACGTTTGGATGCCAGTGGCCTGAGTGTGCAACCCTTATTAGAAGGGATTGAAGGTCTACGTATTTTATGGGGCTATGATGGTGATGCAGGGGATCCAAGCATACGTGCTGATGGTGCTGTGGACCAATATATTAATGCCAGCCAAGTCCCTAACTGGCAACGTGTGATCGCAGCACGGATTTATGTTTTAGTGCGTAGTGAAATACTTGGTGGCTATACAGATACTCGTACTTATCAGCTAGGTGATGTGAGTGTGAATGCTTTTAATGATAACCGCTACCGCCTTGTGATGAGCAAAACTGTGACCTTGCGTAACCTACGTCTGCGTAATTATCGCCAAGGTCTCATGCTGGATACGAATTAATAAATATGAGGAGAAGTGCCATGAAACAACAACAAGGTATGGTGCTGGTTATTGGGCTAATTTTACTTTCTGGATTGGCTATCTTGGGGATTTCTGCCACTTCGAGTTCTATGTTAGAACTTAAAGTCTCTCGTAATGCAGAAGTGACAACAGATACCTTTCAAAATGCAGATGCAATTATTAATTCCCTATTAAACTGGGAACGCAGTGAGCTTGATTACCCTTTTAGAAAGCTGGAACGTGAAGGGCAAATACGTAATGAAGTGATCGACAATCACAATGTTACCGTCACTTTTTTAAAAAGCGAAGAAAAGTGTGAAAATGATACTTTAAAACGGATTTTAGGTGTGGATGCTTACCGCGCTGCTTGTAAACACTTTGATATAGATATTAATTTGCAACAAGGTAGTAAACAATTACAAGCAGGCTCTCACTTAGTACAGGGTGCAGCAGAAGTGACTATTAATGCTGGTACCATGGATTCTTTGCATTATTCTAATTCTGACTCCTAATCATCCGTATTAAGGGAGATAAATTAATGAAATCAGTCGTTCTATTTTTGGGTGTGTTTTTATTTGGCAGTGCCCATACCTTATTTGCAGATGATACAGAAGTTTATCGTTCTGCATATGATATTGAAGACTTGGGCGGTCGCCCGCAGGTGATGGTCGTTTTTGATACTTCAGGGAGTATGGGGTCAGGTATTCCAGGTGACTGGAGTACTAAACGTATTGACGTTGCTAAAGAGGTAGTGACAGCACTGATAGCAAATAACCCTGAGTTAGATTTTGGCCTTGCGATTTTTAACCGTAATTATGGTAGTGCTTATGATGGTGGGCGTATTATTTATGGGTTACCAGGTTCTAATAATAAAGAGCAAGGCCCGCAAGAACGCCAAGACTTGATTGATATGGTCAATAAGTTAAAAGCCAATGGAAATACGCCGCTTTGCGAAAGTATGTATGAAATGTATCGCTATTTCTCAGGATCTAGCCCTGAGTATGCGCCACCAGATAATAAAATTTATAATGGAAACCCTAAAAGAGACAAAAGCGTAGAGTCAGGTGGAAAATATAAAACCCCGTTCCGCCCCTGTGAAAATCTTTATGTAGTTTTAATGACTGATGGTGCACCCACCTCGGATACGGATGCAGACGCTAAAGTAGAGGCTTTAATTGGTAAAGATTGCAATAAATCAAATAGCTTAGGCGGCAGCAACTGTATGGCTGAGCTAAGCGAGTATATGCGCACTCAGGATATTAATAATGACCCTAGCGATGGGGTTCAACAGGTGCTGGTTTATACGATTGGCTTTACCACAAATCAAACGCTGTTAAGTGCGACGGCCGCGCCACTGAATAGCGATAAAATTAATAATGGTAGTGGTTATTTTACCGCAGATAATGCAGAGGAATTAGAATCTGCCTTTGAATTTATTGTCGCTGATATTCTTTCTCGAGGCACCACCTTTTCAGCACCTGCGGTTTCTACCGCCTTTTCTGATCAAACACAGAGCTTAAATAAAATTTATGTACCCCGCTTTTTACCTCGTAATGAACCCCGCTGGAGCGGTAATATTAAATTATTGAAATTTGATGAAGCCACAGGTTTGCTCGTTGATCAGTATGATAATGCTGCTATTAATACGGATACAGGTGAGATTAAAGAAAGTGCTGTACCTTTCTGGAGTAATGCCAGTGATGAAGGCGACAATGTAGAAATGGGCGGCGCTGGTGCGCTGTTAGTGAAAAAAGTTGAAAATGCGGGGATTAGTGCACGCCATCTCGTGACCAATACAGGGAATCAAGGCGCATTAGAAACCTTTGATACAGAAAATCCGCGTTTAGACGCGCAATTTTTTAGCTTACCGGAAGATACAAGCGCCAAAGAATTAGAAGACCTAATCCGTTGGGCTTCTGGTGAGGATGTTGCTGATGAAGATGAAGACCCAACAACTAGAGCACGTCCTTGGATTGTTGGAGATATTTTACATTCTAATCCGGTGGCCATTAATTATGGTGGCAATACAGAAAAAACCGCAGATCTTAAAGTGATTTTTGGGACCAATGCCGGCTTTTTGCATATTCTTAATGGAGATACAGGGCAAGAAATCAGTGCCTTTACGCCAAAAGAGTTAGGTTATTTGCATCGTATCTTACAAGAAAATACGCCGCTAGATATTGCTGAATCGAGTGATGCAGAACCCACAGATGTGATTTATGGCACATCACCTTATAACTTATTAGGTCCTTGGCTACCCTTTAGTACAATATCTGATGATAAAAGCTGTATGAATCAAAAGGATGCTGCAGATTTATTGGCAGAACGTGGTTATATTGCCCATTCAGAAACCCCGAAAGGCAGTAAAAAAGATTCAGGCTACAAAGATGGTTTTTATTTGCGTGTGCAAAATGGGGTGAAAATTAGTGGCTTAGGTCATAGCAGTAATTGCTTAACGCCTTATGTCAATGATATTCCCAGTGCTTTTACCGATGTACGCTCACAATTATATTACAGCTGCAAACCTGGTAATGATTGTGGTGTTGATGAAGGGAATTTGAAAAAAGATGGCTTTTTGTATACACGTCAATATTTAGAAAATATTGGGGCGATCCCGCCTTCTGGTTCAGGGGATGGCCGTCGTCACCCTTATGGTATTGATGGTGGCATTGGCTATGTGCGTTATGATGCCAATGATGATGGTGTTATTACTTCAGGCTCAGGCGATAAAGTCGTGATTGCCTTTGGCTTACGTCGTGGCGGTCGCCACTTATATGCTTTAGATATTACTAACCCTAATCAGCCTCAGCTACTTTGGCATATCAACCATATGACGCCAGGTTTTGCCGAGCTTGGACAAACTTGGACCACCCCCGCGCCGGCGCGCATTCCTGCTTATGATAATCCTGTGTTTGTGATTGGTGCAGGGTATGATACCAACAAGGACAAAGTAGACACGGGCATTATGGCGCAATTGGGTACAGACGATACCATGGGTCGGGGTATCTATATTATTGATGCTTACACAGGTGAGCTTGTGTGGTCTGCCCTTGCGGAAGGTGCTGGTGGTACCTTGAGCGTTAAGGGGTTAAAAGACAGCGTGGCGGCTAATGTCAGTGTTTATGATACAGATTATGATCGTCGTGCTGATCGGATTTATTTTGCCGATACAGGCGGTAACGTATGGCGTGCCAACCTGGTTGGTGATTTAAAAAGTGCATGGACGGTTGATCATTTTGCCCGTTTAGGACGTCATGATAATGCCAGTACCACGGAAGATAGACGCTTTTTTAATCGTCCTAATCTGGTGTCTGTATTTGTGAAAGGCAAACCAGCCGATTTAGTCGTACTGGGAAGTGGTGATCGTGCACACCCGAAAAAACAAGGGACAGACAATCACTTTTTTGTACTAAATGATCGTGATGGTGGCCCACGTCCGTTAGAGTTGGAAGATTTGGTCAACGGCACCAATCAACTGGTTGATTACAAAGCAGATGATTTTGATGGTTGGTATCTGCATGTGAGCCAGCCTAACCTGAATGGCGGTCATCATATGAAGGTGCTAGGAGAATCTGTAGTGCTTTATAACACCTTGTTCTTTTCTGCTTATGAGCCGGATTTATTAGGTGATGGGATTTGTAAACCAGCCATTGGTAAAAGCCACTTGTACGCACTGGATCTTTTCACCGCACAGGCCGCTAAAGATAGAGGGACAGATACTGTAGATGACAGTGCACGCAGCACAGAAGCGGGTTCTTACATTGTTGGTACACCAGCACTGGTAGTCCGCGAAGGGGATGTGTATTTACAAGGTACGGGTAAGGCTGTGGCTTCTGATATGGTTGAGGAAGACCGTGCTAATGAAAAAGGCGGACTGACCAACCCGAAAGCACGTAATCGTGTTGTGCCGACCTATTGGTTTGAACAAACCGATTAATTGATTTTTATAGCCCCTTGAAGCAAGGGGCTTTTTCTACTGAAGGACCTTTGTGATTATGTATAAGCGCCACCTTGGGATGACCCTGATCGAATTAATGATAGTGGTTGCTATTGTGGGTATTCTTGCTGCTTTTGCTTATCCAAATTACCAAGAGTCTGTGCGTAAATCACGGCGTGCAGATGGACAAGCTTTGTTGTTACAAGCAGCGACTCGTCAGGAAGAATATTTTAATGTGCATCGTACTTATGCAGATACCGTGCTTAAGTTGTATGGCACTAACAGCAAAAAATCGAATGATGAGCACTATACGTTAAATATTAGTGCTTGTGCTGGTGGGATTGATGAATGCTTCCGTGTAACGGCTACGCCGCAAGGTTCGCAAGCTGTGGATGGGGCTTTATGGATGCAATCAGATTTACAACGCGGCCCAACAGAAAAATGGTAAATGGGAGAGATCATCATGCGTGCTTTGGTATTCTTTGCTTTAACCTGTATGACGAACTATGCAGCGGCAGTTGATTTTACTCCCTTGGCAGAAGGGGAATATACGGCTTATAAATGCTATGTGAGTGCCTCAGATGGGCAAAATTATGTGCGCTTTGCGGATATGCAAGACTTGGAAACTGCCAAAAAATCCATTCAAGGACTTGGGATTGAGACCGACGAAGGCACCCAGTTGATGGTATTGGATTTCTTGGAGTGTACGGAAGCAAGCAAACTCTTTATTAATCCACAAGCACGCAAACTCGACGAAGAAACCCCAAGATAACTGTTAGAATCAGCAATAAAAAAGGGCACTTTTCAGTGCCCTTTTTGCATTCTTGATCATAATTTGACAAGAACACGTCCGCGAATTTTGCCTTCTGTAATCGCCTCAGCATACTCAGGCAGTTCGGCCAAGCAAATTTCTGCTGCGACGCTTTGTAAATGCTCGCGGGCCATATTTTTTGCCAAAGCTTCCCATGCAGCTAAACGTTGCGCATAAGGTTGCATGACACTATCGACGCCTAATAAACTGGCACCGCGCAAAATAAAGGGCATGACGCTTGTATTGAGTGCTGGACTTTGTGCTAAACCAACCGCAGCAATACAGGCATTGTATTGGGTTTGTGCAAGTACTTTGGCAAGTGTGTCTCCGCCAACTGTATCCACACCGGCAGCCCAGATAGATTTTTCTAGCATTTTGGGCGCTTCTTGCATAAAGTCTGCCCACAAAATCACTTCCTCAGCCCCTAGCGCCTTAAGCTGTGCGCTCGCCTGTGCTTTAGTGGACAAAGCATGGACCTTGAAGCCTTGTTGTGCTAACAAGCTGACCGCTAGACTACCTACGCCACCGCTAGCACCTGTGACAATGACAGGACCTTGATCTGGTGTAATCCCTGCATTTTGTAAACGTTGTACGCAAAGTTGTGCAGTTAAACCTGCTGTGCCCAAGATCATGGCTTCACGGGTACTTAAACCGTCAGGTAAAGGCACTAACCATTTGGATTGTACACGCATATATTGGGCATAACCGCCCCAGTAACGTTCGCCGACACTCCAACCGGTAAGAATCACTTGGCTACCGACAGGATAAGCATCTGCTTCAGATTCAACCACTTCTCCGGCGAGATCAACCCCAGGCACCATAGGAAAATCACGTACAATTTTCCCTTTACCTGTAATGGCTAAACCATCTTTATAATTAAGGGAAGAGTAATCGACTTTAATCAGCACATCACCGGCAGGGAGCGCATCCAATTCCAAGCTTTCTACTTGTGCTTGGGTTTTGCCTTCATGTTGGCGCAGAACGAGAGCATCAAATGGCATCTTATACCTCTGTATGTGAAGGTTCCAAAAGACTTGTACACACTGTAGAATCCCATTGTTAATTTGTCAAACAAATTAAGTTGCTTTGTCTGTGGTATACTCAATTTTTGCCCATCATCCCTTGGAGACATCCTTGTGAAGTTAGAATTTCGTCCACTGGTCACCGATAGCTTGCCTAAGCAAATTGCCGAACATTTACGTCAAGCCATTTTGGAAGGTGAATTACGTGCTGGCGATCGTTTACCCACAGAAGATGAATTAGCTGCGCAGTACCAAGTGTCGCGTCCTACAATACGCGAAGCCTTAAAGCGTCTTGCAGCTCAAAACTTAATTCGCTCGCGTCGCGGTCCAACAGGCGGAACTTTTATTAGTCGCCCTACTTTAGAGGAATCAAGCGAATCTTTAGTAAGTACTACCATGCTGCTGGCAAGTATGAATGAGTTTTCCTTGGCGGAAATTGCCGAAACGCGCCATCAGCTCACCCGTTTGTGTATGATTTATGCCTGTCAACAACAGCAACAAGGCCTGCTAGAAAAAACACACTTGCAACAGATGCGCCAGCACTTGCAGTTACAAGAGGATGAAATGAGTGATGAGGCATTTTGTGCTGCGGATGTGGCTTTTCATCGTGCCTTAGTCAACGCTAGTGGTAACCGGATGTTGGAATTTTTAATGTATGCTTTGGTAGAAGCCATGCAGCCTGTCGCGAATATGGTCGTGTATCAATTCCGTGAACGCCAGCACGTGATTCAATGTCATCATCAAATGGTCACTGCCTTGGAACAAGGGGATGAAGTACAGGGGAAACAAGCAGTTGATGACTTAATGGATTATCTCAAAGCACGTTATCAGGAAGCACAACACTGGCGTGCGCAAAGAGGGTAACTGTGCTCACCCTTGCCCTAGTTAGGGCAAGGGATAAGTGGTGATCTAGTGATGTGGGGGTGGTGGTTGTGTGAGATCATCAGGAGAAGATGTGTGCGACTTGTGAGAAGGTTCATCATTCTCATCTGTTAACACGCTGTGCACAGAAGGCTGATTGACAAAAAGTGTAGGATCAGGCTGCATCAAGGCTTCTTCTTCAGCGGCTTTTTCCTGTTGTTTGGCCTGAATTTTCTTGCGTGCAGCTTCTGTGACTTCATCTTCGAGTAGTTCGTCTTCTTCTAATTCCATTGAATCGATAAAGTCGTCTTCCTTCTCACGTTGTAGCAACTCGCGATAGCCTTTCAAAGCCTCAACTAAAAACTCATGATAGCAAGCTGTGTCTTGCAAAGTGCGCATGTTTGCCAACAGGGTATGCTCTTTGGACATGAGGGCAATACGTTTAAACTTGCGTGCGCTAAGACGTTGGTTGAATTTTACTAAAGGATAAATGCGGCAAATATAACCTTGGCGTCCTTCTAAATCGCGTACATACTCGATCAGTTCGCGTTTGAGTTTTTTGCGTTTGGTTAATAGCTCAGGGTAACGCGTTAAACTTGGTAAGATTTGCAGCATCCCAGTACCATGAGTTAACCAGAGCACAAAGGCCAAGCCGCCTGCAATCCCACCGACCCAAGGACCTACAATATTAAGCAAGCTTGTGAAGAACAAGAAAGCAGCGATACCCAAGGATACAAACCAAGTTAAACGAGCACGTCTTGCAGACTCCACTTCATAATCAGAGGGATACTCAGTCAGGGCAAGTAGCTCGTAGTCGAGGTT
This sequence comes from Allopseudospirillum japonicum, assembly GCF_900108915.1. Classification (GTDB taxonomy): domain Bacteria; phylum Pseudomonadota; class Gammaproteobacteria; order Pseudomonadales; family Halomonadaceae; genus Pseudospirillum; species Pseudospirillum japonicum. The sequence goes on from NZ_FNYH01000002.1 coordinate 212,864, forward strand.
CTCCAACTCAACGTAAAGTTTACGGCGCTCTGCTTCTTGGCGTGCCTGCTCAGCTTTGCGCCTTTCTTCCATTTTTTTCTGGCGTTCTTGTTCTTCCCACTCGATGCGTTCGCGTTCGCGTTGCATCTTGAGTAGGCGCTCATCTTCCGGAGGTGCCTCTTGTCCCCCTAAAGGTTCCAAGGGAGCCTCTTGCATATTTAGTTTATCGACATCCATAAGCAAAACGCATTCTAGTATCGGCGGCTACACCCCAAAGGATAGCTTTGGGGAACTTGATGCATCTGTTTGATTAGTGCTTTATGCTATCACTCGCGTATCCATTAAGCTATGTTCTTGCGCATCTGAATCTCATACTTTTAACGGCTTCCTCTAGCTCAAGGCAACAGATTCCCCATTCTCTAAGAACTGGGCATAGGGATTTGACCAAAATGCGGCTGAGTCGGCTCGTTACACTAACGGTTGTTTCCCCTATCGCAATCACCAGAAATCTCCGCCTTTGAAGGTGAGGGGGACGTCAATAACTTTAGGATATTTTGCTTGTGCTGACCTTGATGATGGTGGCCTTAGTTGCCTTTCTATCGGCGACCTTATTGCCGCTGGGTTCCGAAGCTTTAGTGCTCAGTTATAGCTGTCAGCCACCTAGTTTAAGTCTCCATATCACGGCCAATTTGTGGATGCTGGGACTGGCAGCGACTTTGGGAAATACCCTAGGAGCTTGCGTAAATTGGTGGTTAGGACGCTATTTATTAGTTTATCAGCATAAGTCTTGGTTTCCCGTAAAAGAGGCCGGGCTACAAAAAGCCCAAAAGCATTTCCAGCGCTACGGCTATTGGAGCTTGCTTTTTACTTGGTTACCCTTGATTGGAGATCCTATTACTTTCATTGCCGGCTTAATGCGTGTCCCCTTTCTTTTATTTACTTTGCTCACTGCTGTGGGTAAAGGTACACGCTATGCGGTGTTGATTTATGCAGCGAACCAGCTTTGCTGAGCTAGTCGCCGCACTTTTGCATTAGTGATTGAGTTGCTGTGGTAACCAAGTAGCTAATTCAGGCCAAAAAGCTAATAACAGCAAAAGAATCAACTGCAGTAGGATGAAAGGCGCCACACCCCGATAAATCGCTGAGGTTGGAATAGAAGCCGGTGCCACACCCCGTAAATAAAAGAGCGCAAATCCAAACGGTGGTGTCAGAAAAGAAGTTTGTAAATTAAGTGCAATCATAATACCTAACCACACTGGATCTAAACCCATTTTCAGCAAAACAGGTGCCACAATAGGGACAACCACAAAAGTGATTTCAATAAAATCTAGGATAAAACCGAGTAAGAAAATCACTAACATAACTACAATTGTGGCACCAATAACACCTCCTGGCATGTTAGCAAACCAGTGCTCGACTAACTCTTCCCCACCAAAACCACGAAACACCAAAGAAAATAACGCCGCCCCAATTAAAATCATAAAAATCATGGCGGTCACATGTGTGGTTGAACGCACGACATCAATAAGCACTTGACGTTTAAGTTGTTTTTGCAACAACGCCAGCACAAAAGCGCCGAAAGCACCAACACCTGAAGCTTCTGTCGGGGTGGCCAAGCCAAATAAAATCGAGCCTAGTACGGCAATAATGAGGACTAGAGGGGGAATCAAACCCTTGACTAAGGTTAACCACACGGCTTCTTGTTGGGTACGCTCGGCCAGTAATTGCTCACGTGAGGCCACAGGTGCTAAATGCGGTTTCAGGTGGGCAAGTACGCTGATATACACAATATAAAGTACTACCAGCACCAAACCGGGAATTAAAGCACCAACAAATAAATCACCGACAGAAACCGTTTTAGGACTAAAAATACCCATAGAAAGTTGGGCTTGTTGATACGCGGAGGAGAGGACATCGCCTAAAAGTACCAAGGCAATAGAAGGCGGGATGATTTGCCCCAAAGTCCCTGTGGCGCAAATGCTGCCTGTCGCTAACGCAGGATCATAGCCCCGCTTGAGCATTGTGGGTAGGGATAATAAACCCATGGTGACCACAGTGGCACCAACAATGCCTGTTGATGCAGCAAGTAGCATACCGACCAAAGTGACCGAGATCCCTAACCCGCCTTTAAAGCGGCCAAACACGACTGCCATTGCATCCAGCAAGTTTTCGGCAACCTTGGATTTTTCCAACAACACGCCCATCAGGACAAATAAAGGGATCGCAATCAGCGTTTGGTTGGTCATAATACCGTATAAACGGTTTGGCATAGCCTCTAAATAGGAAGCATCGAATACACCTGCCAAACTACCTACACCGGCAAAAATAAGCGCGGTACCCGCTAAAGAAAAAGCTACTGGATAACCTAGCATTAACACTAAGCAAACCGCAGCAAATAAGACTAGAGGTAAAATATCGACAGCAGCCACTAAAGCATCTCCTCATTAACATGGTGTTCTGGTGCGGATGCCCATCCTAAAATCGCCATCAAGTTGCGCAAAATTTCGGCGATACCTTGTAAAGCGAGAGTGAAGACCAGCATAAAAATCATGCCTTTCAGGAGATATACCAAGGGTAAGCCACCTGCTTCGGGAGAAGACTCCTGCAACATCCAACTGTTAATGACATAATCCCAGCTACTGATGCCAATAAATAAAGTGACAGGTAATAAAAGGAGCAAACCGCCGCATAAATCAACCCAAGCTTGTGCGCGTTTGGACATACGACGATAAAAAATATCTACCCTGACATGACCATCATGTTTGAGGGTAAAAGCGACGGCACTCATAAATAAAAATGCGTGTAAATACATCACGGATTCTTGTAAGGCAATATTGCCGATATTGAGCAAATACCTTAATACCACCACAATCACACTGATAAACATCATCAACAGCGTCAACCAAGCGACACTTTTTCCTAAAACTTCCGTGGTTTTGTCTATGCCTCTAATCCAGCATTCCAGCTTGGAGGCGATGTGAGGTGTCATAAGCGATACCTTTATGATCTTATTAACCTAGGGTGCGTTTTGTTATAGAAACCATGCCAGCATGTGACAGCTTGCAGGCACTCGGTTAAGATGCGCTCCTTGAATTGGCCTTTCATGACAGGATGCTTATGTCACAAGAGATTCCCCTCACGCCTCAATTACCGCCTTATCCTGATCTTAACGCTAAGTTCTCTGCCGAGCTGTGCATGTTAGCCGATCTTGGCCGACTCAAAAAATTAAGCCAGCACATGAAGCAGCGCCAACGTCAAAATCAACCCACACAGCGTCTACAGGCACAATGGCAAGAGCTCTGGTTATTGAGCCAGCAAAAAGTTTGGCAACGTAGCCAAAACTGGCCCAACATCCATTTTCCAGAAGATTTACCGATTAGCCAAAAAAGCACGGAAATTATCGCGACGCTAGCGCAACATCAAGTGCTGATTTTGGCGGGTGAAACCGGCTCAGGTAAAACCACACAATTACCAAAAATGTGTTTAAGCCTTGGCTTAGGACAACGTGGCCTGATAGGGCATACCCAACCGAGGCGTTTAGCCGCACGCTCAGTAGCTGGGCGTTTGGCAGAAGAACTCGGTGTCAATCTTGGGGAGCGTGTGGGCTATCAAGTCCGTTTCACTGACAGCACGCAAGAGGATACCCTAATTAAGGTAATGACGGATGGAATTTTGCTGGCTGGGATCCAACAAGATCCCCTATTGCGTCAATATCAAGTGTTAATTATTGATGAAGCGCACGAGCGCAGCCTCAATATTGATTTCTTATTGGGCTACTTAAAAAATATTTTACCAAAACGCCCTGATTTAAAATTAATTATCACCTCTGCCACTATTGATGTAGAAAGATTTTCTGCACATTTTAATCAGGCACCTATTATTGAAGTTTCAGGGCGGACTTATCCCGTAGAAATTCGTTATCGGCCTTTATTTAAAGAAGGAGCAGCAGAAGCGGCAGATATCAACTTACAAGAAGGTATTTTACAAGCTGTTGAAGAGATTCAAGCTGTTGAGGTGGAAAAGAAATGGCATTTAGGGCCGCGTGATATTTTAGTTTTCTTACCGGGTGAACGTGAAATTCGTGAAACCGCGCATTATTTACGGAAAGCCCAGCTAAAACTTACAGAAATTTTACCTTTATATGCACGTTTATCCGCAAAAGAACAAAACCGTATTTTTGCACCGAGTACCAGTCAGCGGCGGATTATTTTATCGACTAACGTGGCAGAAACTTCATTAACGGTTCCCGGAATTCGTTATGTGATAGATCCAGGCTTAGTACGTATCAGCCGCTATAGTTATCGTTCTAAAATCCAACGTTTACCAATAGAAGCGATTTCTCAAGCCAGCGCTAACCAAAGAAGTGGCCGTTGTGGCCGTATTAGTGAAGGCTTGTGTATTCGCTTATATAGTGAAGAAGATTTCCAGCAGCGTCCTGCTTATACTGAGCCAGAAATCCAGCGCACAAATTTGGCAGCGGTTATTTTACAGATGCTTAATTTGCGTTTGGGAGAAATTAATCATTTTCCTTTTATTGATGCGCCTGATAGTCGCTTTGTTAAAGATGGTTTGCGTTTATTACATGAATTGGGGGCAGTGGATCAAAAGCATCAACTGACCCCCGTAGGGCGTCAGCTAGCACGCTTGCCACTAGATCCGCGCTTAGCGCGCATGTTATTAGAGGCGGATCGTCAACATTGTTTGCATGAGATTTTGATTATTACCAGTGCATTAAATATTCAAGATCCGCGGGAACGTCCAATCGAAAAACAGGCGGCCGCAGACGCGAGCCATAGAGAATGGCAACATCCAGATTCAGACTTTTTAAGCTGGTGTACTTTATGGGAGCAATATGAGCAACAACGACAAGATTTATCACAAAATCAATTAAAAAAGTATTGTGATAAAGCTTATTTGTCATTTTTACGCATGCGTGAATGGCGGGATACCCATCGTCAATTAAAGCTTTTATGCCGTGAATTAGGCTTAAAAGAAAATACTCAAGAAGCAAGTTATCAAAATATCCACACGGCATTAATTAGTGGTCTTTTATCGAATTTAGGCCAGTTACACGAGGATAAAACCTATTTAGGCGCACGCAATCGGCGTTTTGTACTTTTTCCCGGTTCAGTCTTATATAAAAAACGCCCTAAGTGGGTTTTAGCAGGGGAAATTGTAGAAACGTCTCAAGTGTATGCACGCACTTTAGCGAAAATAGATCCTGCATGGGTCGAGCCTTTGGCAGAACACTTAATTAAACGCCAGTATTTTGAGCCACATTGGGAAAAAAAACGCGCTCAAGTTGTTGCTTATGAAAGAGTCACTTTATATGGCTTAGATTTGGTGAAAAAACGCCGTATTCACTATGGTCCTTTAGATCCAGAGAATGCCCGTGATATTTTTATTCGTACGGCCTTAGTCGAAGGCCATTATCAAACTAAGGCGCACTTTTTTACCCATAATCAGGCGCTGATTCATCAAGTCCATGAGTTAGAAGCAAAAGCCAGACGCCGCGATATTTTGGTGGATGATGAAACTTTATTTGAGTTCTATCAAGCCCGTATTCCTGAACATATTCATCAAGGGCGTAGTTTTGAACGTTGGCGTAAGCAGGCCGAAGCAAAAGATGCGCAAATTCTTTTGCTCACGCAAGCCTATTTAATGCAGCGTCAAGCGGAAGAAATTACGGTGGAAGCGTATCCAGATGAATTTTTATGGCAAGGGGTGGCTTATCAATTAACGTATCAGTTTACGCCTGGAGAGGCTGCCGATGGGGTAACTTTGAGTACACCAGCTTCCATGTTACGCCAGCTCCCAAGTGCGCGCCTAGAATGGTTAGTACCTGGCATGTTGGCAGATAAGTGTCTGGCATTACTGAAAAGTTTACCCAAGCAAGTACGCAAAAATTTTGTGCCCTTACCTGATTATGTCCGTGCGGCTACGGATGCTCTCGTGCCCGATAATGTGCCCCTGACACAAGCCTTAGCATTATTTTTATATAAAATCACTGGGGTGAAAATCGCCCCTGAACACTGGCAACCCCAGAGTTTAGATGCGCACCATTATATCAATATTCGTGTGCTGGATATGCAAGGCAAGGTGTTGGGAGAAGGCCGTGATTTAGCAAAATTACAGCAGACGTTTGCGCAAGATGCGCAGGCTGGCGCACAAGCCTTGGCCTCTCAACACTTATGTCCCGCGCCCTTTACAACTTGGCCTGAGGCGTTACATTTGCCTATGGCTTTGGAACAAAAACAGGCGGGCATTCGCGTCAAAGCCTACCCAGCTTTGATTGATTTGGGCGATAAAGTAGAAGTCCAATTACTCGATCATGCGCAAAAAGCGCAATATGCCCATCAGCAAGGCGTGTTACGTTTGTGTCGTTTGCATCTTGCAACCCGCGAAAAAGCTTTGCTGAAAACCTGGCCGTTATGGTCCAAAGTGTGTTTGCTGTTTCATCCTTTAGGGACAAGTGCTCAAGCGGCTGAAGAAGTGTTACAAGCCTTGTGTCAACAAGCTTTTATTGATCCTTACTTGCAGCAGCAACAAGCTTTACCGCGCAATGCGGCGGAATTTGACGCCTTCTTTACCCAAGGTGAAGCACAATTGGCAAAGCTAGCCCCTGGGTTATTGCAAGCCTTAGTGAGCGCCTTAGAGATGCGTCTTGAGTTAGCCAAAGCATTAAAAGGACGTTTATCTTTTGCGTTAGCGATGACCTATAAAGATGTGCAAGCCCATCAACAGCAATTGTTTGCCAAAGGTTTTATCCGTGATGCAGGTGCTTGGTTAGCAGAGTACCCACGTTATTTGAAAGCAGATCTTATTCGTTTGGAAAAAGCTGGACGTGACCCGATACGGGATCAGCACTTTGCCCAAGAGCTACAGCAAGGCTACGAAAATTACTTGTTGAAACATCAAGAATATTTGAAATTAGGGTATGCTAACTCGGAGTTAATCCTGTATCGCTGGATGTTGGAGGAATACAGGGTCTCTTTATATGCACAGCACTTAGGCACAAAAGTCAGTGTCTCTGGTAAGCGCCTGCAACAGCAGTGGCAGCAAGTCAGTCATCAAGCTGCCGTAGATCAAATATAAATTGCCTTTGACTTGGACAAAAATTTATATTGAGCCTTACTAGGTATAAGGGTCCCTTTTCTCCGTGATGCTAAGATCAAGAAAAAAATAGGAGCAAGTCTATGGCGACTAAACCGAATAAAGCTGTGTTAAATGGCAGCAATCAAGATATTTCCTTGGGATTTAATGCTTCCGTAGTGGGTTCCTCTGGACGTGAATCCATTCAGGTGGCCAGTGGTGTGGATGTCAGTATCACAGGTGGAGCAGGTGACCGAATTTTATTGACGGGTGATGCAGCTGATTACACCTTTACCCAACAAGGCAGTAATCTGCTGCTGACTTCAGGTGGTCATACTATTACCTTAGCAATTGGTGGTGAGCTGCGTCTGATTTTTGCTGATATAGAAGTGATTGCAGCACCTGGGTTTACCGCAGAAGGCTTCCAGCTTGCTGTCGGTGAGCAAGTTGTCGGGGCAAGTTTTGATGTTAGCCAGCTAGTGGCTGCTGAGCCTTCTTCTTCTAGTGAAGATCCCAACGACCCACCAGCGGCCAAAGCCAATAAAGTGATCTTAAATGGGGATGATCAAGATATTACACTTGGGTTTGATGCGTCCGTGGTGGGGACTTCAGGGCGGGAGAATTTAACCTGTGAGCCTGGCGTAGTTGCAAACTTTACCGGTGGTGCAGGTGACCGCTTAATCCTTACTGGTAATGCAGCTGATTATGACTACCAGCAACAAGGAAGCACTTTATTGCTGACCTTGGGTGGTAAACAAATCAGCTTAGGCTTAGGTGGTGATTTACGTATTGCTTTTGCAGACAAAGAAGTCAGTGCTAAACCTGAATTTGGTGCAACAGGTCTACAAATTAAATTAGGTGGGCAACTTGTAGGGAATGGTTTTAAACCTGGTGATATGCTGCCTTTTGACCAAGAAACAGATACCACCACAGATACGAGTACAGACACCGCAAACACGAGCACCGATGATGCTTTATCGGGCAGTGATGGCCAAGCAGATATTTTTGTTTACCATATTGATAGTAATCCAAGTACCAATCAACAAGGTACTTTGTGGGCGGGAAATAGCGGCCGCGATACAATAGATAACTTTGAAGTAGGTGTTGATAAGTTAAAAATTATCGATGATTCAGGGCAAATCAATACCCTAGCAGAGTTTACCGCAGGCTTTACAGGATTGGGGGATGCAGGGATTAACTATGCAGCAGCCATGAGTGGCGGTCAGTTGTTGATTCAGTTTGGTCCAAGTGAAGCAAACCCGAATCTTGCTAATAATATCAGTGGTATTGGCGAGCTACGTATCAGTGGTGTTTCAGGTACTGTGACTGATGGCGCTTCTTTAGTCGCCGCTTTGGGCGGTGAATCCGCTATTTTGTTTGGTTAAGTGATACTTGTTTCACTGAAGCTCGCTGGTAACAGTGGGCTTTTTTTGTGCGGTTATACTTGATTATTTTACTCAGATTAAACTTGTCTCTGTCCCCTAGTTTTCTATAGAATATAAACCTATAAAATAAAATTTCTTTATAACCAAGGATCAGCTTGAGGAGTACGTATGGCCTTTGTCGTCACTGATAACTGTATTCGTTGTAAATATACGGATTGTGTTGAAGTGTGCCCCGTGGATTGCTTTTATGAGGGCCCTAACTTTTTAGTGATTCATCCTGACGAATGTATTGACTGTGCTTTGTGTGAGCCTGAATGTCCGGCAGGAGCGATTTATTCAGAAGATGAGTTGCCTGATGAAATGCAGCCGTTTGTAGAACTCAATGCGCAACTGGCGGAAGTATGGCCGAATATTACCGAACAAAAAGAGCCACTGGCTGAAGCCGCACAATGGGATGGGGTTGCCAATAAATTACAATATTTACAACACTAGTGCTAGATGGCAAAAGAAAAGGTGGCTGATCTAGCCACCTTGGTATCCTGTAAAATCTAGCGAATATTAACCAATACCGTCATCTTCAGGGTGATGGGTTGGTACAAGTGCTGGCGCACGATCACATAAACTAATAATTAAGCGCGCAATTAAATCATGCATAATAATGGTGTGATGATTGTTTGTTTGCTCATAATACTGCTTAATTTCATGTTTAAGCTTGGTGTCACCACTGACTTCCACAAGGATATCGACTTCGCCCGCCTCGCGCACCATCTGCATCGGTTCTTGATAACAAGCTAAGCCATGCTCGCGGGCTAGTTGCATCCCTGGCGAATTCATATCAACATCTGCTACCCCTAAGACCCGAATATAGGAATAAGCTAGCAAGTCTTTGAGCAAAGGTGTCCCTGTACGCCCAGCACCAATAAGGGCAATACTGACTTGATCACGCATTTTCGACTCCTTTTTATTGATTGTAGATTCCATCACCTCAGCGGATCGCTGATGGCTTTGCCAACTAGGCATTTTCAACATATTGTGTAATAAAATCTGTTACTTTATGTAATTATTAGGACATTTGCGCATGGCATTATTAGAAACGCGTCTATTAGAAATCGACCGTCGTGGTTACCGGAGTTACCAAAAAATCAAAGGGGAATACACGTATTCGGACTACCAAATATATTTGGAGCATATCCAACTTGACCCGCATGCTCCCCCAAGTCGGGTACGTATTGTACGTCCTTGGGCGCCGATTAAACTAGACTTTTTGCTTGAAAAATCAAATAGCTATCAAATAGCCGCGCGAGATTTTATTGCGCGCCAATTGTATCAACTCCTGCATAAACACCCACACCTGCAAATGCAGCGTCCTAGCCAGCATATTTTGGATGCAACTCAGGTGATTTTTCAGCCGGAAGGTTTGGAAATCCGCGTCGAAGTTCATTTACCCGAACAAGAACGCAAGGTAATGGGCAAGCAAGCCATCACTTTATTGACAGAAACTTTACCTAAGTTAGTGCGTAAAGTGACCTCTATCCATGAATTGGATATGCAAGCCCTAGAGATGCATGCACACCTAGCGGAAGATCAGGAGGCATTACGCGCTCAATTAGCCGACGCCGGTTTGGTCGCCTTTGTTGCCGAAGGCAGCTGTTTACCGCGTTTGCATGGCAGCTCTGACAAACCCTTGCCAGATGCGCATCCTTTACAAGTGCCTGACAGTCTAGCAGTGACTTTACATGCGCCTCACGCAGGCGCCATCAGAGGGTTAGGGATTAAACGGGGCGTGACCTTGATTTTAGGGGGCGGTTTTCATGGGAAATCCACCTTGTTAAAAGCGTTAGAAATGGGGGTCTACAACCAGATTGCAGGTGATGGGCGCGAATATTTAGTGACTGATCCACAAGCCGTCAAAATACGTGCTGAAGAAGGGCGCTGTGTCCATCAGGTGGATGTTTCTCCCTATATTAATCATTTGCCTTTTGCACAGAACACGCAGGCATTTGTTACGCAAAATGCCTCAGGTTCCACCTCACAAGCGGCCAGTGTGCAAGAAGCCTTAGAAACTGGTGCAACCTGTTTATTATTGGATGAAGATACGTCCGCTACTAATTTTATGGTACGCGATCAACGTATGCAGGCGCTGATTGCGACCCAAGATGAGCCTATCACCCCTTTGATTGATAGAATTCAGGCACTCAAACAAGTGCACCAAGTTTCTTTCTTGATGGTCATGGGGGGAAATGGAGATTATCTGGATGTCGCAGATACCGTCATTCAAATGCGTAATTTCCAGCCCGTGGATATCAGTGCGCAAGTACGTGAGATTTGCCAAACCTATCCTTTAACGCGTCCACAACTGCCGCCTTGCCCCGCCTTAATGCCTAAGACGCGGGCGTTAAAATGTGCCAGTATTCGCAAAGCGTTAGATAAAGGGAGTTTCCGTATTAAGCTCACTGACAATCAGCGCCAAGTGCGTTTTGGTCACGAGCTGATTGAAACCCAAACCCTAGAGCAAATTGCTGCACCGGCACAATTGTTAGCCTGTGTATGGCTATGGGTGACTTGGCTAGATCCAAGCCTGAAGCTAGAAAAAAATCCTAGTGCGCATCTTAATGCGCTGCTTGCTCGCCCAGATTGGTACAAGCTGTTACCACAAGACCGAGGTGATTTGGCCAAACCCAGAGTGCAAGAGGTGATGGCAGTCCTAAACCGGATGCGTATTGCAGATTTTTCTGTTTAGGGGATGTTTATGGATTATCTTCAAGCTCTAACACCTGCGCACTTGGATTGGCAAAATCAACAACCTTATGCACAAGATTTTGCCGATGTGTATTTTTCGCGCGATCAAGGTCTAGCAGAAACTCACTACGTGTTTTTGCAACAGAATCAGTTACAACAACGTTGGTCACAATTGAGTACAGGCCAACATTTTGTAATTGCAGAAACAGGTTTTGGCACTGGGCTGAATATGCTGGCAGCCTGTGCACATTTTATGGAAACTGCGCCTGAGGGGACGTATTTACATTTGGTATCGGTGGAAAAATATCCGCTTACCCGAGAGGATCTTACGCGAGCTTTGGCCGCTTGGCCGCAACTTGCATCTTATAGCACACCTTTGTTAGCCGCTTATCCGCCATTAGTGAAAGGCAGTTACCGTTTACAATTAAGCCATAGGGTGAGTTTAACCCTGCATTTTGGTGATGCATTAGCCATCTTAAGCCAGCTCGAAATGCAAGTTCATGCATGGTTTTTAGATGGTTTTGCACCTGCGCGTAACCCAGACTTGTGGCAGCCTGCATTATTTACTCAAATGGCACGTTTAAGCGCCCCAGATGCAAGCTTTGCTACCTTTACTGCTGCGGGTATGGTCAAACGTGGTTTACAAGAAGCTGGCTTTCATGTGCGCAAGGTGGCGGGTTTTGGTCGCAAACGTGAGATGTTAAGCGGCTATTTGTTGGCCCCCACAAAATACGCACATGCAAAAGTGCCTTTTTTCTATACACCCAAACCTAAGCAGCCGCCACAAGCTGTCACCTTGATTGGTGCTGGGATGGCGGGTGCGGCTAGTGCCCGTTTTTTAGCTGATTTAGGGGTAAAAGTACGGGTATTAGAGGCCGCCACTCAGGTTGCAGCAGGAGCTTCTGGTAACCGTCAGGGGGCTTTATATATTAAGCTGGCGGCGCAAGCCAATCGCCATAGTGCTTTTTATTGGCAGGGTTTGTATCAAAGTTGGCAGCAACTTCAGCAAATGTCTAAGACATTATGGGACCCTTGTGGTGTCCTTCAATTGGCGTATAACGCGCAAGAGCAAAAACGTCAGCAAGGCTTTTTACAAAATCTCTCTTTACCAGAAGCTTGGGTACAAGCTGTCGATGCACAACAGGCAAGCCAATTGGCTGGTGTCCCTGTGCAGCATAGTGGATTATTTTTTCCACAGGCAGGCTATGTACGTCCAGCGCTTTGGTGTCAGGCTTTATTGGATCATCCGAATATAGATGTGATCACTGGAGTTGAGGTGACGCAACTGCATTTTGATGCTGAACAGCATGTTTGGCATTTGTTCAGCCAAGATGCAACAGTGTATCAAGCAAGTCATGTGGTGCTTGCAAATGCTTATGCTGCCAAAAAGCTATTAGCACAGATGGCTCCTTGGTTACCGATTAAATCAATTCGTGGACAAATAACGCATTTAGCCACACAGCAGGCAGTGCCCCAGACTGTGATTTGCCATGAAGGTTATCTAGCACCACCATTAGAAAACACGCTTTGTTTGGGTGCGAGTTTTAATTTAGGGAGCCATGTTGAAACCTTGTGTGCGCAGGATCAAGCCAATAATTTGGCACTTTTGCAACACGCCTTACCTGAGTTTGCTGCAAGTTTGAATACCCCCTTGGCTCCTTTAGCAGGACGTGTTGGTTTCCGTTGTACCAGTCCGGATTATTTGCCTTTGGTCGGGCCGATACCGCAAGAAGCTGGCTTTAAACAAATGTATGCGCCCTTGAGTAAAGATGCCAGTTGGCGACCTGAGACACATTCGCCGTATGCCCCCTATTGGCCTCACTTGTGGGTTAATTTGGCGCATGGGTCGCGTGGATTGGCTAGTGTTGTATTAAGTGCGCAGATTTTGGCAGCACATATGGGGTTGATCCCCGCGCCTGTGAGTGCGGATCTGCTGCAAGGTGTGCATCCAGCGCGTTTTTTAGTGAAGGCGTTAATCCAAGCTAGGACTTAAACCAACGCCAGATCCGACCTAGGCTCAAACGTAGATAAACCCTTAGAGCGAGAAAACCACCCAAAGTCATCACACTAATGGCAGCTAGGGCAATCACTTCTGCTTGTAAGGTATCAGGCCAGCGTTTTGGTAATAACAGTAGGGCAGCACCACCAATAAAAAAAAGGCTGCTGCCAAGCAGGTAATAACGCAATAACAAACAGGTCTCGCAGGATGTTGACCAGAGTTGTCGCCAAGAAGATGGGAGTTTATTAGGCATAACGTTCCAACCAGTGCAAATTAAAACGCCAAGTTTCGTCTAAATGTGGGCCTTGTTTAGGAAGATGGCGCAGATGGATCCCCATCCAAGCGCATAAAGCCCGCATCTCTTCTGCACTTAAGTTTGCACCAACAAAAGGGATTTCTAGCTGTTGTTGGCGTACAAGGCGAAAGTGTGGCGCTAATAGGCGTTGACTTAAGTGCTCATATTGAGGTTTGGCCAAATGTAACTGTTTACGCAAAGCGCCAAAATTATCACTGGCTACACTCAGCCAAAGTAAATGGCCGCCAACAGGTAAAATACGGACTAACTCTTGTACTACAAGACGTTCTTGCACCACCAACGCAAGGTCAGCTTTTTGCTTTAAAATCGGGACATCCACCCGTGTTGCCGCCATCCAGTGAATCGCTGGGGTCTGTGCCGAGGCATAAGCTAAATGTTCAGTTTGTGTGTCCAGCCCCAACATAAAAACGCGTAAATTACGTAATAGATAGCGTCGTAAGCGGGCTAGCCAATGGCCGCGACCACAGCCTAATTGAACAAGACGCACAGAAGCTAGTTCGCGTGATTGGCAAGACGCCAGTGCCCAACGATTGACTTGATCAGATAAAGTTTCAAAACCTTGCTGCAAAAGTACCTGCATCCCCACAGGCTCGCCTATGGGCTTGCAGGTTGGGCGTTGTACTTTGCGTAAATCAACATAACCTTGGGCATTTTTGCTAAAAGCATGTTCACCACAGGTATAAAAATGTGCATGTAGATCAACACGCAAGCCACGCCCGCATAAAGGGCATTTCAACCAGATTTCATCACGTGCTTCCAAACGATGAATCTGTGCTGAGATCGGAATTAACTGGAAGGGAAATTCCGGCATACATTAACTCGTAGGCTTGGTAAGCAAATGTTGCAAAATACGATAATAAATTTTGACGAGAGTTTCTAAATCCTGCGCACGCACATGCTCATTCACTTGGTGAATACTGGCATTGACAGGTCCGAGTTCTACCACTTGGGTGCCCATAGGTGCGATAAAACGGCCATCGGAAGTGCCACCAGAAGTGGATAGCTCTGGGGTAAAACCTTGAATACTCTCAATGGCAGCAACTGCCGCATCAACCAAGCTGCCTTCGGGCGTGAGGAAAGGCTCACCACTGAGGGTCCATTGGATGTCATAATCTAGCTGGTGTGCTTGCAAAATGGCTTGAGTACGGGCTTGCAACTCGGCGGCAGTCACTTCGGTGGAAAAACGGAAATTAAAGAGAATTTCTACTTCACCTGGAATGACATTCGTGGCGCCAGTCCCTGCTTGGATATTGGAGATCTGCATACTGGTCGCAGGGAAAAAGGCATTACCCTGATCCCAAACTTCTTGAGTTAAGGCGGCAAGAGCCGGTGCGACTTGATGAATCGGATTACGTGCCAAATGCGGGTAAGCAATATGGCCTTGAATACCTTTAACGGTGAGACGTCCATTTAAAGAACCACGACGGCCATTTTTGATCACATCGCCGACCGTTTGGGTACTGGATGGCTCGCCTACAATGCACATATCCACTGGGTATTGGTGTGCCTGTAAATATTCGACCACCTTAACAGTACCATTGATTGCTGGGCCTTCTTCGTCACTGGTGATTAAAAAGCCGATAGCACCTGTGTGTTCTGGGTAATCAGTGACAAAATCTTTTACCGCAATCATCATGGCCGCTAAGCTGCCTTTCATATCCGCAGCACCACGCGCATATAAGATGCCGTTTTCATCGAGTGTGGGTTCGAAAGGGGGCGTATTCCAGCGGGTTAACGGGCCTGTTGGCACCACATCGGTATGGCCTGCAAAGACAAGGCTAGGGCGTGCTTGTCCGCGCACGGCCCATAGATTCTCCACCTCGGCAAATTTCAGTGGCTGGATAGTAAATCCTAACGGTGCCAAAAAATCTGCCATTAGCTGCTGGCAGCCTGCATCATCTGGAGTTATGGAAGGACGGCGTAGCAGTTCCATTGCCAAAGCAAGCACAGGGGATTGAGTATCCGACATGTAAGGGCCTCTGAATAATTGCACTGATTTAAAGCAATAGTGTAACAGATTTGCCTATTCTTGAGAGGTTCCCTTGAAGCGTCCGCCAATAAAAAACCCCTAGCTTTGCGGCTAGGGGTGGGCGATCTTAAATGTTCGCTGATTAAACGCTAGCTAATGCAGTGTTTAAGGTCGCGCTTGGACGCATGACTTTTTTCACTGTATCACGGTTAGCATGATAGTAGCCGTCGAGCTCAGCAGGCTTGCCTTGACACGCCGCTAACTCAGCAACGATTTGCGCTTCGTTTTCGGCGAGGGTTTTGGCTAGATCAGCAAACTGAGCTGCCAGTGTAGGATCTTCTTGCTGTTGGGCAACTTCTTGCGCCCAGTACATCCCTAGATAGAAGTGACTGCCACGGTTATCAAGTTCGCCGGTTTTGCGTGAAGGCGACTTGTTGTTTTCCAACAAGCGACCAGTTGCAGCATCTAGGGTTTTGGCCAAAATACTGGCGCGTTGGTTGTTTTGCTTGCGGCCCATATCTTCTAAGGAAACCGCTAAAGCAAGGAACTCACCCAAAGAATCCCAACGTAAGTGGTTTTCTTCTTCGACTTGCTGTACGTGCTTAGGTGCAGAACCGCCCGCGCCAGTTTCATACATACCACCGCCGTTTAGCATAGGCACGATAGAAAGCATTTTGGCTGAAGTACCCAGTTCCATAATGGGGAACAAGTCTGTGAGGTAATCACGCAATACATTCCCTGTGACGGAAATTGTATCTAAGCCACGTATCATGCGCTCCATCGAGAAACGAATCGCTTCATTGTAAGACATGATATGCAGGTCCAAGCCTTGGGTATCATGCTCTTGCAGATAATGCTCGACCTTATTTTTGAGCTGCATATCGTGGGCACGTTCTGCATCTAACCAGAAAATTGCAGGCGTGGCAGATAAACGCGCACGATTGACCGCAAGTTTGACCCAATCGCGTACGGCTTCATCTTTAGTTTGACATGCACGCCAGATGTCACCGACTTCCACATCATGCTGCATTAATACAGTGCCTTGAGCATCGACAACACGCATGATACCAGGGGCTTGAATTTCGAATGTTTTATCGTGAGAGCCGTATTCTTCTGCTTTTTTGGCCATCAAACCTACGTTAGGAACGGTTCCCATCGTGGTTGGATCAAAAGCGCCATTGGTTTTGCAGAAGTTGATCATTTCCTGATAAATACGTGCATAGGTAGACTCAGGCATAACCGCCTTGGTGTCTTTAGGCTTGCCATCTGGTCCCCACATTTGGCCACCATTACGGATCATTGCTGGCATGGAAGCATCAACAATAACGTCAGAAGGCACGTGGAGGTTGGTGATTTTCTTCACAGAATCCACCATGGCAAGCTCGGGACGATTCTCGTAGCAGGCGTGGATATCTTCTTCGATTTCTTCGCGCTTAGAACGTGGCAAGCTAGCAATTTTATCGTAAACGCTACCGATACCATTGTTTGGATTCACG
The DNA here is from genome assembly GCF_900108915.1 of Allopseudospirillum japonicum. Lineage (GTDB taxonomy): Bacteria > Pseudomonadota > Gammaproteobacteria > Pseudomonadales > Halomonadaceae > Pseudospirillum > Pseudospirillum japonicum. The sequence goes on from NZ_FNYH01000002.1 coordinate 229,839, forward strand.
CCTAACTCTTTGAAAAGTTCGCCGTGTTTTTCGAATAAGTCTTTATAAAAAACGGTTACAGCGTGGCCAAAGACGATAGGGTGCGAAACCTTCATCATGGTAGCTTTCACGTGTAACGACCACATGACACCGGATTCTTTCGCGTCTTGTAAGGTTTCTTCAAAGAAAGCGCGTAAGGCGTTGCAACTCATGCGCATGCTGTCGAGGATTTCGCCTTTTTCTAAGCCGAGCTCTTTTTTTACTTCGACTTGGCCGTTTTGATCAAGGAACTCAATGCGTACTTGAGTTGGCTCGGCGACTGTGATGGATTGCTCGCTGGAGAAGAAATCACCATCACGCATATAATCTGCATGGGAACGTGATGCCTTGCTCCATTTGCCCATCGAATGTGGGAATTTGCGCGCATAGGCTTTGACAGCAGGGGGGGCACGACGGTCTGAGTTACCTTCACGCAACACAGGGTTAACCGCGCTGCCTAGAATTTTGCTGTAACGTGCCTTGATGGCTTCCTCGTCTGCATTAGCAGGGGCTTCTGGATAGTCAGGAACTTGATATCCTTGTGCTTGCAGTTCTTTGATACAGGCTTTTAACTGAGGGATGGAAGCACTAATATTAGGTAATTTAATGATGTTTGCATCAGGATCTTGTGTGAGTTGACCTAGAAAAGCTAGGCCGTCTTCAACGCGTTGTGCTTCGGTGAGATTTTCGGGGAAGGCAGAAAGCACACGACCAGCAAGCGAAATATCGGTGATTTTGACATCAATATCTGCTGCTTTAGTAAAAGTACGTACAATGGGTAATAAAGAACATGTGGCCAGTGAAGGCGCTTCATCTGTTAATGTGTAATAAATGGTATTTTTGTTTGTAGTCATTTTTCATCCCCAAATTTATCTGCTTGATGCCTCAAGGCGTTACCTTATCAGTAGCATGCCGACACCCTCTACCAAGAGGCCAAGCTATTTTAGTAGGTTTTGCGCGGCAGATTATACCGAAAGAATGCGCAAGGTAACACGTTTCGCCTTTGCACTTAAGGATAATACCCTGGGGTTTTTTGTAAAAAATCTACAGTCTGGGCAAAGTTTCTGCAGTTAAACTTTCACCTTTTGACACATATCTACTTTTATGTGTGCAATCAGCATAAGATGATATCAAGCTTGCCAGTAATTCACCTTTGCTTACAGGTTTTAGATGCAAAACCGAGTAAACTCCTCCCTTGGATACCGGCATTGGACACCTTAGAGGTCTTGGAGTGACACAAAAAAACGCCACCTTATATACTCATAAACGCACCTTAAGTTTAGTGCTTTTGCTTGCTTTAGGGGCCATTTTACTACTTTGGCAACGTTGGCAAGTGCAAATAGATGCCTACATTAATCAAAGCCGGTTCCAACTAGAAAGCCAATACTATGGCTTTTTACAAAAGCACACACATTTTATGGATGTGCTTGCTTCTCATATGATGGCGCGTGAAGATGTATTAACTATGTTAAATATGGCAAATCAAGATGAAGCTTGGCGACGTCAAGCCGCACGCCATGAGCTTTATTTAACTTTAGCAGAACCTTATTTACAACTTGGCCACTTGGGAATCGAACAAATGCAATTTGTTAACCGCCAAGGGCAAAGTATCTTACGCTTACATGCACCAGATCATTATGGCGATCCAATTCAAACCATCCGCCCTAACTTTAGTTTATTAGCACAACGCCAACAGCCATTATATGGTTTTGAGCAGGGTGCTTTTTTTAGCGGATTTCGAGGTCTATATCCTTTATATCAAGCGAAAGAATATCTTGGTGTACTTGAGTTTGGCTATGCTGCCAGCACACTTGCAAAAGCATTAAATACTTTAATGCCAGCAGATTATTACTTGTTAGCTCCTATGCCAAAAGCACAGGCATTACAGGATTATTTAGAAAAAGAAAATACATTACGTCACCAACATCTAGATTTTCTGCCGGATCATTATCTGCAACTTTTGTGGAACTCGCATACACAAACACCAGACGCTTATGCACTAGAACACATCAAAAATTTATTATCCCAGCAAGAAGAAGCCAGAACTTGGCTGTACAGTCAGCCACAGCAAGCTGCTTGGTATCGTATCGATCAGTTGAATAATTGGTGGGTGTTGTATTTATTGCCAGTGCGAGATCCACAACAAAATATTAATACTTGGATTTTGGTGGTGGAACATAATGGTGTATTACAAGAGCTATTTATTAATTGGCTAGCACAAGTTGGGATTATTTGTTTGCTTACTTTATTACTGCTTGCTTGGCTACGCCAATTACAAGTTGGTGCTAAAGGGATGCAAACCCTCATGCTGCACTTGGATAATGCACAAAAAATCGCCCATTTTGGTAGCTGGGAATACTCAGCAGCTGAGGAGCGTATTTATTTGAGCCTAGAAGCCCGACGTTTATTAAATTTGGACACAGGGCAAGACTATATTAGTTTGCCACATTTATTACAGGTGTTAACCCCAAGTCAACAAGTTCAGGCCTTACAACAAGATATCCAAGAAATGCTCGGCGGCAAGATTAATGAAGCTCGTCAACGTCTAGAATTATACCGTCCACGCTTGTCGGTTTTGGTATTAGATGTGGCTATGTTTGCATTGCGTGTTGCAGGGCAAAGGCAACGTATTTTCGGGGTGATGCGTGATGTGACCCATGAACACCAGATGCGTCAGCAGCTACGCGAGCAAGAAGAACTCTTTCGGACGCTATCAGAAAAATCCCCCTTGGGTGTCATCTTATTTCGTGAGTATCCCATTTATGCCAATGCGGCAAGCTGCAAATTGTTGGGTGTGGAGTCCAGCCAGTTAATGCGCACCCCAATTTGGCAAGTCTTTGAAGAAGGGGATAGAGAGCTGGCTTATGAGACCTTGCAACGACGCTTACGCGGTGAATTATTGCAAGAAGTGCGTGAATATACCATCCCTGTCACCACAGAAGAGCAAACACGCTGGATTTTATTTAAAGCTTCTACGGTACAACATGAAGGCCAACCTTTAGGGATGGCAGTACTTGATGATATTAGTGAGCGTTTATCGCGCGAGCAGCATTTAAAGTTCTTGGCAGAACATGATGCACTAACGGAATTACCTAATCGTCGTATTTTGCAAGCGCGTTTACGGCAATTGGCTGGTGAGTCTAGTTTAAATTGGTGTGTCTTATTTATGGATTTAGATCATTTTAAATTTGTGAATGACACTTATGGCCATGATATTGGGGATCAGGTACTGATTCAGTTTACCCGCATTGTTAAATCACAAATGCGTAAAACGGATATTTTTGGTCGTTGGGGCGGAGAAGAATTTGTGCTGTTAGCGCCTGCATCGGATATACAAGAAGCACGCAAACTGGCAGAGCGTATTCGTATTGCAGTGAGCAAAGCCGACTTATTGCCAGATCAAAACAAGCATCAAACTGTGAGTATTGGTCTTGCTCAGTGGCAGACAGGACAAGATTTAGATGAGCTGTTGCAACAAGCAGATGCGGCTGTCTATCAAGCTAAAACAGATGGGCGCAACTGTGTGCGCGTTTACACTAACTATTGTGCTTTGCCGGAGTCGCTTGATCGATAGCTTTACAGGAGCGTCTTGGCTATCCATTCCTTCATAAGGAAAGCCCCCTTTCGGGGGCAAATGTCGAGGAAAAAAAGAATTAAAGCGGTTGCAACTGAATTTCTACACGACGATTTTGTGAGCGCCCGCTTTCTACACGATTATCTGCTACTGGTTGAGACTCACCATAGCCCATCATCATTAAGCGACTGATAGCAATCCCACCGCGTGCCAGATAATTACCGACAGCATTGGCTCTTAACTCGGACAAGCGCTGGTTGTAAGATTCTGAACCTATGCTATCGGTATGACCTGCAACCAGCACGCGTGTTTTTGGATATTCTTTCAAAACAATTGCCACAGAATCCAGCACACTATAGGCGCTCGAGTTGAGTTGCGTGGCATCGTTCGCAAAAGTAATGGCATTTGGCATATTTAAAATGATGTTTTCGCCATTACGAGTGACGCTGACGCCGGTTCCTTGCAAACGCTGGCGCAACTTAGTTTCTTGCACATCCATGTAATAACCAATCCCACTACCAAGAGCAGCACCAGCGGCCGCACCGATTAACGCTTTATCTAAACGGTGACTGCTGCTGTGGGTTGCGCCTGCAATGGCTCCAACACCTGCACCTATCATAGCGCCTGTTGTCGCGTTAGACGTTTGCTGCTCGCCTGTGTAAGGATTCACAGTCGCACAACCACTCACGATCAAACTCATCGCCAAAGGAAGGGCATAAAAGCGCAATTGAGAAGCTTTACTCATTTTAAATTACCTGTTTATGGCTAAAAGAAACATACTTGTATAAAGTGCGACTTGAAAGTCGCGTTCAAGTCTAGCTTTTTTGTGATATCAGGAGTAGCTTGCCTGTACCTTTGCTAGTAAGCAAAAGAGAGCAATAAATAGCAAGCATGCAGTGCACAAAAAAACCATGCGCTAAGTCAAATAAAATAAATTTGCGTGTTAATACAAAGTCGCCTTGCAGTGTCTCTAGAAACCACTAGATTTACCCTAACGTGTGTGTTGCAAGTGCGAAATCCCCAAAGCTTCCCTTGGCTTGTTAGAGTGGTTTTTAGATAAGGGTATTGCCATCTAAGGCGTCAGCTTAAAGCAGGAAATAGCACTTACCTTTGAGCACTTGCTTGGTATAGAATGCGCGTCCGGTCGATTTTTGCCGCAAAGTCTGTGGGAAAATCGTGATTTTTACTGATTATCGACTTTATAACATGGGTAGAACTTATGGCTCGCAGTCTGGGTTTCTTCGCCGATCTAGAATATTCATTGGCAGCTAAGCTATACAGTACCCGCTGGCTTCCTCGCTCTTACCGTAAGCATCAAATGACGATGCGCTTATTTCAACGTGCAGCGGATGCCGGCCACTTAAAAGCTTTATCAACTTATGGACACTTGTTATTTCATCGTGGTTTAAGTGAGCAAGATAAGGCACAGGGCGCAAGTTACCTACTGCGTGCAGCTCAATTGGGTGAGCCGAAAAGCCAATATCAGGCGGCTTGTATTTATGAAAAAGGCTGCCATACCTACAGACGCAGTGATGAAAAAGCCGTCACTTGGTATGCTCGAGCTGGCGAGGGTGGCCATTATCTGGCAGCGATGCGCCTTGCGGAAGCTTACGCGCATGGGGATTTGGGTTTACTTCAATGTGAAAGTAAAAGTCGCCATTGGCGTGAGCTTGCGTTTGCAAACGCAAAGCGTGCTCATGAATCTGTCCAAGAATTAGCAAAAACCGCGTAAACCCTCGCCCAATCGGGCGGGGATATAAACAGCATGATCAAAGCCACGAAAGTACGCATCTACCCCACACCCGAGCAGGCAGATTTTTTAAACCGCCAGTTCGGTGCTGTGCGCTTTGCGTATAACAAGGCTTTGCATATCATCAGCTTATTGCCGATGCCAGCTGGTCAGCTTTGATCCAGAAGCTGGAATATAAAGCCAAAGAGTAAGGCAAGCATCTGGTTAAAATCGCCTCCTGGTTCGCCAGCTCCAAGACCTGCTCCTGCTGTGGGCACAAGGTAGACATTCTGTCCTTGTCAGTACGCAAGTGGACATGCCCTGTTTGTTCAGCAGGGCTTGACCGCGACACAAACGCTGCGATCAATATCCGTCAGCAGGGTGTGTCAAACTAAGGGCCGAAGGACTGTCGGTTCCTGCCAATGGAGGCTTGCGTCAATCCGGCCACGCGCCGGTTGCGGCCTGACAAGTTGGAAGCCTCGCCTGTCAGGGTGGGGAGCAGTCACGCCTGTGCCGTTGCTAATAAAGCTTGTGCATGTGCGATTGTATGGTCTGAAACGTGAATCCCGCCCAATAAACGTCCTAATTCCTGAATCCGCCCTTGAGTATCTAAGACTTGAACTTGTGTGCGTGTTTCTTCTTGTTCAACATGCTTACTAATACGCCAATGCTGATCCCCCAAGGCGGCAACCTGTGGCAGGTGTGTAATGCACAAGACTTGCCCTCTATGACCAAGACGTTGCAGTAAGCGCCCAACAATTTCTGCGGTGGCACCAGAAATTCCGACATCTACTTCATCAAAGACCCAAGTGGGTGTCCGTCGCGTTTGGGTACTTACCACCTGGATCGCAAGACTAATGCGTGACAATTCTCCACCAGAGGCAATACGTACTAAGGGTTTTGCTGGCTGGCCTGGATTGGTGGCAATGTAAAATTCTAATTGATCTGTGCCAGTGGCTGTGGCACTGCTCGTTTGTAATTGCACCTCAAAGTGTGCATTGGGCATCCCCAAAATATGTAAATGTTGATTCACCTCTGTGCTTAACGCTTGCCCCGCTTGCTGACGTGCTTGAGATAACTGGTGCGCAGCTTGCTGGTATTGTGCTCTAGCCGCTTTAATATGTTGTTCTAATATGTCTGAATCTTGGTTTTCCTGCGCTAGTTGCTGTAAATCTCGGCTAAGGCGCGCATGGAGCTGGGGTAATTCTTGCACTGCGACCTGATGTTTTCGTGCGATACGATAGATTTGATCCAAACGTTGCTCAACAAAGTGTAAGCGCTGCGGGTCCAGTTCCAAGGTAGAGACATAATGCTCTAACTCACGTGCACTTTCTTGTAATTGGATGCGTGCTTCCTGCAGCATTTTTAGGACATTATCCAAACGCGGATCTTGATGCGCTTCCAAAGTTTGTAAGGCTTGATGGGTCGCTTGTAACGCGCCACCATTTTCTTGATCACAAAGTTTTAAAGCGTGTTCACCTGCACGAATGAGACTTTCCGCTTGCGATAATTGATATTGCTCTGCCTCTAACTGCTCGATTTCGTTGGCTTCCAAAGCAAGTTGTTCTAACTCTTCCCATTGATAACGTAAAAGTTGTTCTTGGGCGGCTAAAGCGGCTTCTTGTTGCTGGCGGCGGATGTGTCGTTGTTCTAATTGTTGCCAATGGCGGTAAAGATGGCGGATTTGCTCGACTTGGGGTTCGAGGTGCGCAAATTCATCTAAAAGTACCCTGTGATTATCTGGTTTTAATAATCTGTGGTGTGCATGTTGACTATGCAAATCAAGCAAATGGCTACCGAGTTCTTTTAACTCGCTGAGGGTACAGGTGTGACCATTAATCCAAGCACGAGAGCGTCCACTACGGCTAACAACTCGGCGTAACCAACATTGATCTTGGCTATCTTGATAGCCTTTCTCTTGTAGCCAGTGCTGGGCATCTTTTGTGAGTTGGGCATAAGTAAATTCTGCTTGGATTTCTGCCTGTTTGGCACCGTGGCGTACGCTGTCGGCATCAGCGCGATCTCCTAAGACCAAGCCCAGTGCAGCAAGCAAGATCGACTTGCCTGATCCTGTCTCTCCGGTAATCACCGTCATCCCAGAGTGAAAGCTCAAGGTAAGATGATCCACAATGGCTAGATCTTGAATACTTAAGCTAGACAACATACAAGCGGTTTCCTCAAAGTGGGGAAAAAGGTGAAAAAGCATACCAGAGGTTGCCAGCTCAAAGTGAGATTTCCAAGACAAGCGAGCCTCTAGGCAGATGTGTGCTCAGCTGTAATACAAGAGATTTTATCCTACACCTTGAATCCCTTGAAAGCCTCCCCATATTAAGGCGTATCTCGATTGAATGCCTCAGTAACGGAGATCCCTTATGAGTACGCAGGATACGCAAAGCCAACAGCAAGAAACGCAAAATCCAGAGTTGGAACCACAAACAGAGACACTAGAAGCATCGACAAGTGATACCTCTGATGTCAGCACACATATCCAAACCCTAGAAGATGAGCTGGCGCACACAAAAGACCAGTTGTTGCGTGCGGCGGCTGAAATGCAAAATGTACGCCGTCGTGCAGAACAAGACGTTGAAAAAGCGCATAAATTTGGTTTGGATAAGTTTGCGCGTGAGTTGCTAACTGTTGTGGATAGTTTGGAAAAAGCGTTGGAAAATGCCCCACAAGAGGCTTCAGAGGCAGAGCAAAGCTGGCGTGAAGGGGTCGAGATGACGTTAAAACTTCTGCTCGATACCTTGAAAAAATTTGGGGTTGAACAAATAGATCCTATGGGCGCACCTTTTGATCCTCAAGTACATGAAGCGATGAGCTTAGTACCTAATCCGAATGTAGAACCAAATACAGTCATGGCGGTGATGCAAAAAGGTTATACCTTGCATGAACGCTTATTACGCCCAGCGATGGTGATGGTGTCTTCTGGCTAAGTGCGAAAAAATCTTGTTGCCTAGGCTTGAAATCTGCATCACAGCGCCAATATTCACAGCAAGATCGTTTTTACAATTTCTTTTTTAACTCTCCCCAAAGACTTTGGGGCAAATAAATGAACATTTTGGCAAGCTTGTAAGCCAACATCTAGGCCTTAATTGACAAGCTGCCAATGCCAGCTAAAAAACGCGGAGATTTTTATGGGACGTATTATTGGTATTGACTTGGGTACAACCAACTCATGTGTTGCTATTTTAGATGGTGACAAGCCTAAGGTCATCGAAAATGCCGAAGGTACACGCACCACGCCTTCTATCATTGCCTACACAGACGACGGCGAAACCCTAGTTGGTCAAAGTGCTAAGCGTCAAGCGGTAACGAACCCTAAAAATACCTTGTTCGCTGTGAAGCGCTTGATCGGTCGCCGTTTTGGTGACGATGTGGTGCAAAAAGACATCAAAATGGTACCTTATAGCATTGTAGAAGCGGACAATGGCGATGCTTGGGTCGAAGTCAAAGATAAAAAAATGGCACCGCCGCAAATCTCTGCGGAAGTGTTGAAAAAAATGAAGAAAACCGCCGAAGATTACTTAGGCGAAGCCGTGACCGAAGCGGTCATTACTGTACCGGCTTACTTTAATGATTCTCAGCGCCAAGCGACTAAAGATGCAGGTAAAATTGCTGGCTTAGATGTTAAGCGGATCATTAACGAACCCACAGCAGCAGCCCTAGCTTACGGGATGGATAAAGACCGTGGCGATAAAGTTGTGGCAGTTTACGATCTAGGGGGTGGTACCTTTGATATCTCCATTATTGAAGTGGCTGATGTCGACGGTGAAAAACAATTCGAAGTTCTTGCAACCAATGGGGATACCTTCCTTGGTGGTGAAGATTTTGATATGCGCCTTATCGAATACTTGGCAGAAGAGTTCAAAAAAGATCAAGGCATGGATTTACAAGGTGATCCTTTAGCCATGCAGCGTTTGAAAGAAGCGGCCGAAAAGGCAAAAATCGAGCTTTCTTCTAGTCAACAAACGGAAGTCAATCTGCCCTATATCACAGCAGACCAAAGTGGTCCTAAGCACTTAAATGTCAAAGTAACGCGCGCTAAGTTGGAATCCTTGGTGGAAGATTTGGTAGAGCGTTCTTTAGCACCGTGCCGCATCGCGTTAGAAGATGCAGGGTTAAGCGCAGCGAAAATCGACGACGTAATTTTGGTCGGCGGACAAACACGGATGCCTTTAGTGCAAGAGCGTGTCGCCAACTTCTTCGGTAAAGAAGCCCGCCGTGATGTGAACCCAGATGAAGCAGTCGCTGTAGGTGCAGCGATTCAAGGTGCGGTACTTTCTGGTGACGTAAAAGATGTGCTCTTGCTGGATGTGACCCCTTTGACCCTAGGGATTGAAACCATGGGTGGGGTGATGACACCCTTAATTGAGAAAAACACTACGATTCCAACCAAGAAATCTCAGGTGTTTTCAACCGCAGATGATAACCAAACTGCAGTAACCATTCATGTACTGCAAGGCGAGCGCAAAATGTCAGGCCAGAATAAATCCCTAGGTCGTTTTGACTTAGCGGATATCCCGCCTGCACCACGCGGTGTGCCACAGATCGAAGTGACTTTTGATATTGACGCCAATGGTATCTTAAACGTTTCTGCGAAAGATAAGGCGACAGGTAAAGAACAATCTATCATCATCAAAGCATCTTCTGGTCTATCGGATGAAGAAGTAGAAAAAATGGTCCGTGATGCTGAGGCACACGCTGCTGAAGACAAAAAGTTTGAAGAACTCGTCCAAGCACGCAATCAAGCAGACGGCATGATTCATGCCACACGTAAAACCATTAAAGAAGCCGGTGATAAAGCAACCGCAGCAGAAAAAGAAGCGATTGAAAAAGCGATTAGCGACTTAGAAGCTGTGTTGCAAAGCGACAATAAAGACGAGATTGAAACCAAAACCCAAGCTCTGGCAGAAGCCTCCGGCAACTTAGCGCAAAAGCTCTATGCAGAACAAGCACAAGGAGAGCAAGCAAGCCAGGCGACAGATGCAGGCGCGAAAAAGCCAGCGGATGACGCGGTTGATGCTGAGTTTGAAGAAGTGAAAGACGATAAAAAATAAGTTGGCTCCAAGTACTCAGGGTTCCCCTAGACCCTAGCTATCTATAGAACTTGGGTTTACCATTCGTCTCAAGTAAGCGCGGGAGCCTGCTCCCGCGTTTTTGTTTTATGGGCGAGTTCACTCGCATGACCTTGGGCCTGCGTATCTCATCCCGAGGTCATTTCTAGACAACAGGTTAAGAGGCATGGCCACGAAAGATTATTATCAAGTGCTCAATGTGGCACGTGATGCAGATGAGCGCGAGATTAAAAAAGCTTATCGCCGTTTAGCGATGAAATATCACCCAGATCGCAATCCAGACGACCCAGAAGCAGATCAGAAATTTAAAGAAGCAACCCAAGCTTACGAAGTCCTTTCGGATGAGAAAAAGCGTGCTGCCTATGACCAATATGGGCATGATGCTTTTGAAAATGGCGGTTTTGGCCAAGGGGGCGGTGGTTTCAGTGGTGGCGGCGGTGGTGCGAGCTTCAACGATATCTTTGGTGATATGTTCGGTGATATTTTTGGTGGCGGTGGTCGCAGTCATCCAAATGCACCACAGCGGGGTTCGGATCTTAGATATAAGTTAGATTTAGATTTAGAAGAAGCGGTAAAAGGCACTACAGTCACCATTAAAGTGCCTACCTTGGTGGCTTGTGAAGCTTGCCATGGACAGGGTACAGCAGATGGGAAAAAACCTGAAACTTGTCCAACCTGTCATGGCCAAGGTCAAGTGCGTATGCAACAAGGTTTCTTTGCGATTCAGCAAACCTGTCCGCGTTGTCATGGGCGTGGCACCCTGATTACTGATCCTTGCCGCCAATGTCATGGCCAAGGTCAAGTAGAAGAGCAAAAAACGCTTTCGGTGAAAATCCCCGCAGGTGTGGATACAGGCGACCGCATTCGTTTGTCCGGTGAAGGGGCAGCAGGTGCCAATGGTGGTCCAGCGGGTGATTTATATGTGCAGGTACAAGTACGTGAACACCCTATCTTCCAGCGTGATGGTGCGAACTTGTATTGTGAAGTTCCCATTAGTTTTGTTGATGCGGCTTTAGGTGGCGAGTTAGAAGTGCCAACCTTAGAAGGACGTGTGAAACTTAAAATCCCTGCGGAAACGCAAACCGGTAAGCTATTTCGTTTACGTAATAAAGGGGTTAAACCCATTCGTGGTGGTATGGCTGGCGATTTGTTATGTCGTGTGGTGGTGGAAACCCCAGTCAACTTAAACGCAGAGCAAAAAGAGCTCTTACAGCGCTTGCATGAGAGCATGGAAGCGACGCAGAAGCATTCGCCACGTTCGCATTCTTGGTTTGATGGGGTGAAGAAATTCTTTGAAGATATGAAACTTTAACTTTGCCAGTTGATGGCGTAAGTTTCTATTGTAAAAGTCTAAAAAGCTGCACCCATAGCCCTTGGGCTATGGGTGTTTTGTTTTATACTGGGAGTTCCAATTTATAATCAAAGAGATTTGCATATGTCTGAAGTAGGAAGCTTATATATTATTTCTGCGCCTTCAGGTGCTGGTAAAACGAGTCTAGTTGCCGCTTTATTGGCCCAAGTGCCTCAGTTGAAACTCTCTGTTTCACATACAACGCGGGCGCCGCGTCCGGGTGAACAAGATGGGGTGAACTATCATTTTGTTTCTCAGGAAGACTTTCAAAATCTGATTGCACAAACAGGGTTTTTAGAACATGCACAAGTCTTTGATCATTTTTATGGGACTTCTAAGGCTTGGGTACTGGAACAATTACAACAAGGACAAGATGTAATTTTAGAAATTGATTGGCAAGGCGCGCGCCAAGTGCGTCAAGCTTATCCGCAAGCTGTAGGGATTTTTATTTTGCCACCCTCTAAAGCGGCCTTGCAGGAACGTTTGCAAAATCGTGCGCAGGATAGTGATGAAGTGATTCAAAAACGCATGACCCAAGCGGTGGATGAGATGTCGCATTATCCGGAATATGATTATGTGATTATCAATGATGATTTTCAGCAAGCGCTCACTGAGTTAACCAGTGTATTACAAGCCAGACGTTTACGTTTGCAAGTGCAAGCTCAAAAGCAAGCCGCCTTGCTGAGCTCTTTAGTTGTATCCTAAAAAAGATTTAGGTAAGCTGACCAGTCGTAAAAAAATTTGTTGCACTGCACCTTGGATTTAACTTTAATTAATCTAGATGTGTAGTGTTTTTCGCTCAAACTTAACAGCTTGGGCACAAGACTCCCTCCTCATTATCTATAAAGGTGAAATAGGCTTATGGCTCGCGTTACGGTTGAAGATTGTTTAGAAAACGTTAGTAACCGTTTTGAGTTGGTTATGGTAGCGAGTAAGCGTGCACGCCAACTGAGTATCGGTGGTAAAGATCCGCTGGTTGCTTGGGAAAATGATAAGCCCACAGTCGTGGCCTTACGTGAAATCGCCGAAGCAAAAATTGATCCGCAATATATCTTGAGCGAAAGCGATGTGATTGCAAAACCAAGCAAGACGCTGGTGTCTTAATTATTCCTGTGGCTTGTACTTTGTGCTGGTGGTCAGCTGATTTTTTGAGCAGTTGGCGTCTGAGTGGAGGCTGACTAGAGTTTTTGGCTTCTGATCTAAAAGCGGCAAGTCCTTGATAGATATACCTCACACCATGTGAGCCGTCGTGGAATTTCGTTAACTTAAACGTATCGGTAACCTCAGATGATGACTATTGATGACCTCGCCGACCGCTTAAAAGGATATCTACCGCCAGAGGAAGTGCAAGCTGTTAGGCGTGCTTATTACTATGCAGAGCAAGCCCACTTTGATCAAAGGCGCAGCAGTGGTGAACCTTATGTCACCCATCCTTTGATGGTGGCGCACATTCTTGCCAACATCCATATGGATTATGAAAGCCTAATTGCAGCTTTACTACATGATGTGATTGAAGACACCCGAGTCACCAAGGAAGCGGTTGCACAACAATTTGGGGAATCAGTGGCAAGCTTAGTGGATGGTGTCACTAAGCTGACACAAATTCCTTTTAGCTCGAAAGCAGAAGCGCAAGCAGAAAATTTCCGCAAGATGGTGATGGCGATGGCACTGGATATTCGAGTGATTATTGTCAAGCTGGCTGACCGTCTGCACAATATGCGTACTTTAGGGGCTTTGCGACGTGATAAGAAAGTACGTATTGCGCGGGAAACTTTAGAAATTTATGCCCCTATTGCCCATCGTCTTGGTATTAACACCTTCCGTTTAGAGCTGGAAGAACTGAGTTTCCAAGCCATCTATCCCATGCGTGCAGAGCGTATTCGACGTGCAATTGCGAGTACGCGTGGCCACCGTAAAGAAGTTGTCAAAAAAATCCAACAAGTCATACAGCAGCGTTTAGAAGATGAAGGCATTGTTGGGCGCGTGATAGGGCGCGAAAAACACCTATGGTCGATTTACAGCAAAATGCGTGAACGTAAAAAATCCTTTAAAGAGATTATGGATGTCTACGGTTTTCGTATTATTACAGATAATGTTGATAATACCTATCGTGCATTAGGTGTGGTCCATAATTTATATAAACCGGTAGAAGATCGTTTTAAAGATTATATTGCTATTCCAAAAGCCAATGGTTATCAATCCTTACATACTAGTTTAATTGGTATGAATGGCATTCCTATTGAAGTACAAATCCGTACTCGAGATATGGAAGAAATGGCAAATAAAGGTATTGCATCTCACTGGTTATATAAAGCAGGTAAAACAGATAAACCCATCGGGGGCGTTAACCAAGATCGTACCCGTCAATGGGTGAAAGGTTTATTGGAAATGCAGCGTCATGCAGGTAATTCTCTAGAATTTATCGAGCATGTCAAAGATGATTTATTCCCCGATGAAATTTATATTTTTACCCCAAAAGGGGAGATTATGACCTTGCCTGTAGGGGCAACACCGGTGGATTTCGCGTATTTTGTGCATACAGACATAGGTAATGCTTGTGTTGCTTGTCGGGTTGATCGGCGTTTAGCCCCTTTATCACAAGCTTTGCGTAGCGGGCAAACTGTGGAAATCATTACTGCACCAGGGGCGCGTCCTAACCTGGCTTGGCTGAACTTTATTACCACAGCGCGTGCGCGTTCAGCAGTGCATCATTTTCTTAAAAATCAACAGGTTAGTGAATCAGTCACTTTGGGGAAACGTCTGTTAGAACGTGCCTTAGTCCATTTTGACGCGGCTCTAGAAGATGTACAAGAACACACCATGCACAAGGTGTTACAAGATTTAGGGTATCAACAACAGCAAGATTTGCTGGAAGCAATTGGTTTAGGTACACAAATGGCTTATGTCATCGCACGTAAGCTTTTAGGCTTGGTAGAAACGGAAACCCAAGCGGTGGCAAGCCGTCATACGCTCGCAATTCGTGGTACTGAAGGTATGGTAACCACGTATGCGCGCTGTTGCTATCCTCTGCCTGGTGATCCTATTATTGGCCATATTAGCTCTGGGCGCGGTATTGTCATTCACCGTGAACAATGTCCGAATTTAAATGAAGTGCGCCAAGATCCAGAAAAATGTACGCCGGTGCATTGGGCAGAAGATATTGATCGATATTTTCCTGTTGCTTTGCGGGTGGAGTTAGCAAATCAAAAAGGTAATATTGCTCAGCTTGCCACCATAGCCACAGAGTTAGATGCTAATCTTGAGCAAATTAATACGGATGAAAAAGATGCACACTTATCTATTATTAATTTAATTGTGAGTGTACAGAATCGGATTCATTTAGCACAATTAATGAAAAAAATTCGTAAATTGACCCAAGTTCACCGTATTGTAAGACGTTAATTTTAAAGTTAAGAGTTTTGAACTGAAAGGAAACTATGAATGAGCAATCGTGCGGTTATTAACACAGAAGCAGCGCCTGCAGCCATAGGTACTTATTCACAAGCGGTGAAAGTGGGCAATACAGTGTATTTATCTGGGCAAATTCCACTTGATCCAAAGACAATGGCATTAGTGAGTGAGGATTTTCGTGCACAGGCTGTACAAGTATTTACTAACTTACAAGCAGTTTGTGAAGCAGCTGGTGGTAGTTTAAAAGATATTGTTAAAGTTAATTTGTACCTAACAGATTTAGCAAACTTTGCTACGGTCAATGAGGTCATGGCAGAATTTTTTACGGCACCTTATCCCGCGCGTGCGGCGGTACAAGTATCTGCTTTGCCAAAAGCGGCACAGTTTGAAGCCGAGGCGGTCATGGTGATTGGAGACTAATCACCCACTAAGCCAAACTAAAAAGCCCTGCATTTGCAGGGCTTTTTTATGTTGTTGCTGACACAGCCTGTCAAAGCATTAAGTTATACTTGGGTTTTAGCTGATCTATAAAGGATATCAAGATGCATAAAACGGAAAAATCGCATGAAACCTTAGCCTTACGTTTAAGTAGTATCCTGTGTTTATTAAATGAAAGCGAATCGATTTCTCGGCAAGCATTAGCTCAAGAATTTAATGTCAGTGATCGTACCTTATATCGAGATTTACATGAGCGTCTTGCAGGTGTTGTTGAACATATTGGTGAAGGACGTTATCGGCTGACAACACCGTATCGTGGTCGTTTATCTACGCAAGATTTGCAACGCTTTGCCCAATTTATGGGTTTAGATGGTTTATTTCCTAAACAAGATAAATCTTTTTTGTTAGCTTTACTTGATACTCTCACCAGTAGCAGTTACTTAATTAAAGGCGGCCATTATGAGAAGCTACCACGCCCAGATTTAGTCAATCATCTTGATCCTTTAATTCAAAATAACAAGCGCTGCTGTTTCGAATATAAAGGCAAGCAACGCAAAGTAGAACCTTATCGTGTAGTGAATAATTGTGGTATTTGGTATTTGGCTGCAACAGAAAATCAAGTGCTAAAAGCCTTTAATTTAAGCCGGATTAGCTTGTTTTATGCATTAGAGGAAACGTTTGTTCCAGAGCAAGCCATTCAAAAAAGGATAGAAAAAGAAGATGGGATCTGGTTTAGCGAGAAAAAAACAGAAGTGATTGTTAATGTGAATGCTAACATTGCTTATTATTTTAAGCGCCGAGACTTGCTTCCATACCAAGAGATTGTAAAAGAGTGTAGTGATGGGGGACTAATTTTAAGCTCACAAATTAGTCATGTAAACCAAATATTGCCTTTGATTCGCTATTGGCTGCCTAATATTAATATTATCACCCCTGAGTGGTTAGGAATCCAGTTGAAGCAAGAGTTGCAAGCCTATTTAAGTGCTTCTTGTACGTAACCAAGGATATATTAAGATATTACACAAAATTAAAGATGCCCATAAGCTAAAACTTGCCCAATGTAACACCCACCAAAATTTTAAAATATCTGTAAGTCTATCACTTGTGGGTGTTGGTAAGCTAAGATGAATACTGACAACCAGTAAAAAAATAAGGGCACCTAAGTATAAGCTAAAAATTAAACGAATCAGAGATAATCTAGGTAGTAATACAAGTGCTTGTAGATAAACAAGGAAGTTGGCTATCAATAAATAGCCAAAAAGAGAGATCCAATTGGTTGACATGGCAACTAATAAAGTGCCAAGCCCTAGATTAAGAAGCACGGCATTAAATCGCCATACGCGCGTATTAAAAACTTCGTAATTCATCAAAAAAATAAGAAGCGGGCGCATGGCGAAAGTCTCAATTAGTATAAAAGTGTGAAAAGCTTACGTCGATAGTTGAGGGTCAGTGGGTGTTTATCACCGAGCATATTAAAAACATCCAACAAGGTTTTGTGAGCTATGCCATTATTATAACTCGCATCTTCACGCATCACTTGTAGTAGATGTTGTAAAGCGGTTTCTTCTTCACCCTGCAATAAAGCAAACATGGCTTTTTTGTATAAAGCTTCGGCATCTTGGCGCTCACCCAAAGCTTGGATTTCTTCCAAAGTCGGTGCTTGATCACTAAAACGCATACGCGCAAACAAGCCTTTCACCTCTGGATTCATCTTATCTGCATCAGACAGCTGATCTAAAATAGCACGCGCATCTTGGGCTTGCCCGCGTTGGATTAATAAACGTGCTAAATCGATAGACCAGTGAATTTCTTCTGGCCATTGCAGCATGGCTTGATTTAATAAATGTTGTGCTTGATCTAATTCACCAGCGGCAACGAAAGCTGCAACTTGCTCACGGATTTGATCACTGGGATCTTCTGGTAAATAAGGCTTTAAAAATTCACGGATTTTGCTTTCTGGTAAGGCGCCATTAAATTGATCCACCACTTGGCCCTCGTGCACAAGTAAAACAGTTGGCACGGAGCGTACTTGGGCTTGTGCAGCAAGTTGCTGATTTTCATCAATATTGACCTTTGCCAGAATAAAAGCGCCTTGAAATTCATCGGCGAGTTTTGTCAGTACAGGCATCAAGGCTTTACAAGGACTGCACCATTCAGCCCAGAAATCGAGCACTACAGGGGTTTGCATGGAAGCTTGCATCACCTGCATAAAATTATCAGCAGTTACATCAATAATATAAGGCGCATCAGACATAGTGAGGGTTCCTGTTTGGGTAAGTCCGCAAGATGCTAACTTAAATGGCGGTTTTGGTAATAAAAATCAAGCCTAGGGTGTTATGACTTACGTCTTGCTTCCTTGGGTTGGGCGCTACGAATGGCGGATTGGGCACTTTCAGCATTAATTTTTTTCACTAATTTATAGCCTTGTTTCTCTAGACGTTCGCAATACCAATGATTGGCTTGCATTCCCGCCCATAAAGGCACCAGGGCCAAGCCGGCAGCCACCGCCAATAGCATCATTTGTGAGTTCAGCTGTCCGGCGGTCACTAGCATGGCCCCCATCCCCGCAAAAGCAATGAATAAAATACCTGCTTTTCCCCAAAGTCCATTGGCAGCTGCCCACAAAAAGCTTGTTGCGAAAGCTGCCCAAGAAAAAGTCACAGGAATTGCACAATAACCTTTACGTTCATGGTGATAAACACGAAACACTTGCATAACCACAACCATCCACACAAAAAAGAAAAAGATGTTCGCTTTAGCGCCGCCAAAACATTGGCGTAAATAAAACGAGCAAGGTAAAAATTTCTAGGCGTCCTAACAACATAGCAATCACTAAAATCCATTTAGCTGGATCGGGAATATTGCCATAATGTGCTGCGACTTCTCCTAAACCTGGACCCAAGTTATTTAAGCAAGAACCCACTGCAGACCAAGCGGTGACCTGATCTAGGCCGGTGGCTAATAAACCAATCAGCATCACCACGAAAATCATCAGATAAACGGAGAAAAATCCCCAAACAGCTTGCGCAATTTGATCTGGAATCGAGTAATTACCCACTTTCACTGGGAAAACCCCATTGGGATGCAAGAGGCGTTTCATTTCGCGAATCCCTTGCTTGATGATTAAGTAAATACGGATCACCTTCATACCGCCAGCCGTTGAACCCGCACAGCCACCGACAAAAGCTAATAAAAACAAGGTAAAAGGTAAAACGCTCGGCCAGATGCTAAAATCTGCGACTCCAAAACCTGTGGTGGTCGCCACTGAAACCACCTCAAACACGCCTTGGCGAATGGCATCCTGATAGGTTTCTGTAGTGTGCGAGATAATTAAAATGGTGACAGTAACCACGCAGGAAATCACCAATAGCCAGAATAAAAAGCGTACTTCGGGATCTTGGGTATAATGGCGGAAGCTGCGTTCGTGCCAAGCGACAAAGTGCATGGCATAGTTGATCGAAGACACCAGCATAAAGAAAATTGCGATGCTTTCGATTAAAGCACTATCAAAATAACCTATGCTGGCATCATGGGTGGAAAAGCCACCAATGGCCACAGTAGAAAAGCTATGCCCCATAGCATCAAACCAGTTCATGCCCGCGTACCAGTAAGCAAGGAAGCAAGCAAGGGTAAGAAAAAGATAGATATACCAAAGAGTTTTAGCAGTTTCAGTAATCCTAGGGGTCAGCTTGGCGTCTTTCATAGGGCCTGGGATTTCTGTGCGATATAGTTGCATCCCGCCGATACCTAACATGGGTAAAATAGCGACTGCCAGGACGATAATCCCCATACCACCAAACCATTGTAGTTGTTGGCGATACCACAAAATAGATTCAGGTAATAAATCCAAGCCGGTAATAACAGTCGCACCTGTGGTGGATAAACCTGACATAGATTCAAATAAGGCATCGGTAAAAGAAAGATGAGGTTCGGTAGAGAAATACAGGGGTAAGGCACCGAAAAGGCCTAAAACAGACCAAAATAAAACGGTAATTAAGTATCCATCTCGGGTACGTAATTCACGCTTAATGCTTCTATGGGGTAACCAAAGAAAAAAACCCGCCAATAAAGTACAGGCAAAAGCTAATAAAAAGGCTGTATGCGAACCGTCGCTATAAATCCAAGAAATAACAACAGGTGGTAACATAGAAATGCTAAACACCATGAGCAAAATCCCAAGGATGCGTAGCGTTAATTTAATGCTCACAAGCTAACTCCCTTAAGATAAGGCTATAAATAGCCAAAGCCTGCTTCAATAAGGCGCTCAACATCACGAATCCGGCTTTTATCGACAAGGAACAAAATAATATGATCTTTTTCTTGGATCACTAAATCCCCATGGGCAATGTGCACTTCGTTATTACGTACAATGGCGCCAATGGTAGTGCCTTTGGGAAGCGGAATGTCTTCAATCGCGCGACCAACGATTTTCGATGTGCGTTCATCACCTAAGGCAACCACTTCTATTGCTTCTGCAGCCCCTCTGCGTAAAGAATGCACACTTTTGATTTCGCCGTGGCGTACATGAGTTAATAAGCTGCCAATAGTGGCTTGTTGTGGGGAAACGGCAATATCAATATCATGCCCTTGGACCAGATCAACATAAGCCGCATTATTAATTAAGGTGATAACCTTACTTGCCCCCATGCGTTTTGCCAGCATAGAAGACATAATATTGACTTCATCATCATTGGTGAGCGCACAAAATAAATCAACATCTTCGATATTTTCTTCTTGTAATAATGCCTTATTGGTAGCTGAGCCATGTAAGACAACGGTGCGGTTGAGCTTGTCAGAAAGATCTTTACAACGTTTGAAATCATATTCAATGATTTTGATTTGGTATTGATGTTCTAAAGATTCCGCTAAGCGTTCACCAATGTTACCTCCACCGGCAATCATGATATAACGATAATCATGGTCTACTTTACGTAACTCACTCATCACCGCGCGGATATTGTGACGTGCCGCAATAAAAAAGACTTCATCGTCGGCTTCGATCACGGTATCCCCGTGTGGAATCATGGCGCGATCTCGCCGATAAACTGCCGCAACCCGAGTGTCTACATTCGGCATATGTTGACGTAAGGTGCCTAATTCTTGACCGACCAAAGGCCCACCATAATACGCACGTACGGCCACCAGTTGCACACGCCCATCGGCAAAGTCCAAGACTTGTAACGCCCCTGGATACTCGACTAAACGGCGAATATAGTTAGTGACGACTTGTTCTGGACTGATGGTGACATCAATAGGAATGGCAGCATCGCTAAAAAGCCCCTTGCTACGTGTTAGGTAAGCGGTGGCACGCACGCGGGCAATTTTGGTCGGTGTGTTAAATAAAGAATGGGCAACCTGACAAGCCACCATATTCACTTCGTCAGAGTTAGTCACTGCCACCAAAATATCAGCATCTTCGATGCCTGCTTGCCGCAGCACCGCAGGAAAGGAGGCACGCCCTTGGACTGTACGTATATCGAGTCGGTTTTGTAACTCACGCAGGCGCTCGCCAGAAGTATCAACAATCGTAATATCGTTATCTTCTTTGGCAAGATGTTCCGCGAGGGTGCCTCCGACCTGACCAGCACCCAAGATGATGATTTTTTTCATAAAATTAAAGTCTTCAGCGTTAAGTATCTTAAAGGCTTAGGATATGTGTGACTGCTCCCCGCCCTGACAGGCGCGGCTTCCAACTTTTCAGGCCGCAACCGGCGCGTGGCCGGATTGACGCAAGCCTCCATTGGCAGGCACCGACAGTCCTTCGGCCCTTAGTTTAATCATGCCCTGCTGACGGATATTGATCGCGGCGTTAACGTCGCGGTCAAGCGCTACTGTACAAACAGGGCATGTCCACTTGCGTACTGACAAGGGCAGAGTGTCTACCCTGTGCCCACAGCAAGAGCATGTCTTAGAGCTGGCAAACCAGGGGTCGATTTTAACCAGGTACTTGCCTTGCGCCTTGGCTTTATATTCCAACTTCTGGATCAAAGCTGACCAGCTGGCATCTGCGGTGTGCTTAGATAGCTTCCGGTTTTTCAGCAGGTTTTTGACTTTTAGTGTCTCAACAATCACCGCTTGGTTTTCGTCAACAATCGTTCGAGACAGCTTGTGCTGAAAATCAGCACGGGCGTTTTTCAGCCGCTCATGCGCCTTAGCAAGTTGAAGACGCGCTTTGATCGGCTCCATTTTTGGCACCTTGATCCAGTTTTCTCTAGCACTCACACTCATACAGTGATAGCTGGATTGCTTACCATGTTTGCGCTTGAACTTGGGGTAACGGGCGGGGCACTTGGGATCAAAGAAATTCTGGAAGGCTTTATCGAGGTTGATGCACGCTTGCTGAAGTGCAATCGAATCAAAATCCTTGAGCCAGGGATACTTGCGGGATTTCTTCGCAACAGCCAGCAGGGGCTTCATGTCCCTTTTTGCATTCAGCTTGGTGCCATGACGCTTGTACTGGCTGCTGATGATATGCAAAGCCTTGTTATACGCAAAGCGCACAGCACCGAACTGGCGTTTGAGAAGTTCTGCCTGCTCGGGTGTCGGGTAGATGCGTACTTTTGTGGCTTTGATCATGCTGTAAATAATCCAGTATTATTTATCCGCTGATATCCCTGCCCGATTGGGCGAGGGTTTACGCGGTTTTTGCTAAGGTAAGACGGGCCTGTTAAGATGCTACTTTTTTCAGGCAAGCATAGAAAAAGCCATCATGCCCTTGAGGTTGCGGCAGTAACTGACGCCCTATGCCTGATGCTTGTCCCCAAGAAAAGGTGTCCAACTTGATCACTTCAGCATCTGGGTGCTGATAGATGAAATTAGCCATCACATCCTTGTTCTCACGCGTTAAAGTTGAGCAAGTAGCATAAACTAAGATGCCGTTAGGTGTTAGTAGTGGCCACAGACTTTGTAAGAGTTTTTGTTGTATAGCAACCAGAGCATCTATATCTGAAAGGCGGCGTAGATGTTTGATATCTGGATGACGGCGAATGACCCCAGTCCCAGAACAAGGAGCATCTAGCAAAATGCGATCAAAGGCCTGACCATCCCACCAAGTATCAGGTTGTGCCGCATCCGCACAGATGAGCTGGCAAGGTGCCTGTGGTTGCAAACGATCTAGGCTCGTTTGTACGGCTTGCAAACGTTGCGGATCTTTATCGAGGGCAACTAATTCACCCAGTTGGGGATAAGCCTGCAACAAATGCATACTTTTACCACCAGGCGCACAACACGCATCCAAAACCCGCATCTTGGCTTTGACTTGCAATAGATCAGCAGCAAGTTGTGCAGCTTCATCTTGTACACTGACCCAGCCTTGGGCAAAACCTGGTAAATTTTCTACCTTAAGCGCTTGTGCAAAATAAACACCCGTGGTGGCATAAGGGGCTGGCTCAGCTTGGATGCCTTGGTCTGCAAGTGTTTTTAGGTAGTCATCTCGACTAATCGCCTGAGTATTAACACGCACGGTAAAAGGCGGGCGTTGGTTATTGGCTTCAGCAATGGCTTGCCAATCGGTACCAAAGGACTTTTTCCATGCTTTGAGTAACCAACTTGGGTGTGCATAAGCCGCTTCTTGCTTTTGGTTGGCCTGTGCAACTAGGTTTGCGCCTTCTTCTTGGACACGTCTTAAGCAAGCATTGAGTACCTTGGTTGCCCAGGTTTTATTGAGCTCGCGAGCACCTTCGACGGTTTCACTTAAGGCTGCATGGGCCGGAATCCGTGTATAGATGAGTTGATACATCCCCACCAGCAATAAAGCGTGTAAGTCGGTATCCTTATTTTTCCATGCTTGTTTAAGCAATAAGCGGCTCATCGCTTGCAAGCGTGGTAGAAAACGCATGACCCCAAAACAAATTTCTTGCACCAAGGCCGCATCTGCTGCACTTAGGCCTTGTTGTGCTTGCGCCAGTGGTTGAGTCAAAGAAGCTTTTTGTTGCAAAACTGGGCAGAGGGCTTGTGCTGCACGCGTGCGTATATTCACTGTATCGCTTCCTCCTCAGGGCAGGCAAAGCGAGTCGCTAAAAGAGGCCATTTTTGCGCATAGTTAGGCGCAAGGCTTGCAAAAGCTTGGGCTTTTTTGCCGGGAAATTGAATCACTTCAAGGCGTAATGCATCCTGTGCGCATGCGATGGTCACGCCGTGCTCATCTAGGGCAACCAAACTACCGGGAGGTGCTTGAGGATGTGGATTGGTTTGTACGCTTGCTTGCCAGATACGAAGACTAGCCGCTGGGTTAGCTTGATCTTGTGCGAGTAAAGTCCAAGCCATCGGCCAAGGATTGTATCCACGTACATAACGTGCTAACTGACTAGCAGGTAAGCGCCAATCGAGCTGAGCTTCTGCCTTAGTGAGTTTATGGGCATAAGTGACTTGGCTTTCATCTTGATGTTCTGCAACTAGGCTTTGCGCAGCCAAGTGGGGCAAGGTCTCGACAAGCGTTTGCGCACCCAGTTCGGCAAGCGCATCGTGCAAGCTGGCTGAGGTATCTTGTGCCTGAATGGGTAACTCGCGTTTGACCAGCATAGGGCCTGTATCTAAACCGGCCTGCATTTGCATTAGGGTCACACCTGTTGTGGTATCACCTTCGATAAGGGCGCGTTGAATTGGAGCGGCACCACGCCAACGCGGTAGCAAAGAAGCGTGTACATTAATACAGCCCAGTGTGGGAATATCTAAAACCGCCTGTGGCAAAATTAACCCATAAGCTACCACAATCAGTAAATCGGGTTTTAAAGCCGCTAGCTCAGCTTGCGCCTCTGGGTTTTTTAGGCTTTCGGGTTGGTAGACTGGGCATTGATGCGCTAAAGCACAGCTTTTCACTGGGCTGGGCATCAGCTTGCGTCCACGTCCTGCAGGGCGGTCTGGCTGAGTATATACAGCCACTGGTACGTAATCTTGGCTCAATAAAGCCTGTAAATGGGTTGCAGCAAATTCGGGCGTACCCGCAAAGACAAGACGTAAAGACATAAGGCTCGTTCTACCTCATCAACCTATAAAAAACGCATGATAAAACAAAGCTCAAGCGGGCAGTGCCTTGCTTGAGCTTGCATCTAAGATGATCACAATTAGGGTTAGGAAGCAGCGCGTTGACGCTTTTCTAGTTTTTTGCGTACCCGCTGTTGTTTTAATGGTGATAAATAATCCACAAATAAGCGTCCCTCCAAGTGGTCACACTCATGCTGAATACAGTGCGCAAGCAAGCCATCAGCCACAAAATTTTGTGGTTTGCCCTGAGCATCAAGCGCTTGTACTTGGATTTTTAGAGCGCGGGGGATCTCTGCTTGAATTTCAGGGACAGATAAACACCCTTCGGACATGAGTTCACGCTCGTTATCCAAAGGCTGATATTCTGGATTGATTAATACAAGTGGCTCGGATTTATCTTCAGAAACATCAATCACAATCAAACGCTTATGTACATTCACCTGAGTCGCTGCCAGCCCTATCCCAGGCGCATGATACATGGTTGCAAACATGGATTCGATCAAAGCTTGCAGCTCGGTGTTAATCTCTTCCACTGCAATCGCTTGGGCGCGTGTGCGTAGGCGTGGATCTGGATATTCGAGAATTTCGAGTAAGGGCATATGCATTACCTAAATAAACAAAAAGTACCCATGACATCCAAAAAAGGTAGAAAACCTTAGCTAGATATTCATTGAGAGTACAAAAACACCGGCTAGTTTAGCAAAAATCTGCAGGCGCGGCCTGCTTGCGGTATTCTGGTCAATAACCCATGAAGACTCCATCATTAAGGCCCCTTGATTATGCTGTTGTTAAAAAATCAGCCCCTATTAGCGGGTATGTTGGCGTTGAGCTTAAGCGCTTGTGCCACCTCACCAGACTCTGTTAACAAAATCCCAGAGATGCCTGTAGTGACAAAGGTGCCAACAGGTACACCCGAGGAACAGCTGACGCAAGCGTTACAAGAGACAGCGCCTGAAATCTATCAGGTGCGTCGTGGCGATACCTTGTGGGATATTGCCGCACGTTATTTAAAAGACCCTTGGTTATGGCCACAACTTTGGCAAGCCAATCCTCAGCTAGCCAATCCTCACCTTATCTACCCAGGCGATATTTTACACCTGATTCGGGTGGAAGGTGTGCCTCAAGTTGTGCGCGCTTCGCAAAATGGCGCGGCGCAAGCTTCAGCTTCTCGAGCAGGTCAAAAGGAGGTGGTGCGTTTAAGTCCAGAGATTCGTGAAATTCCTCTAGAAGAAGCGATTCCCACCATTCCTTTGCGGGTGATAGGTGGTTTTTTAAGTCAAAGCCGTGTGATTGATGCATCTCGGTTGAAACAAGCAGCTTATGTAGTCGGGGTTGAGGAAAATAAAGTCGTTGCAGGTGCTGGGGATGCCATTTTTGTGCGTGGTGATTTAGATGTGCAGCAAAAAAATTATGGCATCTATCGGCATGAGATTGTGTATCGAGATTTGAAAACCCAAGAGATCCTCGGGCATGAGGCCTCTTATTTAGGGCGTGCTCAGCTAGAAACTTATGCTCAACCTTTAAGCACGTTGCGTTTGAATCGTAGTCGTTTGGAAGTCCGTGCCTCTGATGTCGTTTTGCCTGGTGATGAGCAGGATGTTTTATCCTCTTTCACGCCCAAAGCACCAACACAAGAAGTCACAGGGCAAATTATTCATGTTTTAGATGGGGTAAGCCAAATTGGTCGTCATAGTGTCGTGGTGATTGATAAAGGGAAAAGCTCACAGCTGGAAACCGGTGATACGCTGTTGATTTTACAAAATATTGGCAAAGCAAAAGATCCCAAAACAGGGGAGCTACTCGCTTTGCCACCTAGTCGTGCTGGTGTGTTAATGGTCTTTCGCGTATTTGAACAAGTCAGTTACGCGATTGTGATGCAGGCGACACGCCCTTTAGATGTCGGCGATTATATTGCATCGCCATAACATCAATCAGTAGGCCGGCTCTCAAGGGTATGACTGGCCATACCCTTTATTTTTAGTCGGCGTTCGCTGTGAATTTATCTAGTGCACTACGGAAACGTTCGTACTCGCTTGAGTCAGGTAAGAAAAATAAGGTGTAATAGGCTTTAACAAATTGCGAGCTTTTGGGCGCGTTTTCTTTGTTATTAAGACGATTAGAACCATGGTTGTAACACATTTTCAGGTGGACAACTCGGGTGCTTTTAGGAATGCTAATGGTTTTGCCATCTAAAGCAGATTTTTCTTTCGATTCTTTCAAAGTATAAGTCGATAATTCAGCGACTTGCTGTAAATTTAAATAAAAATGACTGGTGACAGGCACAATGGCGTCTTTACCTGTATCATTGTTCTGCATATAAATGTGGCTGTTTTTACGAACTTTAATAAACATCTCTCGTCTCCACATGGGTTAGCAAGCCTGCTTACGCCCCTTGATGCTGATGATTTAGCAGCGATTGATCAACCACTTTGGCCACTAAAATACCTTGGTTATCTTAGTGTGGCCAAATGACATTTTCACGAAGTTTTTGCCCGCTTTATCTTACAAACTCGCCAGATCAACGGCTTGCGCTAAGTTTTTCATCAGATGCAAGTGCTTGGGGTTTGGCTAGGCTTGCGGTTACAATCAAAGTATTCAAAGCGTCAAGGATTTGAATAGGTCAAAAGGCTTGTGATATTTGTGTCATCAAATGCCTGAATACTTATTCAAGGAATATACGCTCGTTTGTTCACGACTTTAGAGGTTACTCCCTTGCGTATTATTAGGAAATATGCCAACCGCCGTTTATACGACACGTCCGAAAGTCGCTATGTCACTTTAGAAGACATTAAACAGCTTGTCACCCATAAAGAGTCATTTCGAGTAGAAGATTCACGTACAGGTGAAGACTTAACCCGTAATATTTTGCTGCAAATCATCATTGAACAAGAAAATAAATCTAGCCCTGGTGCGCCTATGTTTAGTAACAAGGTATTACAGCAGCTGATTCGTTTTTATGGTGATGGTGCCCAGCAGACCATGAGCGGTTATTTAGAGCAAAGCATTAATGCTTTTATGGAACAGCAGAAGATTTTGCGTGAACAAATGCAAAATGTGATGCATGTCAATCCCATGCAAACCAACCCTATGGAGCTGATGCGGCGGGTTGCGGAGCAAAATTTATTTTTGTGGAAATCTTTCTCGCAGGCACGCCCGCTAGATTTAGATAAAGAGACGCAAAATGCTGAGCTACAAACGCCAGCAGAGGATAGTGAGAAAAAATCATAAAAAAGGCCTAACCCTTAAGGTTAGGCCAAAAGATCTTTTGCCTGGCAGAGGGAGTGTGCTTGGGCAAAAGATGCGGGACAACTAGGAATCTAGAGAGGGCGCATCACGCTTAAGAAGCTTTAGATGCCTGCGCACGTGTTTTTGCAGCCTCAAGTTCAGAAGTTGCAGATTCTTTGGCTTCGTTCATAATGTCGAGATTTTGCTTGAGCAAGTTACCAACGCGCTCTTGCATCTCTTGTACGAAGGTATACTGGGCTTCTTGCAGGCTGCTAATATCTTTCATTTCGGCAACAGTTTTTACTTGCTGTGCCATCGCTTCTGTGCACTCAGTATAAAAATGTGCTTGTTGCGTAATAAGTTTTTCAATTGTACGTGCTTGCAATACCATGAGCTCAGCTACTGGCTGCAAAGGCTTATTGTTTGTGTTAAGCAGGTCTTGAAAAGGCTGAAAAGTTTTCATTGAGCTTTGCAGATCAGTAAACATTTTATCGAACATGGCTCTCTCCAATCGATATCTATCTAAAATGATGCCTTCACTTGTGGCTTTATTTAAAAGTTGTCGAGGCATCACCTTAATGAATTTAATGGGCTTATGCCCTAGGCTTTCTCAGTATAGGTTACGCTCATATTGCGCTGCACAATGAACGTAAGCTCAATATAGTCCGCCTCTAATAAGACGTCAAATATTTTTTTGTGCGTTGCAATACACACTAGAGTCGCAAGCTTTACCTAGACTATGCAAAGTGTAACAAAAGACTGCTTGAGCTAAAGTTACTGACTTGTCCATAATGAAGACGATTAGTTTAACTTACTACATCACCAAGTATTTGAAACAAAAACGTCTTATTCCTACACATAAACCCGATATTTTTTCTTAGTGATTTGCGTGTGTACGTAAGAACCTCAATTAGGTCAAGGATGCCACTATGAGCCGTCAAATACACATTAATATGCATATTAGAAATAGCATTATTAGTAAGTTGGGGGATAGACTCAACTTGTTGATGATGGAGGAGCAGATACCTGCAGAGGAATCTTCTGCTATGGATCTTTATGCCGTGGCGCACTTTATAACCCAAGTGGCTGTACAGGCACATGATAAAGAGTTGCTAGAATATGCGCGTAAGGTGAAAGACGCAGCGCATTCAGCTTTAATGGTGCCTGCAGAAGAAAGCTAAGCGAAAAGCCCCGTCCTTCAGGGCGGGGAATCTCAATTCTAACGACTAATGCGGTAAATGGCGACCTCGCCAAAGAAGTTAGGCCATAAATGACTCGTCCAGTGTGTTTGGTGTGCGCTATTACCGACGGCACGCGCTAAGATTTTTAAGGACTTTTGGGTGCATAAAGCTTCAAAATCTTTAAAAGTCGTTAGGTGGATATTCGGGGTGTTATACCATTGATGCGGTAAACTGCGTGATACTGGCATACGCCCTTTAAGTGCCAAGTGTAAACGACAACGCCACCAAGCAAAATTAGGGAAAGTGACAATACATTCACGACCAACACGCAGCATCTCATCTAGCATTTGATCTGGGCGCAGTAAAGCCTGCAATGCTTGGCTCATGATGACAACATCATAACTGGCATCACGAAAATTATTTAGGCCATCATCCAAATCTTGCTCAATCACATTGACGCCGCGGCGAATACAGGTGGTGATTTTTTCGGCGTCAATTTCAAGGCCATAACCGTGAATCTGGCGTGCTTGTTGCAAATAAGCAAGTAATTCTCCTTCCCCACAACCCAAATCCAAGACACGAGCTTGCGGCTCAATCCAATCAGCAATCAAGGTTAAATCTGCACGCATGAGCAAGCCTCCTTAGTGGTCTTGAGTTGGTTGGGTAATTTGCGCATGGACTTTGTGCATATAGGCGCTAAAAACCGCTTGATAGCGTGGATTAGGAATTAAAAAAGCATCATGCCCATGTGGCGAATCAATGCAGGCGTAGCTGACTGCCTTACCCGCAGCGACTAAGGCGTTGACAATCTCTTGTGAGCGTGCAGGAGCAAAACGCCAATCTGTGGTAAAGCTAATCACCATAAAATCACAAGTTGCTTGACTGACTGCAGTGACAAGATCGTCATTAAAATCGGCGGCTGGATCAAAGTAATCTAGGGCTTTGGTCATTAATAAATAGGTATTGGCGTCAAAACGCTCGGAGAAGCTTTCCCCTTGGTAACGTAAATAAGACTCGACTTGGAACTCGACATCAAAGCCATAATTCAGCTTATCAATACGCAAATCACGGCCAAATTTTTGCCCCATCGAGTGTTCAGAAAGATAAGTAATATGGCCGATCATCCGTGCTAAACGTAGACCATGTCTGGGTAAGGTGTGGTGTTCTGCGTAGCGGCCATTATAAAAATGTGGATCAGACATAATGGCTTGACGTGCTACCTCGTTAAAAGCGATATTCTGCGCGGATAAGCGTGGTGTACTCGCAATGACTACGGCGTGGCGCAAACGCTCTGGTTGGCTAATTGCCCACTGTAATACTTGCATCCCGCCGAGGCTACCGCCAATGACAGCTGCCCACTTCTGGATGCCCAAGGCATCAGCTAGACGTGCTTGGCTGTTCACCCAGTCTTTAACGGTTAACACGGGGAAATCTGGCCCGTAAGTTTTACCTGTTTCTGGGTTGATGCTACTTGGGCCAGTGGAACCATGGCAACCACCGAGGTTATTTAAAGACACCACAAAAAAGTGGCGTGTATCTATGGGCTTACCTGGACCTATATAGGCATCCCACCAGCCAGGTTTGCGTTCTTGTGCATCATAATAACCTGCCGCATGATGATTACCAGAAAGTGCATGGCAAATTAATACTGCATTGCTGGCATCTGCGTTTAACTTTCCGTAGGTTTCATACACTAGGGTGTAGGAAGCCAGCTCACGTCCACAGGCCAACATCAAAGGCGTCATAAATTCCATACTGCGTGCACTGACTAAACCAACAGAGTCGGGTGCAAAAAGGCTAGTGGCTTCCGGTGTGGCCGTGCTTGCCTGTGCAGCTACGGGCGTCGCTTGATCTGACATGGGGGCGGATTTCCTTAAGATGTAGATAAACACTCACCCAGTGCCCATAAGGCACTAGGAATACGATTTGGGGCTTGAATGCGAAGGCGTTTTTGTCGTCCTTGGGCACCTGTGATGAGGTGAACTTCTGCTTTGGTTACCCCAAAGGCTTGGGCTAACCATTTTTGTAAATAAGCATTCGCCTTGCCGTCCACAGGTGGTGCGCTAATAGCGATTTTCAGACGCGTACCATGCTGGCCTACAAAAGCATCCCGACTGGCTTTGGGCTGCAAGTGGCAATCTAAAATTAAATCACCCTGTACCCAATGCGCGAAAGGTGCCTGCCAGTTTTCTAGGTTGGTGGCAGGCATTTAGACTCCCATCACCATAGCCACTGGCATACCTGCAAGTTGGACTAGGGTGCCGATTAAAAGCATTTCCAAGATACTAATGCCTAAAAATAGGAAGATAGGCGATAAGTCCAAGCCACCAAGAGAAGGCAATACACGGCGAATCGGGGCCATGACAGGTTCTGTCAGTTGATAAACTAATAAAGCACCAGGATGATTGGCATTTGGAGCAATCCAGCTGAGGATGATAGAAATGATCAGGGCAAAAAAGTAGATATCTAGAATCACAGACACTAAGGCACCTAAAGCACCAAAGAGCATATTAGGGATAGGCGCCATGCCATAGCCTGCCATGCTCAGTAAAATCAACATAGCAACTAATTTAACGACTAAGGCCAAAATCAAGGTGGCCAAATCAAAGCGTCCCATAGGGCGTAAAATCCCTTGTAAAGGACGTACCAGAGGATTGGTCACCTTGACTAACGATTGAGTAATGGGATTGTAATAATCCGCATTAGAAAAGTGCAGCAAGAACCTCAAAACGAGAATAAAGGTCGCAAGATGGAATAGGGTTTGCACAAGCAAAATACCTACGCCGGCAGCAGGATTTACGGGCATGATGAGATTTCTCCAATGTGATTGCCATGATTATTCGGGTAGACGGTATAATTTTTCTTGATATAGCCAAGCAGGCACTAGCGCATGCGCCAAAGCAGTGCGTGCTAAATCTGGCCAAGCAAGCTCACTCGGTTGTAGGCTTTTTTGTGCTGCTTGATACATAAAATATTTGGGCGTTTGTCCTTGTTGCAAGACGACCACTTGATCTTGGTGCATATACGCATAAATATCTTGAAACTGCATCAAAGCCCGCCCTTGATCTAGCGGTGTACGTGTCAGGTCTCTGCCAAGCATAGGATGCTGGGCTTCTATCCCCATCATAGATAAAAGTGTTGGTGCTAAATCAATTTGGCTGGCAACGCCTGCGTAGACTTCCGCCGGAATATCAGCACCTAAAATTAAGGCCGGAATATGAAATTTATCAATGGGGACTAAATCACTGCCATACACGCGTGTATCATGGTCTGCGACCACTAAAAAGAGGGTATCTTGCCAATAAGCACTTTGTTGTGCGGCTTTAAAAAATTCTCCCAACGCATAATCAGCATAACGTACGGCGTTTTCAACACTTTGTTTAGGTTCTGTTGCTTGAATGCGCCCTTCTGGATACTCAAAAGGTGAATGATTGGATGATGAAAACACTAAACCAAAGAAGGCTTGGCCCTGCGCATGCAGTTCACTAAAACGCGTATGGGCTTTCGCCATTAAATCCTCGTCGGAAACCCCCCAAGAGCCAACAAAGTTTGGCGCTTGATAATCTTTTTGATCAATAACCTTTTGAAACCCATTACCCAAAAAGAAGCCGCGCATATTATCAAAATGAGACTCGCCACCATAGATAAATTCTGTGTGGTAGCCTTGTTGATTGAGTAAATCCGCTAGGGTAAAAAAGCCGTGCTGCGATCCAGAAAGCTTGACCACACTACGGGCAGGCGTGGGTAAAAAACCACTAACGACCGCCTCAATCCCGCGTACGGAGCGTGTCCCTGTCGCGTACATACGCTGCATCCAAAAGCCTTGCTGTGCTAAACGCGCGAGATTGGGCGTGATGGCTTCTCCCCCTAAAGGCGCGACAAAACCGGCCCCTAAGCTCTCCTCTAAAATGATCACCAGATTTAAAGGACGTTCACGCAAATAACTTGGGCTTTGTTCATGCAGGGTGGGTAGCGCTGGATGCTGAAAGGCTGTGAGGGGTAATAAACTGGTTTGACGTACCCGAGTGAGCATTTCTTCGGTTGCCATCTGGCCATAAATTTCACTGGAGGTCGCTTCATCTTTCAAGGAGTAAAGCGCATAAAGCACAGAATACGTTGAATTTAATACCAGTTTATTGACTAAGTTATCGGTAGAAAAAGCAAACAAACTCGGGTTTGCCGGTCTGTGCTGTAGGCTGGAGCGTGCCCCTAACACCATAATAGGGAGAATCAATACCAGCATGCAAAGGCCAATTAAGGGATGCCAGGTATTGTTGATCTTCCGGTATTGGCTAAAAAAACGGTACACGAACACAGCCAGCGCACAAGAGAGAAGCAAGGTACTGATTAAAGTCAGCCGATAGGCTTCCCACAAGGTCGCAAAGACTTCATGTGGATAGTTAAGATACTCTACAAACAAGCGATCAGGACGAGCATCATATTGCTCTATAAAAGAAGGGGTCGCTAGTTCTAAGAAAACAATCACTACGAGAGCGAGGCTAAACCATCCAGCGAATAGATAATTACCTAGGCTTTGTAAGTTGCGATTTAAGTAAAAAAAAGGACTAAGCAAAGTAGGAATCAAAGCCAAATAACATAATAAAATAAGATCAACCCTGATCCCTTGTAATAAGACAAAGCCTAATCCATCGACTGCGTCGACTCTGGGCCATTGCCAAATGACTAAGCCTAGACGCATACAAGATAAAAGGACTAAAGCTAGCAGGAAAAACGCTGCCACAGGAGCAAAAGGCCCCAAGACGCTAAAGCGCCACCAAGGCATGTGGGCACGGGGAGTATCAAGAGAATAACCTATCGCAGGGTGACGGCGCGATTGCATATCAACAAAGCCTCTAGAGCAAACAAAAACCTGCCTCAAGCTAACGCAAGTCTATACAGGGTGCAAGTTGAAACCTTGATGCCTAAAGGCCTACAAGGTAGCGCGTGTATGGAGTTTATATTCATCTGGATCTAACAACAGACGGCGTAACGCTTTGCCTTTGTAACGCATATCATATTCTAGCAAGCGCCTGACTTGAGTTAAGGCAGCCGGAGGCATTTGTAAACCGACGGTGACACTCAGTAAGGCTTGCGGGGGAAAAGGATACCAACAGAGACCGGTTTTATCCTCTTGCTGCTTGGCCTGTGCTTGTGGACGAATCAGCCGAATTTCTTCCTCAGCAGCATACTCCAAAGGGGCATGCGATAACCCTGGAAATAAGTGCCCTTGTTTTTGCGCGCTTGGACGTTCTTTTCCATAAGTTACAGGGGTTAGCCACTGGTTTTTGCTCGCACTAAAGTAAGGGTGTCGCCCCTCAAACTCTAAGACAAGCCCTGAATATTGATGCGCATATTTATCCCAGAGCAAAGGATTGGTCACGCGCTTAAAAAATTGGCAACGTGCTAAAGTGTGATACTTGCTGGTATCAGGTAGCACCTTGGCTTTCGGTTGGCTTTGTTTACGCATACCGGCTTCGATTTGTGGACGCTTTTGAGCACATTGCTTACAGAAATAGTCAAATTTGACTAACGCACGCATGGCCTCTGGTAAGGCTTGATATTGGCGCTTGAGTTCTTGATGAAATTCCTCATCACTAATCGGTCGAAATTCAGGTTTTTTTTCAATGCAGGCGCGATTCCATTCGAAAGGATCTGGGCGCTGTGCAATTGGGGTAAAAGGTAAACAAGCCTGACGTAAAACCTCAAGTTGCGTCGGCTTGAGATATAAATAAAGTTTCATGCGTGGAAACGTCCCATCAGGGTATGCAAACGTTGAGCAAGTTGGTGCATTTGTTGGCTGGCGGCGTAGGCTTCTTGAGCCGCTTGATCACTTTCGCTAGCCAAATTATCAATCGAGGTAAGGTGCTGATTAATCGCTTCGGCAACTTGTGATTGTTGTTCGGATGCAGAAGCAATTTGATCGCTCATAGCGCGAATACGCTCAACCGAAATATGAATATGTTGTAAGGCTTGGCGCGCTTCTTGGGCTTGTGTTGAAACGGTTTGTGACTGGTGTTGGCTTTGTTGCATCGCCTGTACAGCTTGAGATGTTTGTTCCAACCAAGCATCGACAATAGTTTGAATTTCTTGGGTACTTGTATGAGTACGTGCAGCGAGTGCGCGCACCTCATCGGCAACGACAGCAAACCCACGGCCATGTTCACCAGCTCGGGCAGCCTCAATTGCGGCATTTAAGGCTAATAAGTTGGTTTGTTCAGCAACTTCTTGAATCACTTCTAACACTTTGGTGATTCTTTGGCTGTCTTGGTTTAAATGCTCAATCGCCTGTGCGCTAGCGCCTATGCTGGCAAGGAGTTGTTGTAAGGTAATTACAGTTTGCTCAACTTCATGTTGACCACAAATTGCCTGATCATCCGCATCATGGCCGGCATTGGCAGCATCTGCGGCATGTTCGGCGACATGCTGTACAGTAACCGCCATTTGATTCATGGCGACAGCCACTTGATCTGTTTGCTGTTTTTGTTGGTTAATCCGTTTGGAAGAAATCTGGGTGCGTTGAGCCACGCGATCGGCTTGGACACTGAGTTGATGGCCTGTTTCTTGTACTTGATGCACCAACTCTTGTAAATTTTCAATAAAAGCATTGAAAGCTAAGGCCAAATATCCT
Source organism: Allopseudospirillum japonicum (assembly GCF_900108915.1). Lineage (GTDB taxonomy): Bacteria > Pseudomonadota > Gammaproteobacteria > Pseudomonadales > Halomonadaceae > Pseudospirillum > Pseudospirillum japonicum. The sequence goes on from NZ_FNYH01000002.1 coordinate 265,454, forward strand.
ACCTCGTCATAACAAGCCACAGGTAAACGATGTTGTAAATCTGCTTCCCCACTGGCAATTTGTTGCATTGCAAGCATCGCTTGTCTGATGCCTTGAGCAATGCGTTTGACCAGGGTGTACATCAGCAATCCACCAATCAAGATACCGGCGAGGGTGAACCCTAAAGTCCACCAAAATTCACGTTCAATATGGGCTTGCACTCGCGCTTCTTGTTCAGCAAAGTGGTTTTTTTGTTGTTCGACCAAGGCCTGTAATTGCTGCCTGAGTTTAAACCAGCCTTTATGCTCCACTTGTACCAGATGTGCCCTTGCACCTAAATCATCCCCAGCTTCAATCAGCTGGAGCACCTGTAATTTATCCGCTTGATTTTTTTGCCAAGCTTGAGTGAATTTTTCTAAAGATGTGAGGGCTTGCCCTGTGGTTTGATATAAAACACGCAACTCAGCAAGGCTTTGATTAATACGTCCTATCGCAGCTTCAGTGACAGGACGTGCTTGAGGGAGGCTAGGATTAAGAATTTTATTGCGTACCGCAATGCCCGCAAGGAGACCATCGGCGAGCATTCCTTGCAAATGAGTCACCGCTTGCACTTCATGCTCGATGACGCTTTGATAGTCTCTTTGTGTGGCGAGTAGTTGGTACACTAAAAATCCAATGACCCCGATAAAAACACTGCTAGTAAAAAAGCTTGCTAGCAAGAGTTTGGTTTGTAAACGCCATTGATTGAGTGGCTTTAACATAGATGGCATCCCTCAAAGCTTGTGTGACTTGCAATCAAAATTCCTTTTGCAAAGTGCGTGGATTAATCACGATACACACGCACCATAAAAGCTTTTAAATATTCCGTTTCCGCAATCGCTGGGTGAATAGGGTGATCCGCACCTTGATGGCCACAAAAAAAGATTTGTGCGTGTCTATCGAGATGGCGTGCGCTGGCACGGATCGCATTAGTTAAAGCCTCTGGACTAAGATGCATGGAGCAAGAGGCACTAACTAGGGTGCCGTTTGGTTTAAGTAAGCGCATAGCTTCACGGTTAAGCTTGCTATAGGCTTGTTCCCCTTTAGGGATGTCTTTACGGCGTTTAATAAACGCGGGCGGATCGGCAATCACCACATCAAAGCGCTCATCTGCGGCTTTCAGTTGTGCCAAAATATCAAAGGCATCTCCTGCAAGCGTACTGACTTTATTAGCCACTTGATTGAGTGCCGCATTGGCTTGGACTTGTGCCAAAGCGGTCTCAGAACTATCAACGCATAACACCTGTGCCGCCCCTGCGGTGGCAGCTTGAATACCCCACCCCCCAACATAACTAAATAAATCCAGCACACGCAAGCCAGCCACTTGCTGACGTAGACGCTGGCGGTTTTCACGATGATCATAAAACCAGCCGGTTTTTTGCCCGGTAAGCAAAGGCACATAAAATTGCGTTTGGTTTTCTTGCAAGATGACCTGGTCATCAAGTTGTCCGTAGGCAATATCAATATGCGTATCTAAACCTTCTTGGCGACGACCACTACTATCATTACGCCATACAATTGCCTTGGGTTTGAGAACTTTAATTAGAGCCTCTAAGACCGCTTGGCGCTGCTGTTCCATCCCTGCGGTATTGAGTTGCACAGCTAAAACATCACCAAAGCGATCCACGATTAAACCAGGTAATAAATCACTATCGGCATAAATAAGTCGATAATAAGGGGCATGGAAACAAGCCTCGCGTAGTGCAAGGGCTTGTTTGATCCGGTGCACAAATAAAGAGACGCTTAACCCCTGTTGGGGATCACGGCTGATTAAACGCGCACATATTAAAGAATGTGGGTTGACATAGGCTACACCAAGCGCACGACCTTCGGCACTTTCCACTAAGGCTTCTTGTCCTGCTTGAAAGCCTTGTAATGGCGTTGCTTGGGTTTCAATTTCGTTAGAATAAATCCACAAATGCCCAGCACGTAGGCGGCGATCTGCTTGTTTGCGTAGTTTGAGAAGAGGCAAGGATGTGCTCACAAAATACCTGCTTTGGCTAAAAATTGATGAAAACCGCCCGATTATTGGGTAAGGCTCTGATAGGCATCCGCATCTAACAAGGCATCTAATTCAGCCAAATCACTTGCTTGAAGACGAAAAAACCAAGCGGTATAAGGTTGATCATTAATGCGCTCGGGGGCATCATTTAATGCCTCATTAATGACTACAACTTCACCACTAATCGGGGTATAAACTTCGGAAGCGGTTTTCACCGACTCTACGACAGCGACTTGTTCACCGGCTTGCACTTGACGGCCTAGTTCAGGCAGTTCAGCAAACACGATATCGCCCAACTCTTCTTGGGCAAATGCTGTGATCCCTACACTCACTAAGCCATCTTCTTCTAAGCGTGCCCATTGATGTGTGGTGGTATATTTGAGTTGACTGGTGGACATGCACAAAACCTCATGATAATCATAAGTTAATCGGATTTTTTTGCAGCTTTGGCAGCGCGGCGGGCGCGTGCTTGTTTAGGATCTGCAATCAAGGGGCGGTAGATTTCTACTCTATCGCCTTCTTCAAGGATATGTTGATCTGGCTTTAAGATCGCTTTGCCAAAAATGCCCATCGGCGCTTGCTCAAGGATTAATTCTGGAAAGTGCTCTTGAATCCCTGATAGCTGGGCTGCCTCGCGCATTTTGGTCCCTTGAGGAACTTGTAAGCGGAGGATCTTCTGCTTATGTGCCAGCGCATAAGCGACTTCAATGGTAATGCTGGCTTGCGTCTGTTGATTATCGGCCATAGACTTGATCCGCGCGTTTACAAAAAGCGTCAACTAGGGTGTTGGCAATTTGATTAAAGACACTCCCTAAAGCAAGATTTAATAAGCGCCCTGAAAGCTCAAACTCCATACTGAGGCTGACTTTACAGGCTTGCTCCCCCAAGGGGGTAAAGTGCCACTGGCCACGTAAATATTTAAAAGGACCATCGACCAAAGAAAGCTCGATATGTTCAGGCGCTTTCAGCTGATTACGGGTGGTAAAACGTTGTCGCACGCCGCCTTTACTGATTTCTAATTCGCCTACCAGATAATCCTCGCCATGCTCGACTAAGCGGGCATAGCTACACCAGGGTAGGAACTTAGGGTAAGATTCACAATCATTCACTAAATCAAACATTTGTTGCGCTGAGTGCATGACTAACGCTGAGCGTTCTACACTGCTCATGACACCTCCTAGGCGATGATATAAAAACCTATGTACGCTTGCACAAGTTTCCGTTAGCAATCAAGTGTTCATTAACCATGCTGTTGCACTGTGACAAGCAAGCGCATAGCTATCTGGGGATTTTAACGAAAAGGCGGCGTGAATGCCCTACAAAGTGTGAACAGTGTGCAGCATGTTCCAGATTGCAAATATATTGAAAAGGTCAAACCATGAGTAAGAAAAAACCTAAGGTGCCCAGCAACACCATAGCGCAAAATAAAAAGGCACGTCACGAATATCATATTGAAGAAAAGTTCGAAGCCGGTGTGGCGCTTGCTGGTTGGGAAGTGAAAAGTCTACGCGCAGGAAAAGCCCAACTAACAGATACTTATGTGCTCGTTCGTAATCAAGAGGTTTGGCTGCTAGGCTCACATATTACGCCATTAAATACTGCAAGCACCCATGTGATTGCTGACCCAACACGTACACGCAAACTCTTGCTGAAAAAACGAGAGATTGCGCGTATTTTTGGTAAAATTCAGCAAAAAGGACAAACCTGTATACCTTTGGCTCTTTATTGGAAAGGGAATAAAATTAAATGTGAAATTGCCTTGGTGACAGGTAAAAAACTACACGATAAACGTGCAACTGAAAAAGATCGTGACTGGAATCGGCAAAAAGCACGTATCGTGCGTGCACATGCAGGCTAGCTTTTGCAAATTTTCTTTGCTATCATCCTGCATCTACTTAAGCTTGGTAAGCTCAGCTTGCTAAGCCATCCCTGGGGACGACATGGCTTCGACGGCAGTGGCGAAACCCGAGGTGCATGCCGAGAGTGAGCGCCTCTCGTAAAATAACGTTCGAACTAATAGTCGCAAACGACGAATCTTACGCTCTAGCAGCTTAGGCTGCTGCCTCTGAAGGGGGATGCCTGTTGCCCTTGGACGAGGAACGAGCCCGTATAGACAGGCTCGCATCCTAAATCGCTTTTGTTTAGTGTGCTAAATCTTAAGAAAGCTCGCTGTTGGAAAGCCTGCTCGTCGGCGCTTCAACGGCTAAATTAAAAGACGAAACTAAGCATGTAGAGCTGAGGGCAGAGTACTGGCGGACGCGGGTTCGATTCCCGCCGTCTCCACCAATTTCATTTTTCTTTGATCTTCTCGATTATCCCGCCAAAATAGCTTTTTGAATTCGGGTTTCTTCCTGCACAAGCGCTTGTATTGGCGTACCTTGGTACTGGTTTTGGCACAGCACTTTCATTTGATGTAAATGAAAGCTGTTATATTGTGTCCAACGATGCGCCAAAGCTAAACCGACTTGGTAAGGATCTGAATGCACTTCGGTGACTAGGCCAAGCGCCAAAGCTTGTTGTGCATCGAGGGGATCTGCATCCAAAATCAGTTTCAGTAATTGATCATAGCGCAACAAACCAAGCGCATTTTGGCTCAAACCCATATCCGGTACCAAACCGTGGCGCATTTCTAGCAAACCCAACTGGGCATCTTCCGCAGCTAAGCGTATATCAGCCCCTAATGCCATTTGCAAACCGCCACCGAGTACATGTCCTTGTAAAATAGCGATCACAGGCACAGGGAAATAACGCCAGATTAATGCAGCTGCCTGCACCCGAGTGAGTCCTAAAGATCTAGGTAATAAAGTGCTATGATACGGGGATAATAGATATTCGATGGCTTGGGAATCGGCCTGTACTTGCTTAATATCCAAGCCCGCACAAAAGCTGGTACCTGCGCCGGTGAGTAATAAAACTTTTACCTCCGCGTCGTGCGCTTCTACGGCTAAATTTTCTCCGTGTGTTAACAGTGCATCAATGAGTGCAGGCGTCAGGGCATTATGACACTGAGGGCGGGTCAGTTGTAAGCAAGCAAGATAGGGGGCTGGATAGCAAAGCTCTACCATAATCTTTTCCTTATTTTTCGCGGAGTGTTTTTTCAGCTTAGCGAATTTTAGTATAAAATCAAACGTTTGTTTAATATGTTATTATCCGCTACAGAAACACACCAACATTTAGCAAAATATCGTGCCCAACTTGCACACATGGGTTGGCGTCAAAGCCTACATTGGCAAATGTCGCGTGCCCAAGCGCAAACCTTGCTTCTTACTTATTTGGCGGGCCTACCTGCAGGCACTCGCCTATTGTGGATTGGAGAAGCAGCACCGGTAACGGCTTTGGTGCATTTGCAGATTCAGATCTTGCCTCTTGGTAAAGCTGTTCAGGTACTCGGGCGTGAATATCAAGAAATATTTGTTGATTTAGAGGCGAGTGGTTGGGCATTAGATGCATTGGCTGCAATCAGTGGTACTTTGGTAGCTGGCGGTTTTTTGCACTGGCTATATGCAGATTTTAGTGATCCGTATCAGCAAAAATTAGCCAGTTGGCCATATCAAGACCACCAAATGCGCACGGGGTTTTTACAATATCTAGCTGAGCGATGGCAATTTCCCGAGGCCTGCATTCGTTGCTCGCCTACAGGATCCTATCAAGTGACTTTGCCTGTTTTTACTTGTCTTGAGCAAACGCCACAAGCGCCCAGTTATCGAGAACAAAACACCTGTATTGATCGGCTGATCCAAAGTATTCATACCAAAGCAGGCACTTGGGTGCTCACTGCAGACCGTGGGCGTGGTAAGACAACTGCATTAGCCTTGGCAAGTGCACGGATTTGCCAGCATGAACACACACAAAACTGGCGAATCTTATTGGTGGCTGCACGTGCTTCCTTAATCGATCAGATACTGGCAAGTTGCGCCTCTGCGCTTGATGTTGCCTATGTGGGTGGACAGCATGAATTGACTTATCAAGGGCGTCAATTGGTGTTTATGGCAGCAGATCGCTTGCAAAAATTGCCAGCCGATACTTGGCATTTATTGATTGTTGATGAGGCGGCCGCCTTGCCTTTAAGCGTGCTGCAACCTTGGTTAAAAAGGATTCAGCGGCATTGGCTGGCGACTACAGTAGAAGGTTATGAGGGCAGTGGGCGCGGTTTTAGTGTACGTTTGTTACCTTGGTTGCAAAGGTATCAACAAACAAAAGGTGGTGTGTGTGAGCTTTTATCTTTGCAAGCGCCGATTCGTTGGCAACTCGGTGATCCTTTAGAGCAACAAATCAAAGCAGATTTTTACCTCACGCAAGCGAAACCAGCACGTTTTGCGTTTGCTACTGAAAAAGTCCACATACAGCAGCTGACATTAGCAGAACGTACACCAGCAAAGATGGCTGCGATGTTTCGTTTGTTGCGCGATGCGCATTATCAAACCACAGGTGCTGATTTGCGCCAATGGTGGGATGCACCCGATATACAAATTTGGGTGGCCAGTGATCAACAAGGCCGCTTGCTAGGCGTAAGTGTGGGTATTTTTGAGGGTGGTTTTGCTACCGATTTAGCCCAAGCGATTCATTTAGGACAAAGGCGCCCGCGCGGGCATTTATTAGCGCAATCTTTAGCCTATCATGCGGGAATGGTTGAGGCAGCAACCTTGACTTATTTGCGTGTGCAACGGATTGCGGTGCGAGCACAGGTACGGCGGCAATCTGTAGGCCAAGCATTAATTCAGGCCATGCATACCAAGGCAATGCACGCAGGTTGTGATTTTCTTGGTACAAGTTTTGCGATTGATAAAGAGGTCTTGGCTTTTTGGCAGCAAGTTGCTTTACAGCCGGTTCGCTTAGGCATCCAAGCCGATCATGCCAGTGGTACTTATTCGTTAATGGCGTTGCAGCCTTTAACTCCACGGGGACAAGTTCTTTATCAAGCATTAAGAAACAGATACTTACATACTTTGCCACAGCAACTAGCTTATATGATGCCGCATCTTGATAGTGCGCTTGTCGCCCCTTTATTGTATGCACCGGAAGTGCAAACTTATCACTGGCAAAGTTATCAAGCACGCGAATTATATGCTTTACAACAAGGGCGTTCTGGTTGGTTACTCAGTTATGCTAGTTTGGCTACTTGGTGGCAACAAGTCTTGCAACAGGGGCATATACAGGGGTGGGATCCACACCAGGTGGCAGCTTTTAGTGCGCTTTTTGTACAACAGCATCCAACAGAACAAGTACAAAACCAGTATCAACGCCTTGGTAAAAAGGCCTTAGCTTTATGGATTAAGGAAGGACTCACCCAATGGCGGCAGGCGCATCCCTGCGCATGGGCGAATATGCTTAAGCAAGTGCAAGATTAAAGGCATCTAAGTGCTGATAAGAACCTTGGAGCAGGTTAGCAAATACTTGATCAAGCGCGTCTAACTGTGGATCTTGCAAGTTGGCAGTTAAATCCTCAATATCTAGCGTCTCAATCATAACGCCAATTTGCAAGGCTTGGGTTACATCCTGTGTGTCCAAAGTGAGCAAATCTGTGTATAAGATAGCGAGGTCTGGATTGATAAAATCACCAACTTCCTGTACCAGAATGTCATCTACATCAATATGAAAACGTTCTGCTTGACGTACTAAAGTATCCATGTGCTTTTGTTCAGAAGCAGCAATTTGGCTAAAAATAAATAAATCTGTATCTTCCGCCAATTGTAAATACACATCACGAGCTAATTTTTCTTCCTCCAGCATGAACTTAAGTTCATCAACCAAAGCAGGTTGGACAGGTTCGGCAGACTGAGCAAATCGACCATAACGCATGCTAGTGTCCTCTTTTTCTGTGATTCAATAAATATTGGATATTCTTATATTAGATTAAATTTTATTAGCTTTGCATGTGGTAAAAGGTCGCACCTTAGCTGCACTTGCACCCTGAAGGGAAGTCGTTATGATGCATTCCTGCTCTTGAACCAATTAGGGAAGTTGTCATGTTAAATGTGGTTTTGTATCAACCAGAAATTCCACCAAATACTGGAAACATCATCCGTTTGTGCGCCAACACTGGGTTTCATCTGCACTTGATTGAGCCTTTAGGTTTTACTTTGGATGACAAACGCTTGCGCCGTGCAGGTTTGGACTATCATGAATGGACCCAAGTGCGTTCATACGCTTCTTTGCAGGCATATCAGCAAGCACACCCAGATTCGTGCTGTTATGCCCTCACTACGAAAGGTTCGCGCCCTTATCAGCAAGTGGCTTATCAACCTGGGGATACCTTGATTTTTGGCCCAGAAACCCGAGGGTTGCCGGCGGATGTGTTAGCACAAATGCCGGAAGCACAAAAAATTAGAATTCCTATGCGTGCTGATAGTCGTAGCATGAATTTATCGAATGCTTGTGCAGTGATTATTTATCGCGCGTGGGAATCTTTAGGTTTTAGTGGTGGTCAATAAATCCCTTTTTGGAATTTAGGTATGCAAATTAATCAAGCGGAAATAAGACATAAGTTATTATATAGCTTAAATGATAAACAGCGCCAAGCCGTTTGTTTGATTGATCGACCTTTATTAGTGCTTGCAGGGGCCGGTTCAGGTAAAACTAGTGTCATTACACGCAAAATTGCTTGGTTAATTCAAGGTTGCGGGCTGCCAGCACGTTATATTACCGCGGTGACTTTCACGAATAAAGCGGCTCGGGAAATGAAAGAAAGGGTCGCTAATCTTGTACAAGGCAGGGAAGCACGTGGCCTAACGATTTCTACCTTTCATTCCCTTGGGTTGGACATTATCCGCAAAGAAGTGCAAGCGCTTGGTTATAAAGCAGGGTTTTCTTTATTTGATGCAGAAGATGCAAAAACCTTGGTACGAGATTTACTACATACCCATGCAGAAGCAGATTCAGAAAAAGTTAATTGGATTTATCAGTGTATCTCGCAATGGAAAAATGATCTGATTAGCCCTGAGCAAGCACAGACACAAGCACTAGATAAAGAAAGCTTACATGCAGCCCAAGTGTATGCTTTATACCAACGGCATTTAAAAGCCTATAATGCAGTTGATTTTGATGATCTAATTGCTTTGCCTGTGATTTTGTTTGAAAAAAATCCCCAAGTCTTAGCACGTTGGCAAGCGAGTATTCATTATTTATTAGTTGATGAGTATCAAGATACAAATACCAGTCAGTATCGACTCGTGCGCTTATTAGTCGGCGAACGTCAGCGTTTTACTGTCGTGGGTGATGATGATCAATCGATTTATGCATGGCGAGGCGCGCGTCCAGAAAATTTATTACATTTAGGGGAAGACTTCCCCAACTTATCTGTTATTAAGCTGGAACAAAATTATCGATCGACACGACGTATTTTAAAAGCAGCTAATACTCTTATTGCTAATAACCCTCATATTTATGAAAAAAAATTATGGAGTGACATGGGGGTTGGGGATCCCATTCAAGTCTGGTGCTGTGATAATGAAGAAGTGGAAGCAGAACGGGTTGCCAATGAAATTTTATTGCAAAAAATGAAAGGAATCAGCCGTTATAAAGACTTTGCTGTATTATATCGTAGTAACCATCAAGCACGTTTGTTAGAAATTAAATTACAGAGTTTCCAGATTCCTTATAAAATTAGTGGTGGTACGAGTTTTTTCTCTCGTAATGAAGTTAGAGATATCATGGCTTATTTACGTCTTATGATTAATCCAGACGATGATAATGCTTTTTTGCGCATCATTAATATTCCAAGACGTGAAATTGGTCCAGCAACCTTGGAAAAGCTAGCAACGTATGCAACCCAACGAGGGATTAGTCTACTCACAGCAATTGATGAACTTGGCTTAGAACAAATCTTAAAAGAAAGTGCTTTGCAACGTTTACGCCGTTTTAAACATTGGTTCATGAAGGTGATTGAAAATAGCGAGCGTGCAGATGCGATAGAAGCTGTACGCGAGATGGTGCAGGATTTAGATTATGAAGCTTGGTTGCATCAAAATGCCAGCGCGCCCAAAGTGGCAGAACGCCGTCTGGCGAATGTGTGGACTTTGGTCGATTCCTTACAGCAAACATTAACGCGCTTACAAGAAGATCAGCCAGAAGCAGGGTTAACTGAGGCGATTGCTCGTTTGGTGTTACGTGATATCTTGGAGCAGCAAGAAGCAGAAGACGAAAGCGATAAAGTACATCTATTAACTTTACATGCTGCTAAAGGGCTGGAATTTCCGCATGTTTTTATGTTAGGCGTAGAGGAAGACATCTTACCACATCGCAATAGCTTAGAAACGAATGCGTTAGAAGAAGAACGCCGGCTGATGTATGTGGGAATTACCCGTGCGCGCCAATGTTTGACCTTGACTTTAGCAAATGAGCGTAAGGCGTATGGGGAAAAAATCGATACCAGCCCAAGTCGTTTTTTAGATGAACTACCTGCAGATGATTTGCAATGGGAAGGACGCCAAGGAGAAGTGAAAGATCCTGAAGTAAGCTTCCAACGTGGCTTAGATCAGCTAGAAATGTTGAAGTCTTTATTAAAAGGTTGATAAGAATGCAAGCACTTAACCAACAACAAATCCAGGCAGCGGTGACTCAAGTCAGTGCTGAGCTGCTTGATGTATGGATGAAGAAAGCACAAGGTGATAAACAACAATTGGCACGAATTTTACTGGATACGGCACGTATTCGTGGCTGGACTCAGGCACAAGATATAGACACAGTGTGGTTAGATGATCACAAACAAGCCCCTTTATGGGCGGCAAAAAGTGCATTATTTTTGTTATTGCAAATGCCAAAGGTTTGTTTACAGCCTGAAAATGATTCTCAAGTATGGGGTTATGCCTATTTAATTAAGCAAATATATACAGACTTTGCCGAGGTGCCTGAAAAAGCACAAGCCTGGCCAAATTTACAGTTCTGTATGCAAAGTATACAAGCACATCAGCGTATTATTTAATTTTGCGTGCTTTTATAGCCTTGGTTGATGGCGTTTTTTCGTACTCCAGTTAGTATCTGAGACTTTAAAACCATCAACCATAGAACGTAATTTCATGCTGAGCTTATGTAAATCACCGCCAAAGCTGACAATCATTTCGCCATAATGTAGCATATTTTGGAATGAAGTTTCCATTGCATTAAAGTTGGTTTCTACTTTAGAAAAATTATTAGTTTGTAAACTTAAAGCCTGCTCAATAGCTTGAGCACGTTCAGTAATATTTTGAATTGAATCTTGAATAGCTGCCAAACTAGTACGGCTTTCTGTGACCAAGCCTTGGCTACTGCGCGCAATTTGCGCACTTTGCGCCATCACTTGTACCACCTGTGCAACTTGGGTATTGATCTCTTCCACCATACGTTGCACTTCATTGGTCGAACTATGGGTCTGTGCTGCAAGATGTCGCACTTCATCTGCAACAACGGCAAAGCCACGTCCAGCGTCACCCGCCCGTGCGGCCTCAATCGCGGCATTTAAAGCTAACAGGTTGGTTTGTTCTGCAATACCGCCAATCACATCAATAATGCCCACAATACGCTCACTACTGGCGGTTAGTTTGCTAATGGTTTGTTCTGCTTGCAAAATTTGTTCAGTCAGTTGTTGTAAAATATTGCCTGATTGGTTAATAGTCGCTTCGCTATGTTGGGTACATTGATAACCAGCCTGTGCAGCATCACGAATATTGGCCACAGCATAAGTGACTTGTTGCGCTGCATCCCGCGTGGCTTGCATGCAAGCTTGTACTTTTTGGCTATGTTGGTTTTGTTCGTTAATTGAGGTTTGTGCTTGTTGATTATTTTCCGATAACTCCTCTGCCATCGGCATCAGACGCACCACAGAACGGGTAACATCAGAAATCATTTGATCCGTTGAAGCCAAAAACCGGTTAAAAGTACGTGCCAGCTCTCCTAGTTCATCTTGACGGTTTTCTGGTAACCTTTGCGTTAAATCGCCTTCCCCTTCGACTAAATCAGCGACTAAATCACGGACTTGATAGATAGGATTTAAAATACCTTTTTGCAATCCTATACTAATAATAAGCATTAAAAGGGCCATACCACTAATAAATATCAGGCTATGGGCTCGTGTATTATAGGCAGTATTAATCTGTGAGTTGAGGGTATTATGATAGGCTTCTTTTTGGCTGTGCATCAATTGATCAATATCTTGATACATACGACTTGCAGCTGTATCAAAATCAGCCATTAATAAATTACCTTGCGCAGGGCCACCACTAATATAAGCTTCAGCCATACTTTGGCCTACTTGATAATAAGTTGCAAAGTGCTGCTTGAGGTTTTGATAAAAAGGTGCGTTTTTATGATCTAAAGATTGTATTTTTTCTAGGTGATGAGAAAAATTTTGTGCATGTTCCGCAGCAACTTTAAAACCATCATCTAGACCATCAAGTGCCCGTGTTGCACTAATATCTGTGAGCCATTGCTGAACTTGAATCACCGCAATTTGTAGTGCATAAGCATGTTCTAAACGTGGGGTATGTAAATTTGCAAAGCTTTCAGCCTCTTGAATGACCGTATCGGTTTCTAGATAAACAAAAGTGGCTTGTGCACCCAGTGCCATAAAAATAATAAAAGCAAAAAGGCGCAGTTTGGCTTGAATACTGGTCACCGATAAAATCCTCGATGCAAACGGGCTTGAGTGTAATTTAATGTAACTCTTAATCTTACGCTGAATCTGCATTAAAAGGTATAGATTAAGTTCTGATTTGCTTAAGCTTTTTGATGGGTAAAGGCCCGTTTAGGACGTACCCATAAGGGACAAGTGGCCTTAGGTGGAGTGAGTACATTGAAATCTCGCTGATAAGCTAGTGCAAGTAATTCAACAAGCATCATGGCCGATAACCCCCAGATTTCATAGCCCTGATACAAATAAGAAGGTACATAATAGGCTTGTTCACCAACATAGATAAGATCTGTGCGCTGTCGAGGGTCTTGCGCAAAGTAGGCTAAGGGTACCTGAAATACACTGGCGATTTCAGCTTCGCAAGGATGCAAATCCAGATCTGCGGCAATCAAACCAACGAAAGGTGTCACCTTGAGACCATGCAGGGAAATGACATCGCTTAATCGTCCTAAAACCTGTATTTTTTCGGGGGCCAAGCCGATTTCTTCATGGGTTTCACGAAGTGCAGTAGCTAAAATATCTGCATCTTGTGGATCACGTTTGCCTCCAGGAAAGGCGACTTGCCCACTATGACTAGAAAGGTGTGCAGCCCTTTGGGTGAAGATAATTTCAGGCTGATCACTTTGGGTGATCAAAAGGCAGACACCTGCCTGGGGTAGCTTAAAATAGCTGGATTGTGCTTGATGTTGTGCAAGGTGTTGGCGAAGTTGTGTCAACATAACAAGGGTCCTTGATCAAAAAACAACGTATAGGTTGTGATCATAACCGAAAAAAAAGGCACCCCCGCAGGGATGCCTTGAGGACAGCCTAAGTCAGCTTACACCTTTAGGTAATCTAGAATACCTTCGGCAGCTTTACGGCCTTCATCAATGGCGGTAACGACCAGATCAGAACCACGCACCATATCACCACCAGCAAAGATTTTTTCATTACTGGTTTGGAATGGATAACGGGCATTTGCCTTAGCTAAAACGCGACCTTTCTCATCGGTTTGGATCTGTTGATCAGCAAACCAAGGCGCGGGGCTCGGCTGGAAGCCAAAGGCCACCAAGACCACATCCGCAGGCAAGACTTCTTCTGAACCTGGCACAACTTCAGGACGACTGCGGCCGTTTTCGTCGGGTGCACCCATTTGTGTGCGCACCACTTTAATGCCTTCGACTTTATCCGTGCCTACAATCGCAATCGGTTGACGATTAAATAAGAATTTAACGCCTTCCTCGCGTGCATTGGCCACTTCGCGTTTGGAGCCAGGCATATTGGCTTCATCGCGACGATAAGCGCAGGTTACACTTTTGGCACCTTGGCGGATTGACGTACGGTTACAGTCCATGGCGGTATCACCACCACCGAGAACCACCACACGTTTGCCTTGCATACTCACGTAGTCTTCAGGATCTTTCTCAAAGCCTAGGCAGTGATTTACATTGGAAATCAAAAAATCCAAGGCATCATAGACACCAGGTAAATCTTCGCCAGGGAAGCCACCTTTCATATAGGTGTAGGTACCCATACCCATAAAGACGGCATCGTATTCTTGCAGCAGGGTATCAATACTGATATCGCGGCCAATTTCTGTATTGAGGCGGAATTCGACACCCATACCCTCAAAAATATCACGGCGGCGGGCCATCACTTGTTTTTCAAGCTTAAACTCTGGAATACCAAAGGTGAGCAAACCACCAATTTCAGGGTTGCGATCAAACACCACAGCTTTTACGCCGTTACGCGCGAGAATATCCGCACACCCCAAGCCTGCAGGGCCAGCACCAATGATAGCGACTTTTTTGTCTGTGGGGACCACATGAGACAAATCAGGACGCCAGCCCATCGCAAAGGCGGTATCGGTAATGTACTTTTCTACCGAACCTATGGTGACAGCGCCAAAACCATCATTGAGGGTACAAGAGCCTTCACATAAGCGATCTTGCGGACACACCCGTCCACACACCTCAGGTAGGGAGTTGGTTTGATGACACAACTCCACCGCTTGCATGATATTGCCTTCGCTCACTAGTTTGAGCCAGTTTGGAATATAGTTATGAACCGGACATTTCCATTCGCAATACGGGTTACCACAGGCAAGGCAACGATGTGCTTGCTGGGAGGCTTGCTTGGATTGGAAAGGTTCGTAAATTTCCACGAAAGCTTTCTTACGTACATGAACCGGCTTTTTGCTTGGATCTTGACGGCCCACATCCAAAAATTGGAAATCGTTATTCAGTCGTTCAGCCATAAACAGCCTTTAACCTCATTCAGCAATCAGGGAACTGATAGCACTTACCAATGAAAGCGCTTTTTGTACTTACAAGGCGCTTGCGACCTACAGGGAGTCAACAAGCGCGATTGAGTGATAAAAAGCACCTACCTGAGATGTTTATTCAGGACGTTGGCGTGTGTTATCGAGTAAATGGCTCAGATTAGCCGCCTTAGGTTTCACCAGCCAGAAGTGACGGATGAAATCAGAGAACTCGGCTAGGATCTTGCGTCCCCATGCACTGTCTGTTTCATCAACAAACTCCTGAATAACCTCACGTAAATGATGACGGTAAGCTTCCATTGCTTCGGTATTGATTCTGTGGAGATCAACTAACTCATGGTTGTATTTATCCATGAAAGTGCGCTCTAAATCCAATACGTAAGCAAAACCCCCGGTCATCCCAGCACCAAAGTTATAGCCGGTATCACCAAGTACACAGACTAAACCGCCGGTCATATATTCACAGCAGTGGTCGCCAGCGCCTTCTACAACGGCCATCGCACCTGAGTTACGTACCGCAAAGCGCTCACCTGCACGACCAGAGGCAAACAGCTTACCGCCTGTGGCACCATATAAGCAGGTGTTCCCCATGATAGAGGTTTTATGGCTCGCAAAGACGCTACCTTGTGGTGGTACAATCACCAACTTGCCGCCATTCATACCTTTGCCTACATAATCGTTGGTATCCCCTTCGATATACAGATGCAGGCCTTGGGCATTCCAGACGCCAAAGCTTTGTCCAGCAACCCCGTTAAAGCGAACGACTAAAGGTTTTTTCAACCCTTGGTTACCATAACGCTTCGCGATTTCACCTGAGATACGCGCACCAATCGAGCGGTCACAGTTGGTGATATGATAGCTGAACTCACCACCGCTTTTGCTTTCAATGCTGGCAAGCATGTCAGTAACCATACGCTCAGCCAGCTCACCTTTATCAAAGGGTTGGTTACGGCTGATTTGGCAGAACTGAGGTTTATCTGCAGGAATATGGTCATTGACCAATAAACGGCTAAGATCTAGTTTTGCCTGTTTGGCGGTTTGACCTTCGAACATACAGAGTAAGTCTGTGCGCCCGATCAAATCCGTTAATTGACGAACGCCAAGCATGGCCATAATTTCGCGCACTTCCTCACCGATAAAGCGGAAGTAGTTTTTCACCATTTCCACCGTACCACGGAAGTGCTGCTCGCGTAGCGCTTCGTTTTGTGTGGCGACCCCGGTAGCGCAGTTATTTAGGTGGCAAATACGTAGATATTTACAACCTAAGGCCACCATAGGTGCGGTACCAAAGCCGAAACTTTCTGCACCTAAAATCGCGGCTTTAATCACATCTAAACCGGTTTTAAGGCCGCCATCTGTTTGTAGACGGATTTTGTCACGTAGATTATTGATACGCAGTGCTTGTTGCACTTCAGCAAGGCCGATCTCCCACGGAGAACCTGCATATTTAATCGAAGTCAGCGGAGATGCGGCGGTACCTCCATCATAACCAGAGACGGTAATTAAATCGGCATACGCCTTAGCAACCCCAGTAGCAATGGTGCCTATGCCAGGTTCAGAGACGAGCTTGACCGAGACTTGTGCTTGTGGGTTGACCTGCTTGAGGTCAAAGATCAATTGCGCCAAATCTTCGATGGAATAGATATCATGGTGCGGCGGTGGCGAAATCAAAGTCACACCAGGCACACTGTGACGCAGGCGTGCAATTAATGCGT
Source organism: Allopseudospirillum japonicum (assembly GCF_900108915.1). Taxonomy (GTDB): domain Bacteria; phylum Pseudomonadota; class Gammaproteobacteria; order Pseudomonadales; family Halomonadaceae; genus Pseudospirillum; species Pseudospirillum japonicum. Next base: position 282,052 of record NZ_FNYH01000002.1, read on the forward strand.
TGACCTTACCGCCGGGCAACTGGCCACCCTCACCGGGTTTAGCGCCTTGCGCCACCTTGATTTGCAAAACTTCAGCATTGGATAAATACGCAGGCGTGACCCCAAAACGTCCCGAAGCGATTTGCTTGATTTTGGACATTTTCATGGTGCCATAACGTGCAGGATCTTCGCCGCCTTCACCTGAGTTAGAACGTGCACCGAGCTCATTCATCGCTTGCGCAAGGGCTTCGTGTGCTTCTGGAGACAGTGCACCTAAAGACATCCCGGCAGAATCAAAGCGTGGCAATAGCTGCTCTAGGCTTTCGACTTCCTCTAACGGAATTGGCTGGGTTTGCGTGTTGAGTTTAAGCAAATCACGTAAGGTTGCAACGGGACGCTCATTGACTAAGTTAGCAAACACTTTCCAATCACGATAATCGCCCGTTTGGACCGCGTGCTGCATGGCCTTGATCACGTCTGGGTTGTACGCGTGATATTCACCACCGTGGACAAACTTCAGCAAACCCCCGTGTTCGATCGGTTTACGTTTACTCCACGCCATCTCAGCCAGTAACTCTTGCTCGAGTTGGAAATCACTAAAGCCTGCACCACTGACACGAGAAGCCACCCCTTTAAAGCAGAGGTCGACAATCTCATCATCTAACCCAATGGCTTCAAACAGTTGCGAGCCACGGTAAGAGGCCAAGGTCGAAATCCCCATTTTAGAGAGGATTTTCAACAAGCCTTTTTGAATCCCTTTGCGATAAGCGTGACGCGCTTCCCCAGGATCTCCTTGCAATTCGCCGCTGCGGTTCAAATCTGCTAGCAGCTGATAGCTAAGGAAAGGATAAATCGCTGTGGCACCAAAACCAAAGAGCACCGCCATATGATGCGGATCACGCGCCCAGCCAGTTTCTACAATGATATTGGCATCGCAACGTAGGCCAGTTTCACAGAGCCTGTGATGCACCGCACCTGTTGCCATCAAAGCATTAATGGGCAGTTGGCCTTGTTGGATCTGCTTATCAGAAAGCACCAGCAAAACGCGACCAGCACGCACGGCAGCTTCTGCTTGATCACACACTTGGACTAAGGCCTCTTTTAAGCCTTGTGTTTGTGGATCAAACTGCAGGTTAATCAACTCATGCGCAAAATTGGGATTGTCATTGTTGAGCAGGCTGTTGAATTTGCGTGGTGACAGCACAGGCGTTGTTAAAATAATGCGCTCTGCGTGTTCAGGGGAATCTTCGAAGACATTGAGTTCACGCCCGATACACGTTTCCAACGACATCACTACAGCTTCACGTAGCGGGTCGATGGGTGGGTTGGTCACCTGAGCAAATTTCTGCCGGAAATAATCAGCAACATGACGCACACGCTGAGACAAGACCGCCATTGGGGTATCATCCCCCATAGAACCAACCGCTTCTTGTCCTGATTCTGCTAAAGGACGCAAGATTTGATCACGCTCCTCAAAGCTCACTTGGAACATTTTCATGTAAGTGGCGAGGGTTTCTTGATCGAGTGCTGGCGGTTTAGGACCGGTTTCTTTCAGCGTAGATTCTAAATAAGTCGATTGCTCACGTAGCCATTTTTTAAAAGGCTGGGCAGTTTTTAAGCGATCATCGACGTCTTTAGTATGCATGACATCGCCGGTCAAAGTATCGACAGCAAGGACTTGGCCTGGACCAACACGCCCTTTTGACAGCACATCTTCCGGTTTGTAGTCGTACACACCGATTTCTGACGCCAGCGTAATATAACCGTTTTTGGTGATCACATAACGCGCAGGACGCAACCCGTTACGGTCGAGCATACATACGGCATAGCGGCCATCGGTCAGCACCATACCTGCGGGGCCATCCCAAGGCTCCATATGCATGGAGTTATATTCGTAGAAGGCACGCAAATCCGCATCCATATTTTGCACGTTTTGCCATGCAGGTGGGATCATCATGCGTACCGCACGGAATAAATCCATACCGCCAAGTAGTAAAACTTCTAACATGTTATCCATGGAAGAAGAATCAGAACCTTGGGTATTGACGACTTGGTCTAATTGCTCGATATCGGGCAACTGATCACTTTTGAAGTTTTTCTTACGTGCATTCGCCCAGTTGCGGTTGGCTTCAATCGTGTTGATTTCGCCATTGTGCGCCAAGAAACGAAATGGTTGGGCTAGTGGCCACTTAGGATCTGTGTTGGTGGAAAAACGCTGGTGGAAAACACAAATTGCCGTTTGTAAACGCGCATCGCTTAAGTCTTGATAGAACTTAGGCAAGTCAGCTGGCATCGTAAGGCCCTTATAGGAAATCACTTGCGAAGAAAGCGAGCTGACATAAAAATCTGGATCGTCTTTAAGCGCCATTTCGGCCTGACGACGCGCCATAAATAAGCGCACATTAAAATCGGAATCTTTTTCAAGATTCGCAGGGGCATTAATAAACACCTGCTTGAAACTAGGCATACAGGCAAGCGCCATCGGCCCGCAGACGGAAGGGTCTACAGGCACATCGCGCCAACCGACAAGGTGTAAACCTTGATCAATTAAGGCTTGGTTTAGGGTATCTTGCGCGTGCTGGGCTTTTTGGGCATCGGTGGATAAGAAAATCATACCGACGCCGTAGCGATCTGCCAGCTCAGTGCCAAACAGCTCCCCGGCAATAGTGCGCAGGAAGGAATCCGGTTTTTTGAGCAGCAGACCGCAGCCGTCGCCTGTTTTGCCATCAGCGGCGATACCGCCACGGTGAGTCATACAGGTCAGCGCTTCGATGGCTGTCTGCAACAGATTATGGCTCGATTCCCCATGCATATGGGCAATTAAGCCAAACCCGCAGTTATCCCTAAACTCACCAGGATGGTACAGACCAGTTCTCATAAGCTAACTCTCGCTGGTTAAAGTCGTTGATTCAGCTTCAATAAATTTGTATTGTCTCAATAAGTTATGAAGCTGCCTTGGCCTGAGCTGCGCCCTTTTTTCAGGGTCAAAGGGTAAACGATTTTACACATCTCGCCTTAACTCGACAAATACTAAGTCATTTTTAAGGCGCTCAAAGGCCACTAACGCTTAAGCGATGACGGCTTAAACGTCTGATTAAAATAGAGAAGAGAAAATTTGAGTGGCGTCTTTTCTGCCTTAGCAAAAAAACCTAGGCTTGTGGCCTAAGCGTGTGAAATGCACACGCTTTTTCCACTCGCTGCACTTAATCCCATGTCGGCCCAAGTGAAGCTGATTTTGCACAAGTCCGCGTGTGATGGATGTACGAACCCATGCAGCAGAGGTGCTTTTGGTGCTTGCCGAAGCTGCACCTAGGCTTATCTACTTTGAATATCTTTATGCACACTGGCAAAACTGCGTGCCCAAGGCTTGCGGCTTTGCAGGTCTGCAGATAGGGCTTCTATCGCTTTCACTGCGGCGTCTCGACTGTCATAGTTGCCATAGACTACCACAAACCAAGGTTTACCGTTATAGCGCCCTTCAAAGTAACTCAATTCGCTTTTATCGGCTTGTGACTGAATAAAACGAATCGCGCCTTGCTCGTCCTGTGTACCCAGCATTTGTAAGGTGTAATGGTTTTTAGGCGCCTGTAATAAAGCCTGCTCACGCTTGTAATCATTGTTGGTGCTAGTATTGGTCGCTGCAGGTGTTGGTGCGGGCTTGGGCGGTGCTACCACAGGCTGAGGTTCAGGCTTGGGTGCAGGTTTAGGCGCAGGCGGTGGCTCAGGTTGCTCCAAAATCACAGGTTTGGGCTCAGGAGGCAAATTGAGCTCAGGCTGTGATAAAGAGGAACTAGGACGCGGAATATCATTGAAATCCTGTTCGTTATCTAGGTCAGGCTCTGAACGTATAGGATCGACGACCTCTAAGGGGCGGCTTGGTGGTTTAATTGCGAGTTCCAGTTCAAGATTTTTACCTGTGTCCAAATCATCACGGAACATAAACAAAGCAATCACGACCAGAGCCACTAAAACAACAGCGCCAATATGCCAAAAAGGAATCGGGCGGTTGGATTTTTTCTTAGGTGCCGCTTTTTTCGGGGCAGGTTTTTTATCTGCTTTCATACTAGGCGCGGCCTTGGGCGCCGCTTGTGCTTTTGCCGCTCCCATAGAAGCAGCTAGGCTGGCGGCTTGTGCTTGTAAGTCTGGTTCTGCGGGGATTTCATCCACTGCAGCTTGTGGTCTTTGTTTACGCAAAAATTCCAGTAGCAATTGGTTAAGACGTAAAGGGTTACCAGAAGATTGGCGAAACAGGTGATCAAATTGGGTTTCGTTCAGTGGTAAGCTGGTTAACCCAGCAGCACGACATCTTTGCTGTAAATAAACACGCGCTTCTGACTCTGTTAAAGGTAAAAGCTCTAAATGATGGCCAACGGCTTCATAACGCGTGAGATTCGCCGGTGAAGTGAGTAACCTCATTAATTCAGGACGCGCAAACATGAGCAAATGCGGGCGTTGGCTATCGTCTTCAACCACGGCTAATTCAAGCAGTAAATTTAACGCATCATGGCGCAGCTCGTGGGCATTATCTAAGATAATCAGGCAGTTGGAGCCCATATCTTGTAAGTGCTGACAGTGAGATTTGATTTGTTCGACATACTCAAGGACATCCGCCTTAGCGCTTAAAGGTAAGTGCAAATGTTTACCCAAGTTCGCTAAAAGTTGCGCGGCGCTTGGCATATGAGCAGCATCTAAAGCATGAGCTTGGATACTTTGATCAAACCCCTCCAACAAACGCGTTTGTAAGGTGGTTTTACCGCTGCCTTGTGCTCCGGTCACGACCAACATGAGGTTGCTATAACGGCTAAGGTGAGCAAGCAGATCTAGGTATTTGCTGTATTGTTTGGTAGCAAATAAGGAAGTGTCTTCTTGTCCATCTAGTGCTTTGAGCATCTCATAAGCGGAGCCAACGCCCTGAGCTTCGGATACCATGGGTTCGTGCTTATTATCGCTAGTGTGGCGCATAGCTTACATATCCACCTTGATCAGAAATAAGCTTCTTACATGCATGCTTGTTGTTGAGCCTCTAGGTGCACTTGGTTCAAGGTGTCATGTAAGACGCTAATCGGAAAGTCCTGTGTAATCACAGCTTGCCCCAAATCTTGTAACAAGATCAACCTTAGACGGCCATCGAGTACTTTTTTATCCACCGCCATATGGGTGAGAAAATCCTGTACTTGCATTTGCGCAGGGGGCAAATACGGTAGTTGGGCCGCTTGTAATAAAGCTTGTACGCGTGCTACTTGGGCTTGCGTTAACCAGCCTAGGGCACAAGACATACGTGCCGCTAAATACATGCCGACAGCTACGGCTTCACCATGTAACCATTGGCCATACCCCATATGGGTTTCAATAGCGTGTCCGAAAGTATGGCCTAAGTTTAATAAAGCACGTACGCCTTGTTCGCGCTCATCGGCGGCGACAATTTGGGCTTTTGCTTGGCAGGATCTTAAGACAGCCTCCCCAAGGCGTTCACTGTGATAGGCGCAAAGTTCTGGGAGGTGCTTTTCAAGCCAAGTAATAAAATCTGCATCCCCGAGTAAGGCATATTTGATGATTTCTGCTAAGCCGGCTGAGAGTTCGCGTGCTGGTAAACTCGTTAGAACTTGGGTATCTGCAAGTACAAGTTGAGGCTGCCAAAAGGCCCCTATCATGTTTTTACCCAAGGGGTGGTTGACACCGGTTTTGCCGCCTACGGAAGAATCGACTTGAGACAGTAGCGTGGTTGGAATCTGAATAAAATTGACGCCCCTTTGATAGCAAGCTGCAGCAAAACCCACCATATCCCCAATCACACCACCACCTAAAGCGATTAGGGTGCAGGTACGATTAAAGCGATGTTCTAGCAGTGCATCAAAGATCTGGTTCACTGAGTCTAGCGTTTTGTAAACTTCCCCATCCGGTAAAATACAGGTTTCTACTTGGTGGCCTAAAGAAGTTAAAGTGGCTTTCAGTGGTGCCAGATATAAAGGCGCAACCAAGGTGTTACTAACAAGCATCACTTGACGTGTTTGCAGATGCGGTGCGAGTAAATCTGCACGGGTTAATAGATGGGGCGCAATATGTATAGGATAGCTGCGGTGGCCTAAATCCACTTCAAGTGTATGCATATAAAGTCTCCGTAAGGCATCAAGCAGGCAAGTTCCTTTTAGTCGTCGCCCAATACGTCATCTATCTCTGGTTGGGCCTGAAGGTGGCCGGCTTGAGTGAGCTGATGCTGAATTTCCTGAATAACATAGCGGGGTGGGCGTCGATCGGTACGTACGATTAAATCCGCAAGCTGGCGGTATAAAGGATCACGTTGCTCAAAGAGTTCGCGCAACTTAGCTTCTGGATCAGGGGTTTGCAATAAAGGTCGTTGGCGATCTCGGGCGGTACGTGCTAATTGCTCTTCTACTGTTGTCATTAGGTAAATGACATAACCACGTTGTGCAAGATGCTTGCAGTTGCTTTCTTGCGTGACAGCGCCACCGCCTGTGGCCAGTACTATACCTTGATTGAGGGTTAATTCGTCAATGATTTGCTGTTCGCGACGCCGAAAGCCGGCTTCCCCTTCCACATCAAAAATCCACGGAATATCCGCACCACAGCGGGCTTCAATTTCTCGGTCTGAATCAAAGAAGGGATACCCTAATTCACGGGCTAATCCCTTACCTATCGTGCTTTTGCCGGCCCCCATAGGGCCGATTAAAAAAATGTTGGTGGGTGTCTGCATTAATAGACTGCCAAGGTATCGTCGATGAGTTTAGGGGTAATGAAGATGAGTAATTCTACCTTTTCATGCTGATCAGAGGAACTACGGAAAAGATTTCCAACCACAGGTAGATCTCCTAGGAAGGGCGTTTTATAGAGTTTATTGACGAGTTCGGATTTAAATACTCCCCCTAAAACCACGGTTTCCCCATTGCCGACAAGCACTTGGGTTTCTACGCTGTTAGTATCAATCGCAGGGCTACCATTGGGCAAAATTTCTGCCACTGAGTCTTGGGTGATTTTTAAATCCATAATAATGCGGTCATCTGGGGTAATTTGTGGGGTGACTTCCAGAGACAGGACGGCATCTTTAAACTCGATATTGGTGGCCCCACTTGCGGTGGCTTCTTCATAGGGAATTTGTTTGCCGGCTTTGATAATAGCTTTTTTCTGGTCTGCGGTAATCACTTTAGGTTGTGAGATAATCTCACCACGACCATCGGATTCAATCGCAGAAAGCTCTAAATCTAACAGAATATTTTTACCTAAATAGCCGAAAGTAAAGCTATTGGTAAAACTATCAATAGACACAGGCCCCATCCCAATATTGGCACCATCGACCACAAAGACAGGATCATCTGCTTGGGTACCATCTGGGTTTAAAGGCGTATAGGAAACGTTTTTGCCGATATTGCTTGCGCCCCAGCGTACCCCGAGCTCTTTGTTGACATTGGTACGAGCAATCACTAAACGTGCATCAATTTGTACTTGACGTACAGGCATATCCAGTCTGGATAAAAGTTGCCGTACTTCGCTAAGTTTCTCTGCGGTATCACGAATAATGAGGGTATTTGTGCGTTGATCGACAATCGCAAAACCGCGCCCGGTTAATAAGCCAGAAGCACCATCTGAGCCTTTACCTTCATTGAGTAAATCGACAATTTCTTTGGCTTTCGCATAGCGGATTTGTAAATACTCAGTGATTAAAGGCGCCAGTTCATTGGATTGCTTGTTGGCCTTAACCACTTTTTGTTCCATTTCGGCCAACTCACCCAACTGCATAATCATCAGCACATTGCCAACATCGCGCTTATCAAGCCCTTTGGTGCGTAGCACAATATCTAAAGCCTGATCCCAAGGGACTTCCCTCAGTTGCAAGGTGATATCGCCTTCCACACTATCGCTTACCACTAAGTTTTTCTCTGCGTTTTCTGCCAACAGTTGCAAGATTGAACGCACATCAACATTTTGGAAGCTCAGATTAATTTTCTCACCAGTATAAGGAAAGAGGGCGCGTCGTTCAGCATCAGATTCTTCACGGGTGAGTGTATGTACATCAATGGTTAACTGAGTGTCTGTTTGGTAGGCGAGGTAACTAAAATCTCCTTGATTACGCAGCTGAATCAGCACATCGTTACCAATTTGGCGAATATCGACATATTGCACCGAGGTGGCAAAATCCAGTACATCAAGGCGTTTTTGTAGGTGTTGTGGTAGGTGTAGATCTGGTAAATGGACACTAATATCTTTACCAACACGGGCTACATCCAAGCGCACTTTGGGATCACTTAGATTAATTTTGACTTGCGCTTGTCCTTTTTCCCCGCGTTGAAATGCGACATGCGTGACCTCTGGAACACTTTGTGTCGGCGCGGTAGGCGGAGTGCTTGTCACGGCCTGCTGGGAAGTATCCACTAAGGTGCTCGCTGCGGGTTTAGCCGCGGGTGGGGCAGGCTTAGGCGCTTTGTCAGTAGCCGCGAGTGCTTCAGGCTCACCAATGGTGATCACCAACATTTGCCCAGTAGCACGCAAGCGATAATCTTGGCTTTGATTGAGTTTAAAAACTAAACGTGTCGTATTTTGCGCCTCTAATACGCTAATGCTGCGGACTGTCATGAGGCCAAGCTCAAAATAACGGCTATCGAGTTGATTATCGGTCCCTTGTAAATCTAAGACAATCCGTGCAGGGTCTTTGATCAAATAATCGCTATAGCTAGGTAAGCCTTGGTCAAACTCCAAGCGGACCTCTAATTGATTGCCCGGTAAGGAAATAAAGCGGACTTGTTTAAGTTGGCTTGCGTGTGCCTGATAAGTTGTAAAAACCAGGCCCACAATGAGCATCCAGCGCACCAAGCTTATCTTAGAAAACATACAAAGACGCCTAGTTAGTGTCATTAGGTGTTCCCTCGTTAAGTTGAATTGAGCGGGTTCTTTCAATCCAACCGCCCTGACCATTGGAAACAATTTCCACCAAGTCCACCTGATTGGCACTAATATATAAAATGCGTCCGTGATCTTGACCAATATAGTTATTTAAGGTGACTTGGTGCACGCTGCCTTGAGGATCACGAAAGAGCGCCCAGACGCGTTTTTGTTCGATCATTTCCAAAGTGCCCACAAAGGTTAAATCATGCAAAGCAAAAGCTTCTAAGGTCTCACGAATCCTTGTGGGATCGGGACGCACATTGGTTTCTGGAGGCGTTTCTTGTACCTCAACAGGCACATCAGGCTCGAAAGGACTACGGTACTTGCCCGCTTCATAAGTGAAAGCTTGATATTGAGTAAACTCAGGTAGAGGTTCAATACGTCCGCGCGGTTGTTGACGAATTTGGTCGAGTTCTCGTTCTAGCTTAGTTAGTTCATCTTGATTAGCGCATCCGCTTAAACTCGTGATGAGCAGCATAGACAGCCCGCAACGGCTGATAAAATCAGAGTTAGTCAAACGCAAGCTCACCCCTAAATTCCTCATTTATTTGTCTGTATAGCGGTAGGTTTTGGCTAAGACGCTCAGGGCTAAACGCGAATCCCCTTCTTTCACCGGCTTTAAGGTAAAATCATGCAGAGTCACAATACGTGGTAAGCCGCTGATGCCACTGATAAAAGCCCCTATATTGTGATAAGGACCCCGTACGCGAATCTCAAAAGGTAATTCTGCGTAAAATTCTTTTTTGGCTTCGGGCCGCAAGCTAACCGATTCTATCACTAAATTATTTTCTAAAGCTTTTTGACTAATATCTTCGAGCAAACCAGGGACTTCGGTTTCACCGGGTAACTGAAGTAATAAGGCTTCGAAAGCCGCTTCAATTTGTTTCATTTGCTCTTGGTGTTTATCTAAGTTAGTGGCTTGGAAAGCCCGTTTTTGATACAGGGCTTTTAGCTCACGTTCTTGACGCTCAAGACGCTGTAAATCTTCTTGCATACTTTGCAATACAAGCGCATCCGCCGCCAGCCAAAGGAGCACAGCAATGACAACAAACACTGAAGCTTGTAAAGGCCAAGGCCAAGTGCCTGCGGTGTGAATATCTAGCTCGCTAAGTTCAACGCGTTTTAGGCTATCTAGGGTTTTTTTCACAGTGCATCCTCTTACTTAGCCTGATTTGCGCTTGCGTTTAGGAAATTCTTGTTGCACGCGTAACTCGAAAAAATTACCCACAGCTTTGCCCTTACCTTGTTGTACCTTCAGTAATGCAGGCTCTTTAAACCATTCGGATTGGTCCATATTACGCATAAATTCAGAAACTTGCTTGTTAGAAGCGGCAATACCAGAAATTTGTAAGCGGGTACTTTTGCGTTCCAGATCTACAAGATGCAAGTTGTTCGGAATGGCACGCGCCATCTCATCAAAAATACGTACGATGGCAGGGCGGTTATTTTGTAGTTCACGAATCACACGCACGCGCGAGATGAGCTCCTCACGTCTTTTGCGTAGTTCTTTAATTTCTTTAATTTCTTTATCGAGTTCTGCTGTTCTTGTTTGAATGAGTTGATTTTTTTGTTGCTGTAACTCTATATAGCCTTGCATACGCCACATTTGTCCGCCGATGGCCAAAGCAGCACCTAAAGCGGTGGCAATGCATAAAGACACAAAGGTTTGTTGTTGTCGTGCTCTTAGCTCATCGCGCCAAGGTCTAAGGTTAATTTTGGCCATTAGTCAAAACTCCTTAACGCTAAACCACAGGCGATTAATAAAGCAGGTGCATCACTAGATAGGGCATTGGCATTGACCTTGCTCCCTAAAGACATAGCCGCAAAAGGGTTGGCAATTAAGGTCGGGGTGCCTATGTAGTCTTGCACTTCGTTTACCAAACCCTTGACCATCGCAGAGCCGCCGGCAAGGACAATATAATCCACGTCATTATACTGGCTAGAAGAAAAGAATAGCTGCAAAGAACGATGGATTTGTTGTGCTACCGCTTCGCGGAAAGGTTGTAAAATTTCGCTTTCATAGTCATCTGGCAAGGCGCCTCGCTTTTTAGCCAAGCCAGCTTCTTCACGCGTGATACCATAGCGGTTTTGAATCTCATCTGTGAGCTGCTTACCACCAAACATCTGGTCTCGGCTATATAAAACTTCGCCGTTAAGCATCACACTTAAAGTTGTCACACTGGCGCCAATATCGACAATGGCAACCATTTCCTCTTCGTCTGTTTCCAAAGCAAGTTGGTGGCGGATTAAGGCAAAGGCGCGTTCCACCGCATAGGTTTCTACATCAATAATGGTGGGAACTAAACCGGCAGCAACAAGCACCTCATCTAGGCGTTGGGTGGTATCACGGCGGCAAGCCACCAGTAAAATTTCTTCTTTATTGTCTTCTTGTAGGTGACGTACACGATCGAAATCCATAGCCACCTCGTCCAAGGCGAAGGGAATATACTGATCCGCCTCGACCATGATTTGGTTCTCGACTTCGTCATCGCTCATATGGGCGCGCAGTGTCAGCGTTTTGGTAATCACTGAAGTGCCTGGCACAGCAACGGCCACTTGGCGTGTTGCCGGACGGGCACGTTCTAAAACTTTGCTAATGGCTTTAACCACGCCATCAATATCATCAATGCGACGTTCATTCACTGCATCCGGCGGTAAGGGATACACCCCATAGCTTTCCACACGAAAACGCTGACCGTCACGTCCAAGTTCCAATAATTTAACGGCCGAGGAAGTAATATCCAGCCCTAAAATATTAGGTGAACGCTTATGTAAAAAACTAAACAAGCAAAGTTCTCCCTAGTGAATATACGCCTTAAAGCAGATAGATTGCCCCAAGTTATCGACCTTGGGCCACTGAGCTTGACGATCTTCAGGCTGTTTCCGTGAGCAAAGCCTAAACTTTACCGCCAATAATAACATAAATGCATTAAAATGTTACAAAAAGACACTAAGTGTCCAATGTTCTTAAAGGTGTAAATTGGGCTTATTGTGCCGGTTTCCTCTGACAAAAGGCTGAAAATAACTGACACCCCCAAAAACATCGAAGGGCGACATAAGCCAAAGAGCTTGCGTATAATACCTGCCCTAGTCGAGCATCTAGGTGTTAAGATTTCTTCCTTTACCGCGAGTGATATCGAGCTGATTAAGCCATGAAAATAATGCGTACTTTCTTTCATCTGTTAGGACTTGGGTTTCTTGCTGCACTGGCTGGGGGCAGCTGCCTAGTTTTAGCCGTCGCTTTATATTATTGGCCAGGTTTGCAAGAAGAGGTTGCTAAACTCAGAGATTTAGACCAGCTCCTTGCAGAACAGCTTGAAGTTCCTTTGCGTGTCTACAGCCGAGACCATAAATTAATTGCAGAATTTGGTGAGCAAAGACGTAAGCCGATTCAATTTCAGCAAATTCCCCCTGACTATATCAAGGCCATCTTAGCAGCAGAAGATGCCAATTTTTTCCAACATCCTGGTATAGATCCTAAGGCGCTAGCTCGCGCAGCGGTACAATTAGGAACCACAGGTCATATTCAATCTGGTGGTTCTACTATTAGTATGCAGGTAGCACGTAACTATTTGCTGACTTTGGATCGTACTTTTACCCGTAAGATCCGTGAGATTCTTCTCTCATTGCAAATGGAGCGTTTGTTGACTAAGCAGCAAATCATGGAGCTGTATGTCAATAAAATTTATCTAGGGCATAGATCTTACGGAATCGCAGCTGCCGCAGAAGTTTACTATGGTAAACCCTTGGCAGAGTTGAACCTAGCGCAACTTGCCATGATTGCAGGCTTGCCTAAGGCACCTTCTGCTTATAACCCTTTAACCAATCCTAAACGTGCTTTGATCCGGCGTAACTGGATTTTATCGCGTATGCTGGATTTAGGCTTTATTGATGCGCCACGTTATAGCCATGCAGTGCGCCAGCCTGTCAGTGCTCGTTATCATTCCCCTAAACCAGAGTTAGAAGCGCCTTATATTGCGGAAATGGCACGCACTTATGCCGTTGAACGCTGGGGAAAAGAAGCCTATACCAAAGGCTTGTCTATCTACACCAGCATTGATAGTCAACAACAAGCTTGGGCACAGCATGCGATGGTCGATGGCCTGATTGCTTATGATAGGCGTCATGGCTGGCGTGGTGTCGAACAAGAAGAGATTCCCGCATCTTTGCAGATAGAAGATAAGTTGGATGCAGAAGCGATGGCCGAATTAAAAGCCACTCGGGGATTAGGTCAGGATGCACAAGGGAGTTTAGAAGCTGCTTTACAAGATCCGCGGGCGCGTGTGCTCCAGCAAAGCTTGGGTCAGGATGTTTCTCACTGGCTGAAAGTGCTTGATCAAACCCTCAATTATGGCGGCTTAATTCCAGCGATTGTGACCCAAGTGGAAGAAAAAAGTGCCCAAGTGTTAATTGCTTCTGGGGAGCTTGTAACGCTTGATTGGGATGCAATGAAGTGGGCAGGACGTTATCGCAGTCCGCGTTGGCATGAGGGGACACCCAAAGACGCGCATCAGTTGCTCAAGGTCGGTGACATGATTCGTTTGTGGAAACAACCTCAAGAAGCGAAAGACGATCCACAAGCCCCTGCCTTCCGTTGGCAGTTAGCACAAATTCCAAGTATTCAAGGCGCTTTAGTCGCCATCAATCCCAATACAGGTGCGATTGAAGCCTTGATGGGCGGCTTTGATTTTTATCACAGTAAGTTTAATCGTGCCACGCAAGCTGAGCGACAAGCCGGCTCGATTTTTAAACCTTTTATTTATAGTGCAGCTTTAGCTAAAGGCTATACAGCAGCGACTTTGATTAATGATGCACCTTTTGTGTTGCAAGATGTGCAATTAGAAGATGTTTGGCGGCCACAAAATTCGAGCGGTAAATTTTATGGTCCGACGCGTCTGCGTGAGGGCTTATACAAATCGCGCAACTTAATCTCCATCCGTGTACTAGATTATGTCGGCATAGGCCCTGCTTTGGATTATTTGCAAAAGTTTGGTTTTGAAACCAATAAACTCCCTGCCAATTTATCTTTAGCGCTTGGAAGTGCCAATGTCACACCCTTGCAAATGGCCTCTGCTTATGCCGTGTTAGCCAATGGTGGCTATGCGGTTGCCCCTTATTTCATTGAACGAATTCAAAATGCGCAAGGTGAAGTGATTTTCCAAGCGCAGCCCAAGCATGTTTGCCGTGCTTGCACGGTAGAACACACACATATCAAGGTGAAAGGCCAAATCTATCCCGTGGCAGAGCGTGTCCTTGATGAATATACGGCTTACATTATGCATTCTATTTTGCAAGATGTGATTCGTCGTGGGACAGGCCGCCGCGCACTCGAATTAGAACGTCGCGACCTTGCGGGTAAAACAGGGACTACCAATGATCAAAGAGATGCTTGGTTTTCCGGATTTAACACGGAAAAAGTGGTCACCGTATGGACTGGTTTTGATCAAAATACGAGTACGGCGGAATATGGTGCTCAGTTAGCCTTACCGATTTGGATGGATTTTATGCGTTTTGCGTTGGCACAAATGCCCCCTGCAGAGTTAGAAGCTCCTGCGGATTTAGTGCGTATACGCATTGATGCGAACTCAGGATTAAGAGCACGCGCAGAAAGCGAAAATACCCTGCTAGAGGTCTTTCGTCCCGGTCGGGTGCCGGCATGGCAACCGAATGCGGCTGCTACTGGGATGTCAACCGGTGGTGGCTTGGTACCTGTACCAGAAAGTTTGTTTTAACGGAGTGTGAACCTATGCCTCTTTTGGTTGCGGTCTTGGTGTCTTTGCTTGCATGGCTGCAATATAGCCTGTGGCTTGGTGAAAATGGGATTTTAGAGTATCAAGCCTTACAGGTCCGTTTGCAGGAGCAAACCCAAGAAAATGCACAACTAGCACAGCGCAATCAGCGCCTTGCGGCTGAAGTTGGTGATTTAAAGCAAGGACTAGATGCCATTGAGGAACGCGCCCGTAGTGAGTTAGGCATGGTAAAAAAAGATGAGATTTTCTTGCTACTGGCGACACCAGAACCCAAAGAACCCCGTAACCCTTTGCTGCATTAGCGAGTTAAGCCTGTGAATACGGATGCAAAATTGTGGATTTTAATCCCAGCGGCTGGAATTGGGCAACGCATGCAGGCGGATCGTCCCAAACAGTATTTACCTTTGCTTGGGCGTACCGTCCTTGAGCAAACTCTGGCGCGTTTGCACACCACTTTTGTGGAAGCACCTATCTTGCTGGCTTTACATCCACAAGATACTTATTGGCCACAGCTTGCACCCCAGTATGCGGACTTAACCGCCAGTGGCCAGCTACAAGCTGTCATTGGAGGAAAGGCGCGTTGTGATTCTGTGATGTGCTTGTTACAAGCCTTACAAGGTCGTGCTGCTGCACAAGATTGGGTCTTAGTACATGATGTGGCGCGCCCTTGTGTACGTCAGCAAGACCTTATGGGCCTGTATGCTTTTATTAATGACCCTCAGCAAGGGGCTTTTACCTCAGGGGCTTTATTGGGTGCACCTGTCCGCGATACCATGAAACGCACACATACACAGGATGCAAAAGTGATGACGACCGTGGCTCGTGAGCAACTTTGGCATGCATACACACCACAAGTCTTTCGTTATCAGCCGTTATACACCAGTATGCAGGCCGCCTTCGCTGCGGGCATGCAAGTGACCGATGAGGCAAGTGCCATGGAAGCGGCAGGTCATCCTGTCTATTTATATGCAGGGGCGCATGATAATCTCAAAATCACCCAAGCAGAAGACTTAGCCCTAGCGGCCTATATTCTGCGTGCACAACAGGAAAGCGAGTAATGCGAATTGGCCATGGTTTTGATGTCCATGCCTTTACCCAAGGGGATCATCTCACCCTTGCAGGAGTGAAAATTCCTTATCAGCAAGGGTTTAAAGCCCATTCTGATGGCGATGTGGCTTTGCATGCTTTATGTGATGCCCTTTTGGGGGCCGCAGGTTTAGGAGATATAGGGCGTCACTTCCCAGATACAGATCCTCAATATGCAGGTATTGATAGCCGTATTTTATTGCGTCAGGTGTATGCACACTTGCTGACTTGCGATTGGCAGATTGCCAATGTGGATCTCACGATTGTGGCGCAAGCGCCTAAGTTAGCAGCGTATATTCCGGCAATGTGCGCCTGTATTGCTGAGGATTTACACCTAGCGACGAATGCAGTCAACGTTAAGGCAACCACCACAGAAAAGCTGGGTTTTACTGGACGCGGAGAAGGCATTGCTGCTTATGCCGTGGCTTTATTACTGCCTGCGGGCTAATTTTTAAGAGACCTTTGTTGTGTCGGATACCTCCTTTGCGCAAGCAAACCAATATCAATTACCTTGCACACCGGCTCAGGCGCTGATTCAATTTCGCCAACAGGCACAAGATTTTCAACTACAAGAGTTTTTAGGCTTTACCCCTGAAGGCCAAGGTGAGCACTTGTGGTTATGGGTACAAAAATGCGAGCAAAATACCCCTTGGGTTGCGGAACAAATCGCTCAAGCGGCTGGTGTGCGTGCGCGTGATGTGGGGTATGCCGGTTTAAAAGATCGGCATTCTCTCAGTTGCCAATGGTTTTCTGTGTGGTGTCCCCAGCATCAACCAGAAGAAGTGCTCGCACATTTTGCATGGCCGCCTGGAATTCAGATCCTCAAGATGGTGCGACATGCACGTAAGCTCAAGCGCGGCGTGCATTTAGGCAATCACTTCCAGCTGGAATTAAAGTTAGTTGGTTTAGACGATCAAGCGCGTGCCCAGATACAAGCCAACTTGCAACAAATACAAGCAGAAGGTATGGCCAATTATTTTGGCTATCAACGCTTTGGTCATCAAGCACATAACCTGCTGCAAGCCGAGGCTTGGCGTTTACAACAAAGACGCGCGCCCAAACGTCAACAAAAAGGTTTCTATTTATCTGCTATGCGCGCTTGGTTATTTAATGCGTATTTGGATCAGCAAATCCGGGCGGGCACTTGGTTACAAGCACAGGCTGAACTTACCTATCAAGTGGGGCAAGGTCATAGCCAGTTCCGTGCGCAAACGCAGGACATTGCGGATATTCAGGCTCGTATTACTCAAGGCCAGTTACACCCTTGCGCCCCTTTGTGGGGGGCCTTACCCAAAAGCCCGCTTGCCGCACAGGAAGCAGACTTTTTGCAGCACTATGCACCTTGGTGCACTTGGTTAGCACAACAAGGGCTGCATTTAGAACAACGTGCAACGCGTGTCTATCCACAAAATTTGCAATGGCATTGGCTGGATGAGGAGCGAGCAAAACTGACGGTAAGCCTACCACGTGGCAGCTTTGTGACTGTATTATTACAGCATCTTGCTGCAATTGAAGACCAACACTTGCATCAGCAAGCGGGTATCCACGCAGAAAAATAACATATTGAACTGAGTGATGATCTAGCAAGAGGAATGAAAACATGCATCTACTACTTTCAAACGATGATGGTGTGTATGCACAGGGCTTGCAGACCTTAACTCAGGCATTGGCTCCCTTGGCCACTTCTGTCACTGTGATGGCACCTGATCGAGACCGCAGTGGTGCCAGCAATGCGTTATCTTTAGATCGCCCGCTACACGCACGCCAAGTGGAAGCACACACTTATAGTGTCAACGGGACACCGACGGACTGCGTTAATTTGGGGGTTTCGGGGCGTTTTGGGCCTATTCCTGATCAGGTAATCTCAGGAATTAATCAGGGTGCGAATTTAGGGGATGATGTACTCTATTCAGGCACAGTTGCAGCAGCGATGGAAGGGCGCTTTCTTGGACGTCCTGCCTGGGCGGTGTCTTTAGCTGGACGAACCCATTTTGAAACTGCGGCAACCTGGGTCGTACGCTTACTCAAGCAAGCGCATAAACTCCAGTTACCTGAGCGCACTTTGTTAAATATTAATGTGCCTGATGTGCCTTTAGAGGCCGTTCGTGGTATCCAAGTGACGCGTCTTGGACATCGGCATCCTTCCGGTGCGCCTATTGAGGTACAAGATCCTCGAGGGCAGACACGCTATTGGATTGCGGCTGTGGGCGCGCATGCAGATGCTGGTCAGGGTACGGACTTTGCTGCTATCGCTGCTGGGTATGTTTCTGTCACCCCATTACAGATGGATATGACCCGTTACCCGTCCCTTGATCAGGTAGCGCTATGGTTAAATTCTTGCACCCTCTAAATGATCCTTTAATGTCTGGTATAGGCATGACCTCACAACGTACGCGCAACCGTATGGTCAAGCGTTTACAAGCGATGGGGATTAGCCATCCTCAAGTTTTAGAGGTCATGGCCAAGGTACCACGGCATTTATTTGTTGATGAAGCGCTCGCACATCGTGCTTATGAGGATACGGCCTTGCCTTTAGGATTCGGGCAAACCTTATCCCAGCCTTATACCGTAGCTCGGATGACGGAATTGGTCTTAGCACATCAACCGCGCAAAGTATTGGAAGTTGGTACAGGTTCGGGTTACCAGACTTATGTTTTGTCTTGTTTGATTGATCAAGTCTTAAGTATCGAGCGCCTGACGCCTTTACATACGCGTGCGCAAGCACGTTTACAAGCCTTGGGTTTACAGCAAACCCATTTGCGTTTAGGAGATGGCTTTGCTGGTTGGCCGCAGCAAGCACCCTTTGATGCGATCCTAGTCACCGCCGCACCTGAGTACCCGCCAGATGCTTTATTAAAACAGTTGCATCCTGAAGGCGGGGTGATGTTAATTCCCTTAGGAAATGAACATCAGCAAAGCTTGTACCGTCTTACCCGTGATCAGGATCAAATTCTTCATGAAGAAATTGAACCTGTACGTTTTGTACCTTTGTTGCAAGGAGTAGTTGCCTCTTGAATCCTTTGGGTATTTACGCTCGTGGTTTAGCGATGGGCGCGGCGGATGCCGTGCCTGGTGTTTCTGGTGGGACCATTGCCTTTATCACAGGTATTTATGAGCTTTTATTAGCCTCTTTACGCGCCTTACGCCCAGCGACTTTTCGGCAAGCTTACCATCAAGGTTGGTCTTATTTGTGGGCGGCGGTAAATGGCCGCTTTTTGGTGACTTTATTTGCGGGGATTCTCACCAGCTTATTAGCCTTGGCTCATCTAGTGACTTGGCTGTTAGAAGCTCACCCATTATTACTCAATGGGTTTTTCTTTGGCTTAATTTTGGGCTCAATTTTACTTGTGAGTCGACGGGTACAAGGCTGGAATTTTCGTGCGCTTTTATTTGCTGTGTTGGGCATAGTCTTCGCATCTAGCTTAGCTGAGTTGCTGCCTCATATTAGTGAACCTAGCCCACTGATTTTTCTAATCGCAGGCAGTGTGGCGATCTGTGCCATGCTTTTGCCTGGGGTTTCTGGAAGTTTCTTATTGCTCATGATGGGCATGTATGCCCATGTAATGCAGGCAGTGAAAACCTTTGATGTGCTTGCGGTAGCGAGTTTTGTGAGCGGTTGTGTGCTGGGTATGTTGAGTTTTTCTCATCTACTTGGTTGGTTGTTTCAGCATCACCGGCAAGCGACTTTAGCTTTGATGTTAGGTTTTATTATCGGGTCTTTACCACAAATTTGGCCTTGGAAACATTTGCTACAATATCAATTAACGGCCTCTGGCAAAGTTGTCCCCTTAATTCAAAGCAATATTTTACCTTGGGATTATGCGCAAATTACCGGGGAAGCTTCTGCCTTAGTGGCGGTCTCTTTACTGATGGGGACAGGCTTATTGATGGTGCTCATTTTGGAACAAGTCAGTCAGCCAAAAAAACGTTAAATCTTGTATTGATTTGCTAAGGTGGAAAGATGTCAGACACTCAATATCAGCAAAGCTATTCTGAAGCAGGCTTCTGGGATAAGGCGAAAACCTATGCTGTTAAAGCCGGTGACCAAGTATTAGCCCCTGCATTAACCTTGTATTACGCAGCACGTGATCCACAAACACCGACTTGGGCCAAAAGCACCATGTATGGTGCTTTGGGATATTTTATTTTGCCTGTAGATGCCATCCCTGATTTGGCTCCTGCAATCGGCTATACCGATGATTTGGGAGTTCTCGTTGCGGCTTGTGTCACCGTCGCTGCACATATTACTAAAGAGCATCAAGCCTTAGCGCAGGCTAAACTTGCGCAATGGTTTAATTGACCATGAGCCTGTGTTACGGTGCATTTTAGAATCCTCATGACAGGTAGAAGCCGGCTTGCCACAATCAGGCTATCTTCGCCTTTGACGTCCTCCCCGCCTTAAAAGACGGGGATTTTGCTTGTTGCCACCTGACCTTGCTGGATACCTGCCGGCTAAATGGTCAGGCGATTCTTCCTCGCATTAACAGTGTGAAATTTGATCATGCCGGCACAAAATGCGCAAAGACTTCTGCATGTGCAGTTTGCGGAAACATATCTGCCATAGCCAAAGATTGAAGCTGATACCCTTGTGTTAATAAGGCTTGCGCATCTCGGGCAAAAGTCGCTGGATGACAAGAAATGTAGACCACTTGTGCAACTTGTCGAGGATGCAAATTCTGACACACTAAACGCGCTCCTGTACGTGGTGGATCCAAAACGACGGCATCCCACTGCGTCTTGTTTAACAAGGTCTGCACAGCGTCCGTTTGATATAAATCTGCACAGTGCCACTTGATAGCAAGGTCGTAAGTTTGTGCATTGGCCTGTCCACGTGCGACCAAACTTTCTAAGCCTTCAACCGCTGTCACTTGGGCACCTTGAGCGGCTAAAGGCAAGGCAAAGTTTCCTAAACCAGAGAAAAGATCCAAGACACGCATCTTTGCTTGCGGATTTAAAGCAGCCAACACCGCTTGCACTAACTCTTGATTAATACTCGCATTGACTTGAATAAAATCTGCAGGCTGAAACTGAAGTGCTATCCCATCAAGCACTTGATAGCTTAGAGAGAAGCTATTGTCTGGGTCTTGGGTGACAGCTTGTGCATCTTGCCACCAAAGGGCGACTTGATGTTGTTTTCCCCAAGCACGCCAGGCCTGTAAATCCCTATGGGATAAAGGCTTTAAATGACGTACTAACAGACCTAGATGGGCATCTCCGGCGATCAGCTCTAAATGCCCTAGGGTACGTTTGCATTCTAATTCTGGGATGAGAGTATATAAGCTAGGCAGTAAGGCATTTAAGCGGGGATCTAATACGGGGCAAGCATGAATCCCTGTAAGATGCGCACTTTTGGCCTCACGAAACCCGATCAACAACTCACCTGTCCGTGTCCATTTGACGCCTAAACGTGCACGTCTTCGGTAACCCCACGCTGGGGAAGTCAACACTTGTATTTCTGGGAGCTGACTTTGTAAAGGCCCCATTTTTTTGGGTGGCTTACGTTTGAGGGATAACTGACTAGCAACAACCTTTTGTGTCACTTTTTTACTGAGAGGGCGTAATTGCTGAGCCAAATGCGCTTTTTTATGGAGGCGTTGTGCTTCAATAGCAAGATGTTGTAACTGACAACCGCCACAGGCGGCATAATGTGCGCAGCTCGGTAAAACGCGCTGTGGCGAGGTTTGCTCCCATGCACAAGCGCGGGCTTCTATGCCTTGCGCCTGCTCTTGTAAGATTTTGATTTGTACACGTTCTTGCGGCAAAGCATTGTCAATGAAATAGGGTGTTTTGTGGTGATAGGCAAGGCCACGTCCATCGTGGGTTAAAGCCTCTATCGTAAACCAGGTTTCTGCGGTGATATGCGTTGCGTGCGCGCGTGATGCCATAAAAATTTTCTCTAATCAAACACTTTAATTAATTCTACTTGAGGATTGAGCCAATCCCCTTGAATACGATAGTGGGCTTGGGTGACCTCTTCTAACAGATGGCCAAATAGTTTCTGCGCGACCCAAATCGCGCCCCCTACTTGGGGAGCACCTACCAAAATAGCGGCTAAAGGTAAGCTTTGCCCAATTGGCAAAACGAGGCTGAGCTGTTGATCCAAGGTTTGTGCAAGCAGGTCTGTACTGCCTTGCAGTTGAAAACGTGTCGCGGCACTTTCGACTTTTAAGGGCGTTTGCGAGGTTAAAGTGCCATGTCTTAGCTGATAATCCCCGCTCATCTGATCAAAGCTGATGCCTTGTTTGCTTAAATCCGCAAAATCAAGACGCATACGCCTAAGCAGTGCATCTAGACTAAAGAGGCTAAACAAACGGCTGGCCCCTACAGCCGCATTATTGGCACGCGGGAAATTCCCTTGCGTGAGCTCAAATTGAAAACGTCCTTCCGCGGTAGGCAAAGCAAATCCTAAGGGAGAAGCAGGCCAAGCCAAGGTCATTTCTAATGCATGGCTTTCACTATGTAAGGGCGCTTCTTGTGTCCATAGAGCGAGTAAAGCGCCTGCATCTTGCCCTTGCAAGCGTCCTTGGATTTGGGTGCCTTCTTGCATATGCCACTGCAAACGGCCTTGCCATTGGCTTTGAGCGAGATCAAAACGCCAAGGATCCAATACCAGGCTGTCAGTTTGTGGTTGAATCCGTGCATAGCCATTTTTGATATCCAGGTGTTGCCAACGTAAATGTTGAATCGACACATCGATGACAGGGCCTGGGCTGATCTTGAAATCTTGCCAAGGATCTTGTGTTTGTGGCGTGCTCAGAGGTGTTGATGTTGGGGTTAAATCCAAATACTCAAAGTGGATCTGCCAGGGTTGATGCCCCTGTAAATGCACCTTAGCTTCCCCTTGTGCCTGCTGTGCTTGCCATTGTAATTGCCAGCTTGATAGCGGGCCAGAAGTAGCCTGCACATACATGTTTTGCCAAGTATAAGCCCCTAAGTGGGCTGTTTGTGTGTGCAAATCTAGCTTGATTGGTGGTAGATCAGCAGTATTTTGGCTAGAAGTATTCTGTAGATGCTGGACCCAGGTTGCAAGATCTAGCTCAGGCCAACGGATTTCTAAGGTAATGCCAGGCGTTGTTGGTATTGCCAAAGAGGTGCGCGAATGTGGGCTTAAACGTGCGTAAATCGCAGGCGTCTTTTGGCTTAAATTTGCAACGACTTGTAAATGCTCCCCATACTCTAATTGCAAACTTGGTACTTGATCCAATACCAGATCAAAGGCTAAAGGGCGGGCTTGTGCGGCATCTTTCCCTAAGGGGGGGGGTAGATCTAAGCGTACCCCTTGCAAATCTGTGTTGAATGCCAGTCTTAGCCCTTGTGACAATTGGCTTAAACGTGCTTGATAGGCAAATTCCCCTTGCATATGCGCTTGCCAAGGAAGCGCGATGGCAAGTTTTAATTGGCTGATCTGGGCACGTCCTTGCGCACTCAAATACCATTGTTGGCTGGGATCTAACCCCATCTGCACTTGTAAGGGGCCACCAGCAAATTGACCCTGTAAACCTAAACTCGATATGCCTTGTTGCGAATCAAAGTGTATAGGTCCGCGGATTTGTGTGATTTCTAACCCGTGTTGCGGCCAAGCAAAACTTGCTTGCCGTATTTGTGCGTTCACTTGGACTTGTGGTGCTAACTCAGCATTGAAAGGGAGGTACGCCTTGATCTTGCTTTGGATGCCGCCTTGCAGTTGCCATTGTGCAAATCCATGTGGCAAATAGGGTTGCAGTGGGCTTTGATTTAATAAGGTTTGTACTTGCGCAGCATCACCTTGTAAGTGTGCGTTAAGATTGAGTCCATCTTGTATCGAGTGTGGCCCTTGCTGCTGAGGATGCAAGTTATCAAGTGTAAGATCTGTCACTGTTAATCCGGCAAGTTGTGCGCTTGGGATCATCACTTGCACCTGTTGATTATGCAGGTGTACTTGTGCATCAGCTTGGGTGAGCCTAGGCCATGCGGGATCAAAAGCAAAGCTAGCTTGAGCTAAATCCAAGGACAAACTTAAGGTGCGTTCACTTTGGGTCGCTTGGGCAGCTAAAAGCCCATTATAGACTAGATGTCCTTGAGTTAACTGACCTTGCGCACTGGCTAGAAGGCGTGCCAATCTCTGGTAGAGCTCAGGCGCCAAGGCATGTTGTGGAAGATAGGCTAGCCCATGCGTGATCGGTAATTGCTGTAAGCTTAAATTAAGATATAAACGGTCTGCCTGTGGTGCTGGCGGAATGTGCAGGTGAAACTCGCCTTGAATAGCTTCCCCTTGGGGGCCTTCCAAGACTAAATCACGCCCATAAAAGCGGGCTTGTTGTGCTTCTAATTGCCAACCCAACACGCCAGAAGCGCGTGTAAAATGCCAGCTTTGCTTAAATAACTCTGCAAACCCCAAGGTTAAGGGGGCTTCTAGCAAGCGCACATGTCCGCCTTGGGCATTCATGTGCACCTCAGCTTGTCCGCCTTGCACTTGGGGCACGCCTTGCCAGGCTTCTATCTGTATATCTTGTAGACGTGCTTGAATTTGCCAAGCTTGGCCTGCTTGCTGAACGGCCTGTAATTGGGTAATGCGCCCACGTGGATTAAGCCCTTGGATCCAAGAGCGCACATCAGGTGGCCAAAGCGCCAATTGTGTGAATTGACTAAAGACTTGCAAATCCCATGCACCCTCTTGTGTGAGGTGCCAAGATGAATGGGTGTGATTAAATTGAAACGCGAAATCGGGCAAGGTGTAAGCTTGTTGATCCTGTTGTACTTGCCAAGGTCCGGAATTGATTTGCCAGCGGGTTTGCTGATCTGCAACCACATGTCCTTGTAAATACATAGGCTCAACTTGTGTGATTTCTAGTGCTGCCCAGCGGGCGCGCATTTTTTGTACTTGTACTTGCCAACGTGGTAACCCCAAGCCTTTCCATTGTAGCCAAGCTTGGATTTGGCTGTGCACCTCAAGCTGTGCTATTTCTGGAAAATCTGCTGCTAGCCAAGTTGCCCAAGGCGTCAGGCTAGTTTCTTGCTGGGCATAAGCCAAAAGTTGAAAACTCGGCGTTTGCGGACGGCCACGCATTTGTGCATGGAAACGCATCCCTTGCGTATCTTGAATAACTAACTGATATTGCTTCAAAGGCCGAGAGGTTAAAGGGCTAGTGACTTGCTGTTGATAAGACCAGTGCACCTGCAAGTGTGGACTTGCTTCGCCTTGGGTATTAATTAGTTGGACTTGTTGCAATTGAACCCAAGGATATAAGGTAGCCTCTTGCAACCAAGCATTCAGTTGCTTAGACCAAGGGGGGTCGACTTGTGATTTAGAAGGTGATGTTGTGGTGGTGAAATAACGCTTGAGACCAGCTTGATAGACCTGTAAGCCTTGCACTTGCCCATAAGAAAATACGGCTTGTCCATACCACCAAGAAGCCCACCAATCGAGTTGAATATCAAGCTGTTGAGCCGCCAACAAAGGTTGTCGTTGCCAAGCAATTTGGAAGCTGGAGATTTGTACACGCGGGTTAAGACCCACAAAACTCAGTTGCCAGCCCTGTAGATTAATTTGCCAATCCGTATGCGTTTGCACCCAAGTAGTCAGTTGTGGTTGCCAAAGATGCGGATAAGCCTGTGCGAGGCGTAAGCTAGCTTGCACGCTTAATTGCAGGCCCACAAAGGCCAAACTCAAATACAAAACAATGCGTACTAACATGCAAACACTCGCAAGCTGGGCTTGTGTATCAAACTCGCCGATCAGATTAAGACAATATCGAATTGTTCCTGCGAGTATAAGGTTTCTACTTGAAACTTAATGGTCTTGCTAATAAAAGATTCTAAATCGGCGACAGCGGCAGAATCCTCATCTAATAAGCGATCTACAATCGCTTGTGCCGCCATGACTAAATAAGCTTGGGCACCATAGGCGCGTTCCATCCGTAAAATTTCACGGAAAATCTCATAGCAAACGGTTTCAGGCGTTTTTAATGTCCCTCGACCTTGGCAGACATTGCAGGGTTCGCATAATACCTGTTCTAAGCTTTCACGCGTGCGTTTGCGTGTCACTTGGACTAAACCCAGTTCAGTGACGCCAGTAATTTTGGTTTTCGCGTGGTCTCTTTCCAAACTTTTTTCGAGTAAGCGTAAAACTTGGCGTTGATGCTCGATTTCATCCATATCGATAAAATCAATAATGATAATACCACCGAGGTTGCGTAAACGAATTTGGCGCACAATCGCTGCGGCCGATTCAAGGTTGGTTTTGAAAATAGTTTCTTCCAGATTACGATGACCAACAAACCCTCCGGTATTCACATCAATGGTGGTCATAGCCTCAGTTTGATCAATCACCAAGTAACCGCCAGATTTTAGTTGTACCTTGCGCCCAAGTGCTTTTTGGATTTCGTCTTCAACGCCATAAAGATCAAAAATCGGGCGTTCACCTGGATAATATTCGACTTTGGCTTCTAAAACCGGCATAAATTCGCGTACAAAGTCGCGTAATTTAAAATAATTTTCTCGCGAATCAATACGGATTTTTTCAATTTCCGGGCGGACAAAATCACGCATGGTACGCATAAATAAGGGTAAATCTTCGTAAATGCAGGACGCCAAGGCAGCTTGAGCGCTTTTGCGTGTCACATTCGCCCATAACTGATGCAGAAACTGCATATCTGAGAGAACCTCATCTGCACCACAGCTTTCTGCCGCTGTGCGTAGAATATAACCACCTTTGATTTCTTGGGTTTGCTCCATCAGTTGCTGGCGACACGCTTGAATTAATTGGCGTAGGCGTTCGCGCTCACTATCATCTTCAATACGTTGCGAGACCCCAGTATGTTCCATCTGTGGCATATAGACTAAATAACGCGAAGGAATCGACAGATGCGTCGTCAACCGAGCACCCTTGGTACCTATGGGATCTTTGGTGACTTGCACAATTAAGGCTTGGCCTTCATGTAATAAATAGCCAATGCTAGGGACTTCCTCGCCTGGAGTTAAACTAGGCGCAACTTCTGCAGCATGAATAAACGCGGCCCTTTCCAAGCCAATATCCACAAAAGCAGCTTGCATTCCAGGTAAGACACGCACCACCTTGCCTTTATAAATATTGCCAACAATGCCACGCCGACGTGTGCGCTCGATGTAGACTTCCTGTAATACACCGTTTTCAACCACCGCAACCCGAGTTTCCATCGGGGTAATATTAATTAAAATCTCTTCACTCATAGGTAGAAGGCGTCCTAGTTGGCAAGCCGAATAGGCAAAAAAGATTGCCTGCGTCCCCAGCAAGGCAAGTAAATTAAAGGCACAAGGCTAACAAGCGGTTTCCTGATTCCATAAAGGCACGCCTTGCACATTAAGAAGGCGTGAGGTCTCGTATAAGGGGAGTCCCATGACACCAGAATAACTGCCTTGAATATCCTGAATAAAACTAGCAGCAAATCCTTGGATGGCGTAAGCCCCTGCTTTATCTTGTGGCTCACCTGTCTGCCAATAACGCTGAATCTCCTCATCCCGTAATACACGAAATTTCACCTTGGTTTTGCTCACAGCCACTTGCAAACCAGCACGCCCTGTTACTGCGATAGCAGAATAGGTTTCGTGTACTTCCCCAGATAAGGCCGCTAGCATCTCGTAAGCCTCTTGCTGATTTTTTGGTTTACCAAAAATCCGCTTTTTATGGATCACGGCAGTATCTGCACCAATCACGACAGGGAAACGTCCTTCAAACATGGCATGACCAATACGCGCCTTTTGGCAAGCTAAGCGTTTGACATAAGCTAAAGGAGCTTCGCCCGCAACGGGTGTTTCATCCAAGGTTACAGGGTGTACTTCAAAGAGAACACCCAGTTGGGCTAATAATTCGCGTCTTCGTGGCGATCCGGAAGCCAGACACACAGGTGGAAATTCATGGGCATCATGAAACATCTGGTAGGTATCCAAGGTAAAGCCCTCAACTCAATCAATCACTGAACATAGCGCCGACGCATAGCATCAAAGGTCAGATGCATAAATGGCCATAAAATCGCCGAAGTTGTCGCTGGTAAGACTAATAAAATGGTACTTGCTGTGGCACCTAATGCACTTTGTGTCCATTGAAATACCAGCTGGCTAGTACCGATGAGCACAAACACCATCAAAGATTGTTTTAATAAGGTGTACATACGCATCCTAGAATGTACAAGTAACGCAAGGTAAGCTAAAAACGATAGCATTAACGCATTATGACCTAAAAAGCTACCTTCGATAAGATCGAGTAACAAACCTAACACAAAACCGTGGAAAACCCCCACGCGATAGGGAATTTCCAGACACCAATATAAAAGCAATAAGCTCACCCATTCAGGCCGCCACCACAACAAACCATCAGGCATTGGCATAGCTTGCAAGTAAAGCCCGAGAATAAAAGTGAGGCTGATTAACCAATAACCGCGCTGGCGTTCTGCCATAGATAAAGCCTCTTACAAATAAAAAAACATTAAGGAGAATGGCTTGCTTGTGTGCTGGCGGCCTCTGCTGGTGGCTGCTCGGTCTCATCGGCAAAAGCATTTGCCGGTAAATCAACAGGCTCTGTATCCTCTAAGCGATGGGGGCGACACTGTGCTGAATTAATCGGTGAACGGCAAGCATCTGGTTGCCAAGGTTGGCGCGCATTAGGGAATAAAAGTAATAAATAACGGCTGCGATCGAGTTGAGCCAAAGGTCTGGCACTAACAATTGCAAAGGGCTGGCCTGGATCATGTTGAATATGCGTTACTTGTGCCACAGGATAGCCGACAGGAAAACGCCCCCCCAATCCAGAAGTTACCAATAAATCATTTTCCTCAATGTCTGCGGTATCTGGCACATGCGCCAGTCTTAACTCATCAATCGCCCCAGTCCCTAAGGCAATTAAGCGCAAACCATTACGGTTAATTTGCACAGGAACTGCATGACTGGCATCCGCGACTAATAAGACTCGGCTGGTGTAGGCTGCCACGGAAATGACTTGTCCCATTAAGCCGGTAGCATCAATCACAGGTTGACCTACATAGACACCATCTTCGCGCCCACGATTAATGACGACTTGATGCGTGAAAGGATCTGCATCTAAGCCGATTAATTCAGCGGTAATAAAATTTTCTTCGTCCACAGCAACTGCATGAAGTAGTTCGCGTAGACGGACATTTTCTGCTGCTAAAGCGGCCATGCGTTCAACGCGTTTAGATAAGAGGAGGACTTGCGATTTAAGGGTTTCATTTTCTTCCAGCAAGGCGTTACGGTGCGATAGCAAATCCACGCCCCAACCCCATAAACGTCCCGGCAAATCGGCACTCCATTGCAAAGGTGTGACGACTATCGTGAGTGTTGAACGAACTTGCGCCATCCCTTGCCAGCGATATTCAGCAAGCAAAAGCCCGACAGATAACCACAAGCAAATTAAAAAGCGGTAGCCAATATAAGGCCCCTTTCCAAATAAAGGCTTAATATGCCACCCCCAAAGGATGCTAAGTAAAAAAGAATCAAAATCACTTTAAGTGAAGAAAGGCTATTGTCGGATACTTTTTATGCAAAGTGCAAGACAGGCACCCAGAAGGCGACTCTGGGTTTTCGCGTCTGTCTTATGCAATAATACGGCTTCTTTCCATTTTGAGTGGGCGGGCTTGCTCCGCTGTGGCGCTTATCCTTGAGTAGCGAGAGATTTTAAGATGCATGTATTAGTGATTGGCAATGGTGGACGTGAACACGCCCTAGCGTGGAAATTGGCACAATCCTCTCAAGTCAGCCGTGTATTTGTCGCCCCAGGCAACGCAGGCACTGCACTAGAAGAGAAAGTAGAAAATGTCGCTTGTGATCCTTTGGATTTTGATGCCTTAGTTGATTTTGCGCGTACTCAAACGGTGGCCTTAACGGTTGTCGGCCCAGAGGCTCCCCTGGTTGCAGGGATTGTGGATCGTTTCCAGGCTGAGGGCTTGGCGATTTTTGGCCCACAGCAAGGTGCTGCTCAGTTAGAAGGTTCTAAAGCTTTCACGAAAGATTTTTTAGCGCGTCATCACATTCCTAGCGCCGCGTATGCCACCTTTACTGAAGTCGAACCAGCACTGGCTTACTTACGTGCACAAGGTGCCCCTATTGTTGTGAAGGCAGATGGTTTAGCGGCAGGTAAAGGGGTCATTGTGGCTATGACTTTGGCAGAGGCCGAAGCCGCCGTGCAGGATATGCTCTCTGGTAATGCCTTTGGTGATGCCGGTGCGCGTGTGGTGATTGAAGAGTTTCTCGAAGGGGAAGAAGCCAGCTTTATTGTGATGGTGGATGGTGAAAATGTTTTACCGATGGCCACCAGTCAAGACCACAAGCGTGTTGGTGATGGAGATACAGGCCCGAATACCGGTGGTATGGGTGCTTACTCGCCTGCGCCCGTCGTCACGGCAGAAGTCCACGAGCGCATTATGCAGCAAGTGATCTGGCCCACTGTTAAAGGTATGGCTGCAGAAGGCAACCCTTACACCGGCTTTTTATACGCAGGTTTGATGATCACCCCAGCAGGTGAGCCCAAAGTCATCGAGTATAACTGCCGTTTCGGTGATCCAGAAACTCAGCCGATTATGCTGCGTTTGCAATCTGATTTGGTTGATTTATGCCAGGCGGCATTAGATCAGCGTCTTGATCAAGTGGAAGCCACTTGGGATACGCGTGCGTCCATTGGTGTGGTGTTGGCTGCCGGTGGTTATCCAGGCTCTTATGATAAGGGGCAAGTGATTACTGGGATTCCAGCTGCAACAGCCAGTACAAAAGTCTTCCACGCGGGGACACAACTGAACTCAGAAGGGCAAACGCTCACCTCGGGTGGGCGTGTGCTTTGTGCCACGGCACTTGGTGAGACAGTGCTAGCGGCGCAGCAAGCGGCTTATCAAGTGGCGCAGCAGATTCAATGGCAAGGTGTATTTTTCCGTCGTGATATTGGCTATCGTGCCATTGCACGCGAACAAGGCGAAATCTAGACCGGCCTATATTTGGGGCGCTTTTGTTGATCTTGGTTTGTTTGGATGCAAAAGAACACAAAAGCGCCTTTTTGGATCATCCAATGCAAGGAGGAGATCTTGCTTATGGCACGTATCCGTTTAGAGTTTCCTACCCCTGTTTGTTTTCAGCATCAACTGAGTGTACGTATTAGCGATTTAAATTATGGTGCGCATTTAGGGCATGATCAGCTTGTTTCCCTCGTGCATGAGGCCCGCGCGCAATGGTTTCGTTGTGCCGGTCACCATGAGCTTGATATTGAGGGTGTGGGTATTGTGGTTGCAGAGCTGGCGGTGAATTATCAAGCAGAAGCTTTTTTTGAAGACCAAATCAATATTGAATTAAGTGTGGGTGAAGCAGGGAGTAAAAGTGTAGAAATTTATTATCGCCTGCGCCGCGTACAAGATGATGTGGTGATTGCGATTGCTAAAACAGGTGTGGTCTTTTTTGATTTTCAGCAGCGTTGTGCCGTGCCCATGCCCACAGCCTTTCGCGCTATGATGGCTTGATCGTCGTCAATAAAAGAAGGAGGTTGGGTATGTCACGAGAATATCCTATTATCGCGGTGACAGGCTCATCCGGTGCAGG
Organism: Allopseudospirillum japonicum; assembly: GCF_900108915.1. Lineage (GTDB taxonomy): Bacteria > Pseudomonadota > Gammaproteobacteria > Pseudomonadales > Halomonadaceae > Pseudospirillum > Pseudospirillum japonicum. The sequence goes on from NZ_FNYH01000002.1 coordinate 313,311, forward strand.
AACAACCACAGTCGAAGCCGCGTTTGAGCGTATGTTTACCCGCCAAGGCATTCAAGCGGCGTTTGTTCACGGAGATAGCTTCCATAAATATACGCGTGATCAGTTGGCACAAATTTTGGCTGAAAATCCCCAACAAAGTGATTCTTTATCGCATTTTGCGGTAGAAGCGAACTTACTCGATAAACTGGAATTGTTATTTCATGAATACGCTGCCAAAGGTACAGGAACCTATCGGCATTATATTCATGCAGAAGATAAGGATATGCTGGAAGCGGGTTATCAGGTGGGGACATTCACCCCATGGCAGCCGTTGCCAGAAAATACAGATTTACTGCTGTATGAAGGTTTGCACGGTGGTTTAGTCACCCAAGAGTATAATATTGCCCATTATGTGGATTTATTAGTTGGGGTCGCACCTTCGGTGAATTTAGAATGGATTCAAAAAATTGACCGTGATACGAAAATGCGTGGTTACTCACAAGAAGCTGTCATTGATACCATTTTAGGGCGTATGACAGATTATGTACGTTATATCTTGCCGCAATTCTCCCGTACCCATATTAATTTCCAGCGTGTGCCAACGGTCGATACCTCGAATCCTTTCGAGCAACACGAAGTGCCCAGTGATGCAGAAAGTTTTGTCGTGATTCGCTTTCGAGAATCCCAACGAATTGATTTTCCTTATTTATTGGCCATGATTCAAGATAGCTTTATGTCGCGCCCGCATACGCTAGTGATTCCTGGCGCTAAAATGAGCCTTGCCATGGAAATGATTTTAGGGCCTTTAGTACAAGACTTATTGGATAATCGTCGCTTTCGCTAGCAAAAAATCAGCTTCTCTCAATAAAAAGAGGTGCATTCCACTAGAGACACTGTGAGAATGCATTCTCTTTTGCGCATTGCGCGTTACCAGTTATCGGCTTGTGCCCAAACTGGGCGCTCCTTCTCGTACCTGCTGTATCCGGCGCGCTGGCCGCAAAATCCTTCTCCTGTGACCTTGTCATTTTAACGAGGTGAGGCTGAGATGGCGTTAATTTTTACCGCCACAAGCGAAGACAGGATGATTAAACTTAACAGCGATCTTGTTTCTTTGTGCTTGTTTAGAAGTTAGGGAACCCCTTAGCTTGTGTTTTTATCTTCTGCTCGGTAGTAACTTACTGAAGTGGCGGGAGGCGTTTTCTCTGCATAAACACGCACTGAGTACACACATTTTTCCTATAGGAAATCGGTATTTTGAGCATGTCTGAATCTAATTCTGCGCCTACTTTTACTTCTTTGGGCCTACCTAAGGCTTTGTTGGACACTGTAACAAGCATAGGTTATAGCACCCCGTCACCGATCCAAACCCAAGCTATTCCCTATTTATTACAAGGTCGTGATCTTGTGGGTCAAGCCCAGACAGGTACAGGGAAAACCGCAGCTTTTGCTCTACCTTTATTGGCACGTATTCAAGTCGAGAAAGCCCAGCCACAAGCCCTGATTTTAGCACCCACTCGTGAACTTGCGATGCAAGTAGCCGAGTCTTTAATTCGTTATGGCAGTCAAATGCCTAAGCTCAATGTCGCTTGTTTATATGGTGGCGCTGGCTTCCGTGAACAGCTACAAATGCTCAAGCGTGGTTCACAAATTATTGTAGGCACCCCAGGGCGTGTGATTGATCACATCCGTCGTGGTAGTTTAAGCCTTGCTTCCTTGGCAACTTTGATACTTGATGAAGCCGACGAAATGTTGCGTATGGGCTTTATTGAAGATGTTGAATGGGTTTTAGAACATTCACCCAAAGAACGTCAGATCGTCCTTTTCTCAGCGACTATGCCAGATCAAGTGCGTTCAATTGCACAACGTCACCTGAAAAATCCTGAAGAAATCGCTATTCGTGCACGGACTGCGACCGCAGATACAGTGCGCCAGCGTGTATGGCGTGTTTCTGGTATGCCTAAACTAGAAGCTTTGCAACGCTTGCTGGAAGTCGAGCCAGTCGATGGTGCGATTATTTTCGTACGTACTAAAGCTGCCTGTGATGAGCTGGCCGATGCCCTGCAAGCGCGTGGTCATGCAGCAGCTGCTTTGCATGGTGATATGGCCCAGCCGCAGCGTGAACGTGTGGTTGAGCAACTGAAAAGCGGTCAACTCAACTTATTGATTGCTACTGACGTAGCAGCGCGTGGTCTGGATGTTGAACGCATCAGCCATGTTTTTAACTATGATATTCCTTTCGATACAGAAGCCTACATCCACCGTATCGGACGTACAGGCCGTGCTGGCCGTACAGGGGAAGCTATTTTATTTGTGACCCCACGTGAGCAACGTTTACTACGTGGCATTGAGCGTGCGACAGGCGGGCGTTTGGAAACCTTGCTGCTACCAGATGCAGCAACCTTAAATGCACACCGTATTGCACGTATGCAGGCTAAAGTACGTCAAGTGCTAGATAATACGCCTGAGCTCAACACACGCTTAGAACCTTTTACCCGCATCGTCGATGGTTTATTGGATGAAGGTTGTGATGCGCGTGATGTGGCGATTGTGTTTGCACGCCTTTTCCATGGAGATACGCCTTTCTTTGCACATGATCCTAAGCCGCGTCCTGAACGTGAGTTGGGTTCACGTCGTCGTCGTAGTGATGAAGAAGCTGGAGAGCGTCCACGCCGTCGTGAGCGTGCCCGTCGTGATGAAAACATGCCGATGGAATCTTACCGCATTGAAGTCGGACGTTCGCACGGTGTACAACCAAGCAATATCGTAGGTGCCATTGCCAACGAGGCAGGTTTAGCTAGCCGCTTTATCGGTCGTGTCAAAATTCACGCTGATTACAGTACGGTTGATCTGCCTAAAGGGATGCCAAGCGAAGTCTTCCAAGCTTTGAAGAAAGTACGCATTTGTGGTCATCAAACTGGGGTAACGCGCCAAGAAGGTTTTGCCGCTGGTGCTGGTATGCGTACAGAAGGCCGTGGTCGTCGTCGCAGTAGTAGTGCACACGCCTAAGCTTTGATCTTTTTTTAGCAAAAATCCGCGTAAACCCTTGTCCAATTGGGCGAGGTATTAGCCTGCCACCTACAAAGGTCGCAGGCTTTTTTTGTCTTGCTTGTTGATTGCGGTATATAAAAAGCGATTTTTGTGCTATTGGATATTTATGCGGCGGATGTTTATGCTGGATTCCTGTACACTTCAGGAGCAAATTCTAATGACAAATAACGAGCAAATACCTCACTCCAATAAGCGTGCACCCTCTTTATTATTCGTTGATGATGAAATTTCAGTGCTAGAAGCCATCCAACGTTTATTGCGCCAAAGCGGCTGGAAAGTTGCAGTTGCTCAAAGTGGTGAGCAAGCCCTAGAGTATCTTAGCCAAAATCCTGTGGATGTTTTAGTTTCTGATATGCGTATGCCTACAATGGATGGTGCTACTTTGCTGCATCAGGTGCATCAGAGCTATCCAAGAATTGTGCGTATTCTATTAACAGGCTATGCCGATATGGACTCCACCATTAAGGCGATTAATGAAGGCCATATTTATTCTTATTTAAGCAAGCCTTGGGAAGCAGAGCATTTAAAAGTGACCTTAAAAAATGCATTGCGTATGAAATGGCTGGAAGATAGGCGCTTACATTTAGAAGTTCAGCTGAAGCAGCATAACGAACGCTTAGAGCAAGAAGTACAAAAACGCACCACGCATTTGCGGCAATTATTAAAAAAATTAGATGCAAGTAACCATCAATTAAAAGAAACTTATGACAAAGCTATTCGTATGCTGGTGCATTTGGTAGAAATTAATGAGCCAAGTGCTGCAGGGGTAGCTCAAAGAGTGGCAGATCATTGTGCCCTTTTAGGCGAACGTTTAGGGTGTACACCGCAAGAAATCCAACAGTTATATTATGCAGGGTTATTGCATCGCGTAGGCTTGATTGGTATGCCAGATCACATTCGCCAAGCGCCTTATGATCATCTCAATCCGCGTGAGCGCTTACGTTATCATAGGTACCCACAGCTTGGTGAGGCTGTCTTGATGGATATGGAAATGCTGCAGCCTGCTGCCGCTTATATCCGTGATCATCGTGAACGCATCAATGGTGGTGGCTTCCCGAATCATTTAGCGGGGGACGATATTAGCCTAGGCGCACGAATTTTAGCTGTGGTTAGTGAGTTTCATGCTTTATTAGGGGGATTGGACTCGTTTGCACGTTTAACACTTGATGGTGCACGTACAGAGTTAGAACGCCAAGCGGGCCAATTACTGGATCACAAGATTGTTCAGTCCTTTTTAACCCTGCTGACAGAAGAAAACTTAAGTGTCGATGAAGTCCGCTTACCTGTTGAAGCCTTATGTTCTGGAATGGAATTAGCAGCAGATTTAACCACTTTAGAAGGTTACTTATTGCTTGCGCGTGGTAGTCGTTTGAATGGCCGCTTGCTTAGCCGTTTAAAAAGCCTGCAAGAAGATTTACAAGTTGAATTTTCTGTTTCAATTTTGCGTTCCAGTATTCCCGCAGGTGTGCTAAAAGAAGTCAACGAAACTTTAGCAGCGCAGGCAACACAAGCGACTCCAACCTAAGCCACGCTGTGCACTTTTGATGCTATTGATTTGAGGAGGCCGTATGCCTAAGGCGCCCCCATCTGCCAAGAAGCAGGCTTCGCATAAAAAAAGTGCGCAACGCCCTCCTAAAAACACCCGTAGTTTTTACCAATGGCTATGGCGAATTTATGTACGCACGGCCTTGATTCCCATCTTGATTGTGGAATTACTTTTTATCGGTGGCTATTTTATGGCCAACCACCTGATTGAGGTGGAAAATGCGCGTTTATTACGTCAAGAAGCTTTGCGCACAGCACGGACGTTAGTACGTCAAGAAGCTGATTTACTGAATCGAGAATTACAACAAATGCAACGCCTTTTAGGTATGTTAGGCGAGCATTTTATGCAAATTTGGCGTTATCCTCTGCCAGAAAGTACGTTAGAACGGAGCCGTTACCAAGCAACTGCCAATGGCGGCTACGTCACCCAGCAAGGGTATCTTGGCCAATCGTCTGCTCTGGTCTCTGCTTATGGACGTCGTGGAGATTATGCCTTAAATCAAGCCGTCCACATGGCACACCTTGATCCTTTAATGTTTCGTTTATACCGAGACCACCCTTTAATCGATCGTGTTTATGTGTATACCCAAGATTCTGTGATCCGTCAGCAACCTTTAGCTCCACTATTACCGCGTTATGGTGAATTCTTTGATATTCGCCAACACCCAGATTTCCACTATTTCAGCCGAAGTCAGCCTACCCGAGAACCCCAGTGGCGCGCTGTTTATCAAGATATGCAAACAGATCGTTGGATGACCAGTCTCATCTTGCCCTTATGGCTGAGAAGTGAGCCACAAGATCCCATCGCTTTATTAGGTGTCGATGTTTCTATTAATACCCTAGCTCAGCATTTACTTAATTTACATTTACCTTGGGAAGGCTATGCCCTCTTATTTGATAAAGATCTACGTTTATTGGCCTTACCGGAAGCTGCTCACCAAGATTGGCAAATTGCGATTCCATCGACAGATACGCGCAATTTATTAGGCTATCAACCTCAACGTATTTTGGGACAAGCGCGTGCAGTGGAGACCCAAAGCCAACATGGTAATGCCTTAGGTTTATTAAAGAATCAAGATTCTGGATTGGCACAAGTTTACTTAAATGGTCATAAATTATTAGTTTGGGAGCCGATAGAAGCGACGGGTTGGCAGCTGTTGGTTGTCTTGCCTGAAGAAAATCTCTATCAAGCGGCAGTGGCATTAGCAGGACGTTTTTGGGATTTGTCTTTAATGCTTTCTGTCGTGTTACTTGTTTTTTATGGTGTGTTAACTCTTTATGTCTTGGGTTTAGTGCGGCGTATGGCACAACATTTAACTGCGCCCACCCGCATTTTAGAACAAGCCATGGCAGCAATTGGCCGTGGTGAATATACGCAAGATTTACCGACTTTTAAAATTTCGGAATTTCAAAGTGCACGTAATCACTTATTACATATGAGCCGCATGGTGCAAGCAGGCGTTGCTGAGGTGAATATTAGCCATGCACGCTTACAAGAAGCCAAACATAGACTTGAGGAAATGAATGCCCACTTAGAACAAAGAGTTGCACGCCGTACCCAAGAACTTGAACGTATGAACACAGAGTTACAACATGAACAAGCTGCACAACAAAAGTTAATTACTAAATTAAGGGGTGCTTATCGACAATTAGTCCATGCAGAAAAAATGGCATCTATTGGGCAACTTGCTGCGGGGGTTGCGCATGAAATTAATACCCCCTCTAGTTTTGTGAGTTCGAATCTAGAAGTTTTACAGGAGTATTTAGCTCTCTATGAAAAGCTACTCGGTTTATATGAGCAGTGGCGCTATGCAGATAATGAATATCAAGCCCATCAATTACTGGCGCATTTAGATCACTTGCAACAGGTCGAAGATTTTGATTTTGTACGTGCTGATGTACAGAAATTGCTTAATTCGAGCTTAGAAGGCATTCGACGCATTAGTAAAATTGTGCGCAGCTTAAAAAATTATTCTCGTCAAGTGGAAGAAACGGCTTATCCTTTAGATATGAATGAGGCCTTAGATGAAGCTCTATCTATGGTGTGGAATGAGCTTAAATATAAAGTAAAAGTTGATAAACAATATACGGATTTGCCGAAAATCCTTTGTATCGGCGACCAAATTAAGCAAGTTTTTATTAATTTATTAATGAATGCGATTCAAGCCATTGAGAAAAATGGTCGTCTTTGGATTGCAACAGGTCAACACACTGAGGGTGAAATCTGGATTAGTATTCGCGATAATGGTACCGGAATTAAAAGTGAGTATTTAGAGCGTATTTTTGATCCTTTTTTTACTACCAAGCCAGTTGGCTCAGGGACGGGTTTAGGATTAGCCATTAGTTATGGCATCATTGAGCAACATGGCGGCCAAATCCATGTGCATAGTGAAGAAGGTGTCGGGACTGAATTTATTATCAGCCTACCTTTGCAACCTCCAGTCAAACAGTCTCTGCAAACAGGCCAACTTGATGAAGAAAAAGCGGCTACTTTGGATGCCTTGGCACATGCTTATGCGCCTCATCCAAGCCTATCTCGCGACCAAGAGATGCCATCTCCGTAGCCTAGTTTTATCATTTTCTGCCCTATTAATTACCTGCTCTGGTTACCAAAAATCATCAATTATCAGAGTGGGTACTAGCCTTTGGCTTGGATATGCCTTAGTACATTTGGCGCAAGATTTAGGCTACTTTGAGCAGCAAGGAATCCAAGTACATATTAAAGATTTTGCTGCTTTGGCAGATAGTCGGCGTGCTTTTGAACAAAGCTGGATTGATATTATTGGCGCAACGCCAGTAGAAATGCTGCTTTGGATATGTTTGTGCTGTATCTGGCGTTACAGGCAGCCAATATGCAGATTGAAGAGATTGAACTTTTTCCTCTAAATCAGGGCGAAATTCTGCAAGCTTGGGCACCGCATCAGGTCGATGCTGTGGTATCTTACCCGCTGGTTTCTTTACAATTACAATGTACCTTTGACGATATTTATCAGGTTTTTTCTAGCGCACAAACGCCAAAAAAGATCATTGATTTATGGGTGACATATCAAAAGATGGTCCGGACATCACCACAACAATTGGCCGTTTTTGTTCGGGCTTTAGCTCAAGCAACAGAGTATATACAAACATATCCTCAGCAAGCACTGGCTTGGTTTGTGCAACATTTTCATTTACCTTCTGCTGAAATACAGCAAGGTTTATTAGGGTTGCAATGGCCAAAAATACATGAACAGGCTGACTTGCTTGTGCCTCAAAGCGAGGTAGTACAAAGCCTACACATGGTCCAGCAGAGTTTACAAACCTTGGAGATTTTAACGCCGCTAAATATAAAAAATATCACTTGGTCGACTACAGCTTTTGTGCCTACTAATCAAGCTAAGCATGATGCTGGAAATAGATAAAGGATACAAAGGGGTGAAATTAGATTATTTTCTGAACCAAAAAATACGTGCTTCTTTATCTTTACGTGTGCTGATGCCCTTATTTTTTGCTGGGATTACTATCACCGTAATTTTGACTGGTTTATTCTATTAGGTGTCAAGAGACCATTTAATTGATGTGCAAACAAGCACAGGCTTAGCGCTTTTTAGTAGCACAGATGCCCCCTTGGCGAGTGTACAGCATTTAGATGCTTATCTTTATTTGATTATTGATTTATCAGCGAATTCTACACCCAATTAAAGCCTTATATCAATTAACTTTGGCTCGTGAACAGGGCAAGGAGGATATTTGGGCTAGTGAGGTTCGCCAAGATCAACTTGGGCATTTAGTGCGTGCACTTAATCACTTATTTATTGTGCAACAAGATAAATGCCAATTGTACCAAAAAATGTTTCAAAAAAATGTGGCGCCCAAATTATTAATTGATCCTAGCACAGGTGCAATTGTTGATGCGAACCCAGCAGCATCACGATTTTATGGCTATAGCATACATAAACTACGCACGATTAACATTTGCCAAATTAATACCGCAACTGCGGAAGATGTTGCAATAGAAATGCAGAATGCTGCTAATGAGCAAAGGTGCTATTTTCGCTTTATTCATCGTTTAGCCGATGGTCAACTAAAAGAGGTCGAGGTTTTTTCAGGTCCAGTGCACTATGAAGGGCGCATGTTGTTATATTCTATAGTTCATGATGTGAGTGCGCAACAAGAGCTACAACGTCATCTTTTTCATCTTGCACATCATGATGAGCTTACTTCATTATTTAATCGACGGTATCTGATGAATTATTTAGAAAGAAAATATAAAGAGAAACATAATTTTGGATTAATTATGTTTGATATTGATTTTTTTAAAAAATTAATGACAGCTATGGCCATGATTCCGGTGATCAAGTGTTAAAACAATTAAGTAATCTTGTAAGTGGCTTAATTACAAAAGATGACGTATTAGGGCGTTGGGGCGGTGAAGAATTTATTTTATATGTTAATCAAGCCTTATGTGCCCCTCAACTTGCTGAACGCATTCGTATGCAGGTAGCAACGCATGCTTTTACACAGATTCCTAAGCTCACCTTAAGTTTAGGGGTTGCTAAAGCTCAAACTTATCCTAGTTTAGACAAGGCCTTGCTCGCGGTGGATGCTGTCTTATATCAAGCGAAAGACCAAGGGCGCAATCAAGTTTGTGTTTTAAGTAACGACTTTCAATGCCGTATCTAAGCTTTTTCGTGAATGTGGGTGACAAATAAAAACCAAAGGGTTAAATGTATCCTTTGTAAAGCCTATCCTTTATAATATGCGCTCGAGCTGAAACACTTGATGCATGGAAGCGCTTTGTAAGCGCACAATAAGAAGGAGTCTTATACTTATGGATACCTCTTTGCGTTATATTGCTACCTTGAAAGCCCTGCCGCGTTACCCACTTGCTGTGACTGTACAAGAATTGCACGATCTTTTGTGGGAGCAAGGGTTTGAAGTCGAGTTGCGCACCATCCAACGGGATCTCAATAAATTGGCAAATTTATTTCAGATTGGTTGTGATGACACTTGTAAACCATACCGTTGGTATTTTCAGGCAGAGGCGCCTGTAGAAAGTCTGCCTGCATTGGATGCGAGTGCAGCGTTAGGTTTGCTGATGGCAACACAGCAATTAGAGCAAAATGCACCTTCTAGTGTATCAAAAACCTTTACCCCCTACGTGCAAGCGGCACACAAGGTATTTAACCCTGTCGAGCCTACGACTCCTGTGAACGTACGTCCTACCATGACGCCGCCATCACATCTGCGGCATTTTGTGCGCACGCTACCGACACATTTCCAGCTGCAAAGTGCCTTTGTTGATGTCAGTGTATGGCAAGAAATAGCTCAAGCGTTATTACATAGACGCCAATGCCGGATTTTATATCAAAGTCGTGAAAGCGATACAGTCCGTGAATATTATATCAATCCATTGGCTTTAGTCTTAAAAGGCTCAGCATTTTATTTGTTAGCTACTTTTAAAGGCTATGAGGATGTGCGTCAGCTTGCGTTACATCGTTGCCAACAGGTGCAGGTTTTAAGTACCCGTGCACAAGTGCCGATTGATTTTGATTTAGATATCTTTTTATACAGCCAGCAACTAGGGAATAAGAAAGCAACAAGCCACCCTAGCAGGATGCGCGTCCATTTGCGTTGCCTACGTCCAAAGATGCAACATCTACTGGAAACACCAATCGCTGCTGATCAAATGTTATTACTAAGCACTAAAGATTACTTTGAAATCACAGCCAGCTTGGTCGATAGCGCAGAATTTCGTGCTTGGTTGCTTGCGCAAGGAGAAGATGTACAAGTGTTAGGACCAAGTGAGTTACGCGAACAGATCCAGGCTCGACTCCAAGCCGCACTAGCGCAATATCATAATGCTTGGGATGAAGCATTAGCATAAAAATTGACCAAAATGCGCGACAAGCCCCGTACTTTGAGTGCGGGGAAGGAGAGCACAGGGAGGCGTAGCCTCCCTAATGGGGCTGGGTTTGTTGCTTTATGTAAAGTGATTGACAGTCTGTGCGTGTTTTTTAGCAAGGACTCTTTTTGGCTTCTGGCGATTCTTACCGCCTTTCTTCAATCGAGCCAGCTTCTTTTGCTCAATTGCGAGACTCTGTTGGGACTTGCGTAGGAAGCGAGGGTTTGGTGTTTTGTTGTCCTCGAAGTCGATCAGATAGTGCGACAAGCCCAGATTCATCCCAAGGGTTTTATCCGATTCAATCACCGAATCGCAACGCGACGCAATGCAACTCTGGATGGAGAATTCCGTGCTTTTCGTTAAATTTTATAAGTTCTCTAATGGGCTCATCACACCTTTCCCATCTTGTTTAAGCACATGTGTGTATATCATGATCGTTTCGACATTTTTGTGCCCCGGCAACTCTTGAATGGTTCGAATGTCATAGCCTGATTCTAATAAATGCGTTGCAAAGCTATGTCGAAGCGTATGAGGCGTTATTTTTTTGTGAATGTTGGCGCAACTTGCCGCTTGTCTAATGGCTCTTTGTAATGCTTGTTCATGCATGTGGTGCCGGCGTTTCTTACCGCTTCTCGGATCGGTCGTGATATTTTGGCTCGGAAACACATATTGCCATGCAAAGGTTTTATTTGCGTGTACTGTCGATCCAAGGCATTGGGTAAATCGACCTCACCATAACCATGACTCAAGTCGATATCATGAATGCGTTTGGTTTCCGTTAATTGTGCTTACAAAGCTTCGATGATGCTTGACGGCAGCATAACCACACGATCCTTATCACCTTTACCAGCATGCATAGTAATGGAATGATAACCAAAATCAATGTCCTGCACACGTAAACGAACCAGCTCCATCAAACGCAAGCCACAACCATATAACAACTTCACTTGAAGCTGATAAGAAAGAGATACATTTTCTAGTAATTAACTGACTTCAGTTTGCGTTAAAATGACAGGTAAACGCTGCGGTTTTTTTGCTCGCGTCACATTCTCCGCCTAAGGCGGCTCCATTTGCAGAACTTCTTTATACATAAAAAGCAAAGCAGCTAACGTTTGGCTTTGTGTCGAAGAAGCTAGGTTTCTCTCAACTGCCAAGTAAGTCAAAAATTGTTCCATTTCAAGTTTACCCATTTCAGCAGGGTGACGATTATTATAAAAAATATAAATTTTTTAATCCAACCTACACAAGCTTCCTCAGTACGTATAGAATAATGCTTAGTTCGGATACGTTCACGCACAAGGTCTAAAAAGCGTGGTTTAGTCGCCATAATTTATGCCTTATAAAATGGAAAGAATTAAAAATTAAATTCAATGATAACATGCTGTTAGATTAATTTAACCTACGAAATTAACGATACAAAGCATCAGTTTTATAATTTGTTGACATGCATAATGTGCTTGGTTTAGGATGTCTAAATGTAGTTATAAGTTTTGAGTAAACCTTAATATTTAGTAACTAAATTTAAAGGAGAGTCATGAATAGTAAGGAATCAAAGAGTCAAATAAATCCTTTGGGGTTAGATGCTAAAAGAGAAAAAGCAGGAAGTGACACATATAGAAAATATAATTATCAATATCACTGGGCATTCTGCAGAATGCTCGATGAACATAGTGAGGGAAATGAATACGCTATTTTTATTGAAGAACATGAAGATGTAACACTGGCAAACAGCCTTAATGGCTCATCTGCATTGTTTGAATTCAATCAAATCAAAGAAATAGGAAGTAAATCAACAATCTCTTCATTAACAAAAGATAAAGAAAAAACAGTCTCACCATTAAAAAAGCTTGCAAGCAGTGTGTGCAATAAAAAGTTCTCGGGTAGAGTTTCAAGTGTTAACTTTGTATCTACTGGTGGATTTAGCTTTGACTTGCACAAAGAGGGTTTATCATTCGAGGTCATAAAGGTTGGACAGCTAACAGAAGGTGAAAAAGCTAAAATTCTTAGCTGCATATCTGAAATAGATAAAACCAATATGCTAGAAAGCAAGATGGCATTTATAATACCAGAGCTGCCAGAAAAAGGGTTTGATCTTGCTGTTGAAGGTAAGATTAGTCAATTGATAAACAAACGAGTACCTGGGTGTACTTACAACTCTAGCTCAATTTACAGTTGCATAATTAGAGATCTTCAAAGAAAAGGTGAGAATAGTTTTGATTATCACGATTGGGATGATTCACTGAAGAAGAAAGCAGTTACAAGTAAGCAACTTGATGAAATCATAGACCAACATGTGAAAAGAAAGCCTGATGAGAATTTAACTACGGAATTGTTATATATTCTCAAAGATGAATATAATCTTAATTCTTTAAATCGTAGAAACATTGTTAGTGCATTTGATAGGTATTATACCGCAAAATTGAGTAATCGAGACTCAGAACTACACAAGGTATCAGAAGAAATAAAAAAATTGATAAAAGAAAAAATTGATAATTTTTCTACTGCTGCCGAATTAGATAAATATGTATTTAGCCAAGCAACTGATTTATTAGCTGGCTACTTCCCAAGTAGAGAAGATTTTTCTGGTGCATTTTTATATGAGTTGGTTGCATTAAAATGAAAAATAATGTTTATGCATACAAAAAGCTTATAAGAAATTTAAGGAATAATTTGCATGAGAACCTTGAAGTTCAAAAAACTCACGATAATAAGCAATCTGCAAAAGAAAGCCAGACAATTAGAGTTCTCAGACAGATACAATCTAATTCTCGCTGAGGGTACCAATAGTGTTGGTAAGTCCTCTGTAGTAAAAAATCTATTCTGGTGCTTTGGCTGCGAGCCAAGATTTGACGATAAATGGAATGGTCTGAATTGTAAAGCAATCGTTGAATTTGAAGTTGGCAATAAAAAATACTGGGTTGCCCGAGATGACAACCGCTTCTTTTTATCTGAAGATGGTATTAAATATAAATCATACACTGGTTTGGCTGGAGATTTCTCAAAGAGAATCTCAGAGATTGTAAACTTTAATGCTCTATTACCAGTAAGAAACCAGGATGAAGTTGTCATACCTCCTCCTGCGTTTTACTTCCTCCCGTTTTACATAGATCAAAAACAGAGCTGGTCTAATGCATGGGTTTCATTTGATAAACTCGGACAGTTTGCTGATTGGAAAAAAGAAATTATTCAATATCATTCGGGCATGATCAAAGAGAATTATTTTGATTTGACTAAGGATATTTATGAAAAAAAGAGAGAAAAGGCTGCCATTAAGAATCAGATTGATAAATACGAAACCGCAATATCAATAGTTAGCGACTTTATTCCGAGCATTGAAACAACGGTAAATTTAGAAGAGTTCGATGAAATCGAAGAAGAACTTAAGTATAAAATACTTGAGTTGCACAATTTACAAGAACTTGTCTTTGAAGAGTTTGCAGAACTTAGGGCAGATAAAGCTCACATTCAAAGCCAGCTTGCTATTGCAAATGAAGCTGTAAGTAAGCTTGAAAAGGACTATGAGTTTGCAGAAGAAACAGACAATGAAATAGAGTGTCCAACCTGTGGTGTCATTCACGATAACACTCTAGTCAATAGGTTTGCATTACTTAAAGATAAAGAGCAAGCTGAGCAAGTTGCTAAACGACTAGAAAAGGCATTAAAGAAATATGAGAAAAGTGTCATTAAAAAAGAAGAAGAGCTAAAAGAAATTAGAAATAAAATTGAAGCATTAAATGAGAAATATTATAAAAAAGAAGACAATGGAAACACGATAACATTTCAAAATATTCTTGATTCAGTTGCAGCGCATTCTGTTACGCATAAAGTTAATAGAAGTAAAAGCATCAAGCTTGAAAAATTCTACTCGCTAGAAGCTGATGAAAAAACTTTAGGGAAAGACAGGAGTAGTACATCCAAAGAGACTAGAAAAACTGTCAGAGATAAATTTCTAGAGCTTTTTCCTAGCTATGTTGCCAAGCTTAAAGCATTTGGAGTTAATACTTCCAATATAAAATCTCCAGAAAACCATGCAAGAGTTGCCAAAAGTGGTGGTGCCGCCGAAAGCACAAGAGCCATGCTTGCATATTATGTAAGTTTATACAACCTCATAAGTATGTATAGTGAAGAAATTCTAAGCCCGCTAGTTATTGATACTCCAAACCAGCATGAGCAAGCAGCAAAGCACTATGAAAGCATAGTTTCTTTAATCATGAATAATACCCCTGCAAACTCACAAGTATTTCTATGTGGTATGGATTCAGACAAACTGTCTCAAATGAAAAATCAAGGACAAGTGCACTTTCTAGAGAAAGAACACGCTCTTCTAGAAGCTAGTGAATATGAAGGGCTGAATGAGATATATAGCAGCATCTTCGAATAATCAGGAAAACGTATAATAAATAAATCTAGGTGATGCCTACGGCGCACCTGATTTAGGCGTTAGGTGGCCAGATGGAAAAATCAGCTTTATATAAGTTAATAAATACGAAAAATCCCCAGATAATTGGTATAGATGGAGAGTTAGTATCGGGAGAAACTACTATTTCAGATAAATTATCTGAATTATCTGGTTATTAATGTATTTAGATGATTTTTTGAAAAAAATCAAAGGCATTTTGTTAAACTTCTCCAGCTTGATAATTTAAAAAAATTAGAAAGTATAAATTAGCCTCTTATAATTGAAGGAGTTTGTCTTTTATAATTTTTAAATTTATTAGAAATTTCTCCGAGTTTGCATATATTCATTAATAGACCCATAGATAGTTTAAAATATAGAATCCCTGAAATTGCTTCTGAAGTTGACAGCTATATTTACAACTTTAATGCTCAAGAAATCTCTAATTTGAGGTTATGTATAATGCCAAATGGTCGAACAAATCAACTAGATGTTGATATAGCGTACATTAAAGCAAAAGCCATTGTGAGTGGATTTCTTGCATTTGGAGGTATCGTATCCATCTTTGTGGGAGCTTTCGTGTTCAATGCGGGAATTTCTTCTGAAAACACTACCTTGATTAATATTTTAGGCGCAGAAGTAACTGCAAAAGGAATAGGAGCTGTAATATTATCGTCATCTGTCCCTTGGGCGTATTTTTCATATTTATCAAGACCAAACTATAGTAGAGCAAGGGAAAGTCGTACTAATACTACAGCAGATGGAACACAGGAAGTTTATGAATTTGATAGCTCAACAATGAAGTCGGCTCAACCACGAAACCGCACCTAACTTGTCACTCAAGGCCGACTACCCGCCGTCGGGCTTTTTTGGTTTTGTTTTGAGTTTTGTGGCGCACTGCCCGATGAGAGGCTGCAAGGTATCGCAGGTCTTGGAATAAGAGAATGGACTTGCAGTGCGTGTGGTGTCACGCACGACCGCGATATCAACGTGGCCAAGAACATTCTTGCGCTCGGGCATGAGCGTCCTGTCGAGGGAATCCCCGTCCTTTAAGGCGGGGAGGATGTCAAAGATAAGTGCAAATCACCTTATTAAATTAAGCGCCCCACTTTGGCATGAGATCTTGCTGCAGACCAAGATGGTCTAAAATTCTCGCCACAATAAAATCAATTAAATCTTCAATACACTGGGGTTGATGATAAAACCCCGGACTTGCCGGTAAAATCAGCGCCCCCATTTGGGTAAGTTTTAACATATGTTCAAGGTGTACTTGATGATAAGGCGCCTCTCTAGGGACGAGAATCAATTGACGCCTTTCCTTTAAGGCAACATCGGCGGCTCTCTCAATTAAATTATTACTGGCACCGGTAGCGATGGCAGATAAAGTACCGCCAGAACAAGGGCAAATCACTAAACTTTCAGGCGCACCCGAGCCTGAGGCAACCGGAGCGAACCAGTCTTCGCGGCCGTAGACGGTTAAATAAGGCGCGTAAAGATCCGCATCAGGTGTGAAATATGCAAGCAATTGTTGCTGCAATTTTTGTGGTTGCGCTGCTAGTTTATAAGGGGTTTCTGTAGCGATCACCACATGTGCGGCTTTAGAAATCAACACACTGGTTTCTACTTTAGCGGCGAGTAGGACTTGTAATAAACGTAATCCATACTGCACGCCTGAAGCGCCCGTCATCGCAATACATACGCTGGTGCTCATAATTTCCCCTTTGGGTGATTCAAGATGATAGGTTTGCCAAGGCATCAAGCAAGCGTGTATGCAAACCAGCAAAACTACCGTTACTCATTAGCACCAAAGTATCTTGGGGGCGGCTTTGTTTAACCAAAGCTTCTAATAAATCACCGGCTTGGGTATACACTTGCCCCACTCCTAGGGTATCAAGTGACCATTGTACGCCTTCGCTTTGATACCAATACACTTGATCCGCTGCCTGTACGCTGGTAGCTAAAGCGGCTTTTAAGGTGCCCTGTTTCATCGTGTTAGAACGTGGCTCAATCACCGCGAGCAAACGCCCTTCTGGATAAGTGGCGCGTGCGGCTGCTAGGGTGGTTTTAATCGCTGTCGGATGGTGCGCAAAATCATCAAATACACGACGGCCAGCGACTTCACCGCGCAGTTGCATACGACGTTTTACCCCTTGAAAACCTTGGAGTGCTTGCAAACTGATCTCGGGTGTAATCCCGACATGACGTGCGGCAGCAATAGCAGCTAAGGCGTTATGTTGCATATGTTCGCCGGCATAAGACCAATGACACTCACCAAAGACATGTTCCCCTAAACCCAAACGCCAAGCGCGCCGGCAAGGGGTTAAAGCTTGGCTCCACCAATGTGCTGGTTTTGGCTCATCGTCTGTTGTGAGGAGGCTCAGGCTTTGTGTTGGCGTCCAACATCCTTGAGCAAAGACGGCATCAAGCGCACTCTCTCCTTGTGGATACACAATCAAGCCTTGCGAAGGCAAAGTACGCACTAAATAATGAAACTGTCGTTGAATCGCTGCAAGATCGCTGAAGATGTCTGCATGATCAAACTCTAAGTTATTCATAATCAGAGTGCGTGGATGATAATGCAAAAACTTAGAGCCCTTATCAAAAAAGGCCGTATCGTATTCATCGGCTTCAATCACAAAAAATGGGGTATCGCCTAGGCGAGCCGAAATACCGAAATTTTCCGCAACGCCACCAATTAAAAACCCAGGCGCTAAGCCCGCGTATTCTAAAATCCACGCAAGTAAACTACTGGTGGTGGTTTTGCCGTGCGTGCCGGCCACGCCCAAAACCCAGCGATCTTTTAATAGATGCTCATGCAACCATTGTGGGCCAGAAGTGTAGGCAAGTTGCGAGTTCAGCAGGGCTTCAATACAAAAAGTCCCGCGGGATAAGGCATTGCCTACAATCACTAAATCAGGCTGAAAACTTTGCGGATCATATTGATAACCTTGATGAATTGGGATGCCTGCTTGGATCAGTTGATCACTCATCGGTGGATAAATATCCTGATCACTGCCACTGACTTCATAACCTGCTTGTAGCGCAAGTTGCGCTAAAGAGCCCATAAAGGTGCCGCAAATACCAATAAAATGAAGATGCATTGCGTATTTCTCTTAAAAGAAGGCGTCAATTATGCACATGCAATAACCGCTGCTTTGCGCTAAAATAGCCGCCATTTTACCCCTTGAGAGCCTTGGGGGAATACCCCTAGGGGTTTAGGTGCAGGTACTGACCTGCAAAATTAATCTTTCCTGCAAGTTGCAGGGGTATGAGTTGCAAGATGGCAAAAAAAAACGCTTTTTACGCGCAATCCGGTGGTGTGACCGCTGTTATTAATGCCAGTGCTTGTGGTGTGATTGAGACCTTACGTCAACACCCAGAAGCTTTTGGTACCTTGTATGCAGGTCATAACGGCATTTTAGGTGCCTTGACAGAAGAGTTAATCGACACCTCTGTGCTTTCTGAAGCACAGGTGGCTGCACTTAAGCATACGCCAGGTGGCGCTTTTGGCTCCTGCCGTTATAAATTGAAAGATATAGAAACGCATCAAGCCCAATATGAGCGCTTGATTGAAGTCTTCCGCGCCCATGATATCGGCTATTTCTTCTATAATGGCGGCGGCGATTCTGCGGATACTTGCCTTAAAGTTGCGCAAATTTCCGAGAAAATGGGCTATCCCATTCAAGCCATCCATATTCCCAAAACCGTAGATAATGATCTACCGATCACAGATAACTGCCCAGGTTTTGGTTCCGTCGCTAAATATATTGCCATTTCAACGCGCGAGGCTGCTTTAGATATTGCCTCCATGTGCGCAACCTCAACCAAAGTCTTTATTTTGGAAGTGATGGGACGCCATGCCGGTTGGATTGCAGCCGCAGGCGGTTTAGCAGGACAAGAAGAAGGGGATGCCCCCCATCTGATTATCTTCCCCGAAGTGCCCTTCGAGCGTGAAAAAGTTATGGCACGCGTGGATGAGTGCGTGAAAAATTATGGTTACTGCGTGATTGTCGTTTCTGAAGGCGCACGTTATGCCGATGGCACCTTCCTTGCCGATGCAGGCACAACCGATGCTTTCGGCCATAAACAACTTGGCGGCGTTGCCCCCACGTTAGCTGGCATGGTTAAGCAAGATTTAGGGTATAAATATCATTGGGCGGTTGCAGATTATCTTCAACGGGCTGCGCGTCATATTGCTTCAGCAACGGATGTTGAACAAGCCTATGCGGTCGGTCAAGCTGGGGTAGAGTTAGCCTTAGAAGGGAAACATTCTGTCATGCCGGCGATTATTCGTGAGTCTAATCATCCTTACCGGTGGCATATTGAGCAAGCATCTTTGGCTGACGTTGCCAACGTAGAAAAATTTATGCCACGCGATTTTATCAGTATGGATGGTTTAAATATCACAGATACTTGCCGCGCCTATTTAGAGCCTCTGATTCAAGGGGAAGATTTGCCACCTTTTAGCAAAGGCTTACCGCAATATATCCAGCTAGAATATACCTTTGCGCCACGCTTATTAGCTGAGTTTACACCTTAGATTCAGTAAGCCATGAGTTAGTTGTTGTAGGAGTGCGTTTTGTCTGCTGATGCAAATAAAGCGTACTTCCTAAATTGAAGGCCAGTACTGCCCAAGCGGCCAAGACCACTCCAAGCCATCCCCAAGCCTGCCAAAAATAACCAAGATAAATCCCCCCTGTACTTGCCCCTAGATAGTAGGCTACCGAGTACAAAGCGGATGCACTGGCGCGTGCGTGTTGCGCTTGCTTGCTGACCCAAGCGGAGGCTAATGAATGGCTGAGGAAAAAGCCAAATGCATTGATCAATAACCCTAAAATCAAGGCTTTTATATCAGGGATTAAGGTTAAACCTGTTCCCACAAGGAGTAAGCTAATCCCTAACGCCATCATCAAAGGTAAAGAGCGCCCCTTGGCCCATTGACCAGAACGGCTTGCGGCATAGGTACCACTTAAATATGTCACAAAGAGCAAACCGAGCCAAAATGGTGATAAATGATAGGGTGCCTTGCTCAGTACAAAAGTAATATAAGTATATAAATTAATAAAAATAAAAAAGTTTAACCCACCCACTAAATAGACAAGGCTTAATTCTTTACGGGCCAGATGCTGGCGAAAATCTTGTAGGCTTTGTTTGATCTGAAATGGACGCGCTTGAAAGGCATGAGACTTGGGCAAGAGCTGATAAGCAAGCATCCATAAAATCAGGCTAAAACCACCTAAAATCCATAAACTGGCTTGCCAGCTTTGTAAATAATCTGTTAATGCGCCGCTAATTAAACGTCCACCTAAGCCCCCCAGTGTATTCCCACTAATATATAAACCCACTGCAACTAAAAATTGGCTTTCGGCCAACTCTTCTGCCAAATAAGCGACCGCAATGGCAGGTAAGCCGCCTAAGAAAAACCCCTGTAAAGCGCGTAAAATAAGCAAAGTTTCAAAAGAAGTTGCCAAAGGTAAGATTAAGGTCACTGCGATTGCAGCAAGCATGCTGATTAACATTAGGGGTTTGCGCCCATAAGCATCCGATAAAGGCCCATAGATGAATAAAGCCACTGCCAAGGTAAAGGTGCTGACATTCATTAAGTGACTGGCCTGTGTCGGGCTAAGATCAAATGTCTGCATGAGTACAGGTAACATAGGTTGTAAAGCGTATAAATTGGCAAATACCAAAAAAGAAGCGCATAACATCGCGAAATTAAAGGCTTTAGAGGCTTGCATCTTGCGGCTCCGACCAGTGAAAAAAGCAAGTGACTTAGCCTAACACCGCCTATAAGATAAGAAAAATATATTCCAAGTATACTGAGAATAAGTAAATCTTATGCGTTTAACGGATTTAACCGCCTTGCGGTATTTTATGTTGGTTGCTGAAAGCGGTAGTTTTACCCAAGCAGCGCAACATCAAGGGGTTGCGCAACCGGCTGTCAGTATGGCAATTCGCAAATTAGAAAAACAGCTCGACACCCAGTTACTCGATCGTGGGGAAAAGCGGGTACGTCCTACTGAAGAAGGCCAGGTGTTACTCACCCATTTACAAAAAGTATGGCAGGAACTGATTTATGCGGATCAGGCCTTGCATCATATGCAGGGTTTATTAAAAGGTGAGGTGCGCATTGGCATTCCGAGCATGTTGGGCTCTTATTATTTTCCACCGATTTTAATGGCCTTTAAATCTAAATATCCTGATTTACAACTTTCTGTCTATGAAGCAGGTACTCGGCGTTTACAAGCCTTATTATTAGCGGGTGAGCTTGATTTAGGTGTGATTGTCGCAGATACGCCACCGACAAGTTTGCAAACTCATACATTTTTACACGAAGAAATGTTGGTGTGTGTACCTCAAGATCATGCCTTTGCTGCTATGTTGGCAGTACCTTACACTGAGTTTTTTCAGGAAGATTTAGTGTTATTTAAACAGGGTTATTTTCATCGAGACTATATAGAAGCTTTAAGTAAGGAAGTTGGTATCCAACCAAAAATTGCTTTTGAAACTAATTTAATTCCTTTAACTAAGGCCATTGTACGCCAAGGGTTTGGTATTAGTACGCTCTTACGTATGGTGATTGCTGAGGAAGCAGAATTAGTTGGTATCCCTTTTGATCCGCCGGTGTATTTACCCTTGTCTTTGGCGTGGAAAAAGGGCGCTTATTTATCCCGCGCCCATCAAGCCTTTATTGATTTTATGCTGGCCTCAACACAAACCGAGTCAAAAATTAAACCTGCAATGCCTTAGTGACAATTTCGTACACATCGGCACTCAAGTTCGCTTGTGCTTGAATGCGTTCAAGTTGGGCACGCATCAAGGTTTGGCGTGTGTCTTGGTAGCGTTGCCAGCGAGTTAAAGGGATTACCAAACGGGCTGCAATTTGTGGATTAAATCCATTAAGTTCAATGACCTGATCGGCTAACCAGGCATAGCCAGCCCCAGAGATTTGATGAAATGCCAGTGGGTTTTGTTGGGCAAAAGCACCGATCAAAGCACGTACCTTATTGGGGTTTTTCAGTGAGAAATTTGGGTGCTGCAACAAATTTTGCACCTGTTGCAAAGTGTCTGCATAGGGGCGCGTTGCTTGAATGCTAAACCATTGATCCATGGTTAACGCATCTTGTTGCCAACGTTGCGCAAATTCTGCCAAGGGATCACGCCCCCAACTTGCATCCGGCGCATGAGCTAATAACGTCAAGGCCGCGCGGGCATCTGTCATATTGTCACTGGTGCGCCATTGCGTGAGTGCGATTTGATACACTTCTTGCTGATATTCAGGCACAGCAGCCAAAGCGAGTAAATAATCCAAACAAAGATTTTTGAGACTACGTTGCGCAATTTGTGTTGCCTCAGGGGCATAGGCTTGCTGGCTGATTTGCGCTTGATAGAGGGCTTTCCATTGCGGATAAAACGTACGTGCTAATGCAAATCGCATAGCTTGGCGTACTTGTTCAATAGCCTCGACAGGAATGCAAGCATATTGCTCCGCCAGATAAGCAAAGCTGGGCAAACGTAACATAGAGGCAAGCATGGCTTGATCTTGGGTGTGCTCGGCTTCTGTAAGCAAAGCACGATAAGCTTCTAAAAGCATAGGGGCATCTTGGGCCAAATCAATCTGGGTTACTTGTGCATCAATCAAAGGCATCAAAGTATCTAAAGCTAACCTTTGCCCTGCATCCCAGCGATTAAAGGCGTCCGTATCTTGGGCCATCAAAGTGGCTAATTGGGTCGGTGTATAAGGAAAACTCAATTTTACCGGCGCGGAAAAACCCCGTAATAATGAAGGGATAGGTGCTTCTGTGAGCTCTTCTAAACCGATAAATTCGAAACTTTGCTGAGCTTGGGTGAGTTCAAGTACTCCTTGCAAGCCGAGTGCCTGAATCTCCCCAGAAGCTAATTTTAGCTTCAATGGCAGGGGGCGACCTTGGGCATCTAATAGCCCCATCGTGATCGGAATTAACAAAGGTTGTTTGTTGGTTTGCCCTGGGGTATCTGGCGTTGCCTGTTGAAAATCAAGGCGATAGCTTGCCGTTTGTGGACAATACTGGCCTTGAACTTGAACGTGTGGCGTGCCTGCTTGATGATACCAACGCATAAATTGGCTAAGATCGCGTTGGGAAATCTCTTCCATACAAGCAACAAAATCTTCCACTGTGACCGCTTGCCCATCGAAACGTGTAAAATATAAGTCACACGCTTGGCGGAAGGCCTGTGGTCCTAATAAATTTGCCAACATGCGCACGATTTCCGCACCCTTTTCATACACGGTGAGGGTGTAGAAGTTATTGATTTCCATGTAATGATCTGGACGCACTGGGTGCGCGGTGGGGCTGGCATCTTCCGCAAATTGGGCGCTGCGCAACATGGTGACTTCTTCAATGCGTTGCACACCGGCAAAATTCATATCTGCGCTAAAGGCTTGATCACGATATACAGTAAAGCCTTCTTTTAACGAGAGTTGGAACCAATCACGGCAAGTCACTCGGTTACCCGACCAGTTATGAAAGTATTCGTGAGCAATCACGCTTTCAACCCGTTGAAAGCCTAAATCCGTGGTGGTTTGCGGATCGGCGAGGGCGCAAGCGCTGTTAAAAATATTCAGTCCCTTATTTTCCATCGCTCCCATATTAAAATCATTGACGGCGACAATCATATAAATATCAAGATCATATTCACGCCCATAGACTTCCTCATCCCAACGCATAGCGGCTTTTAAGGAGCGCATGGCATGGGCGCATTTGTGTTGATTTTCTGCTTCTACCCAGATTTGTAAATCCACTGAGCGCCCACTTTGCGTGACAAAGGTGTCTTGAATACAGACTAAATCACCAGCAACTAAGGCAAATAGATAACAAGGTTTGGGGAAAGGGTCTTGCCATTGCACCCAATGGCGTCCATCTGCCAAGGTGCCTTGCGCAATCGGGTTGCCATTAGCGAGCAAAATGGGGGCGTGCTGTGGGTCGGCAATCAGCTTGGTCGTGAAGCGACTGAGTACATCAGGGCGATCAAGGAAAAAACTGATCCGACGAAATCCTTCAGCCTCGCACTGAGTACAATAGAGGGCGTTTGATAAATATAAACCTTCCAAGGCGGAATTTGCTTGCGGATTAATTTCCACTTGGGTGCTTAAACAAAAGGCTGAAGGTACGTTCAATAAGGTCAGTTGGTCGTTTTGATACTGGTATTCATCTGCATCAAGTGGACGCCCATCAATGGCTAGGCTTAAAAGGGTTAAGTCTTGACCATCAAGTACCAAGCATCGGTTTTCGCCTAAAGCCCGTACTTGGATTTCCGCGCTAACTTTGGTCGCTTGTGGGTCGAGCTCAAAAGTAAGATCAATCGCATCTAAGGCAAATTCAGGGGCTTGATAGTTGCGCAAATAAATCGCTTGGGCAGGGCTAGATGACATAAAAACTCCTTTAATGCAGGCGAGAATACAATAGATTGCGCTAACCTAGACCTCCTTCAGGGGGAGGGATTCAGGTTGCATCTCTTTCCCTTCTGCTCTATACAGGGATGAGTGCAGTGCAATATGCACTGGATACAAATCTACCACAAGCCCACGCAAACAGAAGGAGGGGGTGATGAGTGATTTGCATGAATCCTTACGCGAGCATGTACGCATTCTTGGTGAATGCTTAGGGGAAACCATCAGTAGCGCGCGTGGTGAGGACTTCTTACAGAAAATAGAAACCATCCGTAGCCTCGCCAAGCAAGGGCGCAGTGGTACCGAAGAAGACCGACAAGAGTTGCAAGCCTATTTACACTTACTTGATGAACAAGAACTCCTCCCTGTTACCCGCGCTTTCAATCAATTTTTAAATCTCGCCAATATTGCCGAACAACACCACAGAGCTCGTTTACGCACCACGGAAGATTCCCTACCGGATCAACCTGAACTTGATTTGCTGTTAAAACGTGTGTTGGATAAAGGCATTAGCCAAGAAACTCTAGTACATAGCCTGCACAATATGCAGGTAGATTTGGTCTTAACTGCCCACCCGACCGAAGTCATTCGGCGTACTCTGATTCAAAAATATGATGCCTTGGATACTTGTCTTAGTGAGCTAGATAGCGAGGGTTGTCAGCAAGATCCTTGGCGGCGACAAGCGACCCATAGACGCCTGCAAGAATTAATTTCGCAAGCTTGGCATACCAGTGAAATCCGCGAGCAACGTCCTAGCCCAGTCGATGAGGCAAAGTGGGGGTTTGCGGTCATAGAAAATTCCCTGTGGCAGGCGTTGCCCGCTTTTTATCGTCAGCTTGATCAAGCCCTAGTGCAGGCCACGGGTCAATCCTTACCTTTGGATTGTTCACCGATACGTTTTGCTTCTTGGATGGGCGGGGACCGTGATGGTAACCCGAATGTCACGGCGAAAGTGACGCGGGAAGTCTTGCTTTTGTCGCGCTGGATGGCCGCCGATTTATATTTGGAAGATATTGATCAGCTTAGATCCGAGCTTTCCATGTGGCAATGTAATGCGGCTTTGCGTCAACGGGTTGGCGAAAGCATTACAGAGCCGTACCGTGAATTATTGCGCCAAGTGCATCAGCAACTGCAAATCACGTTGGAATGGATTCAAGCCCAATTGGAAGGACAAGCCTATCTGGATGAGGGCATTATTCTTGATAGCGAAGCCTTATATGAGCCCCTGCTAGCCTGTTATCGCTCTCTTTGTGATTGCGGGATGAAATCCATTGCCGATGGGCGTTTGCTGGATATTTTGCGCCGCCTAAGCTGCTTTGGCATGAATTTGGTGAAGCTGGATATCCGCCAAGATGGTTCCCGACATGCGCAGGTCTTTTGTGAATTGACCGAATATTTAGGTATTGGCAAATACAGTGAATGGAGCGAAGAAGAACGCCAAGAATTTTTATTACGCGAGTTGCGAAGCAAGCGCCCTCTCTTGCCGGCGCATTGGCCTTGTTCCGCAGAAACCCAAGAAGTGATCGACACCTGCCGCGTGATTGCTGCAGAACCCTCGCAGGCTTTGGGTTCCTATGTGATTTCTATGGCCAGTCAACCTTCAGATGTGTTGGCGGTGATTTTGCTCCTACAAGAAACTGGGGTGCAGCATCCGATGCGGGTGGTGCCTTTATTTGAAACGCTCGACGATCTAGAAGGCGCGGCGAATGTCATCAATCGCCTCCTAACCATTGATTGGTATCGCCATTACACGCAAGGGCATCAAGAGGTGATGATCGGCTACTCGGATTCATCGAAGGATGCCGGTCAGCTGGCGGCGGCATGGGGGCAATATCGTGCACAAGAGCGCCTGACCGAGGTATGCCGCTTCCATAAAGTGAAGCTGACTTTATTCCATGGCCGTGGGGGGACGGTAGGACGTGGTGGCGGTCCAGCTCATGCCGCAATTTTAGGACAACCGCCTGGCTCTGTGAATGGCACCTTGCGGGTGACTGAACAGGGAGAAATGATTCGCTTTAAATTTGGGCAACCCAACCTTGCGATGCGCTCTTTGGAAATTTATACCAGTGCCGTGCTTGAAGCGACCCTCTTACCACCGCCTGTACCAGAAGACGCTTGGCGGAAGCGCATGGATACACTTGCCCAGGCGGCGTTAATCAGTTATCGGCAAACGGTGCGCCAACATCCACATTTTGTGCCTTATTTCCGCGCGGTCACACCGGAGCAAGAATTAGCACGTTTGCCTTTGGGGAGTCGTCCTGCCAAGCGTAAAAGTGAAGGTGGGGTTGAGAGTTTGCGTGCGATTCCGTGGATTTTCGCTTGGACCCAAATACGTTTAATGCTGCCTGCTTGGTTGGGAAGTGATGAGGCACTTAAGGAGGCCTTAGCGCAAGGTCATCTGGATGAATTAAGAAGCATGATGCAGCAATGGCCTTTCTTTCGCACTTATATGGATATGTTGGAAATGGTGTTAGCCAAAGCGGATGCCGAAATTGCCGCTTACTATGAGCAGCGCTTGTTGAATATCCAAGATCAGGGGTTGGGGGAACACTTACGTGAGCGCTTGCATGGTTTGGTTGCGACCCTGCTACAAATTCGTGATCAAAGCCGCTTATTGGAAAATGCCCCTATGATCCAACAAGCAATTGAAGTGCGTAATCCTTATATTGATCCTTTGCATATTTTGCAGGCGGAATTAATCAAAAGAACACGCGATAGCGCACACAGCGCCAGCGAAACGCCACAAATTCATGCCGCTTTGGAAAAAGCCCTTATGGTGACCATGGCAGGCATTGCTGCTGGTTTGCGCAATACGGGATGAGGTATTTGCACTTGCTTGCTTGAGCAAGTGCAGTTTCAGTCGTCTCCACCCAAACCGCAAGGCGATATCATGCGATTTGGGATGGAGTATCAGCCAAACTTTTCCTTACTTAAAAGCTTGCGATGCTAGTCGTCGCAACGTCTTTCACCTTTATGATGATACCCGCGATTTGAATCGCCTTCTTGCTTATAGGCACCACGCATTTGCTTTTGTGCTGCCCGTGCTGCCTGCCAAGCTTCTAAACGCACTTCTTGCTGATCATCCAAAATCTGATACATGCGTGCGCGTAAATCCGCATGTGCTTGCAACTTCTGTGCGACTTTAGTTTGCTGCGCTTGGATTAAAGCTTGCAAATCCGCTTGATAAGTCGCGCTTTCTGGATCAAGTTGTTGTAAAGCCTGCATAGGTTTTTGTTTGTCTTCACGCGCTTGCTGCTGTAGCTCGCGCTTTTCCTTCATCAAAGCTTGTACTGCTTGGCGCTGCTCATCATTGAGCTGTAAATAATCCATGAAGGCCTCAGGCATGGCTTCTTGTTTGTGTGCCCCCATATGCGGCATTGCCCAGGCACTCATAGCGCCTAATCCCAAAATCCCTGCAAGTAAAATACGGCGACTTGTTTTCATGGTGAATCTCCTTCACTTTGATATCGTTGATGCTTTTGTATTGAACTCAGTATGGCAGGCTTGCCTGCAAACTTGTGTTTGTGGGGCGTAAAGTTAGGTAAAGTCGCGCCTTTTTACTAAAAAATCAGGCAAGCTCGCAGTAAGTAAACCACAAGGAAACTAAGATGTATCCTCAGCCTTTATTACTTGTCGATGATGATCCTGAACTTGGGGAGTTATTACGTGAATATCTCGCTTATGAAGGTTTTGAATTGCAGCAAGCCTTAGACGCAGAGCAAGCATGGCAATCTCTTCATCCAGCACAAAGCCATCCTTATGCCTTAGTGATTTTGGATATTATGTTGCCCAAGCAAAGTGGCTTAGATTTACTGCAACAACTGCGTCCAAGCTGCAATGTACCCATTATTATGCTTACAGGGCGTGGTGAGGATATCGACCGTATTTTGGGGTTAGAGCTTGGGGCGGATGATTACCTCAGCAAACCTTGTAATCCACGTGAATTAGTGGCGCGTATTCGTGCTGTTTTAAGGCGCACGCAAGCCAATAAACCGAGTTTAGTAAAAACTGGCTTTCCACAAGCACCCTTAACGTATGGATATATCCATTTGCATCCTGGCTTACGCGAAGTGAAAGTCCATCAGCAAGTGATTGAACTCACCAGCGCTGAGCTCAATGTTTTAGCCTATTTAATGCAGGCTGCCGGCCAGGTGTTAAGTAAGGAGTACCTCACTGAGCGCGTTTTGCACCGTGAGTTAACCGCCTATGACAGAGCCATTGATGTGCATATCAGCCGAGTGCGCCAAAAGTTACATCAAGCACTGGCAACGGAAACCGAAGTGATTAAAACGGTACGAGGGCAAGGCTATGTCTGGGTTTATGGCTTGGCATCTTAGCAAACAAGTAAAAAGGTTCTGGCAAAAGCTGGCTTTGTTTTGGCAGATTTTTTTGATCACTTGGTTGGTCAACTTGATAGGGATGCTCTTGGTGGCGATGTTAATTACCAAGATGCAGGCACAACGCCATAACCAAGAAATTTTTTTGGCACATGCTCGTGGCCAAGCGCAAGCTTGGATTGAGGCTTATGAAGCTGGCGAACACACAAAAAACGATCATCAACGCCACCATATGGCAATCTGGATTACACGCACAGATACAGGGGAAGCGCTTGTGCAGCGTCGTTACCCACCGCCTGTACAAGCCCTTGCGTTTACTTATACCTCTGAACAAGGGGTGCCCTATCAAATCTGGGTGCGTCCGCCTAGACCACCCAAGTTGATGAATGATTGGTTAGAGCACTGGATGAGTCTTCAACTAGTGTGGCTTGGTTTGTTAGCTGCTTTATCGAGTTTGGTATTAAGTGGTTTGATTATTCGTCCTTTACGCGCATTACAAGCTTATGTGCAAGCATATTACCAAGAGCAAGATTTAAGCTTACGTGTCGCACCTGAATTAAGCGCACGCCATGATGAGTTAGGGGCATTAGCGCGCGAATTTAATACCATGGCAGAGTATGTACAAACCCAAGCTTTGCAGCAGCAGGAGTTATTAAGAGACGTTTCCCATGAATTAAGAGCGCCTTTAACGCGTTTGCAAGTGGCAGTCGGTTTGGTAGAAAGGCAGCTCGGGGCGGAGGCTAGTTTAAGTCAGCGGCTGCATAAAGAATGCCAGCGTTTAGATACCCTGATCAGTGAATTACTCACTTTTAATCGTGTACAGCAACAAAGGTTACAAGGGCAAAACTATCAGCTCAACACCCTGGTAGAGGAAGTGTTAGCCGAGATACAAATAGAACAAAAACCGCGCCCTTGGCAATGGCAAGCCTTATCTACATCTAGCCAGGGCTATACGGATACGCATTTGCTGAAACGAGCGCTAGCGAATGTGCTTAGTAATGCACTCAAGTATACGCCTGAAACCGCTTTAATCCGTGTGTGTGCTAGTGTCCATGCAGGCTATTTTCAGCTGGATATTGAAGATGCTGGGGCTGGGGTGGCGGCAGAACATTTAGCTGATTTATTTACCCCCTTTGTGCGCTTGTATCCTCAGCAAGCTTCCGGACAAGGTTTAGGCTTGAGTATCACCCGCAAAGCGATGCAACGTTTAGGCGGAGATGCACAAGCCTATACCAGTGAGTTAGGCGGCCTGGGGATTAGGCTGAGATGGCCTCAGCAGTTGCCACAGGCGGTGCTTGCATCTTGAGTTGTGCGAGCAGACTTTCTAGGATGCTTTCCGGCTGTAAATGGGTTAAGCACGCCAGCTGAGTACTGGCTTGGCATCTTGGCCGTTGGCAAGGTTGGCATTCTAGGGCTTCATAGGTGAGTAAATGTACTTGATCACCTTGCGGGGCGGCGTATTCCGGATCACTGGCCCCCAAAGGAATCCAAGTCGGACGCGCCAGCCGCGCACTGATATGGGCGAGGGCAGAATCATTACTGACTAGCGCCTGTGCACACGCGATTAAATCAACAACATCCGTCCATGACGTACGCCCAGCCAAATTATCACAAAACTCCTGCTGACTCGGTGATAAGGCCGCGCAGATCTGTTCTGCAGCTTGTACCTCTTTATATGAGGCTAAAATCCAAATACGACACCCTTGATCAATGAGAGCAGCGGCTAAACGGGCAAAATAGGCTATCGGCCATTGACGACTGCTCTCTTGCACACCGGCAGGGCATAAAATTACTAAAGGACGTGTACTCACTTCGGCGTAGGGCGCTAAATCAAGTTGGTCAATGAGGTGTGTTTGATTTTCAGTATCTATGTGAAGGCTAAGGGTCGGTGCCTGCCAAGCAGAAGGTAATTGGCCATGCGGATAAGCCAAACTTGCATACTGATCTGCTAATGCTTTGTATTTGGGAGGTAAACGAATATCCGTTAATAAACCAAAGCGCCAAGGGCCGCGAAAACCCACACGGTGTGGAATTTGTGCGGCCACAGGGATGAGCGCACTTTTAAGGCTTTGGGGCACAATATAAGCTTGTTGATAGTGAGTCTCGAGTGCGACTAGATTTCTGCCTACATGCCAATGCAAACCCAGCCCTTGGCTGGGTTCTGGTGCATTAAATACCTGATTGACCTCAGGAAAACGTGTTGCCAGTGGCGCCAGTAAGCTGGGCACCATCACATCAAGCTCGACGTCTGCATGCCGTTTTTTTATCGCCGCAATGAGCGATTGGCTCACCAAAAGATCACGCGCACAAGTGGGCAAAATAAGTAGCTGCTTCATAAATGTTTGGCGAGGATCTGGGGCACAGATAACGCCACTCCTTATTTGATTAAATCAACCGATGTGCTTTAAGGCAAAAATAATGCAGGATCCACGCGCGCACCGTTTAAAGTCACGGTCCAGTGCAGATGCGGCCCAGTGACTCGGCCTGTCGCTCCCACCTTACCTAGGCGTTCGCCTGCTTGTAATTCAACGCCAACTTGCACTTGTGGGGCAATTTCAGATAAATGGCAATATAAGGTAGTAAAACCTTGTCCATGATCCAAAATCACAGTTTTACCATTAAAATAATAATCGCCAACCGCACGGACTTTTCCTGTTAAAGCCGCAACAATAGGCGTGCCAGTTGGGGCGGCAATATCCATCCCTGAATGCGGTCTGCGTGCTTGATTATTGAAAAATCGCTGTAAACCAAAAGAGCTACTGATTCTACCTTGGGTCGGCTGAATCCAGGTTTCAGGTAAAGGCGTTTGGAAAGGATACCAAGTATCCATGGCACCGCGAATTTCCGGCGTTTCACGACGAATCCGTGCAAGTTGATCTGTATTTGGATTCACATGTTTATTTTTAACTTGTAGATATTGTTTCTCGTATTCCTTGGCTTGGACGTTAAATTCCAGCCCCTTATCCCCTTCTTTGGTGCGCCAGTACAGGGTATGGGTACCGGTTTTTGCATCTAGGGGAATCCCCACCCAAGCCCACCATTGGCCTTGATAAGGTGAAACGTACACACGTTTATTTTGATAATGCACATAGGGAGGCGAGGCTGATTTTTGCGGAATGGCAATTAAGGCGACACCGCCGGGAACGCGTGCTTCTTTAGGACGTAACTCGGAAGCCAACTGAGGCACTTGTGCATAAGCAGCAGGCCCAGTCAAAAGAATCAGCAAGGTTAGTAACAAACCAAGGAAAGCAGAATGCCTGATAAGCATCTTGAATACCTTTGTGTAATCAATTCGGTGGTTTAAGAGGTACCCAAGGTAAACAAAGTCGCTAGCAGGCACAAGTGCTCGCCGGTATAAAACCTGGGGGGTCCGACGAGCCGTTTTTTGTCGCTTTGACAAGTTTTAGATCCAGCGAGTCACTGCAAGTAAGCCTACCACAGACATCACAATCGTGTAAGGCAAGGCCATCCACACCATGCGCCCATAGGATAAACGCACTAAAGGTGCTGCAGCGGAAGTTAATAAGAATAAAAAGGCCGCTTGTCCGTTAGGAGTTGCCACGCTGGGTAAATTTGTGCCTGTATTGACAGCAACAGCCAGCTTATCAAAGTGCTCTCGGCTAATATCACCAGCAACTAAGGCACCTTTAATCTCACTAATATAGACAGTTGCCACAAAAACATTATCACTAATGGCAGATAAAATCCCATTAGCAATAAACAACATACCAGGTTGCTGTTCCAAAGGTAAGTGCAGCACCATAGAGATAAAAGGTTGGAACAAATGTTGGCTATGAATCACCGCAACAACAGTGAAAAAGACCACCAATAATGCGGTAAAAGGAAGGGCTTCTTCAAAAGCTTTACCAATCTGGTGTTCTTCAGTAATGCCATTAAAAGCGGTTTGTAAAACAATAATAGTCAGGCCAATTAAACCGACTTCTGCCCAGTGAAAAGCGAGCGCAAAAATAAGGAAAATAGCAGTCAAAGCCTGCACTAATAAGGCAGCTCTGTCTTTGTCTGTGCGCTTTTGGGTTTGATAAGTATCATAATCATCTAAAATCGCGCGGACACTATCAGGCAGCTCATCGCCATAGCCGAATTTTTTGTGGCGTTCTAATAACACACAAGTCACTAAACCTACGGCTAATACGGGCATAGTGACAGGCATCATGTGTACAAAAAAGGTGATAAAGTCCCAGCCCGCCTCACTAGCAATCAAGAGGTTTTGCGGCTCCCCTACCATGGTACACACACCACCTAGAGCGGTTCCGACAGCGCCATGCATCAACAAAGAACGTAAAAAACCACGAAAGCGATCTAGATCAGAGCGGCTATCGTCTTCAATACTGGTGTCATTACCATGATCATGCTCATTTTCGAAATTTTTACCTGAAGCGACCTTGTGATAGACAGAATAAAAACCTACAGCGATGGAAATAATGACCGCAGTCACAGTTAAAGCATCTAAAAAGGCGGAGAGAAAAGCAGAGGTAATACAAAACAATAAGGCTAAACGGATTTTAGAACGTACCCCAAGCAAAATCTTGGTAAAAGTAAAAAGTAGTAATTGCTTCATAAAGAAGATACCAGCCACCATAAACATCAGTAGCAAGATGACTTCTAGGTTGCCTTCTACTTCATGAATCACTGCTTCAGGTGTTGTGAGTCCTAAAATAACTGCTTCAATCGCTAACAAGCCTCCAGGCTGTAGAGGGTAGCATTTAAGAGCCATCGCTAGGGTGAAAATAAACTGAATAATTAACACCCAGCCGGTCACAAAAGGACCAAAAGCAGGGGTGAAAAAAAGGATGGGATTAATTAAAAGGAACGCAAGGATGGTTTTCTTATACCACAAAGGCGAGTTGCCCAAAAAATTACGCAGCACGCCTTGCCGCAAGCCAGGAGTAAAAAAATTTGCTCCTAACTCAGTGATTTTATTTATCATCACAGCTTACCTTATTTCGGGGTCATCTAGGTGACCTATACAAAAAGAGCACACTTGCAAGTGATCAGCACCAACAAGGTCACCTTGCTGATGCTGATTTGTGTGCTGGAAATTTGCATCTAAGACATAAGATCGAGCCACTTGGATAACCCCCACGCAGAGGGCTAACCAAGTAAAATCCCTGCCTTAAAGAATGCCGCTGCATTATACACGGAGGCGCTCAAGGGTATAGATGCTTGAAATTTGAATGTTTCAATTTTGATGATAAGTGATCTCGGCTCAAAGCCAGTGATTGCATCTTTTTTGTTGATAGAGGAGGCATCTGTGATGCACAGATGCAATTGAAAATATGAAAAATCCACAAAGCACAGGTTTGTTTCATTTACGTAAATCAACCTATTATTCGATGCAGGGGTTAAAAGCGGCATGGCGTAACGAGGCTGCATTTCGCCAAGAAATTGTCCTTTTTGCTGTTTTGATTCCGCTGGCTTTTTGGCTGGGACAAACTGCCGTTGAATGGATTTTGCTGATCGGTAGTTGTCTTTGGGTTTTATCGGTGGAATTGATGAACTCAGCCGTTGAGGCGGCGATTGACCGTATTAGTGCTGAACACCATGAGCTCTCTGGATTGGCAAAAGATTTAGGGTCTGCGGCGGTTTTTGTCAGTCTCGGCGTGACGGCTATCACTTGGGGGCTTATTGCTTGGCAACGCTTTGCTGGCTAAAACTCATCTCTTGGAAATCACAAGGCTTGTGCTCAAGATAGCCCCTGATTATGCTTGCAAACAGGTTTATTGAATGGGGAGTGCTTATGTCATCTGTGCCGCAAGATATGCCATCAATGAGGTTGTTACAAGGACAAGAACACTTACCCCCAGAACTGCAGGAACATTTTGCGTTTCAATGGGGGAAATTTGCACAGGCGTTAAGTCTTGCGGATATGCTTGCTGGTTCGACAGGACAGCCCAAAGCATCTGCACAGGTGGACGCTTGGGATGAATCTACCCGTACCGAGTGTATTCGGGTTTGGAGTGCAAGCGATTATGTCGCGGAAAGTTTTTGCAAACAGCCTTTAATACTCGATCAGTTACAAACGCGTCTGCACACTCACTTAAGCCTTGCTGACTACCAAGCCTGGCTAGCAGAGCTTTTGGCCAAGTGTGTGACAGAAGACGATTTGCATAAAGCCTTGCGCCGTTTTCGGCGCTTGGCCATGGTACGTTTAATCTGGCGTGATGTGCTTGGACAAGCGGATATGTGGCAAACAGCAGGTGAGCTCACACATCTTGCTGATACTTGTGTGCATAGTGCATTAACTTGGCTATATGATTTTTACACCCCCAAATGGGGTACCCCGATAGGGAAAGACAGCAATCAAGCACAACAGATGGTTGTCATTGGTATGGGGAAACTCGGTGCCGGTGAGCTGAATCTCTCCTCAGATATTGATTTGATTTTTGCCTTTCCTGAACATGGCCATACGCAAGGCGGACGTAGAAGCTTTGAAAACCAAGAGTTTTTTATCCGTCTTGGTCAGCGTCTAATTACTGCCCTAGATGCTTTGACGCCTGAAGGCTTTGTATTCCGTGTGGATATGCGCTTACGTCCTTATGGAGATGCAGGGGCCTTGGCACTATCTTTTGCAGCGATGCATGAGTATTACCAAGATCAAGGCCGTGAATGGGAGCGCTATGCCATGATCAAAGCGCGCGTGATGGCCGGCGATTTTGCACAAGGGCAAAAATTACTGCAGGGACTGACGCCTTTTGTTTATCGCAAATACCTAGATTACAGCGCGATTGAATCCCTGCGCGAGATGAAAGCTCTTATTAATCGCGAGGTACGCCGCAAAGGCTTGGCGGATAATATTAAACTGGGCTCAGGTGGTATCCGCGAAGTTGAGTTTATCACCCAAGTGTTCCAATTAATTCGTGGTGGGCGCGACACAGAACTACAAGAAGCCTCCATCCGCAAAGTATTGCCCATTATTAGCGGTCTTGGGTTAATGCCGGCAGATGCAAGCCAAGAGCTATTAGAAGCTTATGTTTTTCTACGCAATCTTGAACATAGAATCCAAGCCATTGCCGACAAACAAACCCAAACCTTACCAGCGGATTCCCTCAGTCAACATAGGCTTGCCTTTAGTTTAGGTTTTGCTGACTGGGATGCCTTGTTAACGGCATTGCAAGGCATACGCACCCAAGTGCGCCACCACTTTAATCAAATTATTGCTTCCCCTGAAGACGAGCAAACAAGCAGTGCCGCAGAAGATGAAAGCTTATGCCGGTGGCAACAAGTATGGCAAGGCGAACTAGATATAGCGCAAGCCGCTAGCTTCTTGGCGGAATATGCCTATACCCCTGCAGAAAGTGTGCTCAGCCGTTTACAAGCTTTACGAACCGGCAAGCAAGTACAATCCATGCAGCGCATTGGCCGTGAACGCTTAGATGCTTTTATGCCAAAACTGCTTGAGGCAGCCAGTAGTACAGATAAGCCAACTCAAACCCTAGAACGGACGTTAATGCTAGTGGAGGCTGTGCTCAGGCGCACAGCTTATTTTGTTTTGCTGACTGAAAATCCGCAGGCACTGACCCAATGGGTGCGTTTGTGTAGTGCGAGTCCTTGGATTGCTGAACAGTTAGCACGCACGCCAATTTTGCTGGATGAATTATTAGACGCTAACACCCTATATACGCCTGCAGATAAAGCGAAATTGGCCGATGAGTTGCGCCAACAACTGGCCCGTTTACCAGAAGAAGACATGGAAGCGCAAATGGAAGCTTTGCGCTATTTCCGTCATGCGCATGTATTGCGTGTTGCGGCTTCAGATATTGTGGCTGGACGCCACTTGATGAAAGTCAGTGATTACTTGACCTATATTGCTGAGGTTGTTTTGGAAGCTGTGCTCGAGCTGGCATGGAAACATCTCACCAGTAAATATGGTTACCCGCAAAAGTCGCCAGGTGTGCCCTGTCGTCCGGATTTTATTATCCTAGGCTATGGTAAACTTGGCGGAATCGAATTAGGCTATGGCTCAGATCTCGATTTAGTCTTTATTCATGATGGTGCAGCCAATCTGACAACCGATGGGACGCGTGCACTTGATAATAATGTCTTTTTTACCCGTCTTGGACAGCGTATTATTCATATTCTGAATACAGTGACCCCTTCTGGGCAATTGTACGATGTGGATATGCGTTTACGTCCTTCGGGAAATTCAGGCCTTTTAGTGACCTCACTGAAAGCCTTTGCCGAATACCAAGCGAAAGAAGCTTGGACTTGGGAACACCAAGCTTTAGTACGTGCCCGCGTGATTTGTGGTGATCCGAAACTTGCGCAAGCTTTTGGTGAAATCCGTGCTGCGACTTTGGCACGGCATCGTGATCTGAAGCAGTTGCGTCAAGATGTCGTGGAAATGCGCCAAAAAAT
The DNA here is from genome assembly GCF_900108915.1 of Allopseudospirillum japonicum. Lineage (GTDB taxonomy): Bacteria > Pseudomonadota > Gammaproteobacteria > Pseudomonadales > Halomonadaceae > Pseudospirillum > Pseudospirillum japonicum. The sequence goes on from NZ_FNYH01000002.1 coordinate 350,306, forward strand.
GCGGGCTTCCCTAGGATCAAAAAGCCACGAGCATGAATTTAATATCAAACAAGATGCCGGTGGCATGGTCGATATTGAATTTATCGTGCAATATTCTGTCCTTGCATGGAGTGAGCAAGCACCTGAGCTGCTACAGTGGACAGACAATATGCGAATTTTAGAGACGTTAGAAGCTTCTGGCCGTATGTTAGCCGAAGATGCGCGTCTTCTACGTGAAGCCTATTTAAGCTATCGCCGCGCCGCACATAGGGCTTCACTACAAAAAGTACCGAGTCGAATCGCCAGCTCCGAGTTTACCCACTACCGCAGCGAAGTGCAGCGTATCTGGCAGGCACTCTTAGGTGATAACGAACCTTGTTAAACTCGTGCAGATGATCTTTGCACACTTTAACCTGCGCGCGGCTGTATTTGAACGCATGATCCTTAAGATCATTGATTTTTATAGTGATTCATTATTGAAAGGAAACTAAGCATGTCTATGGCTGATCGTGACGGCCTCCTTTGGTTTGATGGTGAGCTCATCCCTTGGCGCGATGCAAAAACCCACGTGCTCACCCATACACTGCATTATGGGATGGGGTGTTTTGAAGGGGTGCGCGCTTATAAAACAGAACAAGGTGCGCAGATTTTTCGTCTAAAAGAACACACAGACCGCCTGTTTAACTCCGCGAAAATCCTCAGTATGCCAATGTCTTTTAGCAAAGAGGCAATTAACGCAGCCCAATGCGCTGCGGTGGCTGCAAACCAGTTAGAACATGCCTACTTGCGCCCTATGGTATTTTTTGGCTCTGAAGGGATGGGGTTGCGTGCAGATAACTTAAAAGTGCATGTGATTGTTGCCGCTTGGGAATGGCCGTCGTATATGTCGCCTGAAGCCCGTGAGTTAGGCATTCGTGTACAAACCTCAAGCTATACGCGCCACCATGTAAACATTTCCATGACGCGCGCGAAAGCTAACGGGCATTACATCAACTCTATGTTGGCACTCAACGAAGCCTTACGTTCAGGTTGTGAAGAAGCCCTTTTGCTGGATCCAGAAGGCTATGTTGCTGAAGGCTCAGGTGAAAATTTCTTTTTGGTACGTGATGGCAAACTCTATACTCCAGAGCTCACCGCTTGTTTAGATGGGATTACCCGCCGTACTGTGATGCAGCTTGCGCGTGATGAATTCGGTTTAGAAGTGATCGAAAAACGCATTACTCGCGATGAAGTTTATATTGCAGATGAAGCCTTCTTCACAGGAACTGCCGCAGAAGTGTTACCGATTCGTGAGTTAGATGGACGCGCGATTGGGGATGGTCGCCGTGGCCCTATCACAGAGCAATTGCAAAGCCGTTATTTTGATATTGTGACGGGCAAAGATGCAAAATATGCGCACTGGTTGACGCCTTGCCAGGCTTAACTTATCGTCGTATCTTTCAAACGCCAGCGCTTTGCGGTGGCGTTTTTTTTTGCTTACCAAAAAGCGCGTAAAGCATCGCCCAATCGGGCGGTGATACAAGCACGCACCGCGTAGCGGTGCCCTCTTGCCAGGATCTCGCTGAGCTGCTAATTTATCCAGCATGACAAAACGAGCCTACAAAGAGCGGTTTTATCCCA
>NZ_FNYH01000001.1 GCF_900108915.1 Allopseudospirillum japonicum
ATCACTTGGTTCTCGTTAATCAATCTGCGGGACAGCTTGTGCAAGTTGTCCTGCCGGCAATCGGAGATTTTGGCGTGAAGTTTCGCCACCTTCTGTCGGGCCTTGGCGCGGTTGGCCGAGCCGAGCTTTTTCTTGCTCAGCCGGCGCTGTGCCCTGGCCAGTCGGGCGGCGTATTTCGCGGTATGGCGGGGATTGCCGACCCGTCGACCCTGATCAGTGATAAACAGGTCTTTCAGGCCCAGATCAATGCCGGTTATGTTCGGTGTGACCGGCAATTTGCTGGGTTTGAACTCACACAGACAGCTGACGAAGTAACGGCCTGCCGAGTCTTTGGAAACGGTCACTGTGCTGGGTTCGCCGGGCAGTTCACGGCTCCAGCGAATGTCCAGCGGGGTTTTGCTCTTGGCCAGATACAGCTTGCCGTCCCGGTATTTAAAGGCCGAGCGGGTGAACTCCGCCGACTGGCAGTGCCGCTTACTCTTGAAGGTTGGGTACTTGGCACGGCCCTCAAAGAAGTTTTTGAAGGCGGTCTGCTGGTGGCGAAGGCATTGCTGCAAGGGGACACACGACACCTCAGACAGGAACGCCAACTTGGGATCTTTTTTGATTTCGGTCAGTCGGGCGTTGGCAGCGACATAGCCAATCTTTTCTTGGCGCTGATAAAAGGCATCCGTACGCCAGCGCAGTATCGCGTTATAGACAAAACGCACACAGCCGAAGGTCTGAGCCAGAAGCTCAGTTTGTTCGGGCGTCGGGTAAAATCGATATTGATAGGCGCGTTTTGTCATGCGTCACATTTTAGCGTGACTTTTGTTAAGATAGCAACCCACTTAAAACGGAGGAGCGGGAACAGGGGCGGCTGACGCCGCCGCGCTATCCCTCCCTGCCCTAAAAGGACGGGGTTTCCCGCGCAAAATTGATGAAAATTTGGGTAGATGCGGATGCTTGTCCGAGTGTGATTCGTGACATTTTATACAAGGCGGCACAACGGCTAAAAATCCATACTATTTTTGTTGCCAATCAACCCATACGCCTACCGCAACAAGCCTATCTCAGCCAACGCCAAGTGAGCCAAGGCGCAGATGTTGCAGATACTTATATTGTCGACCATTTGCAAGCGGGCGATTTAGTGATTACCCAAGATTTGCCACTCGCTGCAGACATTTTAGCCCTACAAGCTTATGCACTGAGCCCACGCGGGGAGCTGTTTACGCAGGATAATTTGGGGCCACGCTTAAATATGCGTGATTTTATGGAAACTTTACGTGCCAGTGGTATTCACGGTGGTGGCCCCAGCAGCTTAAGCCAAAGTGATCGCAGAAACTTTGCCAATCAATTAGATAAATTGCTTCATCAGCTAACGTCTGCCTCGACTTGACCTTGCACATAATACCAACATCCTTGGATACGTTTGAATTCCGAGATTTCTTCCAAAGCGTCCAACCCAGTCGCGCCTTGATAATACGCCTTAAAATGCACTTGTCCTTGATCACCTTGCTGTTGACTGGCCAGCACCTCTAAATGATGCCATACCGGCTGATCACGCAAGTCTAAATCCTTAGGGCGTGTTTCTGGTGACCAAGTTCGCAACAGATATTGGCTATCGGCAACCACAAAAGCGCTATAACGCGAGCGCATTAACGCTTCTGGCGTTTTGGCCAAGTGTTTTTGTTGATGTAAGGGGCGACAACATTTTAAATAAATTGCCCCTGAACCACAGGGGCAAGGGGCATGTTTGGCAATACGCATTTAATCTTCCTTAGTTTATGATGTTTGGCCCAAATGCTCCCCTAAGGGACGCGTTAAATCCTTCACACTAGGGGCTTGCGTTGCGAAAGGTAAAGGCCGGCTGGTACGCCAAATGTATAACCCCAAACGTGCCATCATCCAACCTGCAGCTAGACCTTGCGCTGCACGTAAAGAGACTTTTGCACTCATTTCCAGCGCTAACACCTCGCTGGTAGCTTCTGCAGCCCACTCACTGATTCCAGCCGCCGCAATCGCACCAATCCAAGCTTTCGCTAAACGCAAACGTGCGCCATAGGGCATCGGCCATGCATAACACCGGCTAATATCTTGAGTGAGCTGCATCCCTTTATAAGCCACCACCAACATATCCAAGGCCGCCATTGGACTCAGGGCCACCCATAAACCGGCTTCTGTGCTACGTTTTACAATCGCTTGGCGGATTTTTTCATCTATAGGCGTTAAGACATGATGATCAAATAACAACAAAGTTTGCGCTTGATTATGATGTGGCTGCACTTGCGCACGCCATTGCACCCATGCGGGATGATCTTCAGCAATAGCTAACTGGTCAGCTAATTGTCGTGCCCAGGCTTCTAGCTCAGCCGGTGTTTGTACCTGATTCAGCGCGCGCGTTTGCAAATTCGCATACTGGTGTAAATGCGTATGCCAACGCCGCCACGCCAGTCTTTGTTTGGCACATGTATAAGCCAATATAAAAGCGGCACCACTGGCAAAACTAGCTAAGACCACGCGCCAACCTAAGGCCGCTTGCCAACTGGTATAGCCCCAATAAGCAAACTCCATACCCACTAAAGCCGCCAAAAATGCCACTAAAGTCAGCATCCAAGGGGCCTGCGTCTGTGTTAATACCTCGGCCGGCACGCCTTGCGCTTGTTGCTGAGGTGCTAACTTAGCTTGCGCTTTAGTCTCTGCTGCATGGACATAGTCTTGTGCTTGGAAATACTGAGCTTGTGCTGGGGGAGGTTGTTTTTTTTGCATAGCATCTTCAGCATCAAAACGCTGAGATTTTTTAATTTGTGTCATAAGCTACCTGTGTCAAAACATCGTGACCAGCAAGCGCCATCCTTCAGCTTAACTTGCCATTGATTCTCTGGTTTTTGGGGTACATTGCTTGTATCAGACACCAACCACTAGAGGGTGTGATATGAGCATACTGCATTTGACTACAGAAGGTCGCCCTGAGTACAGTCGTAAAGGTTTGACTTGTATCCCAGATCAGACCAAGGATAAAACCTTATATGAGCCAACCAGATAGGGAGGTCATTGATAAATGACCACCAAATTATATATCATCTAATTAATTAAATTCCAAAATAAAAATTTGCCAAAAAGCCACAAATAAGGCAGCAATTAATGGGCCAATCACAAAACCTTGCATGCCAAATAATACAAAACCCCCTAAAGTAGATAAGAGCACCATAAAATCAGGCAGTCGCATATCTCTACCAACTAAAATAGGCCGTAATACATTATCAACTAAGCCGATCACCCCAGCACCAAAGGCAAATAAAGTCACTGCTGCGCTCCAATCCCCTATTGCCAATAAATACAAAGCTACTGGCCCCCAAATCAGCCCTGCACCTGCAACCGGAATTAATGACATAAAGGTCATCACAACGCCCCATAACAAGGGTGCCGGAATCGCTAGAAACCAAAAAATCATCCCTCCCAAAGCGCCTTGCACACAGGCTACCATTAAATTGCCTTTAACCGTAGCACGTGTCACTTCAGCAAATTTATTAAATAACATACGTTCGCGCTCATCTCCTAAAGGAAGCGCACGAATCATTAGATTAATTAAGTCAGGGCCATCTCTTAACATAAAAAAAGCCAAGTACAAAGTGAGCACTAGCGTCATAAAAAATTCTAATGTATTTTGTCCAAGACTCACCGCATTTTGTGCCAAATATCGACTTGTGTTCACAGCAAGATTAGAAAGCTGCTCTTTAATCAAAGCAAAATCAATATTTAAATTTTTTAAGACCTCTTGTACTAAAGGAAATGCTTGACGGATGCGCTCAACATATTCTGCCAAATTAAAGCGCCCACTTTGAATATCTTGATATAAAAGACTACCTTCTTGCACAAAAGAAATAAATATAAATAACACAGGCAAAATGCCCACTAATAACGCAACCCCTAAGGTTGCTAAACTCGCCAGATTAGGTTTTTGCCAAGCATTTAACAGCTTCAACTGTAACGGATAAAATAAAATACCTAAGACACATGCCCAGAAAATGGCACTAAAAAAAGGCTTAAGTAAAAATAAGAAAACCAAGCTAATGACCAACAATAAGCTTAAAAAAGTGCGCCTTTCCATCAGAGTGTGCCATTCAGTGCTTGCTGAAGTGGCTATTTTTTGTTTTTCAGACATGGACTTACCTCAATCTGTGAGCAAAAATTTTTTACGCTAAACCAAGATGAACTGGGCAAGAAAACAAGCTAACCAAATGATTTAAAAGCAAGAATTGATTCATCCTTGCAGCGAACCTTCATAAAAACCAAAATCCCTTGTATAGCAGGCGATGCATCTTTGTATAAATTCCTATATTCTTTCTGGGTAAAATTTTGTGAAGAGGTTTAGCCCATCATGCACACTGCTCCCACCCTAATAGGTATCGGCGCTTCCGCTGGTGGCTTGGAAGCCATTGGCCAATTGATCGCCACTTTAGACCCGCAGACTCATTTAAGCTTTGTTGTCCTACAACATTTATCGCCAACTCACAAGAGCATGATGGTAGAAATTTTATCACGCGAGACCCGTTTACAAGTTCAAGCACTTTGTGATAACACCAAACCACAAGCAGGGGTTATTTATATTGTCCCTGCTAATTATAATGCGAGTATTAAAGAAGGACGCTTATTACTAATACCAGCACAACCTCAAGTCGCCCCTAAACCTTCTATTAATGAGTTTTTTATTGCCTTAGCTGCAGATGCGGGGGAAGCTTCTGTAGGAATTGTTTTATCAGGTACAGGTTCAGACGGTACCGCAGGATTACGTGCAATACAAGCTGCTGGCGGTATTAGTCTGGTACAAAAACCAGAAACCGCCAAATATTCAGGTATGCCTTTGTCAGCAATTGATGCTAAAGTTGCTGACTTCATTTTATCCCCTAAAGAAATTGCACAACGCTTACACTCTTTAATTCCTAAGTATCCTAATCAAATAGATCATTTTGCAGAACAAAGTTTAAATACTTTATTAAGCTTATTAAAAGAAAAGTGCCAAGTCGATTTTTCTGGATACAAGTTAGGAACCTTGTCACGACGTATTCGCCGTCGTATTATCGCTACAGGGCATACTGAGCTAGATGCCTATATCAGTTGGATCAAACAAAATTTACAAGAGCTCGATTTATTAGCCAGAGACATTTTAATTTCAGTCACTGCCTTCTTTCGTGATCCAGAAGCATTTAACATGCTTAATGAACATTTATTGACTCTATGCAAAGCAAAAGCAACACACCAAGAAATTCGCATTTGGATTGCTGGTTGTGCCACAGGAGAAGAAGTTTATTCTTTTGCAATCCTGATTTCGGAAGCGCTACAAGATAATGTTGGCAAGCAAGCGATTCAAATTTTTGCGACTGATATTGATGAAGAGGCATTAAATGTTGCGCGACGTGGTCTCTATCCTGCAGCGGCTTTAGCCAATCTAGATACAGAGCATCTCAGCAAATACTTTACTATCAATGGCAATCATTATGAAGTCAATAAAACCCTGCGCGATATGATTGTGTTTGCACGTCATAACCTTGTTGATGATCCGCCTTTTTTACGTCTCGATCTTATTTCTTGTCGCAATGTATTAATTTACTTTGACAATGCATTACAAACCCGAGTTTTGCAAAGGTTTCATTTTGCACTTGCAAACCAAGGAATTTTATTTCTGGGACGCTCTGAAAGCGTTGCTCAAGCAGAACAGTTATTTAATGCAGAAAATCGTAAAGAACGTATTTTTAAGAAAATAGGCGAGAGTATACACTTCACTTCCCCTGTTATTTCACGGGCAAAACATGCTAACCACAAGACCAAAGCAAAAGAAAGTACTTCGCAAGCCTTATTAGAGGGCGTGACTGAATCCTTAAATATTACACTGGCGCTATGCAATCAGAAAGGGACGGTTTTACATACTGCAGGTAATGTGCAAAAGTTTTTTAGTTTCCCCTCAGGGGCTATGCAAATTAATATTTGTGACATTATCAATCAGGTATTTAAAAATGAATGCATAACGCTAATGCACAAGTTTAATAAAACATCTCAGCCACAAATAGGAAGAATCAAAAACTTAGCCTCTGGGCGTTGGCAGTTGCGTATCCAAGCAGTGACACAAGCAGACAACTTGTTTTCTTTAATCATTATTGCTCCTCCTTTTCATGCTGGGCCACTGCAATTACCAGAAACCTTATCCTTACCAACGCATTATGCTGATCCTTTACAAGATGAGTTACAAGCAACTAAAGAACATTTACAGTCTTTAATTGAAGAGCTAGCAACTGCAAATGAAGAAATGCAATCATTAAATGAAGAAGCCCAAGCATCTAATGAAGAGTTGCAAGCTACGAATGAAGAGCTAGAAGCTGCCAATGAAGAATTACAAGCCACAAATGAGGAATTAGTTAGCTTAAATGAAGAAATGAATGTTAAAACACATGAGTTGAGTAGACTTAATGATGAGTACTCACACTTATATGATGCCTTAGAATTTCCCATCATGGTATTTGAATCTTCAGGCCATTTAAAGCGATTTAATGCCCCAGCAAGCCGGCGCTTCAATTTGCGTTCTACTGCTATTATGCAACATGTTGAACGTTTACGCCTTCCTGAATATATTAAGCATTTACCAAAACTATTACACAGAGTCCTTGCACATGGTGATAGAGAAGAAATCCTAGTTAAAGGCGATGGTCGTCATTTACAACTAAGTATCAGCCCAGGTCAGGATCAGTACGGAGAAATTCAATCCTTAGTCGTCGCTCTAATGGATATTACTGATATTTTAAAAACACAAGAAGATTTAAAGGAATCCCAAGGACAGTTATATAGCCTAATAGAAAATACAAGTATCTTATTAGCAATCAAAGATATTTCTGGCAGTTATTTACATGCTAATCAAAGCTTTTTACGTGCATTTTCTCTCACTGGCCAAGACTATAAAAAATGCTCTGACTTTGAAATTTTCCCAGAACAATTTGCTGCGAGTTTATGGAGCAAAGATCTTGAAGCAATTCGCGCACAGATTCCCATTGTGGCAGAACACCATTTACAAGTAGAGGGTACAAAACGCATCTATCGCACCGTACATCAAGTCATGCGTGATTTGCAGGGACATCCTAAAGTTTTAATGAATGAGTCTGAGGACATCACTCAACCCAAAGAAGCCGAATATCAATTAAAAATTGCCGCTCGGGTCTTTGAACATGCAGGTGAAGCCATTGCGGTAACTGATAAAAAAGGTATTATTTTATCTGTAAATAGTGCTTTTCAAGAAGTAACAGGTTTTAATACACAAGAAGCAATTGGCCAAGCTATTGGAAAACTTTTGGGCTCAGGTCGTCATAGTCATGCTTTTTATCAACAAATGTGGTCTGCACTAGATACTAAAGGATATTGGCAAGGAGAAATATGGAATCAACGCAAAGATGGTAAAATTTTCCCCGAGTGGCTCACTATTAATCGAATTGATGATAGAAACGAACGGTCAGAGTTTTTTATTGCTGTATTCTCAGATATCAGTAGCTTAAAAGAATCTCAGCGTAAAGCAGAATTTTTAGCAACCCATGATCCCTTGACTCAATTACCCAACCGAAATTTATTTAATGATCGAATCAACTTTGCATTAGCGCAGGCAAAAAATAATCAGCATAAAGTTGCATTGTTTTTTATCGACTTAGACAATTTTAAATGTATTAATGATACTTTGGGTCATCATACAGGCGATGATTTACTGAAACAAGTTGCAACACGTTTGCGTAATTTGGTCAGAGATATAGACACAGTTGCACGTTTGGGCGGTGACGAATTTACTATCATTTTAATTGATACCTCTCTTGAACAAGCAGAATATATTGCTGAGCGTATCTTGTCCGAACTTTCTACCCATTTCCTATTATTTGGTCAAAAGGCTTTTGTTTCTGCCAGTATTGGTATCGCTTTTTATCCTGATGATGCGACAGATACTGCTAACTTAATTAAATCTGCAGATACTGCTATGTATCGTGCTAAAGAAGAAGGGCGTAACCGTATCCAACTCTTCCGCCCAGAACTAAGAGTACATCTTTTTAAACAAGCTGCTATCGAAACTGCCTTACATCAAGCACTAAAAGAACAAAATTTACGTATGGTATATCAACCTAAATTCTGTGCACAAAATCCACATAAAATGATAGGTGCGGAAGCTTTACTGCGTTGGCAGGATGCTACCCTGGGCCATGTCAGTCCAGCAGAGTTTATTCCTGTTGCAGAAAAGTCTGGACTTATTTTAGAGCTAGAACTTTATGTTGCTAAACGAGTTATCACTAGTTTACACCAATGGTCTAAGGCAAATATTAAAGTACCTACGATTGCAATGAATATTAGTGCTTATAGTCTACGTGACAAAAACTTTTATCATAAAATTTACAGCTTGATTCAAGAGTATCAATTTGACATTCACTTATTACAAATTGAGTTAACTGAGGCTGCTTTGGTATCACAAGGTGAAACAGAAATTTATAACTTAACTCAACTTGATCATTTAGGAATTAAGTTTTCTCTAGATGATTTTGGTACGGGTTATTCTTCTCTTTCTTATCTCAAAAATTTGCCTATCTCAGAATTAAAAATAGACAAAAGCTTTATAGATGGATTAGGCAGTAATCTGAGTGATGAGAAAATTATCCAAGCCATTTTATCCATGGCGCAAGCGTTAGATATTAAAACTGTTGCTGAAGGTGTGGAGACACAAGCACAAGCACTTTGGTTAAAATCCAAGGAGTGTCACTATTTACAGGGGTATTGGTTAGCACGCCCTTTAGAAAAGGAAGATTTTATCCATTTTTTACGTAAGCACTCTGCTGATTTTGAGGTTTAACTTATGTCAAATGCTACAACATCTATAAAGAAATTTTTCGCCGAGTGCGAACAAGAACCTCTCAGTTATTCAGGTGCGATTCAAGCTTATGGCGCTTTACTTCATATGAATAGTCGTCAAGAAATCACTCATATATCAAGGAATTTCCAAGAAATTCTTGCCTTACCTCAATTTGAGATCGGCACACGTGTCCCCGATTTTTTAATAGAATTTACAAAAAACCTTGCAGATGAACCTAATAGTCGAGAGTTTTTCGATGAAGCCTTAGAAGGGCAGCATTATAGTTTGAGCTTGGCTTTGGTTCGTACACAAACTTATGGCATTTTATTTGAATTTTTCCCTAACCAAAGCAAAAGTTTACTATCGATTCAAGCACCCTCACAAATTTATCAAAGCTTTTCTAATTGGCAACAAGTCAGTCAAGCACGACAAGTATTAATAGAGTGGATTGCACAAACCACTGGTTTTGATCGTGTAATGTATTACCAATTTTTACATGATGGAGATGGTGAGGTTATTGCAGAACATACTTACTCAAATTATCAAGGGACTTATTTAGGTCTGCGTTTTCCAGCTAGTGATATTCCTTTAATTGCGCGTCAGCTCTATTTACTTCATCCTTGGCGCAGCATCTATAATGCAACTCAAGCGCCTTGCCCAATTGAAGGCCATAGCCTGCTAGATTTAAGCTATTCTGACTTGCGCAGTGTATCTCCCGTACATGCAACTTATATGCAAAATATGGGAGATGTGGCTTCTTTTAGCTTGCCAATTAAATTACAAGATAGCCTAGATGCGATGATTTCCTGTCATCATACAAGTGCAAAGACATTACCTTTAGCAGATAAGGTTAAAATATTTCACGCGGTACGCCAATTTAATATACAGCTCAGAGATTTTTACACACGTCAGCGCGTGAAGACACTTGATGAAATGCAGCATATTTACCATAGAATTTTCATAGAAATACAGAAAATAACAGCAACTGATCAAGCGTGGGAGCATTTAGGTCAAAGGTTGCAAACTATTTTTGATAGTGATGCTTTTATTCTGGTAGGCGGTTCTTTGTCTCACCCTTTAAGTTCTTGTCCAATTCATCCAGAATTTCTACAAGCTTTAGATACTTGGTTCACTGATCAATGCGATGAACTTATCACAACTAGCGAGCATTTACAAAATACTCTAGGCATGGAAATACTTACGGATTTTGCTGGTTTTTGTGCGTGTAAATGGCATTTTTTAGATAGCTCAGATTTATACCGTATTTACTTATTACGTTATGAGCATCTTTCTGATGTTTATTGGGGAGGCAATCCAAATAAACCTGTAGAATATCATGATGGTACTTTGGGTATTGCACCTCGCCGATCCTTTTCTCTGTGGATTGAAAAACGTTTAGGGTATTGCAAGCCTTGGCCTGAAAATACTCAGCTTAAGCTACTTAAACTACGTGAGTTTTTAAAAAAACAAGCTTCCTTTAATTAGAGTAAGAGATTGATGACTAAATTACTTATACAATTGCGAAAAGCTACAAAAAGCTTACACGACACAATAGAAAAAACCACACCTTTAACAAAGATAATGCAAACACCCCTTCATAAAGATAGTTATATTCAAGCATTAAATTACTTATACCCACCTATTTTTCAGCTAGAGTCATCTTTAGATAAATTTATGCCTGAATTTAATTATCAAGCACGCCACCCTTTATTAGCATTAGATTTAAAAAACTTAGGTACCCATCCACCAAAGATAAAAAATTTATCTCATCTTCAATTAAGTTGTGAGATACAAAAATATGGACATTTCTATGTTTTAGTTGGTTCCCAGCTAGGGGGTCACATCATAGCAAACCATATTAACCAGCACGCAAACAATTTAAGTACATTATTTTTTGATTCCAGCGACAAGCAAGTGTGGAAACAACTTATTAATACCATCAATCAGGCCACTTTTAACCAAGAGCAAGAAGCTCAAATTATCAAAGCGGCTACGACTGCTTTTGAACTATTTTTACCATCTAAGGATATTTAAAATATGGTCTTTGAAATTTGGGTGACTTTTTTACTTGCTATCTGTGTAGTTAGTCTTTCACCAGGTGCTGGTGCCGTGGCTGCGATGAGCACAGGTTTAAACTTTGGTTTTCCAGCAGCTTTGTGGACTTTAGCTGGTTTACAGTGTGCACTTATCTTACAGGTTTGTCTTGTCGCATTAGGCTTAGGTATTATTTTAAATACTTCGATGATTATTTTTGAAATCATCAAGTATCTAGGCATCTTATATTTAGTATTTCTAGCTGCCCAAAACTGGTTTATAACACCGCGATCTTTAGAAAACCAACAACAACCAACCCAAGCATACAATGCACATAAGCTTTTTATCAAAGCCATGTTAATTAATTTAAGCAACCCTAAAGCCATTATTTTTATGCTGGCTGTTTTACCCCAATTTATTCAATTGCAAGACCCTTTATTAACTCAGTATTTAGTCATGATATTGACTATGATTAGTGTAGATTTACTTGTTATGGGTGCTTATGCAACTTTTGCTTACAGAGTACTTAACTTATTAAAAAAGCCAAGCCATCAAACTTTATTAAATCGTAGTTTCTCATGTATGTTTTTACTTGCTGCCTCAGCTTTATTTTGGTTTGAACCTTCAAGTACTTAAAGCAATTATTTTGTCACTTAATTTTCTGCAAACAGGCTTATATTTACACCAATATATTTTAATAAATGCAACCCAATACCTTGGTAGACTTGATAAAATTTCAAAAATATCCGATAACATCCTTTCACAAGGAGATAATAAAAATAACACATTGCACAAGCTAGGGTATTGATATGAATTTCTATACAAAGCTAGGACTACGTTGGCAAATTTTTCTCCCCATATTCACGTTGGCCACGCTCATTTTTATTACTGGTTGGATTAGTCAGCAAGGGTTCCAAGCCGTTGCACGAGAGTCTAGTCTAATGGCTGATTATCTCACCCCTGCAACCAGTGCTATTTTGAATGCAGATCGTGATTTATATCAAGCCGCTACGGCAATGCGTGACTATATTGATGCACAACAAACAGGTGCTGACCGACAAGGCTTACAAGCCAGCTTCAATGAAAATGTCAGTCAAGCTACCCAGCGTATGCTCAGTGCACGCCAGCTCGCACAATATGCACAAGTACCTATGCCAGCAGAAACAACATTTCGCCGAGCTCTTATTCAGTGGCAGAAGTTAGCTGCAGAAATTTTTACATTAAGTGACCAAGGACAGTATCAAGCGGCTTGGGCACTAATTTTAACCAATGAGGGAGATGCTTTTAATCAATTACGTACCCAGTATGATGTACTAGGTGAAAATATTGATTCGCGCTCTCAACAAATCAGTGACAAAATACAAAACACACAAGCAGATAAAAGCCGTAATATTTTATTGATACTAATTTTTGCAGCTTTAATCAGCCTACTAGCTGCTTTTTATGCCCCTAAAATTATTGTTCATCCCATTATTATACTTGAAGAAATGCTCACTGGCCTTGCAAAGGGTGGGGGTGATTTAACGCAAAGATTACCTGTCACAGGTAATAATGAAATCGCACAACTTGCGTTACAAATGAATTCTTTTATCCAGTTTTTACAAGATTTAATTAGTAAAATCCAACAAGATACTTATCAAATGGAAGCTTTATTAAATCTTGTTGAAGAGAATACAAAAAGCACCTCTCAAGGGGTAGAAAAGCAGTTAATCGAAATGCAAACCGTGCACACAAGTATCCAAGAATTGCAAGGAGCAACTGATAATATTTCCCAACACACACAGGAAGCTGCCGCCGATGCCCAACAAATACAGGAGGAAGCAAAAACTTCACATCATCATATGCAGCTTGCATCTCATTGTATACAGAATTTATCTGAACAAATGCGATCTGTTGTTGGGCTTATTCAACATTTAGAGCAAGAAAGTCAAAATATTGTATCTGTATTAGATGTTATTGGAGGTATTGCAGAACAAACGAATCTGCTAGCACTTAACGCAGCAATTGAGGCAGCACGTGCAGGGGAAGCGGGACGAGGTTTTGCTGTGGTCGCAGATGAAGTACGTTCATTAGCATCACAAACGCAAAAATCTACACAAAATATTCAAACTATGATTGATAATTTACAACAGGGTGTTGACCAATCCGTACAAGCTATGCATCAAGCAAATCATCAAGTAAAAGATACTTTGACTAATTCCCAAAAAAGCATGCACAACCTCACATACTTGGTCAATAATATTGATGCGATTAATCAGATGCTTGCTCAGGTTGCTACAGGTACAGAACAACAAGCTTCTGCAGTGCAAAATATGTATCGGGATATTGACAGCATTAATCAACAAGCACACCAGCTCAATCAATTTGCCCAAAATACACTCAATAGTCATCAAACGCTGGCACAATGTGTTTTGACATTGACACAACATATGCAAAGTTTTCGAGTGTAATGCCTTTATCAGACATTTGGCTGGCTTTATCTAAAAGTTAGCTAGATGCCTGGATGACTTATGCACAAGTAAGCAGGATACAGGCTCACATTACTTCTTTTTTGTAAATTTTACTGCGCAAATCTGCTGCTTTCCTTTATGATGCGCCATCTTTTCTTTTGCGTGAGCTTTTTCCATGTCCACAAATGCCCTTTATGCAGATCTTTCTATTTATTATGATTTGATGTGTACAGATATTGATTATTCGGCTCAAAGTCATTGTATTCAGCGCTTGCATCAAATTTTTGGAAATCAAAAAAAGCAACATCTTGATTTGGCTTGTGGTACAGGTGCGCATATCCGTTATTTTTTGAATCAAGCTTATATAAGCACTGGATTGGATTTACATCCAGCGATGCTAGCACAAGCGCAAGTGCGTTGCCCTGAAGCTGATTTTATTTTGCAAGATATGAGTGATTTTAATATAGGTACGCACTTTGATTTAATCACTTGCTTTCTTTATTCGCTACATTACAATCAAGGCATTGAAAAGCTTCGCACCTGTTTTGATAGCATTTACAATGCATTAAATCCAGGGGGTATTTTTTGTTTTAACTGGGTTGATAAATACAAAATAAATAATAAGCATTTTGTTAAACATCATCTAACATACGAAAATGCTTTATTCACCTTTTGCTCTCGCTGGTATTATTCAGGACAAGGTGAGATGCAAGCCTTACGATTAAGCATTGAAAAAGCCCATCCTGATCATACCTATCTCTGGCAAGATGAACATCCCATGGTCGCTATGGGCATTCAGGAACTGAATGATTTTTTGCAACCACATTTCGAGGTCCATCTTTTTGAACATGATTACGACAAGATTGTTCCTTGGGATCAAGTCTCTGGTAATGCCATTTTTGTATGCATTAAGAGCTAAGTAAATTTAAGTAACTGACCATTCTAAAATCTAGATCTCATTGGGATAGGTTACTAAAAAAACCATTAGCAAATTTTATAAAACACCGCACTTTAATGAAACATTCATTTACGGTGTATATAGATAACACCCACACCTAAAAGCCTTGGTTATGGTAATAATGCTTTATTTTTACGTATTGGGAAATCCAGTACCCAGTATGCCTAAGGTAAGATTGTGCCGTCTGAGGGAAGCATATTTGCTATTGACGGCATGTAAGTTATGACATGGGGCATGGTTAGATATGCTGGACCCAGCTATCCCACGCAAATGCTGGCGAAAAACTTAAGGATGCTTCACTCGTCACTAAGCCAATAAGAATTTCTCCTTAGATCTTGCATCTTGTACTGATAAGCAGCATCTTAGATTGTAATCAATACTGTTTGATACTAAGGAACGCTGATGACTGATCTTTTTTCTCCCCTAACATTAGGCGCGCTAGTAACCAGCAATCGCATTTTTATGGCACCTTTAACACGATGCCGTGCAGATGCTGAGCATGTGCCAACGGATCTTATGGTGGAGCATTATGCACAACGGGCTTCTGCAGGCTTGCTGATTGCTGAAGCGACCATGGTCATGGAAGGTAATAGCGCCTTTTGGCGTGAGCCTGGGATTTACTCCCCTGCACAAATCGCCGCATGGCAAAAAGTCACCCAAGCGGTCCATGCTCAAGGGGGACAGATTTTCTTACAACTGTGGCATGGTGGACGGGCTTGTCATCCTACTTTGAATGCGGGTCAACAGCCTGTCGGGCCCAGCGCCTTGGCGATTACTAACGCAGAAATTCATACCCCAGAAGGCAAACAAAATTATGTTGTACCGCGCGTCTTAGCAGATGAAGAAATTCCAGCTATTATTGCCGGTTTTGTCCAAGCAGCTAACAATGCACAAGCGGCCGGTTTTGATGGTGTTGAGATTCACGGTGCTAATGGTTACTTATTAGATACCTTTTTACGTGATGGTGCCAACCAACGCAGCGGCCCTTACGGTGGTACCCTTGAAAATCGCGCGCGCCTCTTATTAGAAGTGATAGAGGCAGTCAGCCAAGTTTGGGGCGCTGACCGCGTTGGGGTACGTTTATCACCGTTAAATAGCTTCAACAGTATGCTCGATTCTGACCCTGTACAATTGATCACTTGGCTAGCACAAAAACTCAATAATTATGCACTCGCCTATTTGCATTTAATGCGTGCTGATTTTTTAGGTGAGCAACAAATGGATGTAGTTACTCCGGCACGTCAACATTATCAAGGCAACCTAGTTGTTAATATGGGCTATACCCCAGAAGAAGCCCAGCAGGTGATACAAGAAGGTCTTGCTGATGCGGTCGCTTTTGGTGTCCCTTTCTTAGCAAACCCAGATTTACCACGCCGTATTCGTGAAGGCGCACCACTTAATCAAGCGGATCCAAAAACTTTTTATACACAAGATGCGAAAGGCTATAACGATTATCCTTTTTTGACTTAAAGCGATTTAATTAAATCAAGGCTTGATCGGCTTAGATTGAGCCTGTATTTCTATTAAAGGGGATTTTTTATGAATCAGTCTTATATTCCTCCCAAAATTTGGCAATGGCAACCAGGTAATGGCGGTAAATTTGCACAAATTAATCGCCCTACTGCTGGCGCAACACATACCAGAAACTTACCCCAAGGACAGCACCCCTTACAACTATATTCAATGGCAACCCCCAACGGGGTAAAAGTGACTATATTATTAGAGGAGTTATTAGCTCTCGGTATTCAAGATGCGGAGTATGATGCTTGGTTTATTAATATTTTAGAAGGTGAGCAATTTAGTTCTGGATTTGTTGCTATTAATCCCAATTCTAAAATTCCCGCCATGGTCGATTATAGCGTACAACCACCACAACGTATTTTTGAATCCGCCTCTATTTTATTCTATCTAGCAGAGAAGTATTCTGCTTTTATTCCACAAGAATTTCATGCAAAAACTGAATGTATGAATTGGTTATTTTGGCAAATGGGTTCTGCCCCTCTACTAGGGGGTGGTTTTGGACATTTTTATGCTTATGCACCCGAGAAAATTGCTTATCCTATTGATCGTTTCACTATGGAAGTCAAGCGTCAGTTAGATGTTTTAAACCAGCATTTAGAACAACACGCTTATATGGCTGGAGAGGAATATTCTATTGCTGATATGGCCATTTGGCCTTGGTATGGTGCGCTAGTTTTAGGCCGTTTGTATGAAGCGGCAGAATTTTTACAAGTACAAGAATATCCGCATGTATTACGTTGGGCACAAGCATTAGATGTACGGCCTGCCGTACAAAGAGGCCGTATTGTCAATCGCACTTGGGGAGAAAGTTTTGAGCGGTTAAGGGAGCGCCATAGTGCTGATGATTTGCCATAAAAGAATAGTTTTACTACCAAAATACCCCTCTTTTTTTGATTTATAAAAAATTTGTTATTAATCAGTAAGTTAAATAGATTTCCTTTTAACAAGGGTAAAAAGGGATTTTAGAACTAATGTCTTGTTGTTATGTATCTTTTTTGTGATAGATTTCTGTTCACTGCCACATAGGCAGCTTAGAAATTGCTAAAAAGGGCGTTGAATACAACGAGCAGGTTCACTGCCACATAGGCAGCTTAGAAATTAGAGCTTGGAAGATCAATCCAATCGCCAACGTTCACTGCCACATAGGCAGCTTAGAAAAAATTCGGGCAGTATTGACAAAAAAAAGCATAGTTCACTGCCACATAGGCAGCTTAGAAAGGGACCATTAGCCAGTCCATCCAGCAGCGGGTGTTCACTGCCACATAGGCAGCTTAGAAAACCCTAAAAAACGCTAAAATTTCGTAAAAAACGTTCACTGCCACATAGGCAGCTTAGAAAGCTCGCATCCGCTCGGCCACGCCTTCCAGCTCGTTCACTGCCACATAGGCAGCTTAGAAATATCACATCATGCAGCAGCATCCAGGGGAGCCGTTCACTGCCACATAGGCAGCTTAGAAAGGACAATTTCCGAGACACCTTAGACAGAATGGGTTCACTGCCACATAGGCAGCTTAGAAACATGCAGCAAGCCAAGGGCTGACATTTCAGTCGTTCACTGCCACATAGGCAGCTTAGAAATTACGTAGACCCCTTTGACAACGTGCAAAAGGGTTCACTGCCACATAGGCAGCTTAGAAATTCACGATGAAGCTTAAGAGGTTTGCATGATTGTTCACTGCCACATAGGCAGCTTAGAAACGCACTAGGCGGGTTGTGTTGGTTTATTTTGCGTTCACTGCCACATAGGCAGCTTAGAAAAGTATCTTGATGAGCCTATGTCATCCCGTGTCGTTCACTGCCACATAGGCAGCTTAGAAAGTCACGGAACACTTTGACGTGCGGATCAATGAGTTCACTGCCACATAGGCAGCTTAGAAAACGCGAGCGATAATCCCCGCGACACGGGATGAGTTCACTGCCACATAGGCAGCTTAGAAATTCCACTTGGCTGCTTCTTTGCCAGTAAAACCGTTCACTGCCACATAGGCAGCTTAGAAAAGCCTTCACGTTGAAGGCGTCTTACGTGTTGAGTTCACTGCCACATAGGCAGCTTAGAAAGTTAAGCGCTACGCTCTTTGACTGTAGAAACTGTTCACTGCCACATAGGCAGCTTAGAAATTTGTGTTTTGGAGAGACCCCAGCATATCCCAGTTCACTGCCACATAGGCAGCTTAGAAAAAACCCAGTCCGCAGAGCGCGACGTGGAACGCGTTCACTGCCACATAGGCAGCTTAGAAATAAGACCCTGGGCCGTGGGTCTGAAAAAAATATTTCACTGCCACATAGGCAGCTTAGAAAGATGGCTTTAATGGAGCTGAGCTTTTCTTCAGGTTCACTGCCACATAGGCAGCTTAGAAAATGCTTAATATTCTGCCTCAGGTCGCGCAGATGTTCACTGCCACATAGGCAGCTTAGAAACTTGTATTTTTTGGACGTCAGACACCCAATATGTTCACTGCCATATAGGCAGCTTAGAAACGTACTCAACTATACCGTTCACTGCCATATAGGCAGCTTAGAAAGCCCCAGCCGCCATTTCTTTGCCTGACTTCTTGTTCACTGCCATATAGGCAGCTTAGAAAAAACGTACACCTTTGCGCTGCCAGCAAACGGCGTTCACTGCCATATAGGCAGCTTAGAAATTTAATAGCTTTTTTAAAAAAAGCACGGCGGGGTTCACTGCCATATAGGCAGCTTAGAAAGCGAATTAGCGCGTTGGTTGTGCGTGTCAGAAGTTCACTGCCATATAGGCAGCTTAGAAAACACTATCAGCTTGGCTAAGAGTCTGTACCTGGTTCACTGCCATATAGGCAGCTTAGAAAAACGGGGGTATCATCTCCGACCAATGCAACAGGTTCACTGCCATATAGGCAGCTTAGAAATAAGCTGACCGGCTCCCCTGCGATAATATCGCGTTCACTGCCATATAGGCAGCTTAGAAAAAAAGTGCCAGGGTGTCATAGAGGTCAGTCGCGTTCACTGCCATATAGGCAGCTTAGAAAATTGTAGATGGTGAGCTTATTAAAGCTGAAGAGTTCACTGCCATATAGGCAGCTTAGAAAAGACCTGAAAAAAGCCTTTTTGCACGCGCTAAGTTCACTGCCATATAGGCAGCTTAGAAAACTGGCCATGATGCAAAAGCTACCTGAGTATCGTTCACTGCCACATAGGCAGCTTAGAAAAGCGCAAAAAAAAGATGCGCCTTTACATCGAAGTTCACTGCCACATAGGCAGCTTAGAAATAGTTCAAATGAAAGGCGGTAAAAACCAAGGCGTTCACTGCCACATAGGCCGCTTTTTAAAGCTTAGTCAGTTTTTATTTTTTATACCAACCCCCTGTTATTAACAGGGGGCAACTTGGTTTAACAAGGCAGTAAAGTATGTGGATGATGCTCTAATAACCAACCTTGCAACTGGTCGCGTAAGGGGCCTTCCAAACGCTGGCTTTTGCCACTGTGTTTATCGACAATCACAAAAGTAATATCTGCATCTACAACTAAGGTTTCGGGTGCATCCTGAAGAACAATGCGTTGCTTCATCACAGCGCTGCGTTCTTTAAGCTCACTCATCCAAGTGTGCACCAATAGGCGTTCATTCATACGTGCGGCATAGCGGTAATTAATATTGATATTGACTACAACCATACCCACTTGGCTTTGACTAATACGTTCTAACTCGCCAACTTCTTCAAGAAAGTTCCAACGTCCTTCCTCAAGAAATTCTAAATAGCGCGCATTATTCACATGGCCGTACAAATCTAAATGATAGCCACGTACACGAATTTCTGTTGTATTTATCATCCTTTGTATTCCCCTTGCGTGATCGTCTTGACTTTCCAGTTAAGATAAGGGGGCCAATACATAAAATTCAAGCCCTTAATTTAATAAACATTTAAAGCAGGCTGCCTTCTCGTCCCTGCAACCCCAGTGCCTGAGTAATATTTTTTACTTTTTGTTGCACCTCATTTTGAATCAATAAAATTACTTCTTCGGCACGGTGTGCTTGTTCCTCCATTTCATGCATTGCCGCTTGGAAATTACGTACATGCTGCAATTGATCTCGCGTTAAGCTACTGCCTTGGCGTGCAGTGACTGCCGCTTCACTTGAGTGCTTACGCACAGTCACTGAGGTTTTCTGCAATTCTTGCGCCACATTTTGTTGCTGAGCGGCTGCCGAAGCAATTTCATCCATATGGATTTGCAATCCATCCGTCGCTTGGTGCAATTGAGCAAGAATTTTACCGATTTGTGCGACTGATGTTTGTGTCGCTTGTGACAGCTTACGCACCTCATCGGCAACGACAGCAAATCCTCGCCCATGCTCACCGGCACGTGCTGATTCAATCGCTGCATTTAAAGCTAACAAATTAGTTTGCTCAGAAATCCCATTAATTTCTTCCAAAATACCCATCACACTATCGACAGCTGCAACCAAGGTGCGTAAGGAGGCTTGTCCTTCTTGCACAACACGGCATGCCTGCTGACCAGCCACAGCCACATCACTTGCACTGCGTTCACTGGTACTCATTAGATTACGGGTTTCTTGTGCAAAATTTTCTACGTCGTCTGACGCTTTATTCACTTCTTGCGCTAATTGATGCAAATTTTCTGTAAATTCTCGTGATTTAAGAATATACCCTCGAGTCTCACTCGCAGTTCGGCTAATTTTGTGAATATCTCGCATCACAATTTCTAAAGATTCAGAAACTTGGCGCAATTGGGTATCTTTATGAATTTGTTCATCACGCATCGCACTGAGCAACTGATTAAAACGCATGGCGATCATGCCTAGTTCGGATTTCGAATTGCGGACCTTCAACATGGTAAAGCTCCCTTCTTCAATCAAGTGCTGTAAGGCCTGCTCTAACTCACGCAAGGCTTTAATCACCACAACACGTTGAAAAATATGAATCCCGATTGCCAAAACTAATAAGGCCGCCACATAGGCAATAAACCATTGTTTCACTTGGCTTTCTATACGTTCACGTTGTGAGTACACCGCCACTTGACCGGCACTAATGCTACGTTCTAACTGATCAATTAATTGATTGACTGCTTGGCGGCTTTCATAACCCATATCCACCAACTCGGCCGTTCGCGTCAGCTCGGCAGGATAGCGACGAATTTGTGAACTCAAAGCACTAATAAGATTTTGTGACTTTTCTTCGGGGATCGCCACTTGCGTTTGCTCCCACCCTAAAAGCGCCTGCATATCATCTTGTTCACGCTGTTCAAACACATTTAAAGGGGGTAAATCAGCCAGTTCCTCGACTAAAACACGCATGGAAGCAAGCAAATGCTCCATATTTTCACGGTGTACCAAATCTCCAGTATTCACATAATGCTCGCGCATGGTTTTAAGTTCAGACAGGTAAACACCTAGCTTTTGCACCTGCTTAAGATACGCATAAGCTGCTTGCGGATTTGTGCTATAACCAGTTTGGCTATAATCCGCAATCGAATCTGCTAGTGCCTGAATTTCACGCTCTGCCTGAATTAATAAACCTTGCGTATCCCCTGCTAATTTTCCTGCACCACGAAACTTACCTGTTAAACCCACTAAAAGCGCTTGCACATCCGGACGTATTTGCTCAACTAGCGCCAAAGGCAAACCTTGTAATTGTTGATCTAGCAAGTGTTGCAAGGCTTCTTCTGCTGCTGCAAGCTGTAAAGCGTCGCCAGAAGCAAGATAACTTTGGATCGTCCGCCTTAAATGAATAGCTACTTCTTGACGTAATTCAACATATTCTAAAGTTGTATTAAAGGACTCACCTAGACGTGATAGCCCCCAAGTCAAGGTAAACGTCAGTGAGATAGCGACCAAAACAAGCGCTGCACTAATAGAGCGTGTTACGGTTGAGACTTTCATGGCCTAAATCCGTATAAAAATCAATATTTTCTAGAGAGCTTAACCAGTTCGTGGCTGATTAGTCATCCAGACTAAACAGGGGATCACCCCAACTTGCACTTGAGAGTGCAAGGCATATGCTGAGGCAGTTGGTGAGGATGATGGAGAAAGAAGATGACAAGCAGATTGCAGAAAATGCATTTTAATGTCTACTTAATGCCAACCCCTCAAGGATGCGTCTTTTAATGACGCAAGTGCGTGCTTGATTATACTGAGGAAGTAGCAAAAACGTTTTGTTTTTTGTATCTATTCACTATTTTAAGTGTCTTTTCGTAAAAAGCCTTTCCCCTTTTGGGAAAGGCTTGCCCAAGTTATTGTTCTCCTGCTTGTTGCTTCAATTGACGTGCTCGCCAACGCGTATACAACATCGCACTCACAAATAAAGTACCTGCCAGTATAGCCTCGATTAAACCAAGCCAGAATTTATGCGGATAAAAAGCAGTAGTCGTACCTTGCATAAAATAAAACAGCACCACAAAACATAACCAAGCATGCATTCTGGGGTTTTGCTTAATCAAAGCAGGTGCAAAAGCAACTAAAGGCAAAATTTGAATTGCCAAAATAACCCACCAGCGCGCCCCTTCTGCTGGGGGGTACCACCATAAGATACTTAATGTCAGTAACAGAACTAAAGCGGCATAACTAGTCACAACCAGGCGGCGACTTAAATCGGCAAGGTAGTCTAGCCCGTGACGCGCTTCTAACTGATTCAGTGCTTTTTTCAAACGAAGACCTTTTGATTGATGTAAAAAATTAGCGACATAGGCGCAAAGCCAACTGAGCCATTCTTTCGCCTTGTGTGAGACAAATAGCTTCTTCTGCTGCAGTCACAGGCAAGTATCCGTCTTCACCTGCAAGATGACTTGCACCATAAGGCGTCCCACCACTTTGCGTTTTCAGTAACTGAGTTTGACTATAGGGGATACCTTGTATCACCATACCTTGGTGCAATAAAGGCAACATCATAGATAACAAAGTACTTTCTTGTCCTCCATGCAAACTCGCAGTAGAGGTAAAAACACTTGCAGGCTTACCAATAAGCGCACCCTGCATCCAAAGTTGACTTGTCGTTTCTAAAAAAGCCTTTAAAGGCGCTGCCATAGCACCAAAACGCGTTGGCGAACCCAAAATCAGACCCGCACAATGTTGCAGATCGTGCACGCTCGCATAAGGTGGCCCCTCTGCAGGATAATCTGATAAAGGCACACCGATTTCTGGCACTGTACGTAATCTTGCTTCTATACCTGCCACCTTCGCAACGCCTTGAGCAAGGTATTTAGCCATAGCAGCCGTTGCGCCATGGCGCGAATAATATAAAATCAAAACGTAAGGTAAATCAGGAATATTCATAGTAATCAGCACGCCTTCAGCTTGGAAGTGATCAGTAAATCGGTTAGGGTGACTCTATAAGCCTTTATTTTTTCGCTGGAAACCCATTATGTTAATGCGCCAACTACAAGAATACAAAGGGATACGCCTGCTGCGTTATCTTGTGAAACACTTTATAGATGATGACTGTTTGCGCAGTGCAGCTGCACTCACTTATACCACTTTGTTCGCTGTTGTCCCCTTAATGACAGTTACTTACGCCATTTTAGCAGCTATTCCTAGTTTTCAAGAAGTCAGCGCATCAATTCAAAGCTTTTTATTTACACATTTTGTTCCTACTAGTAGTCAAGCAGTACAGAATTATTTAGCCAGTTTTTCTGAGCAAGCACGCCAATTAACAGCGATTGGGGTCACTTTTCTTTTTATCACCGCAGTTTTGATGATCCGTAATATTGAAGCTTCCTTCAACGAAATATGGAAAGCACCGCGTGCACGCAAAGGGCTGACTTCTCTGATTATTTATTGGGCACTTCTTTCTATAGGCCCCATATTACTTGCGATAGGCTTTGGTTTAAGCTCCTATATTACCTCTTTACCTTTTATTTCTAAAGCAGCTGATATTCCAGGATTTACCTTTGTTAGCCTAAAAATTCTTGTCCTCACTTTAAGCACTTTTGCATTTTTTATTTTATATTTATTTATTCCAAATTGCCATGTTAGTAAATCCAATGCTTTGATTGGTGGTTTTCTGACAGCTTTTTTCTTTGAAACAGCTAAATTTGCTTTTAGTCTTTATATTAAAGCTTTCCCTTCATACCAACTAATTTATGGCGCTTTTGCTACTGTCCCTATTTTCTTATTATGGATTTATATTTCTTGGATTCTTGTCCTTGCTGGTGCCGTTTGTGTTGCTTTATTAGACAGTCAAGAATATCTAGATACAGAAAAAGAAATTGCATCAAGTATTTTAGCATTCAAAGTGCTCCATCAAGTATTTGACGCCTATCAAAAAGGTCAATTGATTGATAGTCAGACTTTAACACGAAACATTCCTTGTGCAACTCGAACTCAATGGCGTGACATTTTGACTTGGATGCAACATCAAAATTGGATTTTACACGATGAAAAAGAACGCTGGTTTCCTGCACAAGATTTGCATCAAATACCCGCATGGCAATTTGTACAGAAAATGCCTTGGGCCTTACCTAAAAATTTGCAATTTTATCAACAAAACTACCCAGAAATACACTTTCTGCACCTTGCACAAGAAATCCAAACAGACAACCAAGCCAAACTACAAATGCCTTTAGCGCAACTTTTAACCCATTAGACTGTCTATTGTACCAATGGTACACATCCAAAGAGATTTGAGCACTCAGTATGCAAAAAATTCTTGCCTTAGCCTTGATTATTATTGCTTTACCCCTTATGTATTGGGGCATAGAACTTGTTCTAGATCCAGAACTTGCAACACAAGCGCGTCTTCAGCAAGAAGGCGAAGCTTGGCAGTATTTAGTAACGGGTATTATTGCGCTAGGTCTAGGCATTTATACCTATAGGCGTCAATCTTAAAATCAGTGTTTAGGAGTTAATAATGAGCTTTTTTGATAATTTAGTGAATAAAACCAAAGAAACTTTCACTGAGCTGAGCCAAGATTTTACCAAATATCGTAGCAAAGAATTCCTTCATGCAACTCTAGCAGCAAGCGCTTGGATTTCTTTAGCTGATGGTAGTATTAGCGCAGAAGAAAAAACCAAAATGATTCGTTTTCTAGAGAATCATGAGGCACTAAAACTATTTTCTACTAGTGAAGTATTAACCGTCTGGAAAGAGTATGTTGATACTCTCAGCCTAGATATGGATATTGGTGAAAATAAAATTCTTGAGTCTCTAGGCAAAGTGAAAGGTAATGAAGCACAAGCACGGATGGTTGTGCGTATGGCGGCAGCCATTGCCTCTGCTGATAATACGATTGATCCTAACGAACAACGTGTACTGGAACGTATCGTTAAAGAGCTAGGGCTTAAAGCTGAAGACTTTACCTAATCTAATATGAGCGCCTCTCTTTGAGAGGCGTTTTATCATCTGAAACGCTTGCTTAATTTTCATTTATTCGCTTATACTCGAGGCAAACATTCGAAATAAAAAAATTTAAATGATTAATCAAACAATACCCTCTTACCACATTACCTCGCCCAAGGTCTACTACGCTCAATTTAGAGCACTTTCCTTGTTTTGGCTCCTCATCGGTATTCTTACTTTCTCATACCTACATAAAAATTACCAAGTCAGTATACAACAGGCTCAAAATTCATTAGATACTGATATCGAGTATTTAGGTCTGCAAGTTAGCCAAGAGTTTGAAGCGATTAGAAAAATTATTCTAAATATCAGAAAAGATATCAAATATTTCAACCCACAAGAGTTACAGAAAAATTTTGAACTTATTAACTCAAGTGTCCCAAGTATTCGCACTCTGTCGCTAATGAATGCACAAGGCGAAGTGGTCGCTAGCAGTCGATTATTCCTTCTAGGGAAAAAATTTGACTATAGAGATTACTTTAAATATGCCAAAACTTTATTCGAAGAAAATAGACAAGAATTTTATTTATCGACTCCTTTTAAAACAATATTAGATATTTACACATCAACGATTTCTATTGCTTTAGGTAAAGACAATCATTTTTCTTATGTGATCGTCGCCACATTAGACCCTTTATATTTTTATAAAAATACAATTGAATTCTTAAAAACCAAAGATATTTTATTTCAATTCAAGCATTCCTCTGGTGCAGAAATTTTCTCAACTTATCCTAATCATCTTATTTCTTCTCAAAATGAGAACCGAGATACTCAAGACTTTAAAGTGCTTTCGCATAATGATCTTATATCTAGTACTTTTGACATCAAACTGCAATGGCTAGAGAATAACTATAGTATTCAGCTCCTACAGCCTAAAAGTAAAATCCTATCTTCTTGGTATAAAACCAGCTTACAGCTTATTAGTGTATTCATTACTACCTTAATTTTCTCAGCAGCAATTTTATTCTATTTTCAAAAAAATAGAAAGAAACAAGATCTGCTAATTAAGCAATTCTACCAAAACCTAATACATCAAAACACAAGACTAAAAACGGCGACATCTGCAGCTAACTTGGGAGCTTGGGAATTAAATTTAAAAGAAGGTACACTTAGCTGGGATGAAAAAATGCACCAAATTTATGGCAGCAGCGAACAGGAATTTACTGGTCATTATGATACTTGGCGTCGATATGTTCACCCTGATGATGTATCTCGGATAGAAAATTTAATAGAAGAAGCTTTAATAAAAAAACGTGGGTTTCAATCCCAATTCAGAATCATCAATAAAAATAAGGAAACTCACCATATCCGCGTTGCAGCTAACTGCCTATTTTCAACTAATGGTAATCTTCTC
The DNA here is from genome assembly GCF_900108915.1 of Allopseudospirillum japonicum. Taxonomy (GTDB): domain Bacteria; phylum Pseudomonadota; class Gammaproteobacteria; order Pseudomonadales; family Halomonadaceae; genus Pseudospirillum; species Pseudospirillum japonicum. The sequence goes on from NZ_FNYH01000001.1 coordinate 26,482, forward strand.
AGTCTAGTAGGCATTAACGAAGATATTAGTTTAATTAAAGAATCTCAGCTAAAAAAAGAAGAAGCCGAAGCAACTTTGCAAGCTACTTTTGACTGTGCTGCTGTTGGTATGGGAATTGTTAATCTAGAAGGTAGATTTCTGCGTGTAAATCAAGCCTTGTGTGATTTTTTCGGATTCAATGAGGAAAATTTACTTAAACAAACTTTGGAATCCTTAACTTATGCTGAAGACTTATTACAAGATCAAGATTTGCGCTCTAAACGAGCTTTTTTAAATCAAAGAATTAATCAGTATACCACAGAGAAGCGTTATTATCATAAAGCAGGCCACCTTGTTTGGGGCCTAACGTCTTTTGTCAATATCGCAAATCAGAATACAGGAATTCGTTACTTTATTGTGCAGATATCTGACATAACTCAACATAAGAAAGATCTAATTTTTCTTCAAGAACAAAAGGCGTTGTTTGACGAAGTCATTAGCAAATTACCAGCTAGTATTATTTATGTCGATACCAATCTCTACTGCCAAAACTATAATACATCAGCTAAAAAATTATTTGCGCATACGCTTACAGAAGGCACTCATCTTTATCAAGTATGCAAAGATCTATACGCTTGCCAAGATGAGATTAAACTTGCACTTAATGGCCATCACTCAACGACTAACTTACTACTTCATCAACAAAAATTTGATATTCATTTCATCCCATATCAGAGTGAAGGGAGCTTTAAAGGTTTAGCTATGATTATTAGCGAGTTGCCTTAATAAATCTAGTATTACATTGCATATTGACAAGAGTAAACACTGTATACTTTTTATTATCTTTTGTCTTGACGTAAGAGGCAACTTCTCTTTTATTAGAAAGATGATGATATTTAAGAATTTTAGCTCTACGAATTACCTCTGCATCTTGAAAAAAACTGAGTGCTTTTTCATTAGCTACACGCGCTGCCTGCAAATCATCACAGTTTTGTGCATATCCTTGCTTTACAAATGATAAACCCAATATAATGCAAAGGTGAGTAGCTATTATTTTTTTAGCGTGCATTGGCTTTCTCCTTTTTGCCTGCTCTTGAGTATCTGCAGCTATCAAGCTTGATAGCCTTGTCATCTTAAAACCACTTTTTTTCGTACCTTTTTGTAAAATAAAAAGCCCAACGTCAATTTTTGTCATTTTGCAAAACATGGTTTAGATTTTAACTTTCATTTTGAGGCTTTTCACATGGATTCATCTGCAGTTTTTTCAGGCTACCTCGTCGCAATAGGCGCATCTGCAGGTGGATTAGAAGCATTAGAGAAATTTTTTCAGTATTGCCCAGCCCACTCAGGTGCCGCTTTTGTCGTCATTCAACACTTATCACCTGATCACAAAAGTATGATGGCAGACTTATTAGCAAGACACACCAACATGCCAATCAAAACAGCCTCTCATGGGATGCCAATTAAAGCCAATCATATTTATCTAATTCCAGCTGGCAAAATACTTACAATAAACCAACTTGGATTTATTGTAAAAGAAAAAGCACTTCATACCCTAGTATTACCTATCGATATTTTCTTTAACTCTATTGCTGAGATTTATGGCGCACGTGCTTTAGGTATTATTCTATCTGGCACAGGATCTGATGGTACTCGAGGTGCTGTAGCAATTAATGCCCATGGTGGCTTTCTGCTTGCTCAGCATCCAGATGAAGCAAAATTTAATGGTATGCCTACAAGTCTAATTGCCACGTCTTTAGTGGATGAAGTCGCACCAGTTAAACAACTTGCCGAACGTTTAAATCATTATCTAAATCGTACACATGACCATAAATCCTCTGGAATTATTTTGCAAAAAATCAATCAACAAACAGATGAAGAAAGCCTAGAGTTTATTTTCCAACTTCTATTACAAGCAGGTGGTATAGATTTTCATGATTATAAACCTGCCACTGTATTACGGCGCTTAGAAAGACGCATGCAACTAGTACAGTCCTCTACTTTAGATGAATATCTAAGTTATTTACAAGTTAATCGATCTGAATTAGCACAACTCAGACGTGAGCTTTTGATTTCAGTCACTAGCTTTTTTCGTGATCCCGATGCTTTTGATGAATTGAAACATAAAGTCATTTGGCCTATTGTCAGTCAAACACCACAAAATCAAGAAATACGTATTTGGTGTGCTGGTATTTCACGCGGTGAAGAAGCCTATTCAATAGCTATTTTGTTTCTTGAAGCTTTCGAAGCACTAGAAAGTTGGCGGAATATCAAAATATTTGCTACTGACGTTAATCAGAAAAATATTGAAAGTGCTTCGAATGGCGAATATCCAGAAGCCATCACGAATGAACTGTCCAGCGAAAGACTACAAACATTCTTTAATAGAACAGATAAGGGTTATCTTGTGAAACCAGAGTTAAGGCAGACTATTGTCTTTGCTCGACACAATTTATTAACTGACCCTCCATTCACTCGCATGGATTTAGTGACATGCCGAAATACACTTATTTATTTTAAACCTAATGCACAAAAACGTGCTTTACATAGATTAGAGTACGCAATTAAGCCTAAAGGGTTCTTATTTCTAGGCTCTAGTGAGTCCATCAATGATGCTGGACTTAGCTTAACAGCAGTGAGTGATAAGTGTAAAATTTTCCAGCGACATCCTTACGAAACTAATAAAAATATTAACGAAGATTCTATTAGACGCTCAAAGTACCAAAGAAACCTAGGCAGCTATCATACAAATACTTCAACCCATACAGCACATACGACAAACCAACAAGATTTAGATATCTGGGCAACTGAGAAAGCAGGTAATATCTTACTTGACCATTACACACCACCAGCTCTTCTTTTTAACAAAAAATTAGAAGCGATTCATCTTTTTGGTAATATTAGCCCTTTTCTTAGTTTACGTTCTGGTGCTCCGAGTATGGAGCTAAATAAAATTCTTCCGGAGAATCTAATTTCTGTCATTCGTGTTTTAATTTATAAAAGTCAGAAAGAAAAAATTAATTTTTCTTCTGACACTTTATCCGTAAGCTTAAAAAACCAGCAACAACAAATACTGAGAATTAGTGTTTATCCTTTAATAGAGGATTCACAGGCTTATACACTGGTTTGCTTTGAAATAGCACCTTACTTAAAGGAAGATACGAGTGAGCAGAAATTTAACTTTCCATTAAGCAGTATTCAACAAGAGGCACAAACACACATAGAATTGTTAGAGCAAGAACTTTCAATTACACGCAAAAACCTGCAATCAAGTATAGAAGATCTCGAGACATCGAATGAAGAGCTGCAAGCAACTAATGAAGAACTTCTATCTTCTAATGAAGAATTACAATCTGCCAATGAAGAACTGCAGTCTGTTAATGAAGAACTTAATACAGTCAATGCCGAATACCAGGAAAAAGTTTTATTACTTAATCAGCTAAATGCAGAGCTTGAGAGTATGGCAAGAGCAAGTGGTATTGCAACTTTGTTTGTTGATGAAAGCTTGTATCTCACTCGATTTACACCAGATGCAAAAAATATCTTTAAGTTACGCGAAATGGATATTGGGCGACCCCTTGATGATATTTCTCACCGATTAAATACCCAAAATCTTATTGATGATTTTAAATTTACTTTAAGCACAGAACGCATGGTTGAGAAAGAAGTTTCTTCAGAAGATGGTCATTTATTTCTTTTAAGACTACTCCCTTATAAGGTTGCTGCTTGTAACACTAAAGGTGCTGTTGCAACTTTTGTAGATATAACAGCATTTCAAAATACTAGAAAATTACAATCTGTTATTAATGCACTACCTGAACGCATCGCAGTACTGGAGCATGATGGTCGTATTAGCTTAATGAATCAGGCTTGGCAAGAAAACATACCATCCCAAGTGAACACAAAAATGCCTTATGCACCTCTTGATTACAACTTTCTTGAGATCTATAAACAAGATCTAAATGAAGAGAGCCAAGCAATTTATCAAGGCATTCAAGATATCATGTGTAGGAAAATAGCAAGTTTCCATAAGCAATCACAAATCTCTCAGTCAATTATTCGTCTTATTCCTATCGAAGGTCAACACGAATATGGTTTTTTAGTCAGTTATCAAGATTTTAATTAATTCTCAGTGATATAATATGAACGACTTACCTAAAAAACGTTTAGATGAACTACGCAGCCGTGCACAAGAAGCCTTGATTAAAGGGGAACTTGAACTTGCTGATTTTCAGCAAGCTGACAAAGAGAAAATGGAGTCATTAATTCAAGAGCTACAAATTTATCAAGCTGAACTTGAAATCCAAAACCATGAGTTAAGAAAAACCCAAATCGCTTTAGAAACTGAACACCGGAAATATTTAGCACTTTTTGAAAATTTACCTATACCTGCACTTGTCGTTAATCAAGAAGGTTTAATCAAACAGGCTAACACTCAAGCCTGTCATTTTTTTAATCTTAGTTATCCGAAAAATTTAGTACAATATTCTATCTATCGACTTTTTGCCACAGATAGCCAACCTTGGCTTTCTGAAAGCTTACACCATCTAGATGAGCAACAAAGTGTCCTCAGCCAACAATTACAGGCTCTAGTCAATAACACAGAAGTGCGTGTGCAAGCAAATACCTGCTTATTACCTACTGAATACCATTTAGACACACATATTTTAATTACCTTAGTTGACTTAAGCATTGAGCAAGAACGTAACCTTATCCGAAACACATTACAAAGTGTTTTAGAGCAAAATTTAGACCAAGTTATGGGTTTTGATATGTCTTCTTTTGAGCATTCTAAAGCCCTTGTCTTAGTTACTGATAAGGAACACAATATCTTATATTTGAATCATGCTTTAGAAGAAGTATCCGGCTATACACTTGATGAAGTCCAAGGGTTACGTCCTAGTATATGGCGCTCTGACCATAACTTATCTGGTACTTTTGATGAATTAAATTTCCATTTACAACATGGCTATGTCTGGATTGGACAGTTAATTAATCAACGCAAAAAAGGAGGTGTGTGGACTGAACTACGTACAGTGCAAGCACTCCGTAATCGCCAAGGAGATATTAGCGGTTATGTCTCCTTAGGCATGGATTTAAGTGATCAAGTTGCTTTAGAAGAGCAAGCTCAGCGTGTTGGACGCTTAGAAGCAGCTTATACACTGATAGCCGGATTAAACCATGAGTTTAATAATTTATTAGGATCTGTTACCGGATTGACAGAAGTTAACCTTGCTTTAACTGCAGAAGATTCTCCTATTTATGCTAACTTGGAACAAACACTTGTTGCGGCACAACGTGCAGAAACCTTATTGCATCATTTACGTAAAGGACAAAGCACTTTAGACTTACAAAAAACTTCTAAAGAGATCAATGCTTTTATTAAGCAAGAAATTCCTATCTTTCATAGCATTTTGGGTCGTAATATTCAGCTTGAAATTGAATTAACCTCTACACCTCTGTGGGTACAAGTCGATACTGGATATTTCTTACAAGCTCTAGTCAACTTACTTAAGAATGCACGTGATGCTCTCGCCGATACAGAGCAACCTCAATGCAAGATTAAGACCAAGCTAGTACGAGGACACACAAAATTAGAACAGTATGTGGAAATTCTTATCCAAGATAATGGATGCGGCATGCCAGAAGAGGTTCGCCAACGTTTATTTGATCCTTTCTTTTCCACTAAACCAGCAGATAAAGGTACTGGATTAGGTATGATGGCGGTTTTAAATTTTATTAAAGGCCATGATGGATTTATTGACGTCTACAGTTCAATTCATCAAGGTACCCAGTGCATTTTAAAACTTCCTGTAACCAAATGATTTCAAGGGAGAGGCAATCACCTCTCCCTGATCAATTGCTACAAAAGATTGTAAATAAATACAATAAGGATCCCTACAGGTGTAATATAACGCAACCCAGAATAAAAAGCAGGCCACAGTGTACCTAGCTCTAACTCCTGTTGTAATTTAGCTTGATTCATTTTCCAACCCGCAAAAATTACAATCGCTAATCCACCTAAAGGCATCAACAAGTTTGTTACCAGAAAATCAAAAATATCAAAAGGCGTTTTTTCTTGGAACCAAGGAATAAAATCTAAAGGATACCAAGATGACCAAGCATTAAAAGAAAATACAGTTGCTAGCCCTAAAAACCAAATTAATCCTCCAGAAATCCAAGCCCCAAGTTGTCTTTGAATCGATAATTTCTCTTCCATAAGTTCTACAACGGGTTCAAGTACAGAAATACCTGAAGTAATTGCTGCAATAGAAAGCAAAGCAAAAAATAAGGTTGCAAACAATACACCACCACTCATTTGTCCAAAGGCTAAAGGTAGTGTCTGGAAAATTAATCCGGGCCCAGCACTGGGTTCTAGTCCATTAGCAAAAACCAGTGGAAAAATAGCCAGACCTGCTAATAAGGCAACCAAGGTATCTAAAATGCTAATGGTCATTGCTGTTTTAGCGATAGAGACTGAATCAGGCAAATAAGATCCATATGCCATCATAACCCCCATGCCAATACTTAACGTGAAAAAGGCATGTCCCATCGCTGCTAAAACTCCTTCTGTAGTAAGCTTACTAAAATCTGGTGCAAATAAAAAGCTAACTCCTTGAGAAAACTCACCTTGGGCCCAAGCATAACCAACTAGAATTAATAACAAAATAAAAAGTAACGGCATAAGTAAATTAATAGATTTTTCCATACCCGATTTAATTCCTTTTCCCACAATGCTTACAACAATCAACATAAAGACACTATGCCATAGAATTAATTGTAGTGGGCTTGATAATAAGTTTGAAAATAAGTTACCGACTGTCTCTGTGTCTGCATTAACGAATTGGCTACTAGCCCCTTCTACAATATAACTTAGTGCCCATCCACCTATTACAGAATAAAAAGATAAAATAATAAAAGCAGTTACAATTCCAACGGACCCAATAAGAGACCAAGCAGAAGAACGGCCTTCTTGTTGGGCCAAAGTTTGCATACTACTCATGGGATTTTGGCGCCCACGCCGACCTAGCATGACTTCTGCAATCATTACTGGTAAACCTATCAAAGCGATACATGCAAGATAAACCAGTACAAAGGCGCCACCACCATTCTCACCCGTAATATACGGAAACTTCCATATATTACCCAAACCAACGGCAGAACCAGTTGCAGCTAAAATAAAGGCAAAACGCGACGACCACTGTGGATGTTGCTTTATCTCAGACATAAAACAAGTGTCTCCTCTTTGCAAATCACTTTAAAACAAAGAGGCCATACTACCGGAAAAGCTACAGAAATGCGGATAGATTATCGATGTATTCTAGTATTTTTTTCTTTTTTTTTATCAATAAATAGTTTTAATTTTTGTATAATCTTACACAGGCGGGCATCCCCAAAATAATGAGGATGCAGAGGTAAAAAATTTTCCATTACATCATCAGAGTGTGCGTTTTGCTTCTTGATATAAGGCTTGCATCATTTTTTCACGCCTTACTTTAGGATTTTCTTTACTAAACTCCATTAACCATTTCACATTTTTTTCTTTCGCTAATGCCAGCATTCGGTTTTGCATTCGTTCAATATCTGCCAGCTCTTTTGGCGAAGCGCCTTTCTTTTTAGATCCTTCTGTTAATATTTGTAATCTTTTTTCCAGCCAAAAATTGAATTTTTTCAGCACATCTTCCATTGCTGCTGCTTGTTGTCTTAGACGCTTAATAATCTGCTGAGCAATTGCCTCATCCAGTCCCTCATAAGTAAACTCATCATTTTCGAAATGATACCAAATATAAGCGCGACTGAGCTCGCTGAGCAAACGCCGTGCTTCCTGCTTTGGAATTACCTCACCATTTAAAATCGCCTCATTTACACTGCCTGCACTGTCATACACGACTTGAAAATTTAGTTTTTCAAGCTGATGTAATCCTTCGAAATACAAGCTCTCTTGGTTGTCTCTCCAATACTTGCCACCTATTGCTACCAAGGTATCACGCTGCATCATAGTGGTCTTATCTCCCTTGAACTCAGCTTAGGTCACATGTTGTGACTTATCTCGACAAAATTTATCACAAAATCTTTCGTATGAAATGCTTAATTTCGTCAAGAATACACCTAAAATCCTTCTTCTGTTAAGATTTTCAACGTCGTGGACGCAAGGTACGTACAGGACTCACTTGCCGCTTTGCACGGTAACTTGGTTTCTTAGTTGCTACTTTAGGCACCACGAATTTTTGCAAATATGCTTGATAATCTTGTTCACAAAATAAAAGCTCTGGCTGCAATTCAATACCATTTTCTGCTAAAAAGCTGATAATTTTAGCTTGCCAAACTAAATGAGGATGATGCGTTAAAGCTTTATAAGGTAGTTGACGCTTATATATTTCTTCATAATTATGGGGCATACTTTGTGTTAATTCTTGATAACTCACCTCTTGTTCTAATGGACGCTCAAGCAATTCTGGATAAGGCTCATCCAAGTACAACCAAACTCTAAATGAATGTGAACCTTCAATTAAACAAAACTCATTACATTTCAAATAAATGACGGCTTGATCTTGCATCTCTTCAGTTAAAGGTGTGAAAGCAATTTCTAGCTTGTGACCTAGCATTTTTTCTAACTGAACCTGAAGCTTCCTCCCTAAAAATAATCGTGTATTTCTTACTTTGCCACTTGCAAAAATCCCAATTAAAAACTGGCTCCTTGCGGGAAACAAGCGTGCTAAATCTGCTCCCTGTTGTTCACTATAAGTAGCCAAAACTTTAATAAAAATCTGTAAGTCTTCATAGCATAACCAAGCATATGCTTTATTAAGGTAATAATTTCCTAGAGGGTTCCACCAAGTGCGTCTATGCTTATCTTCTTCATTCGCTCTAGGATCACCCGCAATAGTAAGTAAGGTGCTTAACCAAGGGTCATCTCCCCAAATTGTTGGATCTGCTCTATCCAAAATGTTTTTTATAATTTCATGCCCCACTAAGGTATGCGTTTTCTCATCTAATACTAGCTGGTAGCATTCCTTTTTGGATAACTCATTTAGTATTGGATGTGCTTGATGCGCAGGTACTTCTAAAAATTTTTCCAGATAATATCTAGCTAGAATTAAAGCACCAAAATTTCCTTGTATTACCCATTCCAAATCATGCACTTGACAAATTTCTGATAAACTAATCTTATGCTTGACTAAAAAATTAGCAAAATTTTCCACTGCATCTTTTGAAAAAAATAACTCTTGATGTTCGCAAATGAACTTTATTGCTTTATCTTGTGTATTTAGGTTTATTTTTTGATACTGCTCAACCAAGAATTCTTGCACCATAAAGTTAATTTCTTTAGCTTCTGCTAAATATTTTTGATCTTTATAAAATTTAAAATAAAACTCACTTAAATTGAGCAAACTAATTCTTGTTAATTTGGCGTGGCGCATAAAAACAAGCTTCAATATTCTTACTTTTAGTGTAAGCTTACGAAAGGCATCATCATGCAACCAGAGCTCGGTCATAACCCTCACTGTTAATCTATCTCTTAACAAAGGCTGCAAACGTGAAAACTCCCCCTTTTGTAAGATTATTTTAATTAAGTTAGCACGTTGAAAGAACAAGTCTGACTTACCCATTTTTTTTTGGGTTTTCATTAGAGAATACTGTAGAATATGCCAGTTTTCTTCCCAAGTATCAGGCCAGTGATCTATTGTGGCATTGGGAAAATCAAATTTATTAATCATCACACCTTAATCTCATTATTTTATGTTATCAAAAGACGTTTACTTAATTTATTTTGAAAAAATCACTAGATTTGGAATCTTAGTTTTCCTAATGACTTTTCTAGTGAAGGCAACATTGCTTACGAAACATCAAGGGGCTAACTATTACTATTTTTTAGATATTGTTAGTAATTTAGCTCTTTGGATTAGCTTTCTATTTTCCATACCTCGACTCACTTCACTTCAAAAAAATCAATCACTTGCAATGCTTGCAATTGGTATTTTGCTTTTCTTTTACACTGAAAAAAGTATCGATCTTATACAGATCACAAAAAACCAAGCGATCATTTGTATGCTAATATGTGTCAGCTTCTTAAAGCTTAGCTCCAATATTTTCCAAGCAAACCAAACAAAAAGACCTAAAAGTAAGCTCATTTCCACATTATTTGGTATACACTTTATTGGTGCCATGATTAACTTTTCATCCTTAATTATCATGGGAGACTATCTAAAAAACCGAGATGGAAAAATAAATATTTTGCAAGCTGCTACCTTAACACGAGGTTTTACCTTAGCTGCATACTGGTCACCTTTATTTGCATCAATGGGTGTAGCACTTACATATGCACCACATGCAGATATGCTATCGGTAATAATATTCGGCTTGCCAATTGCTTTCCTAGGGCTTTTAATTACTAGTTTTTTTATTGTCAGAGATCCTCTTAACCAAAATACAGAAGGGTATCCATTACAGATTACTTTATTGTACATTCCGACGACGCTTGCTGTTTTAGTACTCACTCTGTCCTACATTCTGCCAGACCTCTCTATTTTAACTATTATTTCTTTATCCTCACTAGTTTTACCCTTCATTTTTTTAGCTTTATTAAAAAGTAGTGCTGCAGCTCAAAAGAGTTATCGTGAACATTTGAGCCAAAATTTAACCAATAGCAGAGGCGAAATTGCTTTATTTTTATGTTCAGGCGCCTTCGCAGCGGGAGTTTCAGTTTATTTGAAATCTCTAGAGTTTAGCTTTATTTTATTTTCAGGACCACAAGAAGTTACTTACATTTTAATCTTGGCTGCCATTCTCATATTTGGTGCTGTAGGCATCCACCCAGTTACAAGTATCGCCATTTTTGGCTCTCTTCTACTGGAGCTGCCTCTTGATGCGAATTTATTAGCAAATACATTTTTAATGGGTTGGGTATTAGGAATACTAAGCTCTCCCTTTTCAGGAGCTCATTTAGTATTCCAAGCCAGATATCAGATTCCTATCCTTGCATTACCACGAAAAAATTTACCTTTTATTATTTTACTTTTTCTGATAAATAGCCTTGCGATAATTTTTTATCCTTTTATTTTTAATTAATCCTTTTCTTCTTCGTCTTCATCATCACTCAGCGCCCATTTTGCAGCATCTATAGGTAATGTCACAATATCTACTGCAGCTTCTGCTACTGTAGCAGTTAAGCTCACTAGCGCGCATGAGCTTAAGTGAAATGTTAACACTAAAGTAATCAGTATTTTGAACATGGTTCGCATTCTTTATCTCCTGACTTATCGCAAATTTTATTCAAAAATAAACAACTTTTTCTTGCTGAAATCAATCTAAAAAGATATGATGATATTTTATATAATTATATCTTAAAATCTTATTTTGGTACAAGCCATGCTGAACCAGAGCTTAAAATCTTTCCTACTAAGTAGAACATTATTTTTCTCATTTTTAGGCTTCATTGCTATCCTGTGGGCAGCAGAACGCGCTTATCAAACGTCAGTGCTACATTCTGCAAAAATCAACTCAGATATTATTGCTAAAAGTACTTTTAATGCTATGTATCAAGTCATGAGTCAAGGCTGGACACGCCAACAACTTGAGGACTTCATTCATGGTATCGAAAAAGATTCTTCAGGTGAAACCCTAAATATTAATATTTTTCGTGGCCACCTTGTTTCTGAGCTTTTTGGTACATTAAACCAACCTGCATTTGATGCACAACATCTGAATACATTCAATCAAAAGATACCACAGTTTACTAATGAGGATTTCGTTAGTCGTTATACTTATCCTTTAATTGCTTCTGAAGCTTGCTTGCAGTGTCATACCAATGCCACCCTAAATGACATTTTAGGGTTAGTTGAGGTTAAAATGAACAATCAAAATCAACTAAAGTCTGCTTATGGTTACTTAGTTGAGTGGTTAATTATCATTTCTCCTTTACCTATTATCCTTGCTTTATTTGCAATCCGGCAAATCCTGAAAAAAGTCAATGCATCTATTAACGTACTTACAAAAGGAATTCAAAGTATTGAAAAGCTGGATGACATTCAAGATCTATATCAAAATCATACAAAAAAATCTTTAGGCTTTAGCGAGTTAACTCAAATATTTACCCAAGTTCAGTCACTGGGGAAAAAACTTAACTCCATTGCTGTTGATAAGAATCTATTAGAATTTGAGATTAAACTGCTAGAAAAATTTGTCATAACTTCAGACGTTGTTAGGGACTGGCGAGAGTATGTTAATACCTTGATGCGAGATATCAATCAAGTAATTAATGTGTATACCATGTTTACATTATTTAAAATTGATGACGAACAATTTTCTTTAGATGTTTTCTGGCTTAATATCCCTGACAAGAAAACACGTCTTGCCATGGAAGAAGTAATCAAAGCTAAACTTAAAGAAGACTCCTTATTTCAAGTTATAAACATAGAGATCCATCATAACATTGCTGATCGCCAACCTCTCAAAGTTATTTTAGAAAGAGACCAGTTAGAATTGCAATGCAAATCTTTACTGATGGATACACCAAAGATAGGCGGTATTGTTGGTATTGGAGTACATGCAGATATCGTTAAGGATCAAACTAAAGTACTCGTGTTAGAAAGTACTTTATCAACCTTACTTAACGTTGTTGGCTCGATAAAAGCCATCTATAAATATACTAAAGATTTAGAGTATTATGCTACACGTGATCCTTTAACTGACCTTTATAACCAAAGGATTTTTTGGGAGCTACTTAACTACGATCTAGATCGTGCACAACGTCATCAATATCCAACAAGTTTAATTCTCATTGATCTTGATAACTTTAAAACCATTAACGATAGTTTTGGACACTCTGTAGGAGATGAAGTCCTCAAACTCTTTTCAAGTAAAGTACAATCCAATATTAGGCCAGGTGATTTAGCTGCCCGCTATGGAGGAGATGAGTTTGTCCTTGTATTGCCAGAAACCGAACTAGCCGATGCAAGCACACTTGCTCATAATTTGCAGGATGTCATTCATTCAATTAATTTCAAAATTAATGAAACCAATGAAATCATTAAGATTAATGCTTCGATTGGTGTAGGAAGCTATCCAGAACATGCGCAAAGCTCACGCGATCTTTTTATGTTTGTGGATAACCTTATGTACAAAGCCAAAGCTTGTGGAAAAAATCAAGTCTGCATACCGACAGATGAGGATTTATTAGATTTATTCAAGGATATCAATGATAAAACCATGTTAGTCACCAAGGCTATTGAACAGAGAACTTTAGTTCCTGTTTATCAGCCTATTGTTGATTTAAATACAGGTACACTCGTAGCAGTTGAGGTTTTATCTAGAATTCAGCTCCCTGATGATCAACTGTTATCAGCAAAAGAGTTTATCGAAATTGCTGAAAATATCGGAAAAATCCATATGTTGGATTACATTATTATGGATAAGGCTTTTAGTGCTGCACATAATGAAAAATTCCAAGGACTTATTTTTATCAATCTCTCACCAAAAGCAATTATGGGCGGTGATTTTCTACGCTATGTACAAGAGCTTACACAAAGATATAAAGTTCCTGCTGAGCAAATTGTTTTTGAGATTACAGAAAGAGATACAGTTAAAAGTTTAGATATGATGGAAAAACTCATGTCTAATTTGAAGGAACTTGGCTTCCAAATGGCTATTGATGATTTTGGCTCTGGTTTTTCTTCTTTTCAATATCTCAAGCGTTTTCCTATAGATTTTGTAAAAATTGAAGGTGAATTTATTGCTAATATGGTTCAAGATCCTTTAGATGAAGCTTTTGTAAACACTATTGTTGCTCTAGCAAAAAGCATAGGTGCTTTAACTGTGGGAGAATTTATAGAAAGTGCGCAGGTCCGTGATAAAGCAAATCAGTGCCATGTTAATTTAGGTCAGGGTTACTATATAAGCCGCCCGCAAACTTCTTTAGCAGCAGCGCAAAAAGCAGCGCAAGATTATTTATTCAAGTCATCTTAGTCAAATTCATCTTTTTTCCATATAAATTTTGTACCATACTTTTTCTAATTGGCTTAGTACAAGTGTAGCTTGCGCTAAGCCTTGATTAAATTCTCTCTGCGTAAGCCTGATATCCGATCTAAGTGCAAAAAAAATAGCATCTTTTTTTATGTTAAATTTAGAATGTACAGCAACCCAATCAAACCAAGGATTGGCATAGCTAAAATATTCAAAATCTAGTAGTATGAGCGAATTCTTCTCGCTATCATACATAATATTACCTTGATGTAAATCATGGTGTGTTACTGCAGCATTGACTTTTGGTAGTTTGTGATATTCATTAATCAAGTAATCAACTTCATGCCAATCATAGCTTGGAAGATATTTTTTGTATTCCGCGAATAATTGATAATAGTTTTTTTCTTGAGGTTCTATTGGCTTTACACACGCCAAGGCTTTTAACAAGGCAATAAAAAAACTCGTTTTTATTTTATTTTGCCGAGCCTTTTGATATAAAGGCATTAAATAAGCGCCTGCAGGTAGACAGGTGCTTTTAGGTGCATAAGCAAGTATTCTTGGTGCCCATTTGAATTTTTTTAATTGATTGAGATACTCTCTTTCCAGTTGGCGATTAACACCAAGCAAATACTTATCATCTGCATTAATACGTAACACTTTGTCTTGGTAGCACCATAACTGGTTAGTGCTTCCTTTTCTCATCGGCTGCCAAGCATTAGCAGGTATCTTCTCAATTTGCGGCATATATTTTTGACAGTTTTCGTAAACTTGTGTACAAATCTGCTGACTAAAATTTATATTATTGAACATGCTAACATAACTTTTTTAATTTATGAGGAACCTAATCTGTGTACGCCTTTTTTATCGCAATAATTACCTTATTGAGTTGGAGCCAACAGGTTGGTGCTAACGAGACTTTAGCAAAAAAAGAACTACATGTTTATACTTATGATTCTTTTATGTCTGAATGGGGCCCTGGCCCTAAGCTTGAAGCTGAATTTGAAGCCTATTGTCATTGTGATGTGAAGTTTTCCACAGCTTCTGATGGGGTTTCTCTACTCAACCGCTTACGTATGGAAGCGGGTAGTACACAAGCAGATGTCATTCTGGGCCTTGACCAATGGTTAATGCAAGCAGCTTTAGCTACAGGCTTAATTCGAGAGCACCAACTTGAGCTTAAAAATCAGTTAAAACTTACACTTCAATGGCAAAATACTTATTTTTTACCTTATGATTATGGTTACTTTGCATTTATTTATGATGAGAATAATCCCAAAGTGACTCAAGTTCCCCATTCATTGAAGGCATTACTTGAGAGTGACTCGAAAATTATTTATCAAGATCCACGGACAAGTACGCCAGGCCAAGGCCTTTTGATTTGGATGAATCAAGTCTTTCATCAAAATGTCAGTACTGCTTGGAAAAAATTAGCGCAACGCACAGTAACAGTTACACCTGGGTGGTGGGAAGCTTATTCTATGTTCCTCAAAGGTGAGGCTGATTATGTATTAAGCTACACTAGTTCTCCCTTATATCATATTTTACAAGAAAAAAAATCTAATTATAAAGCAGCTATCTTTGATGAAGGCCATCCTATGCAAATAGAGGTTGCTGCAATCACCAATAAGTCTCAGAATTTCACTCTCGCACAAATGTTTTTAAAATTTCTTCTTCGCCCTCAAATACAAGTACATCTAGCAACCAGCAATTGGATGTTCCCTGTTATTGCGGATACTATCGATTTACCAGAGCCTTTTTACCAACTCGTGATGCCCAAAGCGCTTCTTCCAGAATTAAATACAGTAGAGAATAACAAGCGTCAATGGATTCGTCAATGGCGTAGTATGACAAGCGAATAATTTTACCATGGAATACAGTTTTTTATGCTAGCTCGCTATTTTTCTTGGTTTGCCTATCTGCCGATAGGCATTATTTTACTTATGGCATTTTTAGGCTTGAGTCATTTTAACCATGATATCAGCTGGCATTTGCTGCAAGATACTTATATTATAAATATTTTATCTTTTTCCATCCAACAAGCCATTTTAAGTAGCCTAGCTTCAGTTGTTTTAGGTTATTTAAGTGCAAGAATTTTATTCTATGGTCAATGTAAAAAATTTAGGAAGATTTTTCTAAGCCTTTGCTTATTGAGCTTTATTTTGCCAAGCTTTATACTTATTAGCGGTATATTAAGTTTATTTGGTGCACAAGGCATTTTACAACCTTGGCTCCCTGCCGATTGGCAATTGTATGGTTTATCCGGAATTTTAATTGCACACCTTTGGCTAAATTTTCCTTTTGCGTTACGTATCTTTTCAATTAATTTTCAAGCCATTGATCATACAAGCTGGCAACTTGCTCGCCAATTAAAATTTAGCCGATGGCAATTATTTTGTTTATTGGAATGGCCACGTATGCGTGCCAGCTTTTTTGGCTTATTAGGACTTATTTTTTTGCTTTGTTTTAATAGCTTTGCTGTCGTGTTGACCTTAGGTGGCGGACCTAAAAGCAGCACTTTAGAAGTGGCTATTTTTCAAGCACTTAAATATGATTTCAACTTAGGTGAGGCCCTTATCTTATCTTGGCTGCAGTTTGGCATCGCTTCGCTTGCTTTTTTAATCAGTTTAAAGCTAGGGAAGCTTGTTTGGTTATCTTCCGGCGAGCATCAGGCACCTTCGATTTTTCCTGTCTCTAGATTTACTTTTTTTAGCTCACATATTTTTTATATCGGTTTATGTTTAATCATTTTGCTTCCGCTAATAGCTTTATTGATGCAAATAGAGCTATCGGATTTAGTTAACTATGCTTGGTTGTCACTTTTAGAACCGCTGGTTTATACAATCACATTAGCCGGAATCACAGCCTTGCTAGCGTTTTTAATGACCTCTTTATTTCTACCTACTTTTACTAGCACTTGGCAAAACACTAGTTATTTTTTAGCCTGCATTGGGCTCCTTACTCCTGCAATGGTAATTGCTGTAGGTGTTTATGCTTATCTTTTAGGCAAGCAAGTTTCCTGGTTCACTACACCGAGCCTGTGGATTATACTGATCAACACTTTATTAACCCTACCATATTTAGTCAATCAAGTAAGGTCACCCTATATTGTATACCACCAACACTACAATCATTTACAAAGACAGCTTAAACTCAGTTTTTTCAAGAAATTCACTATCGCCACTCAATGGCTATCACCTTATTGGTTTATTGGTACTTTAGTGACTTTCTTATTTGCACTAGGTGATGTTTCTGTTTTTGCAATTTTTGGTCAAAGTGATTCGCCAACACTCCCTTGGCTTATTTATCGCTATGCAAGCACTTATAAATTAGCAGATGCAGCAATTACTTCTTGGGTTCTCTTGTTTATCTGTATTTTATTTGTATTTTTACTCGAGCATTACCTACAGGCTAAATATGAGGTAAGCATCTATGCTAAGAATCAATCAACTTAAGTTTCAGTATAAAAAATCGGCGAACTTATTAAGTTATCATTTTTCAATAAATACGGGCAGTATTGCTATTTTACAAGGCATTAGTGGTATTGGTAAAACGACACTCTTGCATCTTATTGCGGGGTTTCTTCCTGCATCTCAAGGAGAAATCTACTGGCATCAACAAGCCTTACATAGACTACCAGTAGAAAAACGCCCTGTAAGCTTATTGTTTCAACAGAATAATTTATTTGAGCACTTAACGATTGCAGAGAATCTTCAGCTTGGACATAAGCTGCCCCCAACACAAATTCTTGCATCTTTGATACATTTAGGAGGTGATGCTCGTTGGCTCACCGCCTATCCACGCCAATTATCTGGTGGCCAACAACAACGTGTTGCTTTAGTGCGTACTTTAATGCGCCCCGAACCCCTAGTATTACTTGATGAACCTTTTAGTGAACTTGATCCACAAACACGTACTAATGCACGTCAATGGGTTGCTACCTATGCCCATACACACAAAAAAACCTTGCTATTAGTCAGTCATGATCCACAAGATATTGAACAACTCGATGCACAACCTATTTATATTACCTAAATAATAAGGAGAATCAGCTATAAGGGTAAGTTTACCGTATCAACTGCCTGTAATAACTTTTCCTCGTCTTCAAAGACGTACATTTGAGTTGTTGTTACTGACGCATGTCCCAAGAGTTTTTGAATACTCGTTAAAGGAACACCTTGACGTCTTAATTGGGTTGCATATAACTTACGCAGCCCATGCGGATGTACACTGGTCTCAAGCCCATGCGCCGCCAACCGCTGACGTAAAATATAATGCACACCGGCTCCAGTTAGCCCATGTTCCCTCAATAAGTGATCATCTTTACGAATCGCACAAAATAATGGGCCTGGCTGATCACCACGACACTGATCAATCCATCTTTGTACGCAAGACAGCACATCTTGAGGAATCGGCAACCAACGCTCTTTGTCACCCTTACCATAAACCAGCGCATACGCACGCTGATGTTGCTGTTGTGCCCAAGTTTGGCGTGTTAAGCGCACAAGTTCATTGCGCCTTAGTCCCATCCCAAGTAACACGGCAAAAATAGCTGCATCACGAATCCCTCGGCTACTAATTTCTTGCTGACAATCTGCTAAAATATGCTGAATTTGTTGATGATTTAGGGGAGCAGGTGGTCTGATACGTTGCCCAGTTTCACGTTTCACCGCTTGAATACGGCTCCAATGCTGGCTATCTATCTCGCCTCGCAAATGTAATTCTTTGGCCACCCCTCGAATCCCTGCAAGCAAGGTATTGATTGTGCTGGGTGAGGCGCCTTGCTGACGTTTTAAAGCAACTAATGCCTGCACATGCTCGCGATCCAGAGTACGCCAATCAAAATAAGCATATGCAGGTTTTTGACCTTGATTAACGCCTAAAGCACGCGCTACCCAAGCTAAAATAGAGGCCATCGTATGGCGACTTGCTAAAGATCTTAAACTCAGCAAATAAGTTTCTACCACAGGAACATAAGAGTGCTCGGTATGCGCATACATCTTAGGCGCTTGCACTAAAGATGTTAGCTTAGTGGGTACTTGTTGCGTTAGATTGGCACTTTGCCTACGGGAAATCATGAATTGCATTCTCTCAATAATAGGTAATAAATATCATCATACCTTAAGGACAAGAGTAACTTCTGCTTATGTATGCACAAGCCTGTCATAATACAGCCCCACTGACTCCCGGTTTTATGGTACTTCATAGCCATCGAATGGAAGCCCTTAGAGACCTTGTACTTGAGTGGATCAGTCAACACCCGCTCGCACCTTTAGAAAATGAGGTTTTTCTAGTTCAAAGTAATGGGATTGCACAGTGGCTCAAACTTGCATTAGCACAAGATGAAGCTTGCGGGATTGCAGCTGCAGTTGATATTCAGCTTCCCGCACGCTTTTTTTGGCAGGTTTATCGTGCTTACCTTGGTGACCGTCAAGTGCCTAAACATTCACCGATGGATAAAGCACCTTTAACTTGGCGCTTGTTCCAGCTTCTCCCTCAACTCAGTCAAGACCCTCGCTTTGCTGAACTCGAAGCACAACAAGCGCTCAACCACCAAGATGCCAATGCACGCTATGCACTTGCGCAATCTTTAGCAGATCTTTTTGATCAATATCAGGTATATCGTGCCCATTGGTTGCAAGATTGGCAACAAAATCGCTTTATTTTACAACACCCTATGCGGGCGCAAGCCTTCCCCTTGCCAGAAGAACACCAGTGGCAAGCCTATTTGTGGCAAGAAGTCCAAGCCAGCTTGCCCAAGTATGCACGTACCAATAATCGTGCTCATTTACATCAAGCTTTTTTACAAACAGCAGCTAAAGGCCATCTGCCCCTTAACAAATTACCAAGACGCGTTTTGGTCTTTGGGATCTCCTCCCTACCAGTGCAGAGTGTGCAAATTCTGCAAGCCTTGGCCAAACATCTGCAAGTGATTATTTGTGTACATAATCCTTGTCGTTTTTATTGGGGTGATTTAATCAGTGACCAAAATTTGGTTTGGCAGCTCAATAAACAAGCGCGTCGGCAAGCAGAACATCATCATGTCGCGTTAGCACCAAGCTTACCACCTTTATCAAAAGCACCTCGGCATCCGAGTAAGTTCTCTTTTCACAACTTAGCGGACCTGCACCAACACGCGCACCCTCTGCTTGCCGCTTGGGGGCGTCAAGGACGTGATTATATCCACTTATTAGAAGAAGCCGACCACAAAGAAGCCTACGCGCATTTATTCCAGCGTATTGACTTATTTGATTATCCACCTGCTGATTCTATGCTCGCTGTGATTCAAGAAGACATTCTCGAACTACGTAGCTTACAAGAGATTCAAGCACAACCTAGAAATTGGCAAGCAGCGACGGACCATTCCATTCGTTTTCATAGCGCCCACACCAAACATAGAGAAGTCGAAATTTTACAAGACCAACTCTTGGCCTTATTTCAACAACATCCAGATTTACAACCCAAGGATGTGATTGTCATGATGCCGCAAGTGGACACTTATGTGGCCGCGATTCAGGCTGTTTTCGGCCAAGTTGATCCTCAAGATCCAAGATATTTACCTTATGCTTTGGCTGACCGCCAACATGCCCAGCACCAAAATCTTATTTTAGCGCTCGAAAGCCTTCTTAATTTGCAAGAGCATAAGTGCACATTTAGCCAGCTTTTCCAATTACTAGAAGTCCCTGCCATACGTGCCCGCTTCGGTTTGCAAGAAAAAGACCTTCCTTTAATTCGCACTTGGCTAGAACAAGCAGGTGCACGCTGGGGGCTCAATGCCCATCACAGGAAGGCTTTAGGTCTACAAACCGAATTCAACCAAAATACTTGGGCCTTTGCATTGGAACGTTTATGGCTAGGTTATGCCTTAGGAGACCAAAGCCAACCTTGGCAAGGCTTGTACCCTTATGCAGATATTGGCGGCTTAGATGCCCCTGTACTTGGTTTACTCGATGCTTGGTTTCGACGCTTATTAAGCTATGTACAACATGTACAAGAAGCACGCGAACCCCAAGCTTGGGTCAGCTTTTTACATCAGGTGTTAGAGGATTTCTTTCTTGCACAAGAAAGTAGCGAGGCTCTTTTACTAGAACATTTGCATCAAACCCTAGATGCTTGGTTAGAAACTTGCCAACGGGCTGAGTTTTCTCAACCTCTGCCAATTAAGCTAGTGGCACATGTCTGGTTACAAAGCCTGCAAACCGATGGTGTCGCACAACGTTTTTTAGGGGGTGCGATTAACTTTTGTACCCTGATGCCCATGCGTGCCATCCCTTTCCAAGTGGTCTGCCTTTTAGGTATGAACGAAGCGGATTATCCAAGGCAACGCACAGTACAAGCTTTTGATTTAATGGCCTTGTATCCACAAGCAGGTGATAGAGCACGCCGCGATGATGATAGATATCTTTTTTTAGAAGCCCTGTTATCTGCGCGTCGTCATTTACATATCAGCTGGTTAGGGCGAGATGCTCAAGATAACAGCGAGCGGATGCCTTCCGTTTTGGTGGGACAATTAAGAGATTATATTCAACAAGGTTGGCAATTACCGCCAGAGTTAGCAAAACACAACAAAAGCCTACTCGATTACCTCACTTATGAACATCCGTTACAAGCGTTCAGCCCACAATACTTTCTACAAGCAGCTCATACTTGTGATCAACATAGCTTATTTAGCTATAATCCGCACTGGCGTGCTTTGTACACAGGTGAGATGCACACCCAAGGGCTGCCCCTTCCACACACTCATGCTGGATGCCTTGCTGGTGAATCCACAGAGACCAAACTCGATCTAGAAACCTTGAGCCGATTTTTTGCACACCCTGTTGATTATTTTTGTCGACATCACTTAGGCGCGCCTTTTTATTACCAAGAGTTAATTTATGAAGATCTAGAGCCTTTTACCTTAGATCCTTTACAGAACTATCAGATACGCGACTTTTTATTAAAACAGGTACTTAGCACTCTGATTGACACAAATCAGCCGCACACCTTATCTGAACCTGAACATGCACCTATCCAGCAACACCAGATCCAGCACAGTTTGCAACAAGCCCTTGATCAACTCCAAGGCCAAGGACGCTTACCTTGTTTACATTTTGCGCAGCCTTTACGTGAAGCTTTTGGTTATCAAATCACCCAGTTAGTAGAAAACTATCAAGAGGTTCGGCGCCTCTGGTTCCAGCAAGATCAGCACCCCGTGCAAGTCAGCATGGCCGCACATACCTATCAAGCAGCGGATTTAGCCGAAATTAGCTTAGAAGATGCGCCACAAGCCTATCCTGAGCTTCTTGATTGGGTGGATGCTTTACATCAAGATCACCAAGGTAAAATGGCACGTATTCACCTTTATCCACATACTCTCGCCACTAATAAAGATAAGATCTTTAAAATCAACAGTCTTGCTAGTTTTTGGCTCGAATATTTGGCACTTTGTGTACAACAGCCCCAACCAAGCTTCCATTACCTTGTACTCGCTTTAGATCAAACCCTTTGTTGGCCAGCCATGCCTCCACAACAAGCACAAGCCTTACTCCATGACATTTGCAGTGCTTGGCAATATAGCCAACACACCCCCTTGCCCTTGGCTCCCAGAAGCAGTATGACTTGGTTGCATACCTACTATCACAAGCAAGGTGATACAAACGAGGCGCTTGCGCAAGCCCGTCAGGTATATCATGCTGAAACCCAAATTTGGTCACGGCCTGAATGCGCTCCAGGAAGCGCTTTAAGTGAAATTTTTCCACACTTTGAGGACTTGCAAACCGCGGATGAGGGATTTGTCTACTGGACACAAAAGCTTTATCAACCTTTGTTTGCACACTTAAAAAAGTCTCTCCCTCTGACCCAACTTTTGCATTGCAATAAGGATGCCTAAAACATGCAAACGCTTGATCCTATGAGCCTTCCCCTACAAGGGGTACGTTTTATTGAAGCCAGTGCAGGGACGGGTAAAACTTGGACGCTGGCCGCCTTATATGTGCGCCTGATTTTGGCACATGGACAAGCACAAGACGGTCACCAACCTTTGCTGCCCCCAGAAATTTTAGTAGTCACTTTTACCCGTGCGGCAACTCAAGAAGTCCGTGAGCGTATTCGGCGGCGTTTATTAGAAGCGGCTGCCTATTTTCAAACAGCAACAGCGCCTGCAGATGCTTTCTTATCGGCATTAAAAACCAGTTTCCCCACCGAGCAACATGCTCAATGCGCGCAAACGCTATCTTTAGCCGCTGATTGGATGGACCAAGCACGCATCACCACCATTCATGCTTGGTGCCAGCAGGTATTACAAGAATATGCACTGACCAGTGGCCAATTAGAGGCCTTCAATATCACTGAAGAAGAAGATATTTTATATCTAGAAGCCAGTCGTGATTATTGGCGGCGTTATTATTACCCCCTCAACCCAGAGTTAGCCGCCTGGATCAGTCAAGTATTTACTGATCCAGAAAAATTATTAAAACAAGCTAAACCATTAATTTCGCGTCATCTTGTGCATATCCATTACCAAGGCAAGGCTATGCCACAAGTAGTTGACTTTGAAGATATCGTGAATCAACAAAATTGCTGGCTGCACAACTTAGAAACTGAATTGACCTCTGTATGTCGCTTGTTTTCACAGCAACATACTGAAATTCAGCAGTTACTGACAGAAAAACTCCCTGATCTCAATCTAAAATTTTATCAAAAATGGCCAAAACCCTTTTTAGATTTACAAAGTATTTTAGCGCAAAAAAATTTATTTAAAGGTCAGGACACCCACCTAAAAATTCTTAAAAAATTTAGCGCTTCTGGCATCCAAGTAAAGAAAGATAAAAAAGTACCTCAACATCCCTTTTTTGATGCCATGGATCGGCTCGTGGCTGTCTTAGAAGCAAATCCCCAGTTGGACGCCTTATTTCAACTTCACGCTGCTTACGGGATTGAACAAGAATTTGTAAAAATTAAAAAGCATTTAAATGTTAAAACGTTTCAAGATTTAATCCAAGAACTGGCCTCCCTCATCCAACAACCGGAAAACCAAGGGCTCGCTTATCAGCTAGCGCAGCAATATCCCGCTGCCCTAATTGATGAATTTCAAGATACAGATGCATTACAGTATCAGATTTTTAAATCCATTTATTTCGAACGCCCTAACACCACCTGTATTTTGATTGGTGACCCGAAACAAGCAATTTATGCGTTCCGCAATGCAGATATTTATACTTATTTAAATGCACGTCATGCAGTCGCTGATTACGCTTATACTCTGGGAACTAACTTTCGTTCGGCTAAAAACCTAGTTGAAGGGATCAACCAAATTTTTACGCGAGCACAGAAGTATCCACAAGGTGCTTTTAAGATCGCCTCTTCGCAGCTAGGCCAAGGGCTAGACTTTCATCCAGTTCAAGCGGCCGATACCTTGTACCAATGGCAATACCTTGACCAAGCACCTCCAGCACCCATCCATTTTTGGCATTTACCCAGCCAAGGCGCTACTTGTAGTCTCAAGCATTATCAAGAGGTACTTGCAGAGTATTGCGCATATCAAATTTATCAGTTACTTAGCCAAAGTCAGGATGGCAAAACTTATTTACAAAATAGTCAAAATGGCGATAAAAAAAGGATTCAAGCTAAAGATATTGCTATTTTAGTGCATGATTATAAAGAGGCGCAAAAAATCCGCCAAGCTCTGTATCAGTATCATATTAAGGCACTCTATGTTTCTGAGCGCCAATCAATTTATAATACGCAAGAAGCGCATCAATTAAGGTACTGGTTAAGAGCCATCCACGAACCTTATCAGGAAGCTTATATTAAAGTTGCTTTAGTCAGCCTATTATCTAACTGGCATGCACTACAGGCATTACAAACTGATGATTTAGCTTGGGAACAACATTTATATGCTTTTCGCCGCTATCATAAAATTTGGTTAAAAGAAGGTATTTTGCCTACCTTGCAGGCCTTATATCAAGATTACCGTCTCGCTGAACGTTATCTCCATAAAGTACAACAAGGCGAACGTGCACTAACAAATTTTTTACATCTTGCTGAACTTTTACAAGAAGCTTCTCTAGAAATTGAAACCCCTTGGGGATTATTACAATATTTAGACATGCAAATTCATCAAGCACAACAAGCACGTGCCAATAGCGAACATTTATTACGTTTAGAAAGCGATGCTAATTTAGTGCAGATTGTCACCTTGTATAAATCTAAGGGTCTCGAGTATCCTTTTGTATTTATTCCTTTTGCTTGCCATAAAATCAAGGATAAAAATCAGGAAGTTTATTTTTATCATAATACGCAAGGCCAGCTGGTTGGTGATTTTAACACTAAAACTAATGAAATAGCTAAACAAGCCGCTTTTGAAGAACATTTACAAGAGCAAATTCGCTTACTTTATGTGGGGATGACACGTGCTATTTATGGTCTTTTTTTAGGGGTGGCCAATATTGCCGAGAAAAAAAATTCAATATCTAGTATTTTGCACCAAACCGCTTTTGGTTATTTACTTGCAGGAACGCCTCACAAAGCGATGACAGAGGCTGATTTAACCCAGTCTTTGCACCAGCTGACCACACAAAACCCCCACTTGTTTGCGCATTATCAGGTACCTGAGCAAGTGCCTCTCGAAGGAAAATATCAGCCAGAAAACCCCAATATGCAGCTTAAGCCGGCCCCGTTAATCAATCATCAAGCGCGTACCCCTTGGTGGATCGCTAGTTATAGTGCTTTGGTCCCTGTAAAAGACAAAGATACTTTACCGGATGAGGTAACAGAAATAGCCGCCTATCCCTTAGATGAAGAAGCCTTACAAGCCTTGCGACATCCGAACCTGCCGTTGTTGACCCAAGATGGATTAGCATTTGCTGACGAAGATTTTCAGCTCGATACTGAGATAGAAACACCTATCAACCCACAGCTCATTCACTATATACACTGGTTTCCGCGCGGCCCACGTCAAGGCACTTTTTTACATGAAGTTTTGGAAGCGGCAACCAAGGAGGGCTGGGCACAGATGGCTAGCCAAAGCCCAGTGCGCCGCCAGCTAGTGCAATGGCGTTGCCAGTCTAAGGGGCTAGAGGCTTGGGTCCCTGTCTTAGATGCTTATCTTTATCAATTTGCACGAACTTACTTACCTGCACCAAAACACCAACAGAGTTTACAGGATTTGCAGGATATCCCTTTAACCCATATTCAACATTGGCAAACTGAGATGGAGTTTTGGTTAACCTGCCACCAAGTGCGGATACAAGAAATCGATGCTTGGGCTACGCAAGCGCTTTGGCCAGGACATCCACGCCCCAGAGTGCAACCTGTTTTTTTGCAAGGTATGTTCAAAGGGTACATTGATTTAGTTTTCGAGCATCAGGGTAAATATTTTATTATTGATTACAAATCCAATTGGTTGGGGCAAGACGCCAGCGCGTACACCCATGAGGCGCTCATTCAGGCATTAATGCAACACAGGTATGATTTGCAATACCTTTTTTATACCCTTGCTTTGCATCGGCTGTTAAAATCTCGCCATCCTCATTATGATTATGATCTGCACTTTGGTGGTGTTTATTACTGGTTTATTCGTGCGCTTGATGCGCCGCATCAAGGCCTGATTTATGACAAACCGCCACGCGATCTTATCGAACGTTTGGATGCTTATTTCCGTGCCTAACTGAGAGCATCATCTGCTATGTCTTCCACTCCACAAATTCAACAACTGCATTGGCAAGGACAAGTCCAATCCACACACGCAGGCATGAAGGCGGTCGATTATCTCCACCAGCAAACGCAGATTAGCAAGGTCAAACTCAAAGATGCTCTTGCCAAGGGAGCTTGTGTCTATTTACAGCCCAAAGCGGGCAAATCTACATGGAAGCCACTGCGGCGTGCGAGTCGTTTGTTAAATACGGGTGATCAACTCAAACTGGCTTACGATGCACAAATTCTTGCATTAACGCCACCACAACCAGAATGTTTATATCGCCACAAGGCGTATAGTCTCTGGTTTAAACCAGCGGGTTTGTTATCACAAGCGAGCCTCTATGGTGATCACTGTACCTTATTACGTCAGGCAGAGTTACAACTTGGCCATTCACTTTGGCTCACGCAACGCCTTGACCGTGAAGCCAGTGGTTTAATTTTGCTGGCGCATCAAACCCAAGCTGCCGCCCAGATTAATCGCTTGTTACAAACACGGCAACTCGCTAAAACTTATCATGTACAGGTACAGGGTCTTTGTGCGCTGCAAACCCCTATCACTTTAGAACACCCTTTAGATGGCAAAACCGCGATCACCCATCTACAAGGCCTGCAAACGACCCCAGAAGGCAATACTTGGTTATCTGTGCGGATCGAAACCGGCCGCAAACACCAAATCCGCCGCCATCTTGCACATTATGGCCATCCTGTCCTCGGCGATCCTAGATATGGATCCGCCCCACATCCACAAGGTTTACAATTACAGGCAATCGCCCTTAAGCTGCCTTGGCAAAAACAAAATTACCACTTTCAATTAGCGGAACTTGCCCCACACTTGGCTATTTTCCCATCTCTTAAGTAAGGCTTTGTATGGAATATCCACATTTTATTGCGCTTGATATGCTCACCCAAGATGAGGATACCTACCCTATCGGTATTGCTTGGTCTTTAACCGATGGCCAGATTAAAAGTACCTTGATTGCGCCCGATGATCTTTGGCAAGCTTGGCCATCCAGCGTGGCACAAGATCTAGGTTACAGTCGCGACCAGTTACTGATTCATGGGGTACCTTGCGCCGAAGTCATCCGTGAACTCGATTACGATGTGCATACAGATCAACTTTGGGTGGGTACGGAACTGAGTATGCAAGCCCACGGTTTACATCAGATTTATATGAGTTGCCAAGTCGAATGCCCTTGGCATTTAGAAGAGGCTAGTCAATTATATCCAGAATACACAGAAGCCGAATTGTTGGATGAAC
The DNA here is from genome assembly GCF_900108915.1 of Allopseudospirillum japonicum. GTDB lineage: Bacteria > Pseudomonadota > Gammaproteobacteria > Pseudomonadales > Halomonadaceae > Pseudospirillum > Pseudospirillum japonicum. The sequence continues at coordinate 54,356 of NZ_FNYH01000001.1, forward strand.
TGCAACATCTTGCTGAGCTACAACAACTCGACCTTAGATATGCAGAAGCCCAAGTCCAAGCTTGGTTGCACCTACATGCTCATTTGCACAGACAAACTTGGGATGCTTAATCCTTAATCGCTAAACAAGCCTGTGCTTGCTGGTACAAGCGCACGTGTGCCGGTAGCGTCAAGCCGACTTGTTTAGCACAAGCGAGTACATAAGCACTGATATAAGCTAATTCAGTCGGACGCCCCGCCCGCTGATCTTGCAACATAGAAGAAATATTGCCCGCAGTGGCTTGGATCACCTCTTGTACACAAGTTTGCAGATCGGTACAAGGAAGCTGGATGGCTAAGCTTTGCAATAAAGTTTGCAGCTCTTCAACTAAAAGACGTACCTGAGGCAGATGCTGCATCAGTTCACCATTGGGGCAGTTATAAATGAGGGTTAATGGATTAATCACAGCATTAATGGCCAATTTTTGCCATAGCCAAGGATGAATATCTTGCGCATAAATGCATTTTAAATGGGCAGTAGGCCAAGTACGTACCCAAGCTTGCGCAGCATCTTGGGCTTTAGTTTGCTCTGGATCAAAAGCTCCTAAACGCAATACACCACGTCCTGCATGAACTGGGCTGAAAGGTGCTTTTAGATAAGCGCCTTCAGTCACACTTGCGGCCAAAACAAGATGTTGCCCCCCTAAATATTGGGCAACGGCCTGCTGGCTCCCCATACCATTTTGCAGTAAAAGCACAGGCACTTGGGGCGGTAATTGTGGCGCTAATGCTTGCACACTTGCCAACGCATCCTGCGCTTTAGTAGCAAGGATAATCCCGCAAAATGTTGCGGCCCAAGTGGGGGCTTGTTGCCGCCAAGCAGGCGTATCTAAGGCTTGCACCTGTATCGATTCTTGGGTGCCATCGATACGGGTATAGGCCAATTCACGAGTTTGTATATTGGCTTGCGTATCACGTACCAAGAGGTACACTTGCTGCTGTGCACGTGCAAGTTCAGCTGCATATAAACAACCCAAAGCCCCTGCCCCAACAATTAAATACTTACTCATTCTAATCACGCCTCATCCAAAATACCTAACTCCTGCGCCCACAGTGTCAGGGCGTTTTGTATATCCTCTTTTGCCGCTACCGCAATCACCTCAATCCGCTGCATAGACGATAGGGGACTTGATTTTTCTAACGGCAACACATCCAGTTGATATTCTGCACCGACAGCCTGCAGATGATAACAAGCCTGCATATTAGACAAACGTGCTTTTACACGAATGTGCGTTCCCCATGTTTTTTGCTGTTGCTGATACCAAGTTTGCCAACTCGCAGCCAGCTGCTCCCTTGAAAGCGTCAGCCTCACCGTGCTTGTTATCGAGGCTGCTTGATACGCAGAAGATGATGAAGCTGAAATGATAGGAGAAAATAAAGGTGTAGGTGCCTTGTTTGCCTCCTGCACTGCCGGTTGCATCAGCCATTGGAGATGCACACGGCCTTGGCTTACCAGATAACATGGCTTATCGGCTAAACCTGCACGCATTTGCCAAGCTTGTAAGTTTTGGTAATCTTCTGCTTGGTATACATCGGTTTTATTAGCCACTAAGCAATCGGCTGCTTGTACTTGCCCAATCCATAATGGATGCTGTGCATATTGAGTCAACTGACGCGCATCAACCAAGGTCATTACACTTTGAAGATCAAGGACTTGTGCATACTCTGGCCCAGTGAGCAGGTGTTTAAGCTCTCGTGTATGGCTTAAGCCTGTGGCTTCAATCAACACACGATCTGGTCGTGTTTGCCGCAGTAAGCGGTTCAGGGCAACTTTAAAAGGTAAGTTTGCCAAGCAACAAGCACAGCCACCGGCCACTTCTGCAAAGGTTACTTTGGCATCTTGGGGCACTTGATCTTGCAACAAAAGGGCATCCATACCCGCAGGTGCAAACTCATTAATTAACACCGCCCAGACTTCCTCAGGTGGTTGTTGCTGTATTAAAGCAAGCAGTGCGCTACTTTTACCCACGCCCAAGATGCCACTAATAAGGTGTGTGGGGATATGTGCTAAAGGCTTATAAGCCATGGATACGCTTCCTTAATTAAGTCGCTTGACTAACGATCGTCGAAAGCAATACCTATCTTTCTCACCTGTTGGTCTAGGGCTTCTAATAAAGCCAGATCCCCGCGCTCACGCCACCAGAGTGTTAAAGCCGCACTGCCCAGTTCCACCGCATCAATTTGTACGGGCAATTGTTGTAAACAAGTTTGTATCTGTGGGAACCAAGCTGCAGGGATATCCTGTTCACGTCCACGGATTAAATAAAAATCTTGCTGATTTTGTGGTCCCTCTTGATCTGCATCCCAACATAGATCTTCGAAGGCTTGTGGACGTACCCATAACACAGGCATCATACGGGCTTCGCGTACATCAGTACGCATCCAACGATAGGCAATGAAAGGAATTTCTTGTCCTTGTAAATTTAATTTCTCTAAACGGACCTTCACGCCTAAACTCATGGCATGTCGCCTTAGTTCCATTTGCATTCTTTGGCGACCTGATGGCAACAACCAAAAAATAGGACTAATGACCAAAGTCGCCGCCAGCACCAGTATCCAAGTTAATTCCATACAAAATTCTCTTTTATTACCCTAAAACCTAGTTTTATTTAATTTATATACTTGAAATACAAGTAAAAACATCACACTATATCCATACTTTTTTCAAATTTCATAGAATAACATTCCGCATTACTTACGTCATTTATGGTCGCTTTATGTTTGCATTGCTCACTTAATGTATTCAGGATACAAAAACAGGTAAACAGGGTATAATTTGTCAATTTAACGCCTTGTGATTGATGTTAGGTGTCACAGGTTTAACCACATCCGGACACATTCAGCTGCCGCAGTGGACGCGCGGTTACCGGATGCTGACTCCCTTTATAGAATCACTGGAGAGTTCGCATGAGTAAACTGCTCAATAGCGTCAACCAACGCACTCAATTAGCGGGTGAAAACCGATTAGAGCTTTTGCTTTTCCGGTTAGAAAACCGCCAGTTATACGGTATTAATGTGTTTAAGGTCAAAAAGATTATGCCCTGTCCACATTTAACCCAAATGCCTTACCATCATCCCATCACACTTGGTGTTGCCAATACCATGGATGGCCCTTTGCCCATTCTTGATTTGCTCAACGCCATAGGCACACGTCCTTCACAACGTGTGAAGGGGAATAATGTGATTGTGACTGAATATAATCGACGCCTCCAAGGCTTTTTAGTCGATAAAGTCGAGCATATTATTAATATTGAGTGGAGTGCCATCCACCCACCACCCAAGGGCGTCGGCAAAGATCATTACTTAACAGCGATTTCACGTCATAATAATGAGATTGTAGAAATCATTGATGTAGAAAAAATCATTGCCGAAATTTCCCCCGCTAATGAAGAGCTCACCAGTGAGTTAGGGGAAAGTTTAACGACAAGTACGATGGAAGTCCCTCGCCATGTGCTTGTGGTGGATGATTCTGTGGTCGCGCGCAACCAAATCAAAAAATGTTTGGAATCTGTTAATTTTACCACCACCTTGCTAAAAAACGGTGCTGAAGCTCACCAACATTTGCAACAAATGGTTGCCGAAGGCCGCCGCCCTCAAGATGAATACTTGATGATGATTTCAGATATTGAAATGCCAGAAATGGATGGCTACACCCTCACACGGAAAGTCAAAGAAGATGCGAATTTAAAAAGCTTCTATGTGCTATTGCACACTTCTTTATCAGGTGTTTTCAATAAAAATATGGTACAAAAAGTCGGCGCGAATGATTTTTTAGCGAAGTTTGATGCGAACGAGCTTGCCAACGCGGTATTACGTCGCTTGGAAATTAAACAGGAAGATACGGCTATACACTAAATAGCAAAAAGCCCTCACTTTAAGGAGCGAGGGCGTTCTTATTTTTACACTGTGACCTTTTTTTTATGGGTCTAGAGAAGCGATTTCCGCTTGAATTTCTGCCAGAGCTTGCATGGGATCAGGCGCTGCCGTAATAGGACGACCAATCACCAAGTAATCACTTCCTGCAGCCAAGGCTTGCGCTGGGGTTAACACACGTTTTTGATCACCTAAGGCTGCATGTGCAGGACGTATGCCTGGGGTCACCAACAAAAAGTCCTTCCCTTGTTGCGCTTTAAGCACACTGGCTTCTTGTGCTGAGCATACAACCCCAGCAAGACCCGCTTGTGCGGTTAAATGTGCCAGACGTTGTACTTGTTCATCCAAGGTTGCTTGAATACCTAAAGCTTGCAAATCTTCCGCTTGCATACTCGTTAGCACAGTCACCGCAATTAAATGGGTTTTCAGGTGAGCCTTTTGTAAGGCTTCTGCTGCTGCTTGCATCATACGCAAGCCACCGCTTGCATGCACATTCACCATCCATACTCCCTGTTCCGCAGCCGCTAATACAGCTTGCGCACAGGTATTGGGAATATCATGAAATTTGAGATCTAAAAAAATCTCAAATCCCAATTGATGTAACACCTCTAAAATCTGTGGGCCGGCACGCGTAAATAGCTCTTTACCTACTTTCACACGACACTGCCGTGGATCTAACTGGGCAGCTAAAGCAAGCGCATCTTTTGCATTGGCATAGTCTAGAGCCACAATAATTGGGGAATTTGCGTCTAACAAAGTCTGGTCCTTTCTCATCTAATCTTTGAAAATAATGCGCTAATTAACGACCTAAAACGGCATCTGCAACAAAAGGATTGGTAGCCCGCTCTTGTGCAAAGGTAGATTCTGGACCGTGCCCTGGGATAAAAGTCAGATTACCTAACGGCCAAAGTTGCTCGCGAATCGAATTTAATAGCGTTTGATGATCACCACGCGGGAAATCCGTGCGTCCAATCGAGCCAGCAAACAAGACGTCACCCACAAATGCCCTTTGTCTCCCCTGATGCACAAAGACAACATGCCCTGGGGTATGTCCTGGGCAATGTAAAACATCTAAAGTTGCTTGACCAAGCTGCACTTGATCACCTTGAGTTAACCAACGTGTTGGCTGAAAATGTTTTGCTGGCGGGAAGCCAAACATTTGGCTTTGTTGTGGTAGTCCTTGAATCCAAAAATCATCTTCTTGATGTGGGCCTTCAATCGGAAGATCATATTGTTCTGCCAACTCACCGGCTGCACCTGCATGATCAATATGTGCATGAGTAATCAATAGCTTAGTGAGATTCACGCCCTCTTCGGCCACTGCTGCCAAAAGCTTTTGAATATCACCACCTGGGTCAATAATCGCAGCTTCTTTCGTCTGGGTGCACCAAATCAGACTCGCATTTTGTGCAAAAGGGGTCACAGGAATCACTCGATACTGAATTTCGCTCACGAAAGCATCTCCTCATTTATGCCGTATTTTGTTAGCATGGCGCGTGTTTACTTAAAGTTACTTAAGCCATTAGGATACCATGATGATGCGGTTGCTATTTTTAAGCTGGATTTTATTTGTCAGTAGTGCATTGAGTGCTTGCTACTCGCTCAACCCAGATCAACTCACACCTTATGAGCAAGCAAGACTTGCCTGTACTTTGGAAACAGGACAACAAGAACAGGGATTGATCATTATGAGCGGCGATTTAGCCCGTGTCGAAGACGATTTTGATCGCCGCCAGCTAGATTATCACGCATGTCTGATGGCACGCGGTTTTTAGCCTGTTAGATGCCGTAGACTAGAATAAATACGCTGCTAACTTGTGTTTCAGAGCCTCTAGATCTAAATCATCATGCGTTAATGTCAAAGCTTGATAACCATCCCCAGAGAATCTGCGGTCTAATTCGAGCAGCACATGAGTTCTTTCTTCTTCTGGAATCATAGAAACTTCGACCTCTTGTAAGCGCCAGCTCGTACTTGCAGAAGGCGAATATTCTAATTCCTGATAACAGCCACTCACGCTTTCAAAGTTTGGACCCCGTAAATACCCCTTCTCCACATCAGCACTTTTTAAATTAAAACCTAAATGTTGCATTGCCTCCAATAATTTACACATTACCGGCGTAGGCTCAATATGTAAGTAATCTTTATCTTCAGCATCTAATGCATAATCAATTTCCAAATCCGTACCTAGCCAAACTTTGGTACGGTTATGATAAGTATTTAATGAAGTGATGGGTGTTTCTGGATGGATGCGGATTTCAAATGGAAAAATACGTTCTTCATGCTCACCCAGCTTAAAGCGTTCATTTAACTCCCAACTTTCAATGCAATAATTTTGCAGAAATTCTTGATCTTCTCCTTCTACCTCCACTTGCGTCATTAAACGTAATTTAAGCCCTTCAATTTCTTGTTCTACATCCCCTCCACGGATAATAACTTCACCTTGCACCCACTCTCCTGGCATTAAGCAAGTTTTGTGCAATACTGTATCGACTTCCGCACCACCTACCCCAATTTTTGCTAAGATTTTCTTAAACATAGACTGCCTCCCACGGCTTTATCTTGAGCAGATGACTTTACCCCAAGTCTAAAAAAATTGCATCCTAGGCAAGGAGACTTCTTTAGCAAGAACGACATAAGCCTATTTTCTACTAGGCGCTTGCGCACTTGTCTGATAGAAGTCAATTTATTTACCCTTGTCAAACTAGGGTATAAAGCTTGATAATCTAAAGTTACTATTTTATTGCTAAATTTACTCATGGATCGCCAACGTGCGCATCTGCAAAGGGTGCTGATTCACAAGCCACACGCCTTGTATTTTGGTACCTTCACAATAAGGATATGCACTTATCAACGCCTTCTTAAAACAATTCCTTGTGTTGACATCCTTTTTTCTATCCACCTTATCTATAGGGAGCTTAGGTTGGTGAAGCCTTCTTTTCTTGCTTTATCTATCTTGTTGCTGATGATTTTTATTGGTTTAGGTAGCATTAGCCATCATAGCCGCCAGCAAGAATGGCAACGTGAGTTTGCAAGTCGTCATCAAGCGATCACCAAAGGGGCTCAATCCGTGTTAAAAATGAGTGAAAGCAATATGCTGGAACTTGCGCGTGTATTAGCCAGTGATCCAAAAATCGTACAAGGTCTGCGTCAAGCGTACTATTTGCAACAAATTGTACAAAGTCAGCCTGAAATTGCCGATGCAAAAGAACGCTTGGGGCGTATCCGCGAACATTTGATTCAATACTTAGGGCCACGCTGGAGCAGCATGGTACAAGCCCATGGGCTCAGGCAATTACATTTACATTTAGCTCCCAATGCAACAAGTTTTGTACGTGTACATGCACCAGAACGCTTTGGTGACGATCTCATTCATATTCGTCCTTTGTTAGCAGAGTTAATGCAAACCGGCCAACCTCAAGTCGGCTTTGAGCTAGGACGCATTTTCGGTGGTATTCGCGGCATTGTTCCTATTTTTGATGCAGACCAGAATGGTCAAAGTCGTTTACTTGGAAGTATAGAAACAGGGGATTCTCTAGAAAGTTTAATTAATGGCTTGGCAGAGACACTAAACTTACATGCAGCAGTTCTATTAGATAATAATATTTTATTAAAGCTTGTCTGGCAGCACCATTTACAAGCTAGTGGTAAAATTATTTATAACCAACAGCGTTTGGAATCTATTTCACGAGGCGCATCAGTTTCTGAGTTAAAATCTTTACTTAGTGAGCATACAGATAAAAAACTTCATTCCCCTGAAGGGCATTGGCAACTTGTCTGGATTAAAAAATCCCCACATTTGGTTTCCTATTTACCTATCTATAGTAAAATTTTAAATCAAACAAGCCCACAAGTGATTGGCCATCTTGTTTTTTGGCAAGATATGAGCCAATACCTAAGTATTCAGCAAGGCTTGCAACGTCAATTTTGGTTATTATTAGGGATTGGTTATCTTGTGAGTCTTGCGTTAATGGGATGTGGTTTATATTGGTTGGATTCCCATCTTAAAAAACGTATTCATCAACAGGCCCAAGAGCTCAGTGAAGCCAGCCGTTTTGCTGAACGTCTGATTGAACAAAGCCCAGATGCGATTATCGTCACAGATGCACAAGGTATGATTGAACGCGTGAACTTGCGTTTTACTGAAATTACTGGACATTTAGGGCGCCACGTGATTGGTGTTCCGATTACGCGGATTTTAGGCGGTGACATTGCAGGACAAACACAAAAACTTGCTCAAGCATTATTACAAGGTTTACGTTGGCATAGTGAAATGACCTTGCACCACAAAGAAGGACACACCTATCACGCAGCAATGAGCTTTGCCCCTATCAATGATCGCCACGGACGCTTACAGCATTTTTTATGCTCCTTGCGTGATATCAGTGAATCTCATCAATTACGAGAAGCCCTTATTCTGGCCAAGCGCCAACAAGATCAACTGCTAGCCAACTCACCTGCCGTCTTGTACCAGCTGCCACTGAAAGATAGTCAGGCCACAGCTTATATTAGTGTCAATGTCAAACGCTTAACAGGGCATAATGCAGAACAGGTACTAAGTGATATTCCAAAGTGGTGGTATGAGCATTTACATCCAGAAGAACAGCCCCAACTTTGGCAGCAAAGCCATTGGCGTCATTGGTCTAATGATCAACATACTCGTTTATATCGCCTGCGCCATGCAGATGGTCATTATCTCTGGATTTCTGATCAGATTATTCTCATCAGAAATTCACAAGGACACCCAGAAAAACTTGTTGGTGCTTTACTGGATGTAAGCCAAGAAATTGAATTAAGATCCCGCCTAGAATCTATCAGTCGCCAAAATACTTTATTACTTGAAGCTGCTGGCGAAGGGATCTACGGTGTGGATGCGCAAGGGATGACAACTTTTATTAATGCTGCGGCTTTGCGTTTGCTTGGCTATCAACGTGAACAAGTATTGGGGAAAGACGCACACCAACTCTTTCACGCGAATACTACAGAAGAGGAATGCCCAACGCGTATTGCTATGCGTCAACGAACCACCTTACATAATCAAATCACCCAATTTCGTCATGCACAAGGCGAGCTTTTGCCAGTAGAACTCACTACCTCCCCCTTAATTGATAAGGATAAAGTACAAGGTGCAGTCACTGTATTTAGTGATATTAGTGAGCGCCTGCGCATTCAAAGCCAGTTAGAACATCTTGCACTCACAGATGGGCTAACAGAATTAGCAAACCGCCGGCACTTTATGCAATTAGGCCAACAGGAACTAGCGCGCGTACGCCGCTATCAACATCCCGCTTGCCTGATTATGCTCGATATTGATCATTTTAAACGGATTAATGACACCTTTGGCCATGCCTGTGGCGATATTGCATTGAAGCAGTTAGCAGACGCGTTTAGGTATAATTTACGCGATACGGATATTGCCGCACGCCTAGGCGGCGAGGAATTCAGCTTGCTTTTGCCTGATACCCAACTTGAAGATGCACAGCAACTTGCGCAAAGGTTGCGACTTTATGTTGAGGAAATGCAAGTCGCTTGCTGCCCAGAAAATCAAGATAAACAAAGCTTTAGTTTTACTATTAGTCTGGGTGTCACCCAACTAATGCCTGAAGATCCACGGATAGATACAAGTTTATCACGCGCAGACAAAGCCTTGTATACGGCCAAAAACCAAGGGCGTAACCGTGTGATTTGCCTGTAAGCAATCACATAAGGCCACTTAAAATGCAGCCCGCGTAATAAGATTTTGGCTACGCATTTCGTAGTCATGCAACTGACGAACCCAGGTGTCTACTTGATAGCTGTTGTCTGAGTGTTCTTGCAAAAAAACGAGTATTTTCTGTTGTAAATCTTTATGCAGGCTTTGCACCTCATGTGCCCAAGCTTGCAGACCCAATTCTTCTTGCATAGCATCAACAATCACCGGGTTTAAGGTATCAGCCGCTAAAAATGTTTCAGCACGGTTATTCGCATGTTCGGGGTCAACAAGACACGCATAACAAGCTTGTTTAAAAATAATATGATCTATTTTCAATAGCGAAACCATAGCTTCCATATAAACATGGCTGACTTCTTGAATTGTTTCTTGGGCAGCATGTGAAAAAGCTTGAAAACGCCCTTCAAAATCAGCCGTCGTTTGACTAATTCCTTCAACCAGCTCAGCACATGCTTGCGTGCGCTCTACCATTCCTTGCACTTGGGACACAAAAGCACTCAGAGTGCTATGCACAGAAGTCACAACCTCTTTCGTTTTATTTGATAAAGATTTCACTTCATCCGCTACCACAGCAAAACCACGCCCATGTTCCCCAGCGCGGGCAGCCTCTACAGAAGCATTTAGAGCCAATAAATTTGTCTGATCTGCAATATTAGTTACCATTTTCAAAGCATTGGTTACTTCTTCACTTTGCGCCTGCAATAAATGCGTAGACTCATTCATGCTTTGTACACTTGCTGTAACCTCACGTAATGCACGGCTAATATCAGTCACTGATGCTTGGCTATCTTGTGCTGCTTGGGCGTTATGTGCAGAAATCGAGCGCACGCCTTGCATACGTTCACCTACGGCGACTAAGGCTTGTTGGTTCTGCTGTAAATCTTGTTGCAATTTTTGTCCATTTAAATCATGAATTGCTGCGGCCAGCTGATTTTGCTCTACAAAACGATGGTTTTCCGCAATCGCTTGCAGTCCTTTGTTAATATCTTCTAAAGAGCGTTGAAAGACATCTGGCAATCCTGCACCTTTCGCACCACGTCCATACTGATGATTATCAACTTGCTTAAAGCAGGCATTGACTTCTTTAAAATAAGTTTCAATACAATCAAAAAAATCATTTAATTCCCATGCTACCATACCAACTTCACCCATTTTAGGAGTCCGTGTCACTCTATGGTGTAATTCACCGTGGTTGGCGCGTCTTAATGCATCTTGCATTAAATTTAATACTTTTAAAGGTCGCTTAGAATCTCTTAATGCAAACACAGAAAAGATAATAGAGAGTAGAGGAAATATTATTAGCTCAATTACAAAGCTTTGCTGCCACCACCAAACAAAGGAGACGGTTGAAAGCATTAGGATATTAAATACAAGGGCGGCAAGTTTTAATCGTGTATTAAGAAAAGGAGCATGGCGGCTAACTTTATTATTGTATTCTGTTTCCATTGTTAGGAAAACTCCTCATAGTCAAGCATCTCCTAAGATGCCAAAAAGCTCTCTAGAGTTTTTCTCTCTAAAGAGCCATTGATCCCTAGACTAAACACCTAATTCTAGTCTTAGATTAAACTTAATACAAAACTTTGATAATCTTTACGTTCTGCATGAACTTGCTCAAGCAAATAATCTAAAGAAGCCTGAATTCCCGGATGCCCAGATTGGCGACTTTCGATCTCTAGCATTTTCTTATACAAGGGCTTCATACGCTCCACCGCACGCGGATGTGGACGGCGACGCACGGAGTAATACCCCTTCACCTTACCTTGGCTATCATAATCTGGGGTAATATTTGCAAGTACCCAATAATAATCACCATTAGAAACATAGTTTTTTACAATCCCAAAAAACTCTTGTTCCGATTGAATACTTTTCCATAAGAGGCGAAATACCGCTTTGGGCATATCTGGATGGCGGATAATATTATGGGGCTGGCCAATAAGTTGGCTCTCATAATAGCCTGCAATACGCATAAAGGCACGATTTGCGTAAGTGATTTTCCCTTTCAAGTCTGTTTTAGTAATGATGAGCTCATCATCTTTTAACAAGACCTCATTTTCCTGGCGATGCAAACGTACGGCCATGTTCATATTTATTTACTCCCTTAGAATCACACTGCTAACCTCATAAGCTTCACTGATGTTTATCTTTTAGTTCCCAAAACACCCTTGTTACTCGCCATATATAAAAATAATTATATATAGTAGGAAGATAGCAGCTTTTTTCTGCTAGTCCAAAAACAATACTGGTTAAGACAGCAGCATCACCCTTGCCCAGTATTTTAAGGGTGATCCTATGTGTTGCGTATACTGCCTTTCTCGAATATAGCATGTTTTGAGCAAGATCAAGATTTCTTGCGAAAAATCTACAAAATAGATGATTAAATCCTATATAAAAATCATATTTTTACAAAAATTTCACAAAGAAGAACAAAAAACTGTCATTTTTTGATAGCTTCCACCTTCCATAAAGAAGCTCACTAATAAAATTAAATCTAATTTAGAGGATCATCACGAATAATCCCTCGAAATTGAACACTTGGATTTTGCCCAGCAGCAAGCGCTTGTAATGTTTTGGAATGAAATTCACGCCGATATAAAACACCTATGACACCTAACGTTGTCAACATAAATACTAAGGGGTGTAAAAACCAACCAAGTACAGCCAGTGCAAAATAATAAGCTCTTAGTCCATAATTAAATTGATTAGCGGCTAGATCAATCAGGTTCGCTGTGTGTTCTGCCAATGCACGCCTTTGCTCTATAGACACTTGCGAGTCATTCGGCATAGGAGCACTCCCTATCACAATCGCGCAAAAATTATATTGTCGCATTGACCAAGTAAAAGTAAAAAAAGCATAAATAAAAATTCCAATTAAAAGTAGAATTTTTAATTCCCACTCAAGTTGGGTATCGGTTGCTACAAAAGGTAACTCAGATACCATATTGATTGCCTTATCTGTTGAACCAAGTAAAGCAAACAAAGCCGCCACTATCAGCAAGGTGCTGGAGGCAAAGAAAGCGCCATTACGTTCCAAATGTGTAATAAAGGTCGCATCTGGAATACGCACTTCGCGTTCGAGTAAACGTCGCATCCAATCACGGCGATAATTATGCATAATTCGTGCCAAACATAACTTTTTAATTCGCAAACTACGTTGGCATAACGCATGATAGCCCATCCAACATCCAATAAACCAAGCTAAAGCAAGGCCATCGGCTATGGTAATATCCACATAAATACCAAATAGATACATAGATTTTTATCCTAATTGCATGATTTTCAGGTCGAGAATATCCAGCCTACCTAGATATCCGTTATACTTGATCCACCAGATGGGTGCGCCAACACCTAGACTGCCCGTAATCTATTCTTACCTAATGGGAGAACACAATGTCCGATGTAAAAAAAGTCGTGCTGGCTTATTCTGGCGGCTTAGATACTTCTATTATTTTGCGTTGGTTAGAAGACCAATATCAATGTGAAGTGGTCACTTTCACTGCGGATTTAGGGCAAGGTGAAGAGTTAGAGCCTGCACGTGCTAAAGCCGAGCAGATGGGGGTGAAGGAAATCTATATCGAAGACCTGCGTGAAGATTTTGTGCGTGACTATGTGTTTCCTATGTTTCGTGCAAATACCTTGTATGAAGGTGAATATTTACTAGGGACTTCGATTGCACGTCCGCTGATTGCCAAACGTTTAGTCGAAATTGCTAACGAAACAGGCGCAGATGCCATCGCTCACGGCGCGACAGGCAAAGGCAATGATCAAGTACGTTTTGAGTTAGGTGCTTATGCACTTAAACCGGGTATCAAAGTCATCGCACCTTGGCGTGAGTGGGATTTGCTCTCCCGTGAAAAACTGATGCAATATGCACAAACGCACAACATTCCGGTAGATTTTGCCAAAACAGGTAAGAAATCGCCTTATTCTATGGATGCCAACCTACTCCATATTTCCTATGAAGGCGGCATCCTAGAAGATCCATGGGCAGAACCAGAAGAATCCATGTGGCGTTGGAGTGTCAGTCCAGAAAACGCCCCAGACCAGCCAACGTATATTAACCTGACTTTCCAGCAAGGTGATATTGTCGCAATTGATGGCGAAGCACTTGCGCCACACCAAGTTTTAGCGCGCTTAAATCAACTAGGCGGCGATAACGGTATTGGACGCTTAGATATTGTTGAGAACCGTTATGTTGGTATGAAATCACGCGGCGCTTACGAAACACCGGGCGGTACCATCATTTTACGTGCCCACCGCGCGATTGAATCTATTACCTTAGATCGTGAGGTTGCCCACCTGAAAGACAGTCTCATGCCTAAATATGCTGAGTTAATTTATAACGGTTACTGGTGGAGCCCTGAACGCCAAATGATGCAAACCATGATCGACGAATCACAAAAAGTCGTTAATGGTGAAGTTCGCGTTAAGCTCTATAAAGGTAACGTGACTGTAGTAGGACGTCGTTCTGATGATTCTTTGTTCGATGAGGCCATTGCCACTTTTGAAGATGATGCTGGTGCTTATGATCAGGCAGATGCAGCCGGCTTTATTAAACTCAATGCATTGCGCTTACGTATTGCCGCTAACAAAGGCCGCTCCGTGTAATCACTTACAGTAGAAAACCCATGCCTAGCAAATCGCTAGGCATTTTGGTTATTGATGATGTTTCTCCTGCACCAGAATATCTAAGTTGTGCATCACCTCATCACTGGCTGTTTCAGTCGCTTCCATCGCTGTAAGAATTGCTTGTTTTAATTCAGGATTATGCAGCCAGTCGCGTGCGGCAAGCATCAAGGCTTGATGTGCTTGCTCGTGTACATGCGCATGGGGGGTAAGCAAATTACGGTAACTATGCAACTGGCGGAATTGCTGATAACCGATACCTTCTTCATACCAGCGCCCCAAACGGCATTGGTGATGATCAACCGAAACGGCTTGCACTGCATCTTGATGCGTTTGCAAATCTTGCAAAGCTAAATAAGCCCGCTGTTTGTAAACAATATGATCCACTTTAGCCAAGGTGGCAAAACTCTTATCACAGGCAAAACCTAAACGTGCATGCGTATCTTTGGAAGTCTGTGCTAAATCAGAAAAAGTCGTTTTAAAACCACCTATTTTATTGCCTACATAATCCGCTTCCGCACCCGCAGTTTGTGATGCTTGATTCATTTGCGCAGAACGCTCAATAAAGGTACTGATAATACTACTAATATTTTCTGCCGCTTCTTTAGAGCGACTTGCTAGCTGACGTACCTCATCGGCAACCACAGCAAAGCCTCGTCCATGCTCCCCCGCACGTGCGGCTTCAATCGAAGCATTTAGTGCTAATAAATTCGTTTGCTCAGTGATTTCAGTGATAATTTGCAAAGCATCGACGACTTTTTTTCCGTCTTGCTCTAACTCAGCTACGAGTGCTTGCATGCTCGTGATTACACCAGTAATTTTCTGCAAATGATGCGTCATTGCTTCGATTTGCACTTGGCTTTCCTGCGCATTACTCCGATTAGTTTGTGCTGTATCGAGTGCATGGCGCACCCCTTCAATAACTTCCGTAAGATCTTTTTGTAAAGTGGCTAAATTAGGTACAAGATGGTTGACGTTAATTTGGCTTAACCCAGACATTAATTCATTATGCGAACGCATATTTTGCACTTCCTCCATCGCCGATAGCCCTTGGTTAAAGCGCTCCAAAGCGAGACGAGGTAAACCCACTAAACCTTGTGTTAAAGCTTCTCGACGTGGATACCCCAATCCAGCATCGCCAAAAGCCCGTTCAGATTCCATAAAATATGCATGCATCTGGTCTAAAAAACCATTGAGTTCCCAAGCGACTTGGCCAACTTCCCCCAAACCTGTGACCTTGACAATTCTATGGTGCATCTCACCACGCTTATTCAACTTTAAGGTATGGTGAATTTTGTGAAGCACATCCAACGCGCGGGAAATATTCCGGCGAATACTCCAGACTAAACCCGCAACAATGACAGGATAAAGCCACATCCACCCACTTTGCCCATAACCTAACTGGGCTAAGAGCACAAAAACACAGGCGCTCAGTAAATATAAACTTTGTACTAGGGTAATTTGTGAGCGTAAAAAGGGAACCGCCGCACTTCGAGCAGACGTCCGACGGGCATAAGTGGAAGCAACTTGTGCAGGTGTTTCTTGTACCAAGGGGGCATCTTGTTTATGTGCATTATAAAGGTGCAAAATCCACGGTAAGTATTCCTCCTCACCGGATTCTGCAAAAGCTTGTGCTAAAACCGCTAACCCAGCCTCTTTATGTTGACTTTCCGCTTCTAAGATACGTTGATATAAAGGCTGCACCTTCGCAAGCATGGCTTTTGAAGGTAAATGATGCACTGCATGAAAGCCTACAATTTGTCCTTGACGATTCACATCTGGATAGAAAGCTGAAAAAAGCCAGAGCCTTTGGCCTTGGGCATCCTGGTTACAGATCAGCGCGAAAAATTCTTCACCTTTTTGCAGATGCTGCCAAAGCAAATGCCAAATCGTACGCGGTGTCTGCCGATCACGCATCAGGCTATGGGGCTGCCCGATTAAATCCTGTTCGGAATACCCTGTCACCTGCATAAAACGACGATTCGCGTAAGTAATTTTTCCTTCACGATCGGTCATTGTGATCATGACAGATTCTTTTTTAGCCGTACCCTCGGCAGTAACAGACTGATTTGCCGGCATGGACTTACCCTTAATTAGCCAAAACGCAACAATGGAAAAAGCGTGAACAGTCCAAAAACCCTAGCTTATTTTTCTTATCAGAGTTTTAGATACCTCATATTAGCAAGACTGCTGCATATTCTCACCTTTACATGACGCTTCGACACAAATACCTACATAAAAAAAGCCCAAGTCTAGTGCTTGGGCCTTGCATCTTGCTCACCAAAAGCAATTAACTTTGTAAGCGCTTTTGCAACCAACTTAATAAAACACCATACAAGGGCACAAAAAAGAGCAAGCTAATGAGTAACTTAAATCCATAATCCCAAGCAGCGATTTCTGGCCAATGCGCTGCCATAAAGACGTCTGAGCTGGCATAAAAAGCCAAGCTAAAAAACACCAAGGTATCGACCAAATTACCAACTAAAGTGGACACACTAGGTGCAACCCACCATGTAGGATGCTGACGCAGCTTAGCGAATACGTAAATATCTAAAAGCTGACCCAAGGCATATGCCATAAAGCTTGCCAATGCAATGCGCACGACAAAAATATTTAAACTGTGCAGTGCTTCTAAACCTTGGTATTGACCCTGTGCAAACAAGGTTGATAAAAGATACGAAAGTATCAATGCAGGCAACATCACACGAAAAATCACTTGGCGCGCATGTTCACGGCCAAATAAACGCACACTCAAATCTGTTGCTAAAAAGATAAAGGGGAAGGAAAAAGCCCCCCAAGTAGTATGCATACCGAAAATATTGATTGGTAATTGCACTAAATAATTACTTGCCGCAATGATACTAATATGAAATACGCTTAAAATAATTAAGGCTTTATTGTACCAAGGCGCTTGTACATGCATTGGTGTATCGTTTGACACGTCAAGATAGGAAGACATAAGGCACCTTTTTGATAAGCGGGGGCGAGGGAACCCGCAAATGAAGGAAAAATAAGGATACAATCGAAGTTACACCAGCCAATAAGTGACTTGGTAAGGCGCGGATTCTAAGCTAATCTAGCTCGGATAACAAGAATGATAAATGATAGAAAGGATTTCTACTCATGTCAGCAGCTGCTTACTTGCAATTTCTTCTGCATCTACCTTTAGGTGTATGCATCAGCTTGTTTGTTTTAAGTGCACAAACGCTTTTATACAGTTTATGCCTTGCGCTCAGTACGGATCCTTGGACTGGTGCTGTTGTCCATTTTAGTTTAGGTCTTAACGCAGTTTACTCTTGTTTTTTGTTACTCGTGCAAGGTATCGTGAAATCTTCTGTACCTAAGTTGTGGGTTCCTACCTGTTTACTGAGCCTGTTGATACCCAGCTTATTAAGCTTACTCTTAATTATACAAACTTGGCTTGTTAATTAAACCTTAAGCAAAGCTCGCTTAGACTCGGTTTTTTCTCATCCTTTGCTCGAGGCCAGGTGTCGATGTTTTCTGTATCCAATGACGAAGCCAAAGCGGCACATAAAGTCACTCTCATAGGTTCAGCCTTAGATGCTACTTTGGGGGGCTTAAAAATTTTCGTCGGTTATTGGGGGAATTCCAGTGCTTTAATCGCTGATGGTATCCATTCGCTCTCCGATCTTTTGAGCGATGTTCTAGTGCTGGTGGCAACTCATTTCGGGCGTCAGCAAGCAGATGCTAAACACCCTTATGGGCATGCACGTTTCGAAACACTCGCCACCTTTATTCTCGGTGGTCTTCTCATCGCAGTAGCCGGCGCACTTGCTTATCAAGCCATCAAAGAACTGGTCACCGCAGATTTTAATGCCTTACTACCTGCCTCAGAAACCCTAATCATTGCAGCTCTTTCGATTGCTGGCAAAGAATGGATTTACCACTATACCATGCGTGTTGCACGGGCAATCCGCTCTGATTTGCTTAAAGCAAACGCCTGGCATAGTCGCTCAGATGCGCTTTCTTCTGTTGTTGTATTTATCGGGATCGGTGGCGCATTAATGGGTTGGCCTTGGCTTGATCAAGTGGCCGCTTTAGTTGTTGCTTTTATGGTTGCCCATATTGGTGCCAGTTTGGCTTGGAACAGCATTGAAGAATTAGTTGATACCGCTTTACCTGAACAAGACGTGCAGAAAATTCATAAGCTTGCTTTATCTGTGCAAGAGGTCAAAAATGTTCATGGCTTGAGAACTCGCAAAATGGGCGCTGCAATTTTGCTAGATATTCATTTACAAGTAGATCAATGTATATCAGTTTCAGAAGGACACCATATTGGTGTCTGCGTAGCGCGGCAATTACGAAATCATTTCACAGATATTGGCGATATTACTTTTCATATTGATAGCGAATATGATCAGGAAATCCCTAGTACCGCAAATTTATTACCTTTACGGACCCAAATCATACAGGAGCTAACCCTTGCATGGGCTGAACTACTTCATTGGCAAGACATAGCAAGGCTTAGATTGCATTACTTAAATAACAAAATTCACTTAGATATTTGTTTACGTGCACAGGCAGCAAAGGTTGACCCGTTACAGTTACGGCAGGCATTGCAAGGTAAATTATGGTTTGCTGATTTAACGCTAGAATACCTTGTTGAGGAGCTGGCCTCCTCCCCAAACAAGGTATAAAGTCACCAACGCGAGCGGAACATACGATGGCAACGCTTGCAACCTTTGGCAGTCACATTAATTAAATTGGCTGCCTCTGACATATTACCTGCACGCAAAAGCTCGGCGATACGTTCTGTGCGCACAATAAAATCTATCATTTGTTCTTCAAACTCGTCTCTATGCACCCAAATTTCAGAACGCGCACGCGTTTTACCTGCAAAACGTTGTTGATCTGTGCGCAAACGAAAGGCTTCTAACAAAGGCTGCACTTGATCTGCAAGTGTATTGGCCATTTTATAACTGGCGTATCTATCTTGACTGCGATTAACAACCACCTCAAAACGTAAAGCTTTAAAGGTTTTTTCGACCTCTTCAAAGCGCTGTATACGGAATTTAATGATTGCTTCAGGATCTACAGATTCGGCTTGCGTACTCGACATTTGTTGTGCCTGCAGCCAAGGTGTCCACAATAGCAAGCCTAGTAGACTCATTAGGGCGGTTAATTTCATGCGAGTTTCACCATCATCCTCATTAACCTATACGCATTAATTTAATGCCCCACAAAAGAGTGGGGTTAAGTGTAGGTACATTTTGTTTGCTCAAGGTTGCACTAATTGCAAACTCTGGTTCAGAAGTATCACGTTCACGCGGACGCAAATAAAGTTCCCCACCTGGGTCTTTTACAATAGAAACAATCGGCGCTCGACTGTCTTGTGTGCGTTTAATCACAATCCCGATTTCTTCATTTTTCAATTTGACACACGCACCTGGCGGGTAAACTCCTAGTTCATTCAAAAAGACCATCGTCAATTTTTCATCAAACTGACTACCACGTTCTAAAAAGATAGAACGCAGACTTTGCTGCGCACTTAAGCCTGGGCGATAAGGGCGGCAAGAAATCATGGCTGAATATACATCGGCTAACGCAATAATCTTAGCTTCAGGACGGATTTGCTTGCCTGATAGCCCTTGTGGATAACCGGTACCATCTTGTTTTTCATGATGCTGCAAAACAATATCTAACCATAACTCATCGGTCACACCGACTTGCTTTAACAAGGCCACCCCTTGTTCGGGATGCTTGTTCACCACTTGACGCTGTGCTTCATTCAGCGGCTTACGCTGGCGATTAAGTTGTAACTGATATGGATTCATAGCCACATTTTGTGTTAGCGCCGCCGCCAGCATAGATAGTTGGATTTTTTGTGGAATTTTAAGTTTACGTGCGATTAAGGCACACACAATTGCCACATGCATCGGATGCTGTAGCGTGTAAGCATGATCACTATTTAGATGCACCGCACCCAATAAAGCATCATCATTTAAGCGACATAAACCCTGAATTTGCGTGACAAGCAAGTAACAACGTTTCATAAAAACTTGCGCTTTTACTTCGTCTGCATTGAGTAGCTTAAATAACTCGGATAACTCATGTAAGAGCTCATCAAGCTCAGTAAATGGGTTCGTCTGACGTTCATAGACCACAGGTTGCGGTAAAGATGCTTCATCTAAGGCTTGCTGTTCTGCCGGTGATACTTGTTTCGGTTTTGGACGAAAGCCCGTATTCATTAACATGCTGAGCTTGCGTGGTGAGTCAATTTTCGTGCCTTCTTTCATTAAGATTTTACCTAAGCTGGTAAAGACACTCCAAGGCAGGGTATCTCCTACCTTTAACTCACCTTCTTCCAAAGGCTGCAGCTCGTAATCATCATCCATCAGCATGAATTAAGGCACCTTTCAACTAAAAAAATCCATAGATTTGCAGCCTAATTACATATCTCATGCTGTTTGTTCCTGTGCATTTGTCATGTTATCGATAATATGTCGAAACACAGGTTGTTTCTCTTGCTGTAACAGCGCATTAAAATCATCTTCAGTTAATGGACGGCTGAACAGGTATCCTTGAGCGAGTAAATCAGATCTTCCTTGCAGCAGGATATGTAGTTGCTGCTCGGTTTCTACCCCTTCTGCAACAACGTCCAGTTTGAGGTGAGAAGTCATATCAATAATGGTTTCTACTATCCCTATAGCACTTGCATCTTGTTCTAGATCACGTACAAAGGAGTGATCAATCTTGAGCACATTGACAGGCAACTGACGCAAGTAAGCCAAAGAAGAAAACCCTGTACCAAAATCATCAATGGCAAAACGGATGCCATAGTTACGCAGTGCTATCATTTTATCACGCGTATCGGTAATACTATTAAGCAGTAAAGATTCTGTAAGTTCTAGTTCTATCTTGGTCCCTTCCACTTGGTGGGCATACAGGATTTCTAGCACGCGTTCGACAAAATCAGGTTGCTGGAACTGACGCGCACTGACATTCACGGCAAGATAATGCGGCGCATGGGCATATTCTGCTTGCCAGGCTTTTAATTGGCGGCAGGCCTCTCCAATAATCCAATAACCGATAGGAATAATCAGCCCGCTTTCTTCTGCTAAGGGAATAAACTCTGCTGGGGAAACTAACCCCAAATCTGGATGCCGCCAACGCAATAAGCATTCGGCACTTAAAATATAGCCCTCAGAAGTCACTTGAGGCTGATAATAAAGATGCAATTGATGACCTTTTAAGGCACGGCGCAAGTCATTTTCCAGACGCAAGCGCCGTAAAGCATCTCGTTCCATCTCTTGCCGATAAATACAAGCTGTGTTACGCCCGCCTTGTTTCGCACGAAACATCGCAGCTTCTGCTTGTTTTACCATTTGCAAAGGTGGCGTTTGGCCCAGACTTTGGCTGACTCCCAAGCTGATGGTGATATGCAAACGATGCCCATCTACCATAAAAGCTTGGCCGACTAATTGCAGCAGCATTTGAATATGCGGCTGTAATTCAGATTCTGTATCTTGAGCATCTTTGATGCGTAAGATAAGTGCAAAAGTATCCCCCGTAAGACGGGCTAAATTTTCCCGTCGTGGCATTTGCGTTGTTAAACGCTCTGCGACCTGCTGCAATAATAAATCGCCAATACCATAGCCTAGAGAATCATTAATTGTTTTGAAGCGATCCACACCTAGCACTAAGAGCACATACTGCCAATGGGTTTCTTGTGATTCTGCAAGATAACTTAAACGTCTAACCAACTGTTCACGATTTGGTAAACCAGTGAGAGCATCATGGGTTGCCAGATATTGGGCTCTTTGTTCTGTACGCTTGCGCTCACTAATATCTTGGAAGGTCGCAATATAATGTGTAATTTGCCCATGCGCATTTTTAACTGCAGTAATACGGTTCCATTCTGGATAAATTTCACCATTTTTACGCTTATTCCAGATTTCACCTTGCCAACGGTCTTTATCTGCCAATTCCTGCCACATTTGCCGGTAAAAGCTTTCATCATGAAATCCAGATTTTAACAAACTAGGATTTTTACCTTTGACTTCACTTTGGTTATACCCAGTGATACGGGTGAAAGCATCATTGACCCGCAAAATCGAAGAGGTGTGATCTGTCACCACGATAGCTTCATCCGTGTTAAAAGCAATCGCAGCAAGGCGCAGGGCTTCTTCTTGTTGCTTACGTGCAGAAATATCTTGCACCAAAATAATGACATGCAAACTCTCATTATACACTATGGTAGAAGCGGTGATTTCTGCGGTGAAAACTTGGCCATCTGCACGACGAATCGTATGTACATGCGCATCAAGCAAGGTGTGATGAGCATTGGAGTTTGCTTTAGTCTCTAATTCGGGATAAGCCAATACTTCTGGTAATAAAAAATCTCGAATCGATGTTGCTTGTAAGTCCGCATAAACTCCCGCTTTAGGAGCTAATAAACGCCGCGCTGCAGGATTAGCATATTCAATTTGCCCTTGCACGCTAATTAATAGCGCCTGTGGCAACATTTCCAGCAAAGCGAAATAACGACTTGATTGTTCACGCGTTTGTACCAAGGCCTGATCGAGTACCTGTTCTAAGGCGACAAGCTCCATCGGTGCCCCTAGCTTAGTTTGTAAGGCATTCAAACGCCCACCTTGTGTCAATTGTGTTTGCAAAAGTGCCGTTGGCCTAAGGACATGTCGCTGCAACAACCACCACACAAACAAGCCTACAAAAACAAGTACCATGACCAAAACCAAACTCACCTCTAATACCCTTTGCATCAAGGTATACACAAGAGCATCACTGGCTAGCTCGATCAGCAAAACTGCGTTTGTGTGTGGGCGGTTTGAGTAAGTCAATGCATCTAAAGCACTTGGTAAACGAGAATCAGTTTCCTCAGGCAGCATCCATTGGGGAAGATGGAAAGGATAAGCATATAAATAGCTACGCGATAAGCCACGATAAATGCCTTCTGGTTGCGCTTGGTGCATGAGCGCGTTGACATCATCGAAATCTTGTGGTGTTAAGCGTGCATTTTCGGGGGCACGTACCAAAATATCCTGCGTACTCCGCTCAATAACGAGCATGCGTTTAGTACGTTCTTGATATAAGCTTGCATTAAAATAGTGTTGCCAATCGGCCAGAGTGTCTAACTTGTCTAGATCTTGCAAAATACCCTGCGCAGTATACAAGGCTTGATCACGTAAAGGTTGCTCAAGGCGTTCATGTTCTATCGCATAAAACATCCAGATACCTAGACAACTGATGAGCATGACCCCAAACAAGAGTGGGGCTAACAAATAAAAACGCAGGGGTTGCGCAACGACTGGCACAGATCTCATCCTTGGGTCATATCAACAAAGCAAGCTGGTATCGGGATGCAAGTATATCTAGGCAAAGATGCACACAACAAGCCATTTTCTTGATTGCCTTGCTAGTGAGCTGACAAAATATTCTACAAACTTCACCAAACAAGCTTTATAAAATAACAAAAATCTAGTGTTCGATTGTATGTTGGCGTGCACGCTGGTATTCCTCCACAGACTCATAGCCTTGTGCATGCGCTTCTTGTTCTAGCTGGGTCAGATAACGTCCAATAAAGCCAAACAAAGCAATGACTAAGAAAGTAATCAATACCGCAGCTTGGATACTGATGAGCTGAGTCACAGGCAGCTTGCTAAAAATCCAAGCACGGCTGGGGGGCCATAAAACTAAGCCCGCCAATGCCAAAGCAACTCCTGCTACAAAATAAAACATGGATAGCCATAGCCCAGAAAGAATACACATACTGCCTACTAGCCATCCTAAGGCCAATCTCAACTCGGTACGATACGCAGTGTCTATATTCAGCTTAAACTTTGACTTCACTCAGGTTTCCTCTGTAAGCAATGGCAAAAAAGCAACTAATCGCTGCTTCTATAAGCGCCCACGATTAAATATTTGTCGATTGGCTTCACTTTGACGCCGACTTTTACGCAAAAGTACATAAGTGGCGCCTGTCCCCCCATGATGCATCTGTGCACTATAAAAAGCCAATACTTGGGGAATTTCAGTCAACCATTTTGCTAAATAACTTTTTAATAAAGCACGTCTATCTTGGATATGTTGGCCGCGCCCATGCACAATTAATAAAGTACGGAGTTCAAGCTGTAAACCCTCTTGAATAAAGGTATACAATTGACGACGTGCTTGCTGAACTGATAGATGTTGAATATGTAATTTTGCATCTAGGTGATAATGCCCAAGACGTAATTTACGCAATACGCCTTCTTGCACTCCCTGACGGTAAAAACTTAACTCATCATAAGGATGTAGTAGTTCAACATATTCATTATCACTTAACGGATTATTCTCTGTTTCTAATTGAGATTCTAACGCTTGGCGTCTGAGCTTTTTCGCTAACTGATTTTGTTGACTTACCTTAGTTTGTACATTGGCATAAGTGCTTTGTATAGGCACGACATTATGCATCTCTTGGCGGAATATTTGTTCTTCTTCTAATGAAATATGTGTCTTTACCCCTGTATAAGCTGTCGACATCATTCAAACCCTCTCAGCAAAAAACCATGACCCCCTTTGCCTCAACGACAAAGGGGTCACCTTGATTAGTGACTGGCTTTGAGTAGTTCCCAGTACTTTTCATAAACACTTAAGGCTTCACCAATATCCTGCTGAAACTCGCCTTTTTCTACCACTGCTTTATTTGGATAAACCACAGGATTTGTGCGCACATTTTCGTCCATCATGGCTAAAGCTTTTTGGTTAGGTGTTGCATAACCAATTTCCTCAGAAATCAGTTTAGCAATTTCAGGACGTAATAAGAAATTAATAAATGCGTGTGCGGCTTCTACGTGTTTTGCCTGCTTAGGAATCACTAAGTTATCCATCCATAAAATGACGCCTTCTTCAGGATAAATATATTGAATATTCGGGTCTTCCTGTTGCGCCATATAAGCTTCACCATTCCAGATCAGGCCAACATCTGTTTCCCCTTCGAGGTAAGGCATCCTTGGCGCATCAGAATTATAAGTACGCACATTAGGTACAAGTTCACGTAGTTTTTCATAAGCTTGGCGTATGTGTTCAGGCTGAGTATCATTGCCTGAGTAGCCTAGGCTCATCAAAGCCATACCAAACACTTCACGCATATCATTGGTGAGCATGACACGCTCGCGCAGTTCAGGCTTCCACAAATCCTGCCAGCGAGTGAAATCTGCTGGATTTAAACTCGCGGTATTTACAGCAATCCCTGTACTTCCCCAGAGGTAGGGCACACTATAGGTGTTATTAGGATCAAAAGGTTTATTGAGCAAGCTAGAGTCTAAGTTTTCATAATTTGAAAGTTTAGTTTTATCAATAGCTTGTAGCAAACCCTCATTACGCATTTTGTTCACATAATAGGTAGAAGGTACGGCTAGATCATAGCCACTCCCTTCATCAAGTACGCGTAGTTTGGCATACATAGCTTCGTTACTATCAAAGCTGGTGTAAATCACTTTAATGCCAGTTTCTGCCTCAAATTGCTCCAACACTTGCTGAGGCATATACTCAGACCAGTTGTAGAAATAGACAACCTTGTTTTCATCTGCAAAAACACAAGTGCTAGCGAGTACGCCGGTTAAAGCAGCGGCAAGCAGATTTTTTTTATGCATTAGCTGGATCCTTTTTTGATCAGAAGGTGGGACGCAAGTAAGGCAAGTAGAGAAATGAGCAACATCAAGGTTGCCAAGGCATTCACTTCCGGTTTAAGACCAACGCGCACCATGGAGTAAATACGCAGGGGAAGTATCTCATAAGTGGGACCTGTTACAAAGGTACTCACAACCACATCATCCAAAGACAAGGTAAAACCCAACAACCAACCTGCAGCAATCGCTGGTAAAATGATAGGTACTAACACATGGCGTGTCATTTGCCACTCATTACACCCTAGATCCTTCGCTGCTTCTAAAATCGCAGGATTAAAGTTACTCAGACGCGAATACACGGTAACGACAATAAAAGGAATACAAAAGGTAATATGTGATAATACTAAAGAAATAAATCCAAGATGAATACCTAACAAAATAAACAGTGCTAGTAATGAAATTGCCATCACAATATCTGGTGACATCATAACAGTAAATAAAAGACCATTGAGTAACTTTTTGCCCCGAAAACGATAGCGATATAAGGCAATTGCAGTTAAGGTACCAACAATAGTTGCCCCTGTTGCCGCCACAATTGCCAGCAACAAAGAATGTCCTGTCGCCTGCATCAGCAAGGTATTATTAAGCGCCGCCTCAAACCAGCGTAAACTCAAACCGCCCCAAGTATATAAACTACGCGAATCGTTAAAAGCATAGCCAATCAATACCAAAATAGGTAGATACAAAAACAAGTAAACTAGGGTCATATACCCACGTGTTAGCCAAGTTATCATCAAACATTTACCTGCTGTTTCATCAGTTTTATGCTGCGCCAATAAGCATATAAGAGAATCGCCATAGCACTGGTGAGGAAAATACTTGCCGTCGCACCAAAAGGCCAATCACGCGCATCTAAAAATTGATTTTTAATTAAATTACCAATCAGTAGATGCTTAGCACCACCAAGAAGGTCGGCAATATAAAACATGCCCATAGCTGGCAAGAGCACTAACAAGGAGCCAGCAATAATGCCTGGCATCGTTAAGGGGATGACTAAATGCCAAAATGTTTTTATTTTGCTTGCGCCTAAGTCTTGTGCCGCTTCAATGTAATTATAATTCAACTGATCAAACACAGCATATAAAGGCAAAATCATAAAAGGCAAAAGTACATAAACTAAGCCTAAGATGACGGCACCTTCAGTGTATAGCATACGCAAAGGGGTATCGATCAAACCCAAAGATAATAGGCTTTGATTTAACAGCCCCTTAGTTGCTAATAAAACCTTAAGTGCATACGTGCGTACTAGAGAATTTGTCCAAAAAGGAATAATCACTAGTAGCATTAAAAAAGGCTTTACATGAGCGGGAAATCGACTAATTGCAAACGCAAAGGGATAACCAATGATCAAGCAAATCAAGGTGGTTATCACCGCCATCCATAAAGAGCTGATAAAAACTTGCAAATAAAGTGGATCAAATACCCGAATGTAATTGTCTAGGGTAAGCTGCCATTCAATAAAATGACTGTCTCCACGGGTCATGACACTGGTGAAAATAATCATGACATTGGGTAATAGGACAAAAGTCAACATCCAGCCCCAAATAAGCACTAGTACCCCAGTTTTAAAGGGGCTACGTGGACGTTGGAAAAAATGTAACATTTACACTTCCTCCACTGCGGAAACCGCCACAGATGGAGAGACTTGTTCATCAACAAGGATCACTTCCCAGTTGGCAACCCAGCTAACTAAAACAGATTCGCCTAAACGATAGTCAAAATCTGGGTCTTCTTCATCAAAAAACTCACTAACTAATATTTGGCCACCTTGCTCCAAAGCAATCACAGTATCCAAGGTCATCCCTTTGTAATTACGTTCAATGACTTTACCACTGAGACAAGGTTGATCTGCCAAAGCTTGGCGATCTGCTGGCGCATAAAGCCGCATATCTTCTGGACGCAACAAGACCTTGACTTTTTGCCCTTCCGCAAGGTGAGCTAAATGGGTACGTGCTTTGATACACACATTTTGCTGGGCAAGTGTCAAGGTCCAGTGGTGATTATTTTTAGTTTGGATGACTGCATCAAATAAGTTTGTTTCTCCAACAAAACGAGCAACAAATAAGGTTTTGGGATTTTCATAGACTTGGCGCGGTGTACCTATTTGTTCAATATGACCTTCACGCATCACGATCACACGATCTGACATCGATAAGGCTTCTTCCTGATCATGTGTGACAAAAATAAAGGTAATTCCAAGCTGACGTTGTAAACGTTTGAGTTCATTTTGCATTTGCTTACGCAGCTTGTAATCTAACGCGGATAAGGGCTCATCGAGTAATAAAAGGCGCGGACGTTTCACAGCAGCACGCGCAATTGCAACCCTTTGTTGTTGACCACCTGAAAGCTGATGTGGCCGTCGGTGTGCAAGATTAGCTAATTGCACCATTTCTAATGCTTGTATGGCTCTTTCTTTCACTTCAGGTTCTGCAACTTTTTCCATACGTAACCCAAAAGCGACGTTATCAAACACGCTCATATGGGGAAACAGGGCATAACTTTGAAATACCGTATTCACATGCCGCAAATGCGCCGCTTGCTGGGTAATTTCCTCACCTGCAAGAATAATTTGCCCATGATTAGGACGCTCAAATCCTGCAATCAAACGTAAAATCGTAGTCTTACCGCAACCAGAAGGACCTAATAAAGTGACAAATTCGCCGTCATAAATATCTAGATCCAGTGCCGCAAGTACAGTTTTATCATCATAACTTTTGCTAACATCTTTTAAGGAAACTAAGACCGAAGGAGGGTGCGTCATAATTAATTTAGGCTCCTATATGGATCAAAGAGGTGTGAATCACATCACAGAGTGTATACCCTAGCCCATGACAGCTTCACTGCGATTTTTCCTGTGAGTTGAAGCAAAAACCCTTGCAGATCCGCATCTGTTAGTCTTTCTTGCTACCAATCCAGCTACTTTTCTAGGTATTTGGCTGCGGGGGCGCTATTGTACAAGACTTGGCTCAAAATGCAGCTATAAGATGTCACCGACATTTACAAACCTCACAAGCAAAGTACTTCTTTATTTTGTCACCTTATGTAGGCACAAAATAGGCTATATTGAGCCAATATTTTCATTAATACGCATCCAGGATGCTGACCACTTATGACGCTCAATCAGGTTATTAGCCTTAACTTGGCTAAACATTTTGACTTCGAAACCCTCAAAGTTCAATTTATCGAAGCCCACAGAGGGTCCTTATATAAAGATGCACTTTATTTGGATCGCCCCCAAGGCAAAGCTTTTGTCTTTCCCTTCGGTGTTTTGGTCGCTTGGGGACTAAATCACGAAGATTTACAGTATTTGCAAGCTCAGCTTATCGAACACAGTACACAAACCCATCCCCAAGCTTTTCATGAGCAGTACCCTTATGAGATAGGTGCTGAACGTCAGGGCTTTTCTAATGATCGTTTAAAATTGATCCAAGGTGATACGCATGAAATGCTTGCTTTGTCTCATGCGCTAGCACAATCAGCCAAGCTATTAGAATTTGAAGAAGCCGCATTACAAACTATCAATAGTACAGTACACATTCCCGAAACCATTGCGCGAACAGGCT
Source organism: Allopseudospirillum japonicum (assembly GCF_900108915.1). GTDB lineage: Bacteria > Pseudomonadota > Gammaproteobacteria > Pseudomonadales > Halomonadaceae > Pseudospirillum > Pseudospirillum japonicum. The sequence goes on from NZ_FNYH01000001.1 coordinate 83,812, forward strand.
CCAGCAGGCTCAAGCGTAAGGAAACAGCTCAATTGCGCGGTAAACTATTTCTTGCCAAAAGTGAGATTATCCTGCGTTATGACCTACTCGATGCACCAGAGTTTTTTTGGGAATATCCAGAGCTAGAACCTAGCTATGTGTTGGCGGCAGGTTATTTAGAACTTAAACCACGTGTGGATCTACTCAACCGCAAATTAGAGACAATTCATGAGCTATTAGAAATGCTAGCAGATGAACAAAAACACCAACATTCTTCTTTGCTGGAATGGATCATTATTTGGTTGATTGCTATAGAAATTATCATCTTTTTCACGCATGATATTTTCAAATGGTTTTAACCCACTTAAACCGATAAGGAAAGCGAGTATGTCTCAGGTAGGTTTTATTGGTGCAGGTCTCATGGGGATACCTATGATGCAGGCTTTATTAGATGCTGGCCATCAAGTTTATGGCTGGAACCGTACGCTAGATAAATTAGCCTCTCTCACTGAACATCCTCGCTTTGTCACTTGCACCCACCTAGATCAAGTTGCTGCAAGTTGCGACACTATTTTGATATGCATCGCAGACACTCAAGCAGTGAAAGACGTTATCTATGCACCCAAGGGCTTGGCCAAGGATTTAAAGTCAGGGCATTTACTCATCGATCTCTCATCCATTGATCCACAAAGTACCCGTGAGCTAAGCGCTTACGTCCAAACGCGGGGTGCAACCTGGGTTGATGCACCAGTATCCGGTGGCGTTCAAGGTGCGCAGCAAAAACGCCTCGCGATTATGTGTGGTGGTGATGCACAAGATGTGGCCCGCGCACAAACTTATCTACAAAGCTTTGCGCGCCAAATTACACATATGGGAGCTGTAGGCTGTGGACAAATCACTAAAATTTGTAATCAAATGCTCGTTTGCACCAATGCCTTGGTCATTGCTGAGATGATGTCATTAGCACAAAGCTGCCATGTTGAAGTTGATAAAATCCCCCAAGCCTTAGCAGGCGGTTTTGCGGACTCTTTACCTTTGCAAATCCTTGCCCCACAAATGGCGCAGGAAGTCTTTGAACCTGCTAAATGGCACGTACGTACCTTATTAAAAGATTTGGATAATGCCGTTGATCTTGCAACCCATGAGCAAAGTGCCGCCCCGATTACCGGTCTGGCTGCACAATTGATGCGCTTACATGCAGGTAATGGTTTTGCTGATACGGATCCAGCGACCTTAATTCAACTCTATAAACAACTCTAAATGTCTACATCGCTTTTATGTCTAATATCGCCGCCAATATCAGTTTACTTTTTACAGAAATTCAGCAAGCCCCAGCACGAATCTTCGCCGCCCAAGCTGCAGGGTTTGATGGTTTTGAAGTGCAATTTCCTTATACCTCCCCCTTAGAAACTTGGCAGCATGCCCTTGATGCATGCCCTTTACCTTTAGCTTTGATCAATGTACCTGCCGGAGATTTACTAACCGGTGGTTTAGGCTTAGCGTGCGTGCCACAAAAACGCCCCGAGTTTCGCCAAGCTTTAATTGAACTTAAAACTTACGCCACCACCCTCAAACCCCAAGGGATTAACCTACTTGCTGGATGTGCACCAGCAGAAAACAGAAAACAAGCGTATGCCTGTTTAGCCGATAACATTTTACGCACTCTAGAAGTGAGCTCACAGCTCGATATTCCCTTGTATATGGAGCCGATCAACAACCTAGACATGCCAGATTTCTTACTCAACACCCCAGAAGAGGTTGCCGATGTATTAGCACTGGCACAAGTGGGTGAACAGGACGTTGGCCTGCAATACGATTTATACCATATGGCACGTATGCAGCGTCATCTTTGCCAAGATCTCAAAGACTTACAAACTTGGATTAAGCACATTCAGTTTGCAGATTTACCCAACCGTCAGCAACCCAGCATTTACCCACAAGCTGAACACCTCGATTTTTCTCTTTGCTGTGCTCAATTGAAACAACAAGGATATTTAGGTTGGCTGGCGGCAGAATACCACCCAAGTGTAGAGCAAACCCAAAACTCACTTGATTGGCTGCCATATTTTCGTAAGTCTCTCTAAAAACGATCTGCAACTTGGCGTGCACGCAATAAAGAAAGATACCAATCACGCTTCACAGCGGCGGCCGCCGGTGGGCGTGATGACAAGAAGCTAACCAAGGATTGTTGACTACTTGATTTTGCATAATTGGCCAATAACTGCAAGGTAGCAGGACGTGCACCATAGGTTTCCTGCAAAAAGTTTTGTGCTTTTTCAGTCAGTTCAACCCGATAGTGTTTCACCAAAGCCACTGCTAAACGCTCTGCGGCTCGACTCAAGTCTTGTTCTACTTCCTTTACCATGGCATTCACAAGAGCTGCCTTTGTTGCCACACTCATCCCCGGCTCTAAGTGACCAAAGTAAGCGGCATTCGCTGTATTGAGAGCACGTTGGATTTCTGGACGACTTAAGTGAATATAAGGCTCTAGAATTAACGCAATATCCACGGCTAATTGCTTCGCCATTTCAATGCTAAAGTGACGTCTTTTACCAGATTCACGCACAAAAAAGCGTCTTTCTTGCTGTTCTAACTCTAATCCCGCCTCTTCTAACCAGCGTGCTAAAGCCTGGCATACTTGAATCTTTTCCTGATCATCCAAATTAATTTGTTTTTCAATAATGCGCAAACCCAAGCGCCCAGGCCCTAATTTTAGCCGTGTTGTTGCATCTTTATGTCGTGATGCAATCGCATCCCATTCCTGCGCCGCTTTTAATAAACGCGCATGATCACGACCGATTTCTTGATAAGCTTGACGCAAGGCTTTATATAAACGAATCGCGGTACCTAACTGATCTGCTTCTTGGCGTAATTCAGCTAGTTTTTCAGTTTTCCCAATACGCACTGCAGTACACAAATTTAGAATATGCTGCCCTAGACGATCCATCGCTTGCATAGAAGCCTCTAGTAAGCGTTCAGATTGATAACCGCTTAAACTTTCGTCTGGATAATACTGGGTGTTTTCTAATAAAAAAGTTGCTAAAACTTTCAGACGGCTAGACCCAGTGGCACGGGCAATACGATAATGTGCTCGAGCAGTTTCTAACTCATCTAGCGCATGAGCTAATTTCCAACGCCCACGGTAATTAAAAATGAGCATAGGAATTTTACGCCCATTAATTAATTCTAAGGCGAGAATAAGCATTTCTTCTACATCCGGCAAGGTCATTAACAGCTCATTATCTTCTTCACTCGCTGCTAAAATACGTTCAATAAAACCATCATCGCGTACAACACCCTTCTTTAAATTAGGCGCTCGCCCTTGAAATCTTTCTCTTAATAAAGCCGCACCTTCTGGGGATGCTTCGTTTAATTCGGTTAAAACTTTTTCTACTTGATCTAGATATTCTGCATGTAAATCTTTAATACGCGAAAAAAGACCTACGCGCCGATAACTATCAATACGGGTCAGTAAGCGCGCCAACTCGAGGTCACTAGTTAACTCAAAAACCGCAAGTTCTAAACTTTCAGGGCTTAAATCAATTTTGCGTAGAAGTTGTAAAGCTGCCTCACGTTTGCGCACTTCCTCCTCTTCATAAGTGGCCACGATCATATCACGCACAGCTAGAATCAGGTCAGGCAAAGCATTCATCACTTGAGCAACATCTTGTTGTGCTTTTTCACGTGTCCGGCCTTGGGTCATGTTATAAACAATCTTAGCGCCTATCCCTATCACCCCAGTAATAACGGTATAACCAACAAAATAAATGAGGGTTTGGCTACTCGGTGGCTTGCCATGGCCTAAAAAGTAACCACCATAAGCACTTAGCAAAGTGACAGGGCCTGCAGTCCATAATAATTGCAATAGAGTAATGCTCCAAGGCAAGGTCGTGACTGCTTCACTAATCCGCTGAATATGAGCATTACCTTCACGTTCTAAAGAGACTCTTTGTTCACGGCGGGTTACCTGTAACTTACTTTGAAACCAAGCCACACTGCTTCTCCTTTTGCGCAGATTGATGGTGATTCACACTTTATTAAACTCGGCAGTATAGTATTTTTTGTTGATATCCCTTAGCCTATTTTTATTTTCAATCTACAAATTGAGGTATTCGTAGGTATGTGCACTAAACAACAACATCCTGCTTGGCAAGGAATTCATCCCTCAACTTCTGGCGTACTTTTTGATTTAGACGGTACCTTAATTGATTCTGCTCTTGATTTGGCAACGGCTGTCAATCACATGCGTGCCACTTTTGATTTGCCTGCAGTAGAGGTTGCGCAAGTACGTCTTTGGGTAGGTGAGGGTGCTTGGATCTTAGTACAGCGTGCTTTGCAAGATCTCTATTTGCATCAGCTAGACAACCTCTTAAATTCCCAAGTTTGGGATACCAACAAGCTTGCACAAGGGGAATATCTTCTCCCGCGTGACGATGCTCGGATTCAAACGGGTTATCAAGCCTTTATCCAAGCCTATCAAGAAACTAAAGGTAAACATGTGCGCCTTTATCCAGGAGCACAAGCCTTACTGCAACAACTATACAAGCTCGATATCAAACTTGCACTTGTCACCAATAAGCCAGAACGTTTTCTTGCTTCTTTGTTGGCGCAAGCCCAGATAGATACTTATTTTACTTGCGTGCTTGGTGGGGATACTTTGGCACAAGGCAAACCTCATCCTTTACCCTTGTTGACTGCTTGTGAACGCTTACAGGTTGAACCGCAAAAAAGCTTGATGATTGGTGATTCACGCCAAGATATTTTAGCGGCACGTGCAGCTAGTATCACCTGTGTTGCTGTTACTTATGGCTATCATCAAAATCAAGACTTGCGTGCCTTGGGTGCGGATTATCTGGTTGATTCATTAACTCAGCTATTATAAGTTGCTCATGCCTATGTTGGTATGCCACAGGCTTCTTTCGATTATTAAAAGGAACTCATCATGACCCCTGCAGACTTCACCGCCTTAACTGAAGCCGGTTATAACCGTATTCCTCTAATGCGTGAGGTACTCGCTGACTTGGATACGCCTTTATCGACCTATCTCAAGCTAGCAGATGCGCCTTGGAGCTATTTATTAGAATCTGTACAAGGTGGCGAAAAGTGGGGGCGTTATTCCATTATCGGTTTGCCAGCACAAGGACGTTTGCAAGTCCGCCAACACCAGATAAGTTATTGGAATCATCAAGGCTGCCAACCCGAGTTAGTGTTTCAGCATCATGCACAAGACCCGCTTGCTGAGGTGGAAAAATTTCTTGCACAATTTAAAGTGCCTGATCTACCTAACTTACCGCGTTTTAATGGCGGGTTGGTCGGTTATTTTGGTTATGATATTGTCCGCTATATCGAACCCCGCTTGGCGAAGATACCAAGCCAAGCGGCAGATCCTTTAGCCGTCCCTGATATTTTGTTATTAGTCTCCACAGATGTTGTCGTTTTCGATAATTTATCAGGTAAGCTCTTTTTATTAACTCACCTAGATCCCAGCCTGTATGAAGATGCCGAACAAGCCTTACAAGCTGGTTACATCCACTTAGAACGCTTAGAATTACAATTGCGCAGTGCCACTTTAAATACTATCAGCCCAGGCACAGGACGCACCCAAGTGGAAGAAAATGAATTTAAATCTGGCTTTACGCAAGCCGGTTTTTTAGATGCGGTTGCGCAAATCAAAGAATATATCCTTGCCGGTGATATTATGCAGTGCGTGCCTTCACAGCGTATGTCAATCCCGTATCAAGCACAGCCTTTAGACTTGTATCGTGCGTTGCGCTGCCTCAATCCGTCTCCCTACATGTTTTATTTCAATCTAGAAGATTTTTACATTGTGGGTTCATCCCCAGAAATTCTCGCTCGGGTTGAGGAGGGGGAAGTCACGGTTCGTCCAATTGCAGGAACACGCAAGCGCGGACAAACGCCAGAAGAAGATGCCGCATTAGAAGCAGATTTACTTGCAGATCCTAAGGAAATTGCAGAGCACCTCATGCTAATTGACTTAGGCCGCAATGACGTAGGACGCGTTGCCGAAACCGCAAGTGTCCAAGTAACCGACCAAATGGTGGTTGAGAAATATTCACACGTGATGCACATTGTTTCTAATGTCACCGGACGTTTACAAAAAAACAAAACTCCCTTAGATGTGCTGCGAGCCACCTTCCCCGCAGGCACTTTATCAGGTGCTCCCAAAATCCGTGCTATGGAAATTTTAGCCGAGCTTGAGCCGGTAAAACGAGGCGTTTATGGTGGTGCTGTGGGTTATCTCAGCTGGAATGGCAATATGGATACCGCAATTGCTATTCGTACTGCAGTGATTAAAGATCGCACTTTACATATCCAAGCAGGTGCAGGTATCGTCGCTGACTCAGTCCCCCAACTTGAATGGGAAGAAACCCTTAACAAAGGACGTGCCATCTTTAAAGCCGTCGCCATGGCCGAGCAAGGTTTAGATAACCTCACTCAGCAGGGCTAACTTGGCTTTTTTCTTATATTAGCGGATGACAAAGTGAGCTCTTATCCGAGCTCACAGGTGGCACATGTACGATTTTCTTCTTACTATTTTACCAACGCAAATTTCGCTAGATGCAAGTTTGCTGCTCATTTTTGCTTCTTTGATTACCGCCTTGCTAACGACTCTCATGGGCGTTGGTGGTGGCGTGTTATTACTTGGCCTTTTGGCCAGTTTTGTCCCACCCCTTGCGGTGATTCCTATTCATGCTTGTGTACAGTTAGGTGCGAATGCGAACCGTGCCTTGATTTTGCGTGAACATCTTGACCTTGCAACTCTAAAAATTTTTGCCCCCAGCGCACTTTTAGGTGCGCTTGCAGGTGCTTTTTTACTAATACAGTTACCAAGCACTTTCATCCAAATCAGTATTGCCTGCTTTATCCTTTTTTTGTGCTGGGGCCCTAAACTACCTCATGTCAGCTTTAGCCCTCTAGGTATCGGCCTTGCAGCTGGTATCACCTCTTTTGTGAGTATGTTTATTGGCGCCACAGGTCCTTTAGTTGCCGCTTTTATTAAACAAATGCATGAAGACAAATACATCAATCTAGCAACTTTCGCCGCCAGCATGTGTATTCAACATGCCCCCAAACTTTTAGTATTTGCTAGTTTGGGTTTTGCTTTTATGGATTGGCTCGGGCTCATTGCCATCATGATTGCCAGCGGTATGTTAGGTACACATGTGGGGCTCAAGCTTGTTCACACACTAGATAACCGTGATTTCCATCGTTTTTTTAATCTAGCCTTGACTATGCTGGCAGTCCGTTTATTGTGGCAAGCATATACCAGCTTATCCGCTTCTTTCTAGGAACCTAGATCTAAGTGATAGAGTCAGATACTGTAAAAATAACCCCGACTTGTTGATCCATAAGAGGAAATCAAGATGAATAAGGACAAGCCTTCTGGCTTATATGCAGCAAGCTTACAAACTCAGTATGCACCTACCCAAGAAACGAGTTATACAAGCCGTACTTCAGCGCAAAAAGTACTACGTAATACTTATTGGCTATTAGCGATGACGCTCGCTTTTAGTGCCGTCACCGCTTTTGCAGGTATGGCCGCTGGCATCAAAATGAACATTTTTGTTTTCTTTATTGGTGCTTATGGCTTGATGTTTCTTACACACAAACTCAGCAATAGTGCTTGGGGTTTAGTAAGCACTTTTGCATTCACCGGTTTTATGGGCTTAGCCTTAGCCCCAATTTTATCCATGTATATAGGTGCAGGTGCAGGTGATTTGGTCGTCACTGCATTTGCCATGACAGCTTTTGTCTTTTTAGGGCTCTCTGCTGTGGTTTTAATTACCCGTAAAGACTTCAGCTTCTTAAATGGTTTTATTATGGCGGGTGCTTTAGTGCTACTCGCTGCGATTGTAGTGAACTTGTTTGTTGGCGCTAGCGGCCTTGCACTTGCGATTTCTGCAGGCTTTGTACTCTTTGCAAGTGCCATTATTTTGTATGAAACTAGCGCCATCATTCATGGCGGTCAGGATAACTATATCTTAGCGACGATTAGCCTTTATATGGCGATCTATAATCTCTTTATCAGCTTGCTTCAGCTCCTTGGTTTAGCTGCTGATGATTAATCTTTAATCCGATGTATTGCCCCTTGGTGTCAGGCCAAGGGGCCTTTTTTATTGAATTTGAGATCCTACCCATGCCCACTGCTTCGCACACCTTTGCGCTGGCTGTGTACGGTGCGCCCTTTAGTTCACAAGCCTCCTATAGCGCGCTTAATTTTGCGCACGCGCTGCAGCGTGAAGGTCATCAGTTGACCCAAGTCTTTTTTTATCAAGATGCTGTGTATCATGCACACCAACAAACGCACCCACCACAAGATGAGGTGCATCTAACACAAGCGTGGCAAAAGCTCGCGCAAAGCACTCAGGCCGAGTTATTAGTTTGTGTCGCTGCGGCAGTAAAACGCGGTATCTTTGATACCCAGGAAGCACAGCGTTATCAGGATGCACACGCCAATCTTGCTCAGGGGTTTCAGTTGGTTGGTTTAGGGCAACTTTTGGATGCCTTACATACTCAAGATCGTTTGATTGTCTTTGGAGGCGCTTAAGTGTCTATGCTGCTGATTCAACGCCATGCCCCATATCAAGGGCAGAAGGCAAAAAGCTTATTAGACATTGCCCTAGTTGCTGCTGCCTTTGAGCATCAGCCGGCAATGTTGTTTTTAGGTGATGGTGTGTATCAATTACTCACCAGCAAAAAACTAGATACTTTATCTGGCTTTTATCCTAAAGGGGTACAAAGTACCTTAACAGCCTTGCCCTTATATGATATAGACACTTTTTATGTGGATGCTGAAGCCCTTAATGCGCGTCAGCTTGCCCCTGATGCCTTAAGTTTACCCGTTACCTTGCTCGAACCTCAGCAGATTCGGCAGCTTGTTCGCGACACTTCATGGGTAATTACTCTTTAGCCTGGTTTCTAAGAATCTCATTATGGCCACATTGCATACTGTTAACCAAAATCTTGACACCCATGATGTGCTAGAACATTGCCTACAAGTTGCACACTCGGGTGATGGTTTGTTACTCCTTGAGGAAGGCATTTATGCCGCAAGCGTTGGTAGCTTTGCACGCTGGCACACGCGCGCACGTACCTTAAATCTTTATGTACTGCGTGAAGATGTTCTTTTACGTGGCATGGAAGAGCGTATTAATCCTAAATATTTCCGCTTTGTCGATTATGAAGGTTTTACACGCTTATGCTTGGAATATTCCAAAGTGGTCTCTTGGTTTTAAAGCTATGACAAAGGCTGACTCTACCTCTTCGCCCCCTGTACTTTCGTCTATTATTGAGCCCCACCTTGATCCTGAAGGCTATCTACTCGATCTTAGCCTTTGGAACGAGGCGATTGCGCATCAACTTGCCCAAAGGGAGAATATTCAACTGACATCAAAACATATGCAAATACTGCACTTAGCACGAAAATTTCAGCAAGCATATGAAGTGTCACCGGCCACACGCCCTCTTGCCAAATATATACAAATTCACTTATCGCCAGAGGTTAGTGCCAGTATTTACCTGATGCAGCTTTTTGGAGGAGAAGCACCAGCAAAACGAGTTTGCCGTCTTGCTGGTCTGCCTAAACCGACCAATTGCTTATAGCCTAATGCATACGCGTGCATCAAGATGCGTTGAAATTTGCTTTTATAGGTTATTTTCCTGTACTTTCTTGCACACCCAAGATGTTTGCGCCTGTTATTTAAGGATTACCCATGTCACATACTTGTCTTGATAATTTAAATGTTATTTCACAAGATTTGCTTATCACTCCTGAGCAACTAAAACAAGAAATCCCCCTAACAGAAGCTGCAAGTGCAGCTGTTTTAGAAGGGCGCACCAGCATCCAGAATATTTTAGATCGTAAAGATCCACGTTTATTTGTGGTGGTTGGCCCTTGCTCTATCCATGATCTTGCTGCAGCTCGTGATTACGGCCAACGTTTGGCCAAATTAGCTGAGCAGGTCAAAGACACTCTTTACATTGTCATGCGGGTTTACTTTGAAAAACCGCGTACAACCGTTGGTTGGAAAGGTTTAATCAATGATCCACATTTAAATGATTCCTTTCAAATTGAAGAAGGTTTGCATATAGGGCGTAAACTCCTCGTGGAGCTTTCCGAAATGGGTCTTCCTCTAGCAACCGAAGCACTGGATCCTATTTCACCACAATATCTACAAGATTGCGTCAGCTGGTCTGCTATCGGTGCACGCACCACAGAATCACAAACACACCGCGAAATGGCTAGCGGCTTATCCTGTCCTGTTGGCTTTAAGAACGGCACAGATGGCAGTCTAGATGTTGCCATCAATGCACTGAAATCTGTGGCACACCCACATAATTTCTTAGGCATCAATCAAGGTGGCCAAGTCGCCATTATTCGTACCAAAGGTAATGCTTATGGCCATGTTGTATTGCGTGGTGGGAACGGCAAACCAAACTATGATTCAGTGAGTGTCGCTTTATGTGAGCAGGATCTGGAAAAAGCCAAACTGCCAAAAAACATTATGATTGACTGCAGTCACGCAAATTCTAATAAAGATCCCAGTTTGCAACCTTTAGTATTGGAGAATGTCACCAACCAAATTATCGAAGGGAATCAATCTATCCTCGGTTTAATGATCGAATCTAATATTGGTTGGGGTAGTCAAGCGCTTAACTCTGACTTATCTCAATTAGAGTATGGTGTTTCAGTCACAGATGCCTGCATTGACTGGCCTACCACTGAAAAATCCTTGCTAGAAATGGCAGAAAAACTCGCACCTGTTTTGGCAAAACGTTCAGCCTAAACCTCTTTTATCCTTTCATTATTTTTTGCCCTAAGTGATCCCACTTAGGGCTTTTTTTGTTTAACCTATTGGGTTTTTACACCGTTTTTTCCAGAAACAAAACGGGTACATAAAACGCATGGTATTTTCTCTATATTTGCTGCATCTTTTATCAGGATGCCCCATAAATTTCATTCTCGATATTTTGATAATTAAATTGACCATAAGAAATAAAAACTTACAATAGAATGTAAAAATTACTCGACAAGGGAGTCCAAGCCTACCATGCGTAACAATCAGCCTGTTACCCAACGAAATGTTACTTTTTCTGATCAAGTTCAACTGATTACCACCACAGATTTACGTGGGATCATCACTTTTGTGAACGATGATTTCGTCAAAGTTTCTGGTTATACGCGTGCAGAATTAATTGGCCAACCACATAACATTATTCGCCACCCAGATATGCCAACAGGGGCTTTTGCCGATATGTGGTCTAACATCAAAAATGGCCATTCTTGGAAAGGTATTGTTAAAAATCGCTGTAAAAATGGTGACCATTATTGGGTCGATGCTTTTGTGACGCCTATTAAGCAAGATGGCAAAATTGTCGAGTATCAATCAGTGCGTATTGCACCAGATACAAAGAGTCTAGAACGGGCTCAAAAAATCTATCCTTTATGGGTAAAAGGTAAATTACCACGTCATTTATTAGCACAACCCATTAAACTCAGTTGGCGTTTAAAGTTAGCTGCTAGTTTACCTGGAATTTTTTGTGCCGCTTTGTCTGCTTTATATATTAATCATCCCGTCTTTATTGGTTTATGTCTACTGCTAGCTTGTGTTGGTCTTTTTAGTGTACATGGGTTAACACGTAGCCTCATGCGTACGCATCTTTCCGCTTTACGCATCAGTGATAACGCCATAATGCGCTACATTTATACAGGGGCTAGTGATGAAATTGGCGCAATTCATTACGCCTTACGCGTGCGCACTTCTGAATTACGTGCTGTCTCTGCACGTTTGTTTCACAACACAGCAAACTTGCGCCACAGCAAACAAGAAAGTGATCTCTCCTTGCAGGATTCTATCCAGCATATTCAGCAGCAGGAACAAGATGTCAGTGAAATTCGTAGCGCTATGACGCATATGCTAGAGCGTGTTGGTGCTGTATCCCACAGCACGCAGCAAACCGCGCAAGTGAGTCAGCAAGCACAAACTAGCGCCAGTCAAGGCCATCAACATTTGCAACACATGTTAAGCGCAATTCAAAATCAAGCACACCAATTGGCCAAGGCAGAACAACAAATCACCGGCTTAGCCGCTCGTAGTGAGCAAATTGGTACGGTTGTGGAAGTGATCACCTCAGTCGCAGAACAAACCAATTTGCTCGCCCTCAATGCCGCCATTGAAGCGGCACGCGCAGGAGAAGCTGGGCGTGGTTTTGCGGTGGTTGCCGATGAAGTCCGCTCCTTAGCACAGCGTACCCATGAGTCAACCCAGAAGATCAGCACCATTGTTGCTGGTTTGCAAGAAGATATGCAAGCTTGTGTACAAGCTATTCAGGCGGGTGTTGCTGAGTCCAGCACAACGGTTGAACTGGTGCAAAGCACAAGCACCAGTTTAGATCAAATACTGGCAGATGTTGCACAAATTCACCAAGTAGCTCAGGGAGTTGCGGAGGCTGCAGATGCCCAACTAAGCCTCACAGAACAAACACGTCAGCAGATCGAAAATCTTTCTGAACTAGCAAGTTATTCCGTCCAAAGCTTACATCAAGGACGTCAGCAAGCCGATGCCGTTACAGAAGAGGTAGAAGATCTGCACTTATTAGCAGCACATTTTATCAGTAGCTTAAATCAACAAAAAAAATAACCCATCATCAGGCTGTTAATGGTATTTTTGCTGGTAAATCAATACGTTGTTCCACATCGTAAGGCATAGGTAACCAAGATGCCTCGTGTCCGCCACCATAAATAGGTGTTTGCGCTTGGGCAAGTTTACTGGGTGCCACCACGAGCGCTAAGTATTTTTGGTCAGTCGTTTGCTGTGTACAGCCCAGTACCTCTATATTAGCGACTTGCTGCGCTTCTACATCCAAATACATTTGCTGGGCAGGTTCAGCAAGGGCCATGAGGTATAAGCGCTTTTTCACTTGTCCTCTGTGTTGTGCACGCGCCACAACTTCTTGTCCTGTATAGCATCCTTTTTTAAAGTTCAAACCACCCCAAGCTTGTAGATTGAGCATTTGTGGCAAAAAACGTCCTCTATGTTCACTAGTGAACCACAACCAAGCTTGCGTTTCTTGTATCTCTAAGGGCACCAAGTTGTGCTGAGATACCTCAAGAGAAAGCAACACTTGGTAAGGCTGAGGCCCGAGATTGATCATCAGGCTTTGTGAATTCTGAGTGGTCACTTCATAATAGTGCGCATTATTAGGAAATTCTGCGCGCACGATGCCTGCTTGCCAATGCGTTTCTGGTGTTAAAGTGACAGCATAAAAAGGCAAATATTTCTGCCAATCTTGCATCAGCTCAGCAATTAAAGAAGCTTCTAAAATAAGCCAATACATGCCAGCTTCGGGCGACCATACAATAAACTGACTCAAAACGCGCCCTTTGAGATCACAAGTACATCCCAAAGCAGCTTGTGTTGAGGTGACCTGCCTCATATCGCAACTCACTTGCCCTTGCAAAAAAGTTGCCGCTTTCTCACCCTGGACACGTAAAATCCCAAGTTGTTTAGCTGACATGTGTGGCCTCACTCGTTTGATGGACTAAAAAATGTTGTTTAATATAAGGCAATAATAATAACCCAGGTATGGCAATCAGCGTACAGCAGATAAAGAAACCTTCCCAACCAAAAGCAACTGCCAAATATCCACTAGGAGCAGATAAAAGTACACGCGGTACCCCTGCCAAACTAGACAAAAGTGCGTATTGCGTCGCGGTAAAACGAATATCAGTTAACGCAGCCATAAAAGCGATATAGGCCGCTGTTCCCATCCCTGAAGCAAGATTTTCTAAAGCAACAACAGCCGCTAAGCTAGGTAAATGATGACCTTGGTACACAAGATAAACAAAACCCGCAGTTGAGAGCATTTGCAAAATACCAAAGATCAGCAAACCGCGGTAAATACCAATACGTACCATGAGCAACCCACCGATTAAACCACCGGCTAAAGTTGCCCAGAAGCCAAACAGTTTGACTGTGGTACCAATTTCAACTTCTGAAAAACCCAAATCAACATAAAGAGGGGCTGTCATGGCTGCAGCAATGGCATCACCAATTTTGTATAGAAGGACAAACAGCAAAAGATGCCCAGCATATTTAAGTTGCCAAAAGCTCACAAAGGGCTGAACAATCGCTTGCTTCAATGTTTTAGGCGCATCGACATGTGCATAGGGTTCCGGTGCAAGCCAAGTTGTCAGCATACCGAGTATCATAGCAGCCGCCATTAATAAATAAGCCATTTCCCATGACCAGTACCCAGCTAAAATCAACCCACCCCCCGAAGCAAGCAACATCCCTGTACGATATCCATACACATAGACACTGGAACCTAAGCCAAGCTCACTTTCAGGTAAGTGCTCCCGTCGATAAGCATCCACCCCTATATCTTGCGTGGCACTAAAAAAAGCAATTAATAAAGCCCATAAGGCCATATTTTGCGCATCAAGATGTGGATCACCTTGACTTAAAGCCACTAAAGCGAGTGTTAGGGTGATTTGACTTAGTAGCAGCCAGCTTCGCCGACGCCCCCAAGTCGTCAATTGAAAACGATCTAATAGAGGGGCCCAAAAAAATTTAAGCGTATAAGGCAAGCCTACCAAAGTGAGCAAGCCTAAATCTTGTAAGGAAACACCACCTTGACGCATCCATAGCTGCAATACGCTACCTGTCAGTAATAAAGGTAAGCCTGAGCTAAACCCCATACTAAAAGTGATCAACATCCGCGTCCACATAGGCGGGCAGGCAAACATCCTAAAACCCTAGCGCGCTTGATGTTGTATGAGTAAGGCTTTCATCGTTGCCACAGCTTCATGCAACCCAGTTAACACGGCACGGGCAATAATCGCATGGCCAATATTTAACTCATGCAAGCCCGCAATACCTGCTATTGCTTGTACATTATGATAATGCAAACCGTGACCAGCATTGACCTTAAGCCCAAGACTAAGAGCGTATTTCACCCCAAGCTGTAAACGCTCTAACTCCTGCATCTGTTGATCTGATGTTTGTGCATCCGCGTAGGCACCTGTATGTAACTCTATCGCTGCCACACCTATGTCTGCTGCCGCTTGAATTTGTGCTTTATCCGCATCAATAAATAAAGAGACTTCCTCACAACCTGCACCTAGTAGCCGGTGGTTCGCTTCTACTAAGGCTTTAAAACCTTGTACCGCATCCAAGCCGCCTTCGGTCGTGAGTTCTTCACGTTTTTCTGGTACGAGGCAAATATGTTCAGGTTGTATTTGACAAGCAAAGGTAAGCATTTCCTCCGTCACTGCCATTTCCAGATTCATACGCGTGGTTAACGTCTGTTTTAATAAAAGTACATCTCTAGGCTGAATATGGCGTTTATCTTCTCGCAGATGTACCGTGATACCATCTGCACCCGCTTGCTCTGCAATAAAAGCAGCCTGCACAGGATCTGGATATAAAGTACCTCTTGCTTGGCGCAAAGTCGCAATATGATCAATATTGACACCCAATAACAGAGGGAAAGCCATATAAAAAATCTCCTAGTAGGCTAGCTTGCTTGTTGAAAAACGGACAGGAGTTGATATGTCAGTAGAGGACGGTGACCTAGAAGACGCGCAAAACGTTGACGAAATAAAGATTTTGCTGTGTGCCTATACTTAGGCTGAGACCAATCTCCAGCCACCACAGCTTGAATCCATTCCCCTAAATAAGCATCTACTGTTGGCTGTGATTCTGGAAGCACACGCCAAGCAACTTGCCCATCATATTCTACTTGGGTATACCAAAGATGCGACTGTATCAGCTGACCATCTAGCTGCCATAAGGTGACTTCCTGATCTAAATGGCGTAGCAGCTCACTTTCAAAAGTACGTAAAGCTTGTGCACACAGCAGGACATGATGTTGTGCCTCTTGCAAGGCATTTAACAAATTGACGTAGGCTAAAAATAAAGCATGACACTCAAGTTCAGAGGGTAACAAGCGAAACAACAGCTCATTTGCATATAAAGCGCATACTTGCGCCTTATAAACTAAATTCACTCCTAATGCTTGTGCTTCTAAAGTGCGTATTTGCTTTAGTGAGCGCCGTCCTTGATATTCACACTGTAAAGGTACAAGTGCAGGCCGATACAAACGCTTATACACTACACCGTCTAAGCGCCCTTGTGGTGTCAGCAACCACACTAAACGCTTATTTTCTCGATAGGCTTGTTGATGCAATAAATAAGCTGGTGTGCTGTGCATTAGAGATCACTATAACCTAAACTTTGTAACGCACGTTCATCGTCAGACCATCCTGTTTTTACTTTCACCCATAAATTCAGCATCACTTTTCTAGCGAAAGCTTTTTCCATATCTAAGCGCGCATCGCGACCAATTTGTTTAATTTTACTACCTTTATCTCCAATAATGATTTTTTTCTGCCCAGCACGCTCAACAAGAATCAATGCATGAATATGTAAAATACCCTTATCTTCCACACGGAAACGCTCAATCTCTACCGTGATTTGGTAAGGTAACTCTTCCCCTAATTGCCGCATAATTTTTTCACGGACTAGCTCGGCGGCTAAAAAGCGTTCACTACGATCTGTGATTTGATCTTCTGGGAAATAATGCACACTTTCCGGCATAGCCTCTTGTACGAGTTTTTCTAGAGGCTCAATATTATGTCCGTGCTGGGCAGAAATAGGCATAATGTGCGCAAAATCTGCTTTTTTTTCTATTTCACCGAGCCAAGGTAATAAAGTACCTTTATCTTCTAAACGATCGATTTTATTGACTAATAAAATCACCGGTGTTGAAGTGCGTTTAATTTGCTGAAGAACTAACTCATCTTCCTCTGTCCAACGCGTGCGATCAATCAGAAATAACACTAAATCAACATCATCAAGCGCACTACTGGCCGCTTTATTCATATAACGATTTAATGCTTTGTCTGTTTCTTTACCCATTTTATGCATTCCAGGCGTGTCTACATATAATACTTGTGTCTCGCCTTGAGTTTTGATGCCTAAAATTTGATGCCGCGTTGTTTGTGGTTTACGTGAGGTAATACTGAGCTTTTGCCCTAGTAAATAATTTAAAAGCGTCGATTTACCGACATTAGGACGCCCTACAATCGCAACATATCCACAACGGCTACGCATAAAATGTACCTTCAAATGTTTTAGTCTTGAGTCAGTAGCTTAAGTGCTGCTTGTGCTGCATCTTGTTCAGCAACGCGTCGGCTAGAGCCTGATCCACGTGTTGGTTGAGGCAAAAGCTCGACATAGCATTCCACACTAAAAATTTGTGCATGAGATTCCCCCTGCACATCAACTACTTCATATCTAGGTAATGCTTGTTGCCGCGCTTGTAAAAACTCTTGCAGACGTGTTTTAGGATCCTTCTGGGTATCATTTAAAGACAAGTTCTGTAAACGCGTCTTAAACCAAGCCAGTACACGCTCACGACAGGTTTCCATCCCTGCATCAAGGTAAATAGCACCAATAATAGCTTCCATCGCATCTGCAAGAATGGATTCACGCCGATAACCTCCGCTTTTAAGCTCACCTGAACCTAAACGCAGATAGTCTCCCAAATTGAATTCGCGTGCTAACTCAGCCAAAGTGACCCCTTTCACTAAGCGCGCCCGCAAGCGCGAGAGTTGACCTTCACGCGCCTTGGGAAAGCGCTTATACAGATCATCTGCAATAATAAAGTTAATAATGGAATCGCCTAGAAACTCCAAGCGTTCATTATTGTGGCCACCATAACTTCTATGTGTTAGTGCCAACTCTAGTAAAGCATCTTGTTGAAAAGTGTAACCTAAAGCACGGCTTAAGGATTTAGTCGATTTATTCACAGCTTATGACAATCTTATTAGGACCAATATTAGACAGCAGGCTCGTGCTATCACGTCTGTATATTACTTAGTGAATCAGGCGCGTACTACTGAAGGAAGGTAACAAATCACCTTCAGGCCAATACATCCACACAGCGACTGCTTTACCTACAATGTTTTCTTCAGGTACTAAGCCTATCGCAACACTTAAAGGTGTGCCCTCTAACTTCGCTGCCATACAGGCAGGTGCTTGTAGGTCACCTTGGCACCAATAACGGCTATCATTACTATGATCTCGATTATCTCCCATCACAAAGTAATAACCTTCCGGAATAGTAAATTCAGGAATATTCACCGCTGCTTCAGGACGATTAAAAATCTGATACTGAGCTTCCCCTAAATTTTCCACGAATTGCCATTCTCCAGGCATTTCTTCTGCATTGCGCGTAATAAGTTTTTTCTCTAGTGCTCGGCCATTAAGATAAAGAATCTTATTATGGTATTTTAGTTTATCTCCGGGCACACCAATAACACGCTTGATATAATTTAGCTTAGGGTTTAATGGATATTTAAAAACCAAGACATCTCCCGCTTGAGGTGTATTGATATCCACAATCTTCATATTTAAAATAGGCAGCCTCAAACCATATTCATATTTATTAACTAAAATAAAATCTCCTATTTTTAGTGTGGGCAACATAGAGCCTGAAGGAATTTGAAAAGGCTCTGCAAGAAAAGCACGCAAAACTAAAACCACTGCCATAACAGGGAAAAAAGAACGTGCATATTCAATCACCACAGGCTCGCGTATTTGCTCTTTAAACCATTCAGGTGAAACTTCTGTTTCCGCTTGTTGTAAACCTAAAGCACGACGTTGGCGTGCAGGTTTTAACCACAACACATCGATAAGTACTAATAAGCCTGAAATCAGGGTACCGAAAAATAAAATTTGTGTTAAATCTATATCCATAATAGGCATCTGCCTTATTTATATACTTGCTAGACATAAGTCTAGTTCAGTTCCTAATCTAATAAGAACATCTTTTTGGTTACAGATTACCCCTATTGAATAGATTAACAAGTAACTTATTTAATAGGTGTCTGCATGAAGGCCTTAGGTGGTGTCCCCAAGGCCACTGAGGTTTTAACTATCTACCTTCAATACAGCAAGGAAGGCATCTTGTGGAATTTCTACCTTACCAAGTTGTTTCATACGGCGTTTACCTGCCTTTTGTTTTTCCAACAGTTTTTTCTTACGGCTGACATCACCACCGTAACATTTTGCCAATACGTTTTTGCGCATCGCTTTCACAGTTGAGCGAGCAATAATCTGCCCGCCTAAAGCAGCCTGAATAGCGACATCAAACATTTGCCGTGGAATTAACTCTTTCATTTTTTCCACTAATGCACGGCCCCGATAAGGTGCTGTGTCTTTATGTACAATCAAGGCGAGTGCATCGACTTTATCACCATTGATTAAAATATCTAAACGCGCCAAGCGTGCTGCTTCAAAGCGATCAAAATTATAATCTAAGGAGGCAAATCCACGAGATACAGATTTCAAACGATCAAAAAAGTCCAAGACCACTTCTGCCATCGGGATATCATAAACAATGGACACTTGGTTGCCCAAGAATTGCATATCCTTTTGCACACCACGTTTATCAACACATAAGCTAATGACTGGGCCAACCATATCTTGCGGAACCAAAATAGAACAGCGCGCAATCGGTTCACGCATTTCTAAAATACCTGCAGGATCAGGCAATTTAGTGGGATTATCTACATATAAGATATCTCCCGTTTTCATCTCGATTTCGTACACTACTGTCGGGGCTGTCGTCAACAAATCCAGATCATATTCGCGTTCTAAACGCTCTTGAATGATCTCCATGTGCAACATACCCAAAAAGCCACAACGGAAACCAAACCCAAGGGCCTCTGAGACTTCTGGTTCATAAAATAAGGAAGAATCATTTAAGGATAAACGCTCTAGTGCCTCGCGAAAATCTTCGTAATCATCTGAGCTTACAGGGAAAAGCCCTGCATACACCTGAGGTTTAACTTTCTGGAATCCAGGCAAGGAAGCAATATTCTCACCACCTTTAGCATGTACTAAGGTGTCACCTACAGGGGCACCATGGATTTCTTTAATCCCTGCAACAACAAATCCCACTTCTCCAGCTTTAAGTACATTGGTTTCTGTACGCTTGGGTGTAAAAATACCAATTGACGTGACATCCCATTGTTTACCTGTCGATTTAATAACAATTTTTTCCCCTTTGCGCAGCACACCATTTTTAATACGCACTAAGGAAACCACACCAAGGTAGTTATCAAACCAAGAATCAATAATCAAAGCTTGCAAAGGTGCGTCTAAATCACCCTCTGGAGCTGGAATCGCCTTAACCAAAGCTTCAAGTGCATCTTGTATCCCCAAACCACTTTTAGCAGAGACTTGAACCGCATCTTGCGCATCAATACCGATGATTTCTTCAATCTCTTGTGCAACACGTTCAGGATCAGCCTGTGGCAAATCCATTTTATTGAGAACCGGTAAAACCTCCAAGCCTTGCTCAATCGCTGTGTAACAATTAGCTACAGATTGCGCCTCCACACCTTGAGCCGCATCAACCACGAGCAAGGCACCCTCACAGGCGGCGAGTGAGCGCGACACCTCATAGGAAAAATCCACATGACCTGGGGTATCGATAAAGTTCAGTTGGTAAACGCTTCCATCTTGTGCCTGATAATTCAAGGTAACACTTTGGGCCTTGATCGTGATACCACGCTCGCGCTCTAAGTCCATAGAATCAAGCACTTGTGCAGCCATTTCACGTTCAGAAAGACCTCCACAGACTTGAATAAAACGATCTGCCAACGTGGATTTACCATGATCAATGTGCGCGATAATCGAGAAGTTACGAATATGTTCCAGAGTACTCACGAATTCAATACACCAATAAGAGTTAATGAGTGGAGGGCGTACATCACAAGATAAGCAAATTGGTTTGTCTTAAACACACCGAATTTTCCTTAACCACTTGCTGTGTTCGCCTTGGCTCGAATGCTTGCAGGACACACAAGGAAACTGCCTACTTTGGCAGGCAGTCTACCCGATTCGTTGTTTTGATTCATCATCTCAAATCAAGAGGCTAATTAGCTTTCGCGTGTCCAACGGGTCCCTTCACGGCTATCACGCAAGATAATCCCTTGTTGTGCTAACCAGTCACGAATGCGATCCGATTCAGCAAAATCTTTATCTGCACGCGCTTGCTGACGCTTTTGGATCCAACTTTCAATTTCTGGCGCGCTAAGCGTAGCTTCGGTTTCAGTCCTAGCTGTTTGCAAAAATGCCTGTGGATCTTGCTGCAGCAAGCCTAGGATACCCGCTAATTCTCTAAGTTCCGCAGCTAAAGCAGGTGCTTGTGCTGGATTTTCTTTTTTAGCCGTATTCAAGGTACGAGCCAAATCATAAAGCACGGCTAGCGCTTCCGGCGTATTAAAATCGTCATCCATAGCTGCCATAAAGGCAACACGCCACTGCTTAGAGATCTCACCTTGGATAACTTCTACTGCATCTAGCGCATTATAAAAACGCAACAAGGACTTGCGTGCATCAAGCAAAGCATCAACAGAATAATTAATGGCCGAACGATAGTGACTTGCTAACAATAGGAAACGTACTACTTCGGGTTGATGTTCCGCTAAAACATCACGAATCGTGAAAAAATTCCCCAGAGATTTCGACATTTTTTCCTGATTGACACGCACAGCACCTGCATGCATCCAAGTATTCACATAAGTTTGCCCAGTCGCAGCTTCACTTTGCGCAATTTCATTTTCATGATGTGGGAAAGGCAAATCTGGACCGCCACCATGAATATCAAAGGTATTCCCCAAACAGCATGTTGACATTGCCGAACATTCAATATGCCACCCAGGACGCCCATCTCCCCAAGGAGAAGGCCAACTCACCTCACCCGCTTTAGCGGCTTTCCAGAGTACAAAATCTAGCGGGTCCTGCTTAGCTTCCGCCACTTCCACGCGCGCACCCGCTTGTAACTCATCCAGTTGGCGTTGACTTAGACGGCCATAGGATGCAAATTTACGTACACGGTAATACACATCCCCATTAGGGGCAGCATACGCATAGCCTTTGTCTTCTAAGGTGCGTACCATGGCAATAATTTCATCAATATAGGCTGTCGCTCTCGGCTCTTGATCTGGTGGTAAAACACCTAAAGCACGCTCGTCTTCATGCATCGCACGAATCATACGCTCTGTTAGTGCTTGGATGCTTTCCCCATTTTCAGCAGCCCGCTTGAGAATTTTATCGTCAATATCGGTAATATTACGTACATAGGTCACTTGATAATCACGCGCACGCAGATAGCGCGTAATCATATCAAAAACGACCATCACGCGTGCATGACCAATATGACAAAAGTCGTAGACGGTCACCCCACAGACATACATTTTAACTTGCTTGTCTGTCAGCGGTTGAAAAACCTCTTTTTGGCGCGTCAAGGTATTATAAATTTTCAGCATAGTCTGCGACCTTTATGCCCCTTTTTTCTGAATTTTAGCCCAAGAATCTTTCAAACCGACCGTACGGTTAAACACGAGGCGTCCTTCTTGGCATAAATGCCGATCCGCACAGAAATAACCCACGCGCTCAAACTGATAATGGGTTTCGGGCTGTGCTTGTGCAAGACTAGGCTCACAATAGGCTTGTACACTCACTAAAGAGTCTGGGTTGAGGTGTGCCAGAAAATCCACTTCTTTGTCAGCATCAGGTGCTTCTACGGTAAATAAATTATCGTATAAGCGCACCTCTGCAGGCACAGCATGCGCCGCACTCACCCAGTGAATCACACCTTTCACTTTACGCCCTTCAGGATTTTTTCCTAAAGTCTCTTTATCTAAACTGCATTGCAGCTCAAGGATATGGCCTTGTTCGTCTTTGATCACTTGATCACAACGAATCACATAAGCATTACGCAAACGGACTTCCTGCCCCGGTGCTAAACGGAAATATTTCTTGGGCGGATCTTCCATAAAATCCTCCGCATCGATGTAAAGCTCCGCTGAAAAGGGTAACACACGCTCACCTAGTTCTGGGCGAGCCGGATGCACAGGCGCTTTGATTTGTGTTGCAACATCTGCATCCATATTGGTAATCACCACTTTAATTGGATTAAGCACACACATAGCACGCTGTGCATTTTCTTCCAAGTCAGTACGGATGCTGTGGTATAGCATATTAATATCTACTACCCCATTCGAACGGGTCACACCAATCAAATCACAAAAATGGCGTAGTGCGGCTGGGGTATAACCGCGGCGACGCAAGCCCGCAATGGTTGGCATACGTGGGTCATCCCACCCTTCAACAATACCCTGATCAACCAAGAGCTTAAGCTTGCGTTTTGATGTGACTGTATAGTTTAAATTTAAACGCGCAAATTCAGTTTGTTTTGGCTGATGGGGCACAGGTAAATTAGCTAGAAACCACTCATACAAAGGGCGGTGATCTTCAAACTCTAAAGTACAAATCGAATGAGTTACCCCTTCAATCGCATCCGATTGGCCATGAGTAAAATCATAGCTGGGATAAATGCACCACAGATCTCCCGTCTGATGGTGATGTGCATGACGAATACGGTACAAAATAGGATCACGCAAATTGATATTAGCGGCTGCCATATCAATTTTTGCACGCAACACCTTGGCACCGTCTGGATATTCACCAGCACGCATACGTTCAAATTCGGCAAGATTTTCTGCAGGCGTGCGGTCACGGAAAGGGCTTGGGCGACCAGGTTCAGTTAAAGTCCCTCGATATTCACGCATTTGCTCAGGCGTGAGCTCACAAACATAGGCTTTACCTTCACGAATTAAATGTAAAGCCCACTGATACAACTGGTCAAAATAGTTTGAAGCATAGCGTACTTCGCCTGCCCATTGAAAACCTAACCAGCGAACATCTTCCTGAATAGAATCAATATATTCCTGTTCTTCTTTCGCAGGGTTTGTATCGTCAAAGCGCAAGTGACAATCACCGCCGAATTGCTCCGCCAGCCCAAAGTTGAGGCAAATACTTTTCGCATGACCTATATGCAAATAGCCGTTGGGTTCTGGAGGAAAACGGGTGACCACCTTAGTCGTCTGCCCTTGTGCACGTTCGTCAGTAATCAGATTTCGAATAAAATTAGGAGCAGCAGTGGTTTCGGCCTTACTCATCGCTATCGCTTCTTTAATTAAGTGATCGAAAGGCGGCAGAACCGCCGCACGGAATAATAAGTTGCCAGTATACTGCAAGCACCTTGTTTTACCCAAGAGGGCATAAAATATCATGGCGTTAGCGATTAAAAAAATGTCTTGGGGATTGCTACCCCCAAAACCGCATAAAAATGCTATTCTAACACTTCTTCAAATTTGGCTAATGCTTAGCTATTGCGGTGCAGCTTCTGCACTTACTTTGACCTCTGATGAAAAGGCAATCCTGATGATTATTTTACATACTACTAAAGGCGATATTCAGTTAGAACTTGATTTTGAGAAAGCGCCTAAAACTGCAGCTAACTTTGAAGCTTATGTGCGTGCTGGTCACTATGACGGTACCATCTTCCACCGTGTCATTGATAACTTTATGATTCAAGGCGGCGGTTTTACGGCAGAGATGCAACAAAAACCAACCCAAGCGCCGATCGAAAACGAAGCTAACAACGGCTTATCCAACAAAACAGGGACCATCGCCATGGCACGTACCATGGACCCTCATTCGGCCAGCGCACAATTTTTTATTAATATTGCCGATAACACTTTTCTTGATCACACTAGTAAAACCATGCAGGGTTGGGGTTATTGCGTCTTTGGTCGTGTCGTGGCGGGTATGGAAGTTGTTAACCAAATTAAAGGCGTCACCACAGGTAATGCACACGGACACCAGGATGTACCGACAGAAGCCATTGTGATCACCAGTGCCGAAGTCATCGAAGCACAAGATTAAGGAAGAAATAAAGCAAGTGTGCTAGGGTGCGCGTATTGTACTCATCAAAGGAAATACGCATCGTGAGCATTCATTTGTTTATCTCTGATTTACACTTGCGCCCTGAACGTCCAGAGATTGCGCATGCCTTAGTGAGTTTTTTACAGCAGGAAGCTCGGCATGCGCAACACTTGTATCTTTTAGGAGATATTTTCGAATATTGGATTGGGGATGATTATATCCCTAAGGAAGTGCAAGCCTGCCTAGACGCATTTGCACAAGTGGCTGCAACAGGGACCAAAATCTATTTCATGGCAGGGAATCGTGATTTTCTATTTGGTGAGCAAGCCGCACAGCAAGCAGGCATGCATAAAATCCCAGATCCTTATGTCATTGACCTTAATGGCACACCCGTTTTACTTGCCCACGGCGATAGTTTGTGCACCCAAGATCAAGCTTACCAAGCATTTCGTGCGCAAGTACGCCATCCCGCATGGCAAGCCCAAATCCTCGCACTCCCAGTTCAAGAACGTCTTGCCTTAGCACAAAAGTTACGCATGCAAAGCCAAGCTGACACCCAAATGAAAACCGAAGCAATTATGGATGTCACACCAGAGGAAGTGCCCAAGCTGATGCAGGCAAATGGGGTGAATATCCTCATTCACGGCCATACCCACAGACCACAAATGCACGATTTAGGTACACAAGGCCAACGCTGGGTACTCGGTGATTGGGACACACACCTCTGGTTTATTCGTGCAACCTGCGCACAAGATATGGCCCTAATTAATCGTCCTTTGACAGCTTAAAACCCGAGATTAACGTCGTATTTGTATCAGCACCCCAAAATAAGGATTATCTAGATAATGGATCTCATTGCTGCGCATACGGCGTTTTTGTTGCATGTAAGCGGCTGAATAAGGGACTAGACCTCTTTGTTCAAACTGGTGCAATCCTAAATTGGTATGCACATGCAAATAGCGACCGACACTTAAGTTCACATAGCCTTGTAATTCGGCGACATTTTGCAAGGCACGCCCGCCTTCGATTAATATAGGGCGTGCCTGTGTACGACTTCCTATATGCATTCCCCAAGCTTGATGCCACAAAATGCGTGTGCCTGAACGTTCTTGCAGTTTCTGGCTGATTCCAGTGAGATGGCGCGTCACTTGCGTCAGCGGGCTGATTTGTTGCGAATCTATTTGCTGCTGCCAAAAAGATACTGTATCCACTTGATAGGCACGTTCACTGGGTAAAGACCAAGTTATCACATCACGCGTGCCTTCAGCAGAAGGATTCAGTGATTGAGGTTGAGTAAAAATCAACATTTCTACCTGATAATAACCTGCATTACTGGCCCATAAAGGTGCAGAAGCTAAAAGCGCCAACCCTAGAAAAGTAAGTATTTGCACACGTACACAAGCTGGTAGCCGTATGACAGCTTTCAGATAAGAACTGATACTTTGCCAACCTGCGTAACATCTGGATTTTAAAGAGAGCTGCATAGTAATTCCTTTGACGACTAAAAAGCATAAAGACTGTCTGTTTGCTTCACCAGCTAAGCCTGTACTGATGATTCGGGCCAAGCTAGCTCAGTTAATAGGTGATGTACCCATTGAATACGTGCTTGTTCCGTTTCCGCCTTCGTAAATACCCATTTTAAACGCTGATTCGCACCATCAAACCGATAAGTCTTGGGTTCGGCTTGCATCAAGCTTACCAAAGCTGGGGTATTAATTTGCGGATGCTCATTAAATTCAATAAAGCCTTGTGTTTCCCCAAGATCAAGACGTTTAGCACCTAAAGGCGCCAACCTCAATTTCAAGCGTGTTAAGCTAAATAAACGCTGCAGCGCCTCAGGTAATAAACCAAAGCGATCTATCATTTCTACCTGCAAGTCAACGAGTGCTTGCTCTGTTTTCGCACTGGCAATGCGTTTGTACATCATCAAACGCGTATGCACATCAGCAAGATAGGTTTCCGGAATTAACGCCGGCAAATGCAAGTTCACTTCAATCGAAGGACGCATCAGCACTTGCGTTTCTATATCTTGACGGCCTTCGCGTAGACTTTGAATCGCTTGCTCAAGCAAATCCGTATATAAACTAAAACCTATCGCGGCCATTTGCCCACTTTGTTCCGCACCGAGTAACTCACCTGCACCACGAATTTCTAAATCATGGGTTGCCAATGTAAAGCCTGCGCCTAAATCCGTTGTGTTAGCAATGGCTTGCAAACGCTGCTCCGCCTCACGCGTTAGTTTCTTACCGGCCGGTGTGAGTAAGTAAGCATAGGCTTGATGGTGCGAACGCCCGACACGCCCACGCAACTGATGCAATTGGGCCAAGCCGAATTTATCCGCACGCTCAATAATGATGGTATTGGCATTAGGAACATCAATCCCAGTTTCAATAATGGTGCTACAAACCAGCACGTTAAAATTCTGATGATAGAAAGCACTCATCACCCGCTCTAGCTGACGTTCCGGCATTTGTCCATGCGCAACCCCTATACTAAGTTCAGGCAGCAATTCCGTTAGGTCTTGTGCACAATTTTCAATCGTTTTGACTTCATTATGCAGATAATAGACTTGGCCACCGCGTAACACTTCCCGCAAAATGGCCTCTTTAATTAAGGCAGGATCACGCGGGCGCACAAAGGTCTTCACAGACAAACGCCGCGCCGGTGGGGTGGCAATAATGGACATATCCCTAAGGCCAGACATGGCTAAATTCAGGGTGCGAGGAATCGGGGTGGCTGTCATCGTCAGAATATCAACTTGAGCACGTAGGGCTTTAAAGCGTTCTTTTTGCTGTACGCCAAAACGATGTTCTTCGTCAATAATCACCAAACCTAAATTTTTAAAGTTCACATCAGGTTGTAATAATTTGTGTGTGCCAATAATAATATCTAGCTGACCTTCTTCTAAGGCTTTAAGCTGTTGGTCTTGGCTTTTTTTACCACCAAAGCGTGAAATAACACCAATTTTTACTGGCCAGTCTGCAAAACGATCACAGAAATTATCATAATGTTGTTGCGCTAGTAGGGTAGTCGGCACCAAAACGGCAACCTGCATACCGCCTTGTACTGCTAAAAAAGCAGCACGCATCGCCACTTCTGTTTTTCCAAAACCTACATCCCCACAGATCACCCTATCCATAGGCTGGGGCGCACACATATCTTGAATGACAGCTGCAATTGCATTTTCTTGATCTGGCGTTTCCTCAAAAGGAAAACCAGCGGCAAAAGCCGTATATTCTTGATCTGGTGCTTGACAGGCAACACCTTGTCTTAGCGCACGCTGTGCATAAACATCCAATAACTCAGCAGCCGTATCACGAATTTTCTCAATCGCTTTGCGCTTCGCTTTCTCCCATTGATCTGAGCCCAATTTATGCAAGGGCGCTTCTGCAGCTGAGGCACCTGTATAGCGTGAGATCAAATCTAAATTTGCCACAGGCACATATACTTTCGCTTCATCTGCATATACAAGCGTTAAAAATTCATGTGCCTGACCATCAATTTGTAAGGTTTGTAAGCCTTGGTAGCGTCCTATGCCATACTCGTTATGTACCACAGGAGCACCTAATGTCAGCTCCGACAAACTGCGAATTGCAATTTCAAATTCTGAATCTTGATTTTTTTGCCCAGCACGCCGCCGACGTTGCAAAACAGGCTGTCCAAACAACTGATTTTCAGTAATTAAAATTAGCCCAGGGTCATCCAACCACAAACCTTGATCTAAAGGAGCCAAAGTGATTAAGAAATTTTCTTGGCTTGCTAATGCCTGTGCCCAATCTTCCACTGGATGCGGATACATCTGATGTTGTGCCAATAAATCCAGTAGCGCCTGACGACGCCCCGCAGATTCAGCGGCTAAAATTACCTTGTATTTAGGGTGCTTTTGCCGTATCTGAATGAGCTTAGCTAAAGGCTGAGCTGCTTTTGGTTGCACACTGACATCTGCAGCTATTTGGGTTGCCAAATCATGGGCATGGCTTGGTTTAACTTGGTTTACCAGCCTAGGGGGTGCAATCCAAACTTGTGCATAGGTTTTCACTGCTTGACGGACTTGCTCAAAACGCAAGTACAAATGTTGAGGCGGTAAACAAGGGCGCTGCGTATCGTGACGTAAACTTTGATAACGGCGCTGTACTTCTGCCCAAAACTCTTGAATCGCTGTGTTGATATCGCCGATTTCCACCATCAAGGTATTTGCAGGTAAATAATCAAATAAGCTAGCCGTTTGTTTAAAAAATAAAGGTAAGTAGTATTCCACTCCAGAAGCGGCATGTCCTTGCATCACTTCTTTGTACAAAGGACAGGCATGCACATCGACTTCAAATTCAGTCTGGAATGCTTCCCTAAAGTGTGCCAAAGCTTGTGTATGTAAGGGAATTTCTCGTGCAGGTAATAAAGAAAGTTGCTGTAATTGATCTTGTGTACGTTGTGTATCCACATCAAAAGTACGCAGGCTTTCAATTTGTGTATCAAAACACTCGATACGTACCCCAGTCACCTGCCCCATGGGAAAAATATCAAGTAGGCTGCCACGCAATGCAAACTCACCATGTTCATACACAGTGTCTACCCGTCGATACCCCAAACTGACCAAAGTCTGTGTTAGCTGCGTGAAATCTAAGGTTTGCCCAGCAGAGATTGTTAACGTGGACGCCATAACATGTTCGGGCGGGGCGAGTTTTTGTACCAAAGTAGAAGCAGGTACCACCAAAATGCCTTGAGCAAGGCTTGGTAAACTAGCCAAGGTATACAAGCGCTCTGAGATAATATCTGCATGAGGCGAGAAAGTATCATAAGGCAAGGTTTCCCAATCTGGTAAGCTGATCACAGGCCAGTTTTGCGGCGCAAAAAATTTAAGTCCAGCAACCAAGTGCTGACATTGACTCATATCCTGAGTTACCACCAGCAAAGGACCGCTCGCTTTTTGACTCGCCTGTACCAATGCAAGGGCGTCACTTACCCCATGGACTTGCTGCCATACCCATTTTTGTCCAGCTGTCGTCGGTAAGGGAGGATCAAACACAGGCGCACGTTGCATATTTAAAGGGGCAATAGACATAGAAATTCACCTTTTGGGTCCATATAGCTTGGTGGCTATCATACCTTGCTGTGGCTAAGAAGCACAAAAAGCGACAAAACGCGCATCTGTCATTAATAGCGGGTATAATCCTCCGACTCCATCCTTACCTGATTTCGCCGATGCCCTCTATGCTATGGAGAGAAGATGTGATGCAACCCCATACTGTATTAAGCGAGCTCGCACTCAATGTTCTTGGCTTTACCCAGCTCGTTTTTTTTACTGGGCTCATTGTTGCCGCCGTTGTGTTGGTGGTGATGTATTGGGTCGATAAAAACCAAACTAAACATGCAATTCGGCGTAATTTTCCGCTGTTAGGGCGTTTTCGTTATTTCTTCGAATATCTAGGCGAATTTTTCCGCCAGTATTTTTTTGCTATGGACCGTGAAGAAATGCCTTTTAACCGCGCCCAACGTAGTTGGATTTACCGCGCAGCTAAAAATTTGGATAACACGGTGGCATTTGGCTCTACGCGAGATTTGCGGGTGCCTGGCACTATTTTATTTTTAAACTCAGCTTATCCTATCCTAGAACAGGAAGCCCAAGTCTCTCCAGCACGACAAATCGGCCCCTATACTCGTCATCCTTATGATGCGCCTTCGATTTTCAATATTTCCGGCATGAGTTATGGCGCTTTATCTAAGCCTGCAGTACAAGCTTTATCGCGCGGTGCGGCTTTGGCAGGTTGCTGGATGAACACGGGCGAGGGTGGTTTATCCCCATATCACCTTGAAGGTGGCTGTGATATTGTATTTCAAATCGGTACAGCAAAATATGGCGTACGCAATCACGAAGGCCATTTAGATGCAGAGAAGTTGACTGCCATGGCGGCACACCCACAAGTTAAGATGTTTGAACTCAAGCTGTCACAAGGCGCCAAGCCTGGTAAAGGTGGTATGTTACCCGGTTCTAAAGTGTCTGAAGAAATCGCCTTGATTCGTGCCATTCCTGTTGGAGAAGATTCTTTTAGTCCAAACCGACATCCAGATATTCAAACCAGCGCCGATTTGCTAGACCGTATTGCTTTTATAAGAGAAGTTACAGGCAAACCCTGTGGTATTAAGTTTGTTATGGGTGATCACCAATGGTTAGAAGATCTTTTTCATGAGATCACTACCCGCGGCCTAGAAAGCGCGCCAGATTTTATCACTCTAGATAGCGCAGATGGTGGTACAGGCGCCGCCCCTATGCCACTGATTGATGCGGTGGGGCTGACACTGAAAGAAAGTCTTCCCTTGCTAGTTGATATGCTAATCGCCCATGGTCTACGTGAGCGCATCCGCGTCATTGCTTCTGGCAAACTTGTGAATCCTACCCATGTTGCTTGGGCTTTAGCCATGGGCGCTGATTTTTGTGTCACAGCACGTGGCTTTATGTTTTCACTCGGTTGTATCCAAGCCTTTCAATGCAATAAAAACACGTGTCCGACAGGGATTACCACCCATGATCCAGAGTTACAGCAAGGGCTTGTTGCCTCAGATAAAGCTGAGCGTGTTGCCCAATATCACCGTCATTTGTTGCATGAAGTGGGGATGATCGCGCATTCTTGTGGTGTCGTCGAACCCAGAGGTCTCACTCGCAATCAAGTGCATCTGGTACAAGCAGATGGCCGTTCTGTCAATGCCGCCCACTTATATGCAAACCAGTACCAAGGCCCACAAGCTTAATGCTATTAGCAAGTTATTTTTATCGTTTTAGTATACAGATTAATATAGAGGTATCATCTTGAGTCAGACTACTTCATCAACACCTTCAAGCAGTCAAAAACCCGGTCGCCGTCATAAAAAGTATCGTCGGCGCCCTCGCCAAACTCAGGCGCACAAAGGGGCGACTCAAAATAATCAACACAATCCAAAGACTTGGCGCTTGGAAGAGTTTCAAGTTCCTGAAGTTGCAGGAAAATTACGCTTTCATGATTTTGATCTGCCCTTATCTTTAATGCGTGCTATTTGTGAACAAGGCTTTACCTACTGCACCCCGATTCAAGCCCAGTCATTAAAGTACACCTTGCACGGCTTGGACCTAATCGGTAAAGCACAAACTGGCACAGGTAAAACGGCGGCTTTTCTCATTAGCATCCTCGCTTATTTTTTGGAAGAAGAAGCGCCAGACGGACAGAAAAACGCTGCACCTCGCGCCCTGATTATTGCACCTACCCGCGAACTCGTACTGCAAATTGCTAAGGATGCGATGGCGCTTGCCCGTTATACCCAGCTCAATGTTGTCCCTATTGTTGGTGGCATGGACTACCAAAAGCAAAGACAACAACTTGGACGTGGCAAAGTCGATATTTTGGTTGCCACTCCAGGTCGATTATTAGACTTCCACAATAAGCGGGATCTCGATTTGCGTGAGGTGGAAGTTCTGGTCCTCGACGAAGCAGACCGCATGCTAGATATGGGATTTATCCCAGACGTTAAACGTATTATTCGCGCAACACCACGTAAAGAAGATCGGCAAACGTTACTTTACTCAGCCACTTTTACCCAAGATATTTTAAATCTTTCTGAACAGTGGACTTGGCAGCCTAAGCGCGTTGAAATTGCCACTGAATTAAAAACTAGTGCAAATATTGAGCAACATGCTTTTCTTGTCAGTGACCATGAGAAGCTGAAACTGCTCGTCAATATTATTAAAGGCTGGGATTTGCACAAGGTCATGGTGTTTACCAATCGTCGTGACATTACTCGCCAAGTCTTTGAACAACTGAAAGCTGCCGGCGTTAATGCAGCCATGCTTTCAGGAGAAGTTGAGCAGAAAAAGCGTGTCGCAACTTTAGAGCGTTTTCGTGATGGCGATATTGATATTCTAGTGGCGACAGATGTTGCAGGACGTGGCTTACATATTGACGATATTAGCCATGTGGTAAATTACACACTACCCGAAGATCCAGAAGACTATGTCCATCGTATCGGACGCACTGGACGTGCAAGCTCTTTAGGTACATCTATTAGTTTTGTTGGTGAGGAAGATGCTTTTTGTCTACCTGCGATTGAAGCTTATATTGGTGCTCGTTTACCTTGTGTTTATCCACCTGAAGACGTATTAGAACGTCCGCCACAAACCAACACAGAAGAAACATCATTTGTAAACACTTTGTGTGCCGCGGCTGTTATCGCTGAAACGGCTGAAACGGCTGAAACGGCTGAAACGGCTGAAACGGCTGAAACGGCTGAAACGGCTGAAACGGCTGAAACGGCTGAAACGGCTGAAACGGCTGAAACGGCTGAAACGGCTGAAACGGCTGAACAAGCAGTAGAAACCTTAATAGATACAACTGCAAGTTTTAAAGCCGAAGCCGAAGCCGAAGCCGAAGCCGAAGCCGAAGCCGAAGCCGAAGCCGAAGCCGAAGCCGAAGCCGAAGCCGAAAAATTGCCACACGTTTATGCTGATAGCAAGACAGTAGAAACAGAAACAGAAACAGAAACAGAAACAGAAACAGAAACAGAAACAGAAACAGAAACAGAAACAGAAACAGAAACAGAAACAGAAACAGAAACAGAAACAGAAACAGAAACAGAAACAGAAAATTCAATGAATTCTACAGTGTCAGCGCAAGCAAAAATTTAAGGAAGGCTAACTCAAGGCGCCATCTTACTTAGGTGGCGTTCATTTTATTGATAAAGATATACACAATAAATTCTTATGCTAACCCATGAATTAAAACAAAATATCCAATCACATTATCGTCAATATTTACAAAAAAAGCAGCTTAAGCCACGTTTTGGGCAAAAGCAGATGATTGCAAGTATTGCACGTACTCTAGGAAATATTCAGGTTGATCAACACGGCATCCGCCAAAATCATCAACATATTAGTATTCTTGAAGCAGGTACAGGCACAGGCAAAACACTTGCTTATTTATTAGCAGCTTTACCTTTAGCAAAAGTTGCTAATAAACGCCTTATTATTTCCACGGCAACGGTTAGCTTACAAGAGCAGCTTTTATATAAAGACTTACCAGATATCCTCAAACATACTGATTTAAAATTTCATTTCGTATTAGCAAAGGGGCGCTCTCGTTATTTGTGCCCAAAGCATTTAAAAACCTATCAAGATGAGCATGCGCAGCAGGACTTGTTAAGCAAGGGCGTATCCACAAAAAATCATCTATACCTAGCCGATCAGTTAATGGCGGACTTTAAAGAACATCGATGGAATGGTGAGAAAGATACTTGGCCAGAGCCTTTGCCCTTCGGTTTTTGGAATAAAATTACCAGCAATCAGCACACTTGTATTAAACGGCACTGCGCTTATATAAAAGAATGCCCTTTTTACCAAGCAAGAGAAAAAATAGAAGAAGCTGATTTAATTATTGCAAATCACGATTTAGTACTTGCAGATTTATCTTTGGGTGGGGGTGTTATTTTGCCTTCACCAGAAAATAGCATTTATATTTTTGATGAAGCACATCAACTCGCTGATAAAGCACTTGCGCATTTCACTTATGAGTTCCAAGCAAACAGCTTTTTAGAACATTTACAAGGTTTGCAGGAGATATTTAACAGTACATTAAAATCTATAAAAGATTTAGATATAGATTTTTCTGCTTTAACAACAGGAGCACAAAAAATACATGCAGAAATTACAGAGCATGTATTACCTTTACTTGCAGAAAACTGCCATATTCCTAAAGAAGAAGCTTATACCTATCGCTTTGCTGACAGTCAAGTACCCGAACAACTCAGTGTTTACAGCTTAAATCTTGCCCATCAACTTGATCATCTACTAAGCCAACTTAATAAAATAAAAGAAAAAATTCAAGAAATTATCAATCATGAGGGGGAAGCAAGCCAGCAGTTACTCAACCTCAGCGCTCAAGTCAATATTAAGATAGAAACTTTTACTCAAGCCGCTGCCTTGTGGCGCATGTACGCTCACTCACAGAGTGATTTGAATTTACCTCAAGCTTACTGGCTGCAAACTTTAAGTCATCATCAAGGTTGGGACACGCACCTATTCACTAGTCCTATACGAGCAGATCAACATTTAAAAATAAATTTATGGCAAAGATGTTATGCAGCTATTTTAACATCAGCCACTTTAACTGCCTTAGATCCGCACACTAAGACTTTAAGTTTTCGTCGTTTACAGGAGGCTTGTGGGTTAGAAATTGATTATTTTTATCAAAGTTTGCCCAGCCCTTTTAATTATGCTGATTCTGGTGTATTGAAAATACCCTCTTTTGCTGTTGATCCTAGTCAGGATATAGAAAAGCATACTCAAGCTATCACTCATTACATTCAAGAGGTTTACCAAAAAGCTTGTGCAGAAGGTGTTTTGGTTTTATTTAGTTCGCGTAAACAAATGCAACAAGTCGAAAAAAATCTAGCCGTTGAAATTGATACTTTATGGATACAAGACAGTTTAAGCCGACAAGTCTTATTAGAAAAACACAGATCTTGTATTGATCAAAATAAAACTAGCATCATCTTTGGGCTCGCAAGTTTTGCAGAGGGTATTGATTTGCCAGGCAAATATCTTACGCATGTGATTATCACACGTTTACCTTTTAGCGTGCCTGATCACCCAATTGAAGCAACCTTGGCAGAATGGCTACAAGCGCAAGGCAAGAATCCTTTTCAGTACGTCAATTTACCTGAAGCTAGTATACGTTTAGTACAAGCATGTGGACGTTTAATTCGCACTGAAAAGGATCAGGGGATCGTCAGTATTTTAGACCGACGTTTACTAAGTAAAACTTACGGACGCGCCTTATTAGAAGCCTTACCCAAATTTAGACGTGAATTTTCCTGATGCCATAGCACTTGGCGTGTTTCTCAGTTGTTGATAACCAAGAGGGTCTAAATGTACACGCCGGATAATAAATCTTTCATGAAAAACATAGCTTAACAAACCTAGAGGGAAAAAAATTACGCTCATTACCAGCAAGGGAAAACTAATAAAATACAACCAAGATAACTGGCTTTTATAAAGCCAGCACAAAAGGTTGACTTTTGCTAACCAAATAAACAGATACAGGCTTGTTATACCAAGAAATAGAATCAACCAGTGGGGATGTTGCAACTCAAAACTTTGTGTTTGGTATATAGGCGAAATAATAAAACCTAGCCCTCCCATCCCTATTAAACTTAGAAAGCCACTAAATCGATAATTTAAGTAGCTTATTTTAGGCCACTGACTAATGCTCCAGCTTAAAAAAGCTAAGCAAACTACAAAGATAAAAGTGAGTGTGCTTAATATAGTAAACATATGCCTATCATCCTGAATGCTTATGCTCTTTAAGCTTAAAGGATGTTTGCAAGGCTGACTAGCAACAAAATATTATTTTTGTGAACCAATATAAACAACTCCCCTACAAGATAACAGGAGAGTCGTTAACTTTACTTAAATTCACCAATTCCTTATAAACGCTCAAATAAAGTCGCGACGCCTTGACCCATACCAATACACATACTAGCCAAACCTAAACTGACCTGCTTTTGTTGCATCATATGTACTAGGGTTGTGCAAATACGTGCACCTGAGCACCCTAATGGATGTCCTAAAGCAATTGCACCACCATTGAGGTTCACACGTGTATCTAAGGTATCTAAAAGCCCCAAGTCTTTAATCACAGGCAAAGACTGAGCAGCAAAAGCTTCGTTAATTTCAAAAATATCAATATCTTGAATGCTTATATTCGCCGCCGCCAGCGCTTTTTTAGAGGCAGGCACAGGCCCGTATCCCATAATGGATGGATCACACCCAGACACCCCAAGACTTAGCACACGCGCTAAAGGCGTTAACCCTAAAGATTGCGCCCGTTCTGCACTCATCAATAGAATCGCCGATGCCCCTACAGATAACGCAGAAGATTGACCTGCAGTTACGGTTCCTTGTTTAGGATCGAAAACAGGTGGCAAAGCAGCTAAGTCTTCCAAAGTCGTTTGCGCACGAATGACTTCATCTTGGGTAATCATATCAATACCACCTGCACTATCATGGCCTTGGATGGCAATGATTTCCCGTTTAAAACGGCCTTCTATTGTCGCAGAATGCGCCCTTTGGTGTGAGCGCAAGGCAAATTCATCTTGTTGCTGACGGCTGATACCATGCATTTTGCCGAGCATCTCCGCAGTTAACCCCATCATCATGGCACCTTTTGCCAAGTGTAAGCTTGCCTGTGGATTCACATCAACGCCATGCATCATGGGCACATGATCCATATGCTCAACGCCACCAATTAAGTAGACATCGCCTAAACCAGCACGAATATGAGCCACCCCTGTATGTAGGGCTGTCATAGAAGAGCCACATAAACGGTTCACCGTTTGTGCCGGCACACTTGCGGGAATGTCAGTTAACAAAGCGGCATTACGGCCAATGTTATATCCTTGTTCCAGCGTTTGATTCACACAACCCCATAAAATATCGTCAATTTCTGCTGGGTTGAGCTCAGGTACCCGTGTCAAAATCGCTTGCATCACCTCAGCAGATAAAGCTTCTGCCCGTACATGGCGGAATGCGCCTTGCTTCGCTTTTGCCATAGGTGTACGCACGGCATCAACAAGAACAACATCACGTGGATTAAGTGACATAGTAAAGATCCTCATAAAGCTGAAAGTTAGGCATAAAATGCTTGCTGATGCGCAGCCTGCGCACGTACTTCATCGGTTACCTGGTACAAGGGGCCGTATTGCGCGTAGCTATCTGCTTGCGCAACAAAGGTTTCCAGCCCTAGGCTATCGATGTAGCGGAAGGCCCCGCCGAGAAACGGAGGAAAACCTATACCGTACACAAGTGCCATATCTGCTTCCGCTGCCGAGGCTACAATTCCCTCTTGCAAACAGCGCACACTTTCTAAACACAGAGGAATCATTAAACGTTGCACAATTTGCTCGTCACTCACCTCATTTTGTGATTGCACCAAAGGGGCTAATACCTCATACACGCTCGCATCGGGTATTTTCTGCCAACGGCCCTTTTTATCTGCCTGATAACGATAAAAACCTTGTTGATTTTTTTGCCCACGCCTTTGTGCTTGCTGCATGATATCCAACGCACTGGTACCTTCTATCGCCATGCGATCTGGGAAACCCGCTGCCATCACTTGATGTGCATGTAAAGCCGTATCTAAGCCGACAACATCAAGTAAATATGCAGGCCCCATAGGCCAACCAAATTTTTCCATCACTTTGTCGATACGCTGAAAATCAACCCCTTCTGCTAGCAACTGCATAAAACCAGCAAAATAAGGGAAAAGAATACGGTTGACTAAAAACCCTGGACAATCTTTGACAACAATTGGCGTTTTACCTAAACGCTGTGCATAGGCAACTACCTGAGCGACTGCAGCATCAGAAGTGGCCTGCCCACGAATGACTTCAACCAATGGCATCTTATGCACTGGGTTGAAAAAGTGCATACCACAAAAATTTTCTGGACGGGAAAGATGCTGTGCTAGCGCGTCTATCGAGATGGTCGAAGTGTTAGAGGTTAATACCGCTTGTGCCGATAAAAGACTTTCTACCTCAGCTAACACCCGACCTTTGACTTGCTGATTTTCTACAACCGCTTCCACCACAAGATCAACATCAGCAAAGTCTCCATAACTTAAGGTGGCACGAATATGACTTAAGCGAGTTGCCATGTCTTCCAAGGTCAGTTTTTTGCGTGCTACTTGCTTACTTAACAACTGGCTCGCTTCTTGCAAACCGAGATTTAAGGCCTCTTCGTGTACATCTTTCATGATAATCGGAATTTTCTTATAAGCACTTTGATAAGCAATTCCCCCACCCATAATACCCGCACCTAAAACCGCCGCTTTTTTCACAGGGCGTGCTTGCTGACTTTGCTTTTGTGCTGTTTTTTTAACTTGCTGGTCACTTAGAAACAAGCCAACTAGTTGATGACATACAGGTGTTTTAGCCATTTTAGCAAAGTGTTTGGCCTCTACCTGTTGTGCTTTCTCACGTGCATAAGCAGCACCTTCTTGTACTGCTTTAATGGCCTGCATAGGCGCGGGGTAATGTTTGCCTGCTTTGGCTGCCACCACACCTTTGGCGCTTTCAAAAGCCATCATGCTTTCAATCGGATTTAATTTAAGTGCTGCAAGTTTCTGCCGACGCTTCGCTTGCCAGTTTAAAGTACCTGTATGCGCTTGCGCCAAAATATGATAGGCCGCATCCAACAAACTTTCTTGCGCTACCACACCATCGACAGCACCCACTTTTAAAGCGGCTTCTGCTGAATATTCGTTACCCCCACAGATCCATTCCAATGCATTATCACAACCGATCAGCCGGGGTAGGCGTACGCATCCCCCCCAGCCGGGAATAATTCCTAATTTTGTCTCAGGTAAACCAATTTTTGCTTGGGGTGCTGCCAAGCGATAATCTGTGGTCAGGCAAATTTCAAAACCACCCCCCAAAGCTAACCCATTAATTAATGTAACACTGGGGTAAGGTAAATCTTCAATCTGATTAAAAAGTTCGTGGACACTCTGATTCATTTCAATCAAAGTCTGCTCAGAAGCTGCAAAAACCTCATGAAACTCTGTAATATCTGCGCCTACGATAAAAGCTTCTTTAGCACTTTGTAAAATTAACCCGCGAATGTTCGTCCGTTGCTTAAGTGCTGCAAGTGCCGCTTGCATTTCTGCAATCGTTGCACGATTCAGTTTGTTAATACGCTCACCAGAGAGATCAAACACCCATCTTGCATAAGCTTCTGGGGTTTCATGCACCTGTATTGCCTGACCTTGATAAATCATGCCTTTGTCTCCGTCGTCATTTTTATTATATCGGCTCAAATTCATACAAGCGTTTGAACTATCTCAGATTCGCCAAATTATCCGGACTTGTCAAGTGAAAAGTCTGTATTTTCTATACGCATTTAGTTAACCTATAAAAAATAAAAAGTTAACTAAAGAAAGGAGCGTAAGATGTCTCAGCTTTGGTACCCGTACACACAAATGCTTAATGCCCCTAAAATGCCTTGTGTTGTCAACGCACAAGGGCCTTATTTAGAGTTTGCTGATGGTCGGCGCGTACTGGATGCAACGTCTTCTTGGTGGTGCTTGATTCATGGTTATAAACATCCTGAACTTGATCAGGCATTACAAGACCAAGCCAGCCGTTTTGCTCATGTCATGTTAGGTGGGCTGACGCACGAACCCGCACAAGCTTTAGCAAAAGCCTTGGTTGACATCACTCCAGAGCCTCTTAACCATGTTTTTTTTAGCGATAGTGGCTCTGTCGGTGTCGAAGTTGCGTTGAAAATGGCTGTGCAATACTGGCACAATCGCGGCCAAACCAATAAACAGCGTATCTTGGCGTTTTATAAGTCATATCATGGAGATACAAGTGGATGTATGGCCGTATGTGATCCCGCCGAAGGGATGCATCACTTGTTTAACCACTTGTTACCACAGCAAATTTTTGCTCCCGCTCCCAGTGTTGGGCTGGATGCGAGTTGGCAACAAGTACAAGAAGATATTCAACCTGTGCGTGTGCTTTTACAGCAACATGCTCATGAAACGGCTGCCGTGATTATTGAACCCTTATTACAAGCGGCCGGTGGCTTTAATATGTATTCCCCCCTCTATTTACAAGCTTTACGTGAGTTATGTGATGAATTCGAAGTTTTATTAATTCTTGATGAGGTTGCCACAGGTTTTGGGCGCACAGGTACTTGCTTTGCCATGGATCAAGCACAAATTTGCCCTGATATTTTGGTATTGGGCAAGGGATTAACTGGTGGTTATTTGGGACATGCAGCAACCCTAGCACAAACGCATGTTTATGACGCTTTCTTAAGCCAAGATAACGAACGTGCTTTTATGCATGGACCAACGTTTATGGGTAATCCACTAGCGACTGCCGTGGCCTTGCGTAGCTTGCAGGTGTTCCAACAAGATCACTATTTACAACGTATTCAAAATTTACAACAGCAATTACAGCAAGAGCTATGTGCTCCACTAGCACATGAACAAGTTGTTGACATCCGTGCCTTTGGCGCTACTGGGGTGATTGAGGTCAAGGATGCGCAAGCTTTAGCAGGGGTGCAAGCTTACGCTTTACAAGAGGGCGTCTGGTTACGTTCTTTTGGTCGGTATTTATATACTATGCCTGCTTATATTCTCACACCCGAGCAGATGCGTCATATTATCCAAGTGATGCGTGCATGGTTTACCGAAGAACGTTAAGAGGCACATAAAGTTGAGTTTTGATAAGCACGTGCCGAATTTAAAAATGGCGAATAACTAGGCAAATAAACATCCACACTGACTTTACGTCCTTGCTTAGAATACTCTAGGCTATCAAAACTCACCTGTTTAGCCAGCGCAATCCCACGGCCATTTAAGCTAAAAGGAGAGATTTCTTTTTGTGCAAATCCTTGCCAATCAAAGCCTTTGCCCTCATCTTCAATACTAATACGGACACCTTTTTCCGTACGTTGCCACACCACATGTACACGTTTATCTTTAAAATCATTCTGGGTAAGGCGTGCTTGAATCTCTCCTTCCCAAGCTTCCCAACCTTGGCTTAATAATTCTGCCTTCAGAGCGAAATCGATTCCCAAATTACCATGCTCAACCGCATTGACAAGCAACTCTATCAAACCTGCTTCATAGCGCTCTGGTGCGGGTAACATACTCGATAGGGTCGCAGCCAGTGCATAAGCTTCATCTAGGGTGCGAATGTGGAATTCAGCTTGATTTAACATACTAAATGCCTTTTGATGATGTTGATAGTTGGTCTGTAAACGGCTGAGGGCAACCTCCTTACTGACTAAATGTTTAATACAAGCCACAATGACACTGTATTTAACTTCCCGTAGCAGTAAGCAGGCATCCATCCCTAAATTCATCACATATTCCAGCTTGTCACGGCAGCGGTTTTGATCTTCTACAAGAACCAACATAGCAACATCTTGATCCTGATATTGGGCGTGAATACGGTCTATATCCCATAAAGGCAAGGTATCTAAATACAAGACTAAAACCCCAATATCGGCATAACTTTGCAGGTTTTGCTCTACCGCATCCGCATCTTTTGCAATCAGAAAAGAAAAATCTCCCATACGCAAAATCGCAATTAAATAATCGTTCAAGCTGTTATCAAATTTCACCAATAAAAGTTTACTACGGATCATAGCGCCACCTATTTACACTTTTAGCGCAACCTTAAATCGTTGAATAATGGCACGCATACTGTCAGATTCTTGATCTAGCAAGCTAGCCAGCGTACGATTTTGTTCGCTTTGTTGTCCAAGTACCTGCATATTATCCAAAATAGGCGTAAGGGTGATGGCTAAAGATTCCGAACTTTTCACTTGCTGATGTGCATGTTCAGCAATCCTTTCATTTAAACCATCTAGAGTACCAATGACTTGTTTTAATTGATCTAATTGATCATCTAAATTCTCAATCCCTTGTTGTGAGTTTAACAACACGCCTTGAGTGCTTTGCATACGTCTTCTTAGCGTAGACACCAAATCGCTAAAGGTCTCCATTAACTGATAAATAGAGGCTGTGACTTCTTGAGAACGTACCGCTAGACTGCGGACCTCATCCGCGACCACGGCAAATCCGCGTCCAGCTTCACCTGCACGTGCCGATTCAATCGCGGCGTTTAAAGCTAATAAATTCGTCTGCTCAGCAATTCCGTTAATGGTCTCTAAAAAACCGTCAATGCTTTGGCTTTGCTGCTCCAACTCTTGCAAGCTCGTTAAACTTGCGCGCATTTCCTGTGCCAGAACTTGGAACGTTTGCTTGGTTTTATGCATCAAATCACGCCCTTGATGGCTAATTTGATCCGTTTGTTGGCTGGTATTCGCTGCTTGCTGACACTGTTCGCGGATACTTGCTGTGGCTTGGCGTACTTGTTGAATTGCCGAGGCAAACTCATCTAAACCGGCCTGCACTTGTTGTAACTCTTGATCAGAATGCACAATGCTAGCCGACAGTTTATCTGCGTGTTGATCGACATGACGACCGACTTGTGCCAAACGGTCTAAAATCGTTTTCACCCCTAACTGTAAAAACGCGAGACTCGTGCCCACACGTGCGCCCAAATCTAAACGTCCATATAAAATATAAGTCGTTAAATCATTATGATAAATTTGTGCAGCTTGTGCTTGTATTGCCTGCAGTGGAGACACAATCCAATGTATGATGGCCAGGTTAGATAACAATAGCGCAACTAAGGCAAGCAAAAATTCTGTATTTAATGACCACCAAATAAAAGTTACTAAAAAAGCACTAATATAAATTAATAAAGTTGCTAAATAAGCTTTTAGATAGGGGGGGCGTGCTTTAGGCATATAACCATTATTTATACGTTGATATACAGCCTGTGCACGGGCAATTTCCTCACGCGAGGCTTGATGACGCACAGATTGATACCCTTGGATGTTGCCTTGCGCATCCATTAAGGGAGAAACAAAAGCCTTTACCCAATAATGATCACCATTTTTACAACGATTTTTTACTATCCCCATCCAAGAACGCCCCTGACGCAAACTTTGCCACATATCACTAAAAACTTGGCTAGGTATATCTGGATGACGTACTAGATTATGTTTGGCACCTAAAAGCTCATCGGCGCTATAGCCACTAATTTGCTGAAAATACTGATTAAAACTTTGAATTCGCCCTTGGGTATCCGTGGTAGAGATAATAGAGTGTTCTGAGTCAACTAAAATTTCTTTAGCGCTGGTATAGTGTTGCTTCTTATTCTTTGTTGCTTGTTGCGAAAATTTATTAACCCCATCACTCACGGTATCCTCTCTTGTAGACTCCAACGTCTATTCTATTTGTTGTTATGCAAGCTTTTACCTTAAATTATGCCGGTTGCTCATTAATTAACCACATTTATTTTAAGGTCTTTTGATTCAAGTTACATACATGATAACAAAGACACATAAGAGTAACAAAGAAAAATACTTGGTTATTCACCTATCCTTAGGTTGTAATAAAAAACACACAAAGTTAACCAAAGTGTACTTTATAAGT
This sequence comes from Allopseudospirillum japonicum, assembly GCF_900108915.1. GTDB lineage: Bacteria > Pseudomonadota > Gammaproteobacteria > Pseudomonadales > Halomonadaceae > Pseudospirillum > Pseudospirillum japonicum. The sequence goes on from NZ_FNYH01000001.1 coordinate 127,658, forward strand.
ATTAGCCTTACTTTTTATGCGGATGTTAGATAACATTAGCTTATAGGGAAAGCCAACGACCGAAAAGATAGGTAAAAGTAAGTTTTTGTCAGTGAAAGTATATAAATTTCATGGAGACAATAAAAAGCCAAGACATGCTTGGCTCGTTAACATCTCAATCTATAGATTAAACTTCAGCTTTGTGCATCAAAAGCTTGTCCTGTCACACCGCGACTATCTGCCCCCATCAAGTATAAATAGGTCGGCATAATCTCTTCTGGCGTCAATAGGCTTTGTGGATCTTCCCCTGGATAAGCTTTACGGCGCATTTGCGTGCGGGTGGCTCCTGGGTTAATTGAGTTCACACGGATTGTCCCCGTATGTTCCAGTTCGTCAGCTAATACTTGCATTAAACCTTCCGTAGCAAATTTAGAAACTGCGTAAGCTCCCCAGAAGGCACGTGCACGCCGTCCAACAGAAGAAGAGGTAAAAATCACCGAAGCATCCTCAGAAGCTTTTAATGCACCAAGGACACCTTGGGTTAACATAAAAGGCGCATTGCAATTGACTTGCATGACTTGTTGCCATAACTCAGGATGATAAGCTTCTAAAGGAGTGATTTTTCCCAATAAAGAGGCATTATGTAGTAAACCATCTAAACGGCCGAAAGTCTCTCCAAGACGTTCGCCAAGTTCGACATAATCCTTATGGGTAGCACCTTCCAGATTTAACGGATATATCGCAGGTTGGGCACCACCTGCGACTTCTATTTCATCATACACAGCTTCCAACTTACTGATGGTACGCCCTAATAAAACAAGCGTCGCACCATAAGCAGCAAAAGTTTTTGCTGCTACACGGCCAATACCATCACCTGCACCTGTAACCAAGATCACCTTATCTTTAAGCAAATGATCAGCTGCTTTATAATCGATCATACAAGGCATCTTGTATTGTCTCCTATTGAGAACATCTTCGTTAAGATTTATTTGTTAAATAATTTTCGGCGAGCTTTGCCGCAGCACTTTTTGGATATTTATCAATTAATTCCTGCATTGTTAGCTGGGCTTTATCTTGTTGACCATAACGTGCATATACTAATCCTAATTTATAAAGCGAGTCTGCCACCTTATAACTACGAGTATAATTTTTCACCACAGTATCAAACATGCGTTCTGCATCTTGTGTGCGGTTTTGCGCCATAAAAATTTCGCCCATCCAGTAGTAAGCATTCGCCACTAGCTTGGAATCTGGATAATCACGGATAAAAGCGCGAAATGCTTCTATTGCCTGATCAAATTGACGAGCATTTACTTTGGCATAGGCCGATTCATAAGCACTGCGTGCACTACTGGGTAGCTCACCTGCCGTTTCCTGGCTTGCTTCCAGTGAAGGCGATGATAAGCGTGGAATCCCTGTTGGCGCAGTCTCTTCTATTTTAGGGACGCTTATTTGCGTATCAGCGCCTAAACGAGTGGCAATCTTGCTTAGCGTTTGTGCAATATCTAAAGCTTGCAGCGCTTGCTGACGGGCTTCGCTTACTTCTTGTCCAACATGGGTTAAACGTTGATCAACATCTAAATACCTTTCTCTTTGATCACGTTTTAGCTGGTTTAACTCATACGTCTGGCGTTCGACAACATCCCGTAACGATTGGAGCTCAGATTGCAACTGCTCTAGTTGCATTAATAATTGCGTATTTGAATTGGCCTGCGCTCGACTTTCTGGTGTGCTGACACTGGGCGGGTAATAATAATTAGGCGTTTGCGCGTACGAAGAAGACACACTCACGAATAAAAAAGCACTCAGCAGGCTAAAGCGGCGGTTTAATTGGGGTATTTGCATTGTGATCACACCTATAAGAACAGCTGGCATCTCACATCAGCATACCAGCTGTATCAGGCTTAACGGTAACTAAGTTCCACACGGCGGTTTTTTGCATAAGCATCCAGGCTATGGCCTGCCATTAAGGGACGCTCCTCGCCATAAGAAACCACCTCTAGTTGCTGTGGTGAGACACCCTGCACGGTTAAATAGCGTTGTACTGAATCTCCACGACGCTCACCTAATGCCATATTATACTCTCGGGTTCCCCTCTGATCACAGTGACCTTCAAGGACAAGCTTCACATTCGGATTTGCAACCAAATAGGCTGCATGTGCATTAAGAACACTCAAATACTCTTTGCGAATTTCTGACTTATCAAAATCAAAGAAAATACGCTTTTTTGCAAGCAAGTCTGCATCTGCAGGATTAGCACCTGGCATCCCTGATACACCTGCATTTTGCCCTGAGTTCAGACCTTGCGCGCCACCAGAGCCATAAGTGCCTAAACCCTGAGACTGTGCACTTCCATCTCCTGTGCCTGTTGTCGCTGTACTCTGGTCATCGGTAATCACAGGCTGCATGCCTGACTGCGGCTGACTCGCACAACCTGCCATCACAGCAAGCAAAAGACCTGCAGCTAGTGGCTTCATCCAAGCAGATGAGTTTGCAATGATACGATTTTTTTGCATTCTTGATTCCCCTTTATAGGCACGCGCCTCTAATTTAGGAAGGGTGACCATGCCGGCTCACGGACATCCTGTAAAGCAGCAGGCAACCGGTATTCAAGTTGGCGTTCAATAGAAACGACCCCCAGAACTCCTTGCTCACCCTGCTGCATAGCATAAATTAACATACTGCCATTTGGTGCAATACTGGGCGATTCATCCAAAGTCGTCGATGTTAGTTTACGCAAACGCTTACTAGTCACATCTTGCGCAGCAATATGAAACTCATGCAACCCAGACGCCCGATGTACAAAAATAATTTCTCGTCCATTCGCACTAAAACGTGGACGCGCATTATAGTTACCTTCAAAGGTAATACGCTCCACGCGATTATCTGCCAAATATAAACGATAAATTTGTGGCGAGCCGCTACGATTAGAGGTAAAGACGAGAGACTGCCCATCAGGTGCCCAGCTCGGCTCAGTATCAATAGAGAAATGATTGGTTAAGCGTGTTAGACGCTTGCTGGCAATATCTAACAAATAAAGTTCTGGATTCCCATCTTTAGAAAGCACCATGGCAAGACGCCTACCATCTGGAGACCAACTGGGCGAGCCATTTAAACCACGAAATGCAGTTAATTGAGTACGCCGACCTGTTGCTAGCTCTTGTGCAAAAATCGCAGGACGACCCGTCTCAAAAGAAACATAAGCTAACCAACGTCCATCTGGCGACCAGTCTGGTGATAAAATAGGCTCTTTAGACGATAAAACAACGCGCGCCCTGCGACCGTCAGCATCTGCAATTTGCAGCCTATATTGATATTGACCTTCTCCTAGACGCTGCGCAGTAATATAGGCAATTTTGGTAGAAAAAATTCCTTGTTGTCCTGTCACCTTCTGATACACACGATCACTAATATAGTGTGCGCGCGATCTTAGCTCCGCATCCGTTGAGGTAATCACCTCACCAAGTAAACGTTCTTCTTTTAAAACATCAAAAAGCTCGTATTGAATACGGTACCCTTGTGCTTGAGGCGTGATTTTACCTACTAACACATATTGCATTTTTAGCAAGCGCCAATCGCGAAACACAACTTCACTTGCTTGGCTTGGGGTGCTGACTAAACCAGAACGCGCTAAGGGTGCAAAAATCGCCGAACGCTGTAAGTCAGCAGAGACCACTTCTGCAACATCCTCACTAATCGCACCCTGGCCTTCCCAACGGAAAGGCACCACAGCAATCGGTGTAGCTTGGTCATTTCCTCGAGTAATTTCTATCGTTAAATCAGCATATAGGGGCGTACTGAACAAGCACAGCAACAACAGCCACCCATGACTTAATCGTTTCAGCACTAGCGTAAATCCTCCGGACGAAATACCATTTTGAATTGACGAAAGATGCTACGTAATGGGGCATCTAACTGTTGCAATTCGCGGAAAGGCGCGGCCAAGCGCACCGCCTGCTCTGCGGAACGATCAAAGCCCAAATGCCCACTAGAACGTAACACACGTACCCCAACGAGTTCACCAGAAGGTAGCAAGCGTACTTCTAATTCAACTTCCAAATTAGCAGCGATCCCTGGGGGTCTGGACCATTGCTGTTTAACCAAATCTTCTATGATAGCCTGCATGGCACGCACGGCAGCATTTTGTGAAGCCGCTGCAGATTGACGTGCCTGCTCATCGGCCAATTCACGTGCCATTTTTTCTCTAAGCTCTTGAATTAAGGCCGCTTGTTCTGCGGCCTCACGAGCAGCTTTCTCAGCAGCGGCTTTTTCAGCAGCTCGACGGGCTTGTTCTTGTGCTTGACGACGGGCTTGCTCTGCCGCTTCACGGGCTGCCTGTTCTGCTGCTTCACGGGCCGCTTTTTCGGCAGCAGCTTTCTGCGCAGCCTCTCGGGCGGCTTGCTCCTTACGGGCTTGCTCTTCTTGTGCTCGACGGCGGGCTTCTTCTTGTGCTTTTTGTGCAGCTTCACGTGCTGCCTGCTCTGCTGCCTCGCGGGCCGCTTGTTCTGCAGCGGCTTTTTGTGCAGCTTCACGTTCGGCCTGTTCGCGACGTGCTTGTGCTTCTTGACGCGCTTGTTCCTCTTGTGCACGACGCTTGGCCGCTTCTGCAGCCGCTTTTTCCGCTGCTGCACGTTCCTTTAGAACCTGAATTGGATCTTCAGCCACCATGGTTGCCTGAATAATTTTTGGTTGTTCAGGTTCAGGTGGCTTTTGGGCATTCGCACTTTGCCAATGCCAGACCATAGGTAGCACGGCGACAAGATGTACACAGAGAGCTAGCGTGATCGAGAGCAGCCAATTTCCTGAATTTTTGGGTTGAGGCACCCGCATACCTATACCTTTTATTGCTCGGGTGGCTGAGAAATCAGCCCCACTTGGGCAGCACCTGCAGCTTGCAAGTGCGCCATTAACTCAACCACTTGGCCATAAGCTACTCGCCGATCTCCACGCACGAGCACTTGTAAACTAGGATTAGCAGCTAGAACACGCGCAACTTGCTCACTGATCTGTTCTAAGGTCACAGCTTGACGTGCATCTAACCCCATTTCCAAGTAGTAGCTTCCTTGTTGATCAATGGCGACCACTAAGGGTTCTTGCTGTTCTTCTTGTGACAAAGCTTCTGCCGTCGCCTGTGGCAGTTCCACTTCTACCCCTTGGGTGAGAATAGGTGCTGTCACCATAAAAATAATTAAAAGAACCAACATAACATCAATGTAAGGGACCACGTTGATTTCCGCCATCACCTTACGTTTTGGCCGTCGCCGCCAAGTGGAAGATGCCATAATTTAATTTCCCTCTAAAGCCACAAACTAATGCACGTACACATTACGGTGTAAGATACTGGAAAACTCATCGGCAAAGGTTTCATACTGTACCACTAAGGTTTCAGCACGGGTGGCAAATCGGTTGTAAGCTAATACCGCAGGAATTGCTGCAAATAAACCCATGGCAGTGGCAATCAAGGCTTCAGAAATTCCAGGGGCTACCGCAGCTAAAGTGGCCTGCTGCACATTTGCAAGACCACGGAAAGATTCCATAATGCCCCAGACTGTCCCAAATAAGCCAACATAGGGGCTAGTCGAACCAACACTGGCTAAAAATGGCAAGCTGGTATTTAAGTGTTCCTCTTCACGTACTAAGGCCACGCGCATGGCTCTTTGTACCCCTTCCATAATGGCATCGGGCGCATATTCTTTTTGGCGTAACCGAGAAAACTCACGGAAACCAGCACGGAAAATATTTTCAGCACCTAGGGTATCACCTTCACTTTCTAAGCGTCGGTACAGATCATTCAGATCAATCCCTGACCAAAATTCTTGTTCAAAAGCAAGCAAAGCTCGGCGTGCTCGTTTTAGCACCTGCATCCGCTGAAAAACCAAAACCCAAGATACTAAAGACGCTAGCATTAGCATTAGCATGACGCCTTTCACGACCCAGCTTGCATTGAGGATTAATCCCCACATTGACAGCGGCTCACTCACCCTCGTCTCCTTTTTGTATGCATTCACCAAGTGCCTTCACCAAGGGGGCCGGCATGGCGGTTGGTTTTCGCTTGGTGGCGTTGACATAAGCCACGTCGATTCTTGCTTGACACACACGATAAGCAGCTAGCTCACTTTCTGAGCTTGCTTGTACTAGGTGCGCATCCCAAGTGGGACCACCTAAGTAAATCCTTTGTTGAAAATGAATTCTCACTTTTGACGCTGATTGCACTTGGGTCAATACCCAAAGTTGCTGGTCCATTCCCACAGGTTTTTGGTATTGAATTTGTACTTGGTGGACAACAAAGTGGCTTTGAAAGCTGTGCATTAAATTCTGATGATCCCAACCCAAAGTACGTAAATATTCAGTACGGGCGCGCTCCATATATTTTAAGTAATTGACATAATACACAATACCGCCTGCATCTGTATCTTCAATATACACACGTACAGGCCAGATGTGCGTAGATACCAATTGAGGAGCTTGTATCGATTGCATTAAAAATCATCCTAAGACTGGATCAAGTGCGCCGGCACAGGTAACTGGAAGTGTTGATAGGCATGTGCACTAACACAACGGCCTCTTGGGGTACGTAAAATAAAGCCTTGCTGCATCAAATAAGGTTCAACCATATCTTCTAGGGTGTCGCGTTCTTCTCCTAAAGCCGCTGCAAGCGTATCTATCCCCACCGGACGTCCAGCAAACTTTTCAATCAAGGCCAACAAGAAACGACGATCTAGCATGTCTAAACCACAAGTATCTACATGCAACATATTCAAGGCTTGATCTGCTAAATCGGCATCGACTTGACCTTGCGCCTTTACTTGGGCAAAGTCACGCACTCGACGCAACAAGCGGTTAGCAATACGGGGTGTACCACGTGCGCGGCGCGCAATTTCCGTTGCACCTTCTAAGGTAATTTCCAGGTGCATTAATTTTGCTGAACGGGTTACTATTGCTGCAAGATCCGGTACTGAGTAGAAGTCTAAACGCTGCATAATACCGAATCTATCGCGTAATGGACTCGTTAACAAACCTGCTCGCGTAGTTGCGCCAACAAGAGTAAAAGGCGGCAAGTCTAATTTAACTGAACGCGCTGCCGGCCCTTCACCAATCATAATATCTAACTGGTAATCTTCCATAGCAGGGTACAAAACTTCTTCCACAGCAGGATGAAGGCGATGAATTTCATCAATAAATAATACATCCCCTGCATGTAAGTTGGTCAGTAACGCAGCAAGATCACCTGCTTTTTCTAATACAGGGCCTGAGGTACTTTTAAGCTGGCTTCCCATTTCATGCGCTAGAATATGTGCCAGCGTGGTTTTACCCAACCCTGGTGGTCCAAACACTAAAGTGTGATCCAAGGCTTCTTGACGCTGGCGCGCGGCTTGAATAAAAATTTGCATCTGTTCACGCACTTGCGGCTGACCTATATATTCAGCCAGTGAGTGTGGGCGTATGCTTGATTCCTGCACTTGCTCTTGCAAAGAGGCTTGCTGGGTGAAAATAGATTCTTCTTCTAACATAATGCGTCTTCTGTGCAGTTCATCTGTAGGGTTAGCTCGGGCTTAACACTTGTAAGGCAAGACGCAATATTTCTTGAATCGTTTTACCCTGTATATCCAACTGTTGTAATGCATAGCTAGCTTTTGTTGGACTATAACCCAAAGCAATTAAAGCCGCTTCTGCATCTGCATATTTTTGCTGATTGACGGCTCCTTGTGGCTGAGATTGATCTGCATACTCAGCAAGTGAGTCTCGCTGTAATTTCTCACGTAAGTCTAACACGAGACGTTGTGCTGTTTTTTTTCCTATACCAGGCAAGCTGACTAATGCCTGAATATTTTCTTGTATCACAGCGTCAATAAACTCAGTCACTTGCATCTGCGCTAGGATGGCTAAAGCCAATTTAGGACCTACCCCAGACACTCTAATTAATTGGCTAAACAGCGCCTTTTGCTGTAAGTGTAAAAAACCATACAAATGGGCTTGTTCTTCTTTAACCAAATAACTGGTCCATACTTGTAAGGTCTCACCCAGGGAAGGCAGGTGGTAAAAAGCAGAGGCAGGTAGCTCCACCTCATAGCCTAAACCTTGCACATCGATAATGATCTTAGGTGCATTTTGATAAATCAAACGGCCTTGAATATAAGCGATCATAAGTGCTTCTTATCATCTGAAGTCGGTTGGTCAAGTGTTGCCTGTGGGATCATTAAAAACACAGGCAGGTGCAAATGCCAGCGAATAGCGGCCAAACGCATACAAAAAACGACCCCCATCGCAATCAGGTTGTTCCAAGCACGCCAAGCTTCAGGTAAAAACCAGCTTAAATTGACAAACACAACAGCACCTAACATAGCCGCAGTCGCGTAGATCTCTTGGCGAAAAATTAGAGGGGTTTCTGCCGTTAGCACATCGCGCACAACCCCGCCAAATACGCCAGTCATCACCCCCATCATCACAGCAATAATCGGTGGGTGCCCTAAGTCTAAAGCGATTTGCGAACCTATCACAGTAAATACAGCCAAGCCTAGTGCATCTGAAATTAATAAGGCACGATGCGGAAAATGATGACGACGCGCCAAAATAAAAGTACACACTGAGGTTAACATAGTGATCCAGATATAAGAGGTTTGCTCGACCCAGAAAACAGGCGTGCGCCCTAAAATCAGATCCCTTAGAGTACCGCCACCTATAGCGGTTACAGTTCCTACCACAATCACGCCAAAAAGGTCTAAACGCTTTTCTGCTGCTGCTAATACCCCTGTAATCGCAAATACGATAGTGCCGAAAATATCAAGCACATAAATCAGGGACAAGTTGGCCATCATAAGTTAATCATCCTAGGGTTAGGCAAAGCGTGCAGGTCGTTTTGATGTCACGACCAAAATCAAAGGCGCATTTTAACAAAAATTTTTATCTATGCAGGAGAGCACACTAGATTTTATCGAGTAGATACCAGCAGGCCTGGTTGATCTGTGATAAGCTTGCGACGTTTTTGCAACCCCTAATGGCGGCACTGAAGTAGGAATCAGTCGTTAGCCGGAGAAGACCCATGTCTATCAGTCGACACCCTATGTCCTATCGATTTCGCAGTTATTTGCCTGTAGTCGTTGACGTAGAAACTGCAGGATTTAACCCGCATACAGATGCCTTGCTTGAACTTGCCGCAGTCACGCTCACCATGGATGAAAATGGCATGCTTTTGCCTGATGCAACTTACAGCTGTCATATTGAGCCATTTGAAGGGGCAAATATTGAAACCGCTGCGTTAGAGTTCACTCGGATTGACTTGAATAATCCACTACGTAAAAGCATGGCGAAACAGGAAAGCCAAGCGCTTGGAGAAATTTTTAAACCGATCCGCAAAGCGATCAAAGCCCATGATTGCACTCGCGCCATTTTGGTTGGTCACAATGCGGCTTTTGATCAAGCTTTTTTAAACGCTGCGGTTGAACGTTGTGGTATTAAGCGTAATCCTTTCCACCCTTTTTCTAGTTTTGATACGGCAACACTTTCAGGATTAGCTTTTGGACAAACCGTATTAGCACGTGCTTGTAAAGTAGCAGGCATCGATTTTGACGGACGCGAAGCCCATTCAGCACGCTATGATACTGAGCGTACCGCCGAATTATTTTGCTGTATTGTCAACCGCTGGAAAGAATTAGGAGGTTGGGATTTAACCCTACAAACGACAGACGATACCCATTAAAACCCGTACAAAGGCCCCGCTGGTGTAGCGGGGCGGTGTTTTACTCACATTTAGCTTCTTGTGCAAATAAGATAAGATGCTCTGCTCTCACCTGAATTCCTATCGATTGACCACATTCATATTCAGCATGGCTATTAAATAACGCTTCTAGACAAGTTCCCGAGGCTAAACGCAGCCCATAAAGGGTAGAAGAACCCGCAAATTGCTTATATTTAATCACTGCAGGTACGCCATTTTCAGGCGCTAGCACGAAATCGTCAGGACGTAATAAGACATCAACACAAGTGCCTGCTTGCCAAGGATAGGCACGGTTACCGACAATAACACCTAACTCTGTTTCCACACTTTCATGTGAAAGAAGTGTCCCTGCAATAAAGCTACCTTGACCAATAAAAGTTGCTACAAAACGATTTGCTGGTTCATGGTATAGGTTAAAAGGCGTATCCCATTGCTGCAGCTTTTGTTGATAGAGAACACCGACTTGGTCTGCCATAGCAAAGGCTTCTTGCTGATCATGAGTCACTAAAATAGCACTCATATTCAGCTGTTTTAAAATGCTTCTGACCTCTTGCCCTAAATGTCGGCGTAACTCAACATCCAAGTTAGAAAAAGGCTCATCCAACAAAATAAGCTGTGGTTGAGGGGCTAAGGCGCGTGCGAGGGCAACTCTTTGCTGTTGCCCTCCTGAAAGTTCATGAGGGTAGCGCTGAGCTAAAGCTTGTAGGCCTGTAACAGCCAATAATTCGTCAACACGTGCTTGTATTTGTACCTGGTTCAGTGTGCTTTTTTGCAAACCAAAGGCGATATTGGTGCGTACATCAAGGTGTGGGAAAAGTGCATAATCTTGAAACACCATGCCAATACGGCGCTTTTCCGGTGGACATTGATAATCAGGAGCAGCGATGACACTTTTTCCTAACTGAATGCGCCCTTGGGATACGGGCGCAAATCCTGCCAAAGTACGTAGCAAGGTTGTTTTACCACAGCCGCTTGGTCCTAACAAACAGGCAATTTCACCTTCGCGCAACACAAAATGAATCTCTGTAGTAATCACCTGATCTGCATACCGACACTCAACACCTTCTAATTGCAATAAGGCCTCATTGCCCATAGCGACTTCACCTTTAGCTCATCTTAATGATAATGGATTGCATTTATAATCATTCTAAAGGATTTCATCCAAGGTGTCGCCTCTATTGTATTGAGCTTATACAGATGTCGTTTGATGATCTGCTTTGGGCTTAATCAAGTGGATTTCATAGTGTGCATCTGTTGATAAAGCACGTAATTCCTGAGCCACCTGATGAAATTCAGCTACCTGACGTACCACACTGACCCCAAGTGCGGCCATAATTCTTAGTTCTGGGTATTGTTCATATGTAAGACGCGCCAAACCACGGCTTAAGCGTTCTGCCACATCTTTCACTCTATGGATCGGGCTAGTCGGCATCAATACCACCAGACGGCGGCCACTGTAGCGCGAACAAATATCTGTTTCTAAAGGCGCGCAACGTTTTAGTATTTGGCCTGCGTGTAACAAAATACGATCACCAATATCATGACCATAATCTGTATTAATTTGCGGTAAGTTTTTGATATCTAAAATAAGTACAGGTAAAGGCGCACCACCTTGTGCCTGAATGACTTCAAGCAAATATTTTAATTGGAATAGGCGGCTGATTGGGTCTAGCTGGGTTTCAATTTGCGCATCTGCTAACAAGGAATGAACTTCATCTGTGATAGCAACACGCTCACTGACATCACGTCCTTGCACAGCAACCAAGGGCTGACGTTCACCATTTAACATGACGCATTGTAAGCGAAACTCTGTGTCTCTATCTGTACCAAGACCATCACGTACAGGCGTTACCACCAAGGTGGAGCTTAGCGTATCGCTAGCCAATCCGGAGAGAATACTTTCTAATTCAGGTGCACTTAACTCAGGAAGAAATGTGTTAAAAGCTTGCCCTTTTAACGCCTGCGGCGTGTAACCAAGCGTTAAACAGGCAGCAGCATTAATATATTCAATGTTTCCATCTGGCAAGGAAAGCAATAATAGTAAATCTTCTGATTGCTCAATCACTTGCAGCATGATTTCTGGGTTTATGTCAGTCAATGCAGGCATCCTTATTGTTTAACGCAACCAACTTATTCGATGCAAAATCAGTTTTAAGGTATAGGCAAAGCCTTATCTTTGGCTAGCTTAACTTTGTATATTTTACGTATATCCAAATCCATTCTTTGACATTACCTAGCTAACTTTTTGATATCTAGAATTTTTTCACCAACGCATGGCTTCTTTCACAAAGGGGATCGTTAATTTTCGCTGTGCAGATAATGACGCCCTATCTAGTTTTTCTAAGGCCCGAAACAACTCCCGCATAGCACGCGGGCTGCGATGTAGAATATAACGTGCTACTTCATCATTTAGCTCTAAACCACGTTGACGTGCGCGTAACTGTAAAGCCGCCAGCTTCTGTATATCATCCAAAGGCTGAACCTGATAAATGAGTCCCCATGCTAGCCGTGACGCCAGATCAGGTAAGCGTGTTGGTAGTTGTTGCGGGGGCGCGTTACCACTGATCAATAAGCGATGCTGTTTGTTACGCATGCGATTAAATAAATGAAATAAGGCCTCTTCCCATATCGCCTGCCCGAGTACAGCTTCCACATCATCAATGCAGATAAGATCTAGTTCATCTAAACCTTCTAATAGCTCAATACCCAAGGAGGCGAGATCTCTTAGCGGTAAGTACAGGCTACGTAAATCCTGATGGCCTGATGCATGACACGCAGCTTGCAGTAAGTGGCTACGCCCTGAGTCTTTTTTTCCCCAAATATATAAATATTGGGGATCACAAGTTAGAAGCTGCTGCTGTAGATGCGCAACTAAAACTTGATTGTCTCCAGCTAAAAAATTGGCCAAGGTGGCATCGTCCCGCAAGCCTACACTTAAAGATAACTGTGCGGGCACAATCTCACCTGTATATTTTTGTTTACCCATTTTCATCATAATACTTGGCAGTGCCGAAAAAGTGGGCCGCTTTATCCTGCTCAACAGTGTTGATGTCTTCTCTCAATCTTTATCTTGTAAAGTAAGAGAGCCTCCATCAGCTCAGTCTAGCTTTCAAAAACATGATAAAAGTGAATGAAAAATTTGCACCTTTTTGATCAATCGCTAATCTCTTTTACAATCCGGAAACTTCACTTCTTAACGACAAGCTTTACCAGATGGCAATACAAGCCAACGCAGGCGCACTTTAGCACAAGGTGTACTAAAGCCCAAGATATGCGCATTTTCTCTGTAAGCTTTCTGAAGTAGTCATCACTGTCATAGTGTGGTCAAGATTGGCACTTAAAGTAGCCTAGTCAATAAGAAGACAAAACCACGACTTAGCCGAGTACCTCAGTCAAAAGCCTACTTTGGCTGAGATTTCATTATGACGACTTCAAGTGGATTTTGTCCTACCATCTCGTACTCACTGGGGTAATGCGTCCATGTACTTTCTTCTTGCAGATGCGGTTAGTATTCGTGCTTGCCGTCTGCCTTGTCATCTCAATCCCACGAATACTGAAGCACAGTTTACACTGTTAACACATAATACCACTTTGAATTCTCCACGTGGTTTACCTGCCTATCGCTTACCTCAAGGGGAAATGTTATCTCCTGCAAACTGGGAGCAGAGTGTATGGCGTAGCGAGCAGGCAACCTGTCTCTTTCTTGATACGCGTGCTTATTACCCTACATTAGACATTAACAGGGAGCTTGTCTCAGATGCTTTTCCTTCAGGGCAATACTGCCAACAAAGGCGCGTCTGGTTAAAACAAGAGCTCCTTGCAGCTTCAACGCCTGTTTATATCTTCTTACAACACGCGCCTTTTACTTTGACTTTGCGCCATTTGCACTTACAAGGCATTGCTGAAAGACACAGATTAGCTGATCTTCTAGCGCGTTTTCGCGATAAAATTCGTTATATTTTTTGGAATGAATCCCAACGTCCCATTGCAGGTTTATGGCAAGGTACGCACCATTCTACACTGACCTATCTTGCACAAGAATCTTTAGCTCCTGTACAAGTACAGAATATTTCACAATACCAGCAAACGCCTTATCCATCTTATTTATAAAATACCACCCCAGACAGAGGTAAGCACATCTTACTAACAACAAAAAGAATAAAAAGATAAAAATTTATTCTTTTTAGAAATAACCCAACCTAGGTATGATGCCGTGCATTCATAGTCCCTTTGGGGTATTTAGTGCAACTCGGTGCGGAGATCCTTAAATGGAATGGCAAGGTTGGTTTACCTTGGGTGTGGTGGCAGCGACCTTGGTCACACTTATTGTGACTCGCTTAACCCCTGATTTAGTGCTTATGGCAGCGCTGACCCTTTTAAGCATTAGCGGTATTTTATCTGCCCAAGAAGCTTTTGCTGGTTTTGCCAATACAGGGCTGATTACCGTTGCTCTCATGTTTGTCATTGCTGCAGGTATTCGCGCATCTGGTGGTGTTGATTTAATTGTGAATCATTTGTTAGGACGCCCCAAAAGTGCACGTTCTGCTTTGAGCCGCTTAGTCCTTCCTGTACTAAGTCTAAGCGGCTTTATGAATAATACCCCAGTTGTTGCCACCATGATTCCTGCTGTCACGCGTTGGTGCAAACAAATTAAAATAGCGCCTTCTCACTTAATGATTCCATTAAGTTATGCTTCTATCTTAGGAGGAACCCTTACTTTAATAGGTACAAGTACAAATTTAGTTGTCAATGCACAATACCAAAGCTTAACTGGTGCCAATGGATTTGCACTTTTCGATATTACCTTAATTAGCTTACCTGTTGCTTTGCTTGGTGCTTTTTTTATTATTATTTTTTTGCCAAGATTTCTCCCTCACCGTAAAAATGAGCATACCTTATTTGCAAATCCGAAAGAATTTACTTTCGAAGCGGCTGTTGCTGCAGATGGTCCTTTAGTAGGTAAAAGTGTCGCGGAAGCTGGTTTAAGACATCATGACCATATTTATTTAGTTGAAATCGAGCGCCAAGGTAGTATCGTCACTGCTGTCCCTTCGGAAGAACGTTTGCAAGCTGGAGATCGCTTAGTCTTTGTTGGCCAAGGGGAAGCCATCATGGACATTTTACGTATTCATGGTTTAGTTGCTTCTGACAGCGCAACACCTGTGATTGAAAAAGATGCACCTGAGCGCCGCTTGGTTGAAGCTGTGGTTTCCCCTCATTGTGATAGTGTCGGTTGTACTGTACGTAATAGCCGTTTTCGTGATCGTTATGGCGCGGTCGTGCTTGCCGTTGCCCGCAATGGGGAGGCAATTTCAGGCAATTTAGGCTCAATTACCCTACAACATGGCGACTTATTACTTTTAGAAGCACGACCTGCGTTTATTACTCGCCAAAGGGTACAACGTGATTTTTTATTAGTGAATGATTTACAAGCAGAACGCCCCAATCATGCGCGTGCCAAATTGGCTTGGGGTATTTTAATTAGCATGATTTTAACCGCAGCTACTGGTTTAATTTCTATGCTAAATGCTGCATTAGTTGGTGCTGGATTAATGATTATTACCCAGTGCTGCACCTTAGGAGAGGCACGGCGGAGTTTAGACTTAACTGTATTAGTCACAATAGGCGCTAGCTTTGCTTTAGGCTCTGCACTACAAAAAACGGGAGCAGCCGCTTTTATTGGTGAGCATATTCTTTTATTGGCTGGTGAGCATCCTTGGTTATTATTGGCATTAACTTATATTAGCGTTTCTTTGCTCACAGAAATGGTCACCAATAACGCTGCTGCCGTTTTGATGCTACCGATTACTTTAAGCATGACCTCTCATTTAGGTTTAAATGCCGAGCCTTTTGTACTTGCTATTATGCTAGCGGCCTCCGCCAGTTTTGCTACACCGTTAGGTTATCAAACCAATTTAATGGTCTATGGCCCAGGCGGCTATCGCTTCAGCGATTTCTTGCGTGCAGGTTTACTGATGAACTTACTATGCGCACTTGTCACCTTAACTTTGTTGCCCCTCTTATGGCCTCTGACACCCTAGGGATTTCCGGTTGCTTGTGGCCATAAACACTGGCCACTTGCCTTAACAATCGCCGCCAAATAGGCTTGATGAGCATCCACTTCTTCAGCACTCGCATACACCATAGGCAAAGCACCGTATTGGGTACGTAATTGCTGAATTTGATCGGTTGCCACTTGCTGCTTGAGCTCTTCGGTATGGCTTTGATGAGTTTGCACATCAAGACTCAGGCTGGTTTGTCCATTGGTCATTGCCAAATAGACTTCTGCTAGAATTTGTGCGTCTAACAAAGCGCCATGAAGCTCACGACCACTATTGTCGACTTGATAGCGCTTACATAAAGCATCCAGATTATTACGTTGATTCGGGTGTTTTGTGCGCGCTAATATCAGGGTATCAAGAATACGGCAAGTATCTTGTATCTTTAATGGTAAGCCCTGCGGCTGTGAGCGTTCGTGTAGCCACATTAGCTCGTGATCTAAGAAATTCACATCAAAGCTTGCATTGTGAATCACAAGCTCTGCACCAGAAAGAAAGCTCATCAACTCAACTGCAATGTCTGCAAATCGTGGTTTATCTGCTAAATACTCATTGGTAATCCCATGAACTGCAATCGCTTCTGCATCAATTGCACGATCTGGATTCAAATAATAGTGCAACTGTCGCCCTGTCGGTCTGCGCCTTTCTAGTTCTATACAACCGATTTCAATAATCCGGTGGCCTTTTTCTGGTTCTAACCCCGTGGTCTCTGTATCTAATACAATTTGCCGGCTCATCGCTTATTTACCTTGCGCTAAAAATTCACTAATTGCCTGATTCGCAAGCTCATCAGCTTTTTCATTACCTGGATCACCACTGTGACCTTTCACCCATTGCCACTGGATTTGATGACGTTGAATCTCATGGTCTAGTGCTTGCCATAAATCTTGATTTTTTACTGGTTTTTTCGATGCCGTTTGCCAATGACGAGCTTTCCAGTTTGCCAACCACTGATTTACACCATCACGCAAATAAATAGAGTCTGTTATGAGAGTCAAGGTACAAGGACGCTTGAGTGCTTTCAATGCCTCAATTGCGGCCATGAGCTCCATACGGTTATTTGTGGTATGTGCTTGTGCACCTTTGAGCATTTTTTCATGCTCACCATATTGCAACCAAGCGCCCCAACCACCAACACCTGGATTCCCTTTACAAGCGCCATCGGTATAGATCACAAGGGATTTATTTGCTGGCATCTGTACTTTCAACCTGTGTCAGAAAATCACTTACAATTTGTGTAAAACGTGCCGCTTCTTGCGCGTGTGGCCAGTGCCCTGTCGGCATAGGAATATGCGTCAACTGTGGAAAATATGGCTGAAAATCTTGCTCAGGATGCGTGGCTTTAATGTAATCAGAATCTGTCCCCCAAATTAAGCAGGCTGGTTTACTATACTGGGCAGCTAGCTGGGGGGCTGCCAGAATTTCTGCATAAGCTGCATACAAGGTATCAAGTCCTAGTTGTAAAATTAAGCCTTCTTGTGTCCGAGTGAGATTCGTTAACAAGAACTGACGCACAGGTACTTCTTGCACAAAATCACGCAGGATCACATCTGCTTGTTGGCGTGATGCTAGCGGCTGTGCAGCTTGCAAAGCAAGTAATCCTGCAAATACTTGGGTATGTGAGGCTGGATAAGCAACGGGCGCAACATCTACGAGGACCACACTTGCAAAGAGCTCAGGTGCGTCAACGGCCGCTTGCATTGCAATTTTGCCGCCCATCGAATGCCCTAAGAGATGGCTTTGTTGCCACCCAAGATGATGACAGACTTCAATGAGATCTTGCGCCATTGCAGGATAATCCATCGCCGACATCTGTGGTGATTTGCCGTGATTACGTACATCAACACAACAGACAGGACGTGTTTGCGCCCACTGACGTGCCTGAGAACGCCAATTATCTGCATGACCGAATAAGCCATGAACTACCAATAAGGGTAGAGGTGGGGGATGACTCTGGGTGGGTGCATCTGTATCAGGTGTATAGACTTTATAATGCAACATCACAAGGGATCCTCAAATGAGCCAAGAGGTCATTAGGATAACACATTGTGCTTGTACTCACTTAAGTAGGGAAAGGCTCGAGTCGACATATTCTTTGATCATAATGAGTGTCCAACCCAGCAAGTACACCATGTACTTTGATGGCACCTTGACTGAAAGACCTAGGATAGATAGGCTTAAGGCACTTTTATATATAGGCTCTATTCAGTTGATGCCCTTATCTCCATCTTTTCCATACTGATAAACACTTATCCTTTTCTCAAATACAACAGCTTATAAGTGTAGTTAGTTAATATCAGTGTTCAAACTCAGCACTCGGTTCTAATAAAGTTTGTCCTTGCTGATCCATCCAATGCACAAGACGTTGGCGTATATTTTGAATCAAGGTCTGCACTTCTGAGTCCATAGGCAGGCTTAAACTCATGCGCGTACACATCTCAATTAAGGTATCCAGGGTTTCCTCTTCTTGCAAATGCACTTGCATGCATTGGCGATATAAACTCGGGTGTAAATGTGCCAAATAAATAATTTCTATATTTTGTAAATAACATAAACGTTCTATAACTTCATAGCCCACAGGTAATAACTGATAACGATCTAATAAGATTAAACGCTTAATACGCCCTTTTAAAATATTTTGTAGTAAATTTTTTAGTCCTGACCTTTGCATATCCGTACCACGGCCAATATCCATAATACTTTGTACTTGGCCATAGTGTTGCTGACAAAATTCTAAGGCTAAATTAAGTTGTTTTTGCCATTGGGCTTTCTGATGTGGATGAGCAACACGCAGATAAAGATACGTTAGTTCTGCTTGCCCTGTACTTGCATAAGCCATATCTTGTTGCAAATGATAAGTCTGTTTGACCAGTGCTTGTTGCTCTTGTGGGTACTGGCTCACTTGCATGGATAACAGCTTATCCAGATTATAACGTCGATGACCACCGCGTGTAATATAATCAGGTGTTAAGCGCCCAGATTTATCCCAACGTCGCAAAGTGGCGTCACTAACGCCTAAAAGGCGCGCTGCCTCGTGAATACTAACCAATTTATTCATAGGGCTTTTTGTTTTAACTCCTGTAGATACAGCGGCAGGGGGCACATGGGCGTTCATGGCTTGAGTGTCACAAGTCAATACATCTTCGGTATAACTAATAAAGGGGGGATGATATTTATTTGAGCAGGTCATAACACTCTCCTTGGGTTAAGCTCATTTTTATATTCACAAGGATTTACATCCGCAGACACAAGCACCCATCTAGCCTGCATCCTGTCAAGCAAACGTCAACGTATACATTAATTACTACTTGCTAGGTTCACATGGGTTACTGTCAAGTTGAATTTAGTCCATAGAAAAAATTCTTATCGAATATATCTTAAATCTTTCGCTCATAACAATAAATTTGATATATCTTTTCAGTGGCTTCAGAGTATAGGTGAGTATGCCAAGCTTCTGCTATCAAATGCAGCCTTATATGTGCATTTTGTCAGAAAATGTTAGATATTTTTGTACTTTTGTCAGCCTAGTGCGACTTTGTTACACAAATATTGGCCTCTTGCACCGCGTGAGCCAACCAGTCTGCTTGAATCCGCGCACGTATGGTCTCCCCCGTATCCTCACAATAATCCGCTTGTAGCGCCACACCATAAGCTTGCCAATTTTTAATATAGGGCGCCCCTGCCTCCAACAAAAACCATACCTGTGCTTGCCATGAGACATACGCACGCAAACGGATATTATGCTTACGCACTTGGGCTTCCAAAGCTTGTTGATCTAATAAGTAGATATATCTATCGACCGCAGTGTCTAACTGGCGTTGTAGGCGCGTTAAAATCTCCCATTGTTTTTGCGGTGCCAATTCATTCCAATGAACCACCTCTGCAGCAGTGCGCTTACACCCTAGGCAAATGACATCACCATAGACAGTGGAACATAAACCGACACAAGGCGTAGGTGCTTTGTGCTGGCCTACCTCGGATTTTTGTATGATCTGCATAACAAGATACCTTCTTAGATTCGTTTTTAACCTTCATACACACATCAAGTTTTATCACAAATACAGGCATTCACCTTTTTATATCCACTTGATTATGCAAGCTTTTATGTAGTCACGACCAAAGTTTAACATGCTTAGGCAAGTGACTTGCTTAACTTTACTAGCCTTTTACATTAGAATCACAACGCCTATTTCAACGCTAAAGGCGCTTTATCGCGTACTTTAGGGCGACAACTGATGAGGGTTTAACCGTGCTTGAAGCATATCGTAAACATGTAGAAGAACGCGCTGCCGAAGGCGTACCTCCCAAACCTCTGGATGCCGAACAAACTGCAGCCTTGGTTGAACTGCTAAAAAATCCACCGGCAGGTGAAGAAGAATTTCTGGTTGACCTTTTAACCAACCGTGTTCCCCCCGGTGTTGACGAAGCTGCTTATGTCAAAGCAGGCTTTTTGTCTGCCATCGCCAAAGGTGAAAGCAGCTCACCACTGATCGATAAGCAAAAGGCTGTTAAGCTATTAGGTACCATGCAAGGTGGTTACAATATCGCTACCTTGGTTGAGCTTCTTGACGATGACAGCCTAACGGATTTGGCTGCAGAAGAACTCAAGCACACCTTGCTAATGTTTGATGCTTTCCATGACGTTGCTGACAAGTCTAAAGAAGGCAACGAAGCAGCTAAAGCGGTCATGCAATCTTGGGCTAATGGCGAATGGTTTACCTCTAAGCCTGAAGTCGCTGAAAAAATCACACTTACTGTTTTCAAAGTTCCCGGCGAAACCAATACAGACGACCTGTCACCTGCACCTGATGCCTGGTCGCGCCCTGATATTCCTTTACATGCCAATGCTATGCTCAAAATGGAGCGTGAAGGCATACAGCCAGAAGTGCCTGGTGTCAAAGGCCCTTTAGCACAAATTGAAGCAGTTAAAGCTAAAGGCTTCCCTGTTGCTTATGTTGGCGACGTTGTAGGTACAGGCTCTTCACGTAAGTCTGCAACTAACTCTGTGTTGTGGTTCTTTGGTGATGACATCCCTAACGTACCTAACAAACGCGCTGGCGGTTTTTGTTTCGGTGGTAAAATTGCGCCTATCTTCTACAACACAATGGAAGATGCAGGTGCTTTGCCTATCGAAATGGACGTTGAACAACTTGAAATGGGTGACGTCATCGACGTTTATCCATATCAAGGGAAAGTATGCAAGCAAGGGACTGACGAGGTCATCAGTACCTTTGAATTAAAAACCCAAGTATTGCTAGATGAAGTCCGTGCTGGTGGCCGTATTCCTCTGATTATCGGTCGTGGCTTGACTGAAAAGGCACGTGAAGCCCTTGGAATGGGTCCTTCTGATCTATTCCGTAAGCCTGAGCAACCTGTTGATACGGGCAAAGGTTATACCCTAGCTCAGAAAATGGTAGGTAAAGCTTGTGGTGCTGCCGGTATTCGCCCTGGTACTTACTGCGAACCTAAAATGACGACTGTAGGTTCACAAGACACTACAGGTCCGATGACCCGTGATGAGTTAAAAGACTTAGCCTGCTTGGGCTTCTCTGCTGACTTAACCATGCAGTCTTTCTGTCACACAGCTGCTTATCCTAAGCCTGTTGATGTGAACACACACCATACGCTTCCAGATTTCATTATGAATCGTGGTGGTGTTTCTTTGCGTCCTGGCGATGGTGTTATCCACTCTTGGCTGAACCGCATGTTGTTACCTGATACCGTAGGTACAGGTGGTGACTCGCACACCCGCTTCCCGCTAGGTATCTCTTTCCCTGCTGGCTCAGGTTTGGTTGCTTTCGCAGCTGCGACCGGCGTCATGCCTTTGGATATGCCTGAGTCCGTACTTGTACGTTTCAAAGGTAAGCGCAACCCAGGGATTACTTTACGTGATCTCGTACATGCGATCCCTTACTACGCAATCAAGCAAGGTCACCTGACCGTTGCTAAAGCTGGTAAGAAAAACGTTTTCTCTGGCCGTATTTTAGAGATCGAAGGTCTGGATGAGCTCACTGTTGAGCAAGCATTCGAACTTTCTGATGCGTCTGCAGAGCGTTCCGCAGCTGGTTGTACCATCACCCTGTCAGAAGATTCAGTTGCTGAGTACCTGCGTTCCAACATCGTCATGCTTAAGTGGATGATTGCTGAAGGTTATGGTGATGTACGCACCATCGAACGCCGTATCAAAGCGATGGAAGAGTGGTTGGCCAACCCAAGCCTGATGCGTGCAGATGCTGACGCAGAATACCATACAGTGATCGAAATTGATCTTTCTGAGATCAAAGAGCCTATCTTGTGTGCGCCTAACGACCCAGATGATGCACGCTTACTTTCTGAAGTAGCTGGCGACAAGATTGATGAAGTCTTCATTGGTTCTTGTATGACCAACATCGGCCACTTCCGTGCTGCAGGCAAATTGCTAGAAGCTTCTGGCAAGGCTATTCCTACACGTATGTGGATTGCACCACCGACCAAAATGGACGCAGCCCAACTGACTGAAGAAGGTTTCTATAACGTCTTTGGTCGTGCCGGTGCTCGCATGGAAATGCCGGGTTGTTCGCTCTGTATGGGTAACCAAGCACGCGTTGCTGATAAGTCAACGGTTGTATCTACTTCTACACGTAACTTCCCGAACCGTTTAGGTACAGGTGCGAATGTTTACCTCGCCTCTGCTGAACTGGCATCTGTTGCTGCTTTGGAAGGCAAACTGCCTACGGTAGAAGAGTATCTAGGTTACGCTGAAAAGATCGATAGTATGGCTGGCGAAATTTATCGCTACCTCAACTTTGATCAAATGGATGTCTACGTGAAAAAAGCCTCTACAGTAATTCCAACTGTTGAAGCCTAAGCACTGATTCCAAACGGCTAGGCAACTAGCCTAAGAAATAGCCCCCGTTTTTCATGCGGGGGCTTTTTTTCGTACTTCTTTTAATACTCTCTACCAAGATTGAGCCTGTATAGACCTGAGTAGATATAAAGCTTGCTATCTTGGCGTTTAAGGTTAGACTCTAGAGTCTATTTTACCCTCTTCTTAATTCAGCAAGGTTTGAGATACGCAATGCAACCATTAAGCAAACACCGTAGCGAAGAAAAACATCGACAAATTTTACAAGCTGCTATGCGTCTTTTTACTGAACAGGGTTTTGAAGCAACCAGCATGGAACAAATCGCCCAAGAAGCGAAAGTCTCCAAACAAACCATCTATAGCCACTTTGGCTCCAAAGATGTACTTTTTGGTGCGGCCTTGCATCAAAAGTGTGACCAACATGCCTTAAGTGCAGAGTTTTTCGTTGAAGATGAAGCACCACGTACAACTTTATTGAGAATAGCACAAGCGTTTAGTGCACTGATTACAAGTCCAGAAGCTTTGGCGGTTTACCGTACTTGTCTTGCTCAAGTTGATACTTACCCACAAATAGCACAACGTTTTTTTGAACTCGGCCCTAATGCTATGATTGAAAGGCTTGCGCGTTGTTTAGATGAATTTCACCAACGCGGCTTATTACATATTCCCAACACACGCTATGCAGCAACTCAATTTCTCATGCTATGTCATGGTGAACAAAGGTACCGTGCTGCCTTACACATCCATCCATTATTAAGCCCACAGCAACACGAAGCTTATTTGAACACTTGTGTTGATTTATTTCTCAAAGGTTATGCAATTTAATTTGGATCCGTAATCACCTCATGAATACACCAAGCATCTCCCCCTTGCATTTTAGCTTCTGCAAGTGCTGATTCTGCAGTTTTGAGCAGTAAACTAATTTCATAGATCTGTGCATGTTTAATATAGCGATGCGCAACACCTAAACTACAAGTTGTTTGTATAGGATGCGCATTTAAATAGGTAAAGGCTTTTTCACGCCAACTAGTACGAACATCCTCAAGCCAAGCGGCTAGTTCTGTTTGCCGATTTGCTAGCATCAGCAATCCAAAACTGGCACCTTGATAGCGCACTAATAAATATTTGCAAGGTAGGCGCTGACCCATCTGTTGCAGGTGGTATGCAAAACACTGTATATTTTGGCGTCTGTGCTCCTCAGGCATCGTTAGATTAAGTTCGTCTATCTCTATATGTGCCAAATAGACAGCACCTGCTTGATGCTCAGCCTCAGCTAAAATACGCATCCCTTGTACAAATAAAGCTTGGCTATTCATACATTTTGTTAAATCATCTTGTAATCCTAAAGCCTGTGCCCAAGGTAAGCTATTTTCATCTGGCTGTACTTGTTCCTGTAAAAACATATATACATAATCAGCATCACCATAGGTTTTTATCAGCAGCCAATGGGTATCAATACCCAGATACTGGGTCTGTGCTTGAGCAAGATTCAGCTCAGCTTGCAAACAAGATGCTAAATAAGTTGTCAACTCAGGGACTAAATCCTCCATACTAGGATGTTGATTAGCTAATTTATTCACAGAAATGACCAGCTCACGCGCACCTAAAACAGTCAACTCCTTGGTTGCACGCTCAACCTCTAACCAGACCCCATAGCTGGCTTGTTGAAAAATCTCATTTAATACAGGCAAATTTTTACTTAAAGGAAGGACTTTCTTACTTTTATAACGCCTAGTGTATATTTGCTGATAACCTGCCAAACCAATGAAAGCTAAGTAGCCAAGTAGTAAAATACTAAGAGACATCTTCATGCTTTGGAATATTTGATCAGTTAAAGGGTGCAGAGAACGCGCTAATAAATACCATTCAGGTGCTAAAACTTGATATCCTTGCACTGGCATCTTTAAGCTGAGGTACCAAATATCTATAGGTTCTGGAGCTTGTAAAAAACGTCGTGGTTCTTGTATATCAGGAAGCTGAGCTTTTATTTGTGGAGAAATCAGGCTTAGACGTTTAAAATGATGCTCTTGTAAAGTATCGCCCCACTGATATTCAGGATTTGAATGATAAACCCAAAAGTAACCTTGGTTTAACCATTCTAATTGAATATTTTTGTATAGTGCATCAAGCGATGCCAGTTTTTTCAGCAACTTTTCAGCACGATAATTGACAATCAGGACGCCTAATTTTTTTTTGCTGCTTGTTTCAATTACCTTCGAAATTCTGATAACAGGCTTATAAGGAATTTCTACCTTCCCATGTTCAATATTTAAATCCACCTCAGAAACAAGCAGTTGATGCGCTGGCAAACGTGCTGTTAACATAAAATAATAACGCTTGGATTTGTCTTGTAAATTTTTATCTTTAACAAGTTCACCTTGTGGATATTCAGGATGTGCATTCATCCTGACAACCTCATGTCCTTGCATATTCAACCAACGTATTTGATCATATGCTAAATGATCTAGTGTCATCTCTTGCTGAAATAGATTTTGGATTGCTGGCTTATTTTCCACACTAGATTCAAAACCAACTATTTGATTAAGGCCTATGGCTAGACTAGCAAAATCCTGTATATAAAGAGCGACTTCATCATAAATGAGTTGGCTTGCTTGCATCATTAAGTTATGGCGCAGCTTTTGTTCTTGTGCCTGAATATGAGACCGAGTATTCCAGTACAATAGGCTAATACTAAGTATTAGAAACAAGCTTAGATAGGCTATTTGAACAAGCCAGCGCCTTGATATTTTCATCCAGCCTCCACCAAGCTTGCCCATGAGTTTTCTGAAAGATTTACCAACGCATCATCGGCTAAAAAATCGCAAGGTGCTTGAAACTGGCATATTTGCTGTGAATATGGATGTTGTATTTGTAGATGATAGGCATGTAAGAGTAAGCGTGGTGCAGCCTTTTGTACTTTTTCCGGTGCATAGAAAACATCGCCTAAAATGGGATGTCCTAGAGCAAGCATGTGGACTCTTAATTGATGTGAACGCCCCGTAATCGGTTTTAATAGCACCCAAGAAGTATTTTCATCTTGTGCTAATACTTGATAATAAGTCTGTGCTGATTTTCCCGTTTGCTGACACACCTTCTGCAAGGGTCGACGAGGCCAATCACAAATAAGCGGCAAATCAATACATCCTTGTGTTTCTTTAACCTGCCCCCAAACACGTGCAACATAAATTTTTTGTGTTTGCCGTGTAGCAAACTGTTGTTTTAAATGACGTTCTGCTTTTCGCCTTAAAGCTAGGATCATCACACCAGAAGTCAATCGATCTAACCTGTGTACACTTTGTACTAAGGGATGATTACGTCTTACTCGATTTAAAATACTATCTGCATGTGCAGGATCCCGCCCCGGAACCGAAAGTAGACCACTGGGTTTATTAACAACCAGAATATCTTTGTCTTGATAAAGGAGTTCTAACCAAGGGTCTTGAGCAGGAAAATAATCAGTTAAAGGTGGCGGTGCTGATAACATAAATTTCTTCTATTTTGGTGAGCCTAACATCAAATTATTTTTTTGCGGCCATTCACAAAGGTCATGAAGGCAACAATGTGCACATTTAGGTTTACGCGCAATACAAGTGTAACGTCCGTGCAGAATTAACCAATGATGTGCATCTATTTTAAATTCATCAGGCACCACCGCAAGTAAAGCTTTTTCTACAGCCAAGACGGTTTTACCAGGCGCTAATCCAGTGCGATTAGAGACTCTAAAAATATGAGTATCAACGGCAATCGTTGGCTGTCCAAAGGCGGTATTTAAAATCACATTAGCTGTCTTACGACCCACACCAGGTAAGGCTTCTAGTTCAGCACGTGTTTGTGGTACTTGGCTTGCATACTGGTCTTTAAGGATGCCACAGGTTTTTATAATATTTTTCGCCTTAGTATTATAAAGTCCTATCGTACGTATATAGGTTTTTAGATTTTCTTCTCCTAAGTCAAGCAAGGCTTGGGGGGTATTTGCATGTCTAAATAATTTTTGCGTGGCTTTATTCACGCTGACATCAGTCGCCTGCGCTGATAAGATCACAGCGATAAGGAGCTCAAACGGAGATTGCCACACGAGTTCCGTCGTTGGCTGAGGTGTGTGTTCACGCAAGCGCGTAAATATTTGCTGACATTTAACAGGATTCATCATCTTCGCTATTTAATATGAAAAAGACTGTGATTAAATATTTAATCACAGTCTGAAGGTTTTGGCGAAAACTAATGTGCACAAAGATCAAAGACTTGGTGCTAGCCCGTTACGCGCACACGTCGATCAGCAATCGGTGCTTGCACGGGTATTTGGCGACGTTTTATTTCTGCGTCAACAAGGTTCTTTAATGCAATCAAAATTCCCATACCAAAAAAAGCACCTGGTGGCAAAATCATAAACAAAAAGCTGTAATCCTCAATAAGGACCCATTTCCAACTTGCAGCCTCTGCACCAAATAATAGTTGCATATTATCAAATAAGGTACCTTGGCCTAACAGTTCGCGCATTGCCCCTAAAATCAACAATACGAGCAAAAACCCTAACCCCATCATAAAACCATCCACAAAAGAGGGCAGCAAAGGGTGTTTACTTGCAAAAGCATCTGCACGCCCCAGAATGGAACAATTGGTCACAATCAGTGGGATAAAAATCCCTAAAATAGTGTATAGCTCATAAGTGAATGCCTGCATTAATAATTCAGCACAAGTCACAAAGGAGGCAATAATAATCACGAAGGTAGGCAAGCGCACAGCTGCAGGTACATAGTCTCTTAGTAAAGAGACCGCACAGTTGGAGCCAACCAGCACGAGCAAAGTCGCCAACCCCAAGCCAAGTGCATTAACAACACTTGAAGTCACTGCCAGCAAGGGACATAGTCCCAAAAGCTGTACTAACGCTGGGTTATTGTGCCATACACCATCAAGACTAATTTCCTGTAAACTTTTCACTGGTTAGCCTCCTCAGGGATAGCATTTATCGGTGGCCAAATTTGCGGGTGCTTTTGTAAATAATCCAAACTTTGATACAAGGCCTTAACAACCGCGCGCGGCGTAATCGTAGCACCTGTAAACTGATCAAATTCGCCACCATCTTTACGCACTGCCCAAATTGGAGTTGCTAACAAGCTACGCCCAACAAAATCCAGCAGCCAAGAAGATTTTTTCAGTTCAATTTTATCCCCAAGTCCTGGAGTTTCCTTGTGGCCCAAAACACGCACACCTTGAATCACGCCTTGGCGATCCACAGCCATTAAAAGGCGAATATCACCGCTATAGCCTTCCTTGCTAATCATGGGCAACAAAAGCAGATCCTGATGTTGCTTATCCCGTGCACGTGCAAACCAAGGGTTTTCTAAGATGACACCTTGCAAAGCGGCAGGAATCAGCGCCAAGCGTGCTTCTAACTGAATATGATAACTTGTTTCTGGCGCTAACTGATACAAAGCTTGCGCTTGGGCTTGCGCTTGATTTGCTGCTATGCGTTCACCTGTACCTAAGTAAGTCATCGCAATTAAACCAACAGTTATGGCAGCAAAAATACCTAAACCCAGTGCATTTTTGCCAATATATTCCTTTAGGGTTTGTGCGTTTGGTGTTTCAGTAGATGACATGCGACCCCCTTAAATTACTTAATGCCGCGTTGCGCGCGTGCATGCCCATAGGTACGCGGGCGCGTGTAATAATCAATAAAAGGTACTGCAAAGTTCATCAACAAAACGGCAAAGGCAAAAGCATCCGGATAATTACCCCAAGTACGAATTACATACACTAAGATGCCGATTCCTGCACCATAGACCAGTTTACCTTTGTGGCTCGTTGCCGAAGTCACAGGATCTGTTGCAATAAAGAAGGCTGAAAAAATCCCTGCACCAACCAATAAATGCATACTTGGGCTAGCATATTGACTCGGATCTGCACCATAAAAAAAAGCGGCCAAAATTAATAAGCTTGCTAAGACCGCAACCGGTGTATGCCAACTGATAATACCACGCCATAATAAATACACGCCGCCTAACAAATAAGCCAAGCTAACACCTGTCGTCGCGTTAAGTACTGCTTGTGCAACAGGAGTTTGCAGCCAAAACTCTTCTGCAGTCAAAGCCCCTTTATGCTTGAAAGCATCCAGCAAGGTCGCCCCTGTATAGCCATCAATAGCATGTAAAGAACCAGTAAAAGTATGTGTCAGATGCTCCCAAAAGGTCCAAGGCTCAGCTTGCAAACTGAGCGGCTGTGGCCATAAGCTCATAGGCAAAGGGAAGGACACCAGCAAGAGGGCATAAGCTACCATTGCTGGATTAAAAGGATTTTGTCCAAGCCCCCCATAGACTTGCTTAGCTACAACCACAGCAACCGCTGCACCTAACACAGGCAACCACCAAGGTGCTAAAGGCGTAATAGATAACCCCAGCAAAAGTCCTGTAAGTAATGCACTATTATCCATCAATATGCGCCAAGGACGCTTGCGTAACTTTAGGATTAAAGCTTCTGCAAAAATAGCGGTGGTCACAGCAAGCATGACGTTAATTAAACTTCCCCAACCAAATAACCAAGTCAGTACACCTAAGGCAGGCAAGGTTGCCAGACTCACCTGTGCCATCACATGCGATGTGGATAAGGGGCGATGTGCATGTGGAGAAGAAGGCGCCAGTAAAGACATTAGGAGATCTCCTGTGTACGAGTGCTTGCTGCTTGTGCTAAAGCATCTTGTGCTTGTGCTAATTGTGCTTGTGCACTGGCAAGACGCGCTTGCTGAGCTGCTAACTGCTCACTTGGGGTATCTTTAATTTCACTAAGATTATCTAAACGCTTTTGTGCACTTCGGACCGCAGCTTGAGCAACTGACACAGCGATTTTTCGCTTTTTTAATAAATGTTGGTCACCATCTTGCGTGACTTGCTTATTACTTGCACTTGATTGCTGTGCTTGATATGTAGCTAGTTCAGCCTGTGCTTTGTGCAAAGCTTCTTGCGCATTAAGCATATGCGCTTCTAACACATCCAAATCACCTTGTTGCGAACTGTGTGCTTGCTGCCAAGCTTGTTCAGCTTTTCTAAAAGCCACTTTTTTTACGGCAATTTGCACACTCAGCTGCTTCAAGTGTGCATCTGCTGCTTTTGGTGGTGCTTGGATGTGCTGTGTTTTTGGTACTTGCTGTTGCTCTAGTGCTGCTTGTGCTTGGCTTTGCGCTTGCTGTGCTTCTTGCAATACTTGCGTTAACTCAGCGAGCTCCTCTGCGGAAGCACCTGCTTCCTGTGCTTGCGTCAAAGCTTGTTGTGCTTTTTTAGCCGCAACACTTTTTGCAGCGAGTTGAATTTTCAACTTTTTCAGCTCTGCAACATCTGGTGATTGGCTCTGTGTCGAAGTAGGTGTCTCGGTTGCTTGCGCTATCGCAGATTGCGCCTGGGCTTGTTCTTGTTGCGCGTTTTGGAATGTTTTTGTTAATTCAGCAAGCTCCTCTGCAGAAGCACCTGCTTCCTGTGCTTGCGTCAAAGCTTGTTGTGCTTTTTTAGCCGCAACACTTTTTGCAGCGAGTTGAATTTTCAATTTTTTCAGCTCTGCAACATCTGGTGATGGGCTCTGTGTCGCAGTAGGTGTCTCGGTTGCTTGCGCTATCGCAGATTGCGCCTGGGCTTGTTCTTGTTGCGCGTTTTGGAACGTTTTTGTTAATTCAGCAAGCTCCTCTGCAGAAGCGCCCGCTTCCTGTGCTTGCGTCAAAGCCTGTTGTGCTTTTTTAGCCGCAACACTTTTTGCAGCGAGTTGAATTTTAAGCTTCTTAAGATCAAGAGTTTCTGTTGATGCTGGTGCAGCAGCCTTTTGAACACTAGGTTCCATTTGCACAGCAGACGCCGTTTTGCCTTGGCGACGTGCTGCTTTTTCTGCCTGCTCACGTGCTTGACGTTCTTGTTTAAATTCAAAACGTTGACGTGCACGCTCTGCCTTCAAGGCTTCGCTTTCTTCTTTGCGAATCTCTCCTTTAGCAAAACGATAATATTGTACTAAGGGAATTTGACTTGGGCATACATAAGCACAAGCACCACATTCAATACAATCGAATAGATTGTAAAGACGTGCCTTATCAAATTCTTTCGCTTTACTAAACCAATACAGCTGTTGTGGCAACAAGGAAGCAGGACACGCCTGTTCACACATACCACAACGAATACAGGGCATTTCTGGCGCAGCACTAGGAAATTCTTGTAATGTCCCTGCAATCACGCAATTACTCGTTTTGGTGATAGGTACTTGGGCATTTGGCAGACTAAAGCCCATCATAGGGCCACCCAAAATAAGACGGGCTAATTTTTGTGGATCGAGCTGTGCCACACGCAACAGAGCATCAATAGGGGTCCCCAAACGCACTTCAAGATTGGCAGGCGCGGCAAGCGCATGTCCAGTTAAAGTCACAATGCGCCGTACTAAAGGCTCACCTTGCACTAATGCACGTGCAACCGCAATTAAAGTACCCACGTTCTGGCACAAAACCCCCACATCTGCAGGTAATCCACCACTCGGTACCTCACGCCCAGTTAACAGATAAGTCAGTTGTTTTTCACCTCCTGAGGGGTACTTGGTTGGCACAACACGTATTTCAATATTGGTACCAATGGTTGCTTCGCGCAGGCGTTCTATTGCATCTGGTTTGTTATCTTCGATACCAATCAGGGTTTGCTGTGGCTGCAAAATACGTTGCAAAATACGAATACCCGTCACTAATTCCTGTGGGTAGTGACGTATACCTGTATCATCTGCAGTAATATAAGGCTCACATTCTGCTGCATTGATAATCAGGGTATCGAGTTGATGGGCGCGTCCACTTTGAATTTTGCTCAGGGTTGGAAAACCAGCACCGCCCAAACCAACAATACCATTGCCTTTGATATGTGCCAGCAGGGTTTCCGCATTCGCACTTTGCCAGTTTATTAAAGGGGCACGTTCAACCCAAGTATCTTGACCATCACTTTCAATCACAATACACATGTCTTGCATTTGTGATGGATGCGCAATGGGACGTTCCTCTATCGCAACCACAGTTCCAGAAATAGATGCATGCACACAGGCACTGATTCCAGCTTGCCGGTCAGCAATTTTTTGTCCTGTACGCACCTTATCACCCACCCGAACTAAAGGCCGTGCAGGAGCGCCGATATGCTGTTGCAAAGGCAAAACCACATACGCAGGCAAAGGAGCCTGGCGCAAGGGTACTTGTAAAGATAAGTCTTTATGCTCAGCGGGATGAATACCGCCATGAAAATCCCAAATCTTGGCCATTAGGCTACCTTTTGTGCATCTGTAGCAATAATACGATCTGCAAAAGCTGCATTGGGACCAGAAGGTTTAGGCCAATGCCAGCTTTTAAGCTGAGGTTGTACAGGGAGCATATCAATGCAATCCACAGGACAGGGCGCGACACACAAATCACAACCAGTACACTCGTCAGCAATCACTGTATGCATTTGCCTAGCGGCTCCCAAGATGGCATCTACAGGGCAGGCTTGGATACATTTTGTGCAACCAATGCATTCTTGTTCGCGAATATAAGCGACTTTCTTGACGGGTTCAGCTTCGCCACCTTCCAAAGGTAAAGCTTCGCGGCCTAGTAAATCTGCCAAGGCTTGTACTGTTGCAGCACCACCAGGAGGGCAACGATTAATGGCTTCACCATCGGCAATCGCTTGTGCATAGGGGCGACATCCTGGAAAACCACACTGACCACATTGTGTTTGTGGCAATAAAGCATCGATTTGCTCAACAATTGGGTCCCCTTCGACTTTGAAACGCACCTCTGCATAGCCAAGCAAGGCACCAAAGACTAGGGCTAACATTAATAAAGCCCCTACTGCTGTTAGTAAGGGATACTCGCTCACAAAGGCTAGCATGATCAATTCACCTATTAAGCCGATTAAAGCTGCACTAAGCCGCTAAACCCTAAAAATGCAAGTGACATTAAACTAGCAGTGACCATCGCTATCGCCGCACCTTGGAAAGGCACAGGCACGTCCGCAACCTTAATACGCTCTCTTAGTGCTGCAAATAATATCAATACTAAAGAAAATCCTAATGCCGCACCAAAACCATACAGGCTCGCTTGCATAAAACTAGAGTTTTTATTCAAAGATAAAAGTGCGACCCCAAGCACAGCACAATTGGTAGTAATCAGGGGTAAAAAGATACCCAATACTCGATATAACAAGGGGCTGGTTTTGTGCACGACCATTTCGGTAAATTGCACTACAACGGCAATCACCATAATAAAGGTGAGCGTCTTTAGATATTCCAAACCTAAAGGCTGCAAGATCCATTCATAGGTCAAATAGCTACACATGGACGAGAGTGTGAGCACAAATGTGGTTGCTAAAGACATGCCCATCGCAGATTCCAATTTGTTTGATACCCCCATAAACGGGCATAAACCAAGAAACTGCACGAGAACAAAATTGTTCACTAAGATGGTACTCACCAGAATTAAAATATATTCGCTCATGGGTTCTGCGATCCGGAGTACAGACTAGTAGACACCTGCTCACAAGGGAGCAGAAAACTTGACCAAGATGGTGCATTTTTAGGAGTTAGGCATCTTAGAAGATCGGCCATATTCCTGACAAGAAAGAGAATGCTATTCTTTTATAGCTTTTTATTCTTAGGAAGCGGGTAAAGCCCGAAATTTTTGGTTCAATTCATCCATTTTATTACATCAGTAAAGCCTGATAAATCTTTAAGACTGCGACATTCAGTCGCAGTGTCGCAGTCTTGCTTTTTAGCATCAAACTCATTTAGGTAATACGTTGGCCTGGTTGCGCACCCGAATCGACATCCAGCAAATAAATGCCATCATCATCACCCGCAGCCAGCACCATCCCTTCAGAAACACCAAAACGCATTTTGCGAGGAGCTAAATTAGCCACCATCACCGTCAGACGCCCTTCTAAGGCTTCCGGCTGGTAGGCACTTTTAATCCCTGAAAAAACCGTACGGGTTTCTCCACCTAAATCCAAAGTCAATTGCAATAATTTAGCGGCACCTTTGACAGCTTCTGCTTTAACAATCCTAGCCACTCGCAAATCAACTTTAATAAAGTCATCAAAACTAATTTGTGGCGCAATCGGATCTGCATCCAATACGCTAGATTTTTGTGGGCTCCCTTCTTTTAAAGCCTGCTCTGCCGCTGCATCTTCTGCACTTGCTGCTAACATAGCATCAATTTGGATCTTCTCTACGCGTTGCATTAACGGCTTAAAGGTATTAATACAAGTACCCTCTAATCCTTGATCACGCGTGTCCCAAGCTAAGGAAGGCAGATTCAAAAACTCGCGTGCTTGTTCAGCTGTCTGCGGTAAAACAGGCGCTAAATACACCATAAGAATACGGAATAGTTGAATCCCCTGGGTACAAACGGCTTGTACTTGGGCTTGCTGATCCGCTTGTTTTGCTAATACCCAAGGTGCCGCATCATTAATCCAAGTATTGGCTTCGTCAGCTAATTCCATAATTTTACGCATCGCACGCCCAAATTCACGTGCTTCATAATGTGCAGCAATTTCCTCGCCTGCCTGCACAAAACGTGCGACTTGTTGTGCATCCTGTACTTGTGTGCTCAGGTGTCCGCCTTGTTTTTTAATAAAGCCGGCACATCGACTAGCAATATTGACGACTTTACCTACCAAGTCTGAATTTACCCGTTGACTAAAATCGTCCAGATTGAGGTCAAGGTCATCAATACTTGGTGTCAATTTTGCGGCAAAATAATATCTGAGATACTCAGGATTTAAATGCTCTAAATACGTGCGTGCTTTAATAAAAGTGCCACGAGACTTAGACATTTTGCCGCCATTGACGGTCACAAAACCGTGACAGTTAATACTGGTTGGCGTACGAAAACCTGCACCTTGTAGCATGGCGGGCCAAAAAAGCGCATGGAAATAGACAATATCTTTACCGATAAAGTGATACACCTCCGCTTGCGAATCAGGCTGCCAATAAGCATCAAAGTCTAACTCAGGACGTTGTGTACACAGGTTCTTAAAACTCGCCAAATAGCCAATAGGCGCATCCAACCAAACATAAAAATATTTCCCTGGTGCATCAGGAATTTCGAAACCAAAATAAGGTGCATCGCGAGAAATATCCCATTCTTGCAAGCCTGCCGCAAACCATTCGTTAAGCTTGTTGGCAATTTGTTCCTGCACGCGCCCAGATTGCGTCCACTCTTGCAACATTTGGCTGAAATTAGGCAGTTTGAAAAAATAATGCGTTGAGGTTTTTAAAACGGGTGTTGCGCCAGAGATGGCTGATTTAGGATCAATTAATTCTGCTGGTGTATAAGTTGCGGAGCACTTTTCACAGTTATCGCCATATTGATCTTCTGCACCACATTTGGGACATGTCCCTTTAATAAAACGATCGGCCAGAAATAGCTGTTTTTCTGGATCAAACATTTGCTCAATATCTCGGGTGGCAATATGCCCAGCATCACGTAAACGCGTATAAATTAATTCGGAAAAGTGGCGGTTTTCCTCTGAATGCGTGGAGTAATAATTGTCAAAGTGAATGTTAAAATCCTTAAAATCACTATGGTGTTCTGCTCGCACTCGATCAATCAAGGCTTGTGGACTAATGCCTTCTTGCTCTGCACGCAACATAATCGCAGTGCCATGCGCATCATCTGCACACACATAAGTACAAGTATGGCCACGGCTTTTTTGAAAGCGCACCCAAATATCTGTTTGGATATATTCTAGTAAATGCCCTAAGTGAATGGGACCATTGGCATAGGGCAGGGCGCTAGTGACTAAAATTTGTCGTGTTGACATAAAATTTATTCCATCTTATCAAGCGAATACAGACTGATTAACTGGTGCACAACTATAGCGATTTCGATACAGCTTTGCATCCTTGGTAGCTAAGCCAAAACTTTTCGCGCTTGCCCACTGACAAAAACCAAGTAAAATACTAAGAAATAGATTCCTTGACGATTAAGGAGCACTGTATGATCAAGGGTGTAAAACATATTATTGCCGTTGCTTCCGGTAAAGGTGGTGTTGGTAAATCCACAGTAACAGCCAATCTCGCACTCGCTTTAGCCGCAAGCGGCGCTAAAGTGGGTGTATTAGATGCGGACATTTATGGTCCCAGCCAAGCTTTGCTTTTTGGTGTAGGTGATGCGCGGGTACAAAGCCCAGACCAGAAACATTTCCAACCCATCGAAGCTTTAGGCATTCAACTGATGTCGATGGCTTTTTTAGTCGATGAACACACACCTATGGTCTGGCGTGGCCCTATGGTCAGTGGTGCTTTTCAACAACTTTTGACCCAAACGGCATGGCAAGATTTGGATTATTTGCTGATTGATATGCCACCAGGCACAGGGGATATTCAACTCACGCTGGCACAGCGCGTCCCTGTGAGTGGCGCTGTGATTGTCACCACACCACAGGATCTTGCTTTATTAGATGCACGCAAAGGCATTGAAATGTTTCGTAAAGTTAAAGTCCCTGTACTAGGGATTATCGAAAACATGAGTTTGCATACTTGTTCGCAATGTGGCCATACCGAAGCCATTTTTGGTAGTGGGGGCGGCGAGCAGGTTGCTGAGACTTATCAAGCACCTTTACTTGGCCAGTTACCTTTAGCAATGTCAATTCGTTTACAAGCAGATCAAGGCTGTCCAAGTGTATTAGCAGAACCTGAGGGTTTGGCTGCAGATACTTTTCACCATATGGCAGCTCAAATCGTTGCAGAGCTTACACAGAAAACGCAAGCGGCAACTAAGGTTCAAATTCAATTTAGCGACGATTAGAAGCTTGAGCAAGGCAAAAAAATTCCCACGTGCTCGATTACGTGGGAACCTTATCCATTTGCATACTCTATCTTAGAATAAACGATTTAAACCATTCATTGCTGCCACCCGATACGCTTCTGCCATGGTTGGGTAATTAAAGGTATTATTCACAAAATACTTAATGGTATTTGCTTCACCACTTTGAGCCATCACTGCTTGGCCGATATGCACAATTTCTGACGCTTGGTCACCAAAACAGTGAATCCCCAACAACTGTAAATTTTCACGATGGAATAAGAGCTTTAACATGCCCACAGTCTCACCTGTGATTTGCGCACGTGCGGTATGCTTAAAGAAGGCCTGCCCGACTTCATAAGGGATTTTTGCCTCCGTCAGCTCACGTTCTGTTTTACCAACAGAGCTAATCTCTGGAATCGTATAAATACCTGTAGGTACTTCATTGACAAAGTGGAAATCTGCATCATCTAGCAAATCCGCAGCCGCCGCACGGCCTTGATCATAAGCCGCCGAGGCTAAACTTGGCCAACCGATCACATCACCTACCGCGTAAATATGAGGCACCTGCGTGCGGTAATGGTCGTCAACTTTCAGCTGTCCACGTGAGTTGGCTTCTAAACCAATCTTTTCCAGCCCAAGACCTTCTGTGTTGCCTGTGCGCCCATTACACCAGAGGAAAGCATCTGCGCGAATTTTCTTACCTGATTTCAGATGTAAGATAACGCACTGATCACCACCTTCTACACACTCATATTCTTCATCATGACGAATGAGTACGCCATTGTTACGCAAGTGATAAGACAGAGCATCGCTAATCTCATCATCAAGGAAGGACAGCAAGCGCTCACGGGTATCAATTAGATCGACTTTTACCCCAAGGCCGCTAAAAATAGAGGCATATTCACACCCAATCACACCCGCACCATAAATCACTAAAGTACGAGGGGTATGACCAAGTTTTAAAATGGAATCACTATTGTAGATCCGCGGATGGCGAAAATTAATATCAGCAGGCAAGTAAGGACTTGAGCCCGTCGCAATCACAATTTTTTGCGCTCTTAATTCTTCGACACCATCATGCTGATCACGCACACTTAAGGTATGAGGATCAAGAAAACGTGCTTTGCCAAAGAAGACATCGGCACGATTACGCGCATAAAAATTGGTACGCAACTGCACTTGGCGCTCAATCACACGCTTAGAACGTTCTAATACTTTAGGAAAAGAAAACCAACGCGGCTCGCCAATATCACGGAACATGCGGTTGGTATTAAATTGGATAATTTGCTTTACTGCATGACGCAAGGCTTTTGAGGGGATCGTTCCTTTATGTGTACAATTGCCACCTACTGCAGCTTCGCTTTCCACGACCGCAACGCGCTTGCCGTGTTTGATTGCATTCATCGCTGCGCCTTCACCTGCAGGACCCGTACCTATCACTACTACGTCATAGTTATACACAGCCATAGTGCCATCATGCTCCCATCAGCTTATTATTATGACCCAAATAAATGGCTCAAGTATGATTTGAGATTAGAGGGTCTTTGAGGTTTTCACTCTAGCCCCCCTAACCTCAGAGAACAATACCGCTTTAGTTTCAGCGTTGTGAACTCGCATCATAGCCTAAATCGGTAGAAACCGTTTGCCGCTTTTGCTGCTCAGTTTCACAAATTTCTTTATTGCCCCCGCAAATATCACATTCTGTCTCTAATCCTATCGCACTCATCCCTCCGCAGGAGCCTGCAATGGGTTTACGCCCCATCAGAACACCTACAGACATCATCAGTACGATTGCCAATAAAACGACTAAGGTCAATAACATCAATTGCATACAGCCCCCTTGTTATTGTAAAGCTGATTCGCCAAAAACCTGCACAAATGCAGGCGATTGATATGCTTGGAAACCCTCTGGAGTTTTGACCAGCATATAGACACTTAAGTTGAGTTTTTCCGCTAATG
Source organism: Allopseudospirillum japonicum (assembly GCF_900108915.1). Lineage (GTDB taxonomy): Bacteria > Pseudomonadota > Gammaproteobacteria > Pseudomonadales > Halomonadaceae > Pseudospirillum > Pseudospirillum japonicum. The sequence goes on from NZ_FNYH01000001.1 coordinate 165,997, forward strand.
CCATCCCCGCTTGCTCTCCCATCACCATCAAGGCAGTGGCATACGCATCTGCTAAGGCACAACTGGGGTGCACAACAGTGACTGAAGCTAGATTATGTCGAATAGGATACCCAGTTCTCGGGTCGAGTGTATGTGAATAACGCTGCCCATCAACTTCAAAATAATTACGATAATCGCCTGAAGTCGCCACTGCGAGATTTGCCAACATTAACACTTTTTGCACGCTGCGACCTGCAAGTTGCGGCTTTTCAATTGCAATACGCCACAAAGAAGCATCTGCTTTACGTCCAGCAGCAACCACTTCTCCCCCAACTTCAGCCAAAAAATTGCTGACACCTTGCGCCTTAAGGTAGTCTGCCACCCGATCAACCGCATAACCTTTAGCAATGGCAGAAAAATCCAAATGCCTTGGTGCTGTTTTACGTAAACTAGACTTTTGTGCATTTAAAATCACCGCATTTAAACCAACTTGTGCCAAAGCCTGATCAATTTCAGGTTGTGGTGGCACTTGGTCTAAAGGCGTTTGCGGACCAAACCCCCAAAGATCAACCAAGGGTGCAATACTGGGATCAAAAGCACCTGCACTTTGCTGATGTACCACTTGTGCAAGCTGCATGACTTCCTGTGTCGGTGCACTCAATGGCATTTCAACATTAATAGCAGTACGATTAAAGCGTGAAAGCTCAGAGTCTTCCTTATAAGTTGACATCAGGCGGTCAACTTCTTGTAAGCGGGTTAAAACCCCTTGCGCTAGTTTATCCACTAAAGCGGCTTGTTCTGGGGCCAATACGAGGGTGACATGATATTCAGTCCCCATAATAGGCCCTTTGATTTGATAGGTTTGAGGTTCAGGTGCCGAACTACACCCAGACAAAAGGCTGCTAGCAATAACAAAGAAGGCTGACCCTAACAGGATCAGCCCCAGCTTTTGCCAGCGCCTTATAGCAAGAACGCTGAACATTTTTATTTCCTTGTATCAATCAGCCGCCGAAATCATCGAGCAGAATGTTTTCTGGCTCTACCCCTAGATCGGTCAGCATTTTAATCACAGCCGCATTCATCATGGGAGGCCCACACATGTAGAACTCACAATCTTCAGGCGCTGGGTGATCTTTGAGGTAATCTTCATACAAGACATTATGAATAAACCCTGTAGGGCCCTGCCAATTGTCCTCAGGTAAAGGATCAGACAATGCCAGATGCCACTTAAAGTTTTCATTCTCTGCTTGCAGTTGATCAAACTCTTCTACATAGAAGGCTTCACGTAAAGAACGTGCCCCGTACCAGAAAGAGATCTTACGCTTAGATTTCAAACGCTTAAGTTGATCAAAGATGTGCGAGCGCATAGGTGCCATACCTGCACCGCCACCAACAAAGACCATTTCTGCTTCGGTTTCTTTAGCAAAGAACTCACCAAAAGGACCGTACACAGTGATGGTATCGCCAGGTTTCAAGCTAAAGACATAAGAAGACATTTGCCCAGGTGGCAAATCCGTACCTGGTGGTGGTGAGGCAACACGAATGTTGAACTTCACCAAACCACGCTCTTCTGGGTAGTTTGCCATTGAATACGCACGGATTACGGGTTCTTCAACCTTAGAAACATACTGCCACAGATTAAATTTATCCCAGTCGCCGTGATACTCTTTATCGATATCAAAGTCTTTGTAATGCACTTCGTGTGCAGGTGCTTCTAGCTGCACATAGCCGCCTGCACGGAAGTCAACGTTTTCGCCTTCAGGTAAACGCAAAGTCAACTCTTTAATAAAGGTGGCTACGTTAGGATTGGACTCAACAGTACATTCCCATTTTTTCACCCCGAAGACTTCTTCGTCTACTTCGACTTTCATATCCTGTTTAACAGGCACCTGACAAGATAGACGCCAGCCTTCTTTTTGCTCGCGCATAGTAAAATGAGACGCTTCTGTGGGCAAAATGGAGCCACCGCCATCAATCACTTTACATTTACATTGCGCGCAAGAACCACCACCACCACAGGCAGACGACAAGAAGATGCCATTCGCTGCCAAAGTTTGCAGTAGTTTCCCACCTGCCGCTGTTGTAATTGTATGCTCTGGATCACCGTTAATTTCTATGGTGACATCGCCGGTGCTTACCAAACGCTTACGCGCTGCCAAGATCACCAAAACGAGAGATATCACCACTACGGTGAACATGAGCACACCGAGGATAATCACTTGTGTCATGTTCTTAACCTTGAGTTAATGGCTGAATTACAGCTGTACGCCTGAGAAGGACATAAAGCCGAGTGACATCAAACCTACAGTAATAAAGGTGATACCAAGACCCTGTAAACCTGCAGGTACATCGCTGTACTTGAGTTTTTCACGAATCCCAGCAAGCGCCATAATCGCTAGCGCCCAACCAACCCCTGCACCTGCACCATAAACTACGGATTCACCAAAGGTGTAATCACGCTCTACCATAAAAAGGGAAGCCCCTAAAATGGCACAGTTTACGGTAATGAGAGGAAGGAACACGCCTAGAGCGTTGTAAAGTGCAGGTACGTATTTATCGAGGAACATCTCCATAATTTGTACCAAGGCTGCAATAACACCGATATAACTGAGGTAGCCTAAGAAAGACAGGTCGATGTTTTCTGCACCATCAATCCCAGTCCAGCTTAAGGCGCCTTCACGTAATAAGAGGTTAAAAATTAGGTTATTGACAGGCACAGTCACAACCTGCACCACAACAACCGCAATCCCCAAACCTAAAGCCGCTTCCATCTTCTTCGAGACGGCCAAAAAGGTACACATCCCAAGGAAGAAGGCCAAGGCCATGTTTTCTACAAACACAGCTTTGACAAATAAAGAGAGGAAATGCTCAAACATGGCTTACATTGCCTCCTTTGCTTTAGTGTTGGCAGTGATTTTAAATTCTGGTGCTTCTTTCTGATCTGGCTTCCACTCACGTAGTGCCCAAATCAACAAACCAATAATAAAGAAGGCCGAAGGTGGTAACAGCATCATACCGTTGGTTGCATACCAGCCGCCGTCTTTAATAGGTTCTAAAATCGTGATTCCAAAGAGGCTACCTGTACCAAAGAGCTCACGGATGGCACCAACGGCCAACAATACAACGGTGTAACCTAAACCGTTACCAATCCCGTCGATAAAGCTCATTTTTGGATCATTTTGCATGGCATAAGCTTCTGCACGACCCATAACGATACAGTTAGTAATGATCAAACCCACAAATACAGAAAGCTGTTTGCTGGTTTCATAAGCAAAGGCTTTAAGTACCTGATCAACCACAATAACCAAGGAAGCAATAATTGTCATCTGTACGATGATACGTATGCTAGATGGAATATGGTGGCGAATTAGGGATACAAATAAGTTCGAAAAAGCAGTTACAAAGATTACCGCAATCCCCATCACCAAAGCGGTGTTAAGGTTGGTGGTCACTGCCAATGCAGAACAGATCCCCAAGATTTGTAGCGCAATAGGGTTGTTTGCAAAAATTGGCGCGATCATCACACTTTTAGGTGTTTCTGTTGCCATGATTAAGCTCCTTGAGACCGGAATTTAGCCAAGAAAGGACCAAAACCTTCTTGACCTAACCAGTACTGCAATAGGTTAGTCACACCACGGCTTGTCAAAGTAGCACCCGAGAGAGAATCTACCTTATATTCGGCATTTGGCGTGCTCTCGGTAACATTACCTTTCACAAGCTCGATGGCTGGGGCTTCGGATTCACCCTGATAGACCTTCTTACCAGGCCACAAGGCTTTCCAATTCGGGTTGTCTACTTCACCCCCTAACCCTGGCGTTTCTGCATGCTGATAAAAACCTAAACCTGCAATCGTATTGGCATCTGCTTCCAAAGCAAGGAAACCATACAAGGTCGACCAAAGACCATAACCACGAACAGGCAGGATAATTTTCTCAACTTCACCTTGTTTTTCTACAAGATAAACGAGTGCATAACGCTCACGACGCTTAATACTTGCAATATCCTCAGCACCGTCTAGCACACTAGACATTTGAGGATCACGTGCAGCCTTACTAGGATCGTAAGTTTCTACGTTGACTGCGTCTGTATATTCACCAGTCTCTAGATCAATGGCTTTCACGGTGATTTGCTTAAATAGCTCCTCAACGCTTTTACCTTCTTCTAGTAAACCTGCAGCAGCAAGAATGTTGGATTTACGGTCAAGGTCTTTATTCGCTAGCTGCATCGGTTTAAAAATGACCGCAGCACCTGAGACCACGACAGAACAGATAACACACAGTAGCAGCGCGACTTTAATCGTCTGCTTGACGGAATCGTTTTGGCTAGACATTACGCAGCATTCTCCGTTTGATGTTGGCCTGCACCACAAAGTGATCAATCATAGGCGCGAACAAGTTGGCAAACAGGATCGCCAGCATAATCCCTTCAGGGAAAGCAGGGTTAACCACACGGATCATCACAGTCATAAAACCGATCAGAATACCAAATACCCATTTGCCTTGATTGGTCATGGAAGCAGAGACAGGATCTGTTGCCATAAAGACCATACCGAAAGCAAAACCACCGATCACTAAGTGCCAATACCAAGGCATAGCAAACATGGGGTTGGTGTCGGAGCCTATGATGTTAAACAACATAGACGTTGCCACCATACCCAAAAAGACACCACTGACAATACGCCAGGAAGCAACTCGTGTGGCTAATAAACCTGCCCCGCCTAAAAGGATGGCAAAGGTAGAAACTTCACCAACAGAACCAGGAACCGCGCCAATAAAGGCATCCCACCAGCTAAATTGCTCACGGACAACATCCATCCCATTTTGCGCAGCAACAGATAAAGCCGTTGCACCAGTAAAGCCGTCGGCAGCAACCCAAACGGCATCACCAGAAATTTCTGCTGGGTATGCAAAATATAAGAAGGCACGGCCAGTCAATGCAGGGTTAAGGAAGTTTTTGCCGGTTCCACCGAAAACTTCTTTACCGATGACGACACCAAAGGTAATACCTAAAGCAACCTGCCAAAGCGGAATCGTAGGTGGCAAAGTCAAAGCAAACAGAATGGAAGTGACGAAGAAACCTTCATTTACTTCATGACCACGCTTCATTGCAAATAGGACTTCCCAGAAGCCACCTACAATGAAAGTTGTCAGATAAATCGGTAAGAAATAAGCCGCACCTAAAACCAAGTTATCCCATAAACTACTAGGATCATTGCTAGCAAATACACTAGCAAAACCTGTTTGCCATGCATCCAGAGCACCATAACCATTGGCAATCGCCATGTTGGCTTGATAACCCGCATTCCACATACCAAAGAACATGGCAGGGAAGGTACACAACCACACTGTGATCATGATACGTTTTAAATCAACGCCATCACGAATATGCGCAGTGGTTTTAGTCACACTTGGTGGCGAATAAAAAATGGTGTCTACCGCTTCATACAAAGCATACCATTTCTCATATTTACCCCCTTTATGAAAATGAGGCTCTAAACCGTCTAGAAACTTTCTGATACCTTCCATCGATTAACCCTCTTTCTCGATCAGCGTCAGATTGTCGCGAAGAATAGGGCCATACTCATATTTGCCAGGGCAAACATAAGTACATAGGGCAAGATCTTCTTCGTCCAGTTCTAGACAACCTAGTTTCATCGCCATTTCGATATCACCAACAATTAAAGAACGCAGCAATTGCGTTGGCAAAATATCCAATGGCATGATTTTTTCGTAATTACCTACCGGTACCATGGCACGCTCGGAGCCATTTGTTGAGGTGTTAGGCGCATATTTTTCTGGTAATCCCTGCCAACTGGAAACATAAATTCCCATCACAGAGTGGCGCTCTTTACCAAGCGACAACCAACCAATAAATTCACGCTTATCACCTTCTTCCAATACGCTCACTTGCTGGTGATAACGACCAAGATAAGCTAAAGCATCATGTGCGTGTGTGCCACCAAAGACGGAACCGGAAATAATGCGCGCTTTGACACCTTCTTGTAACTCACCTGAGGTTAACTCTTGTAGGCAAGCACCTAAGCGAGTACGCAAAAGGCGAGGTTTAGTCACTAGGGGACCACCCAAGGCAACAATGCGTTGGGTATTCAGTTGTCCTGTCAGGAATAACTGACCCACCGCGATCACATCTTGATATCCTATCGTCCACACTTGCTTCTCAAGGCTGACAGGATCAAGAAAGTGGATATGTGTGCCGGCTAGGCCTGCAGGGTGCGGTCCTTCAAATTCTTCTGTCACTAGCTGGCCAGAATTCCAAGAAGGAATATCAGCCCCCGCTTTTTTACAAACGAATACCTTACCTTGCGTCAAGTGCTTAAGTACTTGGACGCCGGCTTCAAAATCGCCTGCATTTTCAGCAATGATCACAGCTGGATCAGCGGCAAGCGGATGCGTATCCATTGCAGTGACAAAGATAGAATGTGGTTTAGCATCAGGCGCTGGGACACGGCTGAAAGGACGTGTGCGTAAAGCAGTCCATAAACCAGATTCGATCAAGTTTTCTCGTACTTGCGCGTCTGTCAGTTCAACAATCTGGTGTGCTTCATAAGCGGTAAAGCTGATAGCTTCTTCCTGCTCATCTACACGAATGACCACAGATTGTAATACGCGGCGTGCTCCCCGATTAATGGCCACCACCTCACCTGAAGCAGGTGCGGTATATTTGACCCCTGGGGTTTTTTTATCGGTAAAGATGACCTGACCCAATTTCACTTTGTCGCCAACTTGCACTTCCATTGTAGGTTTCATCCCTACATAGTCAGGGCCGACAATGGCGACATGGCTTGCCCGAGGTGCATCATCAATGCTCTGCTCAGGCGCACCTGTGATGGGTAGGTCGAGACCTCGTTTGATGCTTATCATACGTCTCGCCCAATCACCAAGGTTATTATTAAAGTTTAAGTTACAAAGTAAACTTAGTTTGACCTTAAGCGAAGCTCAGATTAAATTAGTCTTAACTAATCAACCAAACTCAGACATTAAGCCAAAATAAGTGTTAAAGCTGAATGAATATACAGGCTTAAATTAGGCACTGTACCCCAAAAAATCTTATGCATTATAAAGATGATGTTAGCCAATGGCTATACAACATTCAGACAATGAGGCGTTTCTGTGCTTACAAATCACAACTCCCTCTAGTGATTGCACAATTTTGTCCATCTTGCACTACGCAGGTTCCGCAAAAAGTATTTTTTGGAAACGAGAGTGCAGCTCCAAAAAATAGCACTCTCCTCACCAAGTTGCACAAAAAAAGCCCATCTATTTTAGATGGGCCTTTGCATTTAAGACATCAACCTATGTGGCTTAACGATCCTGCGGGAAAACTTTAAAGTCTACATTAGAGATTTTTTGCAGGATACGAACGACTTGGCAGCTATAACCAAACTCGTTGTCATACCATACATAAAGCACCGCTTGCTGACCACTAATGATAGTGGCTTTACCGTCTACAATTCCTGCGTGACGGTTGCCCACAAAGTCAGAGGAAACTACTTCAGGCGAGTCAACATAATCAATTTGTTTTTGCATTGGTGAGTACAACGAAGTCCAACGCAGGTATTCATTCATTTCCTCAACTTGCGTTTCTTTTTCTAACGTCAAGTTAAGAATCGCCATAGAAACGTTTGGCGTTGGTACACGAATCGCATTACCTGTTAGCTTGCCTTTTAATTCAGGTAGCGCCTTAGCCACAGCCTTAGCTGCACCTGTTTCTGTCAATACCATGTTTAAAGGTGCAGAACGACCACGACGCTCAGCCTTGTGATAGTTATCAATCAGGTTCTGATCATTGGTGTACGCGTGTACCGTTTCTACGTGGCCGTGATGAATACCAAATTTATCATTAATGGCCTTCAATACAGGTACAATCGCATTCGTTGTGCAAGATGCTGCTGATAAAACCTGATCTTCGGCACTAATTTCATCATCATTAATACCGAATACGATATTTTTGATATCGCCTTTGCCAGGTGCAGTTAATAAAGCGCGCGCGACACCCTTCGCTTTTAAGTGCAAGCCTAAGCCCGCTTCATCACGCCATTTACCCGTATTATCCACCACAACGGCTTTGTCAATACCATATTGGGTATAGTCAATTTGATCTGGAGCGTCTGAGTAGATAATTTGTACATAATTGCCATTGATCATCATGGCATTATTTTCTACATCGACTGAAATCGTTCCTTGGAATGGACCATGCACAGAATCACGACGCAGCAAGCTAGCCCGCTTTTCTAAATCGGCGGCACTGCCTTGACCACGCACTACAATCGCACGCAAGCGTAGTAAGCTACCACCGCCTGCCTTTTCAACCAAAATACGCGCAACCAAACGACCGATACGACCAAAGCCGTATAAAACGACGTCTTGTGGTTCACCACCTTGGCTAGATTCTTGGTATTGGCCTACTACTTCAGCTAACTCATCACGCAAGAAGGCTTCTACATCACGGCCGGCATTTTCTTGCTTAAATTTAACCGCAAGTTTACCTACATCCACGTGTGCTGGGCCTAAGTTCAACTTCAGCATGGCGTCCAACAGAGCATGGGTGTCTTCAACGGCCAGCTCAGTTTCTTCGACCTTACGCACAAAGCGGTGATCTTTAAGAATACGAATCACAGAGCGATTAACTAGTGCACGTCCATAGATAGAAGTGACCACATTATACTTACGGTACAATTGGCCAATCATAGGAATCATGGCTTCAGCAGCCGCTTCACGCGCTTGCCACTCTTGGAAATAAGTATCTAGCTTATCTTGACTCACAGGCTTGCCTCTTTGCATAGGTTACTGGCGGTGAGTAGCCAACTACTCGCCCACTCTCAAGGGAGGGGATGAAAAACTCGCGTATTATGCTTGCTCCTTAGCAGACACGCAAATTTAATCCCCAGATTTCCGACTTAAGTCATGCCAAAGTCTATGCAATCGTAGGCTTTCTTAGTGATGCTAAGAAAGAAGTCGCTTATAATACTTTTTAATATTTTTTTCTAATACTGGGGAAACAAATGACTCGACGTAAAAAAACACGGTCCTTAGCAGACCGTGTCAACTTAAAAACCGGGCGCAAATCTGATTTTAAATCCTTACGTCAACGTGAAGCAGAAAAAGGTGACCCTGCACCTTTGACCCGGTTCGCATTGAAAAAGCGTAAACAACGCCAACAGCAAGCGGCACGTAAACAAGCACGCTTACAAGCCGCAGAAACAAAGGTTACACCAAGTTAAGCTGAAGCACTTGCCATTGCTTGCGTATGTCTTGCTGCTTGCGCATGAGATAAACAATGCAAGGCTGTTTCTTGTGCTATATCGGCTGTTGATCTGCCTTGGTGCTGCGCTTGTTGATAAATACCGTGCAAGCGCTCTCCTATTTGTTCAATATGTGCTTGTACCTGCGCGGCTTGATACTGACCTTGGCTCTCATAAGCCACATCAATCAAGCCACCTGCATTAATGACATAATCAGGCGCATACAAGATACCTCTGCGCTTTAATGCATCAGCAACACGCATATCCTCCAATTGATTATTGGCTGCACCTGCTATCACTTTGGCTTTTATAGAAGCTGCACGTGCTTGCGTTAACACCCCACCCAAAGCACAAGGTGCGATAACATCTAAGTCTGCATGCCAGAAATCTTCTTCTGTAAGCACTTGTGCGCCGAATACCTGTGCACATTTTGTTTGCTTATCAGCATCAATATCTTGTACATACAGGCGCGCGCCTTGCGCATGCAGTAGGTGTGCTAACGCCATACCCACTTGCCCTAATCCTTGAATTCCAATGCGTAAACCGCGTAAGTCTTGCCGCTGTAAACGAAAAGCAACACTCGCTTGAATACCGACATACACCCCATACGCAGTAGAAGGGGAAGGATCACCAGAACGCCATCCACCGCCAATGCAAGGCTTTTGCTGAATACCCACAACATAATCACAGACTTGCGCGACCTGATGTAAATCCTGTACACAAGTGCCCGAATCTTCTGCAGTGATATAAAGACCCTGCAAATTTTGCACTGCATCCCCAAAAGCACGCCATAACTGAGGCGATTTGTCCTTACGTGGATCAGCTAAAATAACTGCCTTACCTCCACCTAATGGCAGACCTGCCAAAGCCGCTTTATATGTCATGCCTTCGGAAAGACGTAGCACATCGGCCAAAGCTTCTGTTTCTGATGCGTAAGGGTACATACGGCATCCACCTAAAGCCGGTCCAAGTCTTGTATTATGCAAAGCGATAATGGCTTTTAATCCAACAGCCTTATCTTGTATAAATACCAGCATTTGATGATCATGCATGGCTTCATGAGTAAAAACGGACATGATCCACCTCCTAGCTTGCACGCTGAATGACTTCAACCAACTTGTGGCCAGTCTGTACCCAATCTGCTTGCGGACGTTCAAAAGCACGCCATAAAGCAGCACGTTTTTCACTCACTTGTTGATACGCTTGAAGACGTACATGACCAAAACCCCGCACCTCTTGTGGCCAAGCTGCCAGTGCCAACGCATATTGATAGTTATTAGCTTGGGTTTCATGGAGCAAACGCTGCATATCCTGCTCAAACAAATGCCGCCAATGTTGATGCTGACGCCCTTCTTCTGTATACGCAAACACATCCCAAGGTGTACCCCGTAATGTTTTAGCTTTCGCCAATAACGGAAAAAGCTTAAACATCCAAGCGCCAAAGTTACCCTTGGTTGGCACACCTTTTGTGGATATATGCCGCAACCCTGGCAATGCAAGATGCACACGCACCCTTTTGTAATCTGGGAACTCAGCAGCAAGCTGTTGCCAAAATGCTGGCGCGCTATAAAGCCGTGCCACCTCGTACTCATCTTTAACCGCTAACAAATGTACATAAGAAATGGCTAGCGCCCGCGTTAATGCATACGGCGTACTTGTGTAACGACTGACAAAAGGCCATTGAGCTTCTTGATCTTGTACTGCCTGAATAGCCTTTACATAGGCTTGTGCATAAGCGGCATCTTGATAATCAGTTAAATAGCGTGCGTATTCATCCACTAGATCTGCTAACGGCGCTGTTTGTGGATCAAGTACCAGTGTCGCAGGAGCCTCTAGCGGCTGCTTGACTGGCAACTGCTTACATAGCTTAGAAAGGCCTTGCGGATCAAAAGCCAACCAACGCCCATAGTAAAAGGCTGCCAAATTTAAATCGACATCCACCTGATTGATACGAATCGCTGTTTCTAAAGAGGATGCCTGCACAGGCAAGCAACCTAACTGGTAGGCATACCCCAACATTAATACATTAACGTAGGTAGATTCGCCCAGTAGCTTTTGTGCCCATTGGGTAAAGTTTAAAGCTTGATATTGCGCACTTGCTGCTTGAATCCGTGCCTGCATACTTTTTGCAGGGAAACTTGCATCACGTTGGCGGGTAAAGTCTGCGGTCATCACCACTTGGGTATTAATCACACTACGGCTAGTATGCACGTCCAAACGGGATAGGGCCTCATCACTACTTGCGACCACTTGATCGACACCAATCAAGACATCTGCATCAGCAAGCGCGATACGAGGTGCACTGAGTTGGCCTTGATGGGTAGCAATTTGAATATGGCTCATCACAGCGCCGAATTTTTGCGCTAACCCCGTTTGATCAAGGGTTGTCACCCCTTTTTGTTCTAGATGTGCTGCCATCCCTAACAAAGCCGAGGCTGTGACAATGCCTGTTCCTCCAACTCCAGTCACCAATACACGCCATACCTCTTGATCTAGTGGCAAGTGAGGTGCTGGCAGATCAGGTATAGAATCTAAAGGAATTTTAAGCTGGGTTTTATTACCAACTCTAGTCTCGGCCACTTCAACAGAGACAAAACTGGGGCAAAAGCCTTGCGCACAAGTGTAGTCTTTATTACAACTGGATTGATCAATTTGCCGCTTACGTCCAAAAAGACTCGGTTTGGGGATAATCGATAAACAATTCGATTGCACACTGCAATCACCGCAAGCATCACACACAGCTTCATTAATGAAGAAACGCTTACTTGGTTCTGCCAAACGACCATTTTTACGCCGACGGCGTTTCTCCGCTGCACAGGTTTGCACATAGACCAAAACACTGACACCAGTTTGCTGGCGTAAATCTTGCTGCACCTGATCCAGCTCTGTGCGTTCATATACAGGCACCTGTGCTGGCAAATCCAGTGCGTGCATTGCGGCTACATCTTCAGCAACCACAACGACTTGTCGCACGCCTTCTGCGATAACTTGACGAATCAAGCTAGGTACATCTAAAGGGCCATCAACTGGCTGCCCACCTGTCATGGCAACTGCATCATTATAAAGTAACTTAAAGGTAATATTGACTTGAGCAGCAACGGCGGCACGAATCGCTAAACTGCCAGAATGATAATAAGTACCATCACCTAAATTTTGGAAAATATGGGTTTCTTCAGTAAAAGGCGCCTGACCTATCCAAGTTACGCCTTCACCGCCCATATGGGTGAAGGTGGCGGTCTGCCGGTCCATCCAATTCACCATATAGTGGCAACCAATACCTGCCACGGCACGACTGCCTTCAGGGACTCGAGTGGACGTATTATGCGGGCATCCAGAACAAAAATGTGGCGTGCGCTCAACATGAGCCAAGGTATTGAGCGCCTTAAGACGTTCAGTTTCCTGTTCAAGCAGCTGCAGACGCGCTTTGATTTGCTTGTCTTGATGACGGCCCTGCAAATATTTTGCCAATACACGGCTAATATCCACTGGTGTTAATTCCAGAGTGGAATCCAGTTGTCTGTTACCTTGCGCATCATATTTGCCAGTGATTTTTGGGCGACGCGCTAATCCGTATAAAATATCTTTAATTTGCGGCTCTAATAAAGGACGCTTTTCTTCAATGACCCACAGCTCGCGCAGACCTTGAGCAAAGGTTTTAATACCTTCAGGTTCTAACGGCCAACTCATAGCGACCTTATAAATACGCACCCCTAAGGATCGTAAATGGGCTTCATCCAGATGTAGATCGGCCATGGCTTGGCGCAAATCTAACCAAGATTTCCCCGTTGTTACAATGCCTAACCAAGCATCAGGATTTGTTAAAACAGTTTTATCCAACTGATTCGCACGTACAAACGCTTGAGCAGCCGCTAGCTTATGATGATGTAAACGCGCTTCTTGTTGGATCGGAGGGTCTGGCCAGCGGATATTTAATCCACCTTCGGGCATGACAAAATCTGTGGGTAAACGTATTTTTACCCTACTTGTATCTAAGGAAACACTCGCAGAAGCATCCATCTGTTCAGCAATCGCCTTCAAGCCAACCCAGCAACCGCTATAGCGTGATAATGCCCAGCCATATAAGCCATAATCGAGAATTTCCTGGATGCCTGCAGGATTGAGTACAGGCATCATAGCGTCCATAAAAGCAAATTCGCTTTGGTGAGGTAAAGACGAAGATTTACAAGCATGATCATCACCAGCAACGGCAAGCACGCCGCCCCAAGCGGAAGTCCCTGCAGCATTGGCATGCTTGAATACATCACCACAACGATCCACCCCTGGACCCTTACCATACCAAAGCCCAAATACCCCTGCGTATTTTGCTTTCTCAAATAAATTAACTTGTTGACTTCCCCAGACGCTTGTTGCACCTAAGTCTTCATTTAAGCCTAGCTGAAAATGAATATGAGCCTCTTCCAGCAAGTCTTTGCATTGCCACAAATGTTTATCTAAAGCCCCTAAAGGCGAGCCTCGATAACCAGAGATAAAGCCTGCCGTTTCTATCCCTTGGGCTTTATCTGAAGCTGCTTGCATTAAGGGTAAACGAACTAGAGCTTGTACACCGCTTAACAGCACACGGCCTTGTTGTGCTCGATATTTATCAAGAAGGGAAAGATCAGCCGCAGCAGAAGTTTGCCTGCGCTCAGCTTGATCTATTGTATTTGTCTGAGGATCAAAAATATGCACATTAGAAGACATGGCCCACCTCCATTGGATTTATCAGAAGGCAACACCCTAAAACCTTACGGATACGTCAATTTTAGAGTGGGCGCTTTACCCGATTCGCTTGTGGCTTAAGTAAAGCTTAATACCAAGGGTGCACAGACAATGCCAAATTATTTTTCTATATTATTTTCAGTAGCTTAACTTAGAAAAATCAACAAAATTAGCACCTCTTTTGGTGGTTTTGTTACTTTGTGACCCAAAAGTCACATAAGGTGATAAGACCAAAAAAAACGCCTTCTACAGAAGGCGCTGAATAAAAATCACATATGACTTTAAAAATTAATGCGTGCAATACAGGCTACGTAGGGTTTGAATCACTGCACGTGCTTGATCACCATTTAAGGAATAATAAATTGTTTGCGATTCACGCCGTGTACGTACCAAATTATCACAACGTAAAATAGCCAAATGCTGCGATAAAGCAGATTGACTCAAATCCAAGCACTGATTGAGCTGAGATACAGAAAGTTCACGCCCCTCGAGATAGCACAAAATCATTAAGCGATTTTCGTTGGCAAGCGCTTTTAAAAGCACTGTCGCTTCTTTGGCGTTGTCTCGTAATTCCGTCACGTTAAGTTCGCATTCCTGTGAGTCAGTCGATACTGTCATCTAGTTTATACCTGCTATCGCTAAATTAGCAAAAATTTTTATTGTGTTACAGAAGGCTTGGATTACTCAAGATCTGTCTCACTTGGCAAGTGTTGCCCCTCGTATATTACGTTGGATAAACATCCACTTGTTTGCGCAATAAAGTTACCTCAATGCGGCAAAATATCCCTTTGAAAAAAGGGTTAAACCTCTAGGATAACTTAAGGGTGGTACCGCTTTGCCTGAGGCAAACGCGCATTATAGAAGAGTTTAGCCGGTATACAAAACTTGCACGCTTTTCTTTTGATCTAATGCAGATCTTATACATAAAAGGGTACACATCTGCTCTATCATTTTTAGCTTTATTGTCAACAAGCTTCCCTTTTTTATCTCTTTTTTTTCTAAAAATAGATGGATATTTTCTCAATGAATTTCCCTAATCAATACACAAAGATGCTTGATCTAGTAGGCACATGTTCACCTTTTGTCTTAGTTTCAGATGTGCACAGATGAATTAAAGTAAGGGCTTGCTTGGTGAGCAATTGTTAACAATAAGGGTAGCGTGCGCTCATTTTGCGCATTGAAGTGCCCAAGATCCCACAACAGACACTGTTGTTTACATCAACAACGACCAAAATAAGAGAGGTCCTTGCTTCATGGCCTACCAGACCGAATACACGCGTTCTATTGAGCATCCTGAATTATTCTGGCAAGAAAAAGCCGCTGATATTCCTTGGTTCAAAGCCCCTACACAAATTTTAGGCAAGGATGAACTAGGTACAGACCGTTGGTTTCTTGATGGTGAACTCAACACTTGTTATGCCGCGTTAGATTATCATGTTGAAAATGGACGTGCTGACCAAGTCGCTGTCATCTATGACTCCCCTGTTACTGATACCAAGTCCAAGCTGACCTATCGCGATATGCGTGATCAAGTGGCTCGTTTTGCTGGCGGCTTAGCGAAACTAGGCATCAGCAAAGGTGACCGTGTGGTGATTTATATGCCCATGGTGCCGGAAGCCTTGATTGCTATGTACGCCTGCGCGCGTTTAGGTGCGGTACACTCGGTCGTCTTTGGTGGTTTCGCCCCTCATGAGTTAGCCGTACGTATCAATGATGCCACCCCTAAAGCCGTCATCTCTGCTTCTTGTGGTATTGAAATCAACAAGGTCATTCCCTACAAAAACATGTTGGATGAAGCCTTGAATCAAGCCGAGCATAAGCCTGATCATTGTGTAATTTTGCAACGTCCACAACATCAAGGTGAAATGACTGACGGCCGTGATCTTGATTGGAATCAAGTGGCTGAAGCTGATCCTGTGGATTGTGTTCCTGTGAAAGCTACAGATCCGCTCTACATTCTTTACACTTCTGGTACCACAGGCAAGCCTAAGGGGGTAGTGCGAGATAATGGCGGCCATGCCGTTGCCCTCAAATACAGCATGAAAGCTATTTACGATATGGATGCGGGCGATGTCTTTATGGCAGCATCTGACGTAGGCTGGGTTGTTGGTCACTCTTATATTGTGTATGCGCCTTTACTCGCTGGCTGCACCACTATTGTGTACGAAGGCAAACCGGTTAAAACGCCTGATGCAGGCGCTTTCTGGCGTTTAATTGAAGAGTACCAAATCAAAGCTTTCTTTACTGCGCCAACAGCTTTTCGTGCAGTGAAGAAAGAAGATCCCGAAGGCGAGCTTCTGCAGAAATATGATATTTCTTGCTTGAAAGCTTTATATTTAGCCGGTGAACGTCTCGATCCGCCAACTTATCACTGGTTGAAGGAGCTTTCCCAATTACCTGTCGTAGATCACTGGTGGCAAACGGAAACCGGTTGGGCAATTGCAGGGAATC
The DNA here is from genome assembly GCF_900108915.1 of Allopseudospirillum japonicum. Classification (GTDB taxonomy): domain Bacteria; phylum Pseudomonadota; class Gammaproteobacteria; order Pseudomonadales; family Halomonadaceae; genus Pseudospirillum; species Pseudospirillum japonicum. The sequence goes on from NZ_FNYH01000001.1 coordinate 182,408, forward strand.
TTATGGGGATTGAACCAGTAGAAGCCAAAGCAGGCTCTGCAACCTATCCTGTCCCTGGCTTTAATGTACAAATTTTAGATAACAAAGGCGAACCCATGCCCGCCGGCGAGCAAGGCAGTGTGGTGATTAAGCAGCCCATGCCACCAGGTTGTCTCACTACGGTCTGGGGCGATCATGACCGCTTCCAAAACTCTTACATGAAGATTTATCCTGGTTATTACCTCACTGGGGATGGCGGTTACCTAGACAAAGACGGTTATCTCTTTATTATGGGACGGACTGACGATGTCATTAATGTCGCCGGCCACCGCCTCTCCACAGGGGAAATGGAAGAGATCATTGCCTCACACGCGGGTGTGGCTGAATGCGCCGTGATTGGTATCAATGACGAGTTAAAAGGCCAATTACCTGTTGGATTAGTTATTACTAAAGATGGTTGGCAAGGCACTCCAGAAGCGTTAGAAGCTGAGCTTGCTGCCTTGGTTCGTCAAGAAATCGGTGCGATTGCTTGTTACAAGCAAACCCTTGTTGTGGATCGTTTGCCTAAGACACGTTCTGGTAAGATCTTACGTAAGATCCTACGCTCGATTGCAGATGGTAAAGAGTATCAAGTCCCTTCGACTATTGATGATCCAGCAAGTCTAAAAGAAATCGAACAAGCGATGGCAACCCATAAAGTGGGCGCCGCTAGCTAAGCAAGCTTTGGTAGGCTGGGTTGCTGCAAGCGCTCAGCCTACTTCCATCATATCCCTTAAGAGGCTCCCAGATACACCTCTAGAGCTTCTGCAAACAAGTGATAATCAAAAGCCCCTAAGCTTTGGGGTGCAGCTTTTTGCAGACTTTGCCCTTTTGCAGCAGCTTCCCGTATCGAAGCATGTTCACGAATCCCGCGCAATAAGGTTTCATGGCCAAAGTGTTCGCCCAGCTCGTGCAAGACCTGCTCTTGCTCCGTATCCTTTTTGCGCCAATGTGTCGGCAACAACAAGGTCTGCACTTGTGGATTGTGACGCTGGCTAATTTGTTTCACCAAATGCATCCAGCTTCTCGTATCTAACACCTGATCCATATCAGGAATAAAAGGAATGACCAAAACTTGTGCCGCTTGCAGCGCATTAATCACCCAAGGATCTAAGTTCGGTGGCGTATCAATAATAATACGCTGAATTTTTGCAAGCTCAGCTGCTTGTGCTTGCAAACGCTGTTTTAATTGATACATTTGCACATGGGCATCCTCTCCCATAAAACCCAATTTTCCAGGCAACACCCACAAGTGTTCACACACAGCCAACCCTAAATGCTCCGCGGTCATTTGTTGCTCGCCTAACATCCATTGATGTGCATTTAATTGATCCAGTTGACTTAAATCAGGTAAACCTTGCTGGGCTAGCGCCATCCCCCTTAACACAATCTGTGTTAGAGGTGCATCCGGATCAAAATCAATGACTAAAGTATTGATGCCCGCACGCGCCCACTCATAGGCCAAATTTAAGGCGCTTACACTTTTCCCTGTGCCCTCACTGCGATGACAAAAAACCAGGATATTAGGTGTCATAACCTATCCTCCAACCCTCATATAAAAGTTCTGTGGCCAGTATACAGAGGTTTTTATTGTACACAGTGACAAAATCTAAGATTTTTTTTGTTATGTTAACTCTTAACAGATTTGTACTTCGTCAAGATTCTAAAAGGATTACCTATGTCGCTGGACTATCATCTCAGTTACCAAGTGGCTCACTGTTTTCAGCAACTTCTCGAAGATCTACAACATTTATGCACTTATATCCGTCAAGAATCCCCACCTTTATGGATGTTACATGCACAAGATTTAACCTACAGCCAAGCCCAAGACTATTTAATTCAGGCTCTACAAGATATTTGGTATCTGACAGGACAAGATGGACGTTATACACGCACTTACGTTGGTATTGTCGCGGTTTCTGCCCCACTGATGCAGGCTGCAAGGCAAGTGAACCAAAGCAAGTTGGCGCTTAAACAAGCTTTAGATGCCATCAAAAAAGCTTACCCCCAAGCTTGGTCCAGCATTAAAGCCAATTTACATAGCCAAGTCGCCGCCAGCTTAAAACAACATCAAAGGCCCTTTGCTTTACAAGGCGCGTTGGCATCGCAAGGGTTAAGTGCTTTGCATCTTAAACAAAGTTGGCGTCAACTCCCACTCATTGATCCTCCTATTGAACAAATTCGCTTTAGCTGGTATTCCAGCGGGCGCAGCATCAAACGTCTGAGTGTGGCCCAAGCACATAATTTACTGATGGCAATGAATCCTGAAGATCCCTTAGTCGAACGCCAGTTAAAAGCACTTGCGCAACTACCTGCATCAACCCCCTTAGCACAAGTGCAAGCACAAGCACCGCTCATGCGGGCTAATATCTTTTATCAACAAGCGCTGGCTGATGGACGGACTCGACGTGCTCTGAATGTCGCTTTACCACTTTTTGTACAAATGACGCACCTTCCCGAACACAATCAACCTAGTTTAAACGCACCAGAAGCACGTACACGTAAACAAAGAGTAGATAACCAATTAGCCGATGAAGTTTTTTTACCAAGCTTGCGTGCTTATCTGTATAAAGACGCTTATCGCTAACAAGGTTTCTTGCTACACTGGCTTTTGTCTTGACGGGGTGTGATCTGCATCAATTTTTTGCTAGATCGCTGAGATTATACCCGTGGAACCTGAACCGGATCATACCGGCGTAGGAATCAAGTCTTTGTGTTTCGTTGCGCAAGCACACCTTGCACCCTGCCTCTGTTTCTACGATGGGTTTTCACGTGCTCCCCGAGTCTTGTGTCTCTTGATGATGGAGTGATTCCGTGAACGCAAATACGCAAAATTTTCTTCGTGAACGTGCCCAAGTTGATCAAGCCGCACGCCAACCCTTTCCTAACTCACGCAAAATTTATCTTCAGGGAAGCCGTGCTGATATTCGCGTGCCTATGCGTGAAATTAGCCTCAGCCCTACCACAGGCAGCTTTGGGAATGAGGAGAATGAACCCCTGCGGGTCTATGACACCTCAGGCCCTTATACAGACCCGCAAGTGTCTATTGATGTACGCAAAGGTTTATATCCACAGCGTCATCTCTGGATTGAAGAACGTGCTGATACGGACATCTTGCCACAACTATCCTCCGAGTATGGACGTCAACGCGAGGCAGATATTAGCCTAGAACCCCTACGCTTTGATTTACAACGTAAGCCGCGCCGTGCTCAAGCAGGCAAAAACGTGACCCAGATGCACTATGCACGCCAAGGGATTATCACGCCTGAGATGGAATATGTCGCCATCCGCGAAAATATGAAAATCGCGCAGATGCGTGAACAGGTACAACTCAATCAACAGCACCCTGGTCACTCTTTTGGTGCGGCAATTCCGCAAGAAATTACCCCAGAATTTGTTCGTGCAGAAATTGCGCGTGGTCGAGCGGTCTTACCTGCTAACATCAACCATCCAGAAATTGAACCCATGATTATTGGGCGCAATTTTCTTACTAAAATTAATGGAAATATTGGTAATTCAGCGCTGGGTTCCTCGATTGAGGAAGAAGTCGCCAAAATGACTTGGGGCATTCGCTGGGGTGCAGATACCATCATGGACCTGTCTACGGGAAAAAATATTCATGAAACCCGTGAATGGATTATCCGTAACAGTCCAGTACCTGTGGGGACTGTACCTATTTATCAGGCCTTGGAAAAGGTCAATGGCATTGCGGAAGATCTCACTTGGGAAATTTTCCGTGACACCTTAATCGAACAAGCAGAACAAGGCGTCGATTATTTCACCATTCATGCCGGTGTACGTTTAGCTTATGTCCCTCTCACCGCCAAGCGTATGACAGGGATTGTCTCTCGTGGCGGCTCTATTATGGCGAAATGGTGTCTTGCTCATCACCAAGAAAGCTTCCTTTATACACACTTTGCCGAAATTTGCGACATTATGAAGGCCTATGATGTGACCTTCTCTTTAGGGGATGGTCTGCGTCCTGGATCGGTTTATGATGCTAATGATCAAGCCCAATTTGCAGAATTAGAGACCCTTGGTGAACTCACAAAAATTGCTTGGCAGCATGATGTACAATGTTTTATCGAAGGACCAGGCCATGTGCCCATGCATATGATTAAGGAAAACATGGATAAGCAGTTACAAGAATGTGGCGAAGCGCCTTTTTATACTCTAGGGCCTTTAGTGACAGATATTGCTCCAGGTTATGATCATATTACCTCAGGCATAGGTGCAGCCATGATTGGCTGGTATGGCTGCGCTATGTTGTGCTACGTCACCCCGAAAGAACACCTCGGCTTACCCAATAAAGATGATGTAAAAACCGGTATTATTACTTACAAAATTGCAGCTCATGCTGCCGACTTGGCAAAAGGTCATCCCGCAGCCCAAGTACGCGATAATGCCATGTCAAAAGCACGTTTTGAGTTCCGTTGGGAAGATCAATTTAATATTGGCCTAGATCCTGATACAGCACGTGCTTACCACGATGAAACTTTGCCGAAAGAATCGGCTAAGGTCGCACATTTTTGCTCTATGTGTGGTCCTAAGTTTTGTTCTATGAAGATTTCTCAAGAAGTCCGCGACCTTGATGCTGACCAAGTCGCCGCGATACAAGCGCAAGCTGAACAAGGGATGCAAGAAAAATCGCAAGAATTTTTAGCGCAAGGTAGCAAGCTTTACCAAAAAATCTAAACCACCGCTTAGGCTTTCGCTAGTCGATTGGCTGGCGGAAGTCTAGTAAGGTTAATAAGTCATTTTGCCACTGAGTGCGTTTTTCTTTCTGTAAAGGTACGAACATCAGATGCAAAGTCACCCCAGTGACTATCTGCAATTGTCGAGAGGTTGTCAAAGTAGCTTGCTGTGGGTAGAGTAAAAATACCTGTGAGCATCCATAAACCTGTGCATACACTGAAATTTGATATAAATCATTCGTTGCTAAACAACTTAAAGGATCCGTGCCAGATAAGATTTTCCATTTCACATCCATCACCGTCAAAAGCTGTTGATCTTGATTCTCTATGCAAATATCTGGACGCATGTGGACGCGATGTTTTCCCATAGTATCTTTTGCTAAATAACGCCTTGGCCCTTGGGTGAATAAATACCCGCCCAATTGAGATACCACAGGCTTGACTACCTCTTTCGCGTAACGTTCAAATAAGCGCTCCATATCAAAAAGCAGGCTAAATGCAGGTTGTTCACCAGCACGAATATCTAAATAACGGCCCTGTAAAAATAAGCGCGCTAAAGACACAACATCTGCATAACGGCGTTGCATTCGGTTCAATTCTCGTGGATGCACAAGCTTTGCTCGCGGTGGCAAGCACGTGATCCCAATAAAACGCTGGCGTAATCTACAAAGCCGCTGGCGTAACTCAGGTACTGTTACCAAGTCGATCAGATATAGCAAGCTTGTATGCAGCAAACGGTTCACTGGGATGTCGGTTACTAACTCATAAAATCGACAGGCCAAACGTTGCGGCTGCAGCCTATTTTCCCTTTGCTGACGCACCAAGTCGATACGGCCCCGTACTTGTCCCAAAGTTGCCTGTGTTTGCCGGTAGTCACGTAACAAACCTTGCTGTAACTCATGTTCCAACAAATATATAAAATGCCAGATAAAAATATCCAATAGACCCTGTGTGCCAGTTGCTAATTCTGCTTGCAATGCCGGCAAGGCTTTAAACTCGCCACAAATAGCCAGTATTTCCAATAAATCGCGGCGTTCTTGAGCAGGCTGTTGCTGTTGATAAATCTTAGGTAAGATTTCTATTTGCACTTGTCCTAACTGCACAAGACCGCAAAATTGGCGGAATTTTACACGGTGGCGTCCCCAATCAAGGCATCTTTTCGGTAAATAAGCTTCCATCTGCGCTAGTGTCTGTGCATCTTGCTGCCTTAAATCTCCTTCAGGGCCTATGCTTAACCAAGTATGCTCATAAGTGGTTAATCGCCTCATATATTATCTTCCAAACGGTGATAGATTTTTCTAATCGCTTCAGCAGTAATATCTTGCGGTGCTCTAACCTGATAATCAAAACCTTGTGGCGAATGATCGCTTGCTTCTGCAAACAAAGTTTTATGATCTAGTGGGCTTTGGGTGATAATTTGGTGCTGTAAAGGTGCCTGCGTATCTGCCAGTATTTGACGGATTTGCTGCCAGTCTTCATAAAAGTATTCCGCTAACATAGGTAGGATATCTTGTACTAAGACTGTGCGTACATCTTCAATAGACTGAGCATCCATCAAAAATGCGTGGCCGAATGTTTGATCTCGATGCAATAAATACCGCACCCGCAAATTAATCACTGCAAGTAAAGCGCGCAAGTTTAGTTTTCCACCCTCACCATCAGGGATATAACCATCACCTTGAGTGCCGGGAATTTTTTCAGGCGCTGGCATAAATTCGATAAAATGAAAACGCCGTCGTAAAGCGGCATCCATCAGCTGAATTGAGCGGTCGGCAGTATTCATGGCAGCATAAATATCCACATTGTGCGGTACTCCAAAACGCTCTGCAGAATAAGGCAAGGTCATTTCTAGTCCTTGAATTAACTGGCCATCTTGATTCCATACAGCACGTTTATCTACCTCAATTAAGGTCATTAAATCACCAAAAATACCTGCGATATTGCCTCGGTTAATTTCATCAATAAATACGGCATATCTTTGCTGTGGATCTTGCCGCGCACGCTGACAAAAGGCCTTAAATACCCCGTCGCGTACCTCATAACTTATATCACCTTCTGCTGTTTGCGGGCGTATTCCTTCCACAAAATCTTCATAACTAAATGCTTGGTGAAACGTCACCATAAGATGGCGTTTAATGCGGGCTGTTTCATGCTGTGGCCCTTGTTGTAATCTTTGTAATTGCTCACGCAATGCCTCACCGGCTTCTTCCCAATCGCCTGTTAGTATCCAGTGACCACCTTGCTGCTTATCAAAAATTAATGGTGGTTGACGTTTATTTCGTGCGTAATTCACTGTACGCGAAGTCAACACCGTATGCGTTTGTAAACTTGCCCAGCAAGTATTTTGTAAAGTTTGACTTTCTGCACGCCCTTGCACACGTGCTTTAGCTTTAAAATAAGGGTGAATCAGCACATCTTGTACTCGGGTGCCTTGTCCTCTAGCGAGCAAATCGGCCAACACTAAAGCAATAACTTCCCACCAAGTGGTATCAGCTAACTGATCTTCGAACCATTCCCCTAGAAACACGCTGCTGACTTGACTTTCGTACTTGGGTTGCAATTCTGTGCACCAGTAATAGGTTTTACCCGTCCCTGGTGGCCCGTAAAAAATTTGATTCACCGGCTTGATCATAAAAAACAACACTCCTTATAGTGTCTTGTAGTGACTCAAGATGCTGGCTTTATATTTTTTTGTAAACAAAAATTACACTAGAAGGTTTTAACCATAAAAGATAAGCTGTCATTTTCAGACTGAATCTTCTTAGGATTGCCAAGCAAACCTAGCTATCACAGGTTTTTATATAGGAAGAACGCATGCCTCATTCTTACAAAAAAATATTATTACTTCTCGCACTGAGCATACTAGGCTTTTTAAAACCACTGATCACCCAAGCAACAGAAATCAACTTAAACTGCACTTCTTGGGGGTGCAAAGGCTTTATAGAAAGTGCCAAAATATGGCAAAAAACACAAGATAACACCCAAGTCAAACTGTATGAAGCAGGGCACCTAGCAGACAATTTACTTGGTTTTTATCGACAAGTACTCAATACACAAAGTAGTGAGCTTGATATCCTTTTAATTGATACTATTTGGCCAGGTGTTTTAGGCAAGCATCTTGTCGATTTACGCCAATACATTCCTGAACAAGAGATTAAACAACACTTTCAACCTATTATTAATAATCTGACCCTCAATAACCAACATCTTATTGCTATGCCATTATTTACAGATACAGGTTTACTCTATTACCGTAAAGATTTATTAGAAAAATATGGCTTTTCTGCACCTGAAACTTGGCAAGAACTCGAACAAATAGCAAAAGTCATTCTTGCAGGTGAGCAAGATCCCGAATTAACTGGTTTTGTCTGGCAAGGCAAAAGCTATGAAGGCTTAACCTGTAATGCTTTAGAATGGATTGACTCTTTCCATGGTGGTACCATTATTGATGAAAAAACGGGTGCCATTACAATTAATAATCCACAGGCTAAACAAGCTTTAAGTCTGATACGTTCTTGGATTGGTGAAATAACACCAGTTGCCGTACTTGATTATAGCGAATTAGAAACGAGTAATCATTTTCGTTCTGGTAAGGCCATCTTTATGCGTAATTGGATGGAATACTGGAGCTTGTTAAACCAAGAAGATTCCCCAATTAAAGGCTTAGTTGGCTTAGCACCTATCCCCAAAGGTGGCCCACAAGGTAAACATTCTGGTACCCTAGGTGATATGAGCTTAGCTGTCTCTCGGTATTCTCAAAATATTGAACAAGCAGCACAACTTGTGCGTTTTTTAACCGATAGTCAACAACAAAAACGTCATGCATTAGCTTACTCGTTTGCGCCTACCGTAATAGACACCTATACAGATCCAGAATTATTAGCAGAACGCGGTTTTATGGCCGCTTATAAAAAAGCTTTACTTTATGGTGTTGCCCGCCCCGCTAAAATAACAGGGCTTAGTTATCCCAAAGTATCCAAGAAGTTTCATCATGCTGTGCACCATTATCTTGCAGGTCATCAAGGGCTTGATGATACACTGATCACCTTAGAAAGAGATTTAATAAGAATCAAAGAAAATGCATCCTGGTAAAGGATAACAAGCATTCAACAATGCATACCTATGCCAAGGTATGCTATTTATTTTTTGGCTAGGGTTCGGATAAGGTGATATTTAAACGATGAAGCAGAGCACGAGCAAGGGTCATTTTTATACCAGCTTAGTATTTCGACTTTTGGTCAGTGTATTAGTAATTTTACTAGTCATCTTTTCTGTAGGCCATATTATTCAAGTCGAGTTAGCAAAAAAAAATCTTTATCAGCAAAGGGATATCCAGATTCAAACACAGCGTGAAAAACTCGCACAAGAGATTCAAATCAGGGAAAAGGAACGTCTTCGTGAGTTAACGGAGCAATTGCACATCCTTGTTCAGTCTGTCAAAGGGCCTTTACTTAATAATATTAGTAGAATTCAAGAGACAAGCCCTTATATTGAACAAGAAGTCGTCAAACGCTTTCAAACTTGCTTCCAAAAAAATACTTCACAAACCAGCTTTGAATGCTTAAAAATGTATTCTAATCACTTTACGATCAATGCAGTTCGCATTGTCAATCACTTAATGATACAAACGAGTATTCAGCTCTTATTAGCTAGAGGCGACATTCTCGCTGTCGAAATTCTTGATTGGGAAGACAAAATTTTTGCTGGCTTTACCCTTAATCATCAAGGGGAAATTAGCACAATTAAGCAGAAATTCGTTCGTGGCCAATATCTAGAGTCGATTTCCCAGAAAGTGCTTGATGATGATTATTTAGGCAAAGTTATTTTTTATTATGATAATCACACCTTAGACAAGATTCGCGAACGTGCAGAACAAGAAATTTTAGCCTTTAGTAATTACACAGAACAGCAGGTAAATACTGAAATTCAGCGTATTACCCAATCTCGTATTATTGAAGCCAGCATATTTTTTCTCGTTTCTTTATTAGCTATTTCCTTTATTGTGCTTGTCACAATCATTCGCCCTTTATTATTGCTTAAGCGACAAGCGGAAGCCTTAGCTCAAGGTTATTTTCCCCAGAAAAACCCCACCATACTGGCACGCCATGATGAATTAGGTGATTTAGCAAAGGCTTTTCAAATAATGAGCGACAGTATTCGACAATATTATTATCAGCTTCAACAGACTAATGCGCATTTGGAGTTCAAAGTACAAGAACGCACACGAGAATTAGCACAAAAAAATCAAGAATTAGAGCAGTTATCCATCACAGATAAACTCACACAAATTTATAATCGTGTAAAATTAGAAGAATTTTTTCAAGAACAAATCAGCCATTCCTATCAGACAGCTAAACCTTTTGCTTTAATGATTTGTGACCTTGATTTTTTTAAAAGCATTAACGACACTTATGGGCATCAAGCCGGTGACAAAATATTAATAGAAAGCGCTCACATTTTAAAAAATAACCTGAGAGAGACAGACCTTTTAGGCCGCTGGGGAGGTGAAGAGTTTTTAATCCTTTGCCCAGCAACCGATACGTCTCATGCGCTGACGCTTGCGCAAGGCTTATGTCAGGCACTGGCACGTCATAGCTTTACAGATTTAAAGCAAAGGGTAACTGTAAGTATTGGTGTTAGCCTTTTTCAGTCACAAGATACCCAAGAAAGTATGCTGGAGCGGGCCGATCAAGCTTTATATCGCGCCAAAGCAGAAGGGCGTAATCGCGTATGTATTGCGCATTAAAAATATCCCTCTTTAAACTTACTTTTCATCCAAGAGTGCATAGGCTGGTGCAAGCAGTTTGAAAGCTTCAAAAGCATAGTATCTCAGCCCCAGCCCATAGCGCCATGTACCTTATTATCTAGCAACTTTAATTTGGCATTAAATTGCAAGCCGTTATTTTATTCAGAAGCATACTTAATCAAGAGCTCATCTTCCCATTCAAATAAAGTTAGCCCATATTTAATCAGCTCAAACTTAGTTGTGTTATTAAAGTTGGCTTCGATAAAATAGCTATCACTTATCGGCTTAGCCTGCCTAATGTCTTGCGGGTTTTTGCTAAGACCAAGACGCTCACCTAAATCAGAGCTAAAAAATATTTCTGGGCGTGCTGCAAAAAGTTTTTCAAAAATGATCACATAAAGCTTAGCCACTTGATGAACCGGTATTTTTTGATCTAAAAAGACGATATATTCTAGTTTTTTGTGTTTGGGATCGTCGGCTTCAAAAATATTAATTTCTTCTACCTCTGTATAAGCTTGCATCTTGATACGAGGATAAGCCCAAATTTTTAGAACACGTTTACACAGCAGCAGGTACCTTTGTTTCATTTCATCCATACCCCAACGGTCCAATCCTGCTAAATATTGATTCAGCCATAAACGGCTATCTTTATAACCGACATCAGCAAGATCACGTTTTTGCTGGAAAGCTTTGTTACTCAATTTCGCGTTGTTACCCGACAAGGTAAGATTAGCTAAAGTATGTAAATATTTTTCCTTAATCAAGTTATACTCTTTAAGCTCTAAATCTGTACGCCAGCGTGGTTCGGGATTTTGTGGAAAAATGTGCTCAATAGTTATTTTTGAATTACCGTGCACCAAGACTTGCTCTGTATTTTGAAAGTTTTCAATTCTTTCAAAAAAGTACAGCCTATTTTTTTGTTTAATATTATACATATCTTTTAATTTTAGCACATCAGCAACTTCTTTATCCTTAGGAAACCTTTGATTTCCTGCCTTTTGCAAAAAGGCTTTTTGCACAGAAAACAAGTAATTTTCCTTATCTAATTTATCATATAAACTCATAAAAGTTTTATTAAGTGCATTGGTAGGCAAACCCACTAAAAACCTTCGCCACACATAGGCTTGCACCAATTCCAATACATGGATGAATGTCTCTTTATCAATCAGATTCTGTGCATAATCGTCATACACCCGCATCAAAAAAGGAAAAGCTACATTAATCTCTAAGCACTGAATATATTGCAGCTGCTTTTGGATCGCTTGATCACTTTCCTTCATTGGGTTAGCAAGCTTATTATAATAAAAAGCAAACTGTTTAACTTTTTTTAACTCTGCTTCCACTTGATCTATGTTTGAGAAATGATATATTTCTTTAAATTCAAGATAGACTTTTCCTTTATTGGGTATCTTTTTATTTTGCATTGTCAAATAATCACGAATATAGTCTGATACTCGACTGACATGAGTCATTTCATCCCTAGCTAAATTTTCAATTTTTTGCCAATATTTCTGATAAATTTGCTTTTGGCCATGAGCATCCAGACTCATTAAAATATAATTACGAATTAGGTCTGCTTGTGATAATTCCAAACCTGTAGAATTCAAACTTTCAAAAATTCTTTGCGGATCATCTTGGCTTTTATTAAGTGATATTTCCACAATAATCAGCTTATTCAAGCCATCTAGAATAAATTGAAAATTCTCTTCACACACCCTTCTTTTAAAGTAGTTAAAGTTTTCGATTATTCTAGAGAAACCAACAAATTCTTCTGTTTTTGGGCTATCCAATAAAAATTTTAAAGCAGCTTCGTTATTGTCTGTTAGTTTCAGCTTTAGGGAATTTTCCACAGGTGCAAACTTATTGATGAGATAAGTTTCTATAATTTCTTCTGCTAGACCTTCTTGTTGATTTTCTTGAGCAAACCAATAAAGGGACAGATAAATTAAGGCTAAGGTAGTGATTCTTTGTTGGCCATCAATAATGTTCAGTTCTTTAATTTTTCCGGCAACGTAAATATCATCGTGAATATAGACTAAACTACCAATAAAGTGTGCACGTGTATTCTGATCACTGCCCACTTTTAAAATATCATCTAAAAACTGCTTACATTGATAGGCACACCAGTCGTAGTTTCTTTGATATACAGGAATGACAAAACAAGTCTTAGATGCAGATAAAAAATCTTCTACCTTCGTTTCATTAGCTTTCATAAAAACATCCCTATATTTTTTAAAAGCTAAAAAATAGCACACTTTATTGACAATAGAAACAAGAAGCCCGCTATAGCAGCGGGCTTGCTTATCTCAGCAACTCAATAGTACCGAGTCTTCTATTATTTTAGCTAATCGCCCATCACGATGCCTTCACGTCTTGGGTCGGCTGCTCCTATCAGTTTGCCTTCATGAAACTGAATCGCATGCAGACCTGAATTCAAATCACGAATACTCACTTGATAACCCATCGCTTCTAAAGCAGGTTTTAACTTTTCCGCTTCCGTCCCTTCTTCTAAATCAAAGGTCCCAAAACGATTTAAAATATGTGGCTGATTAATTGCCTCTTGAATATCTAACCCCCAATCTAAATGCTTGATTAAAGCACCCGCTACATAGCCAATAATCCGCGAACCACCAGGAGAACCTATAGCTAAATAGGGTTGGTCTTGATGCATAACTAAAGTCGGTGCCATTGACGAACGCGGACGTTTACCCGGTTCTAAACGATTGGCAATCGGATAGCCATTTTGATGTGTAATAAAGGAAAAATCGGTTAATTCATTATTTAATAAAAAACCACCAGACATCACCCGAGAGCCAAAACCATTTTCTATCGTGGTGGTCATGGACACAATATTACCTTCTGCGTCCACAATCACCAGATGGCTAGTAGAGGGTAGTTCTAAAGACACATCATCCGCTTGCGCTTGTGCCTCTTGCCATTTGGGCTCCCCTGGTGTCACCTCTGGTAACGCTTTTCCTTGCTGAATCAAGGCAGCACGCTGCCGCAAATACTCCTTGTCCAGCAAACCGGTAGGCATAGGTACATAATCTGTATCTGCCATATAACGCCCACGATCTGCAAAAGCTAAACGTGAAGCCTCCCCAATAATCTGCCAAGCGTTTACATCCTGCGGGCTTTTAGTAGCTAAATCAAAATGTTGCACCATGCCCAAAATTTGCCCCACAGTAAGGGCACCTGAGCTTGGTGGCCCCATACCACAGATTTGATAACTACGATAAGGTGCACATGTGGGCGGACGTTCTTGAATCTGATAGTTAGCTAAATCTGCCTCGCTAAGTACCCCAGGGTTATCTGGCAGGGTACGCACTTTATGCACCAAAGCACGACCAATTTCGCCTTGATAAAAAGCAGGCGCGCCTTGTTGCGCTAAAGTAGCCAAAGTGGCTGCGTATTGGGGATTTTTTAGGATGTGACCTGCAGGCCAAGCTTGACCTTGTTCATCGAGGAAATACGCTCGCGTTTCAGGGTAGCGGCTTAAACGTGTTTGATCTCGTGCAATAGCTGCGGCCAAGCGTGGCGATACTTTAAACCCTGTTTTCGCCAACTGATAAGCTGGCTGCAGCAAAGAAGACCAAGCCAGTTTACCAAAACGTGCATGGGTTTCCGCCATCAATTTAACCGTTCCCGGCGTGCCCACAGAACGTCCACCGACGACGGCTTCATAAAAATCTAAAGGCTGGCCTTGTGCATTTTGGAACAGTTCTGGCCGTGCTTGCATCGGGGCGGTTTCACGGCCATCAAAGGTCGTCAGATGCTGGCGTTTAGCATCATAGTAGAGCATAAAAGCCCCACCACCTAAACCCGAGGATTGCGGCTCCACTAGACCTAACATCGCCTGCACTGCCACCATGGCATCCATCGCAGAGCCGCCTGCTTGCAACACTTGATACCCTGCTTCTACCGCATAAGGATTCGCCGCCGCTACCATAAAGTGATTTGCATGCACCGCTTGTTTTTCTTGCAAACCGCTGGCAGCTTCTGGATCAATCGCATCTGTCACTTGCGCAGCAAACGCTAAGCTCGTGGAGCCTAAGCCCATCGCAAGTAAGACTCCTAGAGACATCTGCTTATATAAAGATTTGTACTGCATAGGGTAACTCCTTATTTTATTGATTCAAGGAGTATCATTAGCAGTTTTTATGCCGAAATGCCCAAAAAATTAAACAAGAGCAGCCTGTTTGGCTTGTTTTAATTGCTTTGCTGCCAGCGCATACCCTCCATCGGCAGCATCCACAAAATGAAAATGATCCTTCGCAGGATCAAAAATCATACAGGTTAATAACGCCGCTTGTGCACTATGAATACCAAAAAATAACTGACCTAAATTTTGTTGTTGATGTAAATAATCAACTAGCTGTGCTTGCTGCTGATAAGTCCCCGCTACAATCAAGCGTAAACCCTGTTCTAATTTACGATAGTCCGTACGGGCTAACATATCTGCTTTATAATTCCCCCAAGCATAACCTGAAGTTTTAATATTAGTTGCCATCATCATACTTGCAAGAGCAACAATAAAACGTGTTTTTATTGCATATAAAAAATTAGACATCTTACTTTTTCTGTATTGGTGTAACTTTCTCTCGATACCTAGCTTAGACTCAGCATATGTCATATGTAAGTTATCAATATTTAAAGGGTGTATCGCCTCCCCATAAATCTCTTTAATTTTTGCAGTGACTTCTTGATAAATTTGAAGATGTGCTTTCAAGCTTTCGCCTCTTGCTTCCACCAATAACGCGAGCGTCGTTTCAGAAGGACTAGCAATTTGATTCCAACGACATTGCAAACCGCTAAAATCTGCTTGTGCTTGTGGATTATGCGCGAGTTGAATTTTCCCTTGTTTTAACCAAGTTTCTGCTAAAACTAAACCCTGCCCCATAAAAGCGGCTTGTTCATTGACTTGTCCTGAAACTTGCGTCTGTAGTTTTGCCACTTTCACCTTGGCTTGATGCTGATTTAATGCTTTTACCGTGACCGCACCGATTCTTAATTTTAATTGATACACGTGTTGAGCAAGGGTTTGAGTTCCCTGTAATGCTTGTACACTCGCTTGATAATACGCAGCGGGAATCGCTAATACAGCACCATCACCACCAAAGCTATAGGGAATCTTTAGCGGACGACACACATTTAATACACTAATAATACAACTTGCCCCTAGCGTGTTGACTTCTTGATAAGCGCCTGCATGGATTTTATCCGTTGAGTTTTCAATATCTGCGATCAAAAGATACCAATCATCTGGTAAGACTTGATAGGCATCTAATTGTAATAAAGTCTCAAAATTAGGGACACCAGCTAAATCTTGATAAAAATGTGCTGTAGACATGGGGATATTCTCCTACAAAAAAAGCACCCCCTAAGGAGTGCTTCGTCTTTTAACGGTCGTTTCAACTAATAACTCGCTTATCCATTGAGACAGACCCCACCAAGTGGCAAAGCTTGCCCATCAAGACAAGGGACTTGTGCCAGTAACTGCAAGCGTCCTTGCATAAACCAACGCACAGCAATCGGGTAAATTACATGTTCTTGCTCTAACACCCGTTGTGCTAAGGTGTGCGCATCATCTTGCGCTTCAATCGCCACACGCGCTTGCAAGATCACAGGGCCGCCATCTAGCTCCTCAGTCACAAAATGTACCGAGGCTCCATGCTCGCTATCACCTGCATCTAAAGCCCTTTGATGGGTATGTAACCCCTGATATTTAGGTAATAACGAAGGGTGAATATTGAGTAGGCGCCCATAATAATGCAGCACAAATTGCGGGGTCAAAATACGCATAAAACCGGCTAAGACCACTAAATCTGCTTGATATGTATCTATGGCATGAATTAAGGCTTGGTCAAAAGCTTCTCGGCTTGCATATTGGGTATGATCCAAGATCTGGGTAGCCACCCCAGCTTGACGCGCACGTTCCAGCCCGTAAGCCTGTGCGCGATTGCTCATCACAGCCACAATCTCGCCCTCTAGGCCTTCATCCGTATGCTGGGCATCTAACAAGGCTTGCAAATTACTACCCGAACCAGAGATCAACACCACAATCCGCCCCTTAGAGGCAGGTACGGCCGCTTGCAGGTCGTCGCTATCAATCACGCGCTAATCCTTGTAAATCGACTTGAGCCTCATCCGCTTGTGCCGCTTCAATGTGGCCAATCAAGCTGGCGTTTTCTCCAGCTGCTTGTAAAAAAGCAATCGCTTCTTGCGCTTGGGCAGCAGGAACCACGATCACCATGCCAATTCCACAATTAAAGGTGCGGTGCATTTCGTGTGCATCGACGCCGCCAGCACTTTGCAACCAATCAAAGACTTGTGGACGTTGCCAACTTTGGGTATCAATCACTGCTTTAGTTTGGGCGGGCAAAACACGCGGAATATTTTCTAATAAACCACCACCGGTAATATGCGCTAGCGCGTGTACTTGTACGCTTGATTCACGAATCAATTGCAACAAGGGTTTAACGTAAATGCGTGTGGGCGCGAGCAAGGCATCACCCAAGGTCGTTTCCCCTAACGGCATATCAAGGGAGGCTTGTGACACTTCTAAAATTTTGCGAATCAGCGAGTATCCATTAGAGTGCGCACCAGAAGCAGCTAAACCCACAATGGCATCGCCTGCTTGCACTTGGCTACCATCAATAATTTTCGATTTCTCTACTACACCAACGCAAAAACCGGCTAAGTCATAATCTTCGCCCGCATACATGCCTGGCATTTCTGCGGTTTCCCCTCCGACAAGCGCACAACCTGCTTGTGCACAGCCTTCACCAATCCCAGTGACTACATCTGCGGCAATATCAACATTTAACTTACCAGTGGCGTAGTAATCCAAGAACAATAAAGGCTCAGCCCCACAGACCACCAGATCATTCACACACATAGCGACCAAATCAATCCCAATTTGATCATGACGCTGGCTATCCATTGCAAGACGTAATTTCGTACCCACACCATCAGTTCCTGACACTAATACAGGTTCTTGATAGCCACTAGGAAGCTGACATAAAGCGCCAAAGCCTCCTAAACCGCCCATCACTTCGGGACGAGAGGTCTTTTTTGCCACCCCTTTAATACGTTCTACAAGGGCATTACCTGCATCTATATCGACACCTGCATCCTTGTAGCTTAAAGATTGGGAGTTTTTGCCTGTCATGCTGGATCCTACATTTGCTGAGTAAGGAGGGGAGATGCTTAAAAATATGCGCCTTCAAGCATCAACAAAATAAGAAACTTGTATTCTAACAGTGCCACGGCCTAGGCTCTAGTCTTGTTAATGTATTCCTACCTGTATTTCTACTTTCACAAAGCCGCGCTAAGCTGCAAAATAGACCCAATTTGTTTACAGTGACGTTTTGATTTTTCGCCCCTCACCTAGGATAAATTCATGTCTTTAGATGCGATTGTTGCCCCCGCTTGTACAAAGGTGCGCTTGCTACCACCAGAGTGGTACCCGCAAGATGCTGTGATGCTCACTTGGCCGCATGAACAGAGTGATTGGGCAGATTGGCTAAGTGAAATCGAAGCAACTTACTGGCAATTAGTACAAGCGATTAGCCGGTTTGAAAAAGTGCTTATTAGTGCCCATACACCTGAGCTAGCCGCAAAAATCCGTCATCAAGCACAAGCTTTGGGGTTAGATAGCTCACACATACAGGTGTATGTGCTAGCAACCCAGGATACCTGGGCGCGGGATCATGGCCCGATTAGCTTGATCGAGGGTAATGCGCCTGTGCTGTTAAACTATACCTTTAACGGTTGGGGCGATAAGTTTGCAGCTGAGCATGACAATGCCATCAACCAAGGCTTAGCCGAGCAAGGCGCCTTTGCTGCGCCTTTAGAAACGCATCCTTTGGTCTTGGAAGGTGGTTCGATTGAGTCTGATGGCTTGGGAACTTTACTTACAACGGAAGCCTGTTTATTAAATCCCAATCGTAACCCCACCTTAGATCGCACCCACATCCAAGCGCAACTTGAGCAGCAACTCGGGGTTACACGGATTTTATGGCTGAAACATGGCTATCTCGCCGGTGATGATACAGACAGTCATATAGACACCTTGGTGCGTTTTTGTGATCCTCATACCCTCGCGTATGTCCAATGCTTGGATACCCAAGATGAGCACTACGCTGAGCTGCAAGCGATGGAAGAAGAGTTAAAAGCCTTACAAACTGCGCAAGGCACCCCGTATCATTTGGTTCCCTTACCAATGCCGCAGGCCATTTATGCCGAAGATGGCCACCGCTTGCCTGCTACCTATGCTAATTTTTTAATTATTAATCAAGCGGTTCTTGTCCCTGTTTACAATGATCCAGCCGATGCGCAGGCCTTAGCCCAGCTTAGATATGCGTTTCCACATCATCAACTCATCCCGATTGATTCGCGGGTGATTATTGAACAACATGGCAGCATCCATTGCTTAACCATGCAGCTCATTCAGGGCACTTTAACGCCAACACCATACGTTTAGAGGGTTTTCCATGTCTTCCACCACACAAACATTAACTCTTGGTGTCGTCCAACAAGTTGCCCATGCCGATAAAGCCGCTAGCCTTGCGATTACGGAAGCTAGCGTGCGCCAACTGGCGGCCCAAGGGGCAAAGTTAATCTTGTTGCAAGAATTACATGCTACCCATTATTTTTGTCAAACTGAAACCACGGATCTTTTTGATCTCGCTGAACCGCTCCAAGGCCCAACAACGCAAACATTAGCCGCTTGGGCAAAAGAATTAGATATTACTTTGGTGGGTTCCATCTTTGAACGACGCGCACCTGGTGTATATCACAATACAGCCGTAGTGCTTGATGGTGATGCTGGCTTAGTTGGCTATTACCGCAAAATGCATATTCCGGATGATCCGGGCTTTTACGAGAAATTCTATTTCACCCCTGGAGATGCCACACGCCGCGATGGTCGCAGTGGTTTTACTCCCATAGAAACACGCGTCGGCCGCTTAGGCGTGCTTGTGTGTTGGGATCAGTGGTATCCAGAGGCAGCGCGTCTAATGAGTCTTGCAGGTGCAGACCTTCTTTTATACCCCACTGCGATAGGTTGGGATCCAAGCGATCCTTTAGATGAGCAACAAAGACAAAAAGAAGCTTGGACTTTGATTCAGCGTGCCCATGCCGTCGCTAACGGCTTACCTGTGCTTGTAGCGAATCGTGTGGGTTTAGAGGCCGATCCGAGTGCACAAAGCCAAGGTATTCAATTTTGGGGTGGCAGCTTTGTCACAGGCCCACAAGGGGAACTTTTAGCCCATGCAGGCGAGCAAGCGGAGAACTTGCTGGTGGAAGTCGATTTAGCACGCAGCGAAAATGTACGCCGTATTTGGCCCTATTTACGCGACCGCCGTATTGATGCTTACGGAGATTTAAGCGCACGTTATTTGGATTAATGCACCGGTGATAAGAGTCTAGAAACAATCACAGGGGAGATCCTCAAAAAGTATCTCCCCTGTAGTTGGAGTGACTTAGGAAGTGGCGTTAAACCTTAGGTGAAAGCATCAAGATACTCTGTCAATGAATTGCTTCCATTACATTAAAAAAAGCTTACTTTTTTTCTAGCTCATGCCAAAAGCGATCAATATGCCAAGCCTTTATTCTTTCAGAGCGTCCACTCTCTTGCAAAATTTTCAAACCCTGATTCAGTCTCAATAAGTACCTAGTAGCCTGCGGGTGAGATCGATGGATAAGCATGTGCATTGCCTCATCACTAACAGGGCGAGAAAGGATTTCCACTTGATCTTGTATTCCCAATTGGTGCAAAGCTTCTTGTCCACCAAACTCTTGATCAGTAACTAGATCTACCTGCCCGCCCATCAAGAGTTTAAAGCATTCACTAAGATTTGGGGGCTGAACCAAAGTAATATGCCCATCACGAATCCATCGACGTTCAGGGGAATCAAGATCATGTGTAAACCACCCTTCAGGACGACAAACACGTTTACCATGGACATCGGAGTCTGTTTGAAAATCAAAAGGATCGTCAACACGTTTCCAAAACATCACTAACGTCTTGAAGATGGGTTTTGAAAATCTATATTCACATCTTATAGGGTTAGCTTCTTTAACTTTAATATCGGAACAACCCAGATTGAACCAAGGGTGCCCCGTATCAAAGTGACGATTTTTCAGCAAAACATTAAGATGAGCGGGAAAGTCATTAATATAAGTAACTGTGTAAGATTGATTTATAGCATCTAAAGCTTCAGCAACAATTTGACTCGTCATGCCCTTATAAAGTAAGTCACGGCCAGTAAAAGGCGAATAATGACCAATCAATATAGATATCGTATCTTGACTAGATTCAATATTCTTTTGTTGAGTAAATTCGTCATCCACTTCTATTTCAGAGCGCCCAACACAAGGTAGCGAAAGAACTGTGTCAACTTCTATAATTCTATAATATTAGGATTATTTCCTAATACATCACGATTCTCATAAAAAATTTTGCTCCATTGATGTCTAGACCCATAAAAATTCTTAGCGATAGTCCCTAAGGTATCTCCTTCCTTAACTGCATATTTTTTGCGGTTGACTGCTCGCCAGTTGCTGTTTGATGGGATGAACGACCGGGTGCAGCTCTTGCTGTTCCGCCTGCTCCAACTGCTCCAACTGCTCCATATCATCAAAACTAAACGCCAGGGCGTGGCTGCCACCCAGCAGCAACCCCAGCGCCAATAAAAGAACGCCGAGGCGTGGATAAAAAAATACCGGCATGGTCTGCTCCTAAAAAATTTTCGATGGGGGCTAACACCCTCATACCCCCGCCGCTACGCGGCCCAAAGACCAACTACTGTCCGGCGCGCACCAAGCGGACACGGCCGTTGGCGCGCTTATTGAGGTAGTCGACACGGCCGTCGCCGAAACTGACATACCACGCAGTACTGGCGTAGTCGGCGTAGGGCGACGACGACCAATACCAACCCTGGGGCGTATTCGGGAAGGCAGATTGATTGATTCTGGGTTGGTGGTAGTCACCCTCACATTCACCATTGGTCTCGCGCACATACTTCCCATTGGGTCTGGCACTGGGGCGGCGCTGGCCGCTGGAGCAGTAGACCAGGGTCTCCAGCTCGTCTACAGTGGGCAAACGCCAGTCACTGCGCCCGGCAAAGCGGTGCTGGTTGGTGAAGGCATTGGCTCCGGCCCAGCTGTGTTCACTGGCTTCCCCGGTGCAGGTGGTGCCATTCCACTGCTGGTCGATGCTACAGCGCATCCACATCAGGCCAGTTTGGGTATCGGTCACCGTGCCATCACCGTGATCGCGGTAGCGACGCCCATGTTCTGCAAGCCTGCGCTCTCGTTCTGCCAAGGCTTGTGCAGTGACTTGCCGTTGCAAATCCAGGTGAATTGTTTGCAGGGTGCCATCAGCAACAAACACATCTTCGCGTTTACCAATAAACTCATGTTGCTCACCATCAGCTTTACGGGCTTCTATTACATAGCTGCCTTCCCCCAGTTTAATAGCAAAGGTTTGCCCCGCCTGTGAAGGGGAATTGCCCTTGCGCTGGCCGTTGATAAAGATCTTGGCATCGCCGGACTTGGTGGTGATACGCAGCATACCGGACTGGTCGGTGACCGGCGGTAAAGCGGAATGGGTGTTGCTGTTGGCATTGCTTTCGTTACTGCAGGCGATTAACACCAAGGCGGCCAGCCCAAGAAAAAGGCTGCGGGTGAGGCGTTGGGTCATATTCGTTACTCCTTAATTTAGGTGTCCTTTAGATGTCCTTTTTCAGGTGCCGTATAGGCGAAAAAGGCACGGGTTCCGCTGGAGGGTGTGGGTACTGGGGTTTCATCATACAAAATAAGGGGCTTTTAGGCACCCCAAACGGCGATTTTGTGCCCTTGGTAGGCGGCTTGCTTATGCCAGATCTTTTTCTTCCAGCTGACGCCTTTTTTGCGGTTAAAGATCACCAGATGAGCCTCGTCCGCACCCACCTGCTGCTGGTAATCGTAAACCTGTGCCAAGCTGTTTTTGATCAGGGTATCGAGGCCGCCGCGCTGGATTTTCAGTTCAATCACTACCCGTTGCAGCGGGCCGTACATGCCTTGTTCGGGGTCTCGCGGCCATTCAATCAGCAGATCGGTGCGTTTTCTGCCCAGGCCGTATTCACGGCTGATACGGCCGCCACCATTGATAATCCGTTGCAAAAAAGCCTGCATCAAAAGCTGTGGCCCGGCTTCTTTGTAGTCAAAACCTTCACACCAGGTATCCGAGTGTTCCCGAAAAAACTGCTGAAAGGCTTCCAGCAATTTGGGCAAGTTCAGGCTATGGTCGTCATTGATATACCAGCTTTGTTCCTGATTCGGGATGCGGGTTTGCGCTACCCAAGTTAATTCACGCGGTATCACTTCCTGATAGATACGGTTGCTGATTTTCACGGAAGGACGGGTGGTAATCAGTCCCAGGTCTTCCACATACTGCTGATCATCCACGGAGATCAGGTTCAGGTTTTCTTCATCCTCGCCGCTTAAAAGCGTACTGATGACCCTATGTACTCTGGGTTCTTTGAGTTTATCAGTGAGCTGATCCAGATGGGTGGCACGAGAATAGATCAGACGCTCCCGTGCTTGCTGGTAATCCACCAGTGAAATCAGGCGGGTTCGATCTCGTGCTTCGCGGTTTTTCCAAGTGACTTCATACCCCAAGGCGTTCACCAGCCAGGGTTGACCACGAGTGTCTTCCCAGAGTTCGGGGAAAATCGCGTCATCAAACATCTGTCCGGTTGCCTGGGTATGCTGCAACCAAAGGTCTCGGGTTTCCTCTTGGGTAAAATTACCCATGCGCAGGGATTCAGCTTTAATATTAAAGGCACTGCCGCCGGTGATCACCTCCTGCCCCGGTTGCTGCATCCGGTAGTCCCGTACATCGCGCACGCCGCAAAGAATAATCGCCTGCGGGAAAAACTCCGGACGCTGGGCGTAACCAGCGCGGATCTGGCGCAGCAGAGAGATCAGAGTATCTCCCACTAGGGCATCGACTTCATCCAGCAGTAAAACAGTGGGCTTATTGGAAAGCTTCGCCCAGTGTTCAAGCGTGCCTGTTAAAAGATGCTGAGAGTTGAGCTCTTGCTTGTGTTGATAGTACCAGTCACTAATATCCTGCCGATTAAGATAACGGCTAATCGAAGCTACAATCGCATCACAAGCCGCTGGAATGCCCTGAGTTTCATCGCCTCTGGCAGCTTGTGCGCCTTCAATGTTGGCGTAGGCACAGGCATAGTCACCACAAGTATTCAACGCCTTCATCATCGCCAGCAAGGTGGAGGTTTTGCCGGTTTGCCGAGGGGCGTGCAAAACAAAATAGCGCTTGCTGGCAATCAGGTGTTGGATCTCCTCCCAATCGATCCGATACAAAGGATCAAGATGGTAGTGGTCTGCCGGAATGGTCGGGCCTGCGGTGTTAAAAAATCGTTTCATAACCTGTTCGCTTCTGTCGGGATGATTGCAACTGGGTTCAGGGTGGGCGGGCTGGATTAATAGCTTGCTTATCTCCACCCAAATGACCAAGCCGTGTAGTCTAATTTTGGATGCAGCCTTCCACGTTTTTCGTTAGATTCCTAAAATTTTAACCAACAAAGGCAAAATAAAGGCACTTAGCATCCCAGTTAATCCCATCGCCAAACCCGCAAAAGCCCCTGCCATTGCGCCAATGCTGCTAAAACAGTAGGCAGTTCCAAAGCCATGCGCCGCCAGCCCCATAGTAAAGCCTTGGATACTCTGATCTTGAATCCGTAAACGCTGGAAAATCCAAGGTGCTAGCACACAACCAATCGCACCTGTGATTAAGACCAAGCCCGCCGTTAGTGATGCGTAGCCCCCTATTTTTTCGGCAATTCCCATCGCAATGGGCGAGGTGACAGATTTAGGCGTCAAAGATAACAAGGTTTCCCGACTACCCCCCAAAAGCAACACCAAGCCTATCGTTGATAAGGCAGCGGTCACAATCCCGGTCACGCACGCCACCAGCAAAGGCACCAACATTTGACGCACCCGCTCAAGATGATCAAATAAAGGGACCGCCAAGGCAACAGTCGCAGGTCCAAGCAGAAAATGAATAAACTGTGCGCCCTCAAAATAATCTTGATATTCAATATCAGCGAGCAGTAAAAAACTGATAACGAAGGCAATTGCAACAATCACAGGATGTAAAAAAGGCGTGCCACCAGCGCGCTTATTAATCCAACTACTAAGAATAAAAGCAGCTAACGTCACCAAAAGACTCAATAAAGGACTCGCACTTAAGTAGACCCAAATATCTTGCAACTCATTCATGGTTAGCCCCTCCTTGGTGCAATTTATTGAGTACCCATGCAGTGACTGCCAGTGTTATTCCTGTGCTAACAACCAGTGCAATGGCAATCACCCACCAATCCGCCGCAATCAGGGGATAATGCACCATCAGCCCTACACCTGCAGGTACAAATAGCAAGGCTAAGTAACTTAAGATACCTTCACTGGCTTGGCGCACGCCATCAGGTACCTTGCCATAAAAAATTAAGGCGATAAGTAGCAGCAACATCCCAAGCACAGGGCTAGGGACAGGTAGGGCCAAAGCACGCCCGATAAGCTCCCCTAATAACTGGCAAGCCAGCAAAACCAGTAATCCAATTAACATAAGCGTGTCCTAAATTGGTCTTATTCTTGCAAGAAGTGTACCGCATGCTTGACAAAAAAGAAGCCGACTTAAGGCCAAAGTACCAGAAGGCTCACCCTAATAACCATACAAAGACCAAGGATGAATAGCCTTACCATTAAAGTGGCAATAAAATACATCTACTAATAGACTTGTACAAAATCCATATCTTGTACTATTCTTGTACATATAAATTTGTAACCTTTTCCTTATATACTGGATATCACAATAAGGGTAAAACTTATGCATATTCGTGAATTGCAAGCGTTACAAAATCAGGGCCACTCATTGCAAGCGAGCATTCTTGCCTGTGATTCGATTGTTTACCTCGTGCAGGTTCATTGTGATGAACAAACCTTCTACCTAGAAAATAAACAAGGCGAGATCCAAACGTTCCGCAGTGCCCATGCCGCTGGCCAGTATGTGTATCGGTACTTAGGTTTACAGGAAGGCCAGCTCATCTACCAAAACTGTTATGATGAAATGGTCGGCCAAGCAGGAGAGAGTTGGTTTGCGCCTTGGCAACAAACGCATAAAGTTTGTTTTGCACCTTAAGCCCGCCTAAACATTAAGGGGGCCTGTTGGCCCCCTCAAATTTGGTACTATTTTTTGTACTTTTCTAGTACAAGGCTTGTTCCTCATCTAAAACTTCTTTCACGAGTTCTAAAAATAATTTGTCTGCATCTGAATAATCTGCGGGATCATCCGGAATTTTAATACTCGTTGTGGCGCTGATTTCTTGAGCAATCTTGGCTTGCATATCCGGCTCACCATAATATTTACGCCCAATTTCTAAAGCAGTGCTTAAAATACTCGGCTCTAATAACAGTTTTTTAGTGAACTGACGTAGCTCGTTCACGACCCGCGTTAGCTGCATTGCAGTATTCGCACTCATAGAGACACTCCCACCCTAATTAATGAATCGATTCATTCCATCTTCGCATACACACGCCTTAAGCTCTAGAGCAAAGATTAAAGAATCAAAGAGTTAGCACAATCTAGTGCTTTTGTATTTCTCTTATACCCTAGCTATCTCGCTTCGTCTATACTGGCTAACTTGCCCCTTTGGCCTGATAGGTAGCTGATATGCCCCTTTTGCCAGATCCTTGTGAGATTGCATCCCGCCTACAATTATCAACAGATTTCCAGTTACGCCCTGCACAACTCGCTGATATTCCAGCTTTATTCCAATTAGAGCAGCAGAGCTTTCAGACAGATCAGTTGAGCAAACGCCAATTTAAATGGATGCTCACTCGTGCCAAAGCCGCACTTTGGGTGATTAATGATGTACAAGCCTCTGAGAAACTAGCCGCTTACGTGCTGGTATTATTTCACCGTGGCACCTCGCTAGCACGTGTCTATTCGCTTGCAGTGCATCCAAATTATCGCCAAGCGGGCTTAGGGCAAATTTTAATGCGTACTGCAGAAATATTAGCACGCGCCCAAGCGTGCATTTATTTACGTTTAGAAGTACGTGCCGATAACCACGCTGGCATTCGCCTATACGAGCGTTTAGGTTATCGTTACTTCGGTACTTACGCTGATTATTACGCAGATCATACCCAAGCCTTGCGTTATGAAAAACGTATTGTTGCCCTACCTAAAGTCAAACGCGACACCCCTTACTATGCGCAAACCTTGGATTTTACTTGTGGGCCAGCCGCTTTATTAATGGCCATGCGCGCACTCGATGACACGACTGAATTATCACGCGCACATGAACTCCAACTCTGGCGTGAAGCCACAACAATTTTTATGACCCAAGGTCATGGTGGCTGTAGCCCACAAGGCTTAGCCTTAGCCGCTTGGCAACGTGGCTTTCAAGTGGACTTATGGGTCAACTCTGAACAGGCTTTATTTTTAAATAGTGTACGCAGTCTAGAGAAAAAAGCGGTGATTGAATTGGTACACACAGATTTTCAAGAAAAACTTGCACAAACTCAAGTACATCAATTTGTAGGCGAATTAAGCTTGCAAGATTTGGCACATGCTTTAGAAGACGGCAAAATTCCTTTAGTCTTGATTAGCTCATGGCGCTTTAGTCGTAGTAAGAGCCCACATTGGGTAGTGATTACCGCCATGGATGAAGACTTCATTTATTTACATGATCCAGAAATTGACACCCAAGCCCACAAAGATGGTTTGGACACACAACATGTCCCTGTACGTCAAAGCCAATTCACCAAAATGGCGCGTTTTGGCCAAGAAGATTTACGCACCTGTGTGCTTATTTACCGATAGCACTTGATGTTTTTATCACTGCCACGCGAGGGAAGCTTATGCAGTTACATCTTATTTCCTGTCAAAGTTTGGCAGGCCCGATTGAACTTGGGGTCCGTGTTTATAATCCACAAGCCCAACAGACCCTCATTGCTTGGCATGGATTTGCACGTCATGGTGGTGATTTTTCCGGTTTAGCACAGCATTTAACGGATTGGCGTATCCTTGCACCTGATACGCCAGGACGCGGTTATTCCGCTTGGGCACCTCAAAACACACAAGATCTTGCGCTTTATTATTCTTATGCTAATTATCAGCATCTTGCCCTACAATTGATTGCGCATTACCAATTACAAGAGATAAATTGGCTTGGCACCTCTATGGGTGGGCTACTTGGATTGCGTCTTGCAGCAGGTCACTTACAAGGCCGAATGCAACGTTTGATTTTGAATGATATAGGGCCACAAATTCAACCTTCAGGGGTTGAGCGCATTATTAAATATTTATCACAAGATTATCTCTTTGCTGATTTAGAAACCGCTTCAAAAGTATTAAGACGTATTTATGCTGGTTTTCCACTGCATCATCCACACACTTGGGCGCAGATGCTGCAAACGTCTGTACGACGCCTCCCAGATGGTCAGTGGACTTTCCATTATGATCCCAGAATTGTCCGCCAATTTTATTATGAACCCAGTTATGATTTATGGGCTGCTTGGCAAAACATTGCACAAGCAGAGATTCCAAGTCTGATTATTCGTGGTGCGCATTCAGATATTTTATCTTTGGAGACCTGCCAAAAAATGCAACAAATTTATCCACCAGCTGATCTTTTTATTTGTCCTCATGCAGGCCATGCTCCTTTATTAGATAGCCTCTCTGAAGCTTTAAGCCTGCAAGCGTTTTTAAATGATCAAGGGAACTAATTTATGTCAAAACTTAAACTGATAGGAAGCTTTTTACTATTACCTTTAATGAGTGCTTGTTCTCCCGTAGAATCTTTTAGCCAATATATTCTTGATAAAGAAATGTGCCAAGCTTTAGCAGAAAATGGTGATCAAATTAAAAATTTGGCAGACTACCAACAAAAGCTCGGCACTTTAATCGAAGACTTTGCAAGTTTTGCAGAAAAATTTGGATTTGATGAAGTGGCACAAGAAGTTTTAGAAGAATACCAACAAATGGCAGATCATCTTGAGGCCATGCCAGTGAAAGATGCCGAAAGCTTTATCAAGGACCAGTGCTAACTTGCTTATTTAGTGATCTGTTTGACATCTTCCCTTCCCTTCTCCCTCTAGGCGTCAGGAAGGGGCTTTATGCGCTATTTGATAAAATACAAGTCCCCTTACCCTTATAATGAAGAAGTACGTAAATCAAACCCCCTTCTGATATTAATCAAAATCAGTAAAAAATTCATTCCACCAGCAAGAAACTCAACCCCTTGTACAAGATAAAAGCTTGTATGTAAGCTTCCTTCTGCAGCCCAAGCATCCAAAAATAAAGCACAAGGGGTTAGAATACAAAGACCATTAATCACCAGTAACTTCATGGTCTTTTGCTTTTTTTGCACAAGGGGGTGTTGTGGATTTTTACGTGCCAGCAATATGCCGCTAATACCCGTCGCTGCCATCGCAGGTATCAAAATCCCCAAACCAGGCCAGACAATCCAACTTTTCAATACAATAAAGCTTGCTGGGCTTGCAAAAAGCGCCACAAGCATGCTGGCCAAAAAAAATCCCCCAATACATAAGCTCGCAAGCACAACAGCAAACCTGTGTAATATCAGCACTCGCTTTCTCCCCAATATCAACCAAAATGACAACATGCTGTCATTATCTAAGCGCCAATCCCATATTGTCAATATGTTGTCAAAAATAAATCTAAGGATAAAAAATGCCTACTTGCGAAAAAAATCAAGTATTCACAGACATTGTGCTAGAAATTTTTAAACTTGGTGGCTTACTGGTACAAGAAGGCGACCGCATGGGGTCCGCCTATGGTATTAGCAGTGCGCGTTGGAAGGTTTTAGGGGCTTTATCGCTTGCAGGACAGGCACAAACTGCTTCACAAATTGCCCAAAGCATGGGGCTAACACGTCAAGCGGTGCAACGTCTTGTCGATGTAATGTCTGCCGACGGATTACTTGTCTTCCATGATAACCCTCAGCACAAGCGTGCAAAACTTATTAGTTTGTCCACCGAAGGACAAGAAGTGTATGCACAACTTGCCTCCATACAAAAAGCTTGGGCAAGTCAGTGTACTTCAGGGATTCAACAGGCTGAACTAGAAACCACTATGGCCGTATTGCGCAAGTTGTCGCAAATTTTAGATACTTAAGCAAACAAAAAAACAGCCGCAACTAAGGCGGCTGTTTAACGTTTAGGTCAGGCTAGAATTGATAGTCCATACCAACCCAGAAGCTGCGTCCTGCCTCATGGATGGGCTGGCCATTGAGCTGCATTGCAAAAGGATCTGTACTATAGCGGTTGATATGATGCGCGTAAGTACGATCAAATACATTGTCTACTCCAGCGCGCCAACGTACCCCACCCGCTTGATAATGGCCGAGTAAGTTCAAAATACCATAGCCGGAACTTGTATAGGTTTCTCCGCCGACTTGGCTCAGTTTGTCTTGACCTGCCGCAAAGACAACCTCGGTTAAAGCACTCCATTTTGGACTCTCATACCCCAAACGGAAACGGCCTTCTAATGGTGGAATCTGCGGCAAATTATCATTTAAATCATCCAGTTTTGCCCGTGTCCAAGCAAAGCCCAAACTCGCCACTCGGTAGCCATGACGTGCAAACACATCAAACTCAGCACCATACAAATGGGCATCTTGATTCATATAACGCGCCACTGGGGTACTTTTATTGAGCAAGATATAATCTTGAACCCAATTGCTATACAAACTTGCGTTATATCCCCACATGCCTTGATCGTTTTGAATACCTACCTCAAGTTGGTGGTGTTTCTCTGGGGCAATTTCAGGGTTACCGACCCAATTCGTACGCGCAAAATAGCGCTCTGTGGCATCGGCATGACGCACACTACGACTCAAACTTGTATATACTAGGGCATTGGCATTCAGCAGATATTCTAAACGCGCAAATCCGCCCCAATCTGTATCCGTATACTCATCATCGACCTGAATACCATAGGTATTTTGATACACTTGCGCCGCGGATAAAGTGCCTCCATTTGGCACAGCATGTAAACGGTCTGCCTCAGCTTGGTGATAATCCACACGTAAACCAGTTTTTACCGCCAGCACCTCATTCAATGGATGCATTAACTCGGCAAAAACCCCTAAGGTGTTTAAAGTCACCTCAGGCCACATATAGAATTTTTCGCTTTGTGGATCACCGGCCATGCTCGCCATGCCACCATAAGCTGTCGCCTGACGCTGATTTTGTTGCCAATTTGTGCCTATGGTGAGCTTGGATGCCTCCCATAGGTAATCCATACTTATTTTAGCTGTATAGGTATCGGATTCGGTTGGTGTGCGCATTTTCATTGCGCCTGGCATCACAGGACGTAATGAGTAGTTATCCATCAGGTGATCGACCTGACTGGCATGTAACTCAGCAGCAACTTGACTCCAGCCTTGCTGTGCCAGTTGACGCGCAAATTTCAGGCTGACTTTATCATGATCACTGTAAGGCGAATCCATACCGGAACCGGCGTAAAGCGCATCCCGTAAACGGCCAACCTCATATCCCAATTCCAGCCAAGTTGCCTCATCTGGGGTAAAACCTAACGCAACGCCTGCATTGCGTGAGGTATAAGCCGCGCGTATATCTTGACCATCACCATCTTGGTAATCATCGGCAGTTTTATATTCCCCAAATAAACGAATATAACCACTTTGATTACCAGCTAAAACTTGGGCACCCATTTCATAAGCATTTGCATTACTACTATGGCCTAAATTGAGCTGGCCTTGCACTTGGCTAGTTTCTACTTGCGAAAAATCAGGGCGTTGACGTTCAATTAATAAGGTCGCACCACCACCACCTGCCCCATGTTGGACGCTGGATGCGCCACGAATTAAGGTCACAGCATCATAAGTGGTTGTTGGTGCGTATACTGTTGGTGGGTCCATGCGATTAGGGCAACCGCCATGCACATAAGCACCATCCACAAGCACATTTAAGCGAGTCTGACTTTGGCCACGCACCACCAAATCCAGACCATGTCCGCCCATACGCACACTAGAGACCCCTGTGACTTTGCGTAAACTTTCTGCCAAATCTGCACTCGGTGCTTGGGTTTGTTGCAGATCAACACGGCTTTGCTGGGGCTGCTCTGGGATTGCGGAAGCTTGCACTTGAATCCGTGCCGGCGTCTCTGCGGCAACACTTGTGAGGCTTGTCAGTCCAAGGCACACCCCTAATGCTAGGGGGTGCAAGGCCAAGAGGCGCTGCTTATTATGCATAGAAAGACCTTTCCAATAAGTTTTTATCCAACCAAAAAATAACCCTAGGCTTATCCGTGATAAGCCCAGAGTCGAGTATCCCGATGGATCAACAGAGGGTCCGAGCATAAGCAAAAACGCATACTTTAGGAATGCGGCTGATTGTCGCAGTCCTTATTTAGGAGAGAATCTGCGCTCAATGCCACATTCCGCCAAAATACGTGTTGATATTTCTTCAATCGAATAGTGCGTCGAATCGACAAAAGAAATCGCATGGCGTCGATAAAGTTCTTCTACTTCATGGACTTCACGTTCACATTGTGTCAAAGAACTATAACGTGTTCCTGGGCGTCTTTCGTGGCGAATCGCCGCTAAACGCTGCGGATCTATGGTTAAGCCAAATAATTTATGCTTATAAGGTTTGAGGGCTTTGGGCAAATTAAAATCAAACATGTCTTCTTCCGTAAAAGGATAATTTGCCGCCCGAATGCCAAATTGTAGTGCCATATATAAACAGGTAGGCGTTTTTCCACAACGAGATACGCCAACTAAAATGACATCTGCTTTATCGTATTGATGGGTTCGTGCGCCATCATCATTATCTAAAGCAAAATGCACTGAATCAATTCGCGATTTATAGCTGGCATCTTTAGGAATTGCATGGGTACGCCCGACGGTATACGAGGACTGGCTCGATAATTCCTGCTCTAAAGGAGATAAAAAAGTGGAAAATACATCAATTTTAAATGCCTCACTCGAATGTAAGACATCACGAATTTTTTGATCGACGACAGTATCAATAATTAAAGGCCGTGAACCATCACGCTGAGCCGTCTCATTAATCACTAATAACAGCGCTTGTGCTTTTTGCACCGTATCAATATAAGGTTTAGTGACAAACTCAAATTGAATCCGCTCAAACTGTGCTAATAAACTTTTACCCAGAGCTTCTGCAGTAATGCCTGTTCCATCAGAAATAAAAAAAGCCGTACGTTTGTTCATCAAAATATTTTCCTATATCAACAAGGGCTGATTTTGCTACACAAGCCAGAATGCTTATGCCGCCAGTGTATCTTAACAAAAGCACTTGTTTGCCTGCATACAAGAAGCCGCACCTCCTACAAATTTCGTGCTAATATAGGCGCACCCTGGTGCCCACGCCTGCTTGTTAGCCTGTGTCATCTGATATAAGCATTGTACGATATAACGAAAACTCAGGCTCAAGTAGGTGCGCGGCCTTACTTGGCAAGATGATAGGATTTGCACTTTTGCATTCTTTAATATGCACGACCCATACAGGTTAGGGGAGATTGATTTTGGATAAGTATATTCTCTGGTTCGATCAACTAGGCATGCAAGATGTTGAGCGCGTTGGAGGTAAAAACGCCTCTCTCGGTGAAATGATCAGCAATCTAGCCTCCGCTGGCGTGAAAGTCCCTCAGGGTTTTGCAACCACGGCGCAAGCCTATCGTGAGTTTTTACAGCATGAAGCCTTAAGTGAACGCATCAATCATGAACTCGCTCAGTTGAATGTGGATGATGTTGTCGCTCTGGCAAAAACAGGGGAAAAAATCCGCCGCTGGATTATCGAAACCCCTTTCCCACCTGCATTTGAGGCCGCACTAGCCAAAGCCTATCAAGCCCTTGCACAAGACCAGAGTGATTTTAAAGTGGCCGTGCGTTCCTCTGCCACTGCAGAAGATCTACCGGATGCTTCTTTTGCCGGTCAACAGGAAACTTTCCTTAATATTCAAGGATTTGAGCAAGTAAAAACTGCAGTTCATGAAGTTTTTGCTTCGCTTTTTAATGATCGCGCGATTTCTTACCGCGTGCATCATGGCTTTGATCATGCACTTGTTGCACTCTCAGCAGGTGTGCAACGCATGGTACGCTCTGAAACTGGTGCCGCCGGTGTTATGTTTACCCTAGATACAGAATCTGGTTTCCGTGATGCTGTGTTTATTACGTCCGCTTATGGCTTAGGGGAAACCGTTGTCCAAGGCGCAGTGAATCCGGACGAGTTTTATGTGCATAAAGCAACCTTAGCAGCCCATCGACCTGCGATTTTACGCCGTAATCTTGGTAGCAAGCTCATTAAAATGATCTATACCCAAGATCCATCCGCAGGGCGTTCTGTACAAACGGTTGAGGTCGATGCACAAGATAGACAACGCTTTTCAATTAATGATGAAGAAGTGATGGCCTTAGCACGCCAAGCACTGATTATTGAAAAACACTATGATCGCCCCATGGATATTGAATGGGCAAAAGATGGCGACGATGGCCAGCTTTATATAGTGCAAGCACGACCTGAGACCGTAAAAAGTCGCAGTGAAGGCAATCAAATGGAACGCTTTTTATTGAAGGAACAAGGCCAACTCTTATGCCAAGGGCGCTCGATTGGTCAAAGAATCGGTAGCGGTCCAGTCAAAGTAGTCGCGGGCCCTGAGCATATGGACAAGGTGCAAGCCGGTGATGTGCTCGTTACTGATATGACAGATCCAGATTGGGAACCTATCATGAAGCGGGCTTCTGCGATTGTGACCAATCGTGGTGGACGTACCTGTCATGCTGCAATTATTGCGCGTGAGCTAGGCATTCCAGCTGTGGTTGGTTGTGGTGATGCCACAGATGTATTGCAAGATGGTCAAGAAGTGACCGTCTCTTGCGCTGAAGGGGATACAGGGCATATTTATGCAGGCTTGCTCAATTATGAGCTGCAAACCAATAGTGTGGATGCCATGCCCAAGTTACCCTTTAAAATTATGATGAATGTGGGTAACCCAGATCGCGCCTTCAGTTTTGCCAGCTTACCCAATGAAGGGGTCGGGTTAGCTCGCTTAGAATTTATCATTAATCGCATGATAGGCGTGCATCCTAAAGCTTTATTAGATTTTGATAACATTCCGCGTGATATTCAAAAAAGCATCGAAAACCGTTGCGCTGGTTATGCATCCCCCATTGATTTTTATGTCGAAAAACTCGTGGAAGGCATTGCAAGCTTAGCGGCTGCTTTTTGGCCACAACGTGTGATTGTGCGCCTTTCTGACTTTAAATCGAACGAATACGAAAATCTGATTGGTGGCAAACTTTACGAGCCTGGCGAAGAAAACCCCATGCTAGGTTTCCGTGGTGCTTCACGTTATATTAGCGAATCTTTCCGTGACTGCTTTGAACTTGAATGCCGTGCGTTGAAAAAGGTCCGTGATGTGATGGGGCTGACCAACGTGGAAATCATGGTGCCTTTCGTAAGAACGCTAGGCGAGGCTAAAGGCGTTATTGACTTGCTGGCGGCCAATGGCTTAGAACGTGGTCAAAATGATTTAAAAGTTATTATGATGTGCGAACTCCCTGCCAATGCTTTGCTTGCACAAGAGTTCTTAGAATACTTTGATGGTTTCTCGATTGGCTCTAATGATTTAACCCAGTTAACGCTAGGTTTGGATCGAGATTCTGGCATTGTGGCGCATTTATTTGATGAGCGGAATCCTGCCGTTAAGCGTTTATTATCTATGGCAATTCAAGCTTGTAAAGATGCCAATAAATATGTCGGTATTTGTGGGCAAGGACCTTCAGATCATCCAGATCTTGCCAAATGGTTAATGGATCAAGGCATTGATTCTGTCTCCCTAAATCCAGATGCGGTTTTAGATACTTGGTTTATGTTAGCCAGTCAATCCGAATAAACTGGTTTTTTATACCAATGAGCCTCAAGCCTTGCTTGGGGCTTTTTTTATGATTAATTTTCTAGCCGTTTTATGTATTTAATCTTTGCCTATCATCAAGATTAAGATAAGTTTATTGGGTAAGCGGATTAAATGGTTGATCTTACCTTTGCATGAGAGTGAGACAGACCGGCATCTCATCGGATTATCTGGTTGATGCTTCACCTACTGCTGGTGCATGTTTCCTTCGCTAATTCCAGCAAGAACCCCACACGCCTCAACTTCCCGGTCATCGTTGCAACTCGCTCTCAGTGAAACGAGTTGTTTCTCAAGCGCTTGCAGAGCGGTTATCTGCGACCGCACATGAGAGATGTGATCATCGAGCAAGGCGTTGACGGCGGTACAAGGCTGATGAGGGTCGTCCTGATAGCTCTGTAGTTCGTGAATCTCAGCCAGTGACAGGCCCAGGATTCTGCAGCGACGGATGAAGGCCAGCCTCTCACCATGCTTCTCGGTATAGACACGGTAACCGTTGTCCTGCCGATCAGGCGGCGGCAACAAGCCCTGCTGTTCATAGAAGCGGATCGTCTGTGTTTCGACCCCTAACAACTGCGCCAACTGACCAATGCGCATCAGCCTCCTCCCCAACGGATTCTTTACTCTATTGACCTTATAGTAGCTTTATAGTTTTAAATGGTACCACAACATTGTTCAAGTGGAGTCGTATCATGAGCAAATCCTGTGGTGGCGCCTGTGGCGGTGATGCAACGTCCGCAGCGGATACCGATATACAGGCCTCCTCCGAGGCGCCAGGGAGATGGGTCAGTGTTTATGCCGTGCCGAAGATGGACTGTCCATCAGAAGAACGAATGATTCGCCTAGCCCTGAACGGCTTTGAGGAGATTCGGGCGCTGTCCTTCGACTTGTCGAACCGCCGGCTGAAGGTCGTGCATGACGGCGAGGTCGAGCCCGTCACCTCGAAACTGAAGACCTTGGGGCTAGGCGCCTCGCTTCAGGAAACCGTCGCTGCAAATCCGGAGACCATCAAGGCCGCCGAGTTTTCGGCAGCTTCTGCTAAGCAAGAATCCGGGACCCTGCGCTGGTTGCTCGGCATCAATGCACTTCTGTTCGTGGTGGAAATGACTGCCGGTCTGATCGCCCAGTCCACCGGCCTGATTGGAGAATCCCTGGACAATTTTGCCGATGCGGCGGTGTACGGGCTTGCCCTTTATGCGGTTGGACATAGCGTGAAAATGCAGGTACGTGCCGCGCATCTTGCTGGTGTACTGCAACTGATCTTGGCTGTGGGCGTGCTCGTAGAGGTGGTGAGACGCTTTGTATTCGGTAGTGAGCCTGAATCGCTGGTGATGATGGCTATCGCATTCGTCGCATTGATTGCCAATACCAGTTGTCTGCTGCTCATATCCAAACATCGGGAAGGCGGGGCGCACATGAAGGCAAGCTGGATATTCTCGGCCAACGACGTGGTGATCAACCTGGGGGTCATCACCGCCGGCGCCCTGGTCGCGTGGACCGGTTCCAATTATCCGGATCTGATTATCGGCACCATCGCGGGGGGCATTGTACTTAACGGTGCCAGACGCATTTTGGCGTTGAAGGGTTAAATAATGCTCATTATTGGCAAAAAGCTCTCGCCATATGCCCTATTGTCCATATCGGGCCTGCTGGCAGCGTCTGATCAGGCTGTAAAGTGGCTGGCCAAGGACAAGAACCGTGAAGGGCGCGGTTACTCCTTCGAGGTGATGCGGGCACGAATGCTCTACACCACGAAGCACAAGAAGAAGGCACCGACTGAGAAGGTCTCTCCTTTCTACAAGAAAACCATCGGTTACGGACTGCCGGACTTCGCAGAGGAACTCAACTACGGAGTCGAACTATCAACCATCTGAGGGTGGTATCAGATTGATGGGGTGAAGGTGCCCCATCAACCATTAAATCCGTATACCCTAAATAACAATGACTTTGGCCGTATGAAAGTAGCTCTTGGCAGCAGAAAATCAAGCATGCACAAGAAAAAACAATGTTAGGTTCCCAGAAATTTGGAGGTGCGTATGAAAAAGAGTCTTTTTGGTTTGCTAGTATTAACATCCCTCCTGTTATCCATATATGGATATGGACAAATGAGAATGATGGATGAAAAAGGCATGATGAAAGGAGACATGATGAATATGTCAATGACTAGGCATCACTTCGTCATGCGAAATGGTATTGATAAGAAATACGTCAATAAAGCAAATCCTCTGAGCAGTACATCCAATAACATTACTGATGGGAGATTGCTATATGAACAAAACTGTGCGAGCTGTCATGGAACATCAGGGCAAGGTGATGGTGATGCTGGCAAAAATTTGAATCCTCGACCAGCTAACATAGCAATGTTCAGTAAAATGCCTATGGCAACCGATGGTTATCTCTTTTGGACAATTGCTGAGGGTGGAACTCCATTACAGACGGCAATGCCACCATTTAAAAGTATCCTTAAAGAAGACGATATTTGGAAAATAATTATCTATCTTCGTCAGCTATGAGCAACCTAATCGGGTAGCCGGGGGTGCCTAGCCCCCAGCCCCCACAACACCCTGCATGCGGCTCCGCACAGGGCGTTCCACTCAGTAGTGGAGCTTGGTCCATCCATCGCGCAGTAACGGTAATTTCAACTCCAAGGAGGGAAGCACTCATGGCTTTTCGTTTTCGTAACACCATCCGCATTGCCCCCGGCATCCGCCTGAACCTGGGCAAAACTGACATCAGCCTGTCTGCAGGGGTGAGGGGTGCAACGGTCACTGCTGGCAAACGTGGGGTGCATGGTAATGTTGGCCTGCCGGGCACCGGTCAAGGCTGTGCTGCCCCAGGCCCGTATCGTGGTCGATAAGTTCCATGTGGTGCGCATGGCCAACGATGCCCTAGAGAGTGCGCAAGGGCTCCAGAAAGGAGCTGAAACCGTCCCAGAGCCGGACTCTCAAGGGAGACCGGAAAATCCTGCTGAAACGCGCTCACGAAGTCTCAGACCGGGAGCGCCTCATCATGGAGACCTGGACAGGCGCGTTCCCGCAACTGCTGGCCGCCTACGAGCACAAGGAGCGCTTCTACGGCATCTGGGACGCCACCACACGGCTCCAGGCAGAAGCCGCCCTGGACGAGTGGATAGCCACCATCCCGAAGGGCCAAAAGGAAGTCTGGAGCGATCTGGTCAGGGCAGTGGGAAACTGGCGCGAAGAGACCATGACCTACTTCGAGACGGACATGCCCGTCACCAACGCTTACACGGAGTCCATCAACCGACTGGCCAAGGACAAGAACCGTGAAGGGCGCGGTTACTCCTTCGAGGTGATGCGGGCACGAATGCTCTACACCACGAAGCACAAGAAGAAGGCACCGACTGCGAAGGTCTCTCCTTTCTACAAGAAAACCATCGGTTACGGACTGCCGGACTTCGCAGAGGAACTCAACTACGGAGTCGATCTATCAAGCATCTGAGGGTGGTATCAGATTGATGGGGTGAAGGTGCCCCATCAACCATTAAATCCGTATACCCAGTTTATTTCACTAATACCTATACATTTTATTTTTTCTTCAAAATAGTACTTTTGGGTGATCCTTTTGCTAGGCAACTTGGCTAAAGTAGCGTCTTTTACTGACAAGCTTAGTCTTTGGAGTCAAGTATGCGTTTTCGCTCTCTTTCCAGCCGCATTAGCTTTTATCTCACTTTACTGATTAGTTTGACCTTGCTGATCAGTTTTTTAAGCATACGTTTTATTTCTCACCAGACTCAAGCCAAGGTTACAGAGCAAGTATCCCAAATGAAGCGCCAAGACACCTTACGTCACTTACAAGCAAGTGCACAAAGTCTTGCTCATGCGATCAAGGGAGAATTGGAAATTCCCTTACAAAGCATGCGTACTTTGGCGCAAATGTTTGCTGCTAGTTTAGATGTTGAAAACCAACAAAATCCTGTATTTGATCGCCTGATTATTCCTAAAGTACAAATCGCCATATTAAAACAATATCCAGAATGGGAATTTGTTTATTCACAGTGGAAACCAGAAGGTGCTGTCGGCCAGGATCACGCATGGCGTGGTTTAGTAAATCATACAGAAAGTGGCCGTTTTTTACCGGTTGCTGAACGCCATCAAGGTACTTATCGTTCACGTGCCACTTATAATTTCACTGATGATGCTAAATATTATCAGTGCTCTGTTACCACAGGGAAAGACTGTGTCACTGACCCTTTACAATATAAGATCCGTGGTCAAATGGCTTTAATGACGGAAGTCACCACCCCCATTATTAGTCAGCAAGGGATTGCTGGGATGGTCGGCGCAAGTATCCCAACACAATTTATTCAAGAGAAGGCCCAAGCTTTTAATCAGAAATTTTTCCAAGGTCAAGCTTATGTCAGTATTCTTAGCCAAAATAAACATTTAGTTGCTAGTACTTTATTTCCACAAGCCCTAGGTGCAGTGTTAGAAGAAGCCAAAGTCTCCAATGATTATGTACAAAAACTAGCTATTTTTTATCAACAAGCACAGAAATCTCAGCAAGCTGCCTATCTTTATCAAGACCAAGAATTAATTAGCGTCCTCGTACCCTTATATTTAGGTAATATGAGTACGCCTTGGTATATTGTCACTAGTTTACCCTTAGAAATTGCCTTTGCTGAAGCACAAAACTTAGAGCAAACCCTCGTTGATTTTGCACAAAGTTTAGATATTAAAATGTTTTTTATAGGGGTTTTTTGTTTAGCTATAAGCTTAGTTATAAGCTTTATCCTAGTACCTGCAAGTACACGCCCGTTAAAATCCTTAGTCACATCTTTAGATTGTCTAGCTCAAGGTCAAGGGGATTTAACTCAACGCTTACCCGTGAATTCACAGGATGAAGTAGGCCAAGTCACCCAAAGTTTAAATCAATTTTTAGCTAGTTTACACACTTTAGTTAAAACAAGTGTACTTCAAGGACAAGCTTTAATTCAAGCCACTCAAGAAGCGCAAGATTTACTCACAAAAAACCACCATGCCTTACTTAGTCAATAATCAAAATGCTTTAGATCAAAGCGCCGCAGCAGTAGAGCAAATGGCCACTAGTGCAAGTCAAGTAGCAGAAAATGCTAGTCTCTCGTTAACGGCGATTAAAGAAACCTCGCAACGTATCAACCAAGGTTATCAACTAACATGCCAACATCGTCATAATGCAGCTAGTGCAGGTCAACATATGCTGGCTTCTTATGAAAAGATACAGGATTTACAAGCTGCTAATACCAAAATTTCCGATATTTTAGCCAGCATCAATGCGATTGCAGATCAAACGAGCTTATTAGCATTAAATGCCGCGATTGAATCCGCAAGAGCGGGTGAAGCTGGGCGTGGTTTTGCTGTCGTAGCCGATGAGGTACGTAAGCTAGCCGCTGATTCTGACCATAGTGCCAAAGAAATTACTCAGTTAGCTGAAGATACCTATCAGCAATCCAGTGCGGGCGTGACTGAAGTGGAAGCAGTGACCCAAGGGATTAGCCAATTACTCACTGGGATAACCCAAACTCACCACGTAGTTGCCCAAGCACAACAGGCCTTGCAGCAACAGACTCAATCAATTCATCAACTTGCTAGTATGTTACATCGCGTAACTAGGCTATCATAAGATAATAGCAGACCAATTTTTTCCTATATTTGGCCCACCTTTGTGGGTCTTTTTTTTGATAAACATCAATTTTACTTACAGTATTTACACAGAAAGCCCTTTTGGTACTTTCGGGTGATCTATTTTTTTGTTGGATCTATTAGAGTAGGCCCCGCTTTCGGTCCACATATATATGCAATTGCACACTCGGCAATTAAAAGTATATGTAACCTACATAAATAAAGGGGCTTCCCATGCGTGCTAATAGTTTGGATGTCAAATTCAGTCTCGGCCTTGCAGCTATTCTTGCCTGTATTCTTGCGGGGGTCTTGCTCGGAGTACGTCAAGACA
The DNA here is from genome assembly GCF_900108915.1 of Allopseudospirillum japonicum. GTDB lineage: Bacteria > Pseudomonadota > Gammaproteobacteria > Pseudomonadales > Halomonadaceae > Pseudospirillum > Pseudospirillum japonicum. The sequence continues at coordinate 223,809 of NZ_FNYH01000001.1, forward strand.
TCGAAAAAACAAAAGATTCTATTTATACGCATGTCTCACAAATGACCCGTGAAGACCTCAAAAAAATCCTTGTTGCCAATGCCATTCAAATTGGTTCTAGCATTAAAGCCGAACTAGAAGTTGCTTTAGATACAGTACGCACACTGAGTTATTTATTTGGTGCCAGTGTGGAAGTCTCTGAATATCGTGATCCTGTATTTAATCGTACCGTGATTCCTAAAACCCAAATTGAGATTTTAAAAAAGTTTCCTCACTGGACCTATGTCTATTCTCAATGGGCACCAGATGCAGCCATTGGTTGGGATGCCAATTGGCGTGGCCTTAGTAACCATGATGCACAAGGTCGTTTTTTGCCTGTGGCAGAAAGAACCGCTAATGGCTATCAATCACGTACAGATCATTTAGCAACGCTGGAATCCCCTTGGTATACCTGCCCAGTAACCACAGGTAAGGATTGCCTCACAGATCCTTTACGTTATGAGGTGGCTGGTAAAAAACAATTAATGACAAAAATCACCTCGCCTATTTATGCTAAATAAAAAGTCATCGGTATGGTCGGCGCAAGTGTGGCAACAGATTTTATTCAAGGATTAGTCCAAAAACTCAACCAGAACACTTTTAATAATCAAGCCGTCATTAGTGTGATTAGCCAACACCAACATTTAGTTGCCAGCACTTTATATCAAGAATATTTGGGTGAGAATTTAACTTCTGCCAATATACCTGCAAAATATGCACAGGATTTAATCCAAGTTCATCAATTAGGCGTTCAACAGCAAGCACCCACGCCTTCTAATGACAAAACATATTTTGAATTGGTGACCCCAATTCAATTTGGTAATATGCAGGAGGCTTGGTATGTCGTTGTACAACTCGATAAAACCATCGCTTTTTCCAAAGTGAATGCTTTAGAAGCCATGCTCAATCAAAAAACACAAGATTTAAATACGAATGTCTTGTTGAGCGGCTTCATCGGTTTATTGATAGCGAGCATCCTGATTGTTATTTTAGTACGTTATTTAACACGGCCTTTACATAGTATGGTACATGCTTTACGCGATTTAGCTCAAGGGGATGGCGATTTAACCCAACGTTTGCCGATTCAAAGCCAAGATGAAATTGGTCATGCTATTCGCTGGTTAAATACTTTTATTGCAGGGCTACAAGAAAGCACTCAGCATACTATCGATACTTGTGATCAAGTGGATGACAAAATACAAACAACCCACAGCCATATCCAAGAAAGCCACCGTGCTTTAGAAGAAAACCAAATGACACTCAACCAAAGTGTTGCTGCGGTTGAGGAATTAGCCGCAAGCGCGAACCAAGTGGCGCAGAATGCCCAAGATTCTATGCGAAGTGCGCAAGAAGTTGCCACCTTGGTCAGTAAAAGTGCTGCTGTGATTCACGCTAATGTCGAAGGTGCAGTACAAGCCAGTCAACTCATGCAAAAGGCCAGCGCACGCATTCAAGGGTTAAGTCAGGCGAATCAACGTGTTGGCGATATTTTAGCGGATATTAATGCAATTGCAGATCAAACCAATTTACTGACCTTAAATGCTGCCATTGAATCTGCACGCGCAGGTGAAGCCGGCCGAGGCTTTGCCGTCGTAGCGGATGAAGTACGCACACTGGCTCAAAGATCACAAAGTTCAGTGGAAGATATTGCCAATACCTTGAACGAGTTTCGCGATATTGTCGAAGATGTTTTGGGCATGATGGAAACGACGCTAGCGGGTGCACAACAAGGTAAAGAGGCGAGCGAAGATGCCTACCAAACAATGCGAGAGACGCAAAAACGTATGGAATCCATTGTTGAATATAACACGCAAACAGCCAGCGCGGCGGAACAACAAAGCGCAGTCACACAAGAAGTGAGTCAGCATATTGCCCAAGTACACACTCACCTAGAATATACGCACCATTTAAGTGCGCAAGCCCAAGCCAGCAACCAGTCTCTTATTCACTTAAATCAGCAATTACAAAATATTGTGGCACGCTTCAAGGTGTAATTTTGTATCTTGGCGCCTAAATTTGCCAAAAATATAATCAACTGATTTTTAAGGAATAAAAATGAATGTTCCGCTAGAAGCGCATTGCTTAATTAATGAATTCAGCCGAGAGTACTGCTTTTGTGTGGTCCTTGATCATCAAGTTGTGCAATTAAGCCAAGCCATGATTAACGCACTTGGCCCAGAATATGCTAACTTACAAACCTGTTCAGGGCTGCAAAATATTGTGCAAGTGACTCGGCCGCTTCTTCAGCAAGCAAGACTTCAAGATGAGCTGATTCCTTTTCAACATACTTTTTTTGTTAACAGCCTTGCTTTCGCCAGCACAGGGATCCAGCGCTTACCAACAAGCGTGTGTATTTATTTTGTCTACTTTGTGCCTGTGCTCAATTCTATGCCATTACCACAAAAACACTTAAACAGCCAAGATCGTCATATTTTACAAAAGCGCTTATACGAGATTTCTATCTTACAAGCCTTAGATGAACTGCAAGCTGCACAATTTCAAGGCTTGGAACTCCATTTCCAACCACGTCTTGATTCAGTAACGCATGAATTTCACAGTCTTGAGTTATTAATTCGCTGGAAAAATAAGGAATTTGGTTTTATTCCTCCGATGGATTTTATTCCTATTGCGGAACGCTCAGGACATATCCATCTTCTTGGACGCTGGATTTTAGACCAAGTGATTAATCTACAGACCAGTCTAGTTCAGCAAGGTTTTTTATTCGTACTTCTTTTAATATTTCAGCTCTGCAACTTAATCAAGCTTTTGTAGATGAGATCATTGACAAGGTGAAAGCTTCTAGCTTAGAACCTTTTTTATTTGAAGTCGAACTAACAGAAACTGCCCTTTTAGAAGATCAAAAAACCAGCCGCCAATTAATTTATACCTTGCGGCGTGCTGGTCTTAAAGTCGCGCTTGATGACTTTGGTACTGGCTACTCTTCCATTCTTTATTTAACTAAAATTAAATTTGATTATGTCAAACTAGACCGTTCTTTGCTTTTAATGGTGGATCAAGAGTCTAGTAAATTCTCTATGCTCAAAGCGATTGTGAATATGATACGCGCTGTGAACGATAAAATTGTTGTCGAAGGTATTGAAAACTTAGATCATCATCATATTGCTAAATTCTTAGAAGCCGATGAATTGCAAGGATATTATTATGCAAAACCACAACCTCTAGAAAATTTAGTAAAATTTATTAATTGTCAAAAAGTCTTACTTTTTAACTAGTGGAATCTTGTTATTATGGTCATTCGCATCAGCAAAATTCATCCACCCACAGATGAACAGGATTTAACCAGCTTATTTTTACTCAAGTTATTTGGAGAATTTCCGCTGAAATTTGCGCCCGCTGTTAATGAGTACTTTGGTGTTGATCTCGTCAAAAATATTTTTAAAATTAGTCAAGACACAACTTGTTTAACAAACTTTCAGCAAACGCTAATACTTGATGCTCCACTAGAAAAACAAGATTTATGTAAAATTCGCCAACATTTTTTAGAGTCTATTTTAGAAAATCCTCAACAGCTTATGTGGTTGGGCTTACATATTCAAATTTCTGAAGTCAATTTATTAATTAGTTTATGTAAAACTAATCAGCAAATTGAAAAACTCATTGTAAATTTATCTATCGGCTTATATCGCAGTGGCAAGAGTGCTGAGATACGTCGTTTATTAGAATCTTTACCTACAGGATATATGTATCATACTCCACATATTTGTTTAGTCATTGCGAGAAATTTAATCACGTTAGGTGCACCACATGAAAGCATTCTCTATTTAGATCTAGCTCATACCCTACTGGCAAAACAAGGGGAGAATCCAGATCATAATATTGATTTACAAATTTGCTTAAGCCTAGCCAACCGTATGTGCCATAACCGGTTTGAAGCCCATACGCGCGTTACTCCCTTAGTGCGTAACAAAATATTCACTGAAGCACATCCCAGCTATCCAGATTATCTCCTTTTAATAAGCCATGAAAAAATGTTGATAGGGCAGTTTTCTTATGCTGCCAACCAATATTATCTTTGTTACTTAGAATCTATCAAAAGTCAGCATTGGCTCATTGCTACCTATGCCAATATGTTTAGTATTTTGAGTTATGCTGTATTAGATGATTATCCAACCGCTGCTTCTATGTATGCGCGTGCACAGCAAAATCATCTTATTAATCCTAAACTAAAAACCATGATCAAATTAACTTGGGGGGTTGCCAATCTTTGGCGTCCTGATTGCCACGAGGGAGTTCACCTAGTACAAGAAGCTTTAAATAAAATAGATACGGAGACAGACCAGTCTAGACATCACTTATTTTTTATGTACGCACAGTTCTATATGTATGCCTGCCAAGGTGATTTAGAAAACTTCCAAAAACAAGAAGCCTTATTATATGAAAAGCTAAAAGTGCTAGACTTTAAACAAGGCTGGATGCAGCCAAGTTTTTTGCCACCCTATTATCGTTTAATGCAAATCACAGGCAACTTACACTTAGATTCACCCTTGTTCAAGCACTTTGCCGAGACAAGCATTCCTTTAAAATTTATTCAGGACTGTGAGGATTTTTGGTATAGCCAGTTAATTAAATTCTATGCAGGACGCCTCTCAATCAAAGCACTCAAAAAATCTTATTACCAAGTCAAATCGAGTCCTTGTTTGCAAGAATATTTTTTATTACAAAAACAGTTTGATCAACAATTAACTGATGCTACCCAGACAGGGAGTAAAAGAAAAATGAAGCCAGTATCACAAGAGGCTGTACAAAAAATCCGTATCGATGCTCATCAGCTGAACAAAGATTTCAATCTATCTGCACGTGAAGTCGAAGTATTTACTTATCTGCTCACATCTAGAACTTATGAAGAAATTGCGAAAGAACTTAATATTAGCGTGAACACTGTCAAAACGCACGCCTCCAATATTTATACAAAAACTAATACTCGTGGTCGTTTACGGTTAATTTCACTCATCCAAACACACTAGTGCTATTTAGGACATTTTAAGGCTAGGGTAAAATTAAAGCGGCTGCCATGGCCCAGTTCCGAGTCTACTTTAATTTCACCGCCCATCGCACGTACTAAACCCTGTGCAATTGCCAACCCTAGCCCAGTTCCGCCATGTTTACGACTACAAGATGCATCCCCTTGTTGAAAGAGCTCAAAAATATCTCTTTGTTGCGATTGGCTAATTCCTGAACCTGTGTCAGACACTTGGAAAAATAAGCTGACACTTTCCATACCTATATCTAATAAACGTATTTCTAAAACCACATGCCCTTTTTCAGTAAATTTAATTGCGTTATCAATTAAATTAATTAGAATCTGTCGTAACCTTGCGCTATCACCCAAGACCATCTCTGGTAATTGAGGGTCCAGAATCATACTCAGCTCTATTCTTTTCTGCTGCGCTTTAATATTAAATAATGAGTGAATTTCCTTGGTCATTTCAGGTAAATGTATAGGGTGATTGAGCAAACGCATACGCCCTGCATCCAAACGAGACATATCTAATAAATCACTGAGTAAAGTCAGTAATTGGCTGGCTGCTTGTTCTCCTGTATGTAAGAGTTGCTTTTGTTCATCTGTCAGCGGATCAGTTTCTTGTAATAAAGCTATAATACCTAGAATTGCATGCATAGGCGTGCGAATTTCATGGCTCATAGTTGCAAGAAACTCTGATTTACTACGACTTGCTTGTTCTGCTTGCAAACGTGATTTTTCTAGCTCATGGAACTGGTTACGCGCATGTAAGTTATGCTGCTCTATATGTTGCACCATAGTATTAAATGCACGTGCTAAACGCCCTATTTCATCTTTGCGATGTGTATTCACTTGTACATCAACTAGTTGCCCTTGGGTAATTTGCTCAGTAGCTTGTACTAATGCATGAATTGCAGCACTTAAACGCTGTGCAACTAGCCAACCTAGTGGTAAACATAAACCTAATAGCATTAAAACAAAAGCGACTAACAAAGCAGCAAATCTATGAATCGGTGCTAGTACTTGTGCCATAGGGCGCTCAGTTAATAAGCATAATTCTAAATTAGGCAACCATTGATAGGCTCCCAAACTCATTTGGGCTTGATGATTAACATAACTAGCAATACCGCTTTTTTGTTGTAAGCACTGATGCACAGCTTCACTGTGTGTTGATTCTTGTAATAAGCTAGGTGCTGCAGCCAAGTTCTGAGTTACAATCAAATTATAACGATTAACCAAGTAAGTTTTTGTATGTGGTGTATTTGGATTCTCTGTCAGATTATTTAAGTAATTTAAATCAATTCGCCCTGAGATCACACCTAATACTTGATTTTCTTTTCGTACATGATAAAGGGGCGTACTGTAGGTCATAGCCGCTTCACCCAAGGTTAAAGAATGATAAATATTTTGCCGATAACGCCCTTTTAATCCTTCAGTAAAATAAGGTCGATTTTGTTTGAGCTTGCTTTGTTGACGCTTGTCACTAGAAATTAATATTTCCCCTTGAGTATTCATGGCAAACACTTCAAAGAAACCATTTCCCTGATAATGCTCCACCCTTTGAATAAAATCTTGACTTAGAGCTTGGTAAGCTTGTAGCTCTTTTTGCTTCGCATAAACTTCAAAGTCTGTGCGAATACTTTTCGAAAGTGCTATATGCTCTAAGATTTGCTGTAGATGTCCATCCCACTCTTGTAATAATTGATTTTTACTATGATTAAGTGCTCTTAAATAATCTTTTTGCTGATCCAATAAAGCCTCTTTTCCCAATAAGTAGACGACACCACTTAAAGTTAAGAGCGGCAAGATACTAATAAGTAAAAACCAAGTAATAAGATAATTACGAAAACTAGGTTGAGGCCAGCATTTCCTAAAAAACCAAGCAGTTAGATTTATCATGAAGCTGCCCTTATTCAATTAAAAATTGATTAGTATAAGCCGCTTTTAACTCTTGATCTTTTAACAGCGGAATCTTATTTTGTGCAGCTAGAATTTGTGCAGCACGTTGCCAAGCTTCTAGCTTCATCCAACCGAGTGTGTCATAGCCCGTATGCACTAGAGGTAACATATTTTTTAGCATAAAAGTCAAATATCCTGGATCACGATAATCTGGATGCAGATATTTGGGCAGGATTTCTAAACCTTCTTTGGGATGTTGTACCAGATAACGCCAACCTTGTAAGCTAGCTTGCACGAAAGAGGCCACTAATTCTCGATTTTTTTGTAAAAGATGCTGACTGACAATTAAAGCATCTCCATATAAATCAATACCATAATCCTGAGGCAGCAGGATATTAATATCCATGTTTTGCTGAGCAAAAATATAAGGCTCATCAAAAATATAAATAGGTACAACATCTAACCTATGCTCGCGTAAGGATTGAAGGTCATACCCATAAGGAATAAGTTCTACATCAGATATTTGAATATGATAGGCACGCATTAAAGCTTCTAAAATGGTCCGGGTATTATCAGGTAAAACACCTATACGTTTTCCTTTTAAATCTTGCGGATGTTCAATAGCATCTTTTTTTCGTGAAGCAAAAGCAGCAGGGTTTAAGCGAAAAATTGCAGCGACTGCAACTAAATCTTGTCCTTGATGGCGCGCTTGTAAGACTTGATCCGTGCCATCAATACCAAAATCTGCACGCCCACGGTATAAATGTTCATGTACGGCTACTTGTTCATCATATGGATTAATTTCTAATTGGATTCCACGTTGACGATAAAATCCTTTTGCTTGCGCAATATAAATACCCGCAAATTGTGGATTAGGAACCCAGTTTAATTGCAGGCGTACAGGTGTGAGTGCCGTCGTTATTTTTTCTTCAGGCATTGAGATAGGAAATATCCCATAAAAAAAAACACTTAAAATAATGCATATCAATATACCGATAAATCTAAGGCGCTTTTGCATACTGACCTCCAGAAATATTGATACATCATTAGTGGGATAAAAACAGGTAACCTGGTACCAAAGAATTTTGGTTATTCTCTGCTTTTAATAAATGTGCACTTTGCAACCATAGCGTTTCTAATAATAAAGCTTTATTCGGGTTGGTTTTATTTTGTACTTGACGGCTAAGCTGAATACCTAACTGATATAATTTGAATATCTGTAACCTTGTCAGCAAAACAGCACTTTCTTGGATTAAATGAACTTGGTCTAAATGACGAAGCCTGTTTGTTTCTTGCGTCATTTGGTAAACCAGTGTGTCCTTCAGCCAACTTAAATACAGTTGTAAATTGGCTTCTAAAGACCAAGTTTGTAACGTATGCGCGGCTTGAATCGCTAAAAAACCTTTCAGTAGATGATCTAAAGCATTAAAAAATGCTTGCCTATGTTGTTGATAATCCGTATCTAAACAATCTACTGCTTGCAAGGGGGCACCAGATGCCAGACGTAAAGCCATCTTCGCTTGTTCAGGAGGCCAGTTTTTCACTTTTGCCAACCAAGCCAAGGCCATGTCTGCTGCGGGCGTTTTGACTTGCCAATGTTGGCAGCGGCTTTTTATTGTTGGAAGTACACGTGCGCTTTGATCACTAATTAAAATAAATAAGGTTGCAGCGCCTGGTTCCTCTAAACTTTTTAATAAAGCGTTAGCCGCATAAGTATTAAGCGCCTCAGCAGGCGCTAGGATAAAAAGACGATATCCGCTTTGCTGCGCACTTTGGTTGACTTCTTGTCTCAATTGGCGCATGGCATCAATTAAAATCCCACCGCCTTCACGCTCTGGTTGTATCCAATGCAAATCAGGATGTTGCTGATGAGTGACTAGGTGACATTGACTACAATGTCCACAAGCTTGACCGTCACTTTGCACTTGTTGACATAACAAAGCTTGTGCAAATGCCAATGCAAGCTGGCGTTTACCGACTCCGGGTATCCCTGTTAACAAAATAGCATGGGGTAAACGTTGGCGCGCTTTTTGTTGTTGCCAGTGTTGCCAAATATCTTGTTGCCAAGGCAACACTTGTGCAGGAATATCCATTAAATCGCCTCCTCATCCAGCAAATAGGGACGTAAACAGGCTTGAATACGAGCGGCCACTTCTGCTTGTGTACCTTGTGCAGCAATCCGATGAATGCGTTCAGGAAACATCTCAGCTCTTTGTGCATAGATCGCGCGCACACGTGCAAAAAAAGTTTGATCTTGGCGTTCAAAGCGGTCACTTGTACCACGCGTTTGCAAACGCTGATGGGCAATTTCAGGTGCCAAATCTAACCACAGTGTTAAATCTGGCTGCTGGTGTGCATGCACCCAAGTTTCTAGTTGCTTAATGACTGCTTGATCTAAACCTCGGCCCCCGCCTTGATAAGCGTAAGTAGCGTCTGTAAATCGATCACACACGACCCAAGTTCCCTGTTTTAATGCAGGAATGATTTTATGTTCTAAGTGTTGATGGCGTGCACTAAACATCAAAAGCAACTCGCTCAGCGGCAACCAATCTTCACCTTCGTGTTGACTGAGCAACAAAGCACGCAAGCGTTCAGCACACGGTGTTCCTCCTGGCTCACGTGTATAGATGACTTCTATCCCTTGAGCTTGTAACCAAGCACACAAGCTTTGTGCTTGTGTACTTTTTCCCACACCTTCTGCCCCTTCCAGGGTAATAAATTTGCCTTTGCACATGGCTAAGCTAGTCCTGTATTGCCTGAGAGGAGCGATAATCCGCGCGTCTTTTATAGATTTGATACTTAGCAACTGCGCGGTTATGTTCTTCTAGAGTCACTGAAAAATAATGCGTCCCATCACCACGTGCGACAAAATAGAGTGTGTTCCCATCCGCTGGATTTAAAGCGGCATGAATCGCACCCTGCCCCGGCATAGCAATCGGTGTTGGCGGCAAACCATCAATCACATAGGTATTATAAGGTGTAGGCTGGCGTAGATGTTTGCGTGTAAGGTTACCTTGATAAGCCTCACCTAAACCATAAATAACTGTAGGATCCGTTTGTAAACGCATTCCTTTTTGTAAACGACGCACAAACACGCCGGCAATTTGCTGACGCTCATAGGCCACACCCGTTTCTTTTTCTACAATTGAGGCCATAATCAAAGCTTCTTGTGCTGAAGCATAAGGTAAATTATCTGCTCTTTGCGCCCACTCCTGCGCGAGAATTTTCTGCATCCGCGCATAGGCTTGTTGTAAAATTTGTAGATCACTCATCCCTTTGTGATAGTAATAAGTATCTGGGAAAAAGCGACCTTCTGGGTGGACTCCAGGTACACCCAAAGCAACCATGACTTCAGCATCGTCTAGTTCGGATAATTTTTGCTGTAAACGCGCATGCTTACGCAATTCTTGACGCAGCTGGTTAAAATTCCAGCCTTCTGGAAAAGTGACTTGATGGTTAATCTGACTGCCTTGAATCAGTTTAGCAAGTAACTGATAGGGCGTTAAACCAACCTCTAGCTGGTATTCTCCGGCTTTAATTTGCGTGGCCTGGTCTTGTAAACGCGCCCAAGCAACTAGAGCCCATCCTTGTTGTAGGATCTGTTCTTGCGTAAGTTCATCGACTAAAGTCTGTAAACTCGTCCCTGCAGGTACCTCATAAGTTGTGGCTCCTGAGAGCGCTAAAGGTTGGTGTAAGGCTTGCATACCAACTAACACCAGAGCACTCAAGCCTGTCAAAAATGCAGCACATAGAGCCACAAGATATAGCACAAGTCGTATCAACATGAAGCCAAATCCTCGTGTCCTAGCTTGGCAGACCTAATTTAGGGTGTAGGTCGCGCATAAGTTGGCGGGTTGGCGCATCATCACTTGCATAAAGATATTGCCCTTCGGGAGTTTGTAAGCTAGCCACAGGCCAAATACCTTGCACACTATTGGCAACAAAAACGCTTTGCGCTTGTGCTAATACCTGCCACGGTTGGCGTACATAGGTCGGCGCATAACCCTGCTGTGTAAGGTAGCGACTAAACACACCATGGACAGCATCACTGGTAATTTGGGGACTATATAAATGATCTTGCGACCACCAAAAAAGGTTACGGCTATTGGCTTCTAGTAAATAGCCTGCTTGGTCAATTAACACGGCTTCTTGCCACAGTGATTGCCAAGTTTGACGCGCCAAGATCTGATGTGCACGATTCCCATGCTTAGCACCTGTTAAAGGCGTATGCATCTGTGGAAGGAGATATTCATTAATCCCTGCTTGGATACCGTGCTGATAGGGGGCAAGCTCGGGCACAAAAGCACGCTTTTGTAACCAAATATGCCAAGGTTTCTGTGTTGATTGCACATAACCTGCAGCAGTTTCTAAACGTAATAGACTTAATTTTAAAATACCAGCATGTGGTTCTTGCTGACTAAACTCAATGACCTGCTGCTCAATATCCGCAATTTGCTGGGGCGAAATAGTATATCCCCAAGCTTGAGCACCTGTGAGCAAGCGTGCCTGATGCAAAGGCCATAAGGGCACTTGGCCTTTGATAAGGCGCATGGTTTCAAAGAGAGATTCGCCATACGCCAAACTACGACTTGCAAGCAAAACTTGTGTCAGCTCCCCTCCATAGGTTTCTAACGGCTGACCATCAAACCAACCTAGCGTAGGCGTATTTTGTTGTGGCTTTGTCTGTTGCATAAGTAGGCGCAATGCACTGTCTTCCGCAAGCCAATACTCGAGAAGACAGGCTATCTTAAGTGCACTTTACAGCTTGGTGAAAAGCAAGCTGCCGTTTGTACCACCAAAACCAAAGGAATTGGATAGAGCATAATCAATTTTCATCGAACGTGCTTGATGCGGTACATAATCTAGACGACAGCCTTCATCTGGTGTCTCTAAATTAATTGTAGGCGGTGCAACTTGATCACGAATTGCCAACACAGAAAACACGGCTTCTACTGCACCAGCTGCCCCTAATAAGTGGCCAATCATAGATTTAGTGGAGCTAACAGCAACTTTTTGTGCAGCTGAGCCTAAAACACGCTCAACGGCTTGGCTTTCTGCGATATCGCCTGCAGGTGTCGAGGTGCCATGCGCATTGATATAGTCCACCACTTCTGGATTAATTTGCGCATCACGCAAACAATTCGCCATCGCAGCGGCAGCACCACGACCGTCTTCCGGTGGCGCTGTCATATGATAAGCATCATCACTCATACCAAAACCAACCAGCTCGGCATAAATGCGCGCACCCCGTGCTTTGGCATACTCATATTCTTCTAAAACAACCACGCCTGCACCGTCAGCCAAGACAAAACCATCGCGGTCTTTATCCCAAGGGCGACTAGCTGCACAAGGATCTTCATTACGTGTCGATAAAGCACGTGCTGCCGCAAATCCGCCTAATCCAAGGGGAGTTGTCGCCATTTCTGCACCACCACATACCATGACATCAGCATCACCATAAGCAATCGTACGTGCCGAGTAACCAATATTATGGGTACCTGTTGTACAAGCGGTTGTAATGGCAATATTAGGGCCACGAAAACCGTATTTAATCGCTAAGTTCCCAGAAATCATATTGATAATGGAACCTGGCACGAAAAAGGGCGAAATTTTACGCGGACCGGAACGCTCTAATAATTGATGATTTTTTTCAATCATAGGCAAACCGCCAATACCAGAACCGATGGCAACGCCTATCCGATCCGCATTTTCTGGTGTGCACTCCAAACCTGCATCAAAAATCGCTTGTGAGGCTGCGGCAATGCCATATTGAATAAACAAATCCATTTTGCGCGCATCTTTTACAGGTAGGTAAGCGCCAATATCAAAATCTTTGATCTGTCCACCAAAACGGGTACTAAACTTGCTTGCATCGAAATGCTCAATTGGTGCAATTCCACTACGGCCGGCGACAATCCCCTCCCATGTGGTATTGACATCATTACCTAGGGGGGTGACTAACCCTAAACCTGTGACTACAACCCTTTTACGTGGCATTCTTCTTTTTCCTCCAAGCGGGTAGCATTGGGCTATCACTTTGATTTTGTTACAGATTTTAATAAAACATGGCCTTTATTTTTAAAGACCCTGAACGTCTAAAGGCTCAAAAAAAACCGCGCCAATATAAGGATTAGCGCGGCTGTGTGGCATCTAAATCTTGTCTTATACAGACATTTAGATTTAGCAGAATCTCAGGACACGCACTCAGCTTAAATCCTGATACTCTTTTATTCGTGCTTGAGGATGTAGTCGATTGCTTCTTGTACTGTGGTGATTTTCTCTGCTTCTTCGTCAGGAATTTCCGTCTCGAACTCTTCTTCTAAAGCCATCACCAGCTCTACAGTATCCAAAGAGTCAGCACCTAAATCGTCAACAAAAGAAGAGCTGTTTTGAATCTCTTCTTCTTTAACACCTAGCTGCTCAGCAACAATCTTTTTTACGCGCTCTTCGATGGTACTCATAGTAATTTTATACTCCTAGATCACGAAACCGTAAGCAATGCTATACGGGGGTTTGCACCTTGCTCACTGCGACCACTTTTTCTTCTGTGTTCTTTAAATGACCAGAACCAAGCAAAAGTGCAGTGAAGACATGTGACTTTTTAGGATAGTCCTGTGTTGACAGGACTGCCTTAAGCTAGATTCAGCTTAGCCCAGCGGCATTTTACAGCAGGGCTAAGATGCTATCCAGAAATTTACTTAGCTCATGTACATGCCACCGTTGACATGCAAACAGGTACCTGTGATATAAGCGGCTGGTTCACCTGCTAAAAAACCAACAGCAGCTGCGATTTCTTCAGGTTGGCCTAAACGTCCTGCAGGGATTTGCGCTAATAAAGCTTGTTTTTGTGCCTCTGGCAAAACATGCGTCATATCTGTAGCGATAAATCCAGGCGCGACGGCGTTAACAGTGATACCACGTGCGCCAATTTCGCGCGCTAAAGAGCGCGTAAAACCTTCCAAACCCGCTTTAGCAGCCGCATAGTTGGTTTGCCCTGCATTACCAGAGGAGGCAACAACAGAGCTAATATTAATAATCCGGCCCCAACGTGCTTTCGTCATACCACGCAAGCAGGCTTTAGATACACGATAAATAGATTTTAGATTCGTATCCAAAATCGAATCCCATTCGTCATCTTTCATACGCATTAACAGGTTATCACGAGTGATCCCTGCATTATTGACTAGAATCTGTACTGGGCCAAGTTCTTGCGTAATTTCTTTGATTAAAGCTTCAATACTTGCACTGTCGGTCACGTTAAGTTCACGTCCCCAACCAGCATAACCTTGTTCAGCTAAACCTTCTTGAATCGCTTGTGCGCCTTGCGCACTGGTCGCTGTACCTACGACTTGTGCACCTAAACGTCCTAACTCATAAGCAATGGCACGACCAATGCCGCGGCTTGCGCCTGTGACTAAGGCGATTTTGCCGGCAAGCGGTTGTTGATCGACTGGTTGACTCATGATGCATCCTTTTTATTATTCAATTAGTGCATACGGGTTAATTCTAATGCGGCAGCTACCGATTCAGAATCATTCATCGCTAAGGCTTTCGCAGGCTTATGGATGCGTTTAGCTAAACCCACAAGTACCTTGCCAGGCCCACACTCAATCAAGGTATTCACCCCTTGTTCAGTCATCAGACTAACACTTTTTGACCAAAGCACAGGGCTATACAGTTGCGCCAATACATTATCTTTTAACACCTGTGGCTGCGTGTGTGCCTGCGCATCCACATTTTGTACCACTGGGATTCTTGGCTCTTCAAAAGTGATTTCTGCTAATGCCTGCGCCACACGCTCAGCGGCAGGTCGCATCAAAGCACAGTGAGAAGGGACACTCACAGGCAAAGGCATAGCTTTACGAGCACCACGTACCTGACACGCACTTATGGCACGTTCTACCGCACTTTTACTGCCAGCAATCACAACTTGCCCAGGCGCATTATAATTCACTGCGGCCACAACTTCACCTTGAGACGCTTCTTCACAGGCAGCTTGGACCTGCTGGTCTTCTAGACCTAAAATGGCTGCCATAGCACCTTCACCAGCAGGGACAGCAGCTTGCATGGCTTGGCCGCGCAAGTGTACCAAACGAACACCTGCAGCAAAATCTAAAGCACCACTGCACACAAGCGCACTGTATTCGCCTAAGCTATGCCCAGCCATATAAGCCGGACGATGGCCTTCTAGCTCTTGCCAAACGCGCCATACAGCTACACTTGCCGTTAATAAGGCAGGTTGGGTATATTGCGTCGCGTTTAAAAGATCAAGTGGCCCTTCTTGTACCAATTGCCAAAGGTCATATTCCATCGCATCGGAGGCTTCCTCAAAGCTAGTACGCACGACGGCATAGCGCTCTGAAAGCTCGGACAACATACCAAGATGCTGAGAGCCTTGTCCGGGGAATAAAAAAGCCAGGGATTTTGTCATAACTACCCCTTTTATTATCAAAGATCTAGCTGATATTGATACCCTGCTCAGCCAGATGACTAAAGATGAAATCTGTATTAAAACGCGTTGATTTTACCATACTTTGAAGATAAAAGCGTAAAAAAACCGCAAATTGTCAACAAATTTAAGGATTCATTCTAAGCCCAAATCAGGCAGTTGTGCTAAACGTTGCGGAATTTGCAACTGGTACTCACTCATTGCACGTGCAATTGCATAAGCAAAACCACGCGCACTCGCCTCACCATGACTTTTAATCACACAAGCTTTTAAACCGAGCAAACTAGCACCATTGTAACGTACTGGATCCATCTGTTGTTTGAGTTGGGCCAATACAGGACGCGCCATCAGGCTTAATAAACGCCGATAGAGATTTTGTGCAAAAATATTTTGTAAACGCTCGATTAACATTTGTGCTAAGCCTTCGCTAGTTTTTAGCGCAATATTGCCCACAAAGCCATCACACACAATCACATCCGCACAACCACGGAAGATATCTTTCCCTTCGACATAACCGGTATAGTTAATTGCTGGGTGCGCTGCCAATAAACGAGCGGCTTGTTTGACCGAAACAGTCCCTTTAGTCGCTTCTGCTCCCACATTCAACAAGGCAACACGCGGCTGCGGAATTTCATCCACTGCTTGCGTCAATAAAGACCCCATTAAAGCAAACTCTAACAAGTGTTTGGGTTCACAGCTGATATTAGCGCCTAAATCCAACATTTGGCAGTGACCATTAAGGGTTGGAATGGCTGTAGAGATTGCGGGACGTTCTATTTGTGGCCAAGTTTTCACAATATGACGACTGATTGCCATCAAAGCACCTGTATTACCTGCACTAACACAAGCTTGCACCTCATTGGCAGCCAATAAGTGTAATGCATAGTGCATAGAAGAATGCTTACGTGTACGCAAAGCGTGTGCAGGTGGATCCTGCATACTAATTGCATCAGGGGCATGATGAAAACTTAAACGGGCTTTTAAAGCACTCGCTTGAGGCGCCCAAGGCGCTTGCTGGCATAAGTGTTCGAGTAGAGGTGCTAATTGCTTAAGATCACCGACAAGAACAAGATGTAACTGGGGATGGTGCTGCAGTGCAATGAGACTGCCAGCGAGGGTAATATGGGGACCGAAGTCCCCACCCATCGCATCTATGGCTATACGAATCAGCATACAAGGCGATGGTCAAACACGCTTACGTCCTAAGACGTATTTACTCAGCGTCTTTATCGATCACTTTACGACCACGGTAAAAACCGTCCGCAGTCACATGGTGACGACGGTGCATTTCACCACTGGTCGCATCGACAGAAATGTTCGCTGCAGTCAGGGCATCATGTGAACGACGCATACCGCGCTTAGAACGAGTTTTACGGTTTTGTTGAACTGCCATGGATAATTCTCCTAATAAATCAGGACGGCCACTTAAGCCTAGTGTTTTTGCTTAAGTTTTTTCAGTACGCTAAAGGGATTTTCTTTGCTAGGTGCTGCCTTGGAAGCAGTTTCTTCAACATGCACCTGAGATAAATCCAGTTTACAGTCACCGGCCTTGTGATAAGGCGCTTGTGGCAAGCTTAAGATGACCTCATCTTCGAGCACGGGTAAGAGTTCTAATTCTTCCCCCTCGAGTACCACAGGTTCATAAGCACGCGGTAAATTTGCTGCATCCGCATCCTGATGGACAATACCCCAAGTAAACTCGCTATCGAGTGTCCAAGGCATAGGCTGCAAGCAGCGCTGGCAAAGTACTTCTACCTCACCTTGAATGTGACCACTGATCGTACGAATACCCTGGGGATCGATAGCAAAGCTGAGCTGCAGTGTTAACACACCTTGCGTATGGGTTAACAACTCAGCAACACGAGTCAAATCAGCAAGTGATAAGCTAGTTTGAAACTCACTTGCAGCTTTTGCCATTTTGTAGGGATCAACCCTGAGGGGAAGTTGCTCAGTAAACATAGGGGCGCAATAATAGGCACAAGAGGCGGTTGTGTCAAAGAAAAGCTGTTGCCTTTATAAAGTCACCTTTATAAAAGGAATTAACAGCCCATGCATCAAGGCTTCACAAGCTCGTTGGCTACAAAGCTGGCGCGCATTATACCTTAAGTTTGCTGTGATGACAGGAATTTGTTATGTCTTTACCTTTACTGATTTTAGCTTCTAGTTCTCCCTATCGACAAAGTCTGTTACAAAAGCTGCAATTACCTTTTATTAGCCAAGCTCCCAAAATTGACGAAAGTCTACCTGAGGGAGCCAGTGCGCCAGCCTTAGTTCAGCATCTTGCGTTACAAAAAGCACTGGCTGTGGCAGAACAACATACAGGGCATCCTGCACTTGTTATTGGCTCAGATCAGTTAGCAACTTACCAGGATGCTCAAGGCAAATATCATCTTCTTGGCAAACCTCACACAGAACAAGCAGCTATAGAGCAGCTTTCACGTTTACAGGGGCGCAGTGTCGTCTTTTACACAGGTTTATGTGTTTATGATCAAAGAGACACACAAACTTATACTTGTGTCGAGCATTTTACTGTGTATTTTCGCACCTTAAGCCCCACACAAATACAAACCTATGTTGCGAAGGAGCGGCCTTTAGATTGTGCGGGTAGTTTTAAATCTGAGGGTTTAGGGATTTGTTTATTTGAACGCTTAGAAGGTGAGGACCCCAACACACTGATTGGGCTACCTTTGATTCGCTTGAGTAAGCTTTTGGCAGATTTAGGGCTAGATCCTTTAGCCCCCACAACGCATTAGGCGTCGGCTTCATCCAAGTAATAGCATAAATAAGCACTTTGCTCACTGATTTGCACTTGGAAACGGCTATTGGCAGGCACATCAAAACGGCTACCCGCAGCGAAAGTTTGCCAATCTTCTTGTTCAGGCAAACGCACGCTTAAAGCACCACTGACCACTTGCATGATTTCCGCTTTTGCCGTGGAAAACTCATAATCACCCGGTTCCATAACGCCCACGGTGGCAACCCCTTGGCTATTAGTAAAAGCGATAGATTTTACACGACCTTCAAAATACTCATTGACGTTTAACATGCTCGCTTCCTTTATCAGACTATAAAAAAAGCGCAATCTAGAGGGTTTTAGATACAAATACAAGCGCTTGCCCGTTGATATTCTTTTACAAACCTTTAGATCAATCAATTTATTGCTCGATCTTCCGCAACGAAATAGGCACACTAGAACGCAAGGTGCTTTTTGCATACCAGCAAAAAGTCTCTATTTTCCTCTTTTCTTGTTTAGGTGTTGTATGTCTCACACTTTTGCAGTGCTTGCTCCATCCTTACGCAAGGCTTTGCTTATTTCAGCGTGTTTATTTACCTCTTTCACCAGCATACAGGCACAAGCTAACTGTGATCTTAAACACACGCTATGCGAAACAGGCTGTAAAATAGAGCATTTTGATGCAGGTGCTGCGCAAAATGGCTGTTTTACACGTTGCGCTGCAGATACGGCGAGCTGTCAAGCACAGCTTTTATGGAAGGAAGGCAAACAAGGTGCGCAAGACTTGTTAGAAGCAAGTCAGGAAAGCGGCCAAGAAGTTTTAAACTCTAGCCGCCAATTTGCTGAAAGCTTTACCCAAGATTAGGCTTGTCGCAGCAGTTAAACTCTTTGTCCCCAGAGGTCGTATTCGTCGGCCTCGGTGACTTTTACCTTAACTCTTTGCCCAGGTTGCACTTGGGTATCATCGAGTAGATAAATCAGCCCGTCGATTTCAGGTGCATCCGCAGCAGTACGCCCCACGGCACCATCATCACCGACATCATCAATCAGAACTTCCAACTCACGGCCGATTTTCGCCGCCAGCTTTTCTGCACTGATCTGTGCTTGGGTTTGCATAAAGCGTTCTAAGCGTTCTTGTTTGATCTCTTCAGGAATTTGATCAGGTAAAGCATTCGCTGCAGCCCCTTCCACAGGAGAATAAGCAAAGCAACCTACACGATCGAGCTGAGCTTCCTGTAAGAAATCCAATAGATACTCAAACTGGGCTTCGGTTTCGCCAGGGTAGCCCACAATAAAAGTCGATCTTAGCGTTAAGTCCGGACACATTTGTCGCCAAGTGTGAAT
Source organism: Allopseudospirillum japonicum (assembly GCF_900108915.1). Classification (GTDB taxonomy): domain Bacteria; phylum Pseudomonadota; class Gammaproteobacteria; order Pseudomonadales; family Halomonadaceae; genus Pseudospirillum; species Pseudospirillum japonicum. The sequence continues at coordinate 243,234 of NZ_FNYH01000001.1, forward strand.
ACGTTCTAGCGTTTTTTCACTTGCCGCAGGACGTTTCATTGCTTGCAAAACGTCAGGGTGCGCATGCTGAAAAGGAATATCCAAATAAGGGAGGATTTTTCCCTCTGCCATCAAAGGGATCACTTGATCCACATGCGGATAAGGATACACATAATGCAAACGCACCCAAGCGCCCAAGTCCCCTAGCGCTTGTGCCAGTTCCAGCATCCGAGTTTTGATTGGCTGACCTTGCCAGAATCCAGTGCGGTATTTCGTATCCACACCATAGGCACTGGTATCTTGCGAGATCACCAAAAGCTCTTGCACACCTGCATCAACGAGGCGTTGCGCTTCGTCCATCACCTCACCAATAGGACGACTGACTAAGTCCCCACGTAAAGACGGGATAATGCAAAAACGGCATCTATGGTTACAGCCTTCAGAGATTTTCAAATACGCATAATGTTTGGGTGTTAGCTTAATGCCTTGCGGCGGTACCAAATCCACAAAGGGGTTGGCTTCTTTTTTGGGAGGTGGTGCGTATGTATGCACCGCATTGACCACAGCTTCATATTGATGAGGGCCAGAAACATCCAAAACTTGTGGGTGGATCGCTCGAATTTGTGCTTCTTGCCCGCCCATGCAGCCGGTTACGATCACACGTCCATTTTCACGTAAAGCCTCACCAATCGCTTCCAAGGATTCAGCTTTTGCTGCATCAATAAAGCCACAGGTATTTACCACAACCAAATCAGCATCTTCGTAAGTTGGGGTAATTTGATATCCTTCAGTGCGTAACTGCGTCAGGATGCGCTCAGAATCAACGAGCGCTTTAGGACAACCTAGGCTAATAAAGCCAACTTTAGGTTCAGACATGCGTGCCTCATTTTGGTCAGGATCGGATTGCTGCAAGGCAAAATACCTTGATGCTGATCATTATACCCTTATAGCCCAACAACAACATCCAGTTGCTTGATCTGCCCGTGTTTGCAAAACGAATGTGTCATACAGAAACAAGTTAATAATGGTAATACCTAGGCACACGCGCGGTCACTTTGGTAAGTAATTCATAGGCGATACTTTGAGCAGCTTCCGCTACTTGATTAATGGGCAAATGCGGCCCCCACAATTCCACCGTATCCCCCACTTGTGCTTGCGCATAGGTGCTCAAATCAACCGCCAGCATATCCATAGACACGCGTCCGATCAAAGGGACACAAGCCCCGAGTTTTTCTAGATACACAGGTGTACCTGAAGGTGCATGACGTGGATATCCATCTGCATATCCCATAGCCACTACCCCAATACGACTAGGTTGGGAAGTCACAAAGGTCTGTCCGTAGCCCACCCCTTCACCTGCGGCCAGATCACGTACACTAATCAATTGCGAGATTAAACGCATCCCCGCACGTAATTGCACAGGTGTTTGTGCTTCAGGAATCGGCGTTGCTCCATACAACATAATCCCTGGGCGAATCCAATCTGCATGTGTACTGGGCCACGCCAAAGTCGCCGGTGAATTCGCACAACATAAGGCCAGATTGAGAGACTGGGCCCATTGTTGCGTCAGTTGCCATTGAGTTTGTGTATAAGGGCAAGTGAGCTCATCAGCACGTGCAAAATGCGTCATTAGCCCCAACACTTGTACAGGTAAAGCAGTTAAATCTTGATAGGCGTTTGCAATATCCTCGGGCGCAAAGCCTAAGCGGTGCATCCCTGAATCCAGCTTTAACCAAACTTTTAACTGGGTTTTCTGTGTACATAAGGGCAAATACTGCGCCAGTAAGGCTAATTGGGCCGCATGATGAATCGCTGGAATTAGTTGATGTTGCAGCATCAGCGGGATTTCTTCCGCACTGAAAAAACCTTCCAACAAACAAATAGGTTGTTTAATACCGGCAGCGCGTAATTCTAATGCTTCCTCAATACAAGCGACACCAAAAGCATCGGCTTGCTCAGCTAAGGCATGCGCTACCGCTACTGCCCCATGCCCATAAGCATTTGCCTTGATAATCGCCATCGCACGCGCTTGGGGAGCACACACTTTGGCAGCGCGATAATTTGCAAGAATCGCATCAAGATCAATATGTGCTTGTGCAGGTCGAGCCATACATAAGTTTCCTTTTTGCAATAAAATACCCCCTTGAAGCAAGGGGGTGTCTTCAGTCAATCAAACAAGTTTTTGCATTCTTTTACTGGTCAGATTGCATATCCAAATGATGCCCTTGGGTATGTTCACGTGTTAAACGAAACACTACAGGACTCAGTAACAAAAGTGCGATTAAATTAGGCAAAGCCATCATGGCATTGAGCGTATCTGCCACCAACCAAACGAAATCCAAGTGCAGTAAAGCACCGACAGGCACCGCCAAGGTCCACAAAATCCGGTAAGGACGCGTTGCCTTGGGGCCAAAGAGGTAGATCACACAACGCTCTCCGTATAAGCTCCAACCCAAAATCGTGGTAAAGGCAAAAATCGCTAAGGCAATGGCCACCAGATGGCTACCAACACCTGGTAAGGCAAAATCAAAGGCTGCTGCCGTAAGTTCAGCACCAGAAATTCCTTCAGTCCAAACCCCTGAAGCAACAATGGCAACCCCTGTCATTGAACAAATAATCAGGGTATCAATAAAAGTCCCCAGCATGGCAATCATGCCCTGACGTACTGGATTTTTTGTACGTGCAGTGGCATGTGCGATAGGGGCACTTCCCAAACCTGCTTCGTTAGAGAAAATTCCTCGTGCCACCCCAAAACGAATGGCCGCCGCCACTGCCGCACCGGCAAACCCGCCTTGGGCAGCGATTGGATTAAACGCATGCGTAAAAATCAGCGAAAACGCATCTAGCAGATGCTCACTTAAGAGTACAAGAACCACTAACCCTGCACCCAAATAAGCGACCGCCATAAAGGGCACCAAGACCCCCGCAACTTCACCAATGCGTTTAACCCCACCGATTAACACCAAACCGACTAACACCATTAGCACCAAGCCGGTGACCCACAAAGGCAAACCAAAATTGCTCTCGAGTACACTCGCCACTGAGTTAGCTTGTACTGTATTACCAATCCCAAACCCAGCAATCGCGCCAAAAATGGCAAAGGTCGTGCCTAACCAAGCCCAACGCGCACCCAAGCCATTACGAATATAGTACATAGGGCCACCAACATAGTTGCCAGCACTATCAACCTCACGGTAATGAACCGCCAAGACAGCCTCGGCAAACTTGGTTGCCATGCCCACTAAGGCTGTACACCACATCCAGAAAATGGCGCCTGGACCACCAAGAAAGACAGCAGTTGCAACCCCTGCAATATTCCCTGTACCCACAGTTGCCGACAGTGCTGTCATAAGTGCATTAAAAGGGCTTAATTCCCCTTGGTCTTCACTGGTTTTACGTCCTTGCCATAACAAACGAAAACCTTGTGGTAATTCACGAATCGGTAAAGCTTTTAAACCTGCGGTTAAATAAATGCCCACACCTAAAATAAGCGTGAGCATTAAAGGCCCCCAGACAATCGCGTTTACCTCACCAATTAATCCACTGATATCCATAAATTTTTGACCTATTAGAGAGGACTCACTCAGCGAGATTGAGGAGTCAAAATGAAGCAGGCATCGCAGGGGAGGAAGATCCCACTGCGGGTCTTATTATACTGAGGCAAATCCTGTGGTTTTTTCACACATCCTAGTCAATCTTTTCCTAGAAATGGATTTCCCCTAGGTAAAAACGCCCAAATTACAGCATATTTCATGCCAACTTCCAACCTAAGGCCGAAAGCATCTTGCTTACTTTACTAAAGCATATCGGCTCAGATCCAAACCCTCGCGATCAATTTCTAAAGGCTGTCCACTGATCACATCCGCGAGATAGCGACTTGAGCCACAACTCATAGTCCAACCCAAGGTGCCGTGCCCCGTATTTAAAAACAAATTCTTGTACTGAGTTCCGCCAATAATCGGCGTGCTATCTGGTGTCATAGGGCGCAAACCACACCAATACTCTCCTTGGCTAATATCCACCGCTTGTGGGAATAGATCTTGAATCACTTTTTCTAGGGTTTTGCGACGCTGCGGATTCAGGCTTAAATCAAAATTAGCAAGCTCTGCCATACCAGCAACCCGCACCCTTTGATCAAAGCGGGTAATGGCTACTTTGTAAGTTTCATCCATCAAAGTGGATTGAGGTGCGTGCGCATCATCGAGTAAAGGGAATGTCAGCGAATAGCCTTTCACAGGATAAATCGGTAAACGCAGACCTAAAGGTGCAAGCATATCAACAGAATAACAACCTAAAGCCACCACATATTGATCTGCAGTGAGCTTTTGGATTTGCCCTTTGGCATCTTGTACACATACGCCGTGAATGCTGTGCTGATCATATTCTAGTGCTTGAATTTGCGTGTCATACAAAAAGCGCACCCCTGCTTGTGCACACTTTTGTGCCAAGGCTTGGGTAAATAAGAAACAATCCCCTGTCTGATCCTGTGGTAAATGTAACCCACCACAAATTTTATCCTGTACTTTGGCTAAGCCAGGTTCTTGCTGTATACACTCGGCAACACTCATCCGCCGATAAGGCACGCCAAAAGCTTCTAATACCTGAATATCTTTATCCGCAGCGGCAATTTGCCGAGGATCACGAAAAACCTGCAAAGTCCCCTTGCAGCGGCCTTCATAAGGAAGATCTAACACCTGATTCAGCTCATCTAAAGCTAAACGGCTGTACTCAGCCACACGCACCATACGTGACTTATTCACTTGGTAGCGGCTTGATGTACACATAGAAAGCATTTGTAGCATCCAACGCCACTGCCGACCTTGTAGCGAGGGTTTAATTTTTAAAGGGGCATGTGTTTGCAATAACCATTTGATTGCCTTCATCGGCACGCCAGGCGCGGCCCAAGGTGAGGAATAACCAAAAGAAACTTGCCCCGCATTGGCATGGCTGGTTTCCATAGCCGCACTCGATTGACGCTCAACCAAGGTGACTTGATAGCCTCTTTGCTGCAGATACCAAGCAGAGGTCACACCAATCACGCCACCACCTAAAACAAGCACGTGTTGACCTTGTACCGAATGCTGATGTGTTGTCATTGTCGCCTCCTGTGATTTCACTTTTAGACAGAAAACTGCCGGTAGAAAAAACTTAATAGGCATAAGTCTAGATAATTTATAAAGTTTTTTTCACTTTTTATTAACCTATTATTTGCATAAAAAAATGTTTTTTAATTATTAGATAATTATTTCTACTAATAAAATAACTAACACCAGAAAATGCCTCTTTTTGAATCTTCACCTAGACGTCAAGCGTCATTTAGGTACATTTTGCTATTTGCCAGTGCTTTTACATCTCGATCTAAAAATTGGCGCAATCTTTGCATAATTTAGGTTTACTTGTTGCATATCAGGGATATGCAGACCCAAGTGGTTTCGCTCATCTCTAGGTGTGGTATGCTGTAGAACTTTAAGGACTTAAAGCGAGTGTAGACAAACCAAACGCCCAAAGGCTGGTTGCACTTTCTACAAAGTACTTAAATAGCGCGCACTTTCACTCATGGAAGCAAGCACACCGTCTGGCTGGCGGTCTCTTTTTTTGATCTAGGAGTAGGAACTTATGTCCGTATTACAACAACCAAAGACGTCCCTAGGTAAAGCCAAAAAATCGACCCTAATAAGCGCCCTACTTGCGGCAAGTTTGGGTTTGGGCGCAGCACAAGCAAGCGCACAAGAGTTTGTCACTATAGGTACAGGTGGGGTCACAGGCGTTTATTACCCAACTGGGGGCGCTATTTGCCGCTTGTTGAATAAAGGCAAGAAAGAACATGGTATCCGTTGTTCAGTGGAATCGACTGGCGGTTCTGCGTACAACATTAATACCATACGTGCTGGTGAGTTAGATCTTGGGGTTGCCCAATCAGATGTACACTACAACGCTTACTATGGTAAAGAGCAGTTTGCTGATGCTGGTGAATTTAAAGAACTACGTTCAGTGTTCTCCATGCACCCTGAAGCCTTTACCGTAGTTGCACGCAAAGATGCCAATGCCACTGAGTTCGATCAGTTAGAAGGTAAGCGCGTGAATGTAGGCAACCCAGGTTCTGGTCAGCGCGCGACCATTGAAGTCCTCTTAGCAGCAAAAAATAAATCAACTGAAGTCTATTCCCTAGCGGCTGAGCTAAAAGCTTCGGAAATGTCTAGTGCTTTGTGTGACAACAAAATTGATGCCATGGTCTATGTTGTTGGTCACCCAAGCGGTTCTATCAAAGAAGCGACCACCTCTTGTGATAGTACCCTAGTGAATGTCAGTGGCGAGGTCGTTGATAAACTGGTTGCTGAGTTCCCTTACTATCGTAAAGCGACGATTCCAGGCGGCACTTACGCAGGGAACCCAGAAGATGTCCACACCTTCGGGGTTGGTGCCACTATTGTCACTTCAGCAAATGCTTCCGAAAAAGTGATCTATGAGCTTGTTAAGGCGGTCTTTGAAGACTTTGATACCTTTAAGCGCTTGCACCCAGCTTTCGCACAACTGAAAAAAGAAGAAATGGTCTCCGCCAGCTTAACCGCACCTTTACACCCAGGTGCCGAGAAGTACTATCGTGAAGCCGGCTTAATTAAGTAAAATCTTCTTTGCGGAAAGCCGCGTTTTTAAGGGCTGTCTATTAGGCTGCGTAAGCGACTAAAGACAGTCCTTTTTTATTGATTCTCGTCGTCAACAGCTGCTAGCGCCTGTGATTCCCTTTATACTTAACTACTTTAGCGACCTAGAGAAGTCGTCTGCTCACAAAGGATATGACAGATGTAAAACCTGATAAATTTTATCACCTAAGGGTAATACACTATGGATAATAATAAAGACAATCCCTCAAACACAGACTTGCAGGATGAATTGCAACAAATGCTGCAAGCGGATAGTGGCGCACGCTCTCCGGCTGGTTGGTCAGGCAAACTCCTGTTTTTGGTTCCTTTAATTTGGTCCCTCTTTCAGCTTTGGTATGCGTCACCTTTTTCTTTGTTAAATTCGACTAAAGCACGTGCTATTCACTTGATGTTTGCCGTCTTTCTTGCCTTCACTGCTTATCCCGCATTTAAACGCTCCCCACAGCAATATATTCCTTGGCAAGATTGGCTATTTGCACTGTTAGGCGCTTTTAGTGCCGGTTATTTGTTTTTATTCTACGAAGGCCTCGCCATGCGTCCTGGGAATCCCACGGATTATGATTTGATCTTCGCGGGCATTGGTTTGGTGCTACTTCTAGAAGCGACAAGACGCGCCCTAGGCCCTCCTTTAATGATAGTGGCTAGCGTCTTTTTAACCTATACCCTCTTTGGGCCTTATTTTCCTGATGTGATTGCACACCAAGGCGCAAGTCTACAAAAGTTGCTGACGCACCAATGGCTCACCACAGAAGGGGTTTTCGGGGTTGCGGTGAGTGTTTCAGCAAGCTTTGTTTTCTTATTTGTTCTTTTTGGTGCCTTGCTAGAAAAAGCAGGTGCAGGCAATTACTTTATTCAGGTGGCCTTTTCTATGTTGGGTCATATGCGCGGTGGCCCTGCCAAAGCCGCGGTTGTGGCTTCTGGATTATCCGGCATTATCTCGGGTTCCTCGATTGCCAATGTGGTCACAACAGGTACTTTTACCATTCCATTAATGAAACGCGTCGGTTTTCCTGGTACGAAAGCCGGTGCCGTAGAAGTCGCCTCCTCAACCAATGGTCAACTCACCCCACCGATCATGGGTGCTGCCGCCTTTTTGATGGTTGAGTATGTGGGTATTTCTTACCTAGAAGTGATCAAGCACGCGATCTTACCTGCTTTAATTTCTTACATTGCCTTAATTTACATCGTCCACCTCGAAGCAGTTAAAGCTGGTATGCAAGGTCTACCGCGTAAGCAAGCTTCTTCTTGGACACGTACCTTATTTAGCTTTTTAACCACCTTTATTATCCTTGGTGTCCTGACTTTGGTGGTTTACTACGGTATTGGTTGGAGTAAAGCTTATCTAGGGAGTGCCGCTTTACCTGTGATTATGCTGGTCTTGTTAGCAACCTATATTGGTTTAGTCGCTTATGCGTGTCATTTCCCCGCCTTAGCCATGGATGACCCAGAGCGTCCCCTTGATGAACTTCCCCCTTTAGGCCCCACCGTTAAATCCGGTTTGTATTACCTATTGCCGGTTGTCGTGCTGGTATGGTGTTTAACTGTGGAGCGTTTCTCACCTGGCTTATCCGCATTTTGGGCCACGGTATTTATGATTTTTATTGTGCTCACACAACGCCCCTTACTTGCTTACTTCCGTGCACAGGCGCAAGGACACACCCTAGGCAACACTTGGCAACACAGTCTACGCCAAGGTGTGTTAGAGCTTATCGAAGGCCTAGTAACAGGTGCGCGCAATATGATTGGCATCGGGGTCGCAACAGCGGCTGCAGGGATTGTCGTAGGGACAGTGACACTCACTGGGATTGGCCTTGTGATGACAGAGTTCGTCGAATACATTTCCGGCGGTAGTGTACTGACGATGCTAATTATGACGGCCATTATCAGCCTGATCCTTGGTATGGGCCTACCAACTACCGCCAATTATATTGTCGTTTCTACGCTGATGGCGCCTGTAATTGTCAATTTAGGCGCTGAAAATGGTTTGATCGTTCCTTTAATCGCAGTTCACTTATTTGTGTTTTACTTTGGCATTTTGGCTGATGATACCCCACCGGTAGGCCTAGCTGCGTTTGCTGCAGCGGCGATTGCCAAAGCTGATCCTATTAGAACGGGTGTGCAGGGTTTTACTTATGATATACGAACTGCCATCTTGCCTTTTATGTTTATCTACAACACTAATCTTTTGTTGATCGATATTCATAGTCTATGGGAATTAGGCTTAACCATTTTAGGGGCTGTCAGCGCCATGCTGATTTTCGCCGCAGCGACCCAAGGTTACTGGTTAGTAAAAAATCGCTGGTGGGAAACGCTGGCTTTACTTCTAATCGCCTTCACCTTATTTCGCCCTGGTTTTTGGTGGGATGACATTTATCCACCCCTCAACCAAATCAGCGCACAACAAATTTACCAAGCCGCTGAACAAATCCCCGAAGGTCAACCTTTGCGTATGCTTGTAGAAGGTGAAAATATTGATGGTGATCTTGTCAGTAAGCATATTTTGCTACCTTTAGAAGGCACGGGAAGCGGCGAACAGCGTCTTGCACAAGCGGGGCTTAATCTGTATTTCGAAGGCGCACAAGTTAAAGTAGAAAGTGTGGAATTTAGCAGTCCTGCGGCAAATTTAGGCATCGACTTTGATTGGGAAATTCTATACTTGGAAGAAGAAAGCCAACGGCCAGCAAAGGAATGGATGATGTTACCCGCCTTTATGCTATTAGCTTTATTGGCTTGGTTACAAAGTCGTCGCTTATTAGCGAACCGCCCATCCTAAGAAGGTGATCTTATGTTTAAACATATTCTTGTGCCCCTTGATTTAGATGAGCCAGAATTTGCTGCTTTGACCCTGCACGCAGCCAGTGTACAGGCTCAAGATCAGCAAGCCTGTTTATATCTGCTGAGCGTTTTACCAGGTTTTGGCTCACCTTTAGTCGCAGGCTACTTCCAGCGTTTTGATTTTGATGCCTTAATTCAAGAAGCCCAGCAAAAGCTGCAAACACTAATAGAAGCGCATTTACCTGCACCCTTGCAAGCAAAAATCAAACGCCAGTGTGTGGTAGAAGGCACCCCACATAAGGAGATTTTAGCTGCTGCTGCTAAATGGCCTATTGACTTGATTGTCATGTCTAGCCATAACCAAGATGCTATGGAACGCTTTTTCCTTGGTTCAGTGGCTGCCCGTACTTTGGAACGTGCCCATACGTCTGTGTTGGTGATTCGCCATTAAAATCAATTCATTCAACTAGGTGCTTGAGGCTGCGTGTTGCGCAGCCTCAAAGACTGCTTATACGTTGAAACGGAAGTGAATTACATCCCCATCTTGCACCACATAATCTTTACCTTCTAAACGCCATTTGCCTGCTTCTTTTGCGCCTTGTTCGCCTTTAAAGTTGACATAATCATCATAGGCAATAACTTCAGCGCGGATAAAGCCTTTCTGGAAATCTGTATGAATCACCCCAGCAGCTTCTGGCGCGCTCGCGCCTTGTCTAACCGTCCAAGCACGGACTTCTTTGACGCCAGCAGTAAAATAAGTTTGCAAGCCAAGTAACTGATAACCAGCACGAATCACGCGATCTAAGCCTGGCTCTTGCATACCTAAATCTTCTAAAAATAGGTTACGTTCTTCTTCATCAAGCTCGGCAATTTCGGCTTCTAGCTTATTGCATACAGGTACGACAAGCGCGCCTTCTTCGGCGGCAATTTCTTCGACAATACGCAAATAAGGGTTATTTTCAAAGCCGTCTTCGTTGACATTGGCAATGTACATCGTAGGTTTCAGCGTCAAAAATCCATAACTACGTAAAGACTTTTGTTCTTCTATCGTTAAACCGGCACTACGTAGAGGCAAACCTTCTTCTAAGTGTGGACGGATTCGCTCTAACACGGCTTTCACAGCAATGGCTTCTTTATCCCCACCTTTCGCATTACGTGCAAGCTTTTGAATACCACGCTCTACCGAGTCCAAATCAGCCAAGGCGAGCTCGATATTAATCGTTTCAATATCTGCACGCGGATCAACACGGTTTGCCACATGGATGACATTATCATTATCAAAACAACGTACAACGTGTGCAATGGCTTGGGTCTCACGAATATTGGCTAAAAATTTATTACCTAAGCCTTCACCACGTGATGCCCCCTCTACCAAGCCAGCAATATCGACAAACTCCATTGTCGTTGGCAAAATGCGTTCTGGATTGACAATCTCCGCCAACGCATCTAGACGTGGATCCGGCATAGGGACAATCCCTGTATTAGGCTCAATGGTACAAAACGGGAAGTTTTCCGCATCAATACCTGATTTAGTTAATGCATTAAAAAGTGTCGATTTACCTACATTTGGTAGGCCAACAATCCCACAGTTAAATCCCATGATTTATGATCCTCAAAATGGTCGAAAATTTTTTAGCTTTGTGCTTTAAAAGCATGTAACTGATTCATCGCCTGCGTCCACTGTCCTTTTAATACCCAAGGTAAGGCTTGATGACTGGCGGCTAGCGCTTGCTCAATCAAAGTTTGTTCGCTAGCAGGCGCCCGTTTGAGTACATGACCTGTCACTTTGTCGCTTGATCCTGGATGTCCAATACCTATACGCAAACGGTAAAAATCTTTTTGGTTGGCTAAATGCGCAATAATATCACGTAACCCATTATGACCACCGTGACCACCTGCTTGTTTAAAACGTGCAATTCCAGGCGCAAGGTCTAACTCATCATGCGCAACTAACAGGCTTGCCAACGGTAGTTTGTAAAACTTCATTAAAGCAGCCACTGCTTGGCCACTACGATTCATAAAGGTAGTAGGATTAAGCAAATGCACTTCTTGCCCATCTAGGATTATTTTGGCGTATAAACCATAAAAATTCTTATGGGGGCTTAACGAAACACCGCTTTGACGTGCTAAATTTTCAACAAACCAAGCACCTGCATTATGCCGAGTCGCTGCATACTCAGCTCCGGGATTCCCTAAGCCTATAATGGCTTTAATGGCTACTGACATACCGCACACACCTTTTTGATGAATAAACAAAAACGCCACTTAGACCTTGCTCGGTTTAAGTGGCGTATGTACTAGTTTGCTGATCAAGCCGTGCTTGATCTTACAAAATTAGCCTAGATTATTCAGCTTTTTTACCACGTGGCGAGCTCACGCTCACAACACCTGCATTGTGGTCTTCACCTTGTAGCAAGGCAGCAACTTGCGTGCCTTCTGGCAGGTTCAAGTCAGAAAGGTGCAAAATCTGACCCGCAGTGATCTCAGCGAGGTCAACTTCTAAATACTCAGGGATGCTACCTGGAGTACCAACCAATTCAACTTCGTTCAATAGACGTTGGAGTTTACCGCCTTGTGCTTTCACGCCTACACACTTCTCTTCGTTGATAAAGTGTACAGGGACGTTCACCGTCACTTTGGTGTTTTCGTCAACGCGCAAGAAATCTACGTGCAAAGACACTGGCTTGAATGGGTGGCGTTGCAAGTCTTTCATCATCACTTGCTCTTCTACACCATCAATCTTCAACGTCAATACGCTGGTGTAAATACGCTCATCAGTTTCTAGTGCACGATAGAATTCGCGCTTATCTAAAGCAATCGGCTGAGGCTGCTTGTCACCACCATAGATAATGGCAGGAATATAAACGTTACCACGACGCAGGCGGCGGCTCGCACCTTTCCCCAGGTCTTGTCGTGCTTGAGCTTCAAATACAAATTTAGACATGATGTTTCCTCATTTAGGATAAAAAACATCCAGACTCCGCGACCAGATTCTGGATGCTATATAGGCTAGCTAGTGCAGCCAAGATATTAGCGGAACATAGCGCTAATAGATTCTTCGTTACTGACACGGCGTACCGCCTCAGCTAATAAACCAGAAATCGTCAACTGACGAATTTTATTGCAACGTTTTGCTTCCGCATTCAAAGGAATGGTATCTGTAATCACGAGCTCGTCTAACAAAGAGCCACGCAGATTATCTAAAGCCGCACCTGAAAGTACAGGATGGGTTGCATAAGCGACGACGCGTTTAGCGCCATGTTTTTTCAATGCCTCTGCGGCTTTACACAAGGTTCCTGCAGTATCCACCATATCATCAACCAGCAAACAAGTGCGGTCTTTGACATCACCAATAATATGCATGACCTGTGCTTGGTTAGCTTGTGGACGGCGCTTATCAATAATAGCTAAATCTGCATCATCTAATTGTTTAGCCACTGCACGCGCACGCACGACACCGCCAACGTCTGGCGAGACCACCACGATATTTTCATAGTTTTGGCGCTGAATATCATCCAGCAAAACCGGCGAGCCATAGACATTATCGACAGGCACGCTAAAGAAGCCTTGAATTTGATCTGCATGCAAGTCCATGGTCATCACACGATCAACGCCCACAGCGGACATCATATCAGCAATCGCTTTTGCAGAGATGGGCACGCGTGCAGAACGCACTCGACGATCTTGACGCGCATAGCCAAAATAAGGAATCACTGCAGTAATCCGATGTGCAGATGCACGACGCAGTGCATCAATCATCAGAATTAATTCCATCAAATTATCATTTGTGGGCGCGCAAGTTGATTGAATCACGAAAACATCCTTACCACGGGCGTTTTCGTTAATTTCTACCGCTATTTCACCATCACTGAATTGACCTACAGTCGCATCACCGAGGCGGATATCCAGACATTCAACTACTTTACGGGCAAGCTCAGGGTTGGCATTCCCAGTAAATACCATCATCTTGGACACGCGCAGCCACCTTTAATATTGATTGGGAGGGAACAGAATTCGGCTTTCGGCATTGTTGAAGGCGCTTGTTGGCTGGGGTACCAGGATTCGAACCTGGGAATGTCGGTACCAAAAACCGATGCCTTACCACTTGGCGATACCCCATCAATGAACAAGCTTTCATCTATAGCACTTAATACAAAGCCTGAAGAGTTATCGGTTTTTATGCCTTGCCTTGAGCAACAAAGTAAGTACACGCTTGCTCATCTAACCCTGAATTTGCGAGGGTCTTTGCTAACAAAGACAATCCTGCCTGTGCCTGTGTTTGATGTGCAAAAGCAGCAAAAACACAAGCACCCGTACCCGTTAACCGAGCGGGGCAGCCTTGATTTGCTAGGCTTATTTGAGTCAATAGATCTAAGGCTAGTTTGACTTTAGGATACAAGTGACATACTAATGCTTGGCAAGCATTCTCGCCGCCTTGTTCAAGTGCGGTGCGCATTGTAATCTTTGGGCTAGAGCGCGTCAAGTTAGGGTGTTGAAATACACGCCCTGTAGCGACTTGGCAACCAGGATGTAACACAAGAAAAGACTGCGTTGCCAAATTGACAAAAGTAAGATCCTCACCGATACCTTGCGCCCAAGCATTGCGCCCATGCACAAATACAGGCACATCTGCACCTAGACTCAAGCCAATACTTGCCAACTCTGTTGTAGAAAATTGTAAACCCCACAACTGGTTAAGTGCTATTAAGGTTGCCGCAGCATTAGCACTGCCACCACCTAAACCACCACCACTGGGGATTTTTTTGTGCAAATGCACCACAAGTTTTTGCATGGAGTCAGGCGCTATTCCCCGCACCAACCCAGCCTGATAAAGCGCTTGTGCCGCACGATAGACAATATTGTTTTGCAGGGGCAAGTTCATTAAATCTTGCGTTCTCGCCAATGGCCCAGACATATGGATATCAAGCAGCTGGGTTTGTGTTATAGGCGCGGGATAAAAATCTAATTGATCTGCATAATCTAGTAATTGAAACAAAGTTTGCAACTCGTGATAACCATCATCACGACGTCCTACAATATGTAGCATGAGGTTCAGCTTTGCTGGTGCAAGTATAGAGACCAAGGGTACAGTCGAGGCAATCACATCAGGCATAAAGGCATGGTCCTTAGGGGGTTTTCACTGGCAATTTATGTTGCTTAATCAGGTACGTCAACCAAGCTTGGCTACCAATTTCCACTAAACGAACAACCTGATCAAAGCCTTGCGGACCACCATAATAAGGATCAGGCACAGCTTGATAGCCAGTTTCTGGGACTAAGCTGAGAAAAAGATCCACATGGGCATATGTTTGCGCTTGTTGCCAAGCACGCAGATGCGCTAGATTGGCTTCGTCCATTGCTAAAACATAATCAAAGGTCTGCAAATCTTGCGGTTTTACTTGGCGCGCCCTGAGGTGCGACAAATCATAGCCTGCCTTTTTTGCAGCGGCTTGTGTTCTAGCATCAGGCGCTTTGCCTATATGCCAATCTCCGGTACCTGCAGAATCCACTTGAATCACCTCTTGCAAACCTGCATTTGCCACCAATTGACGAAAAATGCCATCTGCAGTAGGCGAACGACAAATATTCCCTAAACAAACAAATAAGACTTTGATTTTTTTACTCATACATAAGTATCCACTGTTTGCCTCATCTATAACGACAAAACCCGCCAGCAATGGCGGGTTTTATTTTCTGTCATAACGATTCTATTAGTGATTCGCTAGCTCACCTTCGTGAGGATGGCCATGCGCGACTTCTTCTTGCGTACTTTCACGTACCATTTCAATGGCTACATCAAAATTCAATGTCGTACCCGCTAAAGGGTGGTTAGCATCAATGGTCACTTTTTCTGCAGCGACATCAGTGACCGTCACAATCATGGCACCACCTGGGCCTTGGGTTTGGAACTGCATACCCGGCTGAATATCATCAACCCCTTGAAAAGCAGCTTTATCTACTTCTTGCACCAGCGCATCGTTACGCTCACCGTAAGCTTGTGCAGGTTCCACTGTGACTTGCAAAGCTTCGCCAGCTTCTTTACCTAAGAGCGCATTTTCTAAACCTGGAATGATGTTGTTATGACCGTGAAGATAGTAAAGCGGCTCACCACGATCACGAGAAGAGTCTAAAACAGTACCCGCGTTATCTGTTAAAGTGTAGTGAATGCCGACTACTGAATTCGCGCTGATTTGCATAAGAGGTCCAACTTTTTGATGAATTGAGTTTTCATTGTAGCCATCCTAGCGGCTAAGCTCAAACCCAATCTGGAGACAAGCCCGCACTTTTACTTCAATCAAGACAACACCAAACAGCTTATTTTTTGACTTCGATAAACCATTTTGGCCGCATTGCTGCAAAGTCTGTACGTAGGTTTGAAGTTAAGTAACTTGCTGAGTCTAAAACAAATTCTTTACCATCTTGACGTTGAAAAACTACCCAATGCCAGAAGTTTTTCCCTTCTTTTTGATGGTGTTTAATCGCCAGTAGCGCCATGTCGGGCAAGGTTTCCCAAGCAACAAAAGGGATTTCTTGGGCTGAAGTTTGTACGCCTGCACTCGCCAGCATTTCCCTAACATAATGCGTATCTGACCATAGCGCCTGATCTTCCGCATCAATCCCCATCGCATTGGCAATTTGTTTCATTTCTGCATAGGTTTTACCTAGAATGTTAGCAACAGAGGCAATCCCACAGCCGCTTACTTCCTCTTGGATCACAGGTAACATCCGCTTTTCCTTAATCATTTCTTTGCTTGCATCCCTACTGATATACTTGTTTAGAAATTTGCACGCGAATCAGACGCCCACTTTGGGCAAAAAGACTCCATCATTCGCTCGCTGCGAGGGTTTATTTATGAGCTTTTCCCAACTATTCCCCCTCACCAGCTCTTTAATATGGGCCAATGTGTTATATGCCATGATTTTATTATGGGCTCTCTGGCACATCAATTGGCGCGAGTTGGTGCAGGATACTGGATTACAACATTTATTTTTAGGAACCAGTGTTTTCGCTATGTTGCTTTGGCAAATGCGTGCTGGGCTTTCTCCTGATATTGGCATTCATTTTCTTTTAGCCACAACCTTTACCCTCATGTTTCGCTGGCCTTTAGCACTGATTGCCACTGGCTTAGCTTTATTAGGGACTGCCTGGAGCGGTAAAACACCTTGGGATTTTTTAGGGCTTAATGGCCTGATTACTGGCGTGATTCCTGTGGTTGTGAGCCATTTTATCTGGCGTTTTGTGGATCAACGTTTACCAGATAATTATTTTGTCTTCGTATTTGCCAATGGCTTTTTTGGGAGCGCCCTTGCTGCCTTAGCCTCTGGTTTAAGCTTATTTGCCTGCCTTTGGTTGATTACCTCAAGTTATGATTTTACCCGTATGGGTGGCGAATATTTGCTATTTTTGCCCTTAGTTTTGCCACCTGAAGCTGTCGTCAATGGCATGATTATTAGCGGCTTATTAGCTTATACCCCCCATTGGGTGCGTACTTTTGACGAGCAACGTTATCTCGATAGCCAATAATCAAAGCAGCTTCCCAAGGAAGGGAGGCTGGTTTGGTTGTCCCTTATTCTTCTTCCGCAATCCCAGATATGCCTTCTAAAGCTTGGCGCACTGTCTGCGGCTGGCACGATAAGTGCGCTAAAACTTGTTCCCCCCGCTCTACAGAAATCCCTGCATCGACGGGCGCATTTTCGACTAATCGATCTACAGAAAAAAACATTCGATAGCGGGTCTTACCATTAAAAACACTTAAATCATAATAATAATGACGCCCCACACCCTTCCACTGCCAAGTAAAAGCCTGGGCTTTATTCGTCTGTAATTCAAGCTCGGCTTGTTGTAAATTCTTACCAAAGCGGTATCTAAGATGAGTCCCTAGATCTTCGACCAAGACTTGTTTTTTATTAGCAAACTGGCAATAAAAAACCTCTGTTGCCCTTGCCATACTCGTTTTCATAAATAGGCTAGTGATGAATAGAAAAAACCATAATATACGCATTATTTAATCCTGCACATGATGCTCATATCTTTGCTACTTTACTGAGCTTTAAACTTGATTTTTAATCACCTTTTTGTTATTTTTCCGACTTCATCTTAGGGGAGTAGTCGCTTAATCCAAGTGATTAAGGCTTATATCAACATCGTTGAGCCTCAGCTCATGGTATAAGCAGCTTAGCAGCCTGACGAGACCTTTGATATTAGCCTTTGTACCTTTTTAATTGGGGTCAGCTGCAAAGGTTAGTGTCAAAGCGTGTCTGTGCTGGCCCCAAGGATCCCTCATGGAAGCTTTGCTCATTTCAACCTTTTCTGTAGCCATCGCCGAAATTGGCGACAAGACCCAACTCCTCTCTTTTTTACTGATAGCCCGCTTTCGTCAACCTTGGCCCATCATTTGGGGCATTTTGGTAGCGACACTTGCCAATCACGCGGTCGCTGCTTGGTTAGGACAAAGCTTTGCCAACCTACTTACAGCAGACTGGCTCCCATGGGTGGTTGGCGCCGCCTTTATTGCTGTGGGTCTATGGGTGCTGATTCCTGACAAACTCGATGAAGAAGAGGAGTCTTCTTGGTTCAAATCAAATGCTTTTGTCGCCAGTTTGGTCTTGTTTTTTATTGCAGAAATTGGCGATAAAACCCAAATAGCGACCATTATTTTAGGCGCACAATACACCTCGTTATTGATGGTCGTGATGGGAACTACCCTAGGTATGTTAGCGGCGAATGTGCCTGTGGTGATGATGGGGCATTTAGCAGTGGATAAACTACCACTTGATTGGATTCGACGTGTTGCCAGTGCTGTTTTTATTCTTTTAGGGATTTATGTGATTATCATGGGCTTACCGCAAGCCAGCGCTTAACACATAAAATAAAACCCCCTAGTTTGATAACAACAATCTAGGGGGTTCCGCGCAATACAGACTTAAGCGAGAGCCTTGCTTAAGTCTGTTGTAACCAAAAGCGACTTAAATCTGCTGCTCTAACTGAGGCAAGACCTCAAACAAATCAGCAACCAAGCCATAGTCTGCTACTTGGAAAATAGGCGCTTCTTCGTCTTTGTTAACTGCAACAATCACTTTAGAGTCTTTCATACCGGCTAAGTGCTGAATCGCACCTGAGATACCAAAGGCAATATAAAGTTCTGGTGCGACAATCTTACCAGTTTGACCAACTTGCATATCATTAGGTACAAAGCCTGCATCAACTGCCGCACGCGAGGCACCAATCGCAGCACCGAGTTTGTCAGCCAAAGGATCCAACTTAGCGAAGTTTTCCGCTGAACCTAAACCACGACCACCGGAAATCACCACACGCGCAGCAGTTAGCTCAGGACGATCTGATTTAGCAATTTCTTCACCGACAAAGCTAGACAAGCCAGCATCTTGAGCATCTTGAGCAAC
This sequence comes from Allopseudospirillum japonicum, assembly GCF_900108915.1. Classification (GTDB taxonomy): domain Bacteria; phylum Pseudomonadota; class Gammaproteobacteria; order Pseudomonadales; family Halomonadaceae; genus Pseudospirillum; species Pseudospirillum japonicum. The sequence continues at coordinate 262,052 of NZ_FNYH01000001.1, forward strand.
CGCTTCAATGGCAGCATTACCTGTTGCGGCAACGGCATCAAAACCTGTCGCCCGTACAGTGAGGACTTTAACCGCATCACTGCTTTGTACGGTTGCAATCGCGCTACCTGCATAGATAGGACGCTTAAAGGTGTCGGCACTTTCTACACTGATGATTTCAGAGATTTGCGCAACATCCAACAAAGCAGCTACACGTGGCATCAAGTTTTTGCCATTAGTCGTTGCAGGTGCAAGTACATGCGAATAGGCTTTTGCCAAATCAGCAACCAAAGGCGCTAGATTTTCTGCAAGCTGATGATTGTAAGCGGCATGATCCGCTACCAATACTTTCGCTACACCTTCAAGCTTAGCGGCAGCTTCTGCAGCTGCTTGACAAGCTTCACCAGCAACTAATACGTGAATATCGCCACCGATTTTCTGCGCAGCCGCTACAGTATTTGCCGTTGCGGCAACTAAATCTGCATTGTGATGATCAGCAACTACTAAAATGCTCATTATTAGATCACCTTCGCTTCGTTTTTCAGTTTATCAACGAGTTCTTCCACACTAGCGACTTTAATGCCTGCTTGACGCTCTGCAGGTGGCTCAACTTTTAAAGTTGTCACTTTAGAAGCTGTATCCACACCATAATCTGCTGGTGTTTTCACTTCTAAAGGCTTCTTCTTCGCCTTCATAATATCTGGCAAACGCGCGTAACGTGGTTCATTCAAACGCAAGTCTACGGTCACCACGGCAGGCAATTTAAGCTGTAGCTTTTGCAAACCGCCATCGATTTCACGTACGAGATTGAGTTGCTCACCTTCAATGGCCACTTCAGAAGCATAAGTCCCTAAAGACATACCCGCTAAAGCAGAAAGCATTTGCCCAGTTTGGTTGTTGTCCGTATCAATGGACTGTTTGCCTAAAAGCACTAAACCCGGTTGTTCATCAGCAACCACCTTGTTGAGCAACTTGGCAACTGCGAGAGAGTCTAGCGCTTCGTCGGTTTCGATCAAAATACCGCGATCTGCACCCAATGCCATAGCGGTACGCATTTGCTCTTCGGATTTTTTGGGGCCGATAGAGACAACGACGATTTCCGTCGCCACGCCTTTCTCTTTCAAGCGTACTGCTTCTTCTACGGCGATTTCACAGAAGGGATTCATCGCCATTTTAACATTGGTTAAATCGACATCAGACTGGTCTGCTTTAACACGCACTTTGACGTTGTAGTCAACGACTCGCTTAACAGCAACAAGAACCTTCATAGATTCCTCGTCTTCCTAGTTGGTGGGTGGACATGGACTCGTATTTGCGCCACACCTTGTTGTATGCAAACACCCTAACGGGCGCTCGAAAAACTGCGTCCCGCACAATAATGACCACAATGCGAGTTTAGGTCAAATTTCATACTAAACTCACCAGTCACATTTTTTACTTTGCTCGGTTTGGTCCTAGAGATAAGGTAAGCCTCTGCCTTTACCCCTAGGTATCCTGATATACTGCAATTGTTACACCTTGGTCATTGTCTCTAGCCTGCTTTAATATACGCGCGACTGAATGATCAAGGCCCAATGACCTTACCTTGTGAAGCTGGGTCACTGCAAGTGATCTGCCCAAGGTCTAGGCAAGAAAATTTCAAGCAAGATTTGACACCTATGCCAATTTGCATAATATGAGGCATAAGGCAACGAAAAGCAAACGACCGTTTAAAAATAATAAGACTTGTGGTCTTACTTACCAAGCATGAGGAGCACCCACTGTGGAAGAAAGAGATGTAATGGAATTTGATGTAGTCATCGTAGGCGCGGGCCCTGCGGGTTTAGCTGCAGCCTGTCGCTTGATGCAACAGGCCAATGAGCAAGGCCAAGAATTCAGTGTCTGCTTAGTAGAGAAAGGTTCCGAAGTTGGCGCACATATTCTTTCTGGCGCAGTGATAGAGCCTCGCGCCCTCAATGAATTATTCCCTAATTGGCAAGAGCTAGGTGCGCCTTTAAATGTTAGCGTGACAGAAGACCAAGTCTTTTTGCTAAAAGATGAGCAAAATGCACAAAAATTACCTAACGCACTTGTGCCACAGACGATGCACAACGAAGGCAATTATATTGTGAGCTTGGGGAATTTCTGCCGTTGGTTAGGACAGCAAGCAGAAGATCTTGGTGTAGAAATTTTTCCAGGTTTTACCGCACGTGAGGTCCTCTATGATGATAAAGGGCGTGTTGTCGGTATTTTAACTGGTGCGATGGGCATTGGTGCTGACGGCGAGCAGAAAGATTCCTACGTACCCTCCATGGAACTCCGCGCTAAATACACCTTGTTTGCAGAAGGTTGCCGTGGCCACCTAGGGAAAGAATTAATTAACAAATACAACTTGGACCAAGGCTGTGATCCTCAGCATTATGGCATTGGTATCAAAGAGTTGTGGGAGATTGATCCAAGCAAACATCAAGAAGGCTTGGTCGTTCATGGCTCGGGTTGGCCACTCACAGGAGATACCCACGGTGGTTTCTTCCTCTATCATGATGAAAGCAACCAAGTAGAAATCGGCTTAATTGTTGATTTATCTTATTCTAACCCGCACTTGTCGCCTTTTGATGAATTCCAACGCATGAAGCACCATCCGGTGATCAAGCAATATCTGGAAGGCGGCAAGCGTATTTCTTATGGCGCGCGAGCCATTACCAAAGGGGGCTTAAACTGTCTGCCGAAAATGACTTTCCCCGGCGGTTTATTGATTGGTTGCGATGCAGGCACTCTCAACTTTGCCAAAATCAAAGGCGTACACACAGCCATGAAATCCGCGATGCTAGCGGCAGAAACCGTCTTTGATGCCATCAGCCAAGGGGATCAGGGCGCACAAATTCTTAGCGACTTCACCCAACGTTGGCAAGCTTCTTGGGCCTATGAAGAATTGCAAAGATCACGTAACTTCGGTCCTGCAATGCACAAATTTGGTACCTTCCTTGGTGGTGCTTTCAATTTCTTGGATCAAAATATTTTCGCCGGCCATTTACCTTTTACCTTACATGATCGCACTCCAGACCATGCCAAGTTAAAACCTGCAGATGTTTGCCAACCGATTGATTACCCTAAACCTGATGGCAAATTAAGCTTTGATAAACTGTCTTCTGTCTTCCTTGCCAATGTCAGCCATGAAGAGGATCAACCTTGCCACTTGCGCTTAACCGATCCTGAGCTGCCACTACGTGATAACTTGCCTACCTATAACGAACCGGCACAACGTTATTGTCCTGCAGGCGTTTATGAAGTCGTCACAGATGAAGACGGTCAAGCACGCTTCCAAATTAACTTTTCTAACTGTGTTCACTGTAAAACTTGTGATATTAAAGATCCTGCCCAAAATATCACTTGGGTGACCCCAGAAGGGGCTGGCGGTCCAAACTACCCGAATATGTAATAGGTCACTAGAAAATCAATCACGGGAGCGCAAGCTCCCGTTTTTGTATCAAGTTTGTTACGCAAATCACCCTTGTCTCTTTAATAAAAGGCGCTAGTATAAAAGCCGTTTTTTCACTTTTATCAAATGAGGCACTTCATGCGCCTGCCGCCTACCTCCGAGTTTTACCAAAGCTGCGTCCAGCTGTTTTGGCCTCTGCATGCTACCGCTGTTATTGCACACCGTGGATTAAGCGCACAAGCGCCAGAAAATACTCTCTTGAGTGTGCAAGAAGCTGCAGCCGCCGGCGCACACTTAGTGGAAGTGGATGTACAACTGAGTGCGGATGGCGTCCCTGTGATCTTTCATGATGAGACCTTGACGCGTATTTGTCAGCGTCCACAAGGCGTCCACGAATTCACTTATGCACAATTACAAGCTTTCGATTATGGCACTTGGTTCAATGGCCAAGCCCAATCTTTGCTAAGCTTAGAGACCTTATTGGCTTATGCACAACAAGCCCAGCTTGCACTTAATTTAGAACTCAAAGCCGCTATTCAACATCCAGCAATTCGGTGGCAACAAGCGTTGGCTCCCTTATTGCATCAATATGCGCACTTACCTCTGGTTTTTTCTAGTTTTGATTGGTCTTTACTTGAGCTTTGCCAAGCGCTGTGGCCACACTACCCACGTGCCGCTTTAATAGAAAATTTACATGCCGACGAATTACAAAAAATTGCTGCTTATCCCTGTCATTTTGCTGCCATTCATACAGATTGGTGCCAGTTAACACCTGATGTGGCCCATAAAACACGTGCTCTAGGCTGGTCCTTGGCCACTTATACTTGTAACCATCCAACAGCTATCCAAAGTTTGCTACAAGCTGGTGTACAGGCTGTCTTTACTGACGATGTACGACTTTGGTCTAGAGATCAACCCATATTCCCCCATCATCAGAACCAAACCCTCGCTGCTTTTGCATAGAATCCATCTTGGTGCGTCTTTTAAGTTCATTAGTAAGGATACGTCTTATGCGCATGGCACCTCATCAGCTTACAGCTTTTATTTTATTGATTTTAATTGGTTTATGGATGGCACAAGGTGAAGTACGGCGTCCTTTTGCAGCGGCACTAACTCAAGCGAAACCAACCTCCTCCCAACCGCAAGTGCAAATTATCCAAGCACAACCACAAGCCATTCATCCTCAACTGACTTTGCAAGCCCAAGTAGAAGCTTGGCGTCATGTCCAACTGAAAGCCCAATGGAGCGCACCTGTCACTGAGATTTGGGCAAAAAAAGGACAAGACCTCGCCTCAGGGGAAGCTATTTTGCACTTAGAGGCACAGGACTTACCTTGGCAACTTGAGCAAGCACGCGCCCAACTTGTCAGTGCGCGCCTCGATCTACAGGCGACCCAATCCTTAGCCAAGCAAGCCTATCAAGCCCACAATCAAATCAGTGCGCATCAAGCACAAGTCCAAGCCGCACAAGCACAGGTAGCCCGTATAGAGCAGCAGATTCAAAAGCTCACTCTCAGTGCGCCTTTTGATGGTTATCTTGATCAGCTGCATGTAGAAATTGGAGACTTTGTCGATGTTGGCCAAGTCATCGCTGATTATCTGGATCTTAGCCAAGTGAAACTCACCGCTTATTTACCGCAAACACAACAAGCGGGTATTGAGCTAGGTACCCCAGCACGCGTCCATTTTAACGCCTTGCCAACACAAGTTTTTGATGCCCAAGTGGATTGGATTGCCAGCGAAGCCCATCCAAGTACCCATGCGTATGCCATCGAAGTCCACCTACCACATCCACAAACTTCAGCACGTTTAGTCGGTTCCACCGCTAGTCTGGATTTATTACTACCTGCGCAAACAGCCTATTGGGTGCCGAGAAATGCACTTAGCCTACACGAAGGGCACTTATATGTGCATTATGTCGATGATCAGCAAAGACTAGAGCGTCTCCAAGCACAATTAGTCCGTACACAAAGCCAAGGAGTCTGGGTTAGCTTGCCTGAGTTAACCCAAGCCCAGTCGTTACAATTAGTGGTTCTTGGGCAACACCTCGCTTCCTTAGGCACCCAAGTCATACCTCAAATTGCTAACCTGCCTGCCTTCACGCCTGAGCTACCATAGGAACTGAGTATGTCGACCTTGATTGCTGCGGCCATGCATTACAGCCGCACAACGCTATTAATTCTTCTATTTTTATTAATCGGCGGTTTTATTGCTGTTCAGAAAATTCCTAAGGAAGCCAATCCAGATGTCGCTATCCCATTAATTTATATTTCGATTCCTTATGAGGGTATTTCCCCAGAAGATGCAGTACGTTTATTATTACGCCCAATGGAAAAAGAGCTGCAAAGTATTGAAGGCGTTAAAGAGATGCGCTCTTTAGGCAGTGAGGGACATGCCTCAATTACGTTAGAATTTAATGCAGGTTTTGATAGTCAACAAGCCTTGCAAGATGTACGCGAAAAAGTCGATACCGCAAAAACCAAGCTTCCTGCAGCCACAGAAGAGCCGAGTATTCATGAAATCAATGTCGCCTTATTTCCCGTAATTAATATTGCCTTAAGTAGTGATTTAGCTGAAACACAAATATTACAATTAGCCCGTCAGCTCAAAAATGATTTAGAAGGTTTATCAGGTGTCTTAGAAGTTGAGATTGGTGGTGAACGCGAACATTTAATGGAGATTCTGATTGATCCGCAAAAACTAGAAACTTATCAACTTGATTTTGCAAAAATTCTACAGCACATTAGCAGTAATAACCAGCTCGTTGCTGCCGGTGCGATTGAAGCCCTTGATGGCCGCCAAGTGATTAAAGTGCCTGGGGTAGTCGAAGATTTAGAGGATATGTTAAATATGCCGCTTGCCTCTTATCAAGGGCAAGTACTGCATTTTCGCGATATCGCACAATTAAGTAATACTTTTAAAGATCCGCAAAGTTTCGCACGAGTCAATCAACAACCTGCGTTAGTCCTTAGTGTTAAAAAGAAGGTAGGTGCTAATATTATTGCAACCTTGGAAGAGGTGCGTACACTTGTACAAGCTCACCAAAGTTTATGGCCTGCCGGTCAAGTTCAAGTTGCTTATTTACTTGATCAGTCCAAAATCATTCACACTATGCTCAAAGACCTCTTTAATAATGTATTAAGTGGGGTTATTTTAGTGATGCTAGTTGTTTTAGCCACTATGGGATTTAAATCCTCTTGGTTAGTTGGTCTAGCGATTCCTAGTTCATTTTTAACTGGCATCTTTATTTTATATTGGATGGGAATTACGCTCAATATTGTGGTTTTATTTAGCTTGATTCTTGTCGTAGGGATGCTGGTTGATGGGGCAATTGTAGTCATTGAATTAGCAGACCGCAAAATGCAAACTGGTACCCATGCACGACAAGCCTTTACTTATGCAGCCTCACGCATGGCGTGGCCTGTGATTACTGCGACCGCTACCACCCTTGTGGTCTTTATGCCACTGTTATTTTGGCCAGGTGTTGTTGGTGAGTTTATGAGCTACCTTCCTTTAAGCGTGCTCATTTGCTTAAGTGCTTCCTTATTTATGGCACTAATTTTTATCCCCGTACTAGGTGGTGTACTCAGTCAATCCCCAACTTCTACTCAAGTCACTACGCCATCAGGCGCACACCTCGCCACTCATTCTACAGACGCACATCCTTGGCAGTTACCTGCTGGTGCTTTTAATCAAGCTTACCGCACTATTTTAACCTCTTTACTTGCTCACCCTTGGAAAACTTTTTTCGTTTCCCTGTTCTTTTTGCTAGCGACTTATGTCGCGTATGGCGTCTGGGGGAAAGGGGTGGAGTTTTTTCCTGAAGTCGATCCAGATAATGTTTTGGTACGTCTACATGCGCGTGGCGATTTATCAATTCAGCAAAAAGATGCCCTCTTAGCGCAGGTAGAAGCGCGCATTGCGCCTGTCCCCTATATTCGTTCTCTCTATGCACGCAGCTTTCAAGCACCCAGCGGGGAAATGGCCGAAGATGTGATTGCGGAAATTCAAGTTGAACTTGTCGATTGGCAAGAACGTCCGCGCGCACAAGTGATTCTTGCCGAATTTGAGCGTTTAACTCAGGATATGGCGGGGTTTGAATTGGAATTTCGGCAAGCAGAAGAAGGCCCAGTCCAAGGAAAACCGATTCAAGTCGAGGTTAGCGCTTTAAATACCACGTCCTTATATACCAGTGTGCACAAGGTGCGCCAGCTGATGCAAGAACTCGGTGGTTTTATCAGTGTAGAAGACAACCGTCCCTTACCTGGAATTGAATGGCGGTTACAAGTTGATCGCTCTGAAGCCATGCGTTACCAAGCGGATGTTGCCTTAATTGGACAAAGCATTCAATTGATGACTCAAGGGATTAAACTCAGCGACTTCCGCCCTGATTATGCTGATGACGAGGTAGATATTCGTTTGCGTTATCCTGCAACAGAGCGTCATCTAGATGCTCTGATGCAAATGCAAGTTCATACCCCTGTAGGACGCGTCCCCTTAAGCCATTTTGTACACTTGGAACCTGCACCCAAGGTAGGCAATATTCATCGCACCCAAGGACGTCAAGTGATTAAAGTGCAAGCAGATGCAGCTCAAGGTTATTTAGTGAGCGAACGCGTGCAAGCCTTAGCTCAGGCTTTTAGTCAACACAATTGGCCCGCAGATATTAAACTTAATTTTAAAGGTGAAGATGAACAGCAGCAAGAAACGGCTGATTTTTTAAGCACAGCTTTTGGAGTCGCATTATTTTTAATGCTATTGATTTTAGTGACTCAATTTAATAGCTTATATCAAGCCTGTTTAGTCTTATCTGCCATTGTATTTTCTACAGCAGGCGTTTTATTAGGATTGTTAATCACTGGGCAAGCCTTTGGTGTGGTGATGGTTGGCGTTGGCATTATTGCATTAGCAGGTATTGTAGTGAATAACAATATTGTTTTAATTGATACTTATCGAGAATTAAGACAATTACATCCGCCACCCCAAGCAGCACTTATTACCGGTAGCGTGCGTTTGCGTCCAGTATTATTAACTGCAGGTACCACGATTTTAGGTTTAATGCCAATGGTGCTGGGTATGAACCTAGATATACTTGAGGCACAAATCGACCTTGGTGCACCTTCAACCCAATGGTGGACTCAGCTAGCAAGTGCGATTGCTGGTGGTTTAGCTTTTGCCACTTTATTAACTTTATTTTTAACACCTGCCCTTTTAGTGTTGGGAGAAAGCTTATTCAGTCAGTCAAGTGCTGCACCTTCATCCTAGGGATGGCATTTTAAATAAAAAGAATAAGCAGGGCCTATGGACAAGGTATGACAAAAGATGCGCTCACATTATAAAAAAATCGTCTAATCTCATTCAATGAGAGGCAGGTTTCTAAAGCATTACTGGAAATCTAGCCAATATTTATGAGAATATTCCCCATCACTTGAGCAAGGCCTTTGCTTTATTTCTATCAAAAACATTCCTTACTAAAAGAGCATTCAGACGTATGCAAGCACATATTAAATGGACCCAAGATGTTCAATTTGTTGCCGAATCTGGTTCAGGTCACGCACTGGTGATGGATGGTGCCGCTGAAAGCGGTGGACGTAATACAGGGCCACGTCCGATGGAGATGCTACTAATGGGTTTGGGGGGATGCACAAGTTATGATGTAGTCACCATTTTGCGTAAGGCCCGACAAAAGATCATTAACTGCGAGGCTAAAGTAGAAGCACAGCGTGCTCAGGGTATACCTGCAATTTTTACAGAAATTCATATTCACTTTATTGTTACTGGACAAGCACTTAAAGAATCTCAAGTCAAACGTGCTATTGATTTATCTGCAGAAAAATACTGCTCCGCTTCCTTGATGCTGGCACAAGGAGGCGTCAAAATTACCCATTCGTTCGAAATTCAAGCGGTTGATTTGTGAACGCGCTCGGTCCGGTTTTCGCAACTTTGTTATTAGGCGCTTTTTTCAAGCGCCTTGCCTTGCCTAGAGCTGAATTTTGGGCACTTGCTGAGCCTTTTATTTATTTTATCTTATTGCCCGCACTGTTAATTCACAAACTAGCATTAGCAGATATTAGTGATTTCACGCTTTTACCTCTAGCCGGTGCGATTGGTCTTACCTTGGTATTGACCAGTGCTGCACTTTGGTTATGTAAAGCGTTTTGGCACACTTCAGCAGCGAGCTTTACCTCTTTATATCAAGGTGGTATACGCTTTAATACCTATATCGGTTTAGCTTGTTCTGCACAGTTATTTGGTGATCAAGGCGTATTAATTGCAGCAGTTTTAATGGCAATCATGATTCCTAGTTTAAACTTATTTTGCATACTTGTATTTCAAATAAGCTTACAAACAGCTGGTTTTTCTTGGAAAAAATTTATTATTAACCTAGCAAAAAACCCTTTAATTCTTGCTTGCTTTATTGGTGTTTTTTTAAATATTAGTGGCATTGGCCTCCCCTTAGGCAGTGATCAAGTATTGGATTTGCTAGGACGAGCCGCCCTACCTTTAGGTTTACTTGCAGTTGGTGCCGCCCTATCACCTAAGGTCTTATTGAATCATGGCTATTTAATTTTTTCTAATAGCCTTTTTAAGCTGGTGGTGATGCCACTTATTGCCGTAATGGTCTCTTACTTGCTGAATCTACCACAACTAATGGCGAGTGTTTTTATTTTATTCTGTGCTTTACCTACAGCAACCTCTGCTTATATCTTGGCACGTCAATTAGAAGGTGATGCAGATTTAATGGCTGCTTTAATTACTGGGCAAACGCTGTTGGCTTTTATTAGCTTACCTTGGGTACTGGAATATTTACTCCCCTGACTTTTCTTGATTGAAAAGCCAAGGGTAGGTGTAGGTTCAGCAACCTTTAAAAGTTGGCACACGCTTTTCTAACATCGCAGCTACTGCTTCTTGATGATCCTGCGTTTGGTGAGCTAAGGCTTGCATACTGGCAGAAAGCTCTAATAAGCTTGCTAAAGAGGTTTGTTGGCCTTCACGAATCAGTTTTTTGGTCATCCGTAGCGCAAGTGGTGGGTTGACAGCAATTCTTTGCGCCATCGCCTTCGCAGCATCTAATAAATTGTCTGGTTCCACAACATCAGACACCATCCCCCAAGCCAAAGCTTGTTGTGCACTAATCGCTTCCCCAGTAAAGGCCATTTCACAAGCGCGTGATAAACCAATGACGCGAGGTAAAAACCAGGCGCCACCATCTCCAGGAATAATACCAACCTTCACAAAACTCTCTGCAAATTTTGCTGCTGTAGATGCAATGCGTATATCTGCCATCATTGCTAAGTCACAACCTGCACCAATGGCAGGTCCATTGACTGCAGCAATTAAAGGCACTTCTAAATGGTACAAGGCTAAAGGGATACGTTGAATGCCACGGCGGTAACCTTCTCTCAGTTGCACACCTGTGCCTGCAAACATGCCTTGGTGCTCGTGCATATCCTTAATATTACCACCAGATGAGAAGGCACTACCTGCGCCTGTTAATATCACCACAGAAACTGAAGTATCTACATTAATCCGTGCTGCGGCTGCTTCTAACCCCTCGATCATGGCATCGTCTGAAATTGCATTGCGGGTTTGCGGTTGATTTAATGTCAAAGTGACACAGGCGCCAGTTTGCTGATATAACACAGGTTGTGACATTAATGGATTCTCCTTGGATATTATCATTGATCAACTTGATTGACCTAGGTTAACGCAAGCTCACAAGCGACGAAAGCAAAAGTAACTTCAAGTGCTTGGTTTAACCTAGATCATTTATCCTACCTAGTGTATTAATTAGCCTTCAGTTAATAATATCTTTTTAACGCCTAATTATCGTATAATCTAGCAATAAAGAGAAATCTTTAGGTAATAAGTACTGCTATAACACCCTTATTGATACCTACTGGAGGCGTTTACATATGGGGAAAAAATCGCAGACTTCAACCCCTGCTGATTTTAATGAAGCAGCCTGGGTTTTTGCGAATAAAAATCGTCTAAAAGGCTTTTTGCGCCGTTTAAGTGTAAGCGATCTGGAAAAAGCAAAAGATGCTATTGAGCAAGTACTCGATGAGCAACGCCAACTAGAACATCAGCGTCTACAAGAGGCCGAACGCCGCAAACAAAAACTACAACAAATACAAGCGGTCATGGCACAAGAAGGCATTCAAGCAGAAGATTTACTTGCAGCGTTAAATACGCCGCGCAAACGTGGCCGCCCACCGAAAGCGCGTGCGTTATCACCTTCTTTATCACAATCGATGACTTAATACCCTATATCTTGAGGCTCCTCTTAACAAAGCTCAGCTTGCTTGTTTACGGAGCCTTTACCAGTGCAATTAACGGCGTGTACTTGGTGTACGGCGTGTGGTGCGTTTGCGTGTGCTAGGGCGACGCTTGCTCGTGGTTGCTTGTTCGTTCGCTTGTACTTGCTTAGATACTGTTTCCGTGGTTTCAATCAGCTTTGCTTGCACTGCTTGGGCAGGTATCTCACTAGACTGAGATGCAGGGTCCTCAGAAGTCTCGGTGTGAACTTTAGACTGAGGTGCATTTTTCTTCTCTTGTGATACTTGAGCTGTTTCTACTTGAGTGACAAGACTTGGTACCGGCTGCTCGGTTTGTGTGCAAGATGCAGGCGTTGCTGTAGATGATGCCTCTTGTTGTTGCACAAGTGGTTGACTTGTCTTTGCAATCTTTGCCTTTTGTAAATTTGGCGCTTGTACTCGCTCCCCTTGAATTTCGCGCTCACTCACTGGCTCATCTTGAGTACGCACATCCACCCAAACCCAAGTATGTTCTTGCAACCAATCCTGTATCGACGTTTGCATTTGCTGACTACTTTGTGCACAAACTTGCCAACTTTCCTGCCATTGTTGCCAAGCCAATTGTTGATTATGCATTTGCCAGTCCCATACGCTTAAAGGACTAGAACACGTATGTAATACCTGTACACGCTCTTGCCAGTGCTGGCTCCAACGTGTTTGCCAGTCCCAATGCGACTGACCTAAAGCTTGTAACATCTTAAATCCCAGTTGTGCCATTTGCAGGGGTAAAGCTTCTTGAGCCACTGTGACTAAGCTGACTTGTGTCATTTTGTTCATATCGATAAGCTCCTAGGTACTCAATAAGTGTTGCAGAGAAGACATTTTTTTATGGACTCTTACCATAAGCTAAGTGCTTATATCAGAGTATGCAAAAACATTGTGCAGCGCAACATTAGTTAGCCGCACTTGCATCACTTAAGTCTAAAATAGTGAGTGAAATATGCGTATTTTACTGGTTGAAGATGATACTTTGTTGGCAGAAGGCGTCAAAACCGCCTTAATACAACATCAATACCGTGTGGACTGGGTTGCTGACGGTCAAGCCGCCTTGCATGCTCTCGCCGTTGAACCTTTTGACGCGATGATTTTGGATCTGGGTTTACCAAGTATCGATGGTATGCGGGTTTTGACTCAAGTAAGACGTGATCAGCAAAATTTGCCTGTGCTGATTTTAACGGCACGTGATGCACTTGAATCCCGTTTAGCCGGTTTGAATGCTGGTGCAGATGATTACCTACTCAAACCATTCGAATTAGCAGAATTACTTGCACGCTTACGCGCCATTATGCGTCGCGCTCTGGGACAGGCCCAAGATCAAATATTACTTGGTGATTTGGTTTTAGATACACAATTACAGGAAGTGTATTGGCAAGGTTGTCTAGTTCATTTATCGCGGCGTGAATATGCTTTATTACTTGAGTTAGTTAAGCATAGAAACCGTGTACTATCACGCCAACAGTTAGAAACCCTAATTTATGGTTGGGATGATGAAGTAGAAAGCAATGCCTTAGAAGTACACATCCATCATTTACGTAAAAAGCTTGCCCCTCATCTTATTCGTACCTTAAGAGGTGTAGGTTACTTATTACATCTTAATGAGACTCCTTAATGCGCTCTATTTATGTATATTTGAATATCTTATTGCTTTCTAGTCTCAGTATTATTTTTATCAGCTTTGGTGCTTGGTATTTTGTTGAGGCAAATCACGAAGTCGAAGAACTGATGGATGCTGAGCTTGCTCAATGGGCGCGTATGGGAGCGGCTTTGTTTGCCCAAGAAACGTCCACTAAAACTTACGAGCATCTTGCCGAGCACTTAATTGCCAGCTATCAAATGACGCAAGTGCATTCAAAAACAGTCCAGCATAAATATGAAAAAAAGTTGCTATTGAGTGTTTGGAATGCCCAAGGAGAACGTTTATTTCCCCCTCATCAGGTGCAGAGTTTACAAAATATTCAACCCCAACATTTGCAAGCGCAGATAATTCACACAGGGTTTGCTTGGAAGCATGAAGCACAAGATACTTGGCGCACTTTTACCTTATATGATCAGCAAGATGCTTTATGGATTCGTGCCGCACAACGTGCCGATATTCGCGGTGAGCTTGTTGAAAAAATCACCTTACAAATTAGCCTTCCTTTATTGCTTATTTTGCCTTTATCTTGGCTTAGTATTCACTTTGGTCTGCGTACGGGATTGGCACCTTTAGCGCGTTTAAGTCAAGGTGTAGCCCAACAAAATACGCAGCAGCTCCTTCCATTACAACTTGATTTACCTCAAGAACTGACCGGTTTACAACATGCTTTTAATCAATTTATTACTGATTTAGATGCCGCCTTTGCACGCGAACGTCGCTTTACCGCAGATGCAGCCCACGAATTACGTACACCACTGGCAGCTTTAAAGATTCACTTACAAAATGCACAGCAAGCACCTGATCAAACTCACAGCGATCAATCAATACAAGCTGCTTTGGAAGGCGCACGTCGTTTACAGCATCTTATTGAACAAATGCTAACTTTGGCCCGCTCAGAAGCTGCTGCCTCTTATCTAGAGACGCCACACTCAAACCTCGCTTTGAATACTTGGCTCAGTGGCTTTCTTGCTGAATATTATCCTCTAGCTTGCCAAAGCGGGCATGAGTTACATTTAGCGACTCCAGAGCAAGAGATTTATATTGGTTTTGATCATCATGATCTCGCCCTTTTAGTACGTAATGCACTTGATAACGCATGTAAATATACGCCTAAAGGTACAGATATTGACATCCAATTGACCGCCAACTCTGCGCATGCTCTGCTCACAATTCAAGATCAAGGGCAAAGTTTAACAACTGCTGATTTGCAACGTTTAGGCGAACGTTTTGTGCGTCTGCAACCGCATACAGCAAGCGGCAGTGGCTTAGGGATTTCTATTATGCAAACACTCATGCGTAAATATTCACAAGCAGATTTAAGTTTTGCATTAACCCCGCAAGGCGGACTTAAAGTGAGTATGTGTTTACCTTATGCCAACCAACAAACATCACTAGACTGTCACAACCAAGTCAAAGCTTAGTCAAGTTTTATCCCTAAGCTCAAAGCTCGTTATCTCCATGTAGATAGAGGCAGGTTTTATGCTTAGGTTAATGCAAATGATATCCATCGGCTTCAGCCTTACGCTTAGCCTTACGTCAATTAATTCCCAAGCAATTGCTGCAGTGCATCTAGAGCCGCCTTTAACCTTGGGCCAGCTCAAACATTGGTGCCAACCTTTAATTCAAGATGCGCCTCAAGATGTAATGAGTGCTTTTTCCGCTGGGCAATGCAGCCATTATATCCTAGGCGTTTATGATACCTTGCATGAATTTTGTTCCACACAAGGCACTCCAAGAGCACAAGCGGTGCAAGCTGTCATTCACTTTATGCAAAAGACGCCTTCCTTACCAACACAAGCACCTGCTTTGCCTATTTTACGTACCCTACTTTTAGCAAGCACACCCTGCCAAACATTAGATATAGGACAAACCAATACACACGTTAAGTATGCACGGCTGCCTTAGCGGCTTGTACTTTTTGATAAGCATTGAGTAAAGCTTGATGTGCTGACATATGGGTTGCCGGCTGCTCTGGAATTAAAGCGTCAAATAAACCCTCGCCTTCAATCCATCCCAAAGCTTGCTGAACTAAGCCAGTACCATAATAAGCGTGCAAACTTGTATGGAAGCTTTCCGGCTCTAAACCTTCAACCAACATGGAAAGCAAGCTTTGTAACACCTGGTATTGGCGCTTACGTTTGTGGTCAAGGTGATCAAACAGGAGTACATTATCTAAGAAGGCCAGCGCCCGTACCCAATCCCCAGTCGCCAAAGCTAAGCAAGCGCCAAGCTCACCTAAACGCCAAGTTTGCCATTGGCTACCTGAGGCGCTCGCTATTCCTAACCAAGCAGCTACTTTTTGTTGATCATCAATTTCTAAAGCATCTAAGGTATCTTGCAGCTCATGTAACGTCTCCTCTTGCAAATGCGCAAGCTGCAAAATCGCATCTCGTACAGGCACACTTTGGTTATTATTATGCCATTGCAGCTCATCGATAGGATAAATTTCAGAAAAGCCCGGCACGAGAATACGACAAGCATAGACACCTAAATGCTGGTATTCTGCGATATAGACTTGATACCCTAGATCGTGCAAACGTTCTAATAAATGATCTCGCTGTGCTCTCGTCTCTCCACTAAAATTCCACGCACAATAATCATAATCTTCTGCATCTGCAATTAAATGCCAAGAGACTAAACCACTTGAATCAATAAAATGTGTTTCTAAATTATGCTCATCGGCAACTTGTGCCATATCTAAGCTAGGTGCAGGAAAACCATCCAAGGCATCGAGTGCACGCCCTTGAACCAGCTCAGTTAAGGTACGCTCTAAAGCTACCTCAAATAAAGGGTGTGCTCCAAAGGATGCAAAACATCCACCATCTCGTGGATTAAGCAGGCTAATATTAATCACTGGAAAATGCCCACCTAACGACGCATCTTGCACAAATAAAGTAAAACCTGCTTCTTTAAGTGCTTGGATACCCTGATAAATTTTTGGATAACGTTTTAATACTTGTTCAGGAATTTTTGGTAAACGGATGCCTTCTGCCAAAATGCGATTTTTAATGGCGCGTTCAAAAATTTCTGATAAGGCTTGCACCTGCGCCTCTGCGGGCGTATTACCTGCTGACATCCCATTTGATACATATAAATTCCCAATTAAATTAACTGGAAAATAAACTGATGTCTGATCACTTTGACGTATGAAGGGCAAGGCACATACGCCACGTTCTTTTTGCCCTGTGTTAATATCAATTAAATCATTTAAATAAATCTGTGCCTCTGCATCATACACTTCTCTGGTATAATCATCCAAAAGCACTGGTGCTTCTATTAGTTTCTGGTTTTCTTGTTCTATTAATACCCAAATTTCATCTGGATAATGTACAAAGCCTAAAGTATCTGCCCCTTCTGCCAACCAATAATCGGCCCAAAAATAATTAGTCGCAAGGCGTTCAAAAAATTCTCCTAATGCGGAAACCAGTGCTGCTTCCTTAGAAGCCCCTTTACCATTGGTAAAACAATGTGGACAATTTTGATCCTGCACGTGTACAGACCAGACATGCGGCAAAGGATTGAGCCAAGAAACTGGCTGCACATTAAAGCCTAAACGTGATAATTGGCTTTGCATAAAGATCAAGCTATCTTCTAATGCTTTGTCTTTACCAGGAATAAACGTAGGGTTTGAGTGTGTCACACAGGAACCTGCTTGCTAAAAAATAAAAAAAAGGAGAGATTTGCAAGCACAAATCATAGCTGATTCTTTGGCTGAGAGTGAGAGATCCAACAATTTATTTTTTCTCCCCACAAGGGGTGAACACCCAAGTGATACTGGCGTCTGAAGAAAACAGATTGAAGATTTCTCATAGGAGAAAGTGTATGAAAGCTGAGCTATTTCACCAATATGCCCATAGTTTTGAAGGACTTACGCTTGCAAACCTTGACCGCTTAGCCACTTATGTCAGTCCTGACATTCATTTTCGTGATCCCTTTAACGATGTACACCAGTGGGCACACATGCGCCTTGTCTTCGTTGATATGTTCGAGCGCACACAAAGCAATCGTTTTACTACCTTGGAAGTTTATCCAAATATGGAAACGGCAAGTGCGTGTGTTTACTGGCGTTTTGAGACAAGCTTCGCTAAGTTAGGCGCTTTAGACATTTTAGGCACTTCGCGCATTCAGGCCGATGCACAAGGTCGTATCAGTGAGCACCTGGATTTTTGGGATCCCAGCCCTTTATATCGGCGCTTACCTGTCTTTGGTAGCGCCCTCGGTTGGATTCAATCCAAGTTAGCCATCCGTACTTAGATTATTTAATACACAAGTTTTTTGTTGATGTTGATATAAATAAAAGCTGACATCTAGGCAAGATTCAGTAAATCCGCCTTCACAGTAGGCTAAATAATATAACCACATACGCTTAAAATTTGTGTCAAATCCTAAGGTTTGCAAATGTGGCCAAGCTTTTAAAAAAGCTTGTCGCCACTGTGCCAAGGTCCAAGCATAATCTTGACCAAAATCTTGACGCATTTTTAAGGTTAAACCGGCTGCGTTTGCATACGTATGCATAGATTGTTTTGTTGGTAGCATACCACCAGGAAAAATATATTTTTGGATAAAATCTGTTTGTTTGCGGTAACGTGCAAAACGCACCTCATCAAGGCTAATCACTTGTAATAAAGCATTCGCTTGGGGTTTTAAACAGTTCTTAAGTTGTTGAAAATAAGTAGACCAATGTTCTTCACCTACCGCCTCAAACATTTCAATCGAGACAATATGATCATATTGTCCTTCAAGATCACGATAATCCATCAAATAAAACTGGCATTGCTCAGCTAAATCTGCTGCTTGAATACGGGCTTGTGCATAATCAAACTGCGCCTTTGATAAAGTGATCCCTGTCACTTGCGCACCGAATTCAGCCGCAGCAACTTCTGCAAACCCACCCCAACCACAGCCAATTTCTAAAACCGTATCCCCTGGTTGAATCCCTAAGGTTTTGGCAATTTGTTGATACTTGTGTTGTTGCGCCTGCGCCAAAGTTTGTTCTGAATGCGCACGGAAAGCACTAGAATAAGTCATGCTTGCATCAAGCCACAACCGATAAAAATCATTACCTAAATCATAATGATAGGCAATGTTGCGCCGGCTACCTTCTTTAGTATTGGCACGCATCTTATGTAGCACTCGGTTTATTAAGCGCACCCAAGTCCGCCCATGCGCCCAAGCTTCTATTGCGGCTTGATTACGCACCCCCCAACGAATAAGGCTGACCAGATCTGGGCTTGTCCACTCCCCTTGCATATAAGCTTCTGCCCATCCGACTAAACCACCGTTTAGCAAACGCTGTAATGCTTGATAATCATGTAAATGTACCTGAGCCTGTAAAGCATCTGCGCTAGGCTGACCAATACGTAAAGGTGTGGCATCAGGCAATAAAATAAGTAAACAGCCATCATGTTGATCCGATAAATGTGCAAGCCAAGCTTGTAAGGCTTTTGCTGTCAATGGACTGGCTGACTTAGTTGCCAAAGAAGCTTTATGCCAAGGTAAGCTTTTCATCACTTTTCATCTCCAGATTGTGCTGTCTTAGGACGTGGATAGAAGGGAACTTTTTTACGCCACAAACGTAGAGCTTCCCAATGAATCCCAGCAATGACTTTAAGTGTCATGAAAGGATGACGCATCCAAGTACGTAATAAATTTGCTTGGGTAAAATCTTGACGCCGGCCTTGAAATACAGCGTGTAAAAATGCACCTGCCTGATCGTGTTGCCGAATCCCTACCAGCACTTTTTCATCAGGAAGACGCATGCGAAAATCATAACGACACTGCATTGGAATAAAGGGAGAAACATAAAAGGTTTTATTACAAGATTGACGCACAATATAAGGTGTATTTTTTATTTCTTGCGTATCGACCTGCAATAAATATCTATGTTTTTGTGCGAAGGTATTGCTGACCTCATAAAGAATTAACTTTAAATTTTCAGCTTCATCATAGCAATAATAAACACTCAAAGGATTAAATACATAACCTAATAAACGTGGATAACATAATAAAAAAATTTTCCCCTCACCCAGATTGTAGCCTTGTGCTTTCAGATAAGTACGCACTTGTTGATTGAGTGGAATCTTAGAATGATCACCATAATCTTGATCGTAAAAAGACCATAAGTTAAATTGATTGTAGCTAAAACAAGGAATAGCTTTAGATAACAAAGGTAACTCATCCAAGTTAAATAAACATGCACTAACCCGATAAATAAATCTATGTACTTTAGGCCTTAGCCTATGGTGCATCACTTGGCCTTGATAAATGGCAGAGGTATACATGGGTACACTCCTTAAATGTCATGTGCTAGCTTGCTTGTGGCCAAGGTACATGGTCTGCTGAAGCAGCTGCATCTGGCACAAAAATCCGCGAATTGGGCTGTGTTAATCGCCAAGGTCGCTGTACACCGCCTAAAGCTTCTGCAACGGCTAAACCCGCTTGTAGGCCGTCTTCATGAAAACCATAACCAAAATACGCGCCGCAAAACCAAGCGTTTGCTTGTCCTTGTAATGACCAAAGGGCCTGTTGCGCATGCATACTTTGCAAAGAAAATACAGGATGCTCATAAAGGACACTGCGTAAAATATGGCTGGCTTTCGGCGGGTGCACTGGATTTAAGGTGACCAATAAAGGTTTGTTAGTAGATAAGTGTTGTAGGCGATTCATCCAGTAAGTAACAGACACTTGTTTTTGTTGCTGCTGCGGGTGACTTAAATAGTTCCAGCTTGCCCAAGCGCGTTTTTCTTCTGGCATGAAGCGAGTATCTTGATGTAGGTAAGCTAGGTTTTTCTGGTAGCTAAACACACCGAGCAAGTCCTGTTCTTGTTTGCTAGGTTGCGCCAATAACGCTAAGGCTTGATCCGCATGACAAGCCAATACCAGATGATCAAACACCTCAGTTAGGCCATCTTGATGCTGTACAATCACTTTACCTTGATGACGATGCACCTTACGCAAATGGGCATTAAGTTGAATCCGACCATTCAGACTCGCTGCTATTTTTTCAACATAGGTATGAGACCCCCCACACAAGGTACGCCATTGTGGTCGGTCCTTGAGTTGCACCAAACCGTGATTGCGGCAGAAACGCAAAAAGGCAAGTGCTGGATATTGCAACATTTTATCCGCAGGCGTGGACCAAATCGCTGCGCCCATAGGGATAAGATGTTGTTCAATAAAAGCACGCGAATATCCGTGTTTCGTCAACATTTCCTCTAAGGTATAGGCTTGCTGTTGCGCTTCTTGTATTAAGATTTCTGTATGTTGGTAAAAACGTAAGATTTCCTTCAATAAGTGCCAATGTTGCCAACGCCATAAGTTTTGGCGCTGCGCAAACCATCCTCCTAGCCCACAACCACTGTATTCTAATTTGTGCTCTTTAGTATGTAAGGCAACGCCAAAGGACATATCCGTCGCTTGCGTGGACACGTCCAAGTGTTTGAATAATTCGACTAAGTTAGGATAATTCACCGGATTGTAAACAATAAAACCGGTATCTACGGCGACATTTCCTTCTGGCAAATCAAGATGATGCGTATGCGTATGCCCACCTAAACGCGCTTGTTTTTCGAATAAAGTCACTTCATGTGCTTGGTCTAATAACCAAGCAGCTGATAGTCCTGCAATGCCTGATCCAACTACGGCAATTTTTAAGCGGCGTTCTTGTCTGGGCAACATAAGGACATCTCCATACATGCAAAAGCGCAATAGCTATACATTACTTGTACATAGTACACCAGACGTACAAATAATAAAGCATTAAAAGATGTCTTTTTTGTGTGCTTTTGTGTGCTTGGCTAAGCTTCTTGTCTTCAACAAATTGCCTTCAGAATTTCACCTAGATGTCACAGGTGAACGTCATGCTAACCAACCAATAGAGGCTTTTTATTCATTTAAAACACATGGCTTCTGGTGGCTAAAGTCCCTAACTTTAGCTATACCTAGAAACATACCCACAAAATCACTACGGGTATGCTTGATAATAAAAATTAGGGATATGCCCAAGGGCCGAGGAGAGTCAACACATGCTAGTTAATCATGATTGGATGCCTACGCAAATGCGTCATCATCCGCAAGTGCAAGAATTGAGCGATCAACTGCAGCAACTAGAACAAGATTTGAGCCGTAAGCGTCAGGCTGGTGATGAGCAGGGGTTTCGCATTACTTACTGCCAAATTAGCAGTGTGCAACAGCGTTTGCTCACTTTGTTAAGTCAGCACTAAACCGTTACATCCAATATAAAAAAACGCCCTATTGATGAGGGCGTTTTTTGTATCTCACTAAAGATTAGGCCGCAAAATTTTGTGCAGCGAAGTCCCAATTCACGAGTGCCCAGAAACCGTTGAGGTAATTAGGGCGTACATTGCGATAGTCAATGTAATAAGCGTGTTCCCATAGATCAACAGTTAGAATCGCTGTTTGACCATTGGTCATAGGCGTACCCGCATTCGACGTATTGACGATTTCTAACTCGCCTTGCGCGTTTTTCACCAACCAAGTCCAAGAAGAACCAAAATTGTTCACGGCTTTGTCGTTAAATTCCGCTTGGAATTGCGCAAAAGAACCCCACTTGGCTTGAATCGCATCAGCAAGCGCG
This sequence comes from Allopseudospirillum japonicum, assembly GCF_900108915.1. Taxonomy (GTDB): domain Bacteria; phylum Pseudomonadota; class Gammaproteobacteria; order Pseudomonadales; family Halomonadaceae; genus Pseudospirillum; species Pseudospirillum japonicum. Next base: position 283,998 of record NZ_FNYH01000001.1, read on the forward strand.
CCTGTTGGCTCACCACCACCGTTTGGGCTGAGGCAATGCCAGTAAAAAGTGTGATTCCACACTTGGGCTGCATTATTAAATACAGGACCAGCAGGTGCTGATTTGATGATATCTTCTAAACTTTTGCCTTCATATTCTGTGTTAGGAACCAGGCCGTTGAGCTTATCAACATAAGTTTTATGGTGCTTGCCGTGGTGAAATTCTAAAGTTTCTGCAGAGATATGGGGTGCTAATGCATCCTTTTCATAGGGCAGAGCAGGTAATTCAAACGCCATGGTATTCTCTCCTCATTCATGCATTTACAGGGTATATCAAGCAGGGATACAAGATCCCTTCGTTCAGGTCATACTGGCATGATAACACTCAAATCTTGGTTCGCCAATACTTGACTTTTAAACTAGGTTATTAGCCAGTTACAGCTTTTGCTTGCACTTGTCCATCTAACTGATGTGCGGTCGGATCAGAAAATTTCAACCAAATAATCAATACAGTACCTAAAGCAACAAACCCACCCGCCAAGGCTAACCCTAGATCATAGTTACCACTTTGCTCAGCCAGCATTCCAGTTAAAGCAGGTGCAAACATTTGTGCAGCACCATAAGCCAAGGTCATTTTCCCCATGAGTTTAGCAGGCTTAGACGGATACAAGCGTCCGGCCATAGTGAGTACTAAACTCACACACCCAATAAAAGTGCCTCCAAATAACAAGGCACTAAATAAAGCGGCCTCTAACGTATGTACCCAAATGGGTAGCATAATACCGATAATTTGTAAGCCGTAGGCCAGAATCAGGGCGTTTAAATACCCTAAACGACGCGCGATCAAGTCCCAGTTCATCACTGCAGGGGCGGCTGCCAAGCCAACGACCGCAAAAGTTAATGCTCCCATACCTTGTAAATCAGGAATGCGCTCCACAATCGTCACGATAAAGGTCGCACTAATGACATAACCATAACCTGCACAAAAATAGGCCGCTAACATCAACCACATAAACTGGCGTGTGGGTACTTGATCTTGCATCAAATGGGCATGACCTTGAGGTTGACTGGCATGAGGACATGGCAACCAACGCCAAGCGGGCCAAGTTAATAAGGCAGCTAAAGCACCAAAAGCCAACCATTGCTGATCCCAAGATAAGCTCCAATAAGATAAGAGTTCCACTGATAAAGCGGCAACCATAATGCCAACCCCGACACCAGCGAAGTGGATCCCTAACTCACTACGATGACCATGACGGATTAACCAGTTCAAGATCAAGGCAGATGCAATCAACATAGAGGCAGCACTACTTAAACCGGATAAGAAGCGCAGACCAGACCAGACCCATAAATTGTCACTTAGTGGCATAGCCAAGGTTGTCACCACTGCCATTAACAAGCCCCAGCGGTATAACCTATCTTTGATACCTAAATCTGTGACTGAGGCAGCAATCAAAGCTCCCAGCATATAACCAGCATAGTTGGCAGCAGCCAGCCAACCGCCTTCTAGATCACCTATCCAAGTTTGGGTTTGCATCACAGGCAATAAAGGTGTGTATGAAAACCTTGCAATCCCGATACAAATAATTTGGCTACACACGCCTGCAAGCAGTACTTGGTATCTTTGTGCTTGATTCATCATGTCTCCTTTCAACTTAAGATCCATTTTTTTGCTGCAAGCTTATGTCAGACCAATAAACAAATACAGATTTTATTAGTGATTTTTTGTCAATTACGGCCCTTATACAAGATCGAATTTCTAGTCTACTTGGGATTTTGCTAGTGCCTTGTTATGATCTTGCGTTGTCTTTTATCTGCGTGTTTGCAAGGAATTTGTATGGCTTCTGATGATATGTCCTCCAAAAACCAACCACCTGCGCTGCTTTTTGAGCCTTTAACAGCCCATGCGGTGGATCGCACCAATGCAGATGCACGTTCAGCACGCAAAAAAAAGCCCCCATTACCTTGGAGCTTATATGTGGGGCTACTAGGTCTTACCATAGCTTTAGGCATCAGTAGCCTACATTTTTACCAAGAATTGCAAGGCATACAGCAGCAGCTTGCACAAGTACAAGCGTCCGTACAAACACAAATCCAAGCACTGAGCACACAGCAGACAAGTAGCCAACAAGATTGGCAAACTTGGCAAACGCAAGCGCAACAAGATTTTCAAGCTTGGCAAACCCGCCTAGATGCACAAGCACAAGCAGCCAATACTCAACATGCACAAGCATTACAACAAGCACTCACAAAACATCAGCAACAAATGCAAACTTGGCAAGCGCAAGCTCAGCAAACACTAGAAAGCATGCAAAATGAGTTGGCCGCTCAGTTGGCGGCGCAAGCAGCACATCAAGGTGATCAGGCACAAGATGTTTCCACGCAAATACAAGCCTTACAGCAAACATACCAACAACTGGTTGCCAAGACAGACACGCTCACGCAGCAACAGCGCCAAATGACACAACAAATCAAGCAAGGTGTGACTGAAACGCAATTGTTGCAATTGCAAAAGAACTTCAATCAACAAATGCAAACCGTGCGTACGTCTTTGGCAGGATTGGATGAAAATTTGCAAACATTCGATTGGGAGCAGGTCACCTTGTTGCGTCTACAAAATCAACAAACACAACAACAAATACAAGAACATCAACAACGCTTAGCTTCTCTGGAAGCAAGTCGCCAGCAAGTTATCCAAAGTACGCAAAAGCTTCTCAGTGATGTCAATGACCTATATTTGCAACTCGATACGCTACGTAAAAAATAATCCGTCTATTTTTCTCAAATCTGACAGCCTTTGCGTGTCAGTAAATACACCATTTCTCTATGGCCTGTTTTCCCTGTACTGCCTTGGTATAAGCACTCAATATGAAAGTTACACCCAAATAAACGTTGCATCTCGCTACCTTCTACACTAAAAGGTGGCGTGATACGCTTTTGTGTAAATTCATGCGCAAGCATTAACATACGGGTTCCTGGTTTGAGCAAATGTGCCAAATGCACACTATATCTTTGCCTGCGTGCTTCTGGTAATGCAGCTAAGGCCGCTGCATCATAGACTGAGTTGATCCCTTGCAAATGTTTAGTATGTAGATGAAAAAAATCACCACAATAAAAGCTAATTTGCTGCTGGTAGGCAATTTTAAAACCATCTTCGTATAAATAATTGACTGTATTATGTGGGTCTTTAGCAACAAAATCTTGTTGTGCTAATTCAGAAACATCCACACCAAGTACACGAAACCCCTGTGCAGCGAGCCAACGCATATCCTGACTACTGCCGCAAAAAGGTACGAATACCCAAGTTTGTGGTTGTGCTTGTACACGTGGCCAAAAACTCATGAGCAAAGGGTGCGTCATTGGCTGATAAGCGTTTAAGCGCTTGATTTGCCATGCTTGATCCCAGAATGCTTTATCCAAGTCCACCTCCCACAGAACTCTAACATATATTTAAGTCACTCATTTTAGGTGCAATGCACAAAAAAACCTTTTATCGTAAACAAATTGCGACAAAAAAGTCGTTTGTCTGTCATATGTAAACCTTAGACTCAGTTTTAAGGTCTCCAAGTGCTTAGAGTGATGTTTTTAACAAAAATAAAAAATTGCGCCGCTAAGGGCCACATCCTAAAGCTTGTCACTTTAAATTTCATGTTGTTTGTATTATAGGAAGTTGATTGATTATGACTAGTTCATTTCTACAAGGTAAAAAAGGTTTAGTGATTGGTATCGCCAACGATCAAAGTATTGCTTACGGTTGTGCGAAGGCATTTCGCCAACAAGGTGCCGAGCTTGCTGTAACCTATTTAAATGAAAAAGCACGTCCTCACGTACAACCTTTAGCGGAAGAGCTAGGTGCAGAAATTTTCGCACCCTGCAACGTTAGCCACCCTGGTGAGCTAGAAGGCGTGTTTGAAGCTATCGAAGCACGCTGGGGTAAGCTAGATTTCTTACTACATTCTATCGCTTTTTGTCCTATGGATGACTTGCATGGCCGTGTAGTCGATAGTAGTGCAGAAGGTTTCAAAACCGCTATGGATGTTTCGTGCCACTCTTTTATTCGTATGGCTAAACTTGCTGAGCCACTAATGGCAGAAGGTGGTAGCTTGTTAGCAGTGAGCTACTATGGCGCTGAAAAAGTCGTCAGCCATTATAATGTGATGGGGCCTGTTAAGGCAGCCTTGGAAACGACTGGACGCTACCTAGCTGCTGAGCTAGGTCCGCAACAAATTCGTGTCAATATTCTGTCACCAGGCCCAATTATGACCCGTGCGGCTTCTGGTATCGGTCACTTTGATGAGCTAATGCACCATGCGGAAGAACACACACCTGTGCGCCACCTAGCAGATATTAATGACGTAGGTCATGCTGCTGCTTTCCTTGCTAGCGATGCTGCACGCTCCATTTCAGCAACCACTTTTTATATTGATGGTGGTTATCACGCAATTAGTGGTTAATCCTTAGCCGTTTGCTTGTAATAAAAAAGCCCCTTCATGGGGCTTTTTTTGGGCTCTACTGTTGAATTGCGCATTGCACCAGCAAGTATTGTGTGCAGCAAAATTATACTACTTGAATATGCCAAGGCTCATAGCGAACCCCAAATCGATTATTACTCGTATAACGAATAGAAATATAACCTAAATCTTGTAGACGTTTATATTCGTCAGTTTGTGCAAAATCTGCTGTAAAATTACGATAGCCAAAGCCAACACGCCCAACATCAAAATCACCAATGCCGTGATAAGAATATCCAGGAGGTGCTAAAGAACGCGATGCTTTCGATAGATTACCTTCAGATTGGACAGCTTTACTTAAAAATAAATGCATTTGTTTTACGACGCTGCGTACGCCTGAAGTGAGAATCAAAGAATCTCCCACATCACGACGCAAGGTCGCATACAAACTTTGTGGCTTGCCTTTGTACAAGTAATGGCCTGTACCTGGCATTTTGTCGACGTCACTTTCAGGGATACGCTCTGTTAAGCCGGTTGTAACCTTGTCACCAAAAAAACCATAATTTTGTGCATTTGCAAAGAACAACTCTTCTAAAAAGGCTTGCTCCTCACGACTAAACTCCCCTACTTGAGAGAAATTACGTCCATATTTTAATGCTTGATCAAAGGATAAAAGGTTGAAATTGCCATGTCCTACCGTACGTTGGACACGCTCTAAACGTTTTAGCGTATCTCGTAACAAAGGCATGCGTTCTGCAGCCAGAAAGTTATCATCATCATAAACGGCTTCGAAGTTGCGTATTTTTTGCAAATAGGCATGGACTTCTGGGTCTTTGGCAATTCTTTGTTCTAATTCTGCTGTATTGGTTACTTTGGGCAAACTCGGCAAGTCCACTTGCGCAACTTCTGCACTGTTTGTTGTCGGTTTGGCTGCACTTGTTTGCGCTTCAGGGGTGAGCTCTTTGGGCTCTACTGACGTTTGCTGTGCTAAATCAAAAGTAACCGAGGAAGAAAGAGGGGATTGCAAATCAACTGCATCAGGTTGGCCAAAGTCTTCTAAACCTGTAGCCAAAAAACGACCGGATAACTGTCCTTGCAAAGCGGCTGTTGGCGACCACAGCTTATTTTCCTGCATTTGCATCAATTGACGCATCACAGAGCCACTGCCTAGCACCATAAAGCCACTAACTGACAAAGCTTTGAGTAATGCTCTTCGATCCACGCGATTGCTCCTGTGGAGAAAGAGACAGGCGAAGCGCATGCCTCTCGATCTAATAAAATAAAGGGGTGCGCTTTAGGTGCGCTTTTTATGCATAAAATACCAAGCCAATGTTTAGACTGTCTAGTCCAAATCTGTACATGCCGATTGTATTCTTGTTTCAATACAATAGGTAAAACCTATCTACAGTTGATTTTACGTTAATCTTCTCTTGGCAAAGGTGGCAAAGTGCGTAACGGCATGACTTTAGCATTTTTGACTTCCGTCGCTTTTGCTTGCCCTTCGTGTTCCACTTCGTCGATGCGCACAATGGCCGTAAAAGGAATATAACTGCGTTTAACGCCTTTAAATTCATTTTTCAAGCGTTCTTCTGAAGGATCAACGACTAGCTGACTGCGCTCACCAAACACAAACTCTTCAAGTTCCAAAAAACCATACATATCACTTTGATAAATTTGGCGTGCATACACTTCATACACTTCATCTTTGTTATAAAAAATGACTTTATATAGCGGCGGCTGAATCGTGGCCATATGAGTTTTTATACCTAAATTTTATGACAGAAACCAAACCAACAGCGTGATTTTTCGCTGAGGCAATCGAGGATGCAGCTTAGCATATTTCTTCATCTTTTTGGCAGCTTCACCCAAGGGAAAGCTAGGTCCACAAGCACACCTTCAATATACGAAAAATCATAAATGTACAAATTTTAACCAATCTAACCTGTACCTTGAAAGACAAGGGCTAGAGCAACTTATACACAGACTTATCCACAGATTTTGTGCATAAGTTCACACAACAACAGCCATAAAAAAAGGCAGCCTTAAAGGCTGCCAATATCGGATGACACAAGGTCATTGCACTCTCACACGATAACTTTTTGATCAATCAAATGTTTACGAGTTACTAAAAACCCATCGCCCATTGCCAATCAGCACAAGCAGGATGATGATGTTGTGCATCTGTATGATAAGGCGCTAATTTTTCTTCTTGGGCCTGCGCAATTTGGCGCACGCTAGGATCTATATCTTGTGCAAGGATAGCTAAGACTTGCGCGCTAATCTGAGGATTTTTTGCTAAAGACAAGCGCACCGCTGCTTCTGGGTGTTGTGCTAATTGCAACGCACTGGCCTCACTCAATATCGCTTTGCGTGCTGCCATATGGACTACAGGCAAACTCGGTGCATTCTGCAAAATAGCCTCGAGTAGGCGGCTAGGCAGGCTCGGGTTTTGTACCATCCAAAATGCATGTTCTGGATAATGTCGCATGACCTGATGCCAAAATTCTGCTGTTGCTTGCGTTTGGGTTGCTTGCTGACGTGAATACATATCGCCTTGGCGAATAAGAGCATCAAATTGGTCTGCACTAACTAGCATAGGGATCACCTTTGCACATTTTCATTAGAAAAAAGGATTTGTTAGCCAAGGGGGTATTTAGGCTAACACCTTGGTCTAGGTTAGTTTATTCTCAGCAAGGACGTTTATTTCACCAACCCAGAACTTATCTTACCCATCTTTATAGACTAAAGAATAACATTTTTTGTAGTTTTTTTACAAGAAGTACTTTAAAAGATTTAGATAACGTTTTTATGACATCCAAAAAGTAGCAAATACAGGCCAAGAAATGGTTACTTTTCAACAGAATGAAGCAAGCATGTGTTTGAAGACCTAACCTAAACGCAACCAAAGTTAGTTTTTTTACCAAATACTTGATTTCTGGCAAGTATGTTAGCCTTAGTGTTTTCCTGATCAATTAGGTTCCTTATCCATGCACAATAGCAAGCCAATCCTTTTTTATTGCCTACTTTTGCTAGGTACTCATACCAGCTTTGCGCAGGAGGCCCAAGACTTACAAACCGATGAAATTTTGTGGAATCTTCAATTAGAAAATGACATGTGGGGGAAGGGCTCAGACCGGCATTACACACATGGCACCCAGATTGGCTGGATGCTATTAGATGAAAATACCCCTTGGATCAGTGAATTAGCAGAAAGTTTGCCTTGGTGGCAGGAGCAAGCCGAGTACTCCTTAGAGTTCACTTTAGGACAGAATATTTACACCCCAGCGGATATTGAAACACCTGAGCTTCTCACCCAAGATCGCCCTTATGCAGGCTATCTCTATTGGGGGGCTAGCTTGAATAATCTGCATCCAGATGCCAGCAAACAAGGGCGCATTGCTGAACGTATGGCCATTGAGTTGGGCATGGTGGGACCGGCTTCTTTAGCTGATCAAACCCAAAAATTAGTGCACCGCATTATTAATACACGTCGTCCTCGTGGCTGGCATCATCAACTACATAATGAACCGACTGCTAATTTATTTTACGAACGCAAATGGCAAAACTTCCATTCCCTTGGCCAATATAATGATCTAGAAATCTCTCCTAGTTTCGATTTAGCTTTAGGGAACTTACATACTTATGCAGGTGCTGGGCTTTTAGTTCGTTGGGGGCAGGGCGTTCGTACAGATTTTGGCCCACCGAGTATTCGCCCTGGAATGTTGGGATCCATATACTTTAAACCGAGCCAAACACTCCATTGGTATTTCTTTGCTGGCATGCATACACGCTTTGTTGCACGTAATTTGTTACTTGATGGTAATACTTGGCGATCCAGTCATGCTGTTAAACGTAAAACTTGGATTTGGGATGCACAAGCGGGTGTTGCGGTGACTTATCATAAATGGCGTTTGGCGTTTACCAATATTTTTAGGGGCCGGGAGTTCGTCGGTCAAACTAAAGGCGACGAGTACGGTCTGATAAGCTTATCTTTTTATTGGTAAATCATAGCTTATGGTTACAGATTTTCTGGTGCATTTTTTAAGGGCACAAAAAAAGCCCTGATTTCTATCAGGGCTTTTTCTTTGTTTGGTGGCGGAGGGACAGGGATTCGAACCCTGGAAGGGCTATTAACCCTTGCCGGTTTTCAAGACCGGTGCATTCAACCGCTCTGCCATCCCTCCTAAACACGAGCGCTATAATAGCAGATAAAAAAAAGTCGTCAAGCTATTTTTTTAAATACCTAACATATGGAACATTTCATCAAGCTGTTCTTGCGACTCTTGAATCAACTGAAGGCTGAGCTCAGGCGTCATAGAACCTTCTAGTGCCAGTTTACGAAAAGCGGGCACTTCATCCATACGTGGATATTGGAATTGCTCATTGGAACCAATCACACTATGTAACTTTGCAACAATCAGCACATCTCGATAATCAACTGCAGCTTGTACATCACTAGCAAACCACTGACAACCTTGTGCAATGGCATCAATCACTAGGGGTTCAAACTCCCAATGTTGTAAGACTTCAACCGCCATAGGGATATTCAAATCCTTAAGCAAGATAGCCATGTCCGCCGGAATTTCTTCTAGCTGATCTAAGTACATAAGTACAGGCAGCTCACCAATGTTGTGTAACAATCCAACGAGCAAGGCCGTTTCTGGATTCATATTCGCTCTTTGTGCTAAAAGCTGACACAAGGTGCCCACTTGAACGCTTTTACGCCAGCTTTCTTGCATCGCCAAGCGCGTTTCTTTATGACGCGCTTTAAACAACTGCTTCAATGAAAAACTCATCACCAGTTGTTTTGTGGTCGCTAGCCCTAAACGCATGACAGCATCATGACATCCATTACAAGCATGTCCACGTCGATAAATCGGGCTATTTGCGGTACGAATCAACTTGGTGACAATCGAAGGGTCCGTGTTGAGGACTTGCTCGACTTCAGCAACGTGCGCTTCACCTGTATTAATTAATTCACGCACTTTTAATGCGACCTTCGGTAAGCTTGGCAACCTAAACTGGTTAGAAGTTAAATCTTCCTGCAACTTGGTAAGCAATATATGGCTTGCTTGTGTTGGCTTACTTTGCGCATTACGTGTTTTAGCCACAATATCTTTTAAAGTTTCATTATGAATGACTAACAAACGGCTCGGTTGCAAAGCACTCACTTCATAAAAGCTGGGGCGTAAACGCGCAACACTCAAACGCGCATCATCCGAACCCGCTTTAATCTCCTTGTGCATACCATCTTCAGCCGTTAGCTGCAGACTGCCTTGCAAGAGAAAAAATTCATACGGGCTGTTAGAGCCTAGTGGCAACACGATATCGCCTTTTGCCTTGCAGGTGTAGGTTTTCAGATGCTTACTTAAAATGATTAGCTGGTCATCACTCAGTTGTGAAAACTGTTCAAATTGCTTCAAGCTGGATAGCTTCATAATAAAACCAGATGCTCCAGAAATCAGGCGGCTACACACAGCAACCAACCCCGGCCAGAATAGGAAGAAATTAAGCTTTGCAGCCTTAGAAAGTACCCTGCAAGCTAATTACAAAATGTTAGCATTTTGTTACATAAGTGTCATTAGCAAACAAACGTATTAATTAATTCAGTGACAAAATATGTACCTTGATGCGTGGTGTTTTCGCTAGAAAACGCTTGCACCAATTAAAGGTTAAGCGTTGTAAATGCCATTCCAACACACTTGGGGCGCTTTCTAATAAAGAAACTAATAAAGATTGGGTTAAGTGTTGGTGTAGATCTTGCTCTAATTGTGCAGTCACCGCCAATCCCCAAAAGTCAATTGCTAACACCTGCACATGTGGATTTGGCGTATGCTGGATCACTAAATGCAAATAAACCCCACCTTGCTGGCTTAGATTTTGCCGCTCACTTAAGTGCAGAGCATCTTGAGCAAATAATTGCTTACCATCAATTAACCAACGCCCTGCTTTATATTCACGTACTTTTCGTGGCGCACCTCGGCCTAAGGCTACCAGGTCACCATTATGGGGAATATAGGTATAAGTAATACCAGAAGCTTGTGCAACTTCCTGATTTTTGTGTTGATGTCGATACTCACCATGTACAGGAATCAAGGTACTTGGCTGTAACCATTGCAATAGCTGCATGATTTCTTCTTGTGCCGGATGTCCAGAAGCATGAATCGGGTGCTGACGCTCGGTCATTAAGATCATACCGCGCTTGAGTAGCTGATTATAAATTTTTTCTAATGCAAGCTCATTGCCTGGAATGACTTTAGAAGAAAACAACACATAATCACCCACTTCCAGCTCCAGTTCAGGATGTGTCCCTGCAGCTAAACGGGCCAAAGCCGAGCCTGGCTCCCCTTGGGAACCTGTGCATACAATAAGCTGTTCATGGGCAGGCAAATACCCTAAATCACGTGCAGGAATCGGTGCAGGCATACCTTCTAAATACTGATTAGCCTTGGCTGCTTGATAGAGTCTTTGCATAGTGCGCCCAAGCAAAGTAATTTTTCGCCCCGTCGCCTGTGCCACTTGACCAAGGGAGTACATACGCGCAATGTTGCTTGCAAAGCAGGTTACAACCACACGCCGATCTAATTGGGAAATCACCTGTTTTAATCCAGTTTGCACTTCTGCTTCTGAACGACTCCAACCAGCATTTGGCGCGTTCGTTGAATCACAGACCAAAGTGTCTAAACCTGCAGCACCAATTTCTTGTAAGCGCTGACTTGCGGTTAAAGCACCCACAACAGGGGCAGCATCTAGCTTCCAATCTCCTGTATGTAATAAGGTATGCTCGGCAACTTTTAAATAAATAGAATGCGCTTCTGGAATTGAGTGTGTCACAGGCACCCATTCGACTTGGAAACCTGCCAACTGATACTGTGTCAATGGCTTAATAAGCTGCAAATCTAACTCAGACAAATCCGCAAATTGCGTCCAACGGTCACGAATAAGATGCGCAGTAAAAGGTGTGGTATAAATAGGACAACGCCATTTAGACCATAACCAAGGGATTGCTCCTATATGATCCTCATGCCCATGCGTGATTACCAAGGCTTGCGGACGTATCTTCACTTCCTCCAATCCGCTAATATCAGGCACCCATTGATCTACTCCGGGAATACCTCTAGCAAAACCTAAACCACAATCAATAGCTAGCCATTGATCCTGATATCCATATAAAGCTAGATTTCCACCAATTTCACCTGCGCCCCCTAAAGGCAAAAATAACAGGGGCGCGGGCGGTGTCCGCCTAATTTGTACTTGTGCGATTGAAGAAGCTTGATTCACAGGTTTAAATTCCTAGTCTAATCCTTGGGGAGCAGGCACGACCTTGTGTAGGTTTCACCCAAGCCACACATTGCTCATTGGTTTACCCTTGGTACCTAGTGACTTAGTGAATGGATAGTTTCTTACCAAGGAGGCTCTGTTTTCAATAGGATACCATGAGCAAGATCATCTTTTATTGCCTGCAAATGATATAGGCTGTGGCTTTTGCACTTGATATCTAGGCGTTCGTTGCTAGAAGCTGTTAAGCTTCATTAACAAAATATCTTAAAGGTCTGACATCTTGAGTATTAGGGCTTCATCATATGCCACATTTTGTCCATGGACGCTCACAGCCTAGAGAACATCAGGTTTATTTACCGAAAGACGAGCTTATCATTTCCAAAACAGATACAAAAGGATGCATTACTTATGCAAACCGCACCTTTATGCGTATTTGCGGATTTGCAGAACATGAATTACTTGGACGGCCTCATAATCTTATTCGCCATCAAGATATGCCACGCGGTGCTTTTCGTTTAATGTGGCAAACACTCAAACAACAAAGTGAGTTTTTTGCATTTGTAAAAAATCGCACTGCAGCCCATGATTATTATTGGGTTTTTGCTAATATTACTCCGGACTTTGATAATCAAGGCCAATTAAAAGGCTATTTTTCTGTACGTAGACAAGCTAATCCACAAGCTTTAAATTTAATTATCCCGCTGTACCAGCAAATGTGTGTGCTAGAACAGCAAAATGATAAGGCACACGCGCCTGATGCTTCCATTCGTTGGTTAACACAAAAGATCGTCGATACAGGATATAGCGACTACACCCAGTTCGTTTTAGCCTTGCAAGGGGAGCTTGCCTGAGACAGCTAAAACATCGAAGACGAGCTTATTTCTTATGTTCAAAAAGCAAAGCACTTCAAAAGGTTCTCCTCTATTGCTTGCACGCTTTGGTCTTGTGTGCGTTATCTTTTGTATTTGCAGTTGGGCAACGGCCCTTATTTCTATGGTGCGTTTTGGTTTAGATCCTATGCTTTTTGGTCCTCCAATATTAGCCAGTCTTTTTGCTTTTTATGCTTGGCACCAAGCGCATCGCCCAGTCAAAACACTGGATAATATTCATCAGGCTTTGGAATTTGCCTGCCAAGGCATCTTACATGTACGTATTACCCAGACACCCAAATTAGGTGAGATTGGTAAAGTCAGCTGGCAGTTAAATGATTTTTTAGATTTAGTAGAAACTTACTTTAAAGAGATCAATGCCGCATTTCATGCCGTCTCTCAAGGCCAATTTAATCGTCATGCCTTGTCTTTGGGTTTGCCAGGTGAATTCGCACGCTCTTTAAAAAATATCAATGTTTCCATTCAGGCAATGCAAGAAAACCATAAATTCACTGAGCAAAATCGTTTTGCATCTGCCTTACATGAGCTCAATACTGAGAATCTACGAGCTAACTTACAACGCAATCAACAAGATTTAATTTCTATCAGCGAGTATATGTCGCAAATCGCGCAAGTCTCTGCCAACAATGCACAAGATGCCGATTTAAGCCGACGTTCTGCAGAAGATATTTTGCATGCATTGCAAGATATTAGTTCTGGGCTTTCCAATGTTGACCAGTCTGTCACTGAGCTGCACGCTAACAGTAATCAAGTCACGACTTCGTTACAGCTGATTACAGACATTGCTGATCAGACCAACCTGCTTGCGCTCAATGCCTCTATCGAAGCGGCTCGGGCTGGCGAGCAAGGTCGTGGATTTGCAGTGGTTGCAGATGAGGTTAAAAATCTTTCGTTAAAAACCAAACAAGCTGCGGGCACGATAGAAGAGGTGCTGCACAATTTCCAACAGCAAGTCGGGCAAATTTTAGAAACATCACGCAATACACGCCAACAATCTCAACAAATCCTGGTAGAAGTTCAACAGTTTCACCAACGCTTTGTAGCCTTTGCTGAAACCGCGAATACAACGATTGAACAGGTTGAATTTATCAAAGATAAATCTTTCGGCTCTTTAGTCAAAGTCGATCATATTATTTATAAGCAAAATGGCTATGCCGCTTTGGCCAAGCAGGAAACGGATACAGATCTAGAATCGCGCATTAAAATTGATCACACACAATGCCGCCTAGGACATTGGTATTATGAAGGCAACGGCTTCCAGCATTTCAAACATACTAGCCACTATGCCCGTTTAGAAAAACCACATCGTTGCATTCATGAAGGCATCCAGCATGCCTTAACCAAGGCCCACCAATACCCAGTTGATGTGGAATATTTAATGAGCCTAATGCGTGATGTAGAAGCCTGTAGTGATCAAGTATTAGACACTATTGATCACATGATAGGAGAGCATCATCAGGCTTGCGCCTAGTATAGATTAAGGGAAGTTATACTATCCAAAAGCGCATCAACATCCCCAGATGACACGCAAGCACAACTAAAGTTAAACGGGTACGTAACTGTAAATACCAAGCAGGTACCCGTTTACGGCTTGCAGGCAAACGCTCATACCACCAAGTTAATACAAAACCAATGGCCAATACCCAAAGCCCCTGTTCTTCATCAAGCAATAACGCTGGCCAAGCTAAAAGACTTGGGGCCATACTTAAAATCAGACGCTGCAAAGTATCCGGTGATAAAGGATTTTGCGAATCTCTTAAGGCAAGTCCCCAGTGAATCCCACCCAGAAAGCTCAAAATGATGGCAGCATAGAAAAGAAACGCATGCAAACTCCATACTTGCCAGAGCTGGGTTCCCCAAAACATGGCTAAAGTCAGCACGAAAGGCAAGATACCTGCATAGCCCAGATTTTGGGCTAAACGTTGGCGTCCATCCGGTATTTGTGTCATCTTCGCACCCTCCTATCAAATCAGCACTTACCAACCTTGCGTATGTGTTTGTACTAGCTCGGTTAACAAGTCCATATGTTCAGGGCGTGCATTGAGCGCTGGGATATATGCATAAGCTTGGCCACCATGCTTTAAAAATAATTCTCGGTTTTCTACCTGAATTTCTTCCAAAGTTTCTAAACAATCGGCTGCAAATGCAGGGCAAATCACATCCACACTGTGCACACCATCACGTGCCCATTGCTTAAGGCTAGCATCTGTGTAAGGTTTGACCCACTCCTCGCGTCCAAAACGTGATTGAAAACTGCATAAATATTCATCCGTACTCAGTTGTAACGCCTGCGCAAGTAACTCAGCCGTTTTACGACATTGCGCAGCATAAGGATCCCCTTTGTCTGCATAGCGCTCTGGAATACCATGAAAAGACATCAACAATTTTTGTTTGCGTCCATGTTCTTGCCAATGCTGACGTACAGAAGCGGCTAAAGCTTCAATGTAAGCAGGATGCTGATGATAATCACGCACCCAACGCATCTGTGGCAAGTGAGGACACTTTTGTAAACCCCGTGCTAAACGATCATATACCGCCCCAGTGGTCGAAGATGAAAACTGAGGATATAAAGGTAAAATCAATAAGTTACTGACACCTTGTTGACGTAAAGCACGCCCTGCCGCTTCCATGCTCGGTTCACCATAGGTCATTGCAAGCTCAACAGGAATCTTTTGCCCATAAGCTTGCTGTAACGCCTCTGTTAAAGCGGCCGTTTGCTGGCGGCTAATTGCCAATAAAGGAGACCCTTCTGGTGTCCAAATACTTTGGTAAGCCTTAGCCACTTTACGTGGACGCACACGCAAAATGATCCCATGCAGGATTAACCACCATAGAGGGCGCGCCATATCCACCACTCTTACATCCGCTAAAAACTCTGCCAAATAAGTACGCACAGCTTCTGGTGTAGGTGCACTAGGTGTACCTAAATTGACCAAAAGCACACCAAAAGGCGGTGGTGTCATCTTGACTGATTCACTCATAGGGAAATTCCTTGCTTACGACTTGTCAGATAGAAACTATTCGCTAGATTATACAAAAAATGTACATCTAGCATATACTTTTCATTATGTATAAGTTTGATAGAGGTAAAACCTGATGCCAACCCCTAGGCTGCCACAAGAAGTTTTCTGCGCACAAGCTGATTTAAGCTTGTTCTTTGACGGTCAATGCCCTTTATGCCGACGAGAAATTCACTGGCTACAACAAAAAAATCTTCCTGTGCATATTGCCTACATTGATATTAGCACTGAGGATGTTCAGCAAACGCTAGGGATAGACCAATATCAAGCCATGATGCGTGTTTTGCACGTACAAGATGCCAAAGGTAATTGGTATTTAGGCATGGATGCCAGCCGCTATTTGTATCGGCAACTTGGTTATACGACTTGGATTGCCTTAAGTGAGCTGCCTTTACTGCGCCAGCTATGTAATCTTGCTTATGCTATTTTTGCGCGCATACGCCCTTACTTGTCGCTAGGATCTCGGTGTACACAAGGCAGTTGTCGTTGGGGAGGGAAAAAATGAGGTGTAATACGTACATCTAGCCCATCAAAAAAGCAAGCTAGCCAGCCTCTAGGAGCTAAGCTAGCTAGCGGATTCACTTAAAAGCTTAATGGCATATGGGAGACATGGGGCGCATGATAAGTCGGCATACGCCCTATCATTTCATCATTTGCAACATGCTGGACAAGATAAGCCCGTGAAATACCATGACGACGCAACTCTTGATACACCTCATCCAAGCTACGAAATACCATAGGCTTATTACGCAAGCTACTAAGCACAAAAGCTTCATCATCATATTGGATTTGTACTTGATAATAACGGCTTGCTGCATGAGTGAGCACATGAACTTCGAAGTCTTCACCACGTTTCGCTAAACGCTTTAATTCAGAACAATGCATCATCTCTTTAACCTTCCTTCATTCTTATTCGCTTCGATTATGATTTTCTCGGGGTAGTGGCTTGATCACCCTAGTGTTATACATCGAGCGTCCCTCCTTAACTTACACAAGGAGTCCTGAATCCGAATAAAGTTCCCTTAGTAGAGAAGCTTAGCGCCAGGGAATCGATGCACTGCAAGCCGCTTAAATTAAGCATGGACCCTATTGTCAGGGATACAGGCTTGCAATTTGATGACATTTTTCTATGACTTTGATGGCAGCGAGTTAAGAGCCATCATAAGACAAGATAACCAATCCCTGCTCCCAAGATGACCAAACTTAAAGGAGAGATCTGATTAAAATGTAACAGTAAAAAAAAGATAACACCTAAAGCAAGTTCGCGGCTAGTGTTAATTGCGTGTGTAAAAATTGGATCATACAAGGCAGCAAGCAAAATACCTACCACGCCCACGTTGATTCCCATTAAAGCTGCTTGCACTAAGGCATTTTTTTGCAAGATCTGCCAATAAGGTAAGATGCCATATAATAATAGAAAAGAAGGTAGAAAAATCGCAAATAAAGCAATGAATCCGCCCTGTATTCCCTGTAGATGGGTACCAACAAAAGCTGCAAAACTAAATAAAGGACCTGGCATAGCTTGTGCGCCTGCATATCCAGTTAAAAACGTTTGCTCACTTATCCAACCTGTTTCTACTACTTGTGATTCCAGCATGGGTAATACCACATGCCCGCCACCAAATACCCAAGTACCTGCATAATAAAATGCATTAAATATTTGCAATTCTTGCACAGCAAAAGTCTGCGTTAACCAAGGCAAAGCAAGTAACAAACAAAAAAATAAACCCAGCGCCAATTGTGCACCTAGCTTAGGGATGTGTAGCGCTAAGCGTGTCGATTTTTTTGTCTCTTGATGCTCTTGATAAATCCATATTCCCCACAGCCCCATACCAGCTAATAAAATCAATGGATGAATTTGTATTAACCATAAAGTCAAAGTAGTGACCAATAACATCCAACGTCTTGGCCTATCTAAACAAAATTGTCGTGCCATTGCCCAAACAGCTTGCGCAACCACAGCAAAAGCCACTAGATGTAGTCCTGCTACAACACCTTGATAAGTAGCCGAATCTGCTAAAATCTCCGTGGCTAACGCATACATAAGTAAAGCTGAAGGTGCCGTAAACCCGACCCAAGCGATAAGCGCACCGATAAGCCCTTTCTGTTGCAACCCTAAAGCAAAGCCGACTTGACTGCTGGTCGGACCGGGTAAAAATTGGCATAGGGCAACCAAATTTGCATAAGCTTCTTCCGTAAGCCAAACACGTTTTTGCACAAATTCCGCTCGAAAATACCCAAGATGTGCGGCTGGTCCCCCAAAAGAGGTGCAACCTAAACGTAAGAAAATCCAAGCTAATTGGATTAAATTAGGCGACTGTTCTCGCGCTTGCATCTTTTTCCTCCTCTAATTTGCTAGCGCTTTTGCTGTGTCTAGATGGTATGTAGGCGGACACATCTCAGAAGGAGGAAAGATAATTTGCATTTTGTGCTGAGTTTGTAAAACAACACAATTACCTTGTGTGCTTTTAGCTTTGTGTTTGACATGACTTAAATGACTTGATAACTCATGTGCATTATTAACACTTAATGTATCTGCCTGAATGGCTGCCACTGAAATACTAATCAGCGGAAAAAATCGCTCTTGGCCATAACGGTCACACGTCATAATACCGCCGGCTTTTTGATGCTCTTGCGTATACAGCCCACAGATACGACGACTAAAATCTTCTAACATATCAGCAAGGCGTGTTTTCCAATCTGGGCTAGAATACACAACAATAAAATCATCTCCACCAACATGTCCAACAAAATCTTTATTTGGGCAAGCATATTTTTTCAACAAACTCGCCACTAACAATAAAACCTCATCCCCTTTCGCATAACCATATACATCATTAAAAGGTTTAAAGCTATCTAAATCTAAATAGGCCACCACACAGGATTGCGCTTGTTTAATTCTTTGCTCAATACATGCTTGAATGGGCACATTACCTGGCAGCATAGTTAAAGGGTTGGCATGCTGTGCACTTTTTACTTGTAAGTCAGTAATTTTTTTCAAAAGATCAATTACTTGACCCACACCTAAATACTCCTCCTCATGGGTAATAATAAAATCATCTTCCAAATATTCACGCACACGGCTCGTCACTAACTGGCTTACCTGTTCTAAACGTGTGTTCTTTTCTACACAAAGTGGATGAGATTCCATTAACTGGGAAATAGGTTTTTTACCAAATAATTCCTGCCCAAAAGGTCGAGTCAATTGATTAAATAAGCGTGCACGCACCACTAAACCAAGGGGGCGCTTATGCGCAATGACAGGTAAGGAATACCAATCTGGGTGTTGATGAAAAATTTCTGCTACCTCAGCTACCGTCATTTGTGGATGCACTGGAGTGACCTCGTGTACAAGGACAGCAGCCAGTTCTTGCTCACCATAAGCGGTAATATCAGCTCGTTGTTCTTGTTCAGGTAAGCAAAAGGTCAGGCGTCTTTGCGGTGTCGGTTGTGGACGTGCAAAGTAATAGCCTTGCATATAATCAACACCCAAATCGCGTAAAGTAATATACTCTTCCTGAGTTTCTATTCCTTCAGCAATTAATTGACTACCCACTGCGCGAGCAATTTCCACAATAAAACGCACAAAATCTCGTTTTACTTTGTCTTGATGAATATGGTTGACAAAATGACGGTCTACTTTGACATAATTCGGTGAAAGTTCAGACCATAAACGCAAGCTTGAATAACCAGTCCCTAAATCATCCAAAGCAATCGCAAACCCCATGTCTTGATAATGGCGCACAGCATGACGCATTAAACTAAAATCATGCATGGGAGTGTGCTCAGTCAGTTCTATGACCACTTGCTCAGGTGTCATTTGATAATTTTTTAATAAATCTAAGGTTTGCCCAGATCTATGATCTGCTTGTAATAAAGTATCTGGGGTCACATTAATAAATAACTTTCCTTGTAATTGTTGACGTGTAAAAGATTCTATTGCTTTTTGTCGGCAAGCATTTTCCAAGGCAAACAAGCAGTGTTTTTGTCTTGCTTCATCAAATAAACGCATAGGCGCATGTAAGCGGCTGTCAGAAGGACCTCGGCTTAGCGCTTCAAAAGCAACGACCTCTTGACTACTTGATTCAACAATAGGTTGAAAAAAAGTAGAAATAAGTTGACGCTTAATAATGGTAAAAATATCGTTATGATCAATCATACTGACCTACCGCGCTGCCTGAAGCACCCTGTATGTTAACAAGGAGGTCTTGAGAGATAGAGGCCACTGCCGCTAAACATTCCTTTTTAGCTCAGTGTGCCAAGAGGTTACTAGATGAAGACTTGCTGATTCTCTAGCTTAAGATAAGACTTCAATTAGTCTATTGAAACAGTAAAGAATGACAGAAATAAGACACTCATAACGGCCAAAAATACCCACTTGCTAGCACCCTAATGCACTAGCAAGTGTCTGTTTGTTGTGTTTAGTCTCCTTGGGCAAGCACAGATGCAAAAGCCTGTAGAAATATTTGATTTTCTTCCGCTGTACTGACACTAATACGCAAACAATTGTGTAAAAGTGGATGCGCACCATCGAGACATTTAATAAGAACGCCTTTTTCTTTTAATTTTTGGAAAATCACACCTGCCTGTGCCATACGAATTAAAATAAAATTAGCTTCGCTTGCGAAGACTTCTATCTCAGGATGCAAATCAATTAATGCTTGAGACAAGATTTCACGTTGCTGGCGGATTTGCTGGCACTGCTCTTTTAAGATATCAAAATAATTCAGTGCAAGTACTGCACTGGCTTGTGTCAGCGTATTAATATTATAAGGTAAACGCAGTTTCTCAATTTCATTAATCCAAGCCGGTGCCCCCACTAAAAAGCCTAAACGCAATCCAGCTAAGCCGACTTTAGATAAAGTGCGCATGACCACTAAGTTTGGATATTTTTCTAACCAAGGTAAATAATCTGCATCCGTGAAAGCAGTATAAGCTTCATCCAATACCACCAAGCCTTGCGCTGTTTGTAAAATTTCTGCGATTGCTGCTTCACCGTATAAATTGCCTGTTGGGTTATTTGGTTGTGCAAGGAAAATTAATGCCGGCTGGTGGGTACGGATTTGTGTCAACATGCTTTGCAAATCCAGACTAAAGTCTGTATTTAAAGGTACGCCGATATAATCCATTCCTACAAAGGTCGCAATCATTTTAAACATCACAAAACTAGGCTCAGGTGCCAATACACTACGTCCAGAACCTGCAACTGCAAGCGCTAACAATTGAATAATTTCATCCGAACCATTCCCTAACAAGATCTCCCAGTGATCTCCAATAGCGAAAGCTTGACGCAGTTTTTGCTTAAGTTCTTGGGCATCTGCTGCTGGATAACGGTTGATAGCCACTGCCTGTAGCGCTTGTTGCCACGCTTGTTGCATATGTTCATCGGCAGGCCAAACATACGGGCTTTCCATCGCATCTAGCTTTAACATCCCTTGCGCATTTGGAACAGGATAAGCATTTAAAGCCTGAATTTCAGGACGTACCCAAGTATTTGCATAGTCTTTAGCTGATTTTTGCATTGTCATCTTCTCTCATATTTTCATGGCACAAACAAAAACGCAGAACCCTGGCGAGCTCTGCGTATTCGGTTTTAATGGGGCTGCATATTTTACGACTGATTTTTTATCCGATATTCAGCAGAGCGGGCATGTGCACTTAGATGCTCGCCACGTGCTAATACAGAGGCAATCTGCCCTAGCTCATGTGCACCCTGCGCGGAACACATAATCAGAGAGGAACGTTTCTGGAAGTCATAAACGCCTAAAGGGGAAGAAAAACGTGCCGTACCTGAGGTGGGTAACACATGGTTAGGGCCTGCGCAATAGTCTCCCAATGCCTCGGCGGTATAGCGTCCCATAAAAATTGCCCCCGCATGACGCACAGAAGGCAACCAAGCTTGCGGATCTTCTACAGATAACTCTAAGTGCTCAGGTGCAATACGATTAATGATTGTCACTGCTTCTTGCTGATCAGCCACGTGAATTAAAGCGCCACGTTGCTGTAAAGAAGTACGAATAATCTCTGCCCGTTCCATTGTCGGCAGTAACTTTTCAATGCTTGCACTGACTTGTTCAATAAAGTCTGCATCCCAAGAGACCAGAATGGATTGCGCATCCTCATCATGTTCTGCCTGTGAAAACAGATCCATTGCAATCCAGTCTGCAGGAGTTTGCCCATCACACACCACAAGAATTTCTGAAGGACCTGCAATCATATCGATGCCTACATGGCCAAACACCATGCGTTTCGCGGTGGCCACATAAATGTTGCCAGGGCCAACAATTTTATCCACAGCTGGCACACTTTCAGTACCATAGGCTAAAGCAGCCACTGCTTGGGCTCCACCGATGGTAAAGACACGCGTTACACCCGCCAAACAAGCAGCAGCCAATACCAATTCATTTAACTCACCTTTTGGTGTGGGCACGACCATGATAATTTCTTGTACGCCAGCAACATGAGCGGGAATCACATTCATTAAGACGGAGGAAGGATAAGCGGCTTTTCCCCCAGGAACATAGACACCAACACGATCCATCGGAGTAATTTGCTGACCTAAAAGGCTGCCATCCACTTCCTGATATTGCCAAGAGGTCTGCTGTTGACGTTCATGGTAAGCACGCACCCGTTGCGCAGCGGCTTCTAAAGCTTGACGCTGGTTTGCTGGCAAGGTATCCAAAGCAGCTTGCAAGCGTGCTTGTGGTAATTCTAGCTCAGCAAAACTCGTCGCAGGCACTTGATCAAATTGCTGCGTATATTCTAAAACCGCTCGATCCCCTTGTGTGCGCACCCGATGTAGAATTTCACTCACCCTATGCTGCACATCTTGATTAGAGACACCTTCCCAAGCCAGTAAATGATCCAGCTGGCGGTTGAAATCGGCTTGTGTGCTGACTAAACGTGTAATTTCGAAGTTAGACATAGGTGAGTGATCTCTCTTGTTAAGGCTCACTGAGATTTTGCTTGTGTACGTGCAGCAACACCCGCTTGTAAACGCTCAATTAACGGATGAATCAGCTGGTGTTTGATTTTCATAGAGGCTTGATTGACAACGAGGCGAGTGCTGATATCTGCGATTAATTCGCGGGGTTCCAAGCCATTGGCTCTGAGCGTATTACCTGTATCGACAATATCGACGATCTCGTCAGCCAAACCCATTAAAGGTGCCAGTTCCATAGCACCATACAGCTTAATCAAATCAACTTGAATACCTTGCTGCGCATAATAGCTTTTTGCTAAGTTCACAAACTTAGTCGCCACGCGACGACGACTTGCAGGGGCTGTTTGTCCTTTAATCCCTGCTGTCATAAGTTTGCAAGTTGCGATCTGCAAGTCTAAAGGTTCATATAAGCCAGCGCCTCCATGTTCTAAAAGAACATCTTTACCGGCCACCCCAATATCTGCCGCTCCTAATTGCACATAAGTCGGCACATCCGTCGCTCGGATGACAATCAGACGGACATAAGGCAAATTGGTTGCAAAAATGAGCTTGCGGCTTTTTTGTAAATCTTCTGCTGGTTCAATCCCAGCATCCGCAAGTAATGGGAGTGTATCCTCTAAAATGCGCCCTTTTGACAGCGCTAAAGTCAACATTGATGACATGCGATAACCTAGTGATGATATTTTATACGGGAATGCGGCGAATTTTAGCACCTAAAAGCTGCAATTTTTCTTCAATGCATTCATAACCACGGTCAATGTGATAAATGCGGTCTACGCAAGTTTCCCCATCAGCAACTAAAGCAGCAATCACCAAGCTGGCTGAGGCACGTAAATCCGTTGCCATCACAGGTGCTGCTTTCAAGCTTGCAACCCCACGAATAATCGCAGTATTACCTTCCACACGAATATCTGCACCCATGCGCTGCATTTCATTGACATGCATAAAGCGGTTTTCGAAAATGGTTTCGATGACCGTACTCACACCATCGGCAATTGCATTCATAGCAACAAATTGTGCTTGCATATCTGTAGGAAACCCAGGATAAGGCGTGGTTTTTAAGTTCACCGCACGCGGACGTCGTCCTTGCATATCCAGTTCAATCCAATCAGGCCCTGTATTCAGATGTGCACCGGCTTCTTCCAGTTTCAGCAAAACCGCATCCAAAATATCAGGGCAAGTTTGCCGCAAGCGAATTTTTCCTTGTGTGGCTGCGGCTGCGACCAAATAGGTCCCTGTTTCAATACGGTCTGCCACCACCTTGTATTCGCAACCTTTTAAGCTAGGCACACCATCAATAATCAAGGTATCTGTCCCATGACCTTGAATCTGTGCCCCCATTTGAATTAAGCAGTGTGCTAAATCAACCACTTCAGGTTCGCGTGCGGCATTTTCTAAGATGGTACGCCCTTCAGCAAGCGTTGCCGCCATCAGGAGGTTTTCTGTCCCTGTGACCGTAACCGTATCAAATACCCAGCGAGTACCGCGCAAACGGCCAGCTACTTCTGCTTTAATATAACCTTCTTCAACGCGGATGTTCGCGCCCATCGCTTCTAAGCCACGAATATGCAGATCGACAGGACGGCTACCAATAGCGCAGCCACCTGGCAAAGACACTTCAGCACGCCCAAAATGCGCTAATAGGGGACCTAGCACCAAAATAGAAGCGCGCATGGTTTTTACTAATTCATACGGCGCGCAGCAATCACGAATGGTACGCGCATCTACTTCAAGACGCATTTTTTCATCAACCGTTGCCTCGATACCCATGCGCCCAAGCAAGGAAATCATGGTGGTCACATCATGCAAATGCGGCAGATTAGAAATAGTCACAGGCCCATCGGCTAACAAGGTCGCGGCAAGAATCGGTAAAGCTGAGTTTTTCGCTCCCGAAATCCAAATTTCACCATCTAACGGGCGACCACCTGTAATCAGCAATTTATCCATGCATACCCTTTATTTATTCAAATGGACACCCAAACATAGGTCAATTTTGGCTTGCAATTAGCCGACTTGCAGATGTTGCGCATTTTGCCATTGTTCTGGCGTATAGGTTTTGATGGTTACAGCATGAATAGCACCTGAGGCGATTTCTTCTTGCAAACCAGCATACACATATTGTTGTTTTTTCACTGGCATTTTAAGCTCAGTAAAGACGTCGCCTACAGCAGTGATTGCAAACTTACTGCCTTCACCTTGTACATAAAAATCACAGGCAGGTAAACGTGTGCTTAATAAATCACGCACTTGATCCGAGGTCATGGAGGTTCCTCTCTTAGGTTAAATCATCTTTTTTGTAGGCTTCAGGCTGAATACGAAAAGCCGCATGCAGATCAGAAATATCGATAAAACGCATGAGCTCTTCACTGATGGCTGTCACTTCTAACTGCGCATTGACACTTTGGCAGACACGTTGCCAAGCAAGCAATAAAGCCATGGCAGGTGAGCCACCACGCGCGCGCGCTAGGTTCAGTGTATATTTTTGCCGTGCTTGAGGCTGCCAAGCCTGGCTAAGGGGCACTAGGTTATCAAAACCTATCTCCCCCTGCACCTCTAAGCTGTGCTTATGTTGACAAACAAGGGCAGCTTTCGCGTCTTTATATAACAAGGTGGGCGCATCCATATCGGTTAATCTTGTGCTTGATCAAGGTTAACCGCTGGATTCCAACCGGCAATCACTGCATCAAAGTCGCGGTTTTGCTCGCGCATAGCCTGATCAAATTGACTATTAAAAGTGAGCCCCAAATTAATTCCATTAACCACAAGGTTAATAATTTGCCATTGGCCTTGTTTATCTTTGCGAAGTGTAAAACTTAAAGGGTAATTTTGTCCTGACTGGGTTTCTACCTGCATATCGACCATATCTTGATCTGGATAGCGGCGTTCTTGATTCAAAGCGGGTAACAACTTAATGGTTTTGTATTCAAACCCTATCAGACCTTGGGTAAAAGTCCGCACGATACTTTGCTGGAAGACTTGCGCAAAGGCTGTACGCTGTTCGGGTGTCGCGGCACGGAAATATTTCCCCATCACCCGCGCGCTGATATAACGAAAATCTACGTAAGGCTCTAATCCTTGGCTCATCTGTTGATATAAGGTCTCTAAACTTTGTGCTTGAGCTTGGTGCGCATCCAAGATACTAAGAATTTCTTGTACGCCAGCTTCAACCAAAGCACGAGGTTCAGCAGCCTCTTGTGCATAAGCTGGCAGCCAGCAAGTACTGAGCAGAAGCAGCAAAACCATTTTGACTTTATGGAAGTTCATTAAGCGCATGAGTTAATCCTTAGTTGCATTAATAATAAATTGATTGACCAAGTCTTCGAGCACTAAAGCCGATTGCGTATCACGCAGTACATCCGCATCTTGCAAAGTCTCCTCTTGCGCTCCAGGTGTCAAGCCGATGTAATTTTCACCCAAAAGACCGGAAGTTAAAATCGCTGCTGAAGTATCTTGACTCAGCTTACCTAAAAGTTCGCGTTTGACTGCCAAAGTCACTTTCGCTTCATACCATTGGGTGTCTAGTTCAATCGCTGTCACACGTCCAATGGTGACACCTGCCATCGTCACTTTAGAACGTGGCTTGAGTCCACCGATATTAGAAAAGTTGGCATACAAGGTAAAATAATCATCAGATTTATTATTAAGCGTCAACCCGCTGACTTGTAGTGCTAAAAAAATCAGCGCAAACACACCTGCCAACATAAAAGCGCCAACACTTAGTTCCAGAGTTTTATTTTGCAATGCCATTTCGATCTCGTTATGTAATAGGAGAGCACAAAGCCTAAGGTCAGCATACCAAGCAGCTCATCTTCCTTTAGGCTGGAGTTTGGGCACAGATGCATCTTGAATAAAAGCTACAAACTACCAAACATCACTGCGGTTAATACAAAGTCTAAACCGAGTACGACAAGAGAGGAATACACCACGGTTTTAGTCGTCGCACGGCTGATACCTTCTGAAGTTGGGACCAGATCATACCCTTGGAACACGGCGATCCAAGTCACCGCTAGCGCAAATGCACAACTTTTGATCACACCGTTGATGATATCTTCACGAAAATCAACCGTGGCTTGCATATTGCCCCAATAAGCCCCAGCATCAACGCCAAGCCAATCAACCCCGACCAACATGCCACCCCAAATACCCACAAGGCTAAAAATCAAAGTCAGTATAGGTAAGGCAATAAAGCCTGCATACAAACGCGGTGCCACAATGCGCTTGAGTGGATCAACGCCGATCATTTCCATACTCGATAATTGTTCTGTTGCTTTCATCAAACCGATTTCTGCCGTTAACGCAGAACCCGCACGACCGGCAAATAATAAAGCCGCCACAACAGGTGAAAGCTCACGGACGAGGGTTAAAGCAACCATCTGTCCTAGCGCATCTTCTGTGCCATAATCGACGAGGATGGTGTAGCCTTGTAGGCCAAGGACCATACCAATAAACAAGGCAGACACTAGGATAATAATCAGTGAGAGCACACCAACAAAATACAATTGACGTATCAAAAGATGCCAAGCTTCCCAAGATTTAGGAAAACCCTGAATCCCTTGAACGACAAATAAGCCAGAACGCCCTAAGGCTCGAGTAAAAGCCAGTCCAGAACGCCCCCAGTGTACAAGATTCACGCGCGTTTGATCTCCTTTGGTTAACAAGAACGCACCGGCGTCTCTATCGATGATAGATATCATCAAGTAGGCTAGGCGCTGGATAATGGAAAGGAACAGGGCCATCCGGCAAACCTTGAATGAACTGACGCACTTGCGCCCCCTGATGCTGTTTTAAAGCTTCAGGCGATCCGTGTGCAATCAAACGTCCACCAGCAAGCACGTAAACATCGTCTGCAATCGATAAAGTCTCATCAATATCATGAGAGACAATAATAGATGTCAAGCCTAGTGCATCATTTAAACGCTTAATCAACTGCACCAACACCCCCATAGAGATAGGATCCTGACCTGCAAAAGGCTCGTCATACATAATCAAACGCGGATCTAGGGCAATAGCACGCGCCAAAGCGACACGGCGTGCCATACCGCCGGAAAGCTCAGAAGGCATAAGATCACGTGCGCCACGTAAACCGACAGCTTCTAGTTTGAGCAATACAATATCGCGGATCATAGATTCTGGCAGATCCGTATGTACACGCAGCGGGAAAGCGACATTTTCAAATACACTTAAATCAGAAAACAAGGCGCCACTTTGAAACAACATGCCCATTTGCTTACGCATAGCAAACAAGGCAGGACGCTTTAATTGGCTTACTTCATGACCGGCCACTTTTACCGATCCTTGGTCTGGTAAAAGCTGACCCCCAATTAAACGCAATAAAGTAGTTTTACCTGTCCCTGAAGGCCCCATAATCGCTGTGATACGTCCTGGCTGTACTTGCAGGCTAATATCATCAAAGATGGCGCGTGAACCACGATGAAAAGACAGATGTTGAATATCAACCAAAGGTTCTGACATGCTAGAGGCTCTCAGTACAGCAGAAAAGAGATAAAAAACGAGCTTGCATAATAAACACCTAAACCTCAGTCAACAATGCCTAAAATCTTAAGGTCTAGGCCAAAATTGCACTTTGATACATTTACTTGCTTAGGTTTACGATTTTTGAGACAGGAGGACACAGGTCGGTTTTTTATAGCGGAAAGAAATTCCCCTCTAGGCGCTTAGTGTCCTTTGGCTTTAATATAGATGGCGTAGGCTTACACAATTTCTTAAATATGCGTTATACGCATCTTCTTTTGGTTAGCCCCTTGATTTATTTTGATCCTCTAGGAGTAATTCCATGTTATATGCACTGCTAGCCTTGGCTGCAGGCTTGCCTCTGTTGATTTGGAGCGCAGATCGCTTTATTGGTGGCGCTGCCGCTACTGCACGCAATGCAGGGATGTCGCCCTTACTTATTGGTATGACCATTGTATCCATTGGCACCTCCGCCCCAGAAATTTTAGTTTCTACCATGGCCGCTTTCGAGGGCAATGGTGGTCTTGCTATCGGCAATGCCTTAGGCTCCAACATCGCCAATATTGGCCTTGTGCTTGGAATTACCGCACTGATCGCCCCAATTCCTATCAATCGTCAATTGATGAATAAGGAAGTGCCTTTACTGCTTGCGGTAACCTTACTTGCAGGTTACACCCTTTACGATGGCGTTCTGACACTCATGGATGCTGTCTTATTATTCGCGGCTTTAGGTGTCACTTTATGGTTGCTCTTTCGTAATCCTGATGTCTTAGAAGCTAATGAGGACGACGAAATTCCGGATTATACCCCACGTCAAGCATGGATTTGGCTGGTTATTGGTTTAGTCCTTTTGATTGCCAGCTCTCGTTTACTAGTTTGGGGTGCAGTGATTATTGCCCAAGAACTTGGCGTGAGTGATCTTATTATTGGCTTAACCATTGTTGCCATAGGTACCAGCTTGCCAGAGCTTGCCGCCAGTGTCGCCAGTGCATTAAAAGGCCATCATGATATCGCGATTGGTAACGTCATAGGCTCTAACACCTTTAATCTGCTAGCGGTGTTACCGATTCCTGGGTTAGTTGCACAAACCAGTTTTGAAGCAGCTGCTTTTAGCCGTGATTATCTGAGCGTTTTCATCCTGACAGCTCTCTTGGCTATCTTTCTATTATGGCGACGCCACACGCGTCTGACACGCTTTGAGGGTTTTACCTTCGTTGGTATCTATATCGCCTACCTCGCTTGGCTATACCGTGATACCCTATATCCTGTTGTGAACTAACGCCCTTCCGAGAGAAGAAGCACGCCTTCTTCTCTCCTTGATCTGATCGGATATTCGAGCTTATTCATGTCTGTTGATCCCGATGCACTTTTAGCCAGCGCCTTACGTACGTTACGTATTGAAATACAAGCACTAGAAACTTTAAGCACACGCTTTGATACAGGTTTCACACAGGCTTGTTACTTGATGAGTCAATGCCAAGGACGCGTTATCTTAATGGGCATGGGCAAATCTGGGCATATTGCACGCAAAATTGCGGCAACTTTGGCCAGTACAGGTACACCAGCGTTTTTTATTCATCCTGCAGAAGCCAGTCATGGTGATATGGGCATGGTCACAGCACAAGATGTGGTGTTGGCCCTTTCTAATTCAGGAGAAACCGCTGAGATCACCCTCCTGCTGCCTTTATTAAAACGCTTACAAATCCCTGTAATTGCTTGTACAGGACAAGCCGATTCTACGCTCGCACGCCAAGCGGATGTTCATCTGGATGTCAGCGTGCCCCAAGAAGCTTGCCCGCTAAATTTAGCGCCGACTGCGAGCACGACGGCTGCTTTAGTTATGGGTGATGCCTTAGCCATTGCCTTATTAGAAACCCGTGGGTTTAGTGCAGAAGATTTTGCTTTTTCACATCCTGGTGGCAGTTTAGGACGGCGTTTACTGTTGAAAGTCAAAGATATCATGCATCAAGGCGAGCGCATCCCACGTGCCTTGCCCCATTGGCCCCTCAAGCAAGCACTGATCGAAATCTCGCGGCAAGGCCTAGGCTGTGTTTGTGTGCTAGATACCCAAGATCATCTCATAGGCATTTACACAGATGGCGATCTCAGGCGTACGCTCGATCAGGATCTAGACTGGCACCAACTCACACTCGCCCAAGTAATGAGTGCCTCACCAAGCACTATCCATCCAGAAGCTTTAGCGGTTGAAGCTTTAAATCTCATGCAAAGCAAAGGCATTAATGCCTTACCCGTTGTTAATCAGCAACAGCAATTAGTTGGGGCGCTCAATATGCATGATTTACTTAGTGCCGGTGTTTTCTAAATAAAATACGTCTGCTTCTTTTCTATTTTGGAGCCAAGATATGACCTCAGCTTCCCCTTATCCAAGCGCAGAAAGTCCCTTATGGGCACGCGCACGCGCTATCCGCTTATTAGCTTTAGATGTTGATGGTGTTCTCACCAATGCGGGCTTAGACTTTCATCTAGATGCACAAGGCCAAGTCTATGAAACCAAAAGTTTTAATGCGCTCGATGGCCAAGGGCTTAAACTAATTCAGGCAAGCGGTATTCAAGTGGCTTGGATCAGTGGTAGAAGCTCGGCACTTGTTGAACACAGAGCCAAAGCCCTAGGTATTGCGCACTTGTATCTAGGACGCGAAGATAAACTTGAAGTCCTTAAGCACCTTGCTCAACAACTTGCCTTGGACTGGTCTGCAATTGCTTATTGCGGTGATGATTTACCAGACATTAGTGCTATTCGCAAAGCGGGATTAGGCTTAAGTGTGCCCAATGCACCCAGTTATGTATGTCAGCAGGCAGATTACATTACACAAGCCACAGGCGGACAAGGTGCCGTACGGGAAATCTGCGACTGGCTCCTACAAGCACAGGGGACTTGGCAAGCTGTGTTACACCACCATACTTACGGGGTGTAATAGGTGATCATTTTTGATCTTAGCCTGTTTGCATAAGGGAAGTTAGCCGGTGATTTTCAAACGTCATACGAGTTTAAAGTTGCGCCGTACTTGGCAAACCATGCGCCAAAACTTGTCTAAGTACACAAGCTCTTCTTGGTTAGGCTTGCTGGGTTTGATTGCTTTAGGCATTTTGGTATGGCTGATGCAAGAAACCCACTATAGTCCGCCAGAAACAGCGCTTCCTAATGCACAGGGTGAACCTGATTACTATCTGGAAAATGCACGCCTTACCTTGTTTAATGCACAAGGACAAGCACAACACCAGATTTTTACTCCTAAACTTACGCATTACCCACAGACACAAAACGTACACCTTGCACAACCCCAAATGCTCACCTTAGATCAAAAAGGATCGCAATGGCAGTTACTCGCGCAACAAGCCTATTATAACGAGGCGCAGCAAGATCTGAGGTTAGAGGGGAATATCTTACTGACGCAAACAGAAAGTCAGCTGAGTATCCAACTACAAGCACTCCAGCTTGATCTTGAGCAGGGCCTCGCTTACAGTGAGCACGCACTTAGGCTACTGCAAGGTAACGTATGGGAGTTAAACGCTCAAGGTATACAACTCGATTTGAACACCGGCAATGTCACACTACCTGCTCAAGTACGAGCGCATTACCAAACAGCACCTAAGCAGCCTGAACCAACCCAAGAATAAGGTGCCTTTTCGGTCTTCCTAAACTATAACACTCAGTTCAGCAAAAACGTCTTAGGCGATTCGAGGACTCAAAGATGTTAATACCGAAAAAACTCTTACTCTCTTTGATATGTACGTTAGCAGCCGCTAACGTTTGGGCACTTCCTGAAGATCAACAAGCTCCGATTGAACTAGAAGCCAATCGTTTGCAATGGCAACAAGAAGCAGGAATCGCCACCTACTCTGGTCAAGTCCGCATTCGTCAAGGCAGCTTGCAAATTCAAGCCGATCAAGTCCAAGTTGTACGTTCTACACAAGGCGGTATTGCCTCTTTACGCGCCAGTGCAACCAAGGATCAAGAGCTGCACTTTCAATACCAACCCACGCACCAAGATCCTAGCGTGCATGCTTATGCGCAGATTCTAAAATATGATACACAGGCGCAAAAAATTATTTTGCAAGGGCAAGCGCGTTTGCAACAAGGTGCGGATACCTTTACCGGTGAATACATAGAATATGATTTAAAAAACCGCAATATTCTCGCGCAAGGGCAAAAAACCAGTCCAGATCAGAGTGACCAGCGTGTCCGCATTATTTTGCATCCTAATGCACGTCCATCGACTTCCTCTCAACCTTCAGAATAATGCCAGATTCGAGAGCCTCCATGCCTGATACCTCCGCCTATACGCAGTTAAAAGTCGAGCACTTAGCCAAAGCTTATAAAGGCCGCCAAGTGGTGCAAGATATTTCCCTCAGTGTACATCAAGGGCAGGTTGTCGGCTTACTTGGCCCCAATGGCGCAGGCAAAACCACTTCTTTTTATATGATCGTCGGCCTAATTAAAGCCGATAGTGGTAAAATTTGGCTGCAGGACCGGGATATTAGTGATTTACCCATGCATGGGCGTGCACGTGCAGGCTTAGGTTACTTGCCGCAGGAAGCTTCTGTATTTCGTAAATTAAGTGTTTATCAGAATATTTTAGCTATTTTAGAACTCAACCCACAATTATCAAAAGCACAACGCCACCAAAGCACCCTAGATTTACTAGCAGAATTTAATATCCTGCATATTAAAGATTCTTTAGGGATGAGCTTATCTGGTGGTGAAAGGCGACGTGTGGAGATTGCCCGTGCTTTAGCGGCAAACCCCAGCTTTATTTTGTTAGACGAGCCTTTTGCTGGGGTAGATCCTATTTCAGTTAATGATATTAAACATATTATTATCAAGCTACGTGAAAAAGGTATTGGCGTGTTAATTACAGATCACAATGTACGCGAAACCCTTGATATTTGCGAACAAGCTTTTATTGTTAGTGAAGGTTGTATGATTGCCTCTGGCAGCCCGCAACAGATATTAAGCAATGCACGAGTGCGTGAAGTCTATTTAGGTGAGCACTTTAGATTATAAACTCAGGGAATAACCTAAGTTGATTCACAATTAAAGGATTGAGCACCTAAAATGAAACCAACCTTAGAATTTAAATTAGGCACTCAGCTGGTGATTACTCCCCAGCTTCAACAAGCAATTCATTTATTGCAATTGTCTACTCTGGACCTTCAAAACGAGGTGCAAGCAGCTTTAGAAGCCAATCCTTTGCTAGAAAGAGAAGAAGAACAAGAACTTTGGGATCCCAGCCAACAAGATCAACAACCTAAGGAAACACCTACCGCAAACGAGGTACAGACAGAAAACACCACTGAAGAGTGGCGTGAGACTCCAGAACTCACGTTTGATACTAGTTGGGATGATATCTA
Source organism: Allopseudospirillum japonicum (assembly GCF_900108915.1). Taxonomy (GTDB): domain Bacteria; phylum Pseudomonadota; class Gammaproteobacteria; order Pseudomonadales; family Halomonadaceae; genus Pseudospirillum; species Pseudospirillum japonicum. Next base: position 317,406 of record NZ_FNYH01000001.1, read on the forward strand.
TAGTGAATCCTCATATATGACTTCTGGTACGTCAGATGAGGAAATACAGTTTGAAAATAGCGCACAGGAATCTTTAACAGACCACTTACGCTGGCAGCTCAACATGAGCTTACGCGATAGTAAAGAATATTTGATTGGTGAATTTCTTATTGAAAGCCTAGATTCTGACGGTTATTTGCGTGAGTCATTAGAAAATTTAATTCAAAGTTTTAAAGATCTACACCCACAATATGCCGACCTTGAACTACAAGACATAGAAAACATCTTGTACAAAATACAGCTCTTTGAACCAACAGGTGTCGGAGCACGCGACTTGCGTGAATGCTTACTGATTCAGCTTGCTTCTTTACCACAAGACACCCCTTACATAGAAGCTAGTTTACAATTAGTTGATCAGTATCTATCCGCACTTGCACAGCATGATTATAAATTAATTATGCGCAGATTACGTTTATCTGAAGCCCAACTCAAAGCAGTGATCTACCTGATTCAAGCACAAAACCCCAGACCTGGCAGCCAGATAGGGCAAGCAGGTACTGAATATATTACGCCAGATTTAATTGTAAAGCGTGCTTATGACCAATGGGTTGTGGAATTAAATCCTGAAGCGGCGCCTAAATTAAAGATCCAGCCCTATTATGCTAATTTAATTCAACGTTCTGATACAAGTGATACCAACACATATTTAAAAGAGCAATATCGTGAAGCCCAGTGGCTATTAAAAAGCTTACAAAGCCGCTATGATACTTTATTAAAAGTAGGGCGTACTCTGATGCAATATCAGCAAGCTTTCCTTGAACAAGGGGAAATTGCGATGAAACCTCTGATTTTACATGATATTGCTGAGGTTTTAGGGATGCATGAATCTACTATCTCGCGGGCAACCACCCATAAATATATTCATACCCCTAGAGGCATTTTCGAGCTTAAATACTTCTTTTCCAGCCATTTAAGTACCCAAGGTGGTGGTGAATGTTCTTCCACAGCGATACGCGCACGCATTCGCGAACTCATCGCACAAGAATCTCCTAAAAAACCACTTTCTGACAGTAAACTTGCCGATCTTTTGCAACAAGAAGGAATTCAAGTGGCTCGACGTACCATTGCTAAATATCGTGAAGCCCTTAATATTCCAGCATCCAGTGAGCGTAAACGTTTATTTAAATAAAGCTGACATTCTTAGGTTGAGTATTTTGCCCATTACCAGTATTCTAGGCGCTCGGAAGTTGGCCAGACAGTCGCTGCCTTATCCTTTTAGGTTGAGGGAGAGGAAAGTCCGGGCTCCACAGGGCAAGGTGCCAGATAACGTCTGGGGGGCGTAAGCCTACGGAAAGTGCCGCAGAAAAGATACCGCCGATGGCAGTGCAAACTGTACAGGTAAGGGTGAAAAGGTGCGGTAAGAGCGCACCGCGCGTCTGGTAACAGCACGTGGCAGGGTAAACCCCACTTGGAGCAAGACCAAATAGGAACCCTAAGGTGCGGCCCGCACTGGGTTCGGGTAGGTTGCTGGAGGTATACGGTGACGTATATCCTAGAGGAATGACTGTCCACGACAGAACCCGGCTTATCGGCTAACTTCCGCCTCACACCTCTTCTTTATTTTCTTGCTTCATTTCGTCTTGATTGTATCCACATCATATCTATTATAGGAGGCAGCAGAACTCACCTATAGCCTGCTGCAAACTGCATGACTCAACCAGCCTCCCAGGAAGATTTTCAACATATTAGTGTGCTTTTACAAGAAGCCGTTGATGCCTTGGTCCATCAACCACAAGGCCATTATTTAGATGGTACCTTTGGGCGTGGTGGCCACAGTCGAGCCATTTTACAAAGCTTGCATCCTGAAGGTCGTTTATATGCATTTGATAAGGACCCTCAAGCCTTTACGCAAGCACAAAAATTACATAGCCAAGATGCACGCCTCTACCCAATTCAAGACTCTTTTGCACAGATGCAAACCCATTTGCATCAAATCACAGGGCAAGCTCACGCACAACTTGATGGTATCTTGCTAGATCTCGGGGTTTCCTCGCCACAACTAGATGATCCCGAACGTGGTTTCAGTTTTCTTCATGATGGCCCTTTAGATATGCGTATGAATCCTGACGTAGGTGAAAGCGCTGCACAATGGATTGCTCGGGCAAGTGCGACTGAAATCGCCGATGTTTTATATCATTATGGCGAAGAAAGATTTTCCCGTCGTATGGCTAAAGCTATTGTAGAAGCACGCCAACAAGCGCCTATCACACGCACCCAAACCCTTGCGGAAATTATCAAGGCTGCCAATCCTGCTTGGGAAAAAGGTAAACACCCTGCAACTCGAGCGTTTCAGGGAATACGCATTTACATCAATCGCGAGCTTGATGACCTTAAAGAGGCTTTACAAGCGGCCATCACTTGCCTTAAACCAGGTGGGCGTTTGGTTGTCATTAGCTTTCACTCACTAGAAGATAGAATCGTCAAACGGTTTATGCGTGATCTAAGTCGTGGGGATACCCATTTACCTGTAGGCATACCACTTACGCAAGATCAACTTCAATGTGATTTAAAACTGCTCAGTAAAGCAATACGTCCTAGCGCCCAAGAGGTGGCTGCCAATCCACGCGCACGCAGTGCGGTGATGCGTGTTGCTCAACGTCTTTGATCAGTGGGAGGATGTGAGGTATGGCCTATCAACCCTCAAATGCGCGCCCTATGTCTGCAACTCACAGACAAAAACAATTACATCCACAGCATCAACCAGCAGCTAACCAAGATACATCTGACCAGACGATCAGCCATCAGCGCTCCCCTGAAGTAAGCTTTCATTTATTACCTTTTTTGTGGCAAAGCATCAAGGCGCTACAGTGGCGACGTCCATCTTGGTCATCTTTAGTAATAACAGTTTTAGTTCTTGGCGTGCTTGCGAGCGCACAAGCTGTAATTTATGTCACACATTTAAGCCGTACGCATTATATTGGCTTACAAAAAGCGCAACAACAAAGAGACGCCTATCAAGTAGAATGGGGGCAATTACTCCTTGAACAAAGTGCTTGGGCATCACCAGCGCGTGTTGAACAAGTGGCAGCTCAACAGCTGGGAATGCAAGTGCCACAAATAAAGGAAATTCGCATGTTACCGCTGGAACAAGCTGCAGACCCAGCACCCTGATAAGCGATGGGGATTTTTGTTTCATGATCAAAGCTTCAACCTCTGCATCTCAGCATGCCTCCAGCAAGCGCGACGCTGCACTGAATTCACAAAAATTCACTTATCCATGGCGTTGGTATTTATTGCTGAGCCTTCTTGCTTTAGCTGCCGTTTTGCTCGGGTGGCGTCTACTCGATTTGCAGATTTTTAGCCGCGATTTTCTACAGACTCAAGGAGATGCGCGCACCCTGAGAAATGAGCCTATTATGGCGCTGCGCGGCATGATTACTGACCGCCACGGTGAGCCTTTAGCCGTGAGTACCCCAGTGGTGACTTTATGGACCAATCCCCAGCAACTTCCCCAAGATGAGCGCGTTATTCGTGCTTTGGCACAAAGCTTACAAGTCCCTTACCAAGAATTAAGTGAACGTTTGGCACTGTATCAAGGCAAAGAATTTATGTATTTGCGCCGCCAGCTTACTCCCAGTGAGGCCAAAGCCGTGATGGCGCTGGAAATTCCCGGTGTATATGCACAAGACGAGTTCCGACGTTACTATCCAGCAGGAGAAGTCACAGCCCATCTGGTAGGTTTTAATGATGTCGATGATCAAGGCCAAGAGGGGATAGAGCTTGCCTATAATAGGTTGCTCACGGGGATTCCTGGTGAAAAGCGTGTTTTAAAAGATCGCAAAGGTCGGGTTGTTCGTGATTTATACACCTTAAGTGAACCCAGACCTGGTAAAAATATCACTTTAAGTATTGACCTGCGTTTACAATATTTAGCCTATCGAGAATTAAAAGCTGCAGTAAGCCAACATAAGGCTAAGTCTGGTAGCCTAGTGATGCTGGATGCCCGCACTGGAGAGGTTTTAGCTTTAGTCAGTCAGCCTTCTTATAATCCAAATAATCGTGCCCAACTGGATGCTGAAGGTTTGCGCAATCGTGCTCTCACCGATCAAATCGAGCCCGGCTCCATTGTCAAACCTATTACCGTCGCTGCGGCGATGCGCACAGGGATGTATCAAACAGAAACGCTCGTCAATACCTCCCCTGGCTATATGACATTAAATCGCCGTACGATTCGTGATTTACGCAATTACGGTAATATGCCAGTCCATAAAATTATTACCAAATCGAGCAATATTGGGGTGGCTCGTATGGCCCTTTCTTTATCTGATCCAGATACCGTGTGGCAGCTGATGTACGAGCTTGGATTTGGTCAAAGTGTCGGCACAGGTTTTCCTGGAGAAGGCTTGGGGAAATTACCGCATCCACCTAAATGGCGACCTATTCAATTAGCTACCCTCTCCTATGGCTACGGCTTTACAGTGACGCCTTTGCAAGCAGCACAGGCATATACAGCCTTATCTGGGCATGGCAACAAGTATCCGGTTACCTTATTTAAGCAGGAAAAACAACCTCAAGGCGTTCCCGTGTTGCCTCCAAAAATTTCTCGTAGCGTCTTGGAAATGATGGAAACTGTGACCCATTCAGGCGGCACAGGAACACGCGCACGGATTCCAGGTTATCGAGTGGCTGGTAAAACAGGCACCACCCATAAAGTGGGTGAGGAGGGTTATACCGATGATTATCGTGCTATTTTCGCAGGCATTGCCCCTGTGAGTGATCCACGTTTAATTGCCGTAGTCGTGGTGGATAGTCCTGCAGGCCAAGAATACTACGGTGGCTTAGTTGCAGCACCTGTCTTTTCTCGCGTCGTTGGCAGTAGTTTACGGCTATTAAATGTACCGCCTGATGATCCGGAAACACTCACAACGACCTTTGAGCCTTAACTTTTTTCTCTTTTTACTGATGGTATCACCGCATGAGTCGCCTTGATCTTCACCCAATGTGTACACTTGCCAATCTGCTAGCGGCTTGGCAAGAGCTTGGACTGACAGAGACCAAGCTGCATATTTCTCAACCTGAGCAAGGCATTTCACATCTCAGCTTAGATACACGTACCTTGCAAGATGGGGGTGCGTTTATCGCTTTGCAGGGACATCACCTTGATGGCCATGATTTTATTGCACAAAGCGTACAACAGGGCGCTGCCTTAATTTTGTGTGAAAATCTCTCTTTCGTTACCTCAGCACATGCAAAATCGATAAATTACCTGTGTCATCCCCAATTGAGACACTATCTAGGCCCCTGGATTAGTCAACTTTTACAACATCCCAGCCAAAAACTCACAGAATGTGTTGGTATTACAGGCACTAATGGTAAGTCTTCCATTAGCCATTTTTTAGCCCAAGCTTGGCACGCACTAGGATATAAAGCTTATGTATGTGGCACTTTAGGGCAAGGTGAGCCGCACACACTCACACCCAATAGTCACACCACTCCAGATGCTTTACAGGTACAAGCTTTTTTTGCCCATTGCCAACAACAGCAAGTTTCGCATGTTGCTATGGAAGTTTCTTCACACGCGCTTGATCAAGCACGCGTGGCAGGGGTTGCTTTCACTAGCGCCTTGTTTACCAATCTCAGTCGCGACCATTTAGACTATCACCTTTCAATGCAGGCCTATGCACAAGCAAAGGCACGTTTGTTTGCTTATCCAAGCCTACGCCATCGGATTTTTAATCTCGCAGATGTGCAAGGATATCAGTTATGGCAAACCTACCAAGCAAAAGAAAAAAGATCGCAAAAAAGCACTTGGGGATATAGTTTAGAAGTGCATCCACAAGCTGATATTTGTGCCCAAGCCATTGGCTACACCACCCAAGGTTTACAGGCACAGGTTTTATACCAAGGGCAAAGTTATCCGCTTCACTTAAAACTATTCGGGCGCTTTAATTTAGAAAATGCCTTGGCTTGTTTGTGTGTTTTGCTTGCGGAAGGCACATCCATTGAGTGCGCCTTGCAAGCCCTGACCCAGATACAGGGTGTCCATGGACGTATGCAGGCGCTGACTGCCTTACCTGCGCAAGCTCCACAAGTCTTAATCGACTATGCACATACCCCAGATGCGCTACAGCAGGCTTTAAAAGCCGTACGCTTGCATGCACCAGCATGTGCACGCATTTGGTGTATCTTTGGTTGTGGCGGAGATCGAGATAAAGGCAAACGCCCTTTGATGTTGCAAGCAGCACAAAACTTTGCAGATCAAGTGGTTGTAACAGATGACAATCCCCGTTTTGAGGATCCTCAAGCTATTATTGCGGATATCTTGGCTCAACAAGCCCAATGCCAACCTGTACCCCTCGTGATTCATGAACGCGCTCAAGCTTTAGCTTACGTACTTGATCAGGCTGATCCACAAGATTGGGTTTTAGTTGCTGGTAAAGGGCACGAGACGTATCAAGAAATCTCGGGCGTACGTTACCCTTATGATGATGCGCAACAAATTTACGCCTATTATCAGCAAGTTGCTATCCATAAGAGCCTTTAGTTTATGTTACCTATTGCCTTACAAGTCCTGTGCCAACAAATACAAGGACGTTTATATCTTCCTCGCTCTAGTACGCTAACACCAGAGAGCTTAATACAAGCAGACTGGTGTCTTGATTCAAGACAAGTGCGTACAGGCGATATTTTCGTGGCTTATCAGGGCCAGCACTTAGATAGTCACGCTTACCTTGGCCAAGCAGCTCAAGCCGGTGCCTGTTTAGCAGTAGTGGAAAAATATCAGGCCCATATTGAGATACCACAAATCACAGTGCTCAAGGCTTTAAGCGCCCTTGCGCAAATTGCTCAATATCAGCGCCAACAACTTGAGCTAACCTGTATTGGTATTACGGGCAATAGTGGTAAAACTGGGGTGCGTCAGTTGATGCAAGCGATTCTCCAACAAGCCCAGCACCCTGCTTGCATTACTCAAGGCAATTTTAACAATGAAGTTGGCTTACCTCTCACCTTACTGGACGGCTTACAACCAGAAACCCATACCTGCCTATTAGAAATGGGAGCCGCACAAGCAGGTGATCTCAGTTATTTATGCCAGATTGCTCAACCCAATATTGGCTTAATCACGAATGTAACAGGGGCACATATTGGGCGTTTTGGCTCATTGGATCAGATTGCAGAGGCTAAGGCTGAGTTGATTCGTGCATTACCTCAAGGTGGCATCGCTGTACTTAACATGCAGGATGCTTTTTATCCTTATTGGCGCACTCAAGTGCCTGATGGAGTCACTTGCATCAGTTTTGCCCAAGAGATGTCAGCAGATATTTACGCCACCTCAGTTCAAGCAGGGCCACAAGCTTGCTATCGCTTTCAGTTGCAGTTGCCACATGCTCCAAGTCTACCCATCCAGTTAAATCTCTTAGGGCGTCATCAAGTTGATAATGCACTGGCTGCTGCCAGCTTGGCCTATTTATTGCGTATACCTGCTCCAGCAATTCAAGCCGGTTTACAAGAGGTGCAACCTAGCCAAGGGCGTTTATATCCTTGCACCAGCAAGCAAGGAGCTTATTTGATTGATGATACTTATAATGCAAGTCCTGGCGCTGTTAAAGCGGCTATTGATATTTTACAGGATGCAAAAGCCGATAAAACCTGTGTGCTTGTACTGGGCGATCTTGCTGAACTTGGGGATTATAGTGCCCAATTACATGCTGAGTTGGGGGCCTATGCCGCGCAAGCTGGCGTACACCACTTATATACCCTAGGTCAAAATACACGCTATACGCATGAAAACTTTTGCCAGAAACTCGCACCCAAGCGTCAAAGTGCTTATCATGCCGACACACAAGAGGAACTCCTCAACGCATTACAACACTTTCTGGCACAGCACCCGCACCCCCAGCAAGTCCGTGTGTTAGTCAAAGGCGCCCGTAGTGCCGCAATGGAAAAACTCGTTCAGGCCTTCATCCAGTGAGGCGCTAGATTAATTTTTGATACAAGAAGACCTACGTATGCTCTTATGGTTAGCTGGGCTTTTAACAGACATCAGTAGCACATTTAATGTTGTTAACTATTTGACTTTACGTGCTATTTTCGGCGTGTTAACTGCGCTGGGTTTGGCATTGTTTTTTGGACCCTACATGATCAATAAACTCAGCGAACGCCAAATTGGCCAAGCTGTACGTGATGATGGGCCCCAATCACATCTTAGTAAGGCAGGCACTCCCACAATGGGTGGTGCATTAATGCTGATATCTATTGCAGTCAGTACGCTCTTATGGGCAGATTTAAGCAATCGCTTCGTTTGGGTGGTATTAGCGGTCACCTTATTATTTGGTGCGATTGGTTGGGTTGATGATTGGCGTAAGGTGGTCGAAAAAAATCCGCGTGGTTTACCTGCCCGCTGGAAATATTTTTGGCAATCGGTTGTCGGTATAGGCGCCGCCAGCTTTTTGTATATGACCGCGCACTCTAGTGCGGAGACCCAATTAATTTTTCCTGTTTTCAAGGATTTAGTATTTAATTTAGGTCCTGCTTTTATTCTACTAAGTTACTTTGTTATTGTAGGTTCAAGCAATGCAGTCAATCTCACCGATGGTCTTGATGGTCTTGCGATTATGCCCACAGTGCTCGTTGCTAGCGCTTTGGGTGTTTTTGCTTACTTAAGCGGACATAGTGAGTTTGCTTCCTATCTCCATATTCCGTATGTCGCTGGTGCAGGCGAACTCGTTGTTTTTTGTGCAACGCTTGCAGGCGCAGGTTTAGGGTTTCTATGGTTTAATACTTACCCTGCACAAGTATTTATGGGTGATGTAGGTGCTTTAGCCTTAGGGGCTGCTTTGGGTATTATCGCTGTGATTGTACGCCAAGAACTGGTCCTTTTTATTATGGGCGGTGTTTTCGTGATGGAAACCCTTTCTGTGATTTTACAAGTGGCTTCTTTTAAGCTCACAGGGCGCCGTATTTTTCGTATGGCACCTTTACATCATCACTTTGAGTTACAAGGATGGCCAGAACCCCGCGTCATTGTCCGTTTTTGGATTATGACCGTGGTATTAGTCCTTTTAGGACTTGCCACCCTTAAATTACGCTAACTCTCTTTTTTGTCAGCAATACCACAAGGAGCGCAGCGCTATGGATATTGAGCACTCTCAACCGTCACATGCAAAGGATGCATCTTCGGACCCACACAAAACCCTGATTTTAGGTATGGGTGCAAGTGGGCGTTCAGTGGCTGACTACTTAAGTGCCCAAGGGGAAGCTTTTAGCCTAGTAGATACTCGTTTGAAGCCACATAACCTTAAAGAGTTTCAAGCAGCTTTCCCTGAAGCACCTTGCTGGTTAGGTCCTTTGGATGCTGATTTGCTTGCAAGTGCAGAACGTTTAATCGTTAGCCCAGGCATCCCAATTCAAGATCCTGCCATTGAATATGCCAGCGCGCATGGTGTTGAGATCTTGGGGGATATCGAAATTTTTTGTCGTGCTGCGAAAGCGCCTATCATCGCAATTACCGGTTCGAATGCAAAAAGTACAGTAACCAGCTTGGTCGGTGCCATGGCGCAAGCGGCAGGACTCAATGTGGGGATTGGCGGTAACCTTGGTCCCACCGCATTAAGCCTATTAGACGAAGCACGTGATGCTTATATTCTGGAGCTGTCTTCCTTTCAATTAGAAACCACGTTTAGCTTACATGCACGAGCTGCCAGCATCTTGAATGTGAGTGAAGATCACATGGATAGGTACGCAGATCTTATTGAGTATGTGTTTGCTAAACAACGTATTTATCATCATTGCCAAACAGCGATTATCAACCGTGGTGATAAATACAGCGCACCTTTACACGCACACCGTGCACAACACATTAGTTTTGGCTTAGATTTACCTGAAGGACAAAACTACGGCCTGCATCACGAGGCGACAGGTACCTGGCTAATGCGTGGTCGTGAAGCTTTAATACACACACAAGATTTATCACCCGCCCTATTGGGGCAGCACGGTGCTTTAAATGCTTTGGCCGCTTTAGCACTGGCAGAAACCCTCGCCTTGCCTTTAGCAACTAGCTTGGAAGTCCTCACACATTTTCAAGGCCTAGATCACAGATGTCAGCTTGTCACAGAGCATCAAGGGGTACGTTGGATTAATGACTCTAAAGCTACCAATGTAGGTGCGACACTTGCAGCGATTGAAGGCATAGCACCTGAATGTAAGGGGCGTTTATGGCTTATTTTAGGCGGTGATGGCAAACAAGCTGATTTTTCCCCCTTGATTGCAAGTATTAGCCGGCACGTCCATGCTTGTGCTCTTTTAGGTAGAGACGCCCCCTTGTTCGCTGATTTACTTACAGCGGCTGAAGTCACCCACCAAAGCTATACAGACTTAGATGCTATCGTGCAGGATCTAGCGGCAAAAGTTCAGCCAAACGACTGGGTATTACTCTCACCTGCCTGTGCTAGCTTAGATATGTTTGCCCATTTTGGTGAACGTGGGCGCCTTTTCAGTGAAGCGGTAAGGACTTGGGTATGCCCTTCGTAAACAGGCTATTACATAAAATTCAATCTAAGCGCGCTGCTACACAGTCGCCAGAAAGCTCGCAAGCACATTTTGATCAGGAAGAAGACGAGTTGCCATCACCTTCTTGGTTACATCGCTGCGCCCATTATCTCCACCGCGAAATCACTTTAGACCGAGGTTTTGATCATGGTTTGGTGATAGCCGGTCTCGCTTTGCTGTTTCTTGGCTGGATTATGGTGAGTTCAGCCTCTAGTGAGCTTGCCACCAGTCGATATGGCTCCTTGTTCTTTTTCTCTGTGCGCCACCTGATTTTCTTATTAATTGGCTTGAGTGCTGCCGCAATCGTTTTATTAATTCCGTTACGTTGGTGGCAGGCCAATAGCTTCTACTTATTGTTAAGTGCCCTAGTGTTATTGCTTCTGGTGTTGATTCCTGGGATAGGACGTGAAGTCAACGGTAGTGTGCGTTGGATTAGCTTAGGGCCAATCAATGTACAAACCACAGAAATTGCCAAAGTGTTTGTAGTGGTATTTTTTGCTGGTTACCTTGTACGCCATTTACAAGCCGTACGCTATCAAGCCAAATACGCACTATTACGACCTTTATTAGTCATCGGTATCTTGTGCGTTTTAGTCTTAGAACAGCCTGATTTTGGTGCAACCGTCGTGATCGCAGGGACTTCCGCAGGGATGCTTTTTATGGCAGGCATGCGTTGGTTCCATGTGATTTTAGTGGTACTTGCTGGAACAGGCATGGCAGTCCTTTTAGTGATCGTTGCTCCTTATCGTATGCAACGCTTAACCTCCTTTATTGATCCTTGGGCACATCAATTTGATACCGGCTATCAACTAACTCAAGCTTTAATTGCTTTTGGACGTGGGCATTGGGACGGCTTGGGTTTAGGGAATAGTGTACAAAAACTCTTTTATCTGCCTGAAGCTCACACAGATTTTGTTTTCGCTGTTTTGGCAGAAGAACTCGGCTTATTAGGCGCTTGCATTACCTTGGCTCTATTTATTTTATTAGTCTATCGTGCACTCAATATCGGTAGACGCGCAGAAGCGACCGGCTTGTTATTTGCCGCTTACACCAGCTATGGCATCTCTCTCATCTTTGCCATCCAAGTATTTATTAATATTGGTGTCAATACCGGTTTGTTGCCAACTAAAGGGTTAACCCTTCCTTTGATGAGTTATGGAGGAAGCAGTTTAGTCATGAGTTGCGTCATGTTAGCTCTTTTATTACGCGTCGATCATGAAACACGCCAACACACTTCGCCCTAAGCTGATCCAACATTGTGAGAGGATATAAGTCAATGACCAAGGTATGTATCATGGCTGGAGGTACTGGCGGTCATATTTTTCCTGCATTAGCCTTAGCACAGGCTTTACAGGCTGAGGGGGTAGACGTCCATTGGCTTGGCAGTCAAACAGGCATGGAAACACGTATTTTACCCCAGCATCCGCAAATTCAGCTACACACATTAAATATTCAAGGGTTAAGAGGCTCAGGCATACTGCGCTTGATTAAAGCCCCTTGGAAACTCACCCAAGCCGTGATGCAAGCACGACGTTTGTTGAAAAAAATCCGGCCAACCTGTGTTTTGGGTTTTGGTGGTTTCACTAGCGGACCTGGCGGCTTAGCCGCACGCACTTTAGGCATTCCCTTATGTTTACATGAGCAAAATGCACTTGCTGGTCTGACCAACCGTTGCTTAGCTCCCTTTGCCCAGCATCTTTGGTGCGCTTTTGATCAAGCCTTTCCCAACCAGTCGAATAAAAGTGTGGTTGGCAACCCTGTGCGTTTTGAGATTACACGTCTAGCCCCACCTAAACAAAGGTATGCACAAAGACGTACACAGGAAACCGCCTACAATGTGTTAATCGTTGGCGGCAGCTTAGGCGCCCAAGTGTTTAATACACAAATACCGCTGATGGCAGCGCACTTAAAAACACCGATTAATCTTTATCATCAAGCGGGCAAAGGTGCGAGTCAAAATGTTCTCGCAGCTTATCAAGCACAAGATCTGCCCCAAGTAAAAGACTTACAGGTGAGTGATTTTATTGAAGATATGGCAGCTGCTTATGCTTGGGCAGACTGGGTGATTTGTCGCGCAGGTGCCTTAACCCTTGCTGAGCTCTCTGCAGCAGGCGTTGCTTCTATCCTAGTCCCTTACCCTTATGCCGTTGATGACCATCAAACACATAATGCGCGTGTACTAAGTGAAGCGGGTGGTGCTTATTTGCTGCCTCAAACTGAGTTAGTTCCAGAGAAAATCGCTGCTTGGCTTGATGCGCATCTTCCTCTTGGGGAAAATTATGCACAAGATGCTTACCAAACCATGCCAACCCAAGCGACAGAACAAATTTTGACTTATTTAAAGACTCACCGCCTGATTTAAGGAGATTCTCTCTTGTCTGCTCATCCTATTCCAGCAACACCCGCTTGCGGGGTTCCAGAAATGCGCCGGATTCGCAATATTCACTTTGTCGGAATAGGCGGTGCTGGCATGTGTGGCATTGCTGAGGTTTTGCTCAATCAAGGGTATCAAATCTCAGGCTCAGATTTAAAAGCCTCCAGTACCACAGCACATTTAAGCGCACAAGGCGCTACGATTTTTATTGGGCATGCCGCAGCACAAAGTGCCCATGCTGATGTTGTGGTCGTTTCAAGTGCAGTCAATCAAGAAAATCCTGAAGTACAAACTGCGTTAAAAGCACGTATCCCCGTGGTGCCTCGTGCGCAAATGCTGGCAGAGTTAATGCGCTTTCGCCATGGAATTGCGGTTGCGGGGACACATGGTAAAACCACTACCACTAGTTTAATTGCTTCTATTTTGGCACAAGCCGGTCAAGACCCTACTTTTGTCATTGGTGGCAAACTCACACATGCAGGCACCAATGCGGCTTTAGGTGCCAGCCGTTATCTCGTTGCTGAAGCTGATGAAAGTGATGCTTCTTTTTTGCATTTGCAGCCAATGGTAGCCATCGTTACCAATATTGATGCTGATCATATGTCAACTTATGGCGGCGATTTCCAATGTTTGCAGCAAACTTTTATTGATTTTTTACATAATTTACCTTTTTACGGTCTGGCAGTGGTTTGCTTGGATGATCCTGTGATTCAAGCTTTGCTCGCTAAAATTAATCGCCCTATTCTCACCTATGGCTTTCATCCAGAAGCTGATTTTCGTATTGTGGATTTCCAGCAGCAAGGCCGCCATATTCAATTTCGTGCATTGCGACCCGATTTACCGGATTTGCAGCTTCGTCTTCCTTTCCCAGGGCGTCATAACGCTTTAAATGCTTTAGCTGCCGTGGCCTTGGCAACCGACGAAGGTCTTGCTGATGAAGCCATCATACAAGGGTTGGCTCAATTTGCTGGTGTCGGTAGACGCTTTCAAGTGCATGGTGATTTGACCTTAACATCCAGTGCAACCAACAACCCTATACAAGTGACTTTAGTTGATGACTATGGACATCATCCTCGTGAAGTGCAGGCTGTGATTGATGCGGTACGTGCCGGTTGGCCACAACGTCGCTTAGTGATGGTTTATCAACCACATAGATATTCGCGTACTCGGGATTTATATGAAGACTTTGTGAAAGTTTTATCTCAGGTTGATCTACTGTTACTACTTGAAGTCTACCCAGCAGGCGAAGCACCTATTCCCAATGCAGATGGTCGCAGCTTGTGTGGTTCCATTCGGCAACGTGGTGAAATTGAACCTGTCTTCATTGAACAAACCGCTGACGTGCTTCATCTTTTACCCAAGTTATTGCAAGATGGTGATATTTTGTTACTACAAGGTGCAGGTGACATTGGCAGCTTAGCAACACGCCTTGCCGAAGGTGCCTTTGGGGCCAGCATTCAACCGAGCGATTTATAACTCTTCTATGATGCCTTTGTTAGTGGAAACACCTTCTATGCCACATACTTCAACACAAGCTCTAGACTCTATCGCCGTGCTTATGGGAGGCACCTCAGCCGAACGCAGTGTCTCTTTGCGTAGTGGTCAAGCCGTTGCAACGAGTTTACGTCAGGCGGGTCATCCAGTCATTAGCGTCGATATTGGTACCAATGCCATCCAGCAGTTACTTGAACTTACAAAAAACCATCAAGTATCACAAGTCTTTATTGCTCTACATGGACGCGGTGGTGAAGATGGTTGCATCCAAGGTGTTCTCGATTGGTTAGGCTTGCCTTATACAGGTAGCGGTGTGTTAGCCTCTGCTTTAGGCATGGATAAGCTCAGATGTAAGCAAATTTGGCAAGGTAACCATCTACCAACACCAGATTATTTGACCTTAGACGAAGCCACCTGCTGGGATACAGTGATTGAGACTTTGGGCTTACCCCTGATTGTAAAACCTGTACATGAGGGTTCCAGTATTGGCATTACCAAGGTAGAATCGCGCGCAGCTTTGTTGGAAGCTTACAAAATCGCAGCGCATCATGATCGCCAAGTGATGGCAGAGCGTTGGATCAGTGGACGTGAATTTACTGTAGGCATTTTAGACAATCAGGCTTTACCTGTGATTGGTTTAGAAACCCAACATCAATTTTATGATTATGATGCCAAGTATATCGCTACAGATACAAGATATCTTCTCCCCTGTGGGCTGGATACACAACAAGAGCGCGAGATTCAAGCCTTGGCTTTACAAGCTTTTAACGCGATTGGATGTGAAGGCTGGGGCCGTGTTGACTTTATGCAAGATGCCAACGGGCATTTTTGGCTACTTGAAATCAACACCAGCCCGGGGATGACAGATCACAGCCTAGTCCCTCAAGCAGCTGCAGCCGCAGGGATGAGCTTTCAACAACTCGTGACCAAAATTTTAGCTAGTGCTAAATGCCGTAGCCTAGGTGTGGAACCTGCATGAGCGTGTTACAAAGGTGGATCTTTGGATGGTTCGGGCGCACATTACTTGCCTTGATTGTAAGTAGTCTTTGGCTTGCAGTCATCGGCTGGTGGTTGCAGGCATTACTCAATCAGCCTGTCAACCGTGTGGAGATTCATGGCAAGCTTGCCTATGCCTCTACGCCCGTGCTGCAAGCACGGATGCAACCTTTGTTTACAAATGGCTTTATTAGTCTTGACTTGCACCACCTGCGTGATGCCCTGCTTGCCGATCCTTGGATTGCTCAAGTACGTATCCGTCGCCAGTGGCCTTCGACACTCTATGTTGAGCTAGAAGAACGTCAACCCTTTGCTTATTGGAATCAAGAAGGATTTTTGGATCAAAATGGTGCACTTTTTCATCCTCAACAGCCTTTACCACAACTTGATTTGCCCAAACTTTCAGGCCCGCCAGATCAATATGCTGAAGTGTTTGCGTTTTACAAAAATTTAAGTGAGGCTTTAGCACAGCAAACACATGCTGAACTCATTAAGGTTTCTGCTTTAGAACTGAGTCAGCGTGGTGCTTGGCACTTTGTTTTGAATGACTCTGTGAGTATTTTGCTTGGGCGTGATAGAATTGATGCGCGTTTGTTGCGGTTTCTATATTATTGGCAACATATGTTCGCTCAGCGTTGGCAGGAGGTAACACGCATAGACTTACGTTATCCCAATGGATTTGCAGTGGCTTGGAAATCCGCACAAAGTAACGGGTCTTAACAGAGTTCTTCTAGACCTTGACTAAGGTTTAGCATTAACCTGCCCAACTAAGGCTTAGTTATATATAGGTTTTTTATATATAGAAGCTTTATTTAATACCTGAAAAGACTTTGTTGCCGTTTGGTTTGCGATTTTGCCCATTAATTAATGAAGAACAAACCTTCACAGGGCAAAGTAAAGGCCTAATTTAGGATCAAGCTTATTATTGAGGAGAGCGCCCGACTTATGACAGCACATTCGACACGCGACAATCTAGTTGTCGGGCTGGATATAGGCACCTCAAAAGTCGTCGCTATTGTTGGTCAGCGAACCCCTGATGGTGCTATTGAAATCGTAGGGATAGGTAGCCACCCATCACGTGGCCTCAAAAAAGGCGTCGTGATTAATATTGAATCCACAGTACAGTCGATACAAAGGGCCGTTTATGAAGCAGAATTAATGGCAGGCTGTAAGATTCACTCGGTTTATGTTGGTATTGCAGGCAGCCATGTCAACAGCATGAATTCACATGGTATTGTTGCTATCAAAGATCGTGAGGTGGCTGAGCCTGACTTAGAACGTGTGATAGATGCAGCACGTGCCGTAGCCATTCCTGCTGATCAAAAAATTATTCATATTCTGCCGCAAGAATACGCTATTGATAATCAAGAAGGTATTCGCGAACCTTTGGGTATGTCTGGCGTGCGTCTAGAAGCCAAAGTGCATCTAGTGAGCTGTGCGGTCAATGCAGTACAAAATATCGAAAAATGTGTGCGTCGTTGTGGGTTAGAGGTTGATGATATTATCTTAGAGCAGTTAGCCTCAAGTTATGCTGTACTCACTGATGACGAAAAAGAACTGGGTGTTTGCTTAGTCGATATTGGCGGCGGTACCACAGATATTGCAGTTTTCACTGAAGGTGCTATCCGGCATACCGCAGTGATCCCTATCGCAGGTGACCAAGTCACCAATGATATTGCAATGGCATTGCGTACACCTACACAGCATGCAGAAGAAATCAAAGTTAAATACGCTTGTGCACTAACACAGCTTGCAGGTGCTGATGAGATGATCAAAGTACCTAGCATTAGTGACCGTCCTCCACGGGATTTATCACGTCAAGCTTTGGCAGAAGTGGTAGAACCTCGTTACGATGAATTATTTACTTTGATTCAAAGTGAATTACGTCATAGTGGCTATGAGGATTTGGTCGCAGCTGGCATCGTCCTTACCGGAGGCACAGCTAAAATGGAAGGCGTCATCGAGCTGGCCGAGGAAATTTTCCATATGCCAGTACGTCTTGCCTATCCTCAACATATCGCAGGGTTAGGCGATGTCGTCAGTAATCCGATTTATTCAACAGGTGTTGGCTTGTTGCTTTATGGGTTACAACAGCAAGAACAGGATGTCTCTCGTATGGGCACCACGGCTTCCGGTAAAGAAGGGGGACGCCAAGAAGCTCACGAAAGCGCAGGCACATGGATAAAAGTTAAACGCTGGTTCCAGGGGAATCTATAATTAAAGTTGGTGATCATGGCACACTGACTTTGGGAGATGGGTATATGTTTGAGCTGGTTGAAAATGCACCCAGCACCCCAGCCGTAATTAAGGTGATTGGTGTCGGTGGTGGTGGCGGTAACGCCGTTAACCACATGGTCGCCAACCATATCGAGGGTGTTGAGTTTATCTGCGCAAATACTGATGCGCAGGCACTAAAAAATGTAGCGGCTAAAAGCGTGCTACAACTAGGTAGTGAAATCACCAAAGGGTTAGGTGCAGGTGCCAACCCAGAAATTGGCCGCCAAGCGGCTATTGAAGACCGCGAGCTTATCGCTGAGGCACTTTCGGGTGCTGACATGGTGTTTATCACCGCGGGTATGGGGGGAGGCACAGGAACGGGGGGTGCCCCTGTTGTTGCTGAAGTTGCTAAAGAAATGGGCATTTTGACAGTCGCTGTTGTCACCAAGCCCTTTAGCTTCGAAGGCCGTCGCCGTATGACACTAGCTGACGAGGGGATTCGCCAACTCTCGCAGCATGTAGACTCTTTAATCACGATTCCTAACGAAAAGCTACTAGCGGTTTTAGGTAAGAACTTTCGCCTATTAGATGCTTTTGGCGCCGCAAACGATGTGCTCTTAGGTGCAGTACAAGGCATTGCTGAGCTGATTACTAACCCTGGTATGATTAACGTTGACTTTGCCGACGTTAAGACGGTTATGTCCGAGATGGGCTTAGCCATGATGGGGTCAGGGCATGGCAGTGGTGAACATCGTGCACGCGAGGCCGCAGAGCAAGCAATTCGTAGCCCATTGCTGGAAGATGTCGATCTTAGAGGTGCACGCGGTATCTTGGTGAACATTACCGCAGGCGATGATATGACGCTTGGTGAATTTTATGAGGTAGGTAATACCATCCAAGAGTTCGCATCAGAAAATGCGACCATTATCATAGGTACTTCGCTTGATAACAGTATGGATGACGAGCTGCGCGTTACTGTCGTAGCCACAGGTTTAGAACCTCAGGATATTGGTCAAAAACCTGATCCTAAAGCTCAGCAAACCAATGCACAAGCGAGCACACAAGCGCAGGCAACGCATCAAACGCCTCCTCTTGCAGCACGTCAAGGGCATCCAGCACCAGATAAAGGGCGTATGCCACCACCGGCACATTCAACAGGGCAAAGCAACACAGCACCGCAAGCACCGATGGGCCGTCCTGAACGCCCCATGCCACCACCGCGCCCTGCGGCACCAGCGCATCAGCGTCATGAACATCCAAATCATACACCTGAACGTGGCAAAACTAAGATTTCGCCCTCCAGCCGTGATGATATGGATTATCTTGACATCCCTGCTTTTCTACGTCGCCAAGCAGACTAGGCGTAGATTTTGGGCTAGTGCGATATGCTGTGTTCGTGTTTAGTGACTTCAGAAGTGCATGTTCGGAAGCTGCTAAATGCGGGCACAGTCGTTGTGCCTAAGCAGTAATTGAGCCACTTCAAATATTTGGCGTGGACTGCTGGTGTTGACTGCTATGTTGCGTCACGATCACAACACCTTGCACTGGTGTTCTTTTTACCTCTTTATCCATAAGATTTTATTCATGATCAAGCAACGTACGCTTAAAAATACAATCCGTGCAACAGGTGTTGGTTTACATTCAGGTGAAAAAGTCTATCTTACCTTGCGTCCTGCGCCCACAGATACAGGCATTATCTTCCGTCGTACTGATTTAGATCCCCATGTTGATATACGTGCGCATGCTGAAAATGTGCAAGGCACTACCTTGTCGACGACCTTAAGCCAAGGTAATGTACGCATAGGCACGGTGGAACACCTGCTTTCTGCACTCGCTGGTCTTGGCATTGATAATTTATACGTCGAAGTTAGCGCACCTGAAGTACCCATTATGGACGGCAGCGCCGGCCCCTTTGTATTTTTAATTCAATCTGCTGGTATCGAGGAGCAAAATGCACCTAAACGTTTTTTGCGAATCAAAAAGGAAATCCGTATACAAGATGAAGATAAGTATGCGTTATTTCGTCCTTACGAAGGCTTTCGCGTTCACTTTAGTATAGATTTTGATCATCCCGTTTTTAACCAACAAGTGCAAAGTGCCAGTATAGATTTTTCTAGCACTTCCTTTGTAAAAGAAGTCAGCCGTGCTCGCACTTTTGGATTCATGCGTGATATTGAATACTTGCGGGCACATAATCTTGCACTTGGTGGCAGCATGGACAATGCCATTGTCGTCGACGATTACCGCATCCTCAATGAAGAAGGCTTGCGTTATGAAGACGAGTTTGTAAAACACAAAATTCTTGATGCAATTGGTGATTTGTACCTACTAGGTTATAGCCTGATTGGTGAGTTTGAAGGCTTTAAATCAGGACATGGCTTAAATAACCAACTTTTGCGTACCCTCATTGCCCAACCAGATGCTTGGGAAATCGAAACCTTTGAGCGTCAAGATCGCTATGCCCCAGTTTCTTTTGGTTCACCCTTGCTTGCTTGAGCACGCTCTAAAATACGCGCAAGCGCCTCTTTCAACACGGGGTCTTGCGCTTGCGTATGCATCTGATGCAAACTCGCTTGGGCACAGACTGACAAGTTTTTAGGCTGGGGTGGTAATTTAGCCTGTGTTGGCTTAATGCTAGGACGTATTTTAAATTGCAAACGTGCTGTTGCTTGGATTAAGCCAGCTTGTGCTAGTTGGGCGCTCACGTTAAATGCACAACGTCTTAGTAAAGGTAAAGCAGCGGCTTTACTCAAGAACAAAGTCAGGCAATTATCTTCTAGATTGGCGACTTGACATACGTCCTTAAGGTTGGCAGGCAAAATTTTTCGTAGAACCTTCTGTATCTCCTGCAATCGATAGGCATGTGCCAGCATTTGATTCAAAGCAGCATCTTGCCCAGATTCTGCTGTCCCTTGCTGTGCTTGTTGCGCCAGTGTCTGGTATAAACTGGGGTAACGCTGATGCGATCGAGCCCGAGAAGGATGAGTGCACAAATTCTTAGAATGAGTCGCTAAAGTCATAAGCGTCCTTCCACATAAATTAGGTATCTAGCTGCATAGGATAACAAAGCACTAGAGTTTTGATGAGAGGCGCCTGTTTATATGAACATAGTGCTATTTGATAGCCCGCATGGACCTTCGCGTAATATTCAAATTTCAGGTTTTTTTGTCACCTGTATTTTCTTGTTTTTCATACTCATTGCCAGTGTGTTAGGTGGCTGGGCTACTTATTGGTATTTAGGTAAAAATCAAGAAATTGCAACGACAGAAACTGCGCAACAACTGCACCAAGAGCTCGCATTGCAAAAGCAAAAAGTAGCCAAAGTACAAGAGGATGCTGAGCGTCAACTAGAAGCACTCCGTGTACATCTTGCGAGTTTACAAACCCGTTTGATTCGTTTGGATGCCTTAGGTAAACGCCTAACCGATATTGCAGACTTAGATGATGATGAATTTAATTTTGATCAGGCACCTGCAGTTGGTGGACCAGAGAGCTTTTCATTCTTAGAAGAAAGCTTAAGTTTCCCTGCCTTTAACGACACCTTAAATACGCTAGATCAACAACTTGAAGACCGTCAACAACAGCTTGAAATGATAGAAGCGCTCTTAGATGCACGTCGCTTAGCGGATGAAACTTCTATTTTTGGACGTCCTGTGTTTAAAGGTTGGCTTTCTTCACCTTATGGACGCCGACTAGACCCTTTTACTGGTCGTCCAACCTGGCATGAAGGCGTTGATATTGCAGCACCTGAGGGCACGCCTATTATCGCTGTTGGTGGTGGTGTTGTCACTTGGGCAGGCTCCCGCTATGGCTATGGTTACCTCGTTGAAATTGATCATGGGAATGGTTATAGCACACGATATGCACATTGCAAAAAAATCAATGTGAGCAAAGGCGATCGCATTACACGTGGGCAAAAAATTGCCACTATGGGTAATACGGGGCGCTCCACCGGCCCGCATGTTCACTTTGAGGTCCGTTACAAAGACAAACCGATTAACCCAGCACCTTTTATGAATAAAACGGGCTGATCAAAGCTAGGCGAGCTAGTACAGCCTCAAAGGCGCAGCTCGCTAGAATTCATGTTATCATGCTGGTTTTAGGATGCTGAGCACCATACAGGATGCACTCTAGCGTAACCACGTTGCGAACGAACTGCTAGCCCTCTCCCTCTATGGATTTGGCTCAGCCTTGACCTTTTGCTTCTTGTATTAGTGAGCTCTTATGATTGGATCTATGTTTAGACGCCTATTTCGCAGCAAAAATGACCGCGAAATCAAACGCTTACGTAAGTTAGTCAAAAAGATTAATGCTTTCGAACCAGATATCAGCGCCTTATCTGATACGGAATTACAGGCCAAAACACAAGAGTTTCGCCAACGCTTACAAGAAGGCAGCTCGCTAGAATCCCTGTTACCAGAAGCTTTCGCTGTGGTACGTGAGGCCAGTAAACGGGTCATGAAAATGCGGCACTTTGATGTGCAGCTGATCGGTGGCATGGTGCTTAACCAAGGCGATATCGCTGAAATGCGTACAGGTGAGGGTAAAACGCTAGTAGCTACTTTATCCGCCTACCTTAATGCGTTACCCGAGAAAGGCGTGCACATTGTCACGGTGAATGATTATCTCGCACGCCGTGATGCCGAATGGATGCGCCCCTTGTATGAGTTTTTGGGCTTAAGTGTTGGTATCATTCATTCGGGCCAGCATCCGGCCGAAAAACGTCAAGCTTATCAAGCAGATATTACCTATGGCACTAACAATGAATATGGGTTTGATTATCTGCGTGATAACATGGCGTTTTCAGTGGAAGACAAGGTACAACGCCCTTTGCATTATGCCATCGTCGATGAAGTTGACTCTATCTTAATCGATGAAGCACGAACACCTTTAATTATTTCAGGGGCTGCCGAAGATAGCTCTGAACTCTACCGTCGTATTAACACGCTAGTTCCGCATTTGCGTCCTTGGGATGCAGAAACGGAAGAAGGCCACTATATCCTTGATGAGAAGCAACGCTCAGTTGAACTCACTGAAAATGGCCATCAACTTGTAGAAGAGTTACTGGTTCAAGAAGAGTTACTCAATGCAGGCGAAAGCCTGTATGCACCTGCCAACCTTGGCTTGTTACACCATATTAACGCTGGTTTGCGAGCACATGTACTCTTCCAAAAAGACGTTGATTATATTGTCCAAGAAGGACAAATTGTCATTGTTGACGAGCACACAGGACGCACCATGCCAGGACGTCGCTGGAGTGAAGGCCTACATCAGGCAGTAGAAGCCAAAGAAGGCGTCCCCATCCAAGCAGAAAGCCAAACACTTGCTTCGACAACTTTCCAGAACTATTTCCGCATCTACGAAAAGCTTTCTGGTATGACAGGAACCGCAGATACGGAAGCTTATGAATTTAGACAGATTTATAACCTTGATGTGGTGGTGATTCCGACAAATCGGGATGTTCAGCGCCTCGATTATAATGATCTGATTTATCTTTCCATTGAAGAAAAATACCTTGCTATCATTGAAGATATCAAAGCACAAGTAGCCGCAAAACGCCCTGTGCTGGTTGGCACCACTTCGATCGAAGCTTCTGAATACGTCAGTCGTCAACTGACAGCAGCTAAAATTGCTCACAATGTACTCAATGCAAAGCAGCACGAACGCGAGGCAGAAATTATCGCGCAAGCGGGGCAGCCCAGTGCCGTGACTATTGCAACCAATATGGCAGGTCGTGGTACAGATATTGTATTAGGTGGTAATTGGGAAGCTGAAGCGGCCAAACAGCAAGGCGCTAGCGCAGAAACTTTCGAAGCTTTAAAGCAAGATTGGCAGGCCCGCCATGATGCCGTGCTTGCGGCAGGTGGTCTACATGTTATAGGCACAGAACGCCATGAATCGCGCCGAATTGATAACCAGTTGCGTGGTCGCGCTGGACGTCAAGGTGACCCAGGTTCTACACGTTTTTATCTTTCCCTTGAAGATAATTTAATGCGGATTTTCGCTTCTGATCGTGTACGCAATATGATGCAGGCGATGGGGATGGAAAAAGGCGAAGCCATCGAACATCGCATGGTCACCAATGCCGTCGAACGCGCTCAGCGTAAGGTTGAAGGGCGCAACTTTGATATCCGCAAACAGTTGTTGGAATATGATGATGTAGCAAATGACCAGCGACAGATGATTTATCAACAACGTAATGAGATTCTTGAATCTGACGATATCGCTGAAACCATCGAAGCCATTCGCGAAGAAGTCTTGCACCAGACCATCAATGAGTTTGTTCCGCCACAAAGCTTGCCTGAGCAATGGCAAATTGCCAATTTAGAACAAGTCTTACAAACAGAATTCAACCTCGTCTTGCCTATTCAAACTTGGCTCGACGAAGACAAAGCTCTGTACGAAGAGCCTTTGCGCGCGCGTATTCTTGAATCTTTAGTCAATACCTACCAAGAAAAAGAAGCCCGTGTCAGTGCTGAGGTGTTCCGCAAGTTTGAAAAACAAGTCATGCTGCAAGTCTTAGATACACGCTGGAAAGAACATCTGTCCACCATGGATCACCTGCGTCAAGGGATTCACCTACGTGGTTATGCACAGAAAAACCCTAAACAGGAATATAAACGCGAAGCTTTCGAGCTCTTCCAGCAGTTGCTAATGGATATCAAAAAGGATGTCATCCGTATCCTCAGCCATATTCAAGTACAACAGCCCGAAGATGTGGACGAGATCGAACGTCGTCGTCGTGAAGCTCTCGCGCGCGAGCAAGCAAGCTCACAGTATCAACACGCTCAAGCGGACGCACAAACCCAAGAGGAATCCTCAGCGGAGGCGCCTGCACAACCTTTCGTACGTCAAACCCCTAAGGTAGGACGTAATGATCCTTGCCCTTGTGGTTCAGGTAAAAAATATAAGCAATGTTGCGGCAAGCTCAGCTAATCGCAACACGTGCATTTTCTTTTTAATGCGCATACACTAAGCTTCTCGCCTATTAATCTTCTTTGATTAATAGGCGGTTTTTGTTTGTTATTGTGTGTTATTTT
Organism: Allopseudospirillum japonicum; assembly: GCF_900108915.1. Classification (GTDB taxonomy): domain Bacteria; phylum Pseudomonadota; class Gammaproteobacteria; order Pseudomonadales; family Halomonadaceae; genus Pseudospirillum; species Pseudospirillum japonicum. Next base: position 342,054 of record NZ_FNYH01000001.1, read on the forward strand.
TCAGCCCAAGTGATTTGTTGAGGATCGACTCTTATGGCCGTTGGCGAACTTCCTTTACCTGAGTTTTATCCCATTCAAGGTGTCCGTTTAGGGATCACAAGTGCAGGGATTAAACGTGTTGGGCGTCAAGATCTTGTACTGATCGAAGCAGCAGCAGGTAGCCAGATTGCTGCAACTTTCACACAAAATGCTTTTTGTGCTGCACCAGTACAGATTGCGAAAAAGCACTGGCAAACAAATACGCAAGGACCACTGTATTTGCTCATCAATACAGGTAATGCCAATGCGGGCACAGGCACGCAAGGTCTAGAAGACGCTATGGCGACTTGTCAAGGGGTTGCCAAGTTAACACAAACGCCAGTCGAAAGTGTGCTTCCGTTTTCTACTGGGGTCATTGGTGAGCCTTTACCAGTAGAGAAAATCCTCCATGCTTTGCCACAAGCCTATGCCAACTTAGATGCACACCAGTGGGTACAGGCAGCACAAGGTATTATGACCACAGATACACGTCCCAAAGGGGCAAGTTTGTGCGTCCAAATCGACGGACAAAATGTGCATCTTAGCGGCATTTCCAAAGGTGCAGGCATGATTCAGCCTAATATGGCAACCATGCTGGCATTTATTGCTACGGATGCCAAACTCGATGCACAAATACTGCAAAAACTACATACACGCGCAGTACAAAAAAGCTTTAATCGCATCACAGTCGATAGTGATACCTCGACCAATGACGCTTGCATTTTAATCGCTTCTGGTCAGGGTGCCCACTTACAAAGCGAAGCTGCATTACAAGCCTTCCAACAGGCTTTGGAGACCTTACAACTTGCACTTGCACAAGCTATCGTACGTGATGGCGAAGGTGCTACCAAATTTGTTGAGGTTTGTGTTGAGCAAGCCACGACAGAGCAAGAGGCGCTTCAGGTGGGGTTTACAGTGGCCAACTCCCCTCTTGTGAAAACGGCTTTATATGCTTGTGATGCCAATTGGGGGCGTATTTTAGCCGCTGTCGGCCGTGCAGGTGTCCTTAATTTAGATGTCAACCAGATTCATATCTGGCTTAATGATGTCTGTATTGTCGAAGCTGGTGCACGTGCAGCAAGCTACACAGAAGAAGCTGGTAGCCAAGTCATGCAACAAGAAGAGATCAAAATTCGCATTGCACTCGCTCGAGGTACAGTGCATGCCAGTGTCTGGACTTCTGATCTTTCTCATGAGTATGTCAGCATTAATGCAGATTACCGTTCCTAAGGACAGCTACCTTAAGCGCGCTTGTTGAAGACTTGGGCACTTGCTTCCCTCAGTAGAAAATTTAAGGCTTTATCATGTCGAAATGTGTGCGCGTCGCGGTAGCAGTCATCGTTCGTGATCATACGCATCTTCTGATTGCACGTCGTCATTCACATCAAGATCAGGGCGGGCTATGGGAGTTCCCTGGCGGCAAGCTCGAAGTTTATGAAACAGGTTATCAGGCGCTTGTGCGTGAGTTAGAAGAAGAAGTGGGGATTCATATTCGGCAAGCCCGCCCTTTAATTCAAGTGCGCCATGATTATGCTAATCAACAGGTTTTACTTGATGTCTGGCAAGTCTTAGATTTCCAAGGTGAGGCTTATGGACGCGAAGGCCAAGAAGTGCGCTGGGTTGCTTTAGATACACTGGCAGATTATGCATTTCCTGCTGCCAATCAGGCGATTGTACAAGCGGTACGCTTGCCTGATCAATACTTGATCACGCCTGAGCCTCAGCAAGGTTTGTCTGCTTGGTTAGCACAGCTTGAACAAGGACTCACGCAAGCAGGGCCCCAACCCTTAGTGCAAATTCGTGCACACTCTCTCAAAGCACAAGACTATTTCAAGTATGCATATGCCGCCACTGAGTTAGCACATCAATACCAAGCCCGCGTCATTCTTAACGCCACGCCAGATCTTTTGCAGCAGATCCCTGCTCAAGGGGTGCATTTATGTGCTTGGCAATTAGCTCAATATAACAAACGCCCTATCGAAAAAAATTACTTCCTCTCTTGTGCGGTGCATTCCCCAGAGCAACTAGCGCAAGCACAGAGGTTACAAGCAGATTGGGTCTGCTACTCGCCTATTTTACCGACCAATTCGCATCCAGAAACTACAGGTTTAGGCTGGCAAGCCTTGCAAAACTTTTGCCAACAAGCCAAAGTCCCCGTCTATGCTTTAGGTGGTATGCGAGCTGAGCATTTGGCACGGGTACAGGCGCTAGGTGCACAAGGGATTGCAGGTATCCGCTGTTTTTTTAATAACTAAAATGTTAAGTGATAGGCGCGCGATTGATTAGCGATAATTCCGTATTCACCGCAAAAATATGCGCACGTATTTTTGTGATACCGGCAGCTTGTAAGCGCGCTTGATGCTTTTCCAGATAAGCTTGGGCGCGGCTTTCATTCGCAAATAAGTAGACCCCACCGGCTTGTTGCATCTTTTCGTTTTCGGTCCAGATTTTCCAAAGTAAATCCTCTTCTTGGGCAATATCTGCTGCTAACGCTTGCATTGCTTGCACCATTTCAGTACCAAAAGGACCTGAGTAAGGAAAATCTACTTGCAATAAATAAGGCATTTTTAAGTTTCCTTTGTGGAATGCGTGCTCTGATCAGGATATTCACTATCCCCCGCCAGCTTGTGCTCTTCGTTAGCCCAAGCACCAAAATCAATTAACTGACATTGACGGCTGCAAAAAGGGCGATGCGGATTGGTTGCTGCAAATACGCTAGGCTTGCCACAGCGTGGACAAGCAAGATAAATCACTTCCGACATAATATTTCCTAAAACAGGCGCGCTTGTGTCTTGGGTGTGAAAAGGGCATAAGCTAACGCAAATAGCGCAAGTACGCCAGTTGGCAAAGAACCAAAACGGCTAAAGGGCGTCTCTCCCTGATAAGCTTGTACTTGCCCTCGAATTACAGTTTGTGCAAATTGCTCACCTTGGACCACAATTCCACCTTGTGGATCTAAAATCACTGAAACACCATTGTTGGTCGCTCGTACCAGCATGCGTGCATGTTCACGCGCTCGCACCTGAGCAATTTGTAAGTGCTGCCAAGGCCCGATAGATCCCCCAAACCAAGTATCATTGGAAACCATCAAAATCCAATCCGTACTACGAATTTGCTGCGCTGCAAAATCTGGATAGACAGCTTCATAACAAATCAAAGGCGCCACTTGGTGGCCTTGTACCCTTAAAGGTGCTTGCTCACTGGGACCTGCAATAAAGCTCGACATCGGCAGATCAAAAAATTGGATCAGCCCACGTAACCAAGCTTCCAGAGGGACATACTCACCAAAAGGGACTAATTTTTGTTTGTGATAAACACCCGCACCCTCGCCCACAACGATCAAGGTATTATGGTACTGATTCTGTTCTGGGTGAGTACGAAATGGAATGCCGGTAATTAAAGTTGCTTGCGCAGCAAGTGCCCCCTCTTGCACTTGATTTAAGTAACCTTGTGCATTTTGATACAAGGCAGGTACTGCAGTTTCTGGCCAGATGATTACTTCTGCTTGAGTTTCCTTAGCGGTCATTTGGTAATAAAGCTTGAGGCTTTGCATTCTTTGCTCTGGCAACCATTTCTCCAACTGAGGAATATTCGCCTGAATCAAACTCACAGCCAGAGGTTCACCACTAGGGGTACTCCAAGTGACTTGCTGTAAGCCCCATGCCCCTAGCCAAGGCAACAAAACTAGCCCCAAATACACAGGCTTTTTCGCCCATTGCCTAGTAAAAATTACATGCATAACATAAGCACTCAAAGCAAGCCAGAAACTCACTAGAAACACACCACCTACAGGTAGCCATGCACCAAGCAAGGTTTCAGCTTGGCTTGTACCCAGCAATAACCACGGAAAGCCTGTTAATAAATGACTACGTAGCCACTCAAAAAGTACCCAAAGCCCTGCCCAACCAAGATATAAAGCCCGCGAATGACGCAAATAGCGCCAAGCAAGCACTGCCTGTAATGCAGGTAGGAGAGCCAGCCCCATCACAAAAAGGCTGGTCAGCACTAAGGCGAGGACTAAGCCAGCACCCCCATAATCATGGATGCTGACAAAAACCCAAGAAACCCCTGCACCAAAAGCGCCTAGGCCATAAAACCAACCACACCAAGCAGCTAATTTAAGCTGCTTGACCAAACAGATACGACGTAGGAATAAATAAACTGAAAGAGGCGCACACCACCAAGCATCATAAGGTGCGAAAGCGAAAGGTAGCAGCCAGCCAGCAAATAGGGCAAGACTGATCTGATATACAACACCTTGCTGAATCAGGGTGTGCAGGGTATCGCGCAAGGACGTCATCAGTCGATTAGCTTTCTTCGTCGTTAGCTGAAGCAGTATCTTCCTCTTGCGAAGCACATACTTGCAACAAACGGATACGGCGGTTATCTGCACTTAAGACGGTAAAATTTAATTGCCCTAGACGAATATGCTCATGCCGGCGCGGTAAATGGCCAAACGCTTGCATCACAATGCCACCTATAGTATCAAACTCATCATCGCTAAACTCAGTGTTAAAATGCTGGTTAAAATCATCTATCGGTGTCAGTGCTTTCACTACAAAGCAATCTTGGTTGAGAGGTTTGATATCGCCTTCTTCATCATCAACATCATGCTCATCTTCGATATCGCCAACAATTTGTTCAAGAATATCCTCAATGGTCACTAAGCCTGCTGTACCACCGTATTCATCCACGACAATAGCCATGTGATTATGAGTGTCACGAAACTCTTTTAACAAAGTATTCAAACGTTTGGATTCAGGCACAAAGAGTGCTGGGCGCGCTAATTTACCAAGTTGCAACTGGCTATTGTTATCAGGGTGCAAAATGAGCGGCAGCAGATCTTTTGCCAATAAAATCCCTAAGACTTCATCCGTACTTTCTCCAATCACAGGGAAGCGTGAATGTGCGGATTCTATCACCGTAGGTAGGAAGTCTCTGGGAGTTTGCCCGTCACGAATGACCACCATTTGCGAGCGTGGAATCATAATTTCACGAACTTGCATTTCAGTGATTTGCAGCGCACCTTCGATAATGCTCATCGCTTCTGCATCAAGCAAGAGGCGCTGTTCTGCATCACGTAAGAACTCTAACAACTCATTACGAGTACGCGGCTCACCACTTAAAGCCGTGAAAATTTTTTCCATCCAAGATCTACTTGATGTCGAACTCGATCGCTCATCACTCATATGTTATCCATCCACAGCTAGCATATAAAACACAGGCTTTTAAACCTCATACCCTTCAACGTCATAGGGATTGGCGATCCCTAAAGACGCAAGCAATTTTACCTCTAAAGCTTCCATTTGCTCAGCTTGCGCTTCTTGTATATGGTCATAACCGAGCAAATGCAAGCATGCGTGTATCACCAAATGTGCCCAATGATGCTGCAGCAACTTTCCCTGTGCTTTCGCTTCTTGCACTACTTGAGGTACGCAAATCACTATATCTCCCAAGAGGTTACATTCCGCTTGGGCTTCTTCCGGCAAGTCTTCTGGTAACTCAAATGGAAAAGATAACACATTTGTTGGGTAGTCTTTGCCACGATAAGTTGCGTTAAGGTGCTGACTTTCTTCCCCATTGACCAAGCGAATACTTAACGCATGATGTTGGTATGCTGGGTGCCCTTGCATCACTAAATCACACCAAAGTTGAAAGTCTGCTAGGCTAGGCCATTGCACTTGCTGATCCAGTGTGGATGCTTTTTCTTCGTCTGGGTAAGCAATTTGTAAATCAAGATCTATCATAAAAGCCAAGCACTCATTTTAGAGGTCGTTGTTAATCTTCATCGTCTTTTTCAAAGCTTTCGTAGGCTTCTACAATACGCTGCACGAGAGGATGGCGCACAACATCTCGAGTTCCAAAACGCGTAAAACTGATGCCCTGTACCTCACTTAAAACTTGCATCACCTGAATGAGGCCAGAGTGACTGCCGCGTGGCAAATCAATTTGGGTAACATCACCAGTAATCACTGCGGTAGAACCAAAACCTATCCGAGTAAGGAACATTTTCATTTGTTCTGGTGTTGTATTTTGGCTTTCATCGAGAATCACAAATGCATTATTGAGGGTGCGACCACGCATAAAAGCTAAGGGCGCAACTTCAATGACACTACGTTCGATTAACTTACCCACCTGCTCAAACCCAAGCATATCGTATAGCGCATCATACAAAGGGCGTAAATAAGGATCTATCTTTTGTGCCAGATCCCCAGGCAAAAACCCTAACTTTTCTCCTGCTTCTACTGCAGGACGCACCAATAAAATACGTTTCACCTGATCACGTTTAAGCGCTTCTACTGCACAGGCCACCGCTAAATACGTTTTCCCTGTCCCTGCAGGTCCAATCCCAAAGTTGATATCATGGCCGCGTATCATACGCACATAGGCTTGTTGATTTTCTCCACGCGGACGTACACTTAACTTGGGTGTTTGAATAATGACTTGTTCTTGCTGAGCATCTGTTTGTAAACCAGCATCTTGTAAAGCCTCTAAACCGGATTCTTGCAAAAATAAGTGCACCATATCAGGAGTAAGCTGCGCATGAGCTGTTTCTTTGTATAAGTGTTCTAATAAACTAAAGGCAGTTTTCACCCGCGCCGCTTCACCTGCGATCTGAAAATCTTGGCCACGATTGCGTATAGTCACTTGTAAACGCTGTTCGATTTGACGCAGGTGCTCATCATGTAAACCACAAAGATCAGCCAAACGTTGTACATTCGCAGGCTCTAGTTGAAATGTAGCGATTTGATTGTGTTGCACACTTGGGCTAGAAATATTCAAAGTCACGCGATCACTCGTTCAAAAAAAAACAAAGATTAAGATTAGCGATTGCCTACACAAAAAGAAAGCCCTGTACGCATAGACAAGAAGCTGCATCGATAAAGTGTCATCTTATGATAGGCATAATGCATTTTCGTGAAGTCTTGATCGACAAGGAGTACAAGAAATCCACAAAACAAGGATGCAAAAACGGGCTTATAACGGCATAATAGGCGCGCTTACTTGATACAAGACTGAGCGCATTTGCTTAGCCTATCGACACTTGATAGGTAGAGATGACAAATGTATTGGGTTCCGACGTACTTACGTCGGGTGGATTGCAACTGCCTGGATAATAAGGGGCTCGGGCGTGCAAGACAAACTTCGACTTCATGGTTTTAACAACCTCACCAGTTCCCTGAGCTTTAACATCTACGATATTTGTTATGCAAAGAGTGAACAGCAACGCAGCGAATACATCGACTACATCGATGAGTTATACAATGCTGAACGCCTTACGCAGATTCTCAAAGATGTTACTAATATCATTGGAGCCCATGTGTTAAATATTGCGCGTCAGGATTATGATCCTCACGGCGCAAGCGTGACCATGCTGATTGCAGAGCATGAACTTACAGGCCCAGGCCCGATTACTGAAGTAGGCCCTGGACCTTTGCCAGATGCTGTGGTTGCGCACTTGGATAAAAGCCATGTGACTGTACATACCTATCCTGAATCTCATCCTGACAATGGTATTAGCACCTTCCGTCTTGATATTGATGTTTCAACGTGTGGTATGATCTCACCTCTAAAAGCACTGAACTACCTGATTCACAGCTTTGATTCTGATATTGTGATGATGGATTACCGAGTGCGTGGTTTCACACGTGATGTCAATGGACGTAAACACTTTATTGACCATGACATTACTTCCATTCAAGATTACCTTTCTGAAGATACCAAACGCCAATACCAAATGGTGGATGTGAACGTTTATCAGGAAAATATCTTTCATACCAAGATGTTATTGAAAGATTTTGATCTAGATAACTATCTTTTTGGTATCACTAAACAAGATTTGACTTTCGAAGAAGCAGCAGACATTGAACGTCGCCTGCGCAAAGAAATGCTAGAGATTTTCTATTGTCGCAATATGGATAAAGTCAAAACGCAAGCTTAAGATCACCTCAAGTGTACCTATCAAGCACACTTGAGCATGACGTAAAAGCTGACAATCGCGGCACTTTTGTGTCGCGATTCTTTTTCTAAATACGATACACACTGGCTGTCATCACTTTAGACATTAACGTCATAGCCCCTTTCACAGGTGCCGGAAACTCCACGCCACCAGCATTTAATGCCCAATCCGCATGATGTGCCTCGTCTGTATACATTTGCTGCAAAATAGCACGACTTTTATGGTCTTGATCCGGTAAAGCCGCAAAGTGCTCATCTAAATGCAGGCAAACCTGTTGCTCAGTTGCAGCGACAAAGCCCAAGCTGTATTTATCCCCCACAAAACCCGCAAGGGCACCTATACCAAAAGATAAACCATAAAAGACTGGATTAAGGTAACTTGTACGATCACCCAGCTCCTGCAAACGCTGTGCACACCAAACAAGATGGTCAATTTCCTCACGGGCCGCCTGCGCCATCTGTTCACGCGTATCAGGCAAACGTGCGGTTAAAGCCTGCCCTTGATACAGTGCTTGCGCACACACTTCACCTGTGTGATTAATGCGCATCAAACCGGCAGCATGACGCTTCTGATCTTCATTCAAATCCTGTTCTTGTATCTGGTCTGCTGGATTAACGCGATAAGCCGTCGCTGCTTGTGGGACCAAGGTTTTCACTAAAGTATCAAACTGCATTAATGCCTTATCAAAAGTCGTAAATTGACGTTGGGAAGCCATAAATATCCTCAATGTTAAAGAAAATTGATACAGCGCCGTTTATTAGCGCAAGTCTATCCTTGATAATTAACAATCTAGTCGAAGCAAGCAAGGCTTTGTGGTAATGTTATCAAGAATGTGCGCTTGCGTAATACTAGCTTGTTGATATACAACAAAAGATGCTGTTCTGTGATATGGATTAAGGAGATTTCTATGCTGCCTACTTTCGTTTCTAAGCTACGCCCATTGGCTTTGGCTCCCCTATTACTTTTAGGTTCACCTTTAGCACTTGCAACTGATGATGCAGGTGTTGCTGGGGTCACTGTAGGTGTTGGCGGTGGTATTTATGATTTTGATAGCGTCCGTGGTTTAGACGAAGCTGATTTTGGTCAATTAAGCTTCGGTTATACTTTTGATAACCGTTTTGGTCTTGAGGCAGTTGTTGGTAGCTTTGAGGGTGAAACCGAAACGACGAAAGCCGATGTTGACGCACTTCAGTACCGTTTAGATGCACTATATCACTTTGCTGCTATGTCTGGCTGGACGCCTTATGTTGCCACAGGTTTTGGCGGCCTGAAAGTTGATATCGAAGGCGCTGCAGATGACGACACCTATACTCAATTCAACATGGGTGGTGGTGTCAAGAAAATGCTAGGCGAATCTTTCCAGATCCGTGGTGATTTACGTGCATTCCACAACATGGATGAAAAAGATACTGAGGGTGCTGCAGCCCTGAGTCTAGGCTACCTCTCTGCCTTTGCTGGTGAGCCTGCACAAGCGCCTATGCCAGTCGACTCTGACGGTGATGGGGTGTATGACGATCAAGACGAGTGTCCAAACACAGTCGCTAACGCAGTTGTTGACGAAAAAGGCTGCCAAATCGTTAAGCTAGAAGAAGTGTCTGTGCGTCTAGATGTACAATTTGATACTGAAAAATCCATTATCAAGCCTGGATTTGATGCAGACATCAATACTCTAGCAGACTTCATGCAAACCTACCCACAAGTAAAAGTGGTTGTTGAAGGCCACACAGATGATCGTGGCAGCAAAAAATACAACCAAGCTTTGTCTGAGCGCCGTGCAGCTTCTGTACGCCAGCGTTTAATTGACTTGGGTGTCGCAGCTGAGCGTGTCACTGCCATTGGTTACGGTGAAGAGCGTCCTATCGCAGATAACAAAACTGCTGAAGGCCGTTATGAAAACCGTCGTGTAGAAGCCCTCGTCAGTGCACAAGTACAAAAGAAACTCACTAAGTAGTGTATCCTCTTTCTTGGTTAACTAAGTGCTTGGTTAACTAAGTAATAAAAAAGGCTCCCATCTTGGGAGCCTTTGTTTTATATGCTAACTCAATGCAAGATTAAGCAATCACACCGAGTGTACGTAATGTATGACGTGCAATCATTTTTTCTTCGTTGGTTGGAATCGCAAACACCTTAATACGGCTGTCATCTGCACTAATCAGATATTCGTTACCTTCATTACGTGCTGGATCAAGCTTCATGCCTAACCATTCGTTCTGGTGGGCAACTTGAGCACGTACTTGTGCATCATTTTCACCAACGCCGCCAGTAAATACAAACACATCCACGCCACCTAAAGCAGCTGCTAGACTGCCAGTTTCGCGTGCAATGCGGTAGACAAACATATCAATGGCTTCTTGTGCATGCGGGTTGTCTGACTGATGCAGAGTGAGCATATCACTAGAAACCCCAGAGACCCCTTGCCAACCGCTTTGTTTGTACAACAAGCTTTCGATGTCATCAACACTCATTTTGTGCTCACGCATCAAATATAAAATCACCCCTAGATCTAGCTGACCACAACGGCTACCCATGGGTAAACCTTCTACCGCAGTAAAGCCCATCGTCGAGGCAACACTTTGGCCTTCATTAATCGCACACATAGAGGAACCCGCCCCCAAATGCGCGACAACCAAGCGCTTGCTGCCTAACTCTGGATCTAGGCGTGATAATTTGTCATGGATATATTCATAAGATAAGCCATGGAAACCATAACGACGTACGCCTTCATTAGTTAGCTGACGCGGTAAGGCAAAATGACTGGCAACATGAGGAATCGTTGCATGGAAGGCAGTATCAAAGCAGGCCACTTGCGGACAATCTGGCAGAAATTCACGACACAGCTCAATCAACTTTAGGTTGTAAGGTTGATGCAAAGGTGCCAACGGAATCAAGGATTCCAATTGCGCAAGATTATCTGCATTGACTTCTACAGGTGCTGTAAAGAAGGTACCACCATGTACCACACGGTGGCCGACCCATGCAATTTTGTAGCGTGTATTATGCGTGATCCAGTCGATGACCACTTTCAACGCCTGTGCGTGCGCATTCCCATGCGCTACATCGAGCTGTTCAGCAGATAATGTTTCTTTATCAACTAATACGCCATCAATATTTTCCGCATGATCATAAATTTCTAAACGTGCAGGCCCAGCAAGATTAGCCACTTTTACACGATAGTGTTGTTTCACATCGCCTTGATCTACATCGAAAAGTGAGCATTTCAGGCTGGAAGAACCTGCATTGACAATCAAAATCATGTTCATAGTAAACGTCCTAGCTTACGTGCCACAAGCACTGCAACTGCACAAGATGATAAACGCTCCAACGGCTTCGCTGCACGGCTAGTGAGGATGATAGGCACGCGCGCCCCCATCACAATGCCGGCAGATTTAGCGCCCGCTAGATATTGTAGTTGCTTTGCTAGGATATTCCCTGATTCCAAATTAGGTACCATTAAAATATCCACGTCACCAGGGACAGGGGAATTAATATGCTTAGCTTGGGCAGCTTCAGCAGAAATCGCATTATCAAAAGCCAAAGGGCCATCCACGATTGCCCCTGTGATCTGACCACGATCCGCCATTTTACAGAGAGCTGCCGCATCTAAAGTTGATTGGATATTTGCTTTTACTTTTTCGACTGCTGACAAGATTGCCACCTTAGGCATAGCAACACCCAGAGCATGCGCACAATCAATCACGTTCTGTAGGATATCGCGTTTGACCATCAGATCAGGCACAATATTAATCGCTGCATCTGAAACCAATAAAGATTTATGGTAACTCGGCACGTCTAGTACAAATACGTGCGAAAGGCGACGTTCAGTTAACAAGCCTTTTTGCTTATTCACCACAGCGCCTAACAATTCAGAGGTCCCCAAACTACCTTTCATCAACGCATGGACTTCACCATTACGCGCTAGCTCAACAGCCATTTCAGCAGCAGCATGGCTATGCTCCGTTGAACAGATGCGATAGTTCGCCAAGTTGATATCTGCTTCTTCAGCAACCTGACGAATTTTATGTTCAGGACCGATAATGACAGGATCAATTAGGCCTTCTTCAGCAGCATCAATCGCACCTCGCAAACTGTTAGTATCTACAGGATGTACAACCGCTGTCGGTGCTGGTTTGCCCGTTTCTTTGGCTTGCTGTAAGAAATATTGCAGCTGCTGGTGATGATGATCTTCGTGCTCAGGTGCATGAGGAGCAAGGATTTGTTTGATCACGTGGTCCATAAAGTTTCCTTATTAAACAAGTCGGTGGACTTAAAGCTTTAGCGCTTGCGCTTAGCCTAACGTTAAAGAATGACAGTTTTCTGACGCAGATAGTTTACGTGTTTTGATCTCTTTACCTTGTACTATCAATCTATACTTAAGTTCACTATATATCGCATGTGCACAAAATCCTAGTCCACAAGTGTCATCAAAGTGACAAAAAAAAGACGCTGCCTAAAGCGCGTCTTTTTGTAACCGCATCAGGGATAAAAAATCTCAACCTGGCGGCCAGCTTAATGTGCGCCCTGCCAAAACATGCATATGAATATGCCACACCGTTTGACCACCATCTTGATTACAATTCATGACCACACGATAGCCACTTTCATCAAAACCATATTCTTTAGCTAACTGGGCTGCTGTCACTTGCAAGCGCCCCACCAAGGCAGCATCTTCCGGTGTCAAATCATTTAAGGTCGCAATATGGCGTTTAGGGATTACTAGAAAATGATGTGGCGCTTTCGGATCAATATCACGAAATGCCATGACTTCATCATCTTGATATAAAATATCAGCTGGCAACTCGCCTTTAACTAATTTGCAAAAAATACAATCCATTTTATGGGTCTCCTGCTCAAACCAACTTAATCATCTTCACCAAAACCATCCTCAATTAAAGCAACCACTGCAGCTAAGGCATCTGCTTCATCCTCGCCTTGAGCATGTAACTTTAACTGAGTACCACAGGGCGCGGCTAACATAAGTAACGCCATAATATTACGTGTGTCAGCACTTTGCGCCCCTTTAAATAAAGTCAGCTGGCTTTGATAGGCACGACTCACTTCAACTAAGCGTGTCGCTGCGCGTGCATGTAAGCCCTTTTTGTTCACCAAGGTAATATCACAATCTAACATGCCTAACCTATCGTTTTTATTATCATCTCAAGGCAATTTTAATTCTCGGTGCCGAATCTGTACTTGTGGATAATCTGCCCGCAATGCACCCACCAAGGCTTCACACAAGTAAACCGATCTATGTTGTCCTCCCGTACAACCAACAGCAATCGTCATGTAACTACGATTACTTGCCTGATAACGGGGCAACCAATGACTGAGTAATTGATAAATGTCCGCTTGCATGTGCTGCACTTCTTCTGCTTCTGCTAAGAAAGCTTGTACAGGGACATCTAACCCAGTTAAATCACGCAAATTTGTTTCCCAATAGGGATTAGGTAGGCAACGTGCATCAAATACCAAATCTGCATCTAAAGGTACCCCATGCTTAAAACCAAAAGACTCTACCAAAATAGACATAGGATGACCGGCCTTACCTTCTACACGTTGACAGATAAGGTCTCTTAATTGATGCACAGATAAGTCTGTTGTATCCAAACGTAAATCAGCGAGGTTTGCGATAGGCTCTAGTAACTGTTGCTCATAAGCAATGGCTTCTGCAAGTGATAGGCTATCTTGACGAGTTAGCGGGTGTTTGCGTCGGGTTGCGCTAAAACGCTCAAATAACACTTTCTCACTAGCATCTAAATAGAGGACTTCGCAATCAATTTCTCGATGGCGCAGATGACGTAAAATCTCTGGGAACTGGTGTAAATCTTGCGGCAGGTTACGCGCATCTATACTTGCAGCAATACGCGCATGCTGGGTATCTTGTTGTTGTAGCGCTTGCTCAACTAGGGGAGATAAAAGACCAACAGGTAAGTTATCAATAGAAAAAAAACCTAGGTCTTCAAGTAAATGCAAAGCAGCACTTTTACCTGAGCCTGAGCGCCCACTAATGACGACCAGTTTCATATACACCTCAATCGAAAATGATTTTAGAGTATTCCTAAACTCTGCCCGTCAATATACCCAGGTACACTCAACGACTAGGGGTTATCTTCAGAAGGCAGCATAGCGGCAGGAATTGCGGTAGATAAAAGTTCGAATAAGGCTGGGTTGGTATCTGTTTGACGTAAGCGACGACGCATATCCTCATCACTAAACAGTTTTGCAAGCATTGCCAAAGTATGTAAGTGCTCCTCACAAGCATGTTCAGGGACGAGCAAAATAAAAATCAGATCAACAGGATCCCCATCAATCGAATCAAAATCAACACGCTCACGCAATTTAATAAAAGTACCTACAGCATGCTGACAATGACTAATGCGACAATGTGGAATGGCAACACCGTGGCCAATCCCAGTACTACCAAGCCTTTCACGAGCGACGAGGTTTGCAAAAACCTCGCCACTATCTAAGCTTGGCATATTCTGTGCGATGAACTTGCTAAAAAATTCAAGCACTCGCTTTTTACTACCCCCAGCCAAGCCAACAAGGACTCGGTCAGGGGTGATAATATCAGTAATATGCATAACCAATAAAAGCTGATGCCCGCAATTAACGCGCATCGGCTCCTTGCAGACGAGCTTGAGTTTTTTCTTTATGTTTAATCAATTGACGATCAAGTTTATCAACCAGCCCATCAATTGCTGCATACATGTCTTCAGATTCCGCATGAGCGTGAACCTCACCGCCAGTAACAGAAAGCGTCGCTTCCGCAATTTGTCGTTCTTTCTCAACCGTTAGAGTGACTTGCACATTGGTAATGTGGTCATAATGGCGCTCTAAACGGGTGAACTTAGTGTTCACATACTCGTGCAGCGCGTCAGTCAGCTCAAGATGATGACCAGTGATATTTAATTGCATGATTCACTCCTTTTTCCAGTCTGCAATTTGATTGTATCCTTTTTTTAGAAAAAACAAAGCCCTATTTTTAGGATTCCTTTGCTTTTGTTGATCTTATCCCAAATTCAAACCCTTCACGACTCTGCACAACCTGAGGATTGTTGCAATTTCCATTGATATAAATGATTTTTCTTGACTGCGTACACATTGGCCACTAAATGGCAGGCTCTTTTTAAAGCTAACCCTTCTTGCAGCAGCAATTCAAGCAGGTGCTGTGCTTCCTCGCTCGGGGTATCTGCCGAAGTATTGGCTTTGCATGCTTCTACTAAAAAAACAAACTCCCCACGTACTTGCTGTGGGTTAGCACATAACCATGCCTGTACTTCAGAGAGAGAAGCTGTATAGAAAGTTTCGTATGTTTTGCTGATTTCACGTGCAATACATGCTTGACGCTCCCCACCGAATACGCTAAGTGCATCTGCTAGGGTTTCCAAAATTCTGTGCGGTGCCTCATAAAAAATTAAGGTTGCTTTGTAGTCTGCCAAAGCCTGTAGACGTTTTTGCCGTGCCACAGTTTTAGCTGGCAAGAAACCTTCGAAATAAAAACGATCCGAAGCTAATCCAGAAGCGCTTAGCGCACTAATTAAAGCACAGGGCCCAGCTACAGGAATGACAGGATAACCAGCCGAACGTACTTGACGCACTAGCAAATACCCTGGATCAGAGATTAAAGGCGTGCCTGCATCGGAAACTAAGGCTATTTTTTTTCCTGCTGCCAATAAGTTTAATAGTTGGTCTATGCGTTGGCTTTCGTTATGCTCATGTAAAGAAAGGCTAGGGGTTTGAATGCTAAAGTGTTTTAACAGTTGTTTGCAGTGGCGTGTGTCTTCCGCTGCAATTAAATCTACTTCCTTTAATACCGCTTGCGCACGAGGACTCATCTCCTCAAGATTACCAATTGGGGTGGCAACCACGTACAATGCAGCCTCAGACATGATATTTCCTCATTACTAGGATCTATAGATTTATTTATAGGAAGCGTGCAGACTTCTCAGGTTAAATATGCAGGAATCAAGATTTATGGATTGCTCAGCCTCTAAACCTCTATCTGGCAGCCAGCCCCAAGGGCAATTTTTGCCAGTATTTTTCGTGCTGGTGCTACTGACGAGTTTGCTAACTGGCTGTGCTAGCTCGCCTTCGTCTTCTCGACCTAGCCTACCTTTTACCACTTCTCGTATTTCTGTAGATGATTTGTTGCGACAAGCACAGACTATGCCAGCGCCTCAGGCGGCTGCATTACGCCTAGATGTTTTAGAACGCCTAGTTGCAGCACAAGAGTATACACGGGCTTTACAAGTTGCGCCTGTGATCTCGCCAAGTCTACTCACACGCCAAGGTCAGTGGCGTTTGCTACAAGCACATACCCAAGCTGCGCTCACACTCGGACAAGCACAACAGGCTTTAGCTTGGCTGGAGCGTCTGGGGCCTAACTTACTGCCTAGCCTCACCTTTGGTGAGCAAATGCAATTTCATCGCCAACGTGCCCAAGCCTACCAAGCATTAAGTGAGCATGAGGGTGCTGCACGTGCTTACTTTCAACTAGCGCGCTTACAACCTGAGCAAGAGGCACGTCTTTCCTACCAAGCTTTGTGGCAATCTTTGATGCGTTTGGATGCCATTCAATTAGGCGCTATGTCGCAACAAGAACCCCAAGGTGAATTAAAAGGTTGGTTTGAGCTGGCTTATTTACGCCAGCAAAGTGGTCAAGAAATCAGTTATTTGTTTGATGAAGTTTTACGCTGGCAAACGCGTTATCCAGAACATCCAGCATCCAGTCAGCTCCCGAAGGATGTGGCCTTGCTAACTCGTATGGCACAAAACCCTGTCCAACAAATCGCCGTCTTTTTGCCAGAGACCGGCGCCTTAGCCACACCTGCAGAAGCACTGCGAAATGGCCTGATTGCACACCAATTATTTGCCAGTCAACAAGGATTACCTGCACCTAGGCTCAAATTTTACAACACGGAAGGTGCTGATTTAGACGCTTTATATCAAAGAGCACGTGCTGAGGGCGCAGATTTTGTTGTGGGCCCACTTGCCAAAGCTAAGGTTACCCAACTCCAACAAAAATCTACTTTACCCTTGCCTACCCTAGCACTGAATTACGGCACAAATACAACACGCAATCCAGATTTAATCGAATTTGGCTTGTCTGCGGAAGATGAAGCTCAACAAGTTGCCCATAAAGCTTGGTCACAAGGTCTAAAACGCGCTTTGGTCCTGATTCCGCAAGATCCTTGGGGTGAGCGTGTCCTTGCAAGCTTTGAAGCCAGTTGGCACAAGCTTGGCGGCCAACTGGTACATGTAGAACGCTACAGCGCTAACCAACCTCTTGTTGAGTCTGTCAGTCGCTTATTAGATATTCCCCAGAGTGAAGCACGCAAGGATAAACTCGTGCAGCTTATCCGACGCAAAATAGAGTTTACCCCACGTCCACGCCAAGATGCCGACTGGTTATTTTTACTAGGTTTACCCTCAGTTGCACGGCAAGTAAAACCAGCTCTGGCCTATTACTTTGCGGCCGATTTACCCGTACTTGCTACTTCTCATGTGTATACAGGTGAGCCCAACCCAGAGCAAGACAGAGATTTAAACGGCATTCAATTTTGTGATCTTCCTTGGCATTTAGATAGCTCTGATTTACTCAACCAGCGTATTCGTGCCGCTTGGCCACAGCAAATGCTGCACTATAGTCGCTTATATGCTATGGGCAGTGACGCTTATCTTTTGGCTACACGTATGCCTATGCTAAAAGCTTTACCCAATAGCCGTTTATTAGGTGGTACAGGGCATCTTAGTCTTGAGCAGGGACGCATTCGGCGTGAGCTTTTCTGGGCATACTTTGCTGATGGCTTACCCATGCGTGGTGATCGTCATGCGCAGCCAACAGACACTTCCACGGCTGATGATGAAGAATAAAGGCCCAAGCACCACATCGATAGGTCAGCAAGCGGAGGAAAAAGCCTTGCATTATTTACAAAAGCAGGGCTTAACCTTTTGGTATAAGAATTACCGCAAACCAGGTGGGGAGTTAGACCTTATCATGTGGCAGGGGCCAATTCTGGTGTTTGTTGAAGTACGTTACCGACGTCCACAAGCTCTTGTTTCTGCCTTAGAATCTATAACGCACACCAAGCTAGAACGTATTCAAAATACAGCCAATACCTTTTTAACTGAACATTTTTCACAGGCAAACTATCCACAATCTCGTATTGATTTAGTATGTGTTGCACGTTCGCAAGGTACTTGGCACTGCACTTGGTTACAAAATATCATTTAACCTTTGTTTTTATGAGTTAGGCAAAATTTAGGATACTTTAATGGATTTGCAAGATCGTATTATTCAACATTTCAACGCTAGTATTGATGCTAAAGTGCAGGCCAGTGAGGTACTTAGCCCCTATATTGAGCTTGCTAGTCAAATGATGGTGCAGGCTTTAGTGAATGATGGAAAAATTTTAAGCTGTGGCAATGGCGGCTCAGCAGCGGATGCCCAACATTTTTCTTCTGAGCTACTCAACCGTTTTGAACGTGAGCGTCCTAGCTTACCTGCATTAGCCTTGACCACAGACGCTTCGACCCTAACCTCGATCGCCAACGACTATGATTATAGTGAAGTCTTTTCTAAGCAGATTCTTGCGCTTGGACATCCTGGCGATATTTTATTGGCTATTTCCACCAGTGGGAACTCAGCCAATGTGGTTCGTGCAATCAAAGCAGCCCATGAAAGAGACATGCAGGTAATCGCATTAACGGGCCGTGACGGTGGCAGCATTGCTTCTATACTTGCTGCAGATGACTGCGAAATTCGGGTACCCCATAAAATTACTGCGCGGATTCAAGAAGTGCATTTATTAGTCATTCATTGTCTTTGTGATTTAATTGATCACCAGCTATTTGGAAGTAATGAATAAACCATCCGCCTTTACTGAAACAGGAGACCCAGTATATGCCCAGCCGTCTTGTATCTTTCGTGCTTGTCTTACTGACTTTCAGTTTTCTTAGCGCTTGTGCCACAAATCCGCAGGAAGATTATGGCCGCAGAACTTTAGGCACTCAGCTTGATGATGAGTTGATAGAGTCGAAAGCCGAAGCTCAAATCGCTGCTTCGGATGCACGTTTTGCTGAAGCTCATATTGTCTCTGTTAGTTACAACAATATTTTGCTTTTGGTTGGTCAAGTCCCTACTCAAGCTTTGAAGGTCAAAGCAGGGGATATTGCAAGTAAAGTACGTAAAGTGCGTTTGGTGCACAATGAATTACAAGTTGCCGGCGCAAGCTCCCTTATGGCACGGGCAAACGATTCCTGGGTAACTTCTAAAGTAAAAACGCAACTTGGTGTAGATTCGCGTATTGATAGCAGGCGAATTAAAGTAGTCACTGAGGCTGGAGTCGTTTATATGATGGGGCTGTTAACACGCACTGAAGCAGATATTGCGGTTGATGCTGCACGGCGTGTCCTTGGTGTACAAAAAATTGTGAAGGTATTTGAGTATCTTGATTAGCCACTTTAGCTTTGGCAGGCTGGCATTTATTCTCAAGCCAGCCCGCCAATATACAGGTCAATTATTTAATGACCTTAAGATGAGCACGCCCAGGACGATTAGCATCTTCTGTTGATGCAGTTTTGGTATCCACTTGCTCTGCCTCTGAAGGCACTTGTTCAGCTTCTTGATTCGATAATAAACTTAGAGAGGCTTCTTCCTGAGTCTTTGCTTCCTCTGGACTAGGAATGACAGGCTCATGCCCAAAAACATATCCCCATTGTGGATTTTCAGGCGCATAAATCGCTAACACAGCCTCAATTGGGGCATAAATTTGCATAGGTACCCCACCGAAACGTGCACTAAAACTCAAAGCATCATCGAGAGTGAGGCCACGCACCGCCTCTGGCGAGATGTTCAATACTATTTGCCCTTGCTTCACATACTGTTGAGGCACTTTTACTTGCGGGTGCCCAGCATCCAACATCACATAGATGGTAAGGTGATTATCCACCAACCACTCATACAAAGCGCGCAACAAATAGGGGCGACTTGATAGCGACATGACTAACTCCTGTTAAAACACTTTTCCAACCAGCCTTGCGCCCTATTACCTATAACAGGTTCATGCACAAGGCTTAAGACACTTAACGCATTTCACGCTCAGTTTCAGACAAGCTTTCGCGGAAAGAGTCGCGTTCAAACAGGCGTCCCATATACTCTTGTAAATAACGTGTCGATTTTTCAGGCAGCTCAATCCCTAAGCGTGGTAAACGCCATAAAATAGCCGCCATACAACAATCAGTTAAACTAAACTCGTCACTCATAAAATAGGGTTTTTCTGCAAAAATAGGAGCAATTGCAGTGAAATCTTCCTTCAAACGCTTACGTGCAGCATCAATTGCTTTAGCGTCTTCGCCTGCCATAATAGTATCAACAAGTGGGCTCCACTCATTATCAATACGATACACCCAAAGACGACTTTCAGCACGAGCAACAGGATACACAGGTAACAAAGGCGGGTGCGGAAAACGTTCGTCTAAATATTCCATCATAATATTAGACGCATATAACACAAGCTCACGATCCACCAGAGTTGGTAGACTGTTATAAGGATTTAGCTCTGCAAGTTCTTCTGGTTTGTTGGCTGGATTAATATCAAGGATATCCACAGCTACGCCTTTTTCAGCCAGCACTATGCGCACTCGATGGCTGTAATGATCCTCCCCATTTGAGTAGAAAGTCATGGAAGAACGCTTGGCCACTACGCCCATTGAAACACCCTCTTGTTAAAAGCCTAGATGCTTATTCACATCTGTAAGTAATCTGCCCAGGCTCTTAGATTCCTTATCCTTTACAGAGCCTCAGCGGGAAGTTTTATTCTGACACACATTCATCATTAATAAAAAAGCGCGTACCCTAGAGGGGCACGCGCCTTATTTTACACTTAAGTGAAGCGCTTAGTGTATATCACGCCAGTATTCTTTCTTCAGCAGGTAAGATACAAAGAAGAAGATCACGATAAAAATTAGCACTTTTGGCGCTATCTCGTTACTTTCTAACTTTGAAGGCTCACCGACATAAGCTAAGAAATTGGTTAGGTCATACATGGCCTTATCAAATTCTTGTGGGCTCATACTGCCTTGTTTTACCAGCTTGAAGCAACCTTCATTGCCACCCGAGGTTTTTCCAGTTAAAGGATCTACAACCGTTGCTTTAGCTGCAGCCTCGCTACCGGGTTCACAAACCTTCGTTTGTACACCTTGTAAAGGCTCTAGCACGTGCGGCATACCTACGTCTGGGAATACAGTATTGTTAGTTCCCCAAGGACGCGCAGGATCAACATAGAAACTACGCAAATAAGTATAAATCCAATCTGTACCACGTAAACGCGCAGTCAAAGTCAGATCAGGGGGAGGCGCACCAAACCACTGAGCTGCATCTTTAGGGTTCATTGCAATGCGCATTTGATCGTTGTATTTGATCGCTGAACTAAAAATCAAGTTTTGTTCCACGACATCCTGTGGAATACCGATATCTTCAGCAGTACGTGAAAAACGCTGATACTGCATGGAGTGACATCCCATACAATAGTTTACGAACAGATGGGCACCCCTTTGCAAGGAAGGCTGATCGTAAATATCAGGTTTCATTTCGTCTAGGTGAACGTTGCCACCTCCTGCGGCCAGTGCCAATGAAGGCACTATTGCCATGAACAATGCAAGTAATTGCTTTTTCATTAGCCTGTTACCCTCTCCGGAACTGGTTTAGTCTGCTCGATCTTAGTGTAGAAAGGCATGAGCACAAAGTACGCGAAGTAAACCAAGGTTGCAATTTGTGCGACCAAAGTGCGTCCTGGTGTTGAAGGCAGAGCACCTAACACGCCCAAGATCACAAAACTAATTGCAAACAGAACTAGGGCAATCTTGCTTAAGTTACCTTTATAGCGAATAGAACGTACAGGACTACGATCTAACCAAGGCAATACGAACAAAATCGCAATCGCAGCACCCATCACAACCACACCCCAGAATTTGGCATCAAGACCAAAGAGAGGGAAAGTGACCGCACGCAACATGGCATAAAAAGGTGTGAAATACCATACAGGTGCAATGTGTGCAGGTGTTTTTAGTGCATTTGCCGGCTCGAAGTTAGGTGGCTCAAGGAAGTAGCCGCCCATTTCTGGGAAGTAGAAGATAATCGTACAGAAAACGAACAAGAATACAGCAACGCCAACAATATCTTTTACCGAATAATAAGGGTGGAAAGGAATACCATCTAAAGGAATGCCGTTCGAATCTTTATTCTTTTTGATATCAATGCCGTCAGGGTTGTTAGAGCCAACTTCGTGCAGCGCTAGAATATGTAGTACAACTAGAGCCAGCAAAACGATGGGTAAGGCAATAACATGCAGTGCAAAGAAGCGGTTTAGCGTGATGCCAGAGATCAAAAAGTCGCCACGAACCCACTGAGCTAAATCACCACCAATGACAGGGATTGCAGTAAACAGGGAAATAATAACCTGTGCACCCCAGTAAGACATTTGTCCCCAAGGCAGCAAGTAACCCATGAAAGCTTCTGCCATCAGAGCTAAGTAAATTGCCATCCCGAAGATCCAGATCAACTCGCGAGGCGCTTTATAAGACCCATACATCATGCCACGGAACATGTGTAGGTAAACGACCACAAAGAAGGCTGATGCCCCTGTGGAGTGCATATAGCGAATCAACCAACCATACTCTACATCACGCATGATGTATTCGACGGAAGCAAAAGCGCCTTCAGCACTTGGGTTATAGCTCATCGTTAACCAAATACCTGTAAGAATCTGGTTAACTAATACTAAAAGCGCCAAAGAACCAAAGAAGTACCAAAAATTGAAGTTCTTAGGTGCATAGTATTTGCTCAGGTGGTCTTGCCACATCTGAGTTGCTGGAAAACGATCATCAATCCAGCGCATGATGCCGCTTTCAGCTTTTACTCGATTCGGGTTACCCATTAGGCTGTCTCCTTATCGACACCAATCACGATCACCTTGTCACTTTCATAATTGTGAGGTGGAATCTCAAGATTGGTTGGTGCTGGAACACTCTTATAAACACGCCCAGATAAATCAAAGCGCGATCCGTGGCAAGGACAGAAAAAGCCGCCTGGCCAGTCTGCACCTAAATCCGCCGCACCAACTTCAGGGCGATAGGTTGGAGAACAACCTAAATGGGTACAGATCCCTATCATTACCGCATACTCAGGCTTAATCGCACGCGCTACACCTGTGATGTAGTCTGGCTGCTGAGGTACTGCAGAGTTTGGATCAGCCAACAGATCATTGATCTGCTCCAAACGCTCCAGCATCTCAGGTGTGCGATATACGATCCAGACTGGCTTACCACGCCACTCAACAGTCATCTGCTGGCCTGGTGCCAGTTTAGAGATGTCTGCTTTCACTGGAGCGCCTGCAGCACGTGCTTTCGCACTCGGATTCCAAGATGCAACAAAAGGTACGGCGACCCCGACAGCACCTACCGCCCCAACAACTGAGGTAGCACCGACAAGGAAACGGCGCCGACCTTTGTTTACGCCGTCATTACTCATATCAAGATTTCTCCCATCAACAAACCCGCTGCCCACAAAGTGACAACCCCCGGTTAGCAATTGATCACGGAAAACTAAATAGGCTAAATAGTAAAAAAAACGCCTGCTTAAAACAAGGAAATATACCCTTAAGCTTGTTATGCCTTAGTTGGATATCTTCTTGTTTCACACCAAAAAAAACGCCCAGCCCACCTGGGGTCTGAGCGTTTTGTGCGGATGCAGTAGGCGGTTCCGCAATCTTGATTAACGCTTGGAGAACTGAGGACGCTTACGCGCTTTGCGTAGACCCACTTTCTTACGCTCTACCATACGTGCATCACGAGTCACATAGCCTGCTGCACGCAGCGGCTTGCGATATTCTTCGTTATACTCGATCAGAGCGCGTGTTACACCATGGCGAATTGCACCCGCTTGACCTGAGTTTCCACCACCACGTACGGTGATGTAAAGATCAAATTTACCCGATGTTTCAGTCAACTCAAGTGGCTGACGAACAATCATACGCGCGGTCACACGACCAAAGTATTCATCTAAAGGCTGACCGTTAACAGTGATGTTACCTGTGCCAGGCTTTAAGAACACACGCGCAGCAGAAGTTTTACGACGGCCTGTACCGTAGTTTTGAGTAGTAGACATAGCGCTCGCTCTTGTAATTAGATATTCAGTGCTTGAGGTTGTTGAGCCGTGTGTGGATGCTCGGCACCCGCATAGACTTTCAGCTTAGCGAACATAGCACGACCTAAAGGACCTTTAGGTAACATACCTTTCACTGCGCTTTGCAGAACACGCTCAGGATGCTCTTGAATCATCTTATCAAAGCGAGTTGTTTTCAGACCGCCTGGGTAACCAGTATGACGATAGTAATTTTTTGCTTTCGCTTTGTTACCGGTCACATGGATTTTCTCAGCGTTAACTACAACAATGTAGTCACCTGTATCAACATGCGGTGTATATTCTGGCTTATGTTTGCCACGTAGACGGCGCGCGATTTCTGTTGCCAAGCGACCTAAAGTTTTATCACTGGCATCTACGACAAACCAGTCGCGTCTTACTGTTTCTGGTTTTGCACTGATCGTTGTTTTCATTTCGACTATATGCCTTAATGGGTCTTCACGACGCTTTGTACACAAGGATACAAAGAATTGTACTGACCAATACCTATTTTTATTGGTTGCTTACTTTGCAGTGAGCAACGAGTGTCGGGGTCTCCCGAAGGAGCGCGGATTATAGCGCTCCTTACAACAAAAGTTAAGCCTCAAAAACATTTTTTCACTTTACAGCTGCGATAGATCAATTAAGGCTTATGTTCACGGGCAAGATATTCATGTGATTGCATTTCTAGCAGACGGCTCACCGTACGCTCAAACTCAAAATTAAGATTACCTTGCGTATATAAATCTGTAATCGGTGCTGCAGCTGACATAATGACTTTCACATTACGATCATAAAACTCATCTATCATATTGATGAAGCGGCGCGCTTGATCATCTTTATCTCGCCCCATTTGTGGTACATTCGCAATCAGTACCGTGTGGAAAAGTTTAGACAATTCAATGTAATCATTTTGACTACGCGGACCATCACATAATTCATCAAACTCAAACCAAGCTACATCATCGTGACAGCGTTTTGCGTTAATTATCCGATAATTAATTTCTAAAGCAATATCGGCATCCCCTGTAGCAAGCGCAATTGCATCAAAGCTTGTTTGCAAGCTCACATCTGCCGCTGCATCCAAGGGTGTATGAAAAATTTCTGCCTGTGTCAAAGCACGCAGGCGATAATCAATCCCACTGTCAACATTAACAATTTCGGTGTGCTGGTTGAGCAAATCAATCGCTGGCAAGAAACGTGCACGCTGTAAACCATCTTTATACAACTCATCAGGCACAATATTCGAGGTCGTAACGAGAACAACACCACGCTCAAATAAAGCCTCCAACAAGTTGGCTAAAATCATTGCATCGGTAATGTCTTTAACAAAAAATTCATCAAAGCAGATCACGCGTGCTTCTTTAGCTAAAGTATCTGCCACCAATTTCAGTGGGTTGCGCTCGCCATCATAACGGCGCAGTTCCGCATGTACTCGCTGCATAAAACGGTGGAAGTGGGTACGGCTTTTCTCTGGAAATGGCAAGCTTTCATAGAAAGTATCGACAAGATACGTCTTGCCGCGGCCAACGCCTCCCCAAAAATATAAACCTTTAATCGGTTCAACACTTTTAACAATTTTCTCGCGTGCTCCAGAAGATGTACCTAATAACTTGGAAAATAAACCTTTTTTCGGTTGACTCTCCAACTGGATCCGCTTGGTGACCACCTTCCCTCCAGGTGGCGTAGACAAGAGTTCATCATACAAGCGCTGTAAATGTTTTACGGCGTTTTCTTGGGCTGCATCATAACTAAAATCATTGCGTTGCAAATCTTGCTGATATCGCTCTAAAGGGGTCATAGCTTAACATCCCAACTGGAGAGGTTTTGGAGATTAAGAAATCTTGCAAGCACTAGGTACTAGCGGCAAAAGGGGCACTAGTATAGGCGAACTTGCTGCAAGACCCAAGGTTGGTAAACCATCACTGAGCGGTTTTCCTATCAGCCGACTTAGAAGCTATGCTTAGGGCTTGAGTTTTTCTACCTAAAGGTTAAGCTGCTGTTATCAACGAAAACAATAAAGGCGGGGACGACTATGAGCTTTCTTCTATTTGTTGCAGGCTTCGCACTTGGGGTATTTGCACATGCTATATGGCGCAAGCCTAGTTCACACATGAAAACATCGGCAAACCTCGCTGGCACACAGCTTGAGCCCCCACGCGACTATGCCCCCAAACCCGCACAGGCTAAAGGGACGTTAGCGGAGGATTATGGTTTGAAAGAAAAAGAAACCCAATCACCAACAGCTTAAACTGGATTATCAATCTCAATAAAAGTGTGTTGCAGGCCAAACTGATGCGCAAGATGCTCTCCTAGCGCCTGCACACCATAACGTTCTGTTGCATGATGCCCTGCAGCAAAATAATCAATTCCTAACTCACGCGCTAGATGCACACTTGGCTCAGAGATTTCACCGCTAATATAAGCATCAACATCTAAAGCTGCTGCATCGACCAAAGCCCCTTGCGCAGCGCCTGAACACCAAGCTAAACGACGAATCGATCGTGTATGGCCCTGAATATGCAAAGGTTTTCGCTTTAATCCTTGTGCTAGTTGCTGACTTAACTCAGCTGCCGTCATAGGTTGCGCAAGCTCACCTTGAAACCCAATGGGGTGGCTTTGTTGTGGATAGAGAGGACCAGTAATTTTCCAATCAAATAAACGTGCGAGTTGCGCATTATTGCCTAATTCTGGATGTGCATCTAAAGGCAGATGATAGGCTAACAAGTGTACCCCTGCTTGCATTAGGCTACGAATCCGTTGCCCTTTCATACCGACGAGAGGTGCAGATTCGTTTTTCCAAAAATAGCCATGATGTACCAAAATAGCATCTGCCTTGATTTGAATTGCCGCATCAAGCAAGGCTTGCGAGGCGGTTACACCTGTCACCAAATGCTGTACCGAACGCGTCCCTTCAACTTGTAGACCATTAGGGCAATAGTCTTGAAACGCGTGGACTTGCAATAATTCATCTAAATACACAAGCAGTTCATTAATTCGCATAAAAATTTACTCACTTATTTTATGGTGGCTTTATTAGTTAAATACACGCCCAAAATGGCTAATAACATGCCAAAAACACCAGCAAGTGCCAGTGCTTCATCAAATAAATACCAAGCTTCCAAAGCAGTCAAAGGTGGCACTAGATAAAAGTAACTTGCAGTCTTTGTGGCTTCTCCAGCCTGGATCATCAGCATCAGTAACAAAATAGCGCCTACAGACAAAACAATGACCGACCAAGCGAGGGCTAAAATAAACTCTGGGTGCCATATCACTTGTGTGTCTTCATAAAAGTATGCCAACGGCAAAAATACACTTAAAGTCGCTGCATACTGAATAAAAGAGGCCGTTAGCAAGGGTTGCGGCTGGCAAAAATACTTTTGATATAAGGTACCCAAACTAATTCCCAGTAAGGCCAGCAAAATCCAAGCAAACTGATCCCCTTGTAACTGTACCAGATTTAAATCCTGTATTTGCCCTCCAGACAGCACTAAGGCGACCCCAACAAAGCCTAAGACTAATCCCAGCATTTGTAATGGATGCGGCCAACGCCAGTACGCCAAAGCAATACATATGGCCGTTACTAAAGGCTGCAATCCTACTAATAATGCAGTTAAACCTGCGGGGGTCCCCAGCTCTATCGCAGAAAATACACCACCCAAATAAGCGCCATGAATACATAGGCCCGCAATGCCTTGCTGTATCCATAATTTAGGATCTTTAGGCCAATGCGTGTTGAAATACCAAATTAGGCCAGCAAACACTGCAAGGTTGCCTAGCATACGCCAGCTAAGAAATGTAAATGCTTGACTGTAAGGCAGTGCATATTTAGCACCAATAAACCCTGTGCTCCATAGCAAGACAAATAACCAAGGTACCCAAGGTAAATATTTTTGGAGACGCTGAGATAACATAAGATGTGCTCCATGCGCTTACGATAACAGCGCCTTATGCTTTAATAAGTGTATAAACCGATACACGAACAACAACGAAAAAAGCCAGAATCTTAAAGATTCTGGCTTTCTCAATTTGTTTAACCCTAGCTTTTGGTGCGGAAGGAGAGACTCGAACTCTCACGCCGTGAAGCACTGGAACCTAAATCCAGCGTGTCTACCAATTCCACCACTCCCGCCTACCTGCTGCTGGGCTATGGGGGCGCATTATAGAGAATAATCCTTACTAGTCAAGTTTTTTTAAATAAAAATTCAAAAAATTCTGCTGCTTGCTCAACCCCCCCAGAACAAGGAGGCAATTTTGCCCAGCAAGGTGCAGGCAATAAAGCTTCTAAAGTTGCTAGCGTCTCTGCCAAGTAAGGCATTTCTTGCTGACGACAATTAGCAACCCAAGCGACTAAGGGTAAACCATCACGCGCAATGGCTTGCGCGGTTAATAAAGCATGATTAATACAACCTAGGCGTATATCAACGACTAACAGTACTGGAAAATTTAAAGCTTTGGCCAAATCTGCTAGGGTTTCTCTTGCATTCAAAGGCACGTACCAACCACCAGCACCTTCTACTAATGCAAACTCAGGTGTTGGCCGTTGCCACAAAGCCCCACGGCACCAAGCAAGTAAGGTTTGGCTATTTAAGCGGCGTCCTTCTTCAGCTGCTGCGATATGCGGTGCTGTTGCTGCCTTTAACATCACTGGGTTCACTTGCTCATAATCAAGTGTTATGGAAGCATATTTTTGCAAGTCGAGCGCATCTTGATTGTAATAGGCTGCTTCTTGTGCATGATAATCTGCACCCGCAGCTATAGGTTTCAAGCCTAAAGCCGGCACTTGCGCTTGTTGTGCAGCGATCAATAAGGCACTACTGACAAAAGTTTTACCCACTTCTGTATCTGTACCTGTCACAAAAAGACGTGTAGGGAAGGATGACATACAAGCCCCTATCTAAGTTTTAACTGCGTGAATATAAAGCACTTGATAGCTTAAAGGTAAACCTTGTGCACCGCGATACTTTTCATATTCAGCCTGCAAGGCTTGCCAGTGGCCGCGCCCTTGCAACCCCTTATGCTTAGTTGGCTGCTGTGGTGTATGCGCACCGACTTTACGTAAAGAGGCAAGCACTTCTGTGAAAGTTTCAAAGTGCAAAATGACCTCCTCTTGCTGGCAAGCTTGAATGTGCCAACCTGCTTGCTGGGTTTGGGTTTGCACTTGCTTGCGAGTCAAAAACTGACGGACTTGTGGAACACGTTGGCATGCTTGCCATACTTGGCTAATTTGTGGACAAGTCCCTGTCACCAGCGTACTAAAATGTAAGCTTGCACCTTGACAACTTGCTTGCTGCAATCCCTGCAAACTGGCTTGTAAATCTTCGCACCATTGCAACATTAAATTGGAATAGATCAGAGTCAAAACCTCCTTGGCAAAGGGCAAATGTTCGGCATCCGCCGCCAGCCAACAGAGATTTTCTGCCGCTTCATGCCTGCGTGCGTACTCAAGCATTGCCGGCGCCACATCCATCCCAATACAAGGATATTGCGGATAAAGCATAGCCAAAGCCTTGGCTTGATGCCCTGGTCCACACCCCAAATCCAGTACCACACCTTGCGCTAAGTGTGATACAGAAGGCAAATTTCGATGCAATTGTGCTCCTGTATAGGCTTGTAAACCTGCATATTGCTGATAATCAGCGGCGGCTTTAGCAAAATTGTGCTTCACTTGGGCTTTACAAATACTCATTTTGCTGAAAAAACTCCCACACATACGCGGCAATCTGAGGCACAGCCGTTAATGGTAATAAATGTCCACAGGCTGGTATTTGATATTGCTGTGCTCCAGCAATTTGAACTTGGGGATTTTTATCTGGGGTAGAAATTAAAGGATCTGTCTCCCCTAGAATCTGTAACTCAGCACGAGAGATGTTTAAATGAGCCAGCGCTTCCAAACCTTGTGCCAAGCTTGCAGCAGGAAACGCCAAGGCATCCCCTTGCTGATGCGCAAGCAAATGCTGATAAGCAACTTGGGTATCACCTTGGGCCTGCCATTGCAAAAAACTTTGCCAAGCGGATACAGGCGCCCGTTGAAACTGACGCTGAAAAGCACGTAACTGGGCTTGTGTAACCCCACCCAAGTCACAAAAACGCGCCCCCATACCTAACACAATCAAGGGGCAGGTTACCTCTTGTGCCAGCCTTAAAGCCCCTAAAGACCAGCCCAAATATATATCTGCTTGCTGAGGAATAGAGGTGTGAGCATCAACACACAAGATGTGTATGCTTTGCGGCCCTTGCTGCTTTAATGCCTGTGCTAAAGGCTGCATCACCTGTGCACGCATACCCCAGCCGGCCATCAATACAAGGGAGAGAGGCATGTTAGACATCTCCTATCGATAAAGGATAAAGTTGCTGACACCTTGCGAGGGCTTGCAATAACCAGTGAATTTGCTCTTGAGTATGTGCTGCGCTTAGGGTGATACGCAGGCGCGCTTGTGCCACTGTCGGTGGACGAATCGCAGCAACCCAAACACCTGCTTGTGCAAGGATTTGGCTCCAGCGCAAGCAGGTGTTGACGTCTGCTATCGGTAAAATTTGGATGCTGGTTGTTGAGGCTGCCAAAGGCAAACCTAAAGCTTGCACCCCTTGACGAAAGTCTTGAATATTGCGCACTAATTGTGCCCTGAGTTCGGCCCCTTCCTCACTTTGCACCAAGTGCACACTTGCACAAGTCGCCCATGCCAATGCGGGGGAACTTGCCGTAGTATAGATGTAAGGGCGCGCAAACTGGCGCAAATATTCAATCACATGTGTGGAAGCAGCCACAAAAGCACCACTGGTACCTAAGGCTTTCCCCAAGGTCCCCATAATGATGGGTGTTTGCGCACTCGTTACATCTGCAGCGAGTCCTTGCCCTCGTGTTCCTAAGACTCCTAACGAATGTGCCTCATCCACAATCAGATGCGCATTTGCCACTTGGCAAAGCTGGCTATAAGCCTCTAAATCTGCTTGATCACCATCCATGCTAAAAACACCGTCCGTGACCACCCAAGTGACGTTACTGGCTTTCGCCTGATGTGTTGCTTGTTGCAGACGCATCTGTAAATGTGCCACATCCAAATGACGATAGCGCAAGACTTTAGCACCAGAAATCCGCGCACCATCCAACAAAGAAGCATGATTTAGTTTATCTTCAAGCACTAAATCATCAGAGGTTAATAGGGTTTGCAATAAAGCTAGATTTGCAGAAAAACCACTACTAAAACTCAAGACTGCCGGACGCTGTAACCAAGCTGCAATCGCCTCTTCTAAAGCTTGATGTGCATACGAATGCCCGCATACTAAATGCGATGCCCCACTACCAACGCCCCAACGTTCAGCTCCTGCTTGCAAAGCCGCGAGAATTTTTGGATGTGCCGCCAGCCCTAAATAATCATTACTACAAAAATTATACTGCTGTGTTTTTTTGCTTTGGTAAACACGCTCAACCCTGGCACCTTGTGGGCTCATAAGACATGATGGCGTCCGCAATAAGGAAGCAGCGACTCTTTGCTGTAATTTTCTTTCAAGCCGGGTTTCTAGCTTGTTTGCTTGCTTATTGATCACACTAGCAGACCACAAGGTTTGGGTGCACGGGCTTCATTTTGAGTTGCATCATAAAAATAGGCTGAGGTTTGCGCTTCTTGTAGTGCTTGATTTAAAGCGGCTGCGCGCACTTGCTCAGAAACCGGTGTGGAGGCTTGTTCTATTTCTAAACCTAAACGTGCAAATAATTGCTGATCTTTTTGTGCTTCTGGGTTGCTGGTTGTTAATAACTTATCACCATAGAAAATAGAGTTTGCGCCGGCCATAAAGGCTAAAGCTTGACTTGTATCGGATAAGTTTTCCCGACCTGCGGATAAACGAATATAAGATGCTGGCATCAAAATCCGTGCAACAGCAATCGCGCGGATAAACTCAAGTTCATCCAAATCCTCGACCTGGTCTAAAGGCGTACCTTCGACTTTCACCAACATATTCATAGGGACACTTTCAGGGTGTGGCTGCAAGCTGGCTAATTGTTGCAATAGCTTGAGGCGATCTTGCATCCCTTCTCCCATTCCTAAAATACCGCCACAACAGACCTTCATACCCGCATCACGTACATGCGCTAATGTTTGCAAACGATCTGTATAAGTACGGGTACTAATAATTTCTGCGTAATATTCAGGTGAGGTATCTAGATTATGGTTGTAGTAATCCAAACCTGCGTCTGCTAAAGCTTGGGCTTGTTGTGCATCCAGCATACCCAGTGTCATACAGGTTTCTAAACCTAGATTTTTTACTTCACGTACCATATCCAACACGGCTGGGAAGGCTTTTTCCTGTGGAGAACGCCATGCCGCACCCATACAAAAACGGCTGGCACCTGCGGCTTTAGCGGCTTGCGCCTGTTGTACCACTTTACGGATTTCTGCCAGTTGCTCACGTTGTAAACCCGTTTGATAATGTCCAGATTGCGGACAATACTTACAATCTTCAGGGCAAGCACCTGTTTTAATTGACATCAAGGTCGAGACTTGCACCTGATTTGGGGGAAAGTAATGTCTATGTGTTTGCTGCGCTTGCAATAATAAATCTAAAAAGGCTTGCTGCCATAAAGCTTGTATTTCGTCCAAAGTCCAATCGTAACGTAATGCAGGCAAGCTTGACATGTGAGAGGCTCCTTTTAGACAACCTAATAGACAATAAAAGTTAACTGCGCCTAGTCTAGCTTAATTAGCCCAGTTATTGTCAACTTAATTCATGGATGAAGTTAACCTTGTATCGACCTAACCTAGCGCGTTTGCAATACCCTTTACAATGTTTACTATGCCAAAAAAGTTATTGGGGGCGCTCTAGTCTTTGCCCGCAATGCCGGCAGCTGATGCCTTATTTGGACTATGCCTCTCAATGCCATCAATGCGGGCTTGTATCGGCTCACAGCAACTTATGTGATACGTGCCGCATCGAACCACCGGCTTTTACACAGACTTATGTACCTTTGGCTTATGGTGGGCTGACCTCTTTATTGCTCAATCAATTCAAATTCCATACAAATTTTAGCGCTGGTAAAGCACTTACCCAGCTCTGGCAAGACGCTTTACCTAAACAGGTGATGGGCCTATATCAAGATTTAGATATGATTATCCCTGTCCCAGCACATCCACAACGTATCCGCAAACGCGGCTTTCATGTTACTTTGTGGTGTGCCCGTCATATCAGTGGCATGCTAGCACGTCCTTTCGTCAATACTTGGGTGGAACGCCCTCACCTCGCACCAGCGCAAAAATATTTAGATGCGCAAACACGCCGATGTAATGTTGCAGATGCTTTCCAAGTCCTGCAACCACAAGCCTTACACAACAAAAAACTTTTATTAGTCGATGATGTGATGACTACCGGCGCTACTTTAAATGCATTGGCTGAGGTTTGCTTAGACGCAGGTGCCAAAGTTTGCTATGTCACCGCTTTAGCACGTGCCTAAATCATAAAGACTTCCTCATCTGATACCCGCACTTAGGTGAGCATGTTAGTATTTGCATTTTTATCACCTACTTTTGAGGTGCTTCCATGCTGCGCCCTGACGCATCCCTTGCTTATGCAGATGATTTCGCACAAGTATCGCCCCACTTGATCTTACAAGCCGTGGAATCCATCGGATTGGAACCTGATGGATCATCACTACCTTTAAATAGTTATGAGAATCGAGTGGTACGCCTTGGAATGCTAGAGGCTGATCCTGTTATCGTGAAGTTTTACCGCCCTCATAGCTGGCAAGCAGCCCATATTTTGGAAGAACATCAACTTTGCTTGCAACTTGCACAGGCAAACTTGCCTGTCAACGCCCCTCTGACTTTTGATCAGCAGAGTTTATTTAATTATCAGGGGTTTTATTTTGCACTTTATCCTTATCAAGTGCACAGAAGCCGTGTCTGGGAAGATGACAACGAGTATCTCGATGCTTTATATCAGCTAGGTCATTTATTTGCGCGTATACATACCCAAAGCCGCAAGATAACTTACCAGCACCGCCCACATTTTGATTGGTGCAGACAATGGCAACAGGCTTGGCACATTATTTTAGCGACCCCTTGGCTAACAAAAATCCAAACCAGCCAGCTTACGGCTTTGGAAACTAGCTTGCGCTCACTGATTGAAAGTCGACTTGCTCATGTCAAATCTAGTCGTTTACAACCAATTCAAGGCGATGCACACCTAGGTAACCTCCTTTGGACACCTAGCCCTTATCTTATTGATTTTGATGATAGTATTCAGGGTTTACCCGTACAAGATTTGTGGATGCTCGCACAAGCGGAAGATCCGAAAGAAGAAGCGCTACGTTGGTCTGAGCTTATTGATGGTTATCAAGAAGAAGCCACGTTTCCATTCCATGAATTAGCTTGGATCGAAATCCTACGTACCTTACGTATCCTTGAACACACAGCCTGGTTAGTGCTGCACCGTAATGAAGCCGCCTTTGCCACCTTGGCCAATATACAAACGGCAGATTTTTGGTCACAAATTTTGCTCCATCTCCATCGACAGGAAAATGCCCTAAAGCAAGCTCCCTTGACTTTAAACGCTTAATTATCTGTCGTGGATCGGCCCCAGTGATTCGACAAAGTTGCCAGCAACTTTGTTTTAGGAGAAAGTTTTAGGAGAAAACTGAATGTCTAAATGGTTACCTTATCTGTTGACACCTTTGGTTACCCTTGCAGGCTGCCAAAGTGCTCCCCCACCGGCTACCAATCCTAGCATTGAGGATAAAAGCCGGCCAATCACACCACATACAGCACCGGTACGCTATTACCAAGGCGGTGTACAAGAGGGTGTGCCGACACAGATGGAAGCACCAACGCCAACGCCAACGCCAACGCCAACGCCAACGCCAACGCCAACGCCAACGCCAACGCCAACGCCAACGCCAACGCCAACGCCAATTAGCGAGCCTATCAGGCTACCGAGTGCACCTGCTCAAATCCCTGAAACCCAGTTGCAACCAACGACCAGTAACCTACCTATCACAGCAGAGGTGCTCACCCCAATACCCAGTGCACCTCAAGTGATTAGTGCTCAAATCCGTGATCGCTATGCTTTTGTTGATCCACAAGCAAGCGATTACCCACAACGTATTCAAGCTTTAGAGCAAGAAAATTTTCGTTTACGTTTAGAGCTAGATAACTTACGCCAGTTTACTCGCAGCCGCTGGGGTGATCAGCTCTTAGCAACACAAACCAAACAACTTGTTAAATACACAGATGCGTATCAAAGTCGTGGCACTTTAGACTTTGAAGCAGGACGTGTGCGCGTCGAAACGCTCAAAAACTCGGGGGCTTTGGAACGTCTACAAACTGCGATTGTTACCACCTTGCTAACACCCTTTGATGCAGACAACCCTCATCTGTTTGACACGCAAAATATTCAGTATTCAGGCCCCGCCATTTTAGCTGGCCAGATTCGAGATCACGAAGGCGTCCCTGTAGAATGGGAATGGCGTGCTAAACGTTTTGCCCAATGGCTAGTACAAAACAAGCTTCAGGAAATCCAAGCCAATGGACGCACCTACTATCGTGTTGATTTGCCCTTAGTCGATAATCATGTGCAAGTGCGCGGACATAAGTATGAAACGCTCGTACGCAAATATGCACAACAATATCGTATCGGTGAACCTTTAATTTACGCCATCATGGAAACTGAAAGTAGTTTCAACCCCTATGCGACTAGTGTGATTCCTGCCTATGGTTTAATGCAAATTGTACCTGCAACCGCAGGACGTGATGTTTTTCAACGTTTGAAAGGACGTTCTGATCAGCCAACACGTTCCTATTTATTTAATCCTGCCAATAATATTGATGCAGGCACGGCTTATTTACATATTCTACAAACCACTTATCTAAAAGATATTCAACATCCTCTCAGTCGTGAATACTGCATGATTTCTGCCTATAACGGTGGTGCTGGCAACGTCTTGAAAACCTTCCATAGTGATCGTCAACAAGCTGTCAAGGTGATTAACAGCCTGTCGCCACAAGAAGTTTACCAAAAGCTCAATACACGCCATCCGAGTGCAGAGTCTAGACGCTATATTGAGAAGGTAACGCAAGCCAAGCAAAGATATTTAGCGAGTGCTCAAGGTTAAAAAATTGGGCTGATTTATACCGGCTTCCCGCCGTGGAAGCCGACTAAAAACGCCCAAAGGCTTGATACACCTTTTCTCCCGCTTGAAATACGACTAACTCACCCGGTTGCATTTTTTGCCATGCTTCATTTGAAGTGAGTGGTTCTGTGGCAATCACAGTCACTATATCTTGATCGCCTGTGTGCTGTTGAAAATCAACCTGCATTTCTAGATCACATAAGTGAGCCTCACCAAAAGGTGCACGTCTTGTTAACCAATGCAACTTCGTTGAACAGTAAGCAAATAAATACTCTCCATTACTCAGCAATAAATTAAAGACTCCTAAACGGCGTAATTCTTCACACCAAGTGTGTACTTGCTGCCATAAAGTATGGGCTTGTGCTGGCGGCACAGGAAAATGCTGACGAATTTGATTCAATAACCAGCAAATAACATATTCACTATCCGTACTTCCTACAGGTAAATAGGTACCCAAAGCCAGTGCCTGATAATTAGCCAGTTGGCCATTATGTGCCGCACTCCAATGCTGCCCCCAAAGCTCACGGGTGAAAGGGTGGGTATTAGCTAACGAAATTTGTCCAACATTCGCTTGGCGAATATGACTAATCACAACACGACTTTTAATCGGATAATCACAAATCAAGCGTGCAATCGGTGAATGAATTGAAGGGTGCGGATCGCGGAATTCTCGGTAACCATCACCTTCGTAGAAGGCGATTCCCCAACCATCACTATGCGGCCCTGTACCACCACCGCGTTGGATGAGACCAGCAAAACTAAAACAAATATCCGTAGGGACATTCGCACTCATACCCAAAAGTTCGCACATAACAAGCGATTTCCTTTTTTAAAAACGAATTTTTAAATCATGGCATAAAAAAAGGGAGTCTGACAGACTCCCCCTTGGGTTGTTTTAGCGACCACTAGACCTGTTCATGTTGATCTATACTGAGATCTTCATCCTCAAAACCGCGCTTCTTGCTCCAGTGGCGATAGCCTAAAAAAGCCCCCGCAAACAAAAGCACATTAGCTATCCCTATCCCAAGATAAACCCACAACATATCTGGTTCATCTTCTTTCTCTACTGGAGCAGGTTCAGGCTCAACTTCTGGTTTCGGGTCAGGCGTCGCTACAGGCGGTGGCACAAAAGCAGGTGGCGGTGCTTCTTCCTCTACCACAGGTTCGGGCGCGGGTTTGGGTTGAGGTTGAGGCTCAGGTGTTGTTTCTGGCTGTTCTTCAACTTTTAAGTTCGGATCAGCAGGAATCACAATCGGAGCTAAACTCGTTTGAATGCTTTCTCCTTGCATTAAGGTCGTCACTTGGAAGCTAATTTTTTGGTCTCGGCTTCGATCAAGCGTTGGCAATTGTACGACCCATTGTTCAATTTCTTGTAACTCAGCCAAGACTTGCATGCCCGCAGCTTCTGCCAGAATCTGTGTATCAGGTGCACGTAACTCAGGATGATTCGCAGTCAATAATACTTTACCTGTGTTCGCATACTGATCATCGCGCATTTGCAACGCAGTATTCAGTAAATCCTGTACATTGACCGGACGAGAGACTGTACGTTGGAAGGTTTTACCATCTACATGCACTTCAACCCTTTGGCTACCTAACTGCTCTGGCAAAGTTAATGTTTGCTTAAAATATCCTTTCTCAGTGGCTGAACGCGCCATCGCTTGCTCACGCAAGACACGACTTTCATCGTCAATCACTTGAGCACGTACGTCGAGCAATTCCAAAAAGTCATCGCGCTCGATCACTTGGCCATCTTCAGTAAAGTGTGCTTGCAGCTGTAAAGGTACACCTCGATATAAGGTCGCCGGCACATCACTCACATTTAATTTCAAGTCTGAAATGACAGTCACTCGGTTATCCGGATGCGCCTCAGTTTCTAACAACCACTCACCTTGTTGTGGACTTTGCACTGTCACAAGGTTATAGCGATCCGAACCAAACCAACGCACATTTTCTGGATGGTCTAACGCCATATATCTTTGCCCATCCGGTGCTTTTAACGCAACACGTTGGCGTGTTGGCCCATGGAAAACTAATAAAGTAAATTCACTAATGCTTGCATCGACCAGAAAACGATTACCTTCTAAAGGCACTTCTTCTGCTGGTGCAGAACGATCCATCGCATTCACAAATAATTTCATCAGTTCATCTGCGCTTTGTGCCACAGCATATAAGCCGCCGGTTTCCTTGGCCATGCGTCTTAGCAAATCATGGTCAGCATTTTCTGACAAGGCAACGGTATGCACTGAATAACCAGCCTGTTGCAAACGTGGCACCATGCTATACAGCAAGTTATCGCGTGAAACTTGGTTTTCGCGCTCGCGTGCTTTTTCTGTATTCGCTTCAGAAATATCCACCATGCCATCAGACAGGAAAATGACGTGTCTATCATAACCTTCTGGATCGCGCCCAATATCATAAGCGGCACGTTCAATCGCATTTTCAATATCTGTATATAGTGCATTGGCATCGATTTCACGGGCTTTCTCCCGTGCCATCTCTCGCCAAGCATCATTGACGACACCGTGAGGGACTAATACGTTCGAGTAAGTACCGAAAGTCCACACGCCTGCACGGCTTTCACTCGGCAATAAATCAATCAAAAGTTTTAATGCAGGCACCCGTAAATTCTTAGGGTCATTTTGTTTCATACTACCGGAAACATCGATCACCACACGAATATCAGGTGTTTCCGTAGCCGCGTGCACAGGCAAAGTCCAAGCCAAGCAAGTGCTTAACATCCCTATCCCACCTGCGATTAACCAAGACCTGATCCATCTTACTTTGAGACTTGTTTGTATGCGCATCTTCTCTTCCCCATGCCGCGACGCCTTGACCTATTCAGTATGCTTGCTGATCTACTTTAATCCAAAGACTCCGCGAGGCGGCGGCCACGTTCGCTCAAATGCCAGCGTACACCCCATACACTATGGATTTTCCCCGCCAGCCCACGCGCCATCAATACATTTAAAGAGCGCAACACGTCTTGCTCTTCTTGTCCTGCCTCACGTACTAGGCTTAAAGGGGTACGAAAAATATAACGCCCCGTAGCCAAACTTTTCATCACTTGGGTTGCTGTCACATCCAGCTCCTCTAACAGTTTGGTATCTTCCGTACCTATACCTGCTTCAAGCTCAGTTTCAGTTTCGAGCAAGGGCTGTAACACGTCTTGTAAATCACGAATTTGATGTTTAAGCGCTTCGACTTGGGCACAGGCTTGTTCAGAAGCACGCAAGGTCCGATCGACTGTATTAGTCACCACCAGACGCGAACCTATAGCTGCAATCAAACATAAGCCTGTATAAATAAGCAATTTGCCTGCATCTCCTTGGCTTTGTCCCACAATGTCACTAGCAACTAAATCTAAAACAACAGGGACTAAAAAGGCTGCACCAACTGCCACCACAATACAGCGCGCTAAGGTGGTGACATCTTTGTTATTTTGATTCAGCAAGTAGTAATTAATGAGACCACCAAAAACACCTGCTAACAACATTACCAACGTAAGAACAATGACATGTGCAACCATAATTTCAGCCTATATTACCCTTCTTGTTTTATCTTACGCTCATCTGCAACACGTGCTGATGAGAGACTCTCTTGTGTGTTTTGCTGCTCACTGTAATGAGGCTCTTGCCGATCTTGCTGTGGTTTTGGCTTGACAGGCTGCTTAAACTGACGCCAAGCAAGCGGAATGAGTAATAGCCAAGCTGCAGCAATCCCGAGCACAAGCGGCTGGCCTGCACGCCAAGCAGCGGCTAAACCCTGATCCCCTGCGGATAAAGCATCCAGTAAACTAATGACAAAAGCAGGTGCAAAATGCGGACTATTCTCAGCTAACGTCCAAGGCACAGCAAGTAAGGGGACTAAAGTCAGTAGGATAGGATCGCGTATCCACCATACCCAAGAGAAGGTGAGACGCCAGCTTGTCCACAATAAGATAAGCGCACTGAGTCCATAAGCCCACCAAGCGTAAATCAGATAATCTTCAGCAGCCATGGCGATTCAAACCTGTAATGCTTTTGTGTTAAGGGGTATCTACCCAATAAATAATGTGTTCTTCTAATTCGTCTTCTGCGACATCCGTTTCAGAAACCACCGCATGACGTACACTGATGCCTGCTTCATGTACACTTTCGCGCTGCCCTGTTTTTAAAGGATGCCACCAAGGCAAATCTTGTCCTTCATACAAAAGGCGGTAAGCACAGCTTGGTGGTAACCAAGCGAAAGCTTCTTGATGTGCCAAAGTCAGCTGCATACAGGAGGCTTCTTTTTGTAAACGTTTTGGATACACACGACATCGGCAAGTGTGCAGATTTAAATAACGACAAGCGACATCGGTATAAAAGATCTCTTGCGTCGTTTCATCTTCCAATTTGTGCAAACAACAGCGACCGCAACCATCACAAAGCGCTTCCCACTCTGCTGTATTCATCTCTGCTAAAGATTTAGACCGCCAAAACTCCGCAGCCACCGCCTGTGT
The DNA here is from genome assembly GCF_900108915.1 of Allopseudospirillum japonicum. Classification (GTDB taxonomy): domain Bacteria; phylum Pseudomonadota; class Gammaproteobacteria; order Pseudomonadales; family Halomonadaceae; genus Pseudospirillum; species Pseudospirillum japonicum. Next base: position 382,816 of record NZ_FNYH01000001.1, read on the forward strand.
TGTTAAAGGCATACCAGCCGGCATTAGTAACGCCCTTCCACAGGTGTGCGATAAAGATCAAGTAAATAAACTTCCCGGGGTGGTGGCAACTGCAAGTAATAACCATCCTGCTCGATTTTGGCGAGCAAGTCTTTTCCTTGTACACGTGCGAGCATTTTATTTTCTGTGATCAAAAGTGTCATCGCAGATACAGGGGTACCAAAGTGCTCCAACAAAGCTGACGGCACCCGTGCTAGACCTTCTTGTTTGTTGACATACAAGTAAGTCTCTTCTTTACGTGTGCTCTTAAAGACTTCACAAATACATTTTTGCATATTCATCATCGAGTTAATCAATTAAAACCAATTTTATTGACTTAGCCATTGCCAAAAAGCCTGTTCTGCAAATAAGGCAATCAAGCCACCTACTGCTAAAAAAGGTCCAAAAGGCATGGGCTGCCCAGCGCATAAGCGCCCGCTTAAGCGCGCTATCATACCGTAAAGCGCACCAGTAACCGAGGCAAACAATAAAATTGGCGGTAAGGAAGTGATTCCTAACCAAGCTCCCAACATCGCCAATAATTTAAAGTCCCCATACCCCATCCCTTCTTTGCCAGTCAGCAGCTTAAAGACCCAGTACAAGCTCCATAACAGCATATAGCCCACTACCGCGCCCCAAAAAGCCTGATTAAAATATTGGCTACCTTGGAAGTAATTCACTATCAGCCCCAACCAAAGTAAGGGCAAAGTGATATGATCAGGCAATAATTGATGACGTGCATCAATCCAAGTCAAGGCAATTAATCCCCAACTCCACAATAAAAAAGCGACCAGCAGTGCCAAAGGCTGGCTAAAAAAATGCCAAGCAAGCATCAAAGTTAAAATACAAGTGCTTATCTCTACGAGAGGGTAGCTCGCTTTAATCGCCCCGTTACAATAACGACAACGCCCCTTGAGCAAAAGATAACTAACAACAGGGATATTATCTAAAGCCGTCAGTGGGTGTGCGCATTGAGGACAATGAGAAGCAGGCCAAGCAAGGTTAAAACGTGTTGATTTTTCTGCTGCTACTGACTCGATTTGCAAAAAATTTGCGCATTCTTGCCGCCACTGTGCTTGTAACATTAAAGGCAAACGGTGGATCACGACATTTAAAAAGCTGCCTACCAACAAACCCAGCAAGCCCAAAAAACTGTATCCGAGCAGAGGTTCGGCTGCTAATCCAGTGTCTAATATCGACATATAAGATTCCAAAGAATTAAATCACGCTGCCCATTTCGAAGATAGGAAGGTACATAGCGATCACTAAACCACCTACGATCACCCCTAAAAATGCAATGACCATAGGCTCAAGTAAAGAAGTCAAGCCGTCCACCAAATTATCGACATCTTCTTCATAAAAATCGGCGACTTTCGTTAACATAGTATCCAAAGAACCGGCTTCTTCGCCGATAGCAACCATTTGCACCAACATAGGCGGGAAAAATTGCATACTACGCATAGCAAAATTAAGTTGTTGCCCTGTAGTCACATCATCTTTGACACGCATGACAGTGGCTGCATACACACGATTCCCTGTGGAACCTGCCGCTGAATCTAACGAATCTACCAAGGGTACACCTGCTGCAAAGGTCGTCGCTAGCGTACGTGCAAAACGCGCCACTGCAGATTTATGCAACAATTCGCCAAATACCGGTACTTTCAACAAAAGACCATCGACTTTATAAGCCACTCCAGGAGAATTTCGGATGGCATATACACCGCCAAGTACAATGAAAACAATGACAGCAAGAACCAAATGCCACCAAGCTTGTAAAGATCGGGATAAATCAATGACTATTTGTGTAAATAAGGGCAGTTCAGCATTAAAGCTTGCAAATAACTCCTCAAACTGAGGGACCACTTTCACTAACAAGACCCCAGAAACCACCATCCCTAAAACAATTACGGCAACAGGATAATACAGGGCTTTTTTCACACGTCCTTTGATAGATTCGGTTTTTTCTTTATAAACAGCAACCCGTTCTAGCATGGTTTCCAAAGCACCCGATTGCTCACCTGCTTCCACCAGGTTGCAAAATAAGTCGTCAAACTGTGCAGGGTATTTACGCAAAGCAGCAGCAAAGCCAACGCCTTCAGAAACTTGGCTGCGGATCCCCATAATCACAGAGCGCATACTTGGGTTATCGCTACCATCAGCAACAATAGCTAATCCTTGTACTAAAGGTACACCTGCTTTGACCATCACTGCCATTTGGCGCGCAAATAAAGTAATATCGCGCCCAGTAATGCGTTTTTTACGTGGACCAAACAGATCCATAGGCTTTTTACGAATTTTCTTCGCGTTAATCCCTTGTTTACGTAACTCAGCACGTACACGTGCAGGGTGTACGCCTTGTAGCTCACCCTTCACTTTCTCGCCTTTGCTATTGAGGCCTTCCCACAAATAGATATGATATTTAGGTGCTTTTGCTGTTTTTGATGCGGCCATAGTCCATCCCTAAGCGTGTCAATTGAAGCCCCTAGTCTAGGGTAACTCGGTTCACTTCCTCAAGGCTGGTCAGCCCTTGTAAGACTTTGTTTAAACCCACAGCACGCAAATCAGGGAAACCTTCTGCACGTGCTAATTGACTTAACTCGAGCGCATTGGCGCTTTCCATAATGGCTCGGCTTAATTTTGGCGTGATTTTAACAACCTCATAAATACCCACACGCCCTTTATACCCTTGAGTACACTTTTCACAACCGATGGGCCGATAAATTTGTGCTTTCGCTAATTGCGCTTCACTAAAACCTGCCTCTAGTAAGGCGTGTTTAGGATGATCTGCAGGTTTTTTACAATGCTCACACAAACGACGTGCCAAGCGTTGCGCGACAATCAAGCTGACCGAAGTAGCAATATTGAAAGAGGCAATCCCCATATTCATCAAACGGTTTAAGGTTTCTGCCGCTGAGTTGGTATGCAAGGTCGATAAGACCAAGTGCCCTGTTTGCGCTGCCTTAATAGAGATTTCTGCGGTTTCCAGATCACGGATCTCACCCACCATGACAATATCCGGATCTTGACGTAAAAAAGCTCGCAGTGCTGTGGCAAAGTCCAAACCGACTTTAGGATTAACATTTACTTGGTTAATCCCATCAACATTCAATTCCACAGGATCTTCTGCGGTAGAAATATTACGCTCCGACGTATTTAAAAGATTGAGCCCTGTATATAAGGTCACGGTTTTACCGCTCCCTGTTGGCCCTGTAACCAATAACATCCCTTGAGGCTGTTCCAAAGTTTCTAAAAACAGTTTTTTTTGTGCGCTATCAAAACCCAGCTGATCCACGCCCAGCTTAGCCGCCGCTGGATCCAAAACCCTAAGTACAATCTTCTCACCCCATAAAGTGGGTAAGGTATTAACACGAAAATCAATACTACGAGTTTTAGATACTTTCAGCTTAATAGAACCATCTTGAGGAATCCGGCGTTCAGATAAGTTCAAGCGTGCCATCACTTTAAGACGCGCTGAAAGACGTGCACGTAAGTTACTGGGGGGACGTGTCACTTCATGCAAGATACCATCGGTACGGAAACGAATTCGGTAGTGCTTCTCGTAGGGCTCAAAGTGAATATCTGAAGCACCCCGTTTAATCGCATCTAACAAAATCTTATTGACAAAACGTACAATAGGGGCATCGTCAGTACTTGCGGTATTTTCCGTTAAATTACCGCCTTCGTCTTGATTATCAACCTCTAAATTTTCTAACTCTTCGCTTTCTAAATCTCCTAAAGCTTCCTCTTCACCCTCCAAAAAGCGGCTGACCAAGGTGTGCAAAATATCTTCGGCAACAATAATTGCCTGCACCATAAGACCAGTTTGGAACTGAATTTCATCAAGTGCGGAAAGATTAGTCGGGTTAGAAACCGCCACATATAAGCGATTACCACGCTTGAGTAAGGGCAAAACTTGGTGTTGACGAATCAGCTTTTCATTAACAATTTCTTTGGGTAACTGTTCAAAATCAAAAGCGCTTAGATCCAGAAATGGCAGGCCAAATTCTTCTGCAACCGCCAAAGCCAATAGCTGACCATTAATCTCCTTATTGCCTGAAAGATAATGCAACAAAGACTGATTAGCTTGCCTCGCAGCCTGAGTCGCTTGTATCGCCTGTGCTTCTGTAAGCACCTGATCATTTACGAGGCGACGTGCTAAACCATTCAATGCCGCATTCGATTCACTCATAAGGACCTGCCCCGACAATTGAGTCACTTAGATCTCAGCGTATTCACATTATAAAGCCCTTAGCTAACAATAAGTTAGGCGTATGGCTGAAAATTGCTGACATTATGTTAAAGAATGTAAGATAGTGTGCGATAATTAAAGTACGTACAGGGATACTTTGAAAGCCACCGAGATTTTATGTGCTAGCAACTAGAGATAAAATCAATATTTGAAATACCTTTTTAGACGTACCCTGACGTCTTTTAATTTCACCGTAAAAGTGGCTAACATAAGCTGGTAGTTTTTTAGGCTACAGATATTTTTTTTAAGGAGCACCAAGATGCAAAGCAAACAACAGGGTTTCACCTTGATCGAACTTATGATCGTTGTCGCCATTATAGGTATTTTGGCAGCGATTGCGATTCCACGTTACCAAGACTACACCAAACGTGCTCATGTGGTGGAAGGTTTGCAACTCGCTGGTTCTGCTAAAATGGCAGTCACTGAATATTTCTCTTCCGAAGGTGTGTGGCCAACGGATAATGGTACTGCCGGTTTACCAACTGCAACCCAAATCGTTGGCAATGCAGTAAAAAGCGTGGGCGTTGGTACGAATGGTGCAATCACAGTCACTTTTAATACCAAAGTAACAGATGATGCAACTTTAATACTCACACCTACCAATGGTAGTGGTAGTTTAACTTGGAAGTGTGACGGCGGTACTTTAGAGGACAAATTACGCCCTGCAAACTGCCGTTAATTATTTACCTTCCTGAGCTCCCAAACCGACACCTAGTGTCGGTTTTTTATTGCTTATTATAAAGGGTATTGTAGATGCTACGTTTCGGGATCTGCTTATTAAGTGTACTCGCTTTTCAACTCTTTGAGTTAATTCCCTTATACGAAATGGCCGATACTAAAGTCGCTTTGCGTGCGACAGATACTATTTCACGCTTTCTGGCAACGTATCAAACGCATCCCAAACTTATTCTTAGCATTTTGCCTACCCTTCTTATTTATATTGCTAGCCTTCTCTGGTTTAGTCTATTACTGCATAGTGGTTCTAAGTTACTTATCCCACCTAAAAAATCTAAATTAGTCTATATCACTTACAATCTTGGTTTTATTTTCTTTGCCATATTTGGACTCCACTTATTCAATACGATAAATTTTCCTAATTCACTCGCTATCGATATCAGCAGCCTCAACTACTTCCAATCTCTCCATCAAGGCTACCAAGAAGCGATCACTTTAGGTATCATTGTTTTTGTTGTTTTACTCATTATTAAGATATTAGCTAAATTTTCTGCCGCTCCAAAAACGACGCTTACTTTTTTATTGTGTCTTCTTTTACCGGTGGGTTTTAGTTTCAATGAAAATTATCAAGGCAAACAGCTTGCCCAACTAGAGTTGGGTTATAAGACTCATCCTACACAACCCAATATTATCCTTATTGGCCTAGATGCTGTACGTGGTGATCTACTCGCGCAAGCAGACTTTACTCAACAGTACTTACCTTTTTTTTGGCAACAATCACAAGCAGGTGCACACTTTACAGATGCTTGGTCTTTGATTGGACGCACGTATCCTTCATGGACTAGTGTTTTACAAGGTCGTTACCCTTTAAATACAGGGACACGTTATAACCTACCACAGCAAGAGCCTGAATGTGTCATGGCTACTTGGCTTAATCGGCAGGGCTATAAAAGTATTTATTTTTCTGATGAAAAACGTTTTAGTCACATCCGCCAAACTTGTGGCTTTCATCATGTTTGGGGTGCGCCAATAGATGCACTTGATTTTGTTGTTTTCACATTGGCAGATCATGCGCTTCTGAACCTACTCACCTTGTGGCCGCAGACCTTTCATCAATTCTTACCTTATACTTTAGCTAATCGTGGTGCTGCTGCGACTTATAACCCCTTAGATTTTAATCAGCTTATTAAAGCAAAAATCGCACAAGAAATAATGCATACACCTAAACAACCTATATTTATTGGTATGCATTTTACCTTACCGCATTGGCCTTGGCATTGGCGCACCTCGCCGCGTGGTTTAAGCACGACTGACTTATATTTGCGTAGCTTGCAAGTATTAGAGCATCAAGTCCAAGATATGCTTAACCATTTTAAACAACTCGGCCTATTAGAAAATACGATTGTAGTTTTTTTGTCAGATCATGGTGAAGCCTTCAGTGAACCACTTTACTATCCTAATCAACATTCTAGGCTACTGAGCCAATATTCTGATGAGTTTCAAGGTCATGGTTCTGACTTAGGGAGCATCAACCAATTAAGAATTTTACTGAATTGGCGTTATTTTGGCGACAATGCTTGGATACACAACCAAATTCAACAAGCCAATACCCAAACACGAGCTACCTTAATTGATATTTTTCCCTCACTGGCTTATTTAATACAGCAAAATCCACCTCATTTTTTAGATGGCATTAATTTATTTGCACAAGAACAGACAGCAAGAGACATTTTTCTAGAAACTGGATTTACACCCGAAGCAATGCGTGCTTTGCATCTAGATGTTGCCAAAGTGCTACAAACTAGTATTGATCGCTTTATTATTCAAGCAGATGGCACCCTAGCAATGGATGATGCTTATAAACCATTAGTGATAGAAACGAAACAGCGCGGTATCTTAACAGGTGATTGGCTACTGATCAGTCATGCGCGCCGTGGTTGGCAACTGGTAAATGTCACTGAGGAAACGAATTTAGGCTGGTTAGATTTGCATAGTTTACCCGAAAATGCACCCGACCTTAATTTTCTATCAGAACTAAGAACACGCTTATGCCATTTTTATGGCGAAGAATGTACTTATTTAGCGCCTTTTATGCATCAGGCACATCAGCGCGCGCCATAATCTGTACACAGCATGTTAATAAATCCCAAGGAGGAACCCAGTGCTGACCGCGAATAGCTAAATCGACTTGCTGAATTAGCAGATGGATTTGCTCAAGCTGATATAAGGTAAAACGATGCACTGCTTTACGATATAGCACTTGGCGTTTCTCAAAGATTTTGACTTGCTTACAAGCACTTGCAAAAGTCATCCCTTCATCAAGATGGTAGCGTAAATGCATCAGTTGGCGCATTTCTCGAGCTAAGGCCCACACCACAAGCGGCGCTTCATGCTGACTGGCGCGTAACTGCGCTAAAATATGTAAGGCGCGAGCTTGTTGTGCCAACAAACAAGCATCAACCAAAGCAAACAAGGAGAAACGAGAGTCTTCTTGTAAATACTCACTGAGCTGCTCCAAATCAAGCGCCCCACCTTGTGGGTAGGCAAGTTGTAATTTAGTCAGTGTTTGTGCAGCAGCTAATAAATTACCTTCCGTATGTGTTTGTAAAAAATGCACCGCCTCTTCTGTTAATTGCATACCTAAAGTTTGCGCACGATGACGCATATGCTGCTGCCAAGCCTGACCTTCCAATGGCCAAATAGGTACCCAGACACTTTGTTCTTGCACTTGCTGAAATGCTTTTACTTTGATTTGAGCTGTTTCTAATTTAGGGCTACTAATTACCAACAAATTATCTTGCGCATAAGGAGAGCCTAAATAAGCGACTAATTCTTTAAGACCCTCAGCGGCAAGTTTACCTTGGTATAAACGCAATTCAATTAATTTTCGACTGACAAATAAGGATAAGTTAGAGACCTGCTCCCAGAACTGAGACCAACTAAAGTGGGCATCTAAATGTAAAACCTCTCGAGTCTCTATACCCTGCTGGCGCGCACTAGCGCGAATAGTATCGCAAGCTTCTTGTACTAATAAAGGTTCATCACCACTGATCCAATATAAAGGAGCCTTGGGGCCATTTTTTAAGTGTCCAGCGAGTTTGTGTGCTGCGAGCTTCACGCTTTGCTTCCTTGTGGATGTTCGCGCATCAAATAATCAAGACGCTGTAAAATACGTTGAATAAGATTTTCAGTCATTTGGGTCCGCAAGTTTTGTAAATCTTGATCACGCCCCAAACGTTCCTCTGCACGTAAGTAGGTGCTAATTTCTGTCATCACACGTGGTGCTTGAATCACCTTACCTTCTGGGGTGTCAATAGCTACTGTGAGACTCAAACTTGCCTCATACTCATCACGACCACCATTACGTGCATATAACACTTGGCGGAGCTGAAAATTTTCCGCGCTTAAATTCACTTTAAAACCTGCTTGCCCAGCAAGCGGTAGCCCTTGTAGAGCACGCTGACGCTTGAGTGCTCGCATACTAATATCAGAAAGATGATGAGTTTCTAATTGCCAAGCATAGCTAGGATCTAGATGCTCTGCTGTTCTTAGATGAAACCCACATGCCTGCAAGCTTAAAGTGCTCACAAGTACTATTAGCCAAACTGCGCTGCGCATCCCAGATTCCTTATGAGTCAGCGCCTTCCCTCAAGAGTCTAGGAAAGGCGCATTCAAAGCAATTAGTTAGCGACGATATTCACTAACTTTTTCGGTACCACAATCACTTTACGGATATTTTTACCTTCTAAATGACGCACAACATTTGGTGCAACCAAAGCCAGTTTTTCTACTTCTTCTTTGCTTGCTTCAACCGGCACTTCTAAATGCGCCCGTAATTTACCATTCACTTGAACAACAAGCTCTAGGCTAGCTTTCACTAAAGCAGCTTGGTCAACCTGTGGCCAAGGTGCATCAATTAGGGCTTGTGTGTGTCCTAAATCTTGCCACAATTGATGACAAATATGTGGTGTCACAGGTGCAAGCAAACGCACTACAGCTTCCACAGCCTCACGTGCGACAGCCAAACCTTGAGCGCTCGCATCTGTGTATTTATTAAGCGCATTACACAGTTCCATCACAGCAGCAATGGCAGTATTGAAAGTGGTACGACGCCCAATATCATCAGTGACTTTTGCAATCGTTTCATGGGTTTTCAAACGCAGCTCTTTTTGCGCACCAGTCAGCTCCACTTGTTCCCAAGCAGAAATTGCAACAGGCTCGCCTTCACTGATATGTTCTTGCACCAAACGCCATAAGCGTTTCACAAAACGATGCGCACCTTCCACACCAGCATCAGACCATTCTAAAGACTGTTCAGGCGGCGCAGCAAACATCATAAAAAGACGCACCGTATCCGCACCATATTTATCGATCATGGCTTGTGGATCGACACCATTATTTTTCGATTTAGACATTTTTTCGATGCCGCCAATTTGCACTTCTTGTTGATCTTGAATACAAATAGCGCGCACGATTTGCCCTTTAGCATCACGCTCAACTTCAACATCTGCTGGATTAAACCAGTCTTTAGCACCATTGGCTTGTTCGCGATAATAGGTATCAGCAACAACCATCCCTTGTGTGAGCAGGCGTTTAAACGGCTCATCAGAATCAACCAAACCTAAATCACGCATCAATTTATGGAAGAAACGTGCATATAGAAGGTGCAAGATTGCATGCTCAATACCACCAATATAATAATCTACCGGCAGCCAATAGTTTGCGCGTTCATCTAGCATGGCTTCTTCATTATCTGCGCAGCAAAAACGCGCGTAATACCAGCTAGATTCCATAAAAGTATCAAAGGTGTCTGTTTCTCGTTGCCAGCCTTCTTCTAACTGATAAAAGCTCGGCATTTTTTTCAAGGGTGAACTACCAGTAGCATCAAATTCTACCTCTTGTGGTAAAGCTACTGGCAAATCTGCATCTGCTACAGGGCGTGTAGCACCTTCAGGGCCATTTTCAACAGGAATAGGTGCTCCCCAATAGCGTTGGCGAGACACCCCCCAATCGCGTAAACGGAAGTTGACCTTAGTTTCTCCACGGCCTTGAGCTTCTAAGTGTGCTGCAATCGCTTGAAAAGCTTCATCAAAAGCCAAACCATCAAACTGACCTGAATTCACCAAGCGGCCTTTTTCTGTATAAGCTGCTTGCTGTAAATCCACTTCGGTTTGTGCATCTAAAGGTGCAATCACTTGCTTAATCGGGAGTTGATACGCTTGCGCAAATTCCCAATCGCGCTGATCATGGGCAGGCACCGCCATCACGGCACCTGTACCATATTCCATCAGCACAAAGTTCGCCACCCATACAGGTACAGTCTCCCCTGTAATTGGATGAATCGCCATCAAGCCGGTTGGCATACCACGCTTTTCTTGTTTGGCTAATTCAGCCTCTGAAGTACCGCCTTGGTTGCATTCTTCAATAAAGGCTGCTAGTTCAGGGTGGTTTTGCGCCATTTCTTGGGCTAAGGGATGACCTGCGGCAATACTCACAAAGGTCACGCCCATCAGGGTATCAGGACGCGTAGTATAAACTTTCAGTTGCTCGCTACGGCCTTCTAAATCGAAACTCAGTTCCACCCCGTAGGATTTACCAATCCAGTTGCGTTGCATGATTTTGACTTGCTCCGGCCAGTCCACCTTATCAAGATCGGCCAATAAGTCTTCTGCGTAATCGGTAATTTTAAGGAACCATTGAGGAATTTCTTTACGCTCAACCAAGGCACCAGAACGCCATCCTCGGCCATCAATGACTTGCTCATTAGCCAGCACGGTTTGATCCACTGGATCCCAATTGACAATGGCATTTTTTTTGTAAATCAGACCTTTTTTAACCAGTTGACCAAAAAACCACTGTTCCCATCGATAATAGGAAACATCACACGTTGCCAGTTCACGTGACCAGTCATAGGCAAAGCCAAGCGCCTTTAACTGCTGACGCATATACGCAATATTTTCGTAAGTCCATTTTGCCGGTGCGACCTGGTTTTTAATCGCTGCGTTTTCTGCTGGCAAGCCAAAAGCATCCCACCCCATAGGTTGGAGCACATTTTTACCTTGCATACGCTGATAGCGGCTAATCACATCACCTATCGTATAGTTGCGCACGTGCCCCATATGTAACTTGCCACTGGGGTAAGGAAACATGGATAAGCAGTAAAATTTTTCTTTACTCGTATCTTCTACTGCTTTAAAGCATTCTTGGGAATCCCAATAAGTTTGCGCGGCAGCTTCAATTGCTTTGGGTTGGTATTCAGAAGAAGCAGTGTACTCTGTGTCCATAATAATAAGGGTACTCGTATCGTCAGATGTTAAAATACTTACTTGAATACAGCCAAGTGAGCAGAAATTAAAGTTAAACTCATCTTTACAAAGGGTATCACAGATCCTTACCCAAGGTGAGCACCTGCCAATTGAAGGAGAACCAACATGAGCAAATCCCCCCTTAATGAGCGCCTGACTCAGGGCTATGCGCATTTGTGGCAGAACTTGCAACTTCGGCTTGCTCAGTGGGAAGAAACTGCTGCAGCCAATTTGCACGATGAATTAGAAAAAGCTCTCGTACTTGCGCAAGGCGTTCATCATCTTGCTCAAGATGAGCTTGCTTTGCTGCGTGCTTATGCGCAACGTGATTTAACGCAAATGGGGCGTTTTATGCAAGAGACGGGGCAAGGTGTCAAGGAGTGGATTGCCCTAGATACAGAAATATTAGAGCAACAAGCCTTACATGCCTTGCAGGAAATTGCTGATAAAACAAGCTTAGAGCAGTTAACCTTATTGCAAGATTTGGACGCGCGCGATAACCCATCACTTTATCATGCTGGAGAATTGGCTTTACCTGGTCATTTTACTTGCACTGAATGCGGTAAAAAAGTCGTTATGCAAAGTCCACAGATTTTAGACACTTGCCACCGCTGCCAAGGGCGCATTTTTACACGCGAATCACAAAGCTAAAGCCAAAAAAAGACCTAGTGAAAACTAGGTCTTTCTGCGATAGCTTGCGGCAAAACCGTGCAAATTACATCAAGCTTAACAATAGCTTATTCATACGCTGCACAAAAGCAGCTGGATCTTCTAGGCTAGCACCTTCAGCTAACTGGGCTTGTTCAAGCAACAGATGTGCAAACTCGGCAAAACGCTCTTCATCTTGCTCTTGATCAAGACGCGCTACTAAAGGATGTTGTGGGTTAAGCTCAAAGATAGGCTTGACCTCTGGCATTTTTTGCCCTGCGGCTTCCATGATTTTGCGCATTTGCAAACCCATTTCATGTTCAGGCAGGACAACACATGCGGGCGAGTCTGTGAGTCGATGCGTGGTACGTACTTGATCGACGTCTTCTTTTAAGACTTCTTTAACACGCTCAACCAAAGGTGCAAACTGTTTTTCGGTTTCTTCTTGCGCTTTTTTCTCTTCTTCGTCTTGAATGTCGCCTAAGTCTAAATCGCCCTTGCTGATATCAACAAATTTCTTGCCATCAAACTCAGTTAAATGGCTCATCATCCATTCATCAACACGCTCGCTGAGCAACAAAACTTCGATACCTTTGCGACGGAAGATTTCTAGATGAGGGCTATGTAAGGCTGTAGTGTGTTTTTCTGCACTGAGATAGTAGATTTTGTTCTGACCTTCACGCATACGCCCAATATAATCTTCTAGGGAGTGACGTGCTTTCGCTTGATTATCATGCGTGGAAGCAAAACGCAGCAATTTAGCGATTTTTTCGCGATTTGCGTAATCTTCCGCCGGGCCTTCTTTAAGCACATTACCAAATTCATCCCAGAATTGCGCATACTTTTCTGCATCTTGCGTAGCCAGTTTCGCCAGCATATCCAACACGCGCTTGGTTAAGGCCGTTTTCATCGAGCTAATGTTAGGATCTTGCTGCAAAATCTCACGCGACACATTCAAGGACAAGTCGTTAGAATCCACAATCCCTTTCACAAAGCGCAGATACATAGGCAAAAAGTGCTCTGCCTGATCCATGATAAACACGCGCTGCACATACAATTTTAGGCCACGCACCCCTTCGCGGTTATACAAATCAAAAGGTGCCTTGCCTGGGATATATAAAAGACTGGTGTATTCTAGTTTGCCTTCAACCTTGTTATGACTCCAAGTTAAGGGGTCAGCAAAGTCATGCGAAACATGCTTATAAAATTCTTGATATTCTTCTTCTTGTACTTCCGTACGTGGACGTGTCCACAAGGCCTGCGCTTGGTTGACACTCTCAAACTCTGGCGTTTGCGGTGCGTCCTCTTCTTCGCCGAGGTGTTCCTTTTCCATCAGCACAGGCACAGCAATGTGATCTGAATACTTACGCACCAGATGACGCAAACGGAACCCATCGGCAAATTCGGCTTCATCTGCTTTCAGATGCAGAATAATTTCGGTCCCTTTCGGGGTACGTTCACAAGTAGAAATTGTAAACTCACCATCGCCTTGTGAAATCCAGTGCACACCTTCGCTTGCAGATGTACCAGCAGCACGTGTTAACACTTCTACTTTATCGGCCACGATAAAGGAAGAGTAAAAGCCTACCCCAAACTGGCCAATCAAGTGCGAGTCACGTTTCTGATCTCCAGTGAGTTGGCTCAAAAACTCAGCTGTGCCCGATTTGGCAATGGTACCCAAGTGATCAATCACTTGCTGACGTGACATGCCAATACCGTTATCTAGAATACGTACTTGGCGTGCTTCTTTATCAAACAAGATCTTAACTTGTAACTCGGCATCCCCTTCATACAAAGCATCATTACTTAAAGCTGCATAACGAAGCTTGTCACAAGCATCGGAAGCATTGGAAATGAGCTCCCGTAGAAAAATCTCTTTATTTGAGTATAAAGAGTGCACCATCAAGTGTAACAGCTGCTTAACTTCGGTTTGGAATCCTAAGGTTTGGGTACTGGCGTCACTCATGCTAATTGCCTCTTGATTAGTGGTCACTAATAAGGATTTGAGTCTTAATACTCAGCTTGATTAGCAAGATGGGGACTTTTATATAAATTTCAACCCATAAAAAAACCCCCTAGATATTTTCTCCTAGGGGGCTCTTTCTTCAGCGTGCTAACAGAGAATTAAGCTTTCCAGCCAGTAATTTCTGCTAATGCTGTGCCGATTTCTGCCAAAGAACGTACCGTACGTACGCCTGCATCTTCCAATGCTGCGAATTTCTCATCAGCAGTACCTTTGCCACCAGAGATAATCGCACCAGCATGGCCCATGCGCTTACCGGCAGGTGCAGTCACACCAGCAATGTAAGAAACGACAGGCTTAGTCACATTGGCTTTGATGAAAGCAGCTGCTTCTTCTTCTGCAGTACCACCAATTTCACCGATCATCACAATCGCTTCTGTTTGAGGATCTTTCTCAAACATCGCGAGGATATCAATGAAGTTAGAACCTGGGATAGGATCACCACCAATCCCTACACAAGTCGATTGGCCAAAACCAAAATCAGTGGTTTGCTTCACAGCTTCATAAGTTAGGGTACCAGAGCGAGAAACGATACCCACTTTACCTGGCTTATGAATATGGCCAGGCATGATACCAATCTTACATTCACCAGGTGTAATCACGCCTGGGCAGTTAGGACCAATCAGGCGTGCACCTAATTCGTCACATCTTACCTTAGCTTCTAGCATGTCCAAGGTAGGAATGCCTTCAGTGATACAGACGATCAACTTGATACCAGCGTTCGCTGCTTCCAAGATAGAATCTTTACAAAAAGCGGCTGGAACATAGATTACAGAAGCATCTGCACCAGTTTCTTCCACTGCTTCTGCAACTGTGTTAAACACAGGCAAGCCTAGGTGTGTTTGACCACCTTTACCTGGAGTGACACCACCTACCATTTGCGTACCATAGGCAATGGCTTGCTCAGAATGGAAAGTACCTTGACCGCCAGTGAAGCCTTGGCAAATAACTTTGGTGTCTTTATTGATTAGGATACTCATTATTTACTCTCCGCTGCTTTAACTACCTGCTGCGCAGCATCGGTAAGACTGGTCGCTGCGATGATGTTCAGGCCGCTGTCGGCTAGTTTTTTCGCGCCTAACTCAGCGTTGTTACCTTCAAGGCGAACAACTACAGGGACATTCACGCCAACTTGCTCAACTGCACCAATAATACCTTCTGCGATCATATCGCAACGCACGATACCACCGAAGATATTCACCAATACGGCTTGAACCGCATCATCAGACAGAATGATTTTGAAAGCTTCAGCAACGCGTTCTTTGGTTGCACCGCCACCTACGTCAAGGAAGTTAGCAGGCTGGCCACCGTGCAGCTTGATAATATCCATGGTGCCCATCGCCAAACCAGCACCATTTACCATACAGCCGATGTTACCATCGAGCGCAACATAGTTAAGTTCCCACTCAGCTGCATGCGCTTCACGCTCATCTTCTTGAGAAGGATCACGCATCGCCTGCACATCTTTGTGACGATATAAAGCATTACCGTCTACATTGATTTTCGCGTCTAGGCAGTGCAAGTTACCTTCCGTTGTGATCACAAGTGGGTTCACTTCGATCAAAGCCAGATCTTTCTCAACAAACAACTGTGCTAAGCCTAAGAAAATCTTAGTAAATTGCTTGATTTGCTCAGGATTAAGGCCTAGCTTGAAGCCGATTTCACGTGCTTGATAAGGTTGCGCACCAACAAGCGGATCAATCGCTGCTTTCAGAATTTTTTCTGGTGTTTCTTCAGCAACTTTTTCGATCTCTACGCCACCTTCCGTCGATGCCATAAAGACAACACGGCGTGTGCTACGGTCAACCACTGCACCTAAATACAGTTCTTGGTCGATATCTGTGCAATTTTCAACCAAAATTTTAGAAACAGGTTGGCCTTTCTCATCTGTTTGGTAGGTTACAAGGTTTTGACCCAACCATTTAGATGCAAACTCGCCTGCTTGCTCTGGGGTATCTACAAGCTTAACACCACCAGCCTTACCACGGCCGCCGGCGTGAACTTGTGCTTTCACTACCCATTTGTCACCGCCAATTTTCTTACATGCTTCAACCGCTTCTTCAGCGCTATCCACTGCAAAACCTTTGGAAACAGGTAGGCCATACTCAGCAAACAGCTGTTTTGCCTGATATTCGTGCAGATTCATAAGTGTGAGGCCATTGTTATATATACATGCTCAACAACTGGTATTTGTCACTTAGCAAAGACTTGTGACCAATACCCCCTGGCGTCAGCAAGTGTAACTTGTTCTTACTGACGTCAAAAGTACTTCTTTCGAAACTCTAAGCTTCTATTATTTACGCTTTTTACGATTTGCCATATGAATAGCATGTCCATCCACAGCTAAGGCGGCTTCATGGACAACTTCTGACAACGTTGGGTGCGCATAACAGGTTAAAGCTAAGTCTTCTGCGCTAGAGCCAAACTCCATTGCTATTACCCCTTGCGCAATCATTTCACCGGCATTTTGCCCGATGATATGCACACCCAAGATACGGTCTGTTTCAGCATGTGCCAAAATTTTCGCCATACCTTCAGTGGCATTGTTCGCCATAGCACGCCCGCTTGCTGAGAAGGGGAATACACCGCTGCGATAATCGATGCCTTCGTTTTTCAGCTCTTCCTCTGTTTTACCAACCCAAGCAATTTCTGGGAAGGTGTAAATAACATTAGGAATACAGTCATAATTCATTTCAGCTTTATGGCCAGCGACAATATCTGCCACCATGATGCCTTCTTCAGAAGCTTTGTGTGCCAACATAGGCCCACGAACCACATCACCAATGGCATAAACGCCAGGAACTGAAGTGCGGCATTGATCATCAACAAAGATAAAACCGCGTTCATCTAAGGAAACACCTGCATCATTTGCAAGCAGGCTCTCGGTATAAGGACGACGGCCGACACACACAATGAGTTTGTCAAAAACGGCTTCTTTTTCACCGCTTGCATCTGTGTATTTAACGGTCACTTCGCTACCGTTAATTTCTGTCCCCATCACACGTGCGCCTAACGCAATTTTCAACCCTTGCTTAGTGAGGGTTTTCTTCGCTTCTTTAGCAATTTGTTGATCAACACTTGCTAGGAAACTATCCATGGCTTCAAATACAGTGACATCTGAGCCTAGGCGCTTCCATACTGAGCCTAACTCTAGACCGATAACGCCTGCGCCGATCACACCTAAACGCTGAGGAACTTCATCAAACTCAAGTGCGCCACTGGAATCAACAATTAAACCTTCAGTTAAAGGGGCAGGCGGAATATTTACGGGCACAGAACCAGAAGCAATAATTACGTTTTCTGCTTCGATCTGTTGTACCTCACCTTTATGATCGGTTACTTCAATTTTTTTACCCGCCAGCAGCTTGCCTGTGCCTTCAAAGGCAGTCACGCCATTGGCTTTAAATAAAGCGGCAATACCCATGGTCAAATTGCCCACAATTTTATCTTTGCGTGCAATCATTTTTTTCACATCCATGCTCACGTTATCTGCTTGGATGCCTAAATCAGCAAATTCTTCTTTTGCTTCAACATATTTATGTGAGGCTTCTAACAAAGCTTTAGAAGGAATACAACCTACATTCAGGCAGGTGCCTCCGAAGACCGGCTTGCCGTCTTTGTTTAACCACTTTTCTACACAGGCTGTTTTTAGACCTAGTTGCGCAGCTCGGATTGCTGCAACATAACCACCAGGACCTGCGCCAATTACTACAACATCAAATTTATCAGACATGGCAAATTCCCGTTCTTCCCGTTTTTTTATTCGGCTTGCCCAAGTAGGCAGAAAGACCTTTATATTTGCAAAACGTAGCTTTTGAAACTGGCCTTTATACTAGAATGCCTAGTATAAAGGCTTTTAATGACACCTGCTTGACTATTAAGTCACTAATTAACCCTAATGAGTTTCGCAGGTGACAGACTCCCTCTATGACTTATACGTCAAGGACGATACGTGCAGGATCTTCAAGCAGCTCTTTGATCGTCACAAGGAACTGTACAGCATCTTTACCATCGATCATGCGGTGATCATAAGATAGCGCCAAATACATCATCGGACGGATTTCTACTTGGCCATTGATCGCCATAGGACGCTCTTGGATCTTGTGCATCCCTAAAATAGCGGTTTGTGGTGGGTTCAAAATTGGTGTGGACATCAAGGACCCAAACACACCACCGTTGGTAATGGTGAAGGTACCACCTTGCATATCTTCAATGCCTAGCTTACCTTCGCGACCACGCTTACCAAAATCAGCAATTGTCGATTCGATTTGTGCAAGGTTCATGCTGTCCGTATCACGCAGGACAGGCACAACTAGGCCACGTTCAGTCGAGACAGCAACACCGATGTCTTGGTAACCATGGTATACAATATCCGTACCATCGATAGAAGCGTTCACATCTGGGAAACGCTTGAGCGCTTCAGTTGCTGCCTTCACGAAGAAAGACATAAAGCCAAGACGCGCACCGTGACGTTTTTCAAACACATCTTTGTACTGCTTGCGCAGTTCCAT
Source organism: Allopseudospirillum japonicum (assembly GCF_900108915.1). Taxonomy (GTDB): domain Bacteria; phylum Pseudomonadota; class Gammaproteobacteria; order Pseudomonadales; family Halomonadaceae; genus Pseudospirillum; species Pseudospirillum japonicum. The sequence continues at coordinate 401,245 of NZ_FNYH01000001.1, forward strand.
GACCGGCTTCATGTCAACTTCATTATAAGTTGTTAACATAGCTGCCGTTTGTTGTGCTTGCACCAAGCGCTTGGCTATCGTTTGACGTAAACGGCTCATAGGAACGCGTTTTTCTACACGCTCACCAGCTGCTACTTCCACCTGAGCAACAGGTGCTGCTTTCGGTGCTGCTTTTGGTGCGGTTGTGCCGGCTTTCATCACGTCTTCTTTAGTGATCAAACCGCCTTTACCCGTGCCTTGTACTTGGTTTAGGTCTACACCTTTTTCTGCAGCTAATTTGCGTGCAGCAGGCGCAACTTTTTTATCACCCACCATTTCTACTTCTTCAGCAGCGGGTGCAGCGGCCGTTACTTCTTGGGCAGGTGCTGCAGCAACAGCACCTTCTTCAATCACGGCAAGCAGTTGCTCAGATTCGACTGTATCGCCTTCTTGTACTTTGACGTCTTTTAAAACACCTGCAACCGTTGAAGGGACTTCTAAAACGACTTTATCTGTTTCAATTTCTACAACGATTTCATCACGCTCTACAGCATCACCAGGTTGCTTATGCCAAACGGCAACAGTACCTTCTGCGACAGACTCTGGGAAGGTTGGGGCTTTAATTTCGATAGCCATGTTTAGTCCTTACAGCGTTATTCTTTTGAGTAAGTTCGGAACCTACTTGAGGTCAATCAAGTAGGCTGTCCCACTAAGGTTCGTTGGCCTAGCATTCAAGCTAAGCGGCTATGCCTGAGCTGCAACGCCTAAAGCTTCATCAACTAAACGCGCTTGCTGTTCTGCGTGTACAGACGCATAACCACAAGCAGGTGCTGCTGAAGCAGGGCGACCTGCAAACTCCAAGTTTCGCTCTAACTCAGGATTCAAGCCTTTTAACACATGACGCATATGGTGCTGGCTTGAGTACCAAGCCCCTTGGTTTTGTGGCTCTTCTTGGCACCATACAACAGATTTTAACTGAGTACAGTCTTGCAAAGTAGCCGCTAAATCATCCTCAGGGAAAGGATAGAGCTGCTCGATACGTACAATCGCAAGATTATCTAAACCTAGCTCGTCACGTTTGGCTACTAGATCATAGTAGACCTTACCTGAACAGAGCACGAGACGCTCAACCTTGGCGGCTTCTACTTGTGTATCTGGGATCACAGTTTGGAAGCTACCCTGTGATAACTCTTCCAAAGTAGAAATTGCTTTAGGATGACGCAGCAAGCTCTTAGGCGACATCACAATTAAAGGTTTACGCAAAGGACGTATCACCTGACGACGCAATAAATGGAAGATTTGTGCAGGCGTCGTTGGTACACACACTTGCATATTATGCTCGGCACAAAGTTGCAGGTAACGCTCTAAACGCGCTGAAGAGTGTTCTGGACCCTGACCTTCAAAACCGTGTGGTAACAACATCGTCAAACCACACAAACGACCCCATTTGGTTTCGCCTGAAGAGATAAACTGATCAACAACGACCTGTGCACCATTAGCAAAATCACCAAACTGAGCTTCCCAAATCACTAGCGCACTAGGATCAGTGGTTGCATAGCCGTATTCAAATGCCAGCACGGCTTCTTCCGAAAGGAAAGAATCATGAATGGTCATGCGTGGTTGATCTGCACTCAAGTTTTGCAAAGGCACATAAGTAGAACCATCTTTGTAATTATGCGCCACGGCATGACGATGCGAGAAGGTACCACGCCCTACATCCTGACCTGTAATCCGGATTGGATGTTTTTCATCCAATAAGGTGGCATAGGCAAGCGTTTCTGCAAAACCCCAGTTCATGGGCATAGCACCGGCCAACATCTTTTTACGATCTTCATAGATCTTGGCAACTTGACGCTGCAACTGGAAGCCTTCAGGGAATTCACACAGCTTTTGTGCCAGCTCCTGCAAACGCTTTAAGGAGACACCTGTTTCACCTTTCGCCGTCCATTCGTGCCCTAAATAAGGTGTCCAATCAACAAACAAGGCTTTATTTGGCTCTTTAACCAAAGAGTTGGCTACATGTTGACCATTGACTAAAGCTTCGCGGTAATCTTCGACTAACTGTTTGTCATCTTCTGCACTAATGATTTGGGATTCAACCAAATATTTAGCATACAAAGCACGCGTACTTGGGTGTTTACTAATTTTCTGGTACATCAGAGGCTGAGTACCTGAAGGTTCATCTGCTTCGTTGTGACCACGGCGGCGGTAACATACCAGATCAATCACTACGTCTTTTTTAAATTGCTGACGGTAATCAACAGCGACTTGCGTGACATGCAAAACGGCTTCGGGATCATCACCATTCACGTGGAAAATAGGTGCTTGCACCATTTTAGCCACTTCAGTGCAGTATTCCGCAGAACGTGTATCTTCACGCTTAGATGTGGTAAAGCCCACTTGGTTATTAATCACAATATGGATGGTGCCACCGGTTTTGTAGGCCCGGGTTTGTGACATTTGGAAAGTTTCCATCACCACACCCTGACCTGCGAACGCCGAATCCCCGTGAATAGAGATAGGCAAAACACTTTCACCTTTCTCATCATTACGACGATCCTGACGCGCACGTACAGAACCTTCTACTACAGGAGAGACAATCTCTAGATGCGACGGGTTGAAAGCCATCGCAAGGTGTACTTCTCCTCCAGATGTCATCACATTGGAGCTAAAGCCTTGGTGGTATTTAACATCACCTGAGCCATCGGCAAACATTTTTTTACCATCGAACTCGTCGAATAGCTCAGCAGGGCTTTTACCCAAAATGTTTACGAGCGTATTTAAACGTCCTCGGTGCGCCATCCCGATGACAACTTCTTTTACCCCATATGAGCCTGAACGCTGGATGATTTCATCCATCATAGGAATATAGGATTCACCACCTTCTAAACCAAAACGTTTGGTTCCAGGATAGCGACTTGCTAGATAATTCTCTAAGCCTTCTGCAGCCGTTAAACGCTCTAATAAATGCTTGCGTTTATCTTCGCTGTATTCAGGTTTAGAACGTACAGATTCAAAACGCTGTTGCAACCAACGTTTTTCTTCTGTATCAACAATATGCATAAACTCAGCACCAACAGTGCTGCAGTAAGTTTTTTCAAGGGCGCTAAGAATTTCGCCTAAAGTGGCACGCTCTTTCCCAATAAACAAAGAGCCGGTTTGGAATTCAGTATCCAAATCGGCACTTGAGAGCTGGTGATAGGCTAAGTCCAAATCAGGTATTGATTCACGTTGCATTAAGCCTAACGGGTCCAAGGCAGCTTTTTGGTGACCACGGAAACGGTAAGCATTAATTAACTGAAGGACACGCACTTGCTTTTTATCTTGCTCTGAGGTGACACCGGCAACGGCTCCTCCCAAAGGGCGACGTGTTTTAGCAAGTAATTCAAAATGGTCTCGGATGGGGGCCAGTGGTGTATCTTGAGCAGGCGCACCTTCAGGGCGGGGCAAAGTATTAAAATAATCGCGCCATGCTTCAGGAACAGCATTGGGGTCAGTTAAGTATTGTTCGTATAGTTCTTCAACATAATGGGCGTTCCCCCCATAAACATGGGAAGTACTCCACATTAACTCCATTGTGCCTTCTTGCATTCTTATTCACCCTGCATGAAGGGGAGCTGATCCGCTTGTGACTGATAGGTCGTTATTTAAGCACAAAAAATACTCCTAAGAGTATTGTAAAGCACCTAAGTAAGCTCATGGCATAGACGCTGTTAGGTTTCTTGTTAGCAGGTAACACCAGAACCCACATTGACCTTTAATCACTGCAGATAGACGGGTACGCCCCGTATTCCCCTGACTAATAACTCAAATTCGAATGAAGCCGGGCAAAGGCACCGGCTTCACTCATGCTACAATTATACACTTATTCAAATAAAAAAGTGCCTTCTACAAAGGTCGTTGTTTTATCGAAAAGCGCTACTTGTTACCTAGCAACTGACAGATCCTAACCTAGAATCATGACAAGGCCTAGGTTGCATTGTGCAATAGCATATCACGAATATGCCCGATCGCGCGGGTTGGGTTCAAGCCTTTAGGACACGCATTCACACAGTTCATGATACCACGGCAGCGGAAAACGCTAAATGGATCATCAAGTTGTGCAAGACGCTCACGCGTTGCAGTATCACGGCTATCTGCCAAGAAGCGATAAGCTTGCAAAAGACCAGAAGGACCAACAAACTTGTCTGGATTCCACCAGAAAGACGGACAAGACGTTGAACAACAAGCACACAAGATACACTCGTACAAGCCATCAAGCTTATCACGCTCTTCAGGCGATTGCAGGCGTTCAATTGCAGGTGCGGGTGTATCGTTGAGCAAGTAAGGCTGAATACGCTCATACTGCTTGTAGAAGAGCGACATATCAACCACTAAATCACGAATCACAGGCAAGCCTGGCAAAGGGCGTACAATGAGTTTGCCATCTTCAACTACTTCAGACAAAGCAGTCACACAGGCCAAACCATTTTTGCCATTCATGTTCATACCATCCGAGCCGCAAACACCTTCACGGCAAGAACGACGATACGCAAAAGCATTATCTTGTTCTTTAATCAGATGAAGTACATCCAGCACCATCAGGTCGCGACCTTTGGTGTCAACTTGGAACTCTTGCATGTAAGGTGCAGAGTCGGTTTCTGGATTGTAGCGATATACGTTAACCTGAAGCATCTTTACTTCTCCCTTAAACAGGTACGGTACAGGTTAGTAAGTACGTACTTTCGGCTCGAATGTAGGTACAGTCTTAGGCGAGAAATTAACGTCACGCTGACCTACACGCTTATCAGTCGGGAAGTACAGGGAGTGTTTGAGCCAGTTTTCATCGTCACGATCTGGATAATCATAACGGCTATGTGCGCCACGGCTTTCTTTACGCTCATTGGCTGCAATGGCAGTTGCTTCAGCAACTTCTAGCAGGTTATCCAACTCTAGCGCTTCGATACGTGCTGTGTTAAACGCTTGGCTCTTATCGTGCAGTTGCGCGTTACCAATACGCTCACGCAGTTCTTCCAGTTTTTGGATGCCTTCCACCATGTATTTACCATCACGGAATACACCGAAATAGTTTTGCATGGTTTCTTGTAGTTCTGCGCGTAACTCAGGTACAGACTCACCTGTGCTGGATTCGTTCCAACGGTTCAAGCGTGCCATAGCTGCATCAACGTCATCTTGGCTAGCTTCTTGATACTCGATGCCTTCAGACAAAGCCTTCTCAATGTAAAGACCTGCTGCACGACCAAAGACGACTAAATCTAACAAGGAGTTACCGCCCAGACGGTTAGCACCGTGTACAGATACGCAAGCAACTTCACCTACAGCATACAGACCATTAACAATCTTATCTTGGCCCTTGTCATCTTGTGTAATCGCCTGACCATGAATATTCGTGGCCACACCACCCATCATATAGTGACAAGTTGGTACTACAGGTACAGGTGCTTTGACCGGATCAGCATGTGCGAAAGTTTTTGACAGTTCGCAAATCCCAGGCAGACGCTTATGCAGTACTTCTTCACCTAGATGATCTAGCTTCAAGTACACATGATCACCTTTCTCGCCACAACCACGGCCTTCAAGGATCTCCATCACCATAGAGCGCGCCACTACATCACGACCTGCAAGGTCTTTTGCGTTTGGTGCATAGCGCTCCATAAAGCGTTCGCCATCTTTATTGACCAGATAGCCACCCTCACCACGACAGCCTTCGGTCACCAACACGCCCGCGCCTGCGATACCCGTTGGGTGGAACTGCCACATTTCGATATCTTGTACAGGAATCCCTGCACGCAACGCCATACCAATACCATCACCTGTGTTGATCAAGGCGTTGGTTGTAGAAGCATAGATACGTCCCGCACCACCTGTAGCTAGCACAGTCGCTAAAGATTTCACGTAAACAGTTTCACCTGTTTCGATACAAATCGCGATCACACCAACTACGTCGCCAGTTTGGTTTTTTACCAAATCAGCGGCATACCACTCATTGAGGAAGGTGGTGTTATTTTTCAGGTTATTTTGATACAGGGTATGCAATAAAGCATGACCTGTACGGTCAGCAGCAGCACAAGTACGCGCGGCTTGACCACCTTTACCAAAGTCTTTCGATTGACCACCGAAAGGACGCTGATAAATACGGCCATTGTCAAAGCGCGAGAAAGGTAAGCCCATGTGCTCAAGCTCAAATACTGCTTTAGGGCCCTCAGAACACATATACTCGATGGCGTCTTGATCACCGATATAGTCCGATCCTTTGACGGTATCGTACATATGCCAGCGCCAATCATCATTTGGGTCAGCACTTGCGATCGCACAAGTGATCCCACCTTGAGCTGACACTGTATGCGAACGCGTTGGAAAGACCTTAGTGATTACCGCGGTACGCTTACCAGATTGTGCGAGCTGAAGCGCAGCACGCATACCAGCACCGCCACCACCAATGATGACTGCATCAAAACTCAGGGTACGAAGGTTGGCCATCGGTTATGCTCCCCACAATACTTGAACGCCCCACACCAGGTAGGCAAACATGGCTAAAATAACGACAACTTGGAAGCCAAGGCGAATACCTGTCGGCTTGATGTAGTCGGTAGACACAGTCCAAAGACCAATCCAAGCGTGTGCAGCAAGAGAAATCAACGCTAACAGGCTAAAAATACGCATGCCTGTTCCTTGGAATAATCCACTCCAAGTTGCATAGTCTAAATGCGAGGTCGTCAGGAAAAATCCGACCATATACAGGGTGTACAGGGCTAAAACGACGGCGCTTGCACGTTGCATCAACCAGTCGGACAAGCCACTACGACCAAAGTTTGTAATGTTAGTTACCATACCCATACTCCCGCCAAGACGACTAGGATTGCTGAGATTGCTAAAGTTAGTTGCGCACCGCGCATACCACCTTCAAGCGTCACACCAATATCCAAGTCCATAATTAAGTGCTTAACACCAGCTACAAGATGGTAAGCAAGTGCAGATAACATGCCCCAAAGTACTAGCTTGGCAAAAAAGCTCTCTTGCAGTGTGCCTTTAACTGCCTCGAAACCTTCCTGGGAGGAGAGTGATACATCCAGCGCCCAAAACATGAAGATTAGACCGAGGAACAAAATTACACCCGTGATGCGGTGTAAGATAGAGGCAACCGCTGGGAGAGGGAGCTTGATCGTTTGCAGATCGAGGTTTACAGGTCTTTTGCTATTCACGGCTCTTACACACTCTCTTGGCCTGCCTATTGCGAAAATAGGTCAAGCGGTGGTTACAGGAAGCGCAGTACAAAACCACTTAGATAAAAGATCTTAAGCTGGATCTGAGACTGCCACTCCCGCCTTATTCCATGCGGCTCCGGATTATAGGGATTTGGACGTATGATTACAATAAAACCTAGGCCCCATACATGTACCCTATTTTCGCCTTAGCCGCGTGCGAATCGGCTTGTATAAGAAATCAAACCTTCTTCAGCTTGCTAATTTTAACAAGGCTTCGTCTAATTACTGTACACTTTTTGGATAATTGACAATCGCGCTTATCCTTCTATATTTGGTCGGTCCGTAAATTTGGGCATGGCAAGTATGAACTCATTAATAAGAAGGAGGCCAGAATGGCTGACAAGAAAGCGCTGCTAACGGTACCCGGACTTGATCAGCAGGTCGAGCTCCCGATCTACTCTGGAACCACAGGTCCTGACGTTATCGACGTGCGCGGATTAATGGCACATGGGTTATTCACTTATGACCCAGGTTTTGTGTCCACTGCATCTTGTGATTCCAAAATCACTTATATCGATGGGGGTAAAGGTGTCCTTTTGCACCGGGGCTACCCTATCGAGCAGCTCGCTGAAAATTCAGATTATCTTGAGTTGTGTTATTTGCTACTCAACGGTGAGTTACCTGACGCGGCAGAAAGTGAACGCTTTGAAAGCACAATTCGCCGTCATACCATGGTACATGAGCAACTAACTCAGTTTTACAAAGGCTTCCGCCGCGATGCACACCCTATGGCAATTTTGTGCGGCGTAGTTGGTGCTTTGTCTGCGTTTTACCATGATTCTTTAGATATCAATGATCCACACGACCGTGAAGTCTCTGCGTATCGTTTAATTGCTAAAATGCCAACTATGGCAGCAATGAGCTATAAATACTCAGTTGGTCAACCCTTTATGTATCCTCGCAATGATATGTCTTATGCAGAAAACTTCCTGTATATGATGTTTGCTACCCCTTGCGAAGACTACAAACCTAATCCTGTCTTGGCAAAAGCTATGGACCGCATTTTTATGTTGCATGCGGATCACGAGCAAAATGCCTCGACCTCAACCGTACGTCTTGCTGGTTCCACGGGCGCTAACCCCTTCGCTTGTATCGCCGCAGGTATTGCTGCACTTTGGGGACCTTCCCACGGTGGTGCAAACGAAGCCGTATTGAATATGCTCGATGAAATCGGTGATGATTCCGAGGAAAACATCCAACGCTTTATTCAACGTGCTAAAGACAAGGATGATCCTTTCAAACTCATGGGCTTTGGCCACCGCGTTTATCGTAACTTTGATCCACGCGCTAAAGTAATGAAAAAAACTTGTGACGAAGTATTAAAAGAACTTAATCGTTCTGACGATCCTCAGTTACATATTGCTAAACGTTTGGAAGAAATTGCACTTGAAGATGAATACTTCATTGAGCGCAAATTGTATCCAAATGTTGACTTCTACTCAGGTATTATCCTCAAAGCTATTGGGATTCCAACCAATATGTTCACCGTGATTTTCGCGATGAGTCGTACCATTGGCTGGATCTCTCACTGGAATGAAATGATTAGTGGTGAGTATAAAATTGGCCGTCCACGTCAATTATATCAAGGCCATGAAACGCGTGATTACCCTAAAAAATAAGGGTTTAATCCTGACTGATTAGCCATCTTAAGGGAGCCCTACGGGGCTTCCTTTTTTTTCGATTATCACCGAATTTTAAATCTTTTAGGAGCATTTAATATGCAAAATAAAACCGCTAAAATTGCCTTTATTGGCCTAGGCGTGATGGGGTACCCCATGGCAGGTCACCTTGCTCGAGCTGGGTATGGTGTATGCGTGTACAATCGTACCACTAGCAAAGCTGCTGCCTGGGTTGAAGAATACCAAGGCACTTATGCCAACACCCCAGCCGAAGCGGCACAAGACGCAGATTTAGTTTTTATCTGCGTAGGCAATGATGAAGATGTGCGCCAAGTCACTTTAGGCACGGAAGGTGTACTGAGCACCCTAGGTGCTGGTGGCGTTTTGATTGATCATTCCACTGTATCTGCCCAACTTGCACAAGAGTTAGCTGTGGCATGCAGTGAACAAGGTTTAGATTTTATTGATGCCCCTGTTTCTGGTGGTCAGCAAGGGGCACAAAATGGCGTATTAACCATTATGTGTGGTGCAGAAACTAGTGCCTTTGAACGCGTACAAAGTGTGATGCAAACTTATGCACGCGCTGTCACCTTGATGGGACCGGCAGGCAGTGGCCAACTCACCAAAATGGTTAATCAAATTTGCATTGCCGGCCTAGTCCAAGGGCTTGCCGAAGGCTTGCACTTCGCACAACATGCCGGTTTAGATGCACATAAAGTGATGCAAGTCATCTCTCAAGGTGCCGCGGGCTCTTGGCAAATGCAAAACCGTCACGCCACCATGATTGCCAGCGAATACGAACACGGTTTTGCCGTGGATTGGATGCGTAAAGACTTAAATATTTGCTTACAAGCCGCACGTCAATTAGATATTGCTCTTCCTGTCACTGCGCTTGTCGATCAGTTTTATGCCGAAGTACAAAATATTGGCGGTGGACGCTGGGATACTTCCAGCTTATTAAAACGTTTACAACACTTGCAAACACCCCAAAAATCTTAACTTTCTTGCACAGGCGGCGGCCGTATTCCCTCTTGTTGTAACGCGTGTTCTAATGCAGGAAGCAAATGCTGACGCCGCCAACCAGTCCAACTGATAGGTAAGGTGTAAGCCTGTTGACGCAAACTCGCATGTAAATAGTCCATTAAATGGCGTTTGCGTACGAGTATTTCCGTTGGCAAATCTAGCCGGTGCGCTAAAGCTTTGAGTGCCTTTTTGAGTGCTTGTAATTGGCTTTTATAATGCGCACTGGTCGGTATAGGAAGATCCAAAGGCCATACTTCAGCAGGTGCTTGACGCGCTTGCGCAACCAGTTCAAGCCAAGTTTCTGCGTATCGTCGTAAAGGTACCGCTTGGGTATTCTCTAATCGGGTCAGCGCACTTCTTTGCTGTGGTAGGTGTGCAGCCACTTCCCACAAGAAAGCATCTGAGCCCAAACGGTTACGCGGTAAATTGACTTCACGCGCATGCTGTTCCCGCCATGCACACAGCAGGCTTAAGGCATATAGGTGAACCCCTTGTAGCTTCCATGCTTGTTTTACTTTTAAATAAGCTTCTTGCGGGCTGGTGCCTTCTTGTGCTTCTTGTACTAAGTGCTGACAGTCTTGTAAACACCATGCTAGATAACCACGCGCTTCTAGCCGTTGACGCAAATATTCCCATACTTGATGCAAATACAGCACATCTTGCGCAGCATAATCACACTGAGAAGCCGTTAAAGGGCGCTGACGCCAATCTGAGCGCGTTTCTCCCTTATCAAGATGAATATCCAAAATTTGACTGACCAGACGTTGATAACCAATCCCTTGACCCAAGCCAGCAAAAGCCGCTGCAATTTGTGTATCCAGTAAACCTTGCGGCCACACGCCCAACCATTGATAAAACACTTCTAAGTCTTCAGAACATGAATGGATCAGTTTTAACTGGTTTTTATCGCGCATCAAAGTACGCAGAGGATCAAGTTGCTTTAGCACTAACGGATCTAATAGATAGATTTGCCCCCTTGCATCTGCCATCTGGATTAAACCAGGTTGCGGATAAAAAGTATCGACACGAACAAACTCTGTATCTAAAGCCGTGGTAGACGTTGATATTTGGGTACACAAGTGCGCAAGCTGCGTATCTTGAGCCACCCAAGCGATGGGCGTTGCTGATATTTTAGGAAATAAACTCATGTATCTGTATACACTTGGCGACCGCTAAAAGCTCGTACGAGCGTACCACCATCGAGGTATTCTAGTTCCCCGCCTAAAGGTACCCCATGAGCTAAGCGTGTAATTTTTAAAGGCGGGCGCTTTAAATTGCGCGCCCGCAAGGCGATGTACTGAGCTGTAGTGTCCCCTTCTAATGTGGGATTAGTGGCTAAAATCAGCTCTTGGATCGATGCTTGTTGCAAGCGTTGCAGCAAAAAGGCTAACCCTAGATCATCAGGACCTATACCTTCCAAAGGCGATAAGCGCCCTAAAAGCACAAAATAATACCCCTGATAACCTTGTGTTTGCTCTAAGGCCCATAAATCCGCAGGCGTTTCCACTACACACAAAAGGCTGGCATCACGGCGAGGATCTGCACATATGGGACAAAGCGGGGTCTCACTGAGTGTGCGGCATTGTTGGCAATGATCAACTTTATCTAAAGCTTGCTGCAAGGAATCGATAAGATGTTGCGCCCCTTGGGGATCACGTTCTAGCAAATGTAATGCCATACGTTGTGCGCTTTTCGGCCCTACCCCTGGTAAACAACGCAAGGCTTGCATTAATTGGTCAATTAGAGGAGAAAAACGCATATTTTCTATTAACCTTAGGCAGGCTAGTGACCTAACCTGCTGATGTCAAAGTAAGTTTTAGAAAGGCATTTTAAAACCGGGAGGCAAACCCATCCCGTTGGTCAGCTCTTCCATACGTTCTTTGCTTTGGGTCTCTACTTTACGTACGGCATCATTCACCGCAGCGGCCAGTAGATCTTCCAGCATTTCCTTATCTTCTTCCAATAAGCTAGGATCAATTTCTACTTTACGTACATCATGACGGCCTGTCATCACCACTTTGACCATACCAGCGCCAGATTCGCCAGTGACTTCTGCCAAAGCAATTTCTTCTTGCATTTTCTGCATTTTTTCTTGCATTTGCTGGGCTTGCTTCATCAAGTTGCCCATACCACCTTTACCAAACATAGGCGATGACTCCTTAAAATTGAGATGAATTATAAAGGCTTATATTCTAACCTTTGTGGATCCAATTGGGCACTAAAAGCCTCTTGTAAAGCGTGAATCTGCGGGTCTTCTTGTAAATTCACCAAAAGTTCTTGTCGCAAAGTCTGCGCTTGCTGATACGCATAGGCGGCAGGCGTGAGCCAGTTTTGCGGCGGCGATTCCGTAAGCCATACACATTCAATCAATGCATATTTTTGCTGTAACCAATGCGCAATCACTTGCTTGCGTTCTTCTGAGACTAACTGAATCAAATGGGCTGGAACATAAAGATTCGCCACACCTTCTGCTTGCCGATGGATAATTAACTCTGCAGCCAAATTACGTACCAGACCATCAAAAGGCGCTTGCGCAAACTCTTGGCACCATTGTTGATTAAAAGCTTCCCCCATATGAGTCACTTTGGTACCGGCTGGAGATATTGCCTCGGCTGACTTCTTGGGTGCTGGCATATCTGCAATCACAACTTGAGTTTCCGGTATGATTGCTGCCGCTCCTACAGGGGGTTCAAGGTTTTTTTTTACCTCTATCTTCTGTACAGGTACATCATTGGCAATGTTCTCTTGCGCTTCTAGCGCTTGCTCTGGTGGATACGGAATTCCTTGAGGACGAAATGCCAGCATACGCAGCAAAGTCATTTCTAAGCCTGATTGAGGATCAGGTGCCAATGCCAGATCAGGACGACTTTGGATCGCTATTTGATAAAATAAATGCACATCTTCTGCTGGCAAATGCAAGGCCATTTCACGTACTTGCTGTGCATCTCCATAATCTTCCGCAAGGCTTTGGGGCGCGGCTTGTGCTAAAGCAATACGATGTAGCAAAGCACTTAATGCCTGCAATACTTGATCATAATCGGGTGCATATTGTGCAATTTCTTCCACAACAGCTAACAAGCTAGCAGCATCTTGCGCCACTAAAGCTTGCAATAGTTGCCATAAGTGCTGGTGATCTAAAGTCCCTAGCAGGCTGCGTACTTGCTTTGCTTCTAATTGGCCTTGCGTAAAAGCTATCGCTTGATCTGTCAGACTTAAGGCATCACGCATAGAGCCTTGCGCTGCTTGCGCTAAGGCCCATAAGGCAGCGTCTTCATAAGCAAGCCCTTCCTGCGCCAAAATACGCGAAAGATGCGTCACAATCGCAGCAGGCGTCATATTGCGTAGGCTAAATTGCAGACAACGTGACAAAATCGTCACCGGTAATTTTTGTGGATCTGTGGTTGCCAACAAGAATTTAACGTGCGGCGGCGGCTCTTCTAAGGTTTTCAACAAAGCATTAAAGCTATGCGTCGATAGCATATGTACTTCGTCAATCAAGTACACCTTATAACGGCCGCGTGTTGGCGCATATTGCACGTTATCAAGCAACTCGCGCGTATCTTCAACTTTTGTACGTGACGCAGCATCTACTTCAATTAAGTCTACAAAACGGCCAGAATCAATCTCTTGACAACTAGTACACAGACCGCAAGGTACGGAACTGACGCCCTGCTCGCAATTGAGACACTTAGCTAAAATACGCGCAATACTGGTTTTGCCTACCCCGCGTGTGCCAGTGAACAAGTACGCATGATGTAAACGCCCAGAATCTAGCGCATTCACTAAGGCCTGACGCACAGCATCTTGGCCGATAAGCTCATGGAATGTACGGGGCCGCCATTTGCGTGCGAGTACTTGATAAGTCATAGATTGCGGCTCTCCTAAGATTAAATATGCCACAGCCATGTTAACAAAAGCCGAAATTTAAGCCTAGAAAAGACAAATAGGTGGGATAGATTACACATGCTGAATGCCGAAATGGCGATGGCCCCGCCAGCCACACCTCGGCACATGAGTCACCTGCTGTGGCTGCTTCCTTCCGGACCTGACCAGGTTCACAGGGTATCATTGCGAGGGGACCGACGGGGCCACCATTAAAGTTAGCTTGACCCGAGGATCTCACTAACTACAACAAACCAAGATAAGTTTGTTGGCTCTCGAACACCTAGAACTTTTGATTCTAGGGTAAAAAAAGCAAAAGCCTTGATACAAGGCTTTTACCGGATATTCTGGTGGCTATGGCGGGATTTGAACCTGCGACCCCATCATTATGAGTGATGTGCTCTAACCAACTGAGCTACATAGCCTGAATGTGGGGTGCATTATACGTATCTTGTTTACAGTGTCAAGCGTCTGCTTGAAGATGTGTCATCAATGCTGCAAGATACTTTATTGCACCCTAGAAATACCTGTATAGTCTTACCAGTTTTGCAAGGAAGACTCCCTGTTATTCGTCATAAAGGTACTGGCATGCTACTTCTTATAGGTGCGCTCGTCGTATTAGGCAGTGTGGCTGGGGGCTATGTGCTCTCACATGGTAACTTGATTATGCTTTGGCAGCCTTATGAAATCATCATTATTGGCGGTGCGGCCTTTGGTGGTTTTCTTACGGCCAATCCTAAACATGTCATTATAGAAACCTTTAAAAAAGTGCCAGGCCTGCTTGCAGGTTCCCACTTTAATAAGGCACTGTTTATGGATTTGCTGGCGATGATGTATGACCTTTTCAATAAAGCCCGTAAGGAAGGCATTATTGCAATTGAAGCCGACATTGAAGAACCACAAGAAAGCCCCATTTTTAGTGCTTATCCAGCAGTCGTTAAGCACGAAACCTTAGTCGAATTTATTTGTGATTACATGCGCTTAATTAGTTCAGGTAATATGCAACCGCATGAACTAGAAGCTTTGATGGATGCCGAAATTGAAACCCGCCTCCACGAATTAGAAGAGCCCGCCCATGCGGTAGGCAGTGTTGCAGATGCACTGCCAGGTTTTGGTATCGTAGCGGCCGTGTTAGGCATCACCATTACCATGCAGGATATTGCCGCACCTCCTGAGGTGCTTGGCCACCATATTGCAGCCGCTTTAGTGGGTACCTTCCTTGGTATTTTGGCCTCTTACGGTTTTGTCGGGCCTTTGTCACACGCGATGAAGCACGAGGCTTTTGAAGAAGCCAAAGCCTTTGAGTGCATTAAGGCGTGTTTATTAGCCAATATGAATGGCGTACCGCCTCAGTTATCCGTTGAATTTGGACGTAAAATGCTGTTATCCAATGTGCGTCCTAGCTTTGTTGAGCTAGAAGAGCATGTTCGTTCGCGTTAAGGCTAGCTAGAGAGTTCACATGGAAGGCAAGCAAAATATTATCATCAAGCGCGTTAAGAAAGTTTCTGGGGGCCATCACGGTGGCTCTTGGAAAATTGCTATGGCTGACTTCGCTATTGCTATGATGGCGTTTTTCTTGCTGATGTGGTTGCTTGCCAACACCACAGAGGCACAAAAAATAGAGTTAGAACAATTCTTTTCTGACCCTATGGGTTATATGGACAAGGTCGGGCGTTTAAGTGCTGTGGACCTTGGTGGTAGCCCAACGATTTTAAATAATTTTAATCCGTCTGATGCAAGTGAACAGATTGAAGCAGCCCAGACATTACAAACCGCTGATACCGAGCCTTTAGGCAGTGCACCTGAACGTGAAACCTTAGAAGAACTAAAAGCGAGTTTGCTCTCTACAGTAGAAAGCAATGAAGTGCTTAATAAATTCAAAGATCAACTCATTATTGATATTGCCCCAGATGGTTTACATATCCAGATTGTCGATAACCAGCAGCGCCCTATGTTTGATGCTGGCTCAGACCGTCTAAAGTATTATTTCGCAGAAATTTTATTGCAGCTCACACCAACTTTAAGCCGAGTCAATAATAAGCTCAGTATTCACGGGCATACAGATTCCACGCCTTACGCAGATAGAGATTACTTTAGCAACTGGGAACTTTCTGCAAATCGTGCAAATGCGGCGCGTCGTATGCTGATGGAAGGTGGTTTACCCGATGGGCGTGTCGCACAAGTCGTTGGCTTATCTGATTCAGCTTTATTTCTGCGTGACGACCCACAAAATCCGATTAACCGACGCATTGAGATTGTGATTTTAAATCGTCAAGCAGAACAGGCTTTGGAAGCACAAACTGGAGATAGGTTAAGCGAAGAAGCACGCCAACGTCTTGAAGAGGCACGCAGACAACAAATTGAGCGTCAACGCCTCGGCTTGGAGAGCCAACCAGGGACTGGGTTACAAAACCGGCCTTTACCCCCGCCTGCAGCAGAAAGTGTTGAGGGTACGCAAAATCCAGATGCACGTTTACAGGATATTTTGCGTAACCAAGACAACCAAAGATACCAGCCACCTGCTGAGGTTGATTAGCATAGCTATGAGTAAGTTGCTAACAGAACGCACAAGCTGGCAAGCATTGCAACAACATGCCAGCCAATTAAAACGGGTTTCTCTGCGTGAACTGAACCAAGACCCACGGCGTTTTCAAGATTTTAGCCGCCAAGCCAACGGCTTCTTGTTAGATCTTAGTAAACAACATCTCACTCAAGACACCCTGCAGCTTTTATACCAACTAGCGCAAGAATGCCAACTCGACGCCAAAATTGCTGCTAAATTTTCTGGCGCTCGGGTCAATGCAACCGAAGAGCGCCCCGCGCTCCATAGTGCTTTGCGCTTACCTGCCCATGCACGTTTACAGTTAGATGGGCAGGAGATAGTGACACCTATTCATGCCAGCCTTGATAAAATGGCTGCTTTGGTTGCTAAGCTTCATGCGCGCCAATGGCGTGGTGTCAGCGGCTATCCTATTACAGATATTGTCAACTTAGGGGTCGGTGGTTCTGAATTAGGCCCACTGATGGCGACACATGCCTTGCATGAATGGCGTCCGCAAGCGGCACAGCACCTTAATATTCATTTTGCATCAACGATGGATGGTTCTCAGTTAGCGACAGCATTGAGCAAACTCAACCCAAAAACGACCTTGTTTATTATTTCGTCCAAATCTTTTACCACTTTGGATACCTTATCGAATGCCAACACAGCGTTGCACTGGTTAGAAGGTTCTTTGGGTGCACATCCTAGCTTAAAACGTCAGCACTTTATCGGCGTTTCCGCACATCCAGAGCGTATGCAAGCTTGGGGTATCGCGAAAGAACACCAGTTAACTTTGTGGGATTGGGTCGGTGGCCGCTATTCTTTATGGTCTTGCATCGGTTTGCCGATTGCTTTAAGCCTTGGCATGGCACATTTTAAAGCCTTGCTGGCTGGCGCTCACCAACTAGATCTCGCCTTTCAGCAAGCACCTTGGCAGGATAATTTGGCAGTTTTAATGGCGCTTGTTGGGATTTGGAATATTAATTTTCTTGGCATACATACCCTAGCTATTTTGCCTTATGACGGACGTTTAGCACACTTCCCAGATTATCTTGCTCAACTAGAAATGGAATCCAACGGTAAATCTGTCAATACGCAAGGGCAAACGCTTGATTATGCGACCTGTCCTATCCTTTGGGGAGGAGTTGGCCCCAATGCACAACATGCTTTTTATCAGCTATTGCACCAAGGAACTCAAAGAGTCGCTTGTGATTTTATTGCTACGGCTCAGCGTTATCAAAATATTCCCGAGACACAAGCACGCCTCCATCTCCAAAATCAACATCAAATGACTTTGGCCAATTGCTTTGCCCAATCACGCTTACTGATGCTCGGCGATGCAGCAGCACCAGAACCCCGCCCTGAAGCCTACCGACGCTATCGAGGCGAGCAACCCTCAACCACTTTAATGTTTGAATCCCTTACCCCTTTCCAGTTAGGGGCTTTAATCGCTTTGTATGAACACAAGGTCTTTGTACAAGCCTGCATCTGGGGTATCAATCCTTTTGATCAATGGGGCGTTGAGTTAGGCAAGCATATTGCACATAGTACCCAAGCAGCCTTAATTGCAAAAGAAGCCGAGACTTTTGATCCCTCTACTCAAGGGTTGCTTGCCTATTGTCATGCCCTATAAAACTTGCCGAGACTCTGCGTATGCGCCTTGTTTATGTTCATGGATTTAACAGCTCGCCTGCATCCTATAAAGCGCAGGCTTTAGCATCCTATCTCGCATGTCATGCCCCTAAGCTGGACTATCAAGTTCCCCAATTATCTCATTGGCCACAAACCGCTTGCCAAACTCTGGTTGATACCTGTTGTGCAAGTGCTGGCCCTGTGTTGCTTGTGGGCAGTTCTCTAGGTGGATTTTATAGCCACTGGCTCCTTGCCAAAGGATACGCACATAAAGCAGTTTTGATTAATCCCGCTGTCTGGCCAACCCGTTTGTTACCCGCCTATTTAGGGCCACAACAAAATTTATATACACAAGAAACTTACCAACTAACACAAGCACACCTTGAGCAGATTGCTGATTTAGAGCTCCCTACTTGCTCTCCTAAAATACGTGCACAACTCCGTGTGTTCCTACAAACAGGCGATGAAGTTTTAGACTATCGCCAAGCACTCGATTACTTTTCTCCTGCTGCTTGCCATCTCATCCAAGGCGGGGATCATGGCTTTCAGGATTTCGACGCTTACATCCCATCTTTGCTGGCTTTTTTAATCCCCGAGTACTTTACTAAAACTTGCCATCCTCATTAAAAGCTGCACATCCACACGGATTTAAGTTACATTGGCTTTCCTTTTGCCAACTGTTTTATCTTTAAAGTCTTTTTATCTATGAATACCTCTTACAATGCCCAGTCTATACAGGTGCTCAGTGGTCTAGATCCGGTACGCAAACGCCCTGGGATGTATACAGATACCAGCCGCCCGAATCACCTTGCGCAAGAAGTCATTGATAATAGTGTTGATGAAGCTTTGGCCGGATTTGCGACCCAAATTCGTGTGACGTTACACCAAGATCACTCCTTAAGTGTGCAAGATAATGGCCGAGGTATGCCGATAGATATCCACCCCGAGCATGGCGTTTCAGGGGTAGAACTAATTTTGACGCGTCTGCATGCCGGCGGTAAGTTCTCTAACCAGCACTATCAGTTTTCCGGAGGCTTGCATGGCGTGGGGGTCTCTGTAGTCAATGCGTTGTCCGCACGCTTACAAGTAGAAATCAAACGTGACGGTGGGCATTATCAGATTGCCTTTGCTCATGGCGAGAAAACCCAAGAACTGACGCAAATTGCTCAAATCGGCGCACGGACACGCGGTACCTTGGTGCGCTTTTGGCCAGATCCGCAATATTTTGATTACGCCAACTTCTCCGTTGCACGCTTGCAACATGTTCTCAAAGCCAAAGCAGTTTTATGCTCTGGTTTACAAGTCAGCTTTCACGATGAGACCACAGGTGAAGAAGTTCATTGGTGTTATCAGCAAGGCTTGATTGATTATCTCAAACAAAGCTTGTACAGCGCGTCTAGCTATTGTCCTGATCCTGTGTTTAGCGGCCAATTTGCCACGGAGAACGAACAACTTGATTGGGCGCTGACTTGGCTAGTTGAAGGTGGTGAGGGACTGAATGAAAGCTACGTCAACCTAATACCTACAGCACAAGGTGGAACACATGTTAATGGTTTACGTACCGGCTTGCTGGAGGCCATGCGCGAATTTTGCGATTTGAAAAATTTGCTTCCTCGCGGCCTCAAACTAGCGCCTGAAGATGTTTGGGATACCTGTACTTATATCCTGTCAGTGAAATGGCCAGAACCGCAATTTGCTGGACAAACAAAAGAGCGGCTTGCTTCACGCCAATGTGCAGCTTTTGTCACTGGAGTGATTAAAGATGCCTTTAGCCTCTGGCTTAATCAACACCCAGAAATTGCACTCACCCTTGCAGAATGGATGATTCAGCGTGCGCAACAACGTACACGTGCCAGCAAAAAAGTGCTGCGTAAACGTGTCAGCGCAGGCCCCGCCTTACCCGGTAAATTAGCCGATTGCACCAGCCAAGATCCAAGGTTAGGGGAACTTTTTTTGGTGGAAGGAGATTCGGCAGGTGGCTCTGCGAAACAAGCACGCGACCGTGAATATCAAGCGATTTTGCCTTTGCGTGGTAAAATCCTCAATACTTGGGAAGTTGATGCACACCAAGTGCTTGCTTCCCAAGAAGTCCATGATATTGCTGTTGCTTTAGGCATAGATCCTGCAAATTCGGATCTGAGTGGCTTACGTTATCACAAGGTCTGTATTCTTGCCGATGCAGACTCAGATGGGATGCACATTGCTACTTTATTATGTGCTTTATTTGTACGCCACTTTCCGGCGCTTGTGCAACAGGGACACTTATTTGTTGCTTTACCTCCCTTGTACCGTGTTGATGTAGGCAAAGAAGTCCACTACGCCCTTGACGAGAACGAGCTAGAAGCTTTACTCGCTCACCTGAGCAAAACTCACCCCAAAACTTCTGCACAAGTGACACGCTTTAAAGGATTGGGGGAAATGAATCCCATGCAACTTCGTGAAACCACTATGGCCCCAGATACACGGCGATTATTACAGCTCACGTTAGATAATACACAAGAAACCGAGCGTTTCCTTGATATGCTGCTGGCACGCAAACGCTCTTTGGATCGACGCCATTGGTTATCCCAACAAGGACAAGTTTAATCAGCCGGAAGAAGTATCCGCATCAACTTTTTTACGACTAGGGCGAATATCTTTCGCCTTAATAATACGAATCGGCCGTCGACTATGCACGCGCACAATCACAGGTTTACCCACTTGCGTATTTTTCTTCAGTACCGCAGGGTTGTTTAATGTTGGATATTTTGCACGATCAATTTCGTTGCCTAACAGCAGATCTGCGGTAGCATACATATCCGATGGCAAGAATTTAAACACATCAATTCCACCAAAGGTTTGAAACTCACGCTTTTTATAAGAACTAAAACTCCGCGTGATCATTTGCGTGAGCTGTTCAACAAAAATCATATTCGACTGAACCTTGAATATTCGACTTAGGCGCTTGAACAAAAACGACATCAATCGGCAAAACATCAAAGGTTTTTTGAATACCATTGGCCTTACTTAAAACTTGAGCCGTGTGCTTCACAAGTTTATTGCGTAAATGTCGACTCACGTATTTAAACAACTCGATGGGATTTTCCATCGGTAAATCGCGACCTTTAAGCGCCCGACTCCATTCGTGGCGATAGTTCACTTCAATTTTGCCATATAGGGTACGGCTATTGATCAAAGTAATACCATAGGAGTGCAGCACGACCTGATCTACATTGACGGTGCGATGTTCTATCGCAATAGGTACATCATTAAGCACCAAAACGTCTTCATTCGTGCGAAAGGCATTGCGCAACCTGCTCGCCACTTCAGCACAGTTATCCTCTGAACGAGGATCTGCATCTGGACGATGGTTATAATCTTTTAAAATCATAGTCAAGCCCCATTTAATTCACCCTAAACAGGTAGGATTATAGAAGGATTATCGTCTGGCTTACACCAGGCTTATACATGCCAACCTAAAATATGCGAGATTTTGATGAGTGAAATTTTCTCTACTGAAAATCCTGTCGCCTCATCTGTATTAGCGACTCAAAATGAATCTTTATCTGTACGTACCTACACGGAAAATGCCTATTTGGACTATTCCATGTACGTTATTTTAGATCGCGCGCTACCACATTTGGGCGACGGTTTAAAACCTGTTCAAAGACGCATTGTTTACGCGATGAGTGAGTTACGTCTTTCTGCGCAAGCCAAGCACAAAAAATCTGCGCGCACTGTGGGGGATGTATTAGGCAAATACCACCCTCATGGAGACGCCGCGTGTTATGAAGCTATGGTATTGATGGCACAGCCTTTTTCTTGGCGTTACCCCTTAATTGATGGCCAAGGTAACTGGGGAAGCGCAGATGATCCCAAATCTTTTGCTGCCATGCGTTATACAGAAGCACGTTTAACCCCATTGAGCGAGATTTTTCTTAGCGAGCTATACCAAGGTGCTGTGGACTGGCAAGCAAATTTTGATGGTACGTTAAAAGAACCGAAAGTACTCCCTGCCTGTTTGCCCAGCCTCTTGCTTAATGGTAGTACAGGCATTGCCGTTGGTATGGCAACCGATATTCCACCGCACAACCTCCAAGAAGTGGTACAAGCCTGTTTGCATTTACTTGCACATCCTCAGGCTTCTATAGCTGAGCTGTGCCAATACCTTCCGGCTCCAGATTATCCTACAGGTGCAGAGCTTATCACTTCAAAGGAAGATATGTTACGCATCTACGAAACTGGACGTGGTAGTCTGAAGCTGCGAGCTTGTTGGCGTCAAGATGGGAACGAAATTATTATTGAAGCCTTACCGTATCAGGTTTCAGGCGCGCGCATCCTTGAGCAAATTGCCACACAAATGCAGGCAAAAAAGTTGCCTATGCTGGTTGATTTACGTGATGAGTCTGATCATCAACACCCCACGCGCTTAGTGCTCATCATGAAATCTACGCGTACAGATGTACAAACGTTTATGGCGCATTTATTTGCGACTACAGACTTAGAAAAAAACTATCGAGTTAATTTAAATATGATCGGCCTCAATGGCCGTCCGCAGGTTAAAAACCTACGTCAATATTTAAGCGAATGGCTAGAATTTCGTCGCCAACAAGTGCGCAAGCGCCTACAGCATAAACTCTCTCAGATACAAAAACGCCTGCATATTTTACAAGGTTTACAAATTGCTTTTGATCATCTCAACCAAGTTTTAGCGCTTTTATGTGAAGAAAATCATCCCTTAGATGCTTTACAAGCTCACTTACCTCTGTCTGAAGCCCAAGCAAAAGCAGTTTTAGAACTCAAACTACGCCAGCTTGCGCGCTTAGAAGTGCAAAAATTACAGCAGGAGCAACAACAACTTTCCCAAGAAGCACAACAATTAGAAGATCAGCTCGCAAGCTCGCAGGCCTTAGATAAGGTTATTGCTCAAGGACTTCGCCACTGGCAACAGACATTTGCTGATGCGCGTCGTACTCCTTTAGTCGAGCGCCAGCAGGCTAAAGCCCTTACGGAAGTTGAACTCATTGGTGCTGATCCTATTACTGTCATTTTATCTGCACAAGGTTGGATTCGTGCTGCTAAAAGCCATGATATTGATGCTAAAAACCTGAGTTACAAGGCAGGCGATGGGTTTGCTTATGCAGCTTATGGTAAAAATGATCAGCAAGTCGTATTGGTTGATACGCAAGGTCGTACTTACAGCTTGGCTGCTCATACTTTGCCTTCTGCACGCAGCCAAGGTGAACCTATCAGCAACCGCTTAAAATTAGAAGGAGCAATTTGTGGCCTTGCTCTAGGCCCAGTGCACAGTCAGTGGGCTTTGATGTCCAGTGCAGGTTATGGTTTTTGCTGTACCTTAAGCGAAATGACGACGAAACAGCGTAATGGTAAAGCGTGTTTAAAAGTTCCAGAAGGTGCGCATGCGCTAGCCCCTATCTTGCTTGCAGAGCACGAGGCGGATCTTGCAAACATACGCGTCGCCTTGATTAGTCAACAAGGGTATTTGCTGGTTTTTCCTGCACAGCAACTGACTTCAATGAGCAAGGGGAAAGGACAAAAATTACTTGATCTGGGTGCACAAACCGATGACTGCCTTCTTTATGCTTTGGCTTTACCTGCCCAAGCAGGCTTGCGGTTACATGCTGGCAAACGTCATCTTAGTTTGCAAGATGAGGATTTGGCTACTTATCAAGGTAATCGAGGGCATCGAGGCCACTTATTACCACGTGGCTTACAGAAAGTTACTCACCTAGAAATTCTCTAACCGGTTCGCTAGGGCATCAATTGCCCTAGCTACCACTTATCACCCTAGGTGCGAAAACGGCTAATTTGCTCTTGCAAGCTCACCGCAAGTGCAGACAATTGCTCGCTACTTGCTGCTACTTGATCCGCTCCCATAGAAGTATCATCCACCACTTGTGTGATATTGGTAAGGTTACGGTTAATTTCTTCAGCCACACTACTTTGCTGCTCAGTTGCAGAAGCGACCATAGCACTCATGTCTCGAATACGATCAACGTGGTTCACGATACGTTTAATTTCTTCGCCTGCACGTTGTGCCGTCTTCACACTGTCATCTGCATGTTCACGGCTTAACTGCATTACCTCAACCGCCTGCTGTACGCTCGTACTTAAACGCTCCGTCATGGTACGGATTTCTCCGGTAGATGCCTGAGTACGCTGTGCTAACTGGCGCACCTCATCGGCAACGACAGCAAAGCCTCGTCCGGATTCACCAGCACGCGCGGCCTCAATTGCTGCGTTTAAAGCTAGTAAGTTTGTCTGCTCAGAAATCCCTTGAATGACCTCAAGCACACTAACAATTTGCTCTGTTTCACTTTCGAGCTGGCGCACGACATTCATCGCATCTTCTAATTCATTAGCTAAACCAAGAATTTTATGTACGGTTTCTTCTACTTCTTGATTGCCTTCATCTGCTTCCTGATCCACTGCACAAGTCGCTAAAGAAGCTTCCGAAGCACTTTGTGCCACCGCCTGAATCGTGCTTGCCATCTGGTTCATCGCCGTTGCTAACTGCTCGGTTTCTTCGGTTTGCTGACGTAAACCTTGGCTTGTCTGCTCTGCGGTTGCAGCGAGTTGCTCTGCTGCAGAACGAACTTGTTGGCTTGAAGTTGCCAGTTGATGAATCAAGGATTGAAAATGCTCCAAAGTACGATTAATGCACACAGATACACGCCCTAATTCATCTTTAGAAGCCAAATCAACACGTTGACGTAAATCACCCTCCCCCACCGCTTGCATCACTGTAGTAATTTTTTCTAAAGGCTGCAAAATTGAGCGCGAGATCCACCAAGAAGTTGCTAATAATACCAAAGTGATCGCCCCAACAATCCCAGACATTTTGAGCATTTCTTGCTGTACATGATGCTTAATATCTTCAATGTATACCCCAGAACCAACAATCCATTTCCAAGGCTGAAAAACTTGTACAAAAGATTCTTTTTCTTCTGGTGTGGTTTGTCCTGCTCTTGGCCAAGCATAACGGACAAAGTAGTTATCTTTACCGCCACTGGCCAAACTAACAATTTCTTTAAACACATATTTGCCATTTGGATCTTTAAAATCCATTAGGCTACGACCTTTGATACTAGGATTGCCGCCATGTATTTGGGTTACGGCTTGATAATCTATTGCCCAAACATATTCATTTTGGTCATAAATAATGTTCTCCAAGGCCAAGCGTGCTTGCTGTTGCGCTTCTTCTTGTGTGAGCTTTTGTGCTTGCTGCTGTTGATGAAAAAAGTCTAATATATCAGTTGCAGCATCCACCAAAGTCACCAACTGCAACTGGCGCCCTGCATACATTTCATCACGAATATCCACGATGCTTTTTAATGCCAAAGCGCATAAAGCACAAAGTGCCAACACAATCATTAAATTCATGCGCCACTTAACAGGTAAGTCTCCCAAACTTGCTGCCATTGCCTTGTTCCTAATGCGGTTATTGTTTATTATACCAACAAAGTGTTACAATTTATCATTAAAGGTTACATAAGTACCTTAAATGGATAGTATGCGCACCTCACTGGATTGATAGATAAATTCTCTTTGTCGTCAGCATGTCACTGCTTATTCGCAAGGCTTTCATAAACTCTCTGCATGCTGATGGCTTTATCATATTATCCCTGATTTTATACAAGGGTGTGATAGACTGAATGTGTACAAGCATAGACTGATTGTCACTAAGTATTACCCCACTTTTTCAATAACGACCTGAGGTCGCCTAAAGTGTGTACGCATTCTAGGTCGTGTTAGGGTAAAGCATGCAAAAATTGTACACTAATCGAAAAACTTATACTCTAACTCATCCTTTAGACTTTGAGTGCAGAGTGTAGCAACTTGTGTTCTAAGGCAAGATCGCATTCGTTCGCACCCTGCAAATCTTACTTTAGCGACACGGAATTTTTATGAGGTGACACCATGGATTCAACAAAACAGGAGTTCGAACGCCGCGCGGGTATTTGTTGGTTTAAAGAGTCCCAATGGCAGCGTTTATTGGAAATTGCAGAAGATAAGGCACGTTTAGAAGATACTTATCAGCAGTGGAAGCAAACTACGGAAGAAATGATTGAAGTTTTTGCCACACGCGGCATTTTAATCGAGAAAGTCCCCGTAGATGTTGAAGACCTACTTTCTTGGTGTAACGAGCACAACAAGCCAGTCAATGGATCAAGTCGTGCTGAATATGTCACCCAACAAATGATGCAAGAAAGACGCCAAGCTCGTCTAGCTGCCGCTCAATCGATGCGCTTGCCGGCCTCTGCTGCTTTACATTAAAAAGCACATATATAAAAAAAGCCCCTTCAAGAACAGGGGCTTCTACACATTAATCGCTTGCTTGCATTATGCAAAAGGATCACGCAATACAATAGTTTCTACACGGTCCGGCCCGGTAGAAATAATATCAATAGGCGCACCCACTTGTTGCTCAATAAACTGGATGTATTGACGCGCTGCTTCTGGCAAAGCATCTAAAGATTTTGCACCAACTGTAGACTCTTTCCAGCCCGGAATTTCTTCATATACAGGCTCCACCGCTGCAAAACCTTCCGCATCGACAGGCGTTTCTAACAAATTACCTGCTTTATCCTTGTAAGCCACACAGACTTTAATGACATCCAAACCATCAAGTACATCAAGCTTGGTCAAACATAAGCCAGAGACTGAATTGACTTGGATGGCGTAACGCAAAGCGACTGCATCGAACCAACCACAACGACGCGCACGCCCTGTGGTAGTGCCAAACTCATGGCCTTTTTCTGCAAGGTGGCGCCCATTATCATCGAAAAGTTCGGTAGGAAAAGGACCAGAACCCACACGCGTGGTATAGGCTTTAGTAATGCCCAGCACATAATCCAGATACAAAGGACCAAAACCTGAACCGGTTGCTGTACCACCGGCGGTCGTGTTTGAGCTAGTTACAAAAGGATAGGTGCCATGATCGATATCGAGCAAAGAACCTTGCGCTCCCTCAAACATAATATGGGCATCTTGCTTACGCAGCCTATGCAAAAGATGCGTCGTATCTGTCACCATAGGGCGCAACTCTTCTGCCATCTGCATACATTCATCAAGAATTTGCTGGAAGTCGAGCGGCTCTTCTTTGTAGTAATGCTGCAAAACAAAGTTATGGTAGTCTAGAACTTCACCCAACTTAGCAGCAAAACGCTCACGATGAAGGATATCGCCTAAACGTACACCGCGACGTGCAACTTTATCTTCATAAGCAGGACCAATACCACGACCTGTGGTACCAATTTTAGCTTGGCCACGTGCTTTCTCACGTGCTTGATCTAAATGAACGTGATAAGGCAAAATCAAAGGGCAAGAGGCTGATAGCTTTAGGCGCTCACGTACGGCAACGCCGCGCTCTTCTAGCATACGGATTTCTTTCAGCAAGGCATCAGGTGCCAACACAACCCCATTACCGATCACACAAGTCACTTGATCACGCAAAATCCCTGAAGGAATTAGGTGTAAAGCAGTTTTTTGGCCATTGACCACCAAGGTATGCCCTGCATTATGGCCGCCTTGGAAACGCACCACAGCTTGCGCAGACTCGGTAAGCAGGTCAACTACTTTGCCTTTGCCTTCATCACCCCACTGGGTGCCAAGAATTACGACGTTCTTACCCATTCGCCTACTCTCAATTAAAGATATAACTTAGATAAACCCCACAGGTTTATCTGCTCAAAAATGCTCTGTTGATTACAAAGGGCTAATGACCCACTCACCTTGCGCATTTTGTACCCATTGACGGTCACAAGCAGGATGCGCCTTAGTACCTTCTCCAGCCAAATCAACCCAAACACGCTCCCCTTGCGCACGCAGTGCACGGATTTTATGCATGAGTTGTGCATCTGTATAGGCTTGCACTGGTGCTAAAACCCCAAGATGTTTGCGCTGATGTGTTTGTGGATGTTGCAATTCTTGCAAGGCAACTAACAATTTTAAATCAACACTAAAGCCCGTTGCTGGACGCGCACGTCCGAAGACCTTGCCTGTCTCATCATAACGCCCGCCTTTCGCAATCGCTTGTCCCCATTGAGGCACATAAGCAGCAAACATAATGCCTGTATGATAGTTAAAACCGCGCAACTCGGCTAAATCAAAGTATAAAGTCACTTGCGGATAGCTTGCTTGAATCCAGTGCGCAATTTGCTCTAGTTGAACCAAAGCCGCCTGTACACTTTCAGGCGCCCCTTGCAAATCGCGTTTTGCTTGTTCAAGCACACGCATATCGCCATGCAGATGCGCTAAAGCTGTCAAATGAGCACGTACTTGTGCACACTCTACATAGGCTTGCAACAAGGTGTCTAAATCAGCAAAACGTTTGTCTTGTAAGGCCGCAAAAATCGCTTCCGCTTCTTGTTCATCGATTTGCGCTTGATTGATTAAGGTACGATAAATATTGACATGCCCTAGATCCAAATGAATTTGATCGAGCTCAGCCGCTTCTAAAGTCGCCAACATCAAGCTTAAAATTTCTAAATCACTTGGTAAACCTGCATGTCCAAATAGCTCAGCACCCAGTTGGATCGGGCTGCGCGAGCTTAGCGGGTTATCCGCTCGTGTACGCAAAACAGGATGGCAGTAACATAAACGTGCAATACCTTCGCCTTCACAAGATAACGAATGCGCATCTATACGCGCGACCTGAGGCGTCACATCAGCACTCACCCCCATCAAGCGGCCACTGCTTTGATCTGTGACTTTAAAAGTTTGCAAATCTAAATCCTTACCAACACCTGTCAACAAAGACTCTAAGTACTCAGCAGAAGGTGGGATGACAAGGTCGTAACCCCAAGCAGCTAACAAATCAAGTAACTTACGGCGCAAAGCTTCCAGCGTATACGCGCGCGGTGGTAAGAGCTCTTCCATTCCATCAGGGAGTAACCAGCGGTCAGCAATCGTCATGGTAAGTCCTGTTTCTTTACATATTCAAATAGCATCCAAGGCAGCTTTGGCCTTCCCAAATATCACCTTAACACAGGATTGTGACGTCCCTAGCCTTGCAGATAGCGGCATAAAAAAACCGGGCCATTAACCCGGTCTTCTGTGTGCTTTCGCTATAGTTTATCACGATCTGCGCACATGTGTAGGGACTTACAGGATTTATTCCACCCTAGTTCCTTGTGCTTCTTTCAGATACTTAAAGAAGTCCGAATCAGGTTCTAGCACCAAGACATCGCCCTTGTTGTTAAAGGACTCTCGATAAGCTTGTAAGCTACGATGAAAACGGAAAAACTCAGGATCACGTTGGAAAGCTTGCGCATAAACTGCCGCTGCTTGGGCGTCCCCTTGACCTTTGATTTGTTCAGCTTCTTCATAGGCTTGTGCTAACAAGACTTGACGTTCACGGTCAGCTGCTGCACGGATTTTTTCTGATTCTTCCTTACCTTGTGCACGATATTCGCGTGCTTCACGTTGGCGCTCAGATTTCATCCGTTCATAGACAGCACTAGAGACTTCTGTAGGTAAATCGATACGCTTCACCCGAATATCTAACAAGGTAATCCCTAGTTCAGATTGTGTCACCTTGCTCAATTCGGTAATCGCTTTGGTCATCAATTCATCACGTTTTTCACTGATGATTTCACTTAAATCACGACGACCAAACTCATTACGCAAGCTCTCATCAACCCGTGGAGCAATTAAGCGTGCTGCGGTCAACTCGTCACCTGAAGTAGCCTCATAGTAACGAGTTACGTCAACGATTTTCCACTTAACAAAAGAATCTACGATAACCGCTTTTTTCTCTTTTGTTAGGTAGCGCTGCGGACGTGAATCTAACGTCAGGACTCGAGTATCAAACTTACGAATGGTTTGATATACGGGCACACGATAGTGCAACCCAGGTTCGATATTGGATTCAACGATTTGCCCAAACTGTAGCTTAATCGCGCGCTCAGTGGCATTGACAATATATAAACTGCTACTACCAATCCAAGCCACCAAGGCAATCAGGGTTAAACCCACAATAGATCGACTATTCATAAATTAACGCCCCTCCCGACGGATGCCATCGTCTTGGCGTATACGCAAGCGCTGAATCACACGCTCGGCCAGTTCATCCATTTCTACATCGCTTAAAGTGGATGCATTTATAGTGCTCATAGGTGCATTCACACCTGAACGTTGCCTAGCGTCTACACCTGTATTTTGCATTAACTTATCTAGAGGCAAATACAGCATATTATTGCCGCCTTCAACATCCACCATCACCTTACTAGTATTGCCTAAAACCTCTTGAATACTCTGCAGATACAAACGTTCACGAGTGACTTCAGGAGCTTTCTGGTACTCATCAAGCAAAGCACTAAAGCGATGTGCCTCACCATTAGCACTGGCGATTACAGATTGACGATACCCTTCAGCTTCTTCCAGTACCCTTTGAGCTTGACCTTTAGCTTCCGGCAAGATGCTGTTTTGATAAGCAGAGGCTTGGTTAATGGAACGCTGTTTGTCTTCTCGTGCTTTGATAACATCATCAAAAGCAGCTTGGACTTCATCAGGTGCCGCTGTACTTTCTACGTTGACCGCTCTTAACTCAAGACCGACACCGTAATTATCTAAATAGCTTTGCAAACGGCTGCTAACATTTTGCGCGAGCATTTCCCGTCCTTCAGTCAAAATAGCATTCATGTTGGAGCTACCGACTTCATGACGCAACGCGGAATCTGTCGCATTTTCCAGACTTTGTTCAGGAGAACGCACGTTTAATAGATAATCTTTGGGATTTTGTACCTGATATTGGACAGACAAGCTGACTTGTACGATGTTTTCATCCAGCGTCAACATCGTTGCTTTTTGGCTGATAGAGCGAATTTGCGTGACATTGACTTTAGTCACAGTATCAATCAGCGGCGGATTCCAGTGTAAGCCCGGCCCGACAGTTTCATGATAACGTCCTAAACGCAGTACCACACCACGCTCAGTTTGATCAACCAAATACACACCACCGGCAATCCACAAGCCGGCCAGCACGACCAAGACAACCAACAGCAAGCCATGCCCGCCACCTTGGCCTTGAGGCGCACCACGGCGTCCTAGCATACGGTTGAGCTTGTCTTGAAATTTCTTTAGGGCTTCATCCAGATCCGGTGGCCCCTGATCGTTACGTCCGCCACGACCACCGCCACTCCAAGGATCGTGGTTGTTGCCATTACCGCCTGGCTCATTCCACGCCATATATCGCTTACCTCAATGTTATAGGTGTGAGTTAAGGAAGAGTTACCTTTTTAGGAATACGAATGTTAGGCTTTTATCCGTCAAGATAAGTTCTATCAAGCTTGCGTATTAAAACTGAGTTTCTGGCATTTGAATATACTGACTTGCTGATTCACCTAGGCGACTGAGCATTTGCAAAAAATCACGCCGTGGGAGACGGATCTCTAAAGCAAGATTACCTTGTTCATCATAGTCTTCTGCCAGTACAGCATCTTGTTGATACAAAAGCGCCCTTAACTTGCCTTGCTGTGGGCTCAGATGCAAGGTTTCATGCAAGATATCCAAAGCCAAACGTTCGCTAATTGCCTGTAGAACCAAGGCAAGCCCTTCACCCGTACGCGCAGAAGCCCAAACGCTGATAGCCTCCCCTTGCGCATTACGCTCGATACGTGCTTGCGCGCCCATTAAATCAATCTTATTAAAAATCATCAGGCTCGGGCGTTCATGCGCGCCAATTTCTGCAAGCACCTGTTCAACTTGAAAAATATTATCTTCACGCTCACAAGCACTGGCATCGACAACGTGCAATAACAAGCTCGCTTCACTTGCTTCTTGCAAAGTTGCCTGAAAAGCTTCCACTAGTTTATGCGGCAGATGACGGATAAAACCAACCGTATCTGCCAATACCACAGGGCCTACATCTTCAACCTGAATCCGTCGCAACGTTGGATCTAAAGTCGCAAATAGCTGATCTGCTGCATACACATCAGCTTGAGTTAACTGATTGAATAAAGTAGATTTTCCTGCGTTAGTGTAACCTACAAGGGAAACGGCAGGAATTTCTGCACGCGCGCGCGCGCGCCGGTTTTGTTGACGCTGCAAACGGACTTTTTGCAAACGTTTATGAATGCTTTTGATACGCGCACGTAATAAACGTCTATCCGTTTCTAGCTGGGTTTCCCCCGGACCACGCAAACCAATACCGCCTTTTTGACGCTCTAAGTGCGTCCAGCCCCGCACCAAACGGGTACTCATATATTCTAACTGGGCGAGTTCAACTTGTAACTTACCTTCGTGAGTTCGTGCACGCTGCGCAAAAATATCCAAGATCAAACCGGTACGATCAAGCACCCGACATTTCAGTTCTCTTTCTAAATTACGCTCTTGTGAAGGCGATAAAGTATGATTGAACAAGACTAATTCTGCCTCGTGTTCTACCACAGCTGCGCGGATTTCCTCCACTTTACCTTGCCCAACAAATGTCCGTGGACTCGGTTGGTGCCTTGACCCTTGAACCAAAAGAACAGGGTCGCCTCCAGAGGAACGTACGAGTTCCAAAAATTCACTTGGATCTTCACGTTCATCTTCATCATGTAAATCAAGATGGACTAATACGGCACGTTCGCCGCCAGCATGACGTTCAAAGAACAAGCCTGGTCTCTCCTTTTTAGCGCTGTATACGCTTTATTGCTAGACGCACAAAAAACCTAGGCAAAACTTGCCTAGGCTCTCACTAAGATCAATTATTCTTCAGCATCTTGTGTGCCTTCCGGTGCAGGAAGACGCACATTACGTGAAGGCACGACAGTAGAAATCGCGTGCTTGTACACCATTTGGCTCACTGTATTACGCAATAAAATCACAAATTGGTCGAATGATTCGATTTGACCTTGCAACTTAATTCCATTCACAAGAAAGATGGAAACTGGAATGCGCTCCTTACGTAAAATATTGAGGTAAGGGTCTTGTAATGATTGCCCTTTTGACATTACCGCTCTCCTTTAAGTGGAAAGTTCTCATTTGTTGTTAAGTGATTCAAGCTTTAGTCATGCAAAACTTGAATAAGTGCTGGCTGACATTCAATAAAATAACATCAGAACGCAAGCTGATTGCGCAGGCGCGAAAAGCGCACTTAGGCATTATACCTACCTAGTGCCAACTTTGCCTGTTTAATTAATCTCACGTAAACAAGCTTGTACATGCTGTAAAAATGCGCTTTTTTGCTGCACTTGCTCAGGATGAAAAATCTGTAAATCTGGCCAAGAACGCAACCAAGTGAGCTGACGTTTCGCCAATTGCCGTGTCGCCACAATGCCTTTTTCCTGCAAGCTTGCATAATCAAAAGCACCATCCAAATATTGCCATACTTGGCGATAACCCACAGCACGCATCGATGGCAAACCTAAATGCAAATCAGCGCGTGCTTTTAAACCTTCAACTTCTTCTAGCAAACCCTGCTGTAACATTAACCGAAAACGCTGGGCAATACGCTCATGTAAATGCGCACGCTCCTGCGGTATTAAGGCGATACTATGCAATTCAAATGTCAGTTCCGGTGTTTTTTGCTCTGCCCACAAGGCGCTCAGTGCACGTCCAGTAATCAGAAAAACCTCTAACGCTCTTTGCAGGCGTTGTGGATCATTAGGATGGATTCTTTGTGCTGACACAGGATCAACTTGTGCCAAACGCGCATGTAAAGCTGGCCAACCTTGTGCAGCAGCTTGTGCTTCTAGCTCGGCGCGGATCTCAGCATTTGCACTAGGCAGATTATCACCACCTTCTAATAAACGCTTAAAATACAGCATGGTCCCGCCCACAAGCACAGGGACACGCCCTTGGGCATGGCTATTTGCAATCGCAACCAAGGCATCTTCACGAAATTCCGCAGCCGAGTAAGCTTGTGCTGGGTCACGAATATCAATGAGCTGATGCGGTGCCTTTGCCAAAGTGGCTGCATCCGGTTTCGCTGTACCTATATCCATACCAGAATATACAAGTGCAGAATCTACACTAATCAAGTCACAGGCAAACTCTTGATGCAATTGAATGGCCCAATCTGTTTTTCCTGCTGCCGTTGGCCCCATTAATGCAATCACAGGTAGCCTTGGTTTCATACATTGATTCCTACATCTTAAAAGTCATTGAGACCGCTCGCGTTTGTTTAACGCCCACGCATAAAAAGTGCATCCAGCTGTTGCAAATCGAGCTGAATCCAAGTCGGACGCCCATGATTACATTGATCTGTACGTAAATTATTTTCCATGGCGCGTAGCAAGGCATTCATTTCTTCTAAAGTCATGCGCCGGTGTGCACGCACTGCGGTATGACACGCCATGCGTGCCAGCAAGGCATTTTGATGTTTTTGTAGGCTAAAACTGCTGCCATATTCCACCAACTCATTCAAAACTGCCGCCACTAAAGCACTAGCATCCACGCCTTTTAATAACACTGGTAACTCACGAATCGCCGCTTGCGTTGGAGAAACTAAAGCAACGCCTAAGCCTAAACGTTGCAATGCCTGCGCGTGAATCTGTAATGCCTCTGCTTGCATGGGGTTAAGTGTCACAGTTTCTGGGACTAACAAAGGCTGCGCCTGCAAGCTTTCTTTTGCCCATGCTTGTTTTAAAGCTTCATACTGAATACGCTCATGTGCAGCATGCATATCAACTAACACCAAGCCGGCCTCATTTTGCGCCAAAATATAAACACCATGAACTTGTCCTAAGGCATAGCCTAAAGGTGGTGTTTGTAAGCTTGGATTTAGATTCGGCTGTTGCACCTCTGCAACAACTTGGGGTAATAAAGGCACTTGCACGGCTTCTTTTTTAGCCGGCTCGTTTTGCGGCTTTGGATGCAAGGCTTGATAGGTTTGCATCCAATCTTGTACTTGCTGTGGCTTGGGAGCTTGTGCTTTTAATTGCACCTGATACCCTGATGAAGACATACGCTGAGGTGCAGGTGATTTCACCGGTGGCGTGCTTGACAGCTCTAGCGGCTGCTTGTGTACTTCATCTACATCTACTGAAGAATCTACTGAATCCACTGGTGTCTGTTTTTTGATCTGCACAGAAGCTGGCACACAAGTCCCTTGTGCTAAAACATCTTGTAAACCAGTCAACACAAACAGATGAACACGACGCGCATCATGAAAGCGGACTTCGTGCTTCGTTGGATGCACATTCACATCAACATCTGCAGGCGATACCTGCAAATACAGCACAAAGCTTGGATATTTGCTTGTGTGTAGAACGTCTTGGTAAGCCTCACGAATCGCATGGGTTAGCACTTTATCCCGCACAGCACGACCATTCACGAACAGGTATTGCTGATCTGCTTGATTGCGTGCTTGTGTCGGATGACAAATCCACCCTTGTAACCCCAAGCCACCACTGGCTTGTGCTTGTACCGTTAAAGCCGTGTGTACAAATTCATCACCTAAGAGCCTTTGTAAACGCTGGCGGTGTTCTGCTTCGCAACTGACTCTAGGCAAGGCATAAATGCGCTTTTTCTGATGGGTCAAGCGCATGGCGACATGAGTATAGCTCAAAGCTAAACGCTTAAAGATCTCTTCACAATGATTGAATTCCGTTCTTTGAGTGCGCAGGAATTTGCGCCGCGCTGGCGTATTAAAAAACAAATCCTGCACGTGCACACTGGTCCCTTGTGGGTGAGGTACCGGCGTGATTTTAGGCAACATATCTCGCCCTTCTGCAATCACTTGCCAACCTTGCTCTTGCGCTTGTGGACGTGAACGCAAGGCTAAACGCGATACAGAACTAATACTAGCGAGGGCTTCACCACGAAACCCCAAGGTCATCACGGTTTCCAAATCTGTGATCGAGCTAATTTTACTCGTCGCATGCCGTGCTAAGGCCAAAGGTAAATCTGCTTGCGCAATACCCGCACCATCATCACGCACCAAAATGCTTTTAATACCGCCTTGTTCCAACTCCACATCCAGCTGAGATGCCCCTGCATCTAAAGCATTTTCCATAAGCTCTTTCATCACAGCAGCAGGACGTTCTACAACCTCACCCGCAGCAATTTGGTTTGCAAGACGTATAGGTAAAACCTGTATCGACATAAGCACCTTTATGACGTCTATGATGTCGGAATTTGCAAGACTTGACCGACTTGAATCTGGTCGTCTTTTAATTTGTTGACTCGTCTTAACTCGCCCATGTCCACACGATGACGGCGAGCAATTTCTGACAAAGTATCACCACGGACAATCACATAAGTGCGAAAAGCATTACGTTTTTTTTCCGTCGCTAACAAGGTATTGGGCGGTGGATTAGAGTAAAAATATTTTTTGACACCGGTCCCAATAGAATCTGCCATTTTGCGTTGATAGCTGGCTGTACGTAAGCGTCTTTCCTCTTGCGGATTAGAAATAAAGCCAGTTTCTACCAAGATGGAGGGGATATCCGGTGATTTCAACACCACAAACCCCGCTTGCTCAACATCCGATTTGTGCAATTTATTAATACGTCCAATGGACTTAAGCACTTGACTGCCCACATTCAGACTATCAGATAAGGTGGCTGTCATGGTTAAATCCAACAAAACACCGGCTAAGGTTTCATCCTTATCATCCAAAGACAATAAGCCTTCTACCCCACCGATTAAATCCGCGCGGTTTTCACTTGCGGCTAACCAACGTGCAGTTTCTGAGGTTGCTCCCCTTTGGGATAAGGCATAGACAGAAGACCCTCGAGGCTGTGGCGAGCGAAACGCATCTGCATGCACAGAAATAAATAGGTCTGCACGCTTTTTACGGGCAATTTGTGTACGCTTACGCAAACCAATATAATAATCCCCTGTACGCACGAGAAAGGGCTCAAAACCGCGCTCTTTCCCTAGCTGATCATGTAAATAACGGGCAATTTTGAGAACCACATCTTTTTCATGGGTACCTGCAGGTCCTTTGGCCCCCGGATCATCGCCACCGTGCCCAGCATCAATCGCAATAATAATATTTCGCTCCCCATCTGGCGCTTGAATCAAGGTCGCTTTGCTTTGTGTATCTGGGCTTGGCTGCGTTTGATTTTGTACAGGTGGACTTGTGCTACTTTTGCTTGGACTTTTATTTGAGGGATTGGCAGCGAGCTTCTCATACACCAAATCAATGACAAGCCGGTGCCCATATTGTTGATTGGGTGCTAAGGTAAAGTCTTTCACCTCAACGCTTTGGCTTAAATCCAACACTAAACGCAGGGTTCTATCTGATTTGGTCGCACTACGAATTCTTTTAATGGGCGTATTATCTAAAGGCAGGCGGTTAAATTCAGCTTTGAGGCGCGAAGTTTCAATATCAATCACAATACGCTCAGGATTTTTCAACGCAAACCAAGTGTATTTAATTGGGCCACTCATATCGAAGACCAAACGCGTATGATCGGGCGCAGGCCATAAACGTGCCCCTTCGATTGTAGCGGCTTGGACATGCCATCCACTGAGCAACAAAAGGGTTCCAACAAAGCTATAGCCTAATAAGGCGCTGATACGCCCCCATGCTCGCATACTCACCACCCTTTATTGATCATGTGTGTTATCTTTCTGATTCACTGAGTTTTCCGCACTCGCCTTGGCTGGTAACACTTCTTGTAGCGCTTGCCAAACGTGTGACCATTGTTGCTGCGCCTTTGGCGAGATCGCCTGCAAACACAATTCGCGCCCGCCCGTTGCTAACCAACATAAATCAATTTGCCAATCGGGTGTCGGTAATACTCCAGCGCCACACTCTGGCCATTCAAGAAGGCAAATCGCTTCTTGATGAAAATAATCGCGGATACCAATAAATTCTAATTCTTCCGCATCCTGCACGCGATATAAATCAAAATGATACACTTGAACCCCTGAGGGCAACAGATAAGGCTCTACCAAGGTATATGTTGGGCTTTTGACTGTACCTTGGTGCCCAAGTGCACGCAAAAAGCCACGACTTAAAGTGGTTTTTCCTGCACCTAAATCACCTTGCAGATAAATCACCTGAGGTGTTGGCAAAACGCTGGCAAAAACGGCACCAAAAGTTTCTTGTGCACGCTCATTATCTAGCAGCCAAGTGGCTAAGTAAGTGGC
This sequence comes from Allopseudospirillum japonicum, assembly GCF_900108915.1. Lineage (GTDB taxonomy): Bacteria > Pseudomonadota > Gammaproteobacteria > Pseudomonadales > Halomonadaceae > Pseudospirillum > Pseudospirillum japonicum. Next base: position 439,218 of record NZ_FNYH01000001.1, read on the forward strand.
AGCATCCATAGAAGTGTCTCTCGCTATCAGAGGTCGAAATGATGGTATGGCGTCTGTTTGTCTGGGGCTCTATTGCGCCACCTGCAAGCGTATTGTGGCTTGAGTTGATTACACAAACGGCAACCAAGCCGCCGTATCGTAAAATTTAGGTGCGCAGATTGTACAGGATTAGCGCCAAAGTGCATCCCACTGGCTTGGGCTTTTTACTTGCATCAGTTTGGCAATTTCAGGAATCAAATCCTGAGCTAACATGCTAGTTTCCCCCCAAGTTTTCACTGCCAGATCTGCCGCTAGCGCATGGATTGCCACTGCATAAGCTATTGCTTGGCCTTGTACCTGGATGGATAAAGTGCATTTTGTTGGCGGTGCAAGCAAACCCGCAATCAATCCTGCCAAAGTATCCCCCATCCCTGCACTTGCCATACCAGGATTGCCCCATGGGCAGACCCAAGGTCTTGCTAATTGTGGATGATAGATCAAACTTCCTGCACCTTTAAGCACAACAAAAGCTTGTGTCTGTGTCGCTATTGTTTGTACTGCCCGATAAGGATCAGCTTGTATTTGTGCCACCGAAGTATTAAGTAGACGTGCACCTTCCCCAAAATGCGGTGTTAAAACACAAGTCTTTGGTAAAAGTGGCTGATGTGGACTTTGGGCGTATAAATTCAAAGCGTCTGCATCTAGCACCCAAGTTTTTGTTGAATCTTGTTGCCAAGTCTGGACAGCCGCTTGGTATAAAGCACGCCCCCAAGCAGTTTGTCCTAAACCTGGTCCTAACAAGATCACATCCGCTTGGTCGATTTCTTGCGCTAGGCGTTGTGGATCCGCATTCAAGACCATAGCTTCTGGAGTACGCGTTAAAATGGGTGCCATATGCTCTGCCCGTGTTAACACCCGCACCCAGCCCGCTCCAGCTCTTAATGCCGCTTGGGTGGCTAACAAAATTGCACCTCCATATCCAAGATCCCCACCCACTATTAACACGCGGCCATAGTGCCCTTTATGTGCGTGGGCAAGACGTGCTTTTGGTGCTTGTTGCCAAACACCTGCTGCCAATAATAAATCGGCTTGTTGTGCAAAAGACAAACTCGTGTAGGCAGTTGCCAACGCATGTGCAGGCACCAAAGGTGCTAAAGCCAGCTCACCGACATAGGTCGGCGCTTGTCCAGTGACCAAACCGGCTTTTACACTAATCAAACTCAGGGTTGCTTGCGCACGCACACACTCGTTACCTAATAAGGCAGAGGTGCTGGCGTCTAAACCGGAGGGGACATCTACTGCTAAAATATACGCAGACATCTGATTTATATACGCAATGGCATCACACCAAGATGCTTGAATCGGCGCCTGTGCCCCAGTGCCTAGTAACGCATCCAGCACATATAAATCGCCCTGACCATGTGCTTGCTGTAATTCGAGGCTCAGCACTTGTGGCCAAAGGTGTATAGGAATCCCTAACGCTTGGGCTTGTTGATACGATTTCTGGGGTTCACCTTGCAGCTTTTCTGGCGCAACTAGACTTATTATCTGCACCGGCCAACCGGCTTGATAAGCCAAAGCTGCACACAAATAGCCATCACCCGCATTATGTCCCGCACCAGTCAAAACCAGTAATGCAGGCGCTTGTGCTTGGCGCACTGAGGCAAGACGCTGCAAATATTGCCACAAGGCATCAGCCGCATACTGCATAAGTAAGGGGCTGGTATATCCTTGTGCTATCAGTGCACGATCCAGAGCTTGGCTCGTTGCTGCGGAAACTAAAGGCCACAGGCGTTGTGTGCCATAAGTAAACTTGTGTTGACTCAATGGAATGTAAAGGGGCTGCATACTCATTATCCTTCTCGGTGAACGGATCTTTTAAGCAGCTTATGCGATAAGTTTTTTGCAACCTACCACGTTTTGTTGCATCTTGTGGCCTAGATCATTTGCTTTCCTATTCGACAAAGTTTCCCTATGCCGACACAAGCCGAACTTGCAACTCTAGCCGATTTTGCCAAACACACAGCGCGTGACCTTGGATTTAGTGCCTGTGGTATTACAGACACTCACATTCCCGCAGAAACCTTGCACCAATATCAAGCTTGGTTAGATGCTGGCTATCATGGGGAGATGGACTATCTTGAGCGCAATATTGATAAGCGTGCCGAGCCTGCGCGTTTGGTCGAAGGCAGCACTCGAATTATTTGTGTACGTATGGATTATTTGCCTGCGCAAGTTGACACCCTCAAGGTATTACAACAAGGTGAACGCGCATATATCTCTCGATACGCGCTCGGGCGTGATTATCATAAGTTAATCCGCAAGCGTTTAACTCAATTGGGGCAAGCCCTGCAACAAAAAGCGGCTGATTTAGGTTTTCGTGCCTTTGTTGATAGCGCCCCTGTTTTAGAACGCCCGTTAGCACAACAAGCTGGTTTAGGCTGGATTGGCAAAAATACGCTGGTCATTCATCCACGCGCTGGTTCCTTATTTTTTCTAGGTGAATTATTTATCAGTTTGCCTTTGCCAATCGATACACCTTATACCCGCGAGCATTGTGGCCAATGTGATGCTTGCCAAAGATTATGCCCAACACAAGCCTTTGTCGCCCCCTATGTACTGGATGCAAGGCGTTGTATCTCGTATTTAACCATTGAATACAGTGGCAGTATTCCGTTAGCACTACGGCCTTTAATCGGTAATCGTATTTTTGGCTGTGATGATTGCCAACTTGTCTGTCCTTGGAATCGCTTTAGCCAACCCACTCAAGAAACGGACTTTAGCCCACGCCATCATCTAGATCGCGCGCACTTGCTAGATTTACTGGCATGGACACAAGAGGAATTTCTGACACGCACACAAGGTTCACCGATACGGCGTGCAGGCTATCGCCAATGGCAACGCAATCTCGCGATTGCGCTAGGTAACGCACCTTATCACCTAGAAATTTATCAGGCACTAGCGCACCAGTGCCATCAACACCAAGAAGATGCTTTGCTACTTGAGCATTTCACATGGGCTTTGCAACAACAAACCAACAAACAAGCAACTTTTATTGAAGTTCAAGCTGTATGAACGTGTAGCAAGTGTTCGCGATAAAAGGCTAATTCAGCGACAGATTCACGAATATCCGCTAGTGCAAGATGCACATTTTGTTTTTTAAAGTGCGGCAAAATTTCTGGTTTCCAGCGTTTAGCCAATTCTTTTAAGGTACTCACATCCAGATTACGATAGTGAAAAAAGGCCTCTAACTGAGGCATTTCATTCACTAGAAAACGCCGATCTTGATGCACACTATTGCCACACATAGGCGATTGGCCTGGGGCGCAATATTGGCGCAAAAATGCCAGTGTTTGAGCTTCTGCTTCTGCAGTTGTCACCTCACTTGCTTGCACACGCGCGCTCAGTCCGGATTCCCCGTGAGTCCTTGTACACCAAGGATCCATCGCATCTAATAAAGTTTGCGGCTGAGAAATCGCTAACACAGGTCCTTCGGCCAGAATATTTAAGTCTTTATCTGTCACTAAGGTCGCGATTTCAATAATGCGCTCTTGTTTTGGATCTAATCCTGTCATTTCCAGATCAATCCAAATTAAATTATGCTCGTGCTGCATGTATGCCTCCACACTAATCAATCTTGGGTTAAGTCGATATTCGTTTGACTTTCAATCAGGTCCCGATCACTAAAACCTATCAAATATAAAATACTATCGAGCCCTAAAGTTGATAAAGAGTGTTGTGCATTGGCTTGCACAATCGGCTTAGCACGGAAGGCAATTCCCAAACCTGCCAGACCCAACATGGGCAAATCGTTTGCCCCATCCCCTACGGCAATCGTTTGTTGTAAGCCAATCCCTTCTTGTTGGGCAATTTGTTGCAGCAATTCCGCTTTACGTGCACCATCGACAATGGTCCCGACAACTCGACCTGTAACTTGGCCTGATTCGATTTCTAGTTCATTGGCATAAACGTAATCAATACCCAAGCGTTCTTGTAAGTAACGTCCAAAATAAGTGAAGCCACCGGATAAAATTGCTGTGGTATAGCCCAGTGCTTTTAAGGTAGATACCAGCTTTTCCGCACCTTCTGTAATTGGCAAACGTGCCGCAATGTGTTCAAGTACACAGGCGTCTAGTCCTTTTAATAAAGCGACGCGTTCACGGAAGCTCGCTTGAAAATCGAGTTCACCACGCATCGCACGCTCGGTAATTTCTGCAACTTGCGCACCTACGCCTGCTTCTTTAGCCAGTTCATCAATCACCTCTGCTTCAATCAGGGTGGAATCCATATCAAAAACCACTAAACGACGATTGCGGCGATAAATGTTATCTTCTTGAATCGCAATATCTAAATCCAACTCAGCAGAAACCGCTAAAAATTCGCGTCGCAAGGCTTCTGCATCCAATACCTCACCACGTACAGATAATTCCACACAAGAGCGTCCTTGATCGTGTACACAATCTAAAGGAATACGTCCAGATAAACGGTGAATTCTATCAATATTTAAATCGCGTGCTGCCACAATGGAAGTCACACGCTGTAAATGTTCTGCACTAATGCGGCGTGCTAACAAGGTCACAATATAGCGGCTTTTACCTTGCGCACTCACCCAGTGTGCGTAACTAGTTTCAGTCACTGGGGTAAAACGTACACTCACGCCAAGTTCATGTGCACGAAATACCACATCACGCAAGACAGGCGCTGATTGGGCACTTTCAGGCAAATACACTAAAATCCCTAAAGACAAGGTATCATGAATCACAGCTTGACCTATGTCTAAAATATCCACTTTGTAATGCGCCAAAATATGCGTGATAGATGCTGTTAGCCCCGGCTTATCCGCACCAGAAATGTTAATTAAAATAATGTTGTGACTTTCACCTTGCATACAGGGTCCTCAGGGTTGAATACGGTCGTGGTTTAAGCGAGATAGCGGGTACGACAAAGCCAAACACTCGATTTTACATCTACTCAGGTTGAGCTTGCTTGTAAGCTTGGCTATTTCCCTGCCAAAATACACCACCTAGAGATTGTCCTTTATTATACCTTGTTAGTTAAGAGAGTGTTCAGTGCCTGTAGAAGCTCAACGCCTTGCGCGTTTACGTACCCTTGCGTTACTTGATACGCCAGAAGAAGACGCCTTTAATCGTGTTGTGCGCGTTGCTGCTTATAGTTTTCAAGTCCCTTTTGCTTTTTTTACCTTAGTAGATGCCGACCGAGTGTGGGCTAAAGCCAGCTTAGGCTTAGGTCAGTGTAGTTTCGTACGCGAACATTCTATTTGCGGTTACACCATCAGCCTGCAACAGCCTCTTGTTGTAGAAGATTTAACCCAAGATCCACGCTTCCAACAACTGGATTTAGTCACTCAACAAGGGTTACGTTTTTATGCGGGCATCCCCTTATGTTTGGAAGGTCATAACCTAGGAACTTTGTGTATTGCAGATACACAAGTTCGTACTTTTAACACTTATGATCTCGCCCATTTGCAGGACTTGGCCGCTTGGGCACTCGATCTGTTACGCCATCATGAACAAGTCCATACACTAGAAGATGCACAGACACAATTACAAAGCGTACTTACGAGTGCTGCTGATGCAATTATTACGCTTGACGAACATGGCTATATTTTGGGTGCTAACCCTGCCTGTGAACATTTATTTGGCTATCCAATTCAAGAGCTTATTGGTATTAAAATCAATGAGCTTATGCCAAAAAAATATGCTGATGAACATGATTTTTATCTCGCGCGTTATTTAAAAAATCCTAGTAAAAGGCATATTATTGGTATCGGTCGAGAAGTCGAAGCCTGCCACAAAGATGGTCGTGTTTTTCCAGTACGTTTATCTGTAGGAGAAAATATCTTTCCTGATGGTCGACGCACTTTTACCGGTATTTTACATGATCTTTCTGAGTTTAATAAAATCAAGCAAGCACTTGAGCAACAAAAAGTATTATTTAATACCATTTTAGAATCTTCCTCCGACCCTATTTTTGCTAAAGATACCCAAGGCAACTACTTATTTGCTAATTCTGCAGCACAAAAAATTATGCAAATCAGTATGGATCCCAATACAAGAACATCCATTACCGAAGGGCATCATAGTTATATATTAACGAATGCTTTAGAAAAAGAACAGCAGGTATTAACACAGCGCCGCACCCTCACCTATGAAAAGACTTTGCGCACGCCAGATCAAGATTATGTCTTACAACTTACCAAATCCCCTTTAATTGATTCTGAAGGCCAATTACTTGGGTTGGTCGGTGTCGGCCATGATATTAGTCGACGCAAAAAAGTAGAACAAGAATTAGCAGAAAGCCACCAACGCCTTGAGTTGACACATTCATTGGCTAAGCTTGGGGTGTGGGAATGGAATCTAGAAAAAAATTATTTATGCTGCAACCAGCAAATGCTTAACTTATTTAATGTTGTTGGTCAATGGCCTGAATGCATTACCCAGCCAGACGAAATTTTTCAGCTTATTGATCCAAAAGATCATGCGAGTGTACAAAAAGCACTTGCTTTATGTCTTGAGGGAGAACCACTGGATATTGAATATCGTGTTTCTTATCAAGATGAACAAGGGCAAACACAAACACGCTGGATATTACAAAGAGGAGATGCTCTAAAAGATACGCAAGCAAATCCTATAGGCATTCTAGTGGGTGTCGTACAAGATATTACGCAAATTAAAACCACCCAAATGCAAGCCAAATCACTACAAACGCAACTAGAAACCGCGATTGAAAACATCCCCGATGGATTCGCATTATATAATCAAGATAATATTCTTGTATTATGCAATCAAAGATACCGAGAAATTTACCCTTTCGCCGCTTCTGCTATGTATACAGGAAATTCTTTTGAAAATATTATCCGCACTGGCGTCCAGCAAGGCCAATTTACTGCTGCCTTAGGTCAGGAAGAACACTGGATTGAATGGCGTTTAGCAGAGGCTAAAAAACCTATGTCCAGCTTTATTTATCCTATTGAAGGCAAACGCTGGATTCAGGTTGCCAATCGTATGATTGATCATTTAGGTTGGGTCAGTGTACAAACAGATATTACAGAACTAAAAGTTGCACAAGAAGCTGCTGAATCGGCTAATCAAGCAAAGAGTGAATTTTTATCAAGTATGAGCCATGAATTGCGCACGCCAATGAATGCAATTTTAGGTTTTGCTCAATTAATGGAAAATAGTCGCCGAGAACCCTTGAGCGAACGCCAACGTAAGCAAATACAGCAAATTATTCGCGCAGGCAAACACTTACTAGAGCTTATTAATGAAATTCTAGATTTAGCTCGGATAGAAACAGGGCGTTTAAGCTTATCACTAGAAAACATTGACTTATACGCAAATATACAGGAAGTTCTTAGCTTGACTCAGCCTCTTGCACAGGCACGTCAAATTAAAATTTCACTACAACCTCAAGCCAATAAAAATATTTTTGTTAAAGCGGATTATGTACGCATTAAGCAAATTTTAATCAACTTGGTTTCCAACGCTATTAAATATAACCAAGAAAAAGGCCAAGTATTTCTTGATTATAATATTATTGAAGACACTGGAACTTGGGTGCGTATTCACGTTAAAGATACAGGTCCAGGTTTAACTCAAGAGCAACAAGCCCTTTTATTTCAACCCTTTCAACGCTTGGGTAAAGAAACCAGCGGCATTGAAGGGACTGGAATCGGCTTAAGCATTACGCGCCATCTAGTAGAACTTATGGGTGGGCGAATTGGTGTAGCAAGCGTGCCTAATCAAGGGGCTGATTTTTGGTTTGACTTACCTTGTGCAGAGCAACAAGCACGCAATCCTCAAGAGGCCGCATTAAACACAACACAAGCCAATACACTGACCCCTAACACCTTATTAAATAAGGTCAGCTTATTATACATAGAAGATAATCCGCAAAATATTTCTTTAATGCAAGAAATATTACAGGAATATCCGCAGATTCAATTAATAACAGCTTCTCATGCACAGGAAGGCATTCAACTTGCACAACATCATCAACCTAAGTTAATTATGATGGATCTCAATCTACCTGAGATGGACGGATTTGCTGCATTTCGTGCCTTACAAATGTACGAAGAAACCCGACATATTCCTGTAATTGCCTTAAGTGCTGATGTCATGGAAGCCAGTATTCATAAAGCACAAAAGTTAGGCTTCCATGATTACTTAACTAAGCCTATCGATTTACAACGCTTACAAAACATCATCCATGAACTTTTAACCTAAATAGGTTTTTATGACTAGCAAATCTAGAATGCTTGGGCATCCAAATACTGCATGGATGCTGGTCAGCTTTATTGGCATCTTGCTTACTCTAACTGCAATTTTTATTTATAGCACAGATAAGCAACAGACGCTTAATAAACACCTTTACACCCAAGCACTGATCTGGAATGCTTACAACTATGAAAAGCAGCAACTAGGTCGCCAAGCGAAAGATTTAGCTTACTGGAGTGAAGCTATTAGAAAACTTTTAATAACACCAGATCCAACTTGGGCAGATGCTAACATAGGTAGCTATCTACATAAAAATTTTGCTATGGATTTAGTTCTTGTTGCTCAGATGCAGAAGTCGCCTCAATGGATGCATTTTTATTATCAGGGCGAAAATTTGATCTGGAATCATCTTTGGTCAGATGTACCTACACAAACACGTTGGCAAAGCGCTTTACAAAATAGTTCTGAGTTACAGCAAATATTAAAACATAGTTTACACCCCCTCTATATTAGCAATAAAAAATATTATGCTGGTTTAGTAGAAATCGACCAAGTACTTTATCTTGCTGCTGGTTTTACTTTCCAACCAGATTTACCACTTGATTTAGCATTTGACTCTGAAAGTGAAATTACAGGTATATATGAAGATAAGATATTAATCCTTGCTAAAAGGCTAGATCAGAACTTCCTTCCTTTAATCAAAAGCAATTTTTTATTACAAGAAGCCAAAGTAAAAAGGTTTCCACATCAGGCACAGTTAAAAAACTTACCGATACAGAATAATCAAATTCTTTTAGGGCAGACTCAAAACGAAGCAATATTTATTGATTTTCACCCACGAGCAGAAGCACATACTTGGATGAATAAAATCTCTTACATAGGGATCAGTTTGGTTTTTATTTGCTTAGCTTTTGGCCTTTATTTATGGACACGAATTTACAAACTGAATTTAAACTACCAGTCTGTCAACCAAAAACTAATTATTGAAAATCAAAGGCGATGCCATACAGAAAAAGCACTTAACCAATTTAAGTCTAGCTTAGAAAAGCAAGTAAAAGAGCGAACTTTGGCGTTAGAAGAACAAAAAAATTACCTTAGCTCTATTATTCTAAATATTTCAGAAGCTATTATTATTACGAATCAGCAAGGCAAAATTTTATCCAGTAATGCGATGGGATACCAGCTCTTTAGCACTTATCGGGAAACTTTACTAGAGCTTAATATTCAGCAGCTGATTACCAGCTCACAACACCCTGTAAGCTTTGATTTTATCAAAAACAAGCTATTTGAAATAGAATTCTGTCAACTTTATGCTATTACTGCAGAAAACCAGCATTTGCCTATTGATTTAAGCTTAACTGAATTACGTACGCAAAGAGGGATAGAATACGTCTTAATTATTCGTGATATTTCTTTAGAGTTTGCCTTGCAAGCAGCAAAAGAACAAGCAGCTCAAGGGCTCGCTTATATTCTTGAGAATACAGACGAAGCGTATCTTGTCTTGGATAAACAAGGTATCCTTCAAGAGGTCAATACGGCCTTCTGCCACCTTGTTCATCAAGAGAAAAAATATTTGTTAGGGCTTAAACTCTCACAAGCTCTATATCCAAATGTCGATCAAATACCACCTGAAATTAACTTATGGCTAGAGACTGTACAACATAAAGGGCATGGGCATTATCAATTACAGCTTGAAGTAGGCCATACTTGTATTTATTGCTCTGTACTCGCTACTCCGATTCTTAATGATGCAGATGAGTTTAACGGTTCTTTTGCTTTTATTCGTGATATTAGTGCCCAACAAAGATATGCGGAATCTTTGCGTGTAGCGCGTGATGCGGCTGAGCAAGCAAACCGTGCTAAAACAGAGTTTTTATCCAGTATGAGTCATGAATTGCGGACACCAATGAATGCTATTTTAGGTTTTGCACAACTTTTAAAAGACTCACGACGCGAACCTTTAAGCTCACGCCAACTGAAACAAGTCGAATATATTTTAAATTCAGGTCAACATTTGCTAACGCTTATTGATGAGGTCCTTAATCTTGCTCAAATTGAAGCAGGTCACTTAAGCTTAAAACCTGAGGCTGTTCATTTATCTGAGCTCATTATTCAAGTCATCGAATTAACACAGGTGTTACAGGCTCGCTTCCAAGTCAAGGTACATTTTACTCCAGCGTCAGAAATACCCTTATTTTATTTAGATCCTGTAAGGTTGAAGCAAATCTTATTAAACCTTCTTTCCAATGCCATCAAATATAACCAAGTTAATGGTGAGGTTCATATTCAGGTACAGCTTGATACACAAGATTTAATTATACGTGTCCAAGATACAGGAATAGGGATGTCCCCAACACAGATCAATAAAATGTTTGAGCCTTTTCAACGTTTAGGTCAAGAACATACCCAAATTGAAGGGACAGGCATTGGCTTAAGTATTACACAGCGCTTGGTCCGTGCAATGCAGGGCCGTATTCAAGTGCAAAGTGAAGTGCACCAGGGGACTTGCATCCAAGTGTGTCTCCCTTTAACGAGTATTTTAGTGAAAGACTTGCAAGCCTAAGAGAGCTTTTTTAAGCTAAGGTCTTTTGTCTTCCTTGTTGCAGGATGTTTTCATGCCTACGCCCGATTTAAGCCAAGCGCCAATTCTCATTGTGGATGACAATCCCGCGAACCTTGCTTTATTGGAAGATGTACTTTACGAAGCTGGGTATGATGTTGTTACTAGTTTATCCGATCCACGCGAAGTCATGCCTTTAATTCGCTCTACAACCTCTATCGATTTGATTTTACTTGATATTCGTATGCCGCATTTAAGTGGCATTCAAGTACTAGAACAGCTCAGTGCTCATTATGAACAAGATCCAGGTGCCATGCCGCCTGTGATTGTCTTAACAGCACAAACAGACGAACAAACGCGCCAGCAGGCCTTGTCTGCAGGTGCACGTGATTTTCTCACCAAGCCTTTCGCACATTGGGAAGTCGAACTACGCATCCGTAATCATTTAAATGCACGCGCACACTATAACCAAAATCGCTTATATAGCCAGCATTTAGAAAGTCTCGTCACTGAACGAACCCATGAGGTTAAAGAGACACAATTGGAGATTGTACGTCGCTTGGCACGCGCCGGTGAGTATCGGGACAACGAAACTGGGATGCATGTCATTCGCATGAGTAAAATGTGTCAGCAACTAGCCAAGCTGGCACAATGTGATGACGATTTTTGCGAAATGATTTTATTTGCTAGCCCGTTACACGATTTGGGTAAAATTGGTATCCCTGATGCTATCTTGCTTAAACCTGGACGACTGACAGAAGATGAATTTAAGATCATGCGCCAACATGCACAAATTGGTCATGATATTCTTAAAGACCATCCAGCGCCCTTACTACAAATGGCTGCACGCATTGCCATTACACACCATGAAAAGTGGGATGGCTCCGGTTATCCACATCAGCTCGCAGGCGAGGATATCCCACTCGAGGGCAGAATCAGTGCTATTTGTGATGTATTTGATGCTTTGATGTCCGAGCGTCCTTATAAAAAAGCCTGGCCTGAAGCAAAAGCCGTGCAGCTTCTCAAAGATGAGGCAGGCCGCCATTTTGATCCTCATTTAGTCGCTTTGTTTCTTGATCATCTTGAAAGCATGCAACAAATACGCGCCCAATATGCAGATACGGGCGAGGCTTTTATTACCCTAGTCTCCTAGGGGGCATCTCGTCCTAAAATGGACAGATCACATTGACGCTCACCTAACTGAGCAACGTGAGGTAACTGCCCCCAAAGCCTAAAACCCTCGCTCGTAAAAAGACCTAAACTTGGTGTGTTGTGACTAAAAATATAAGCGACTAGTTTGCTCACCCCTAATAAGGGGGCTCGTTGTAAGGCATCTTTTAACAATTGGCGACCTATGCCTTGGCCTCTTGCCTCGGATGCAATGTACAGACTGAGCTCTGTGGTTTTGGCATAAGCAGGACGCCCATAAAAATCTTCGAAACTGATCCAGCCCGCTAAGGGTGCATAAGAATCTTCTTGAGCGACAAGCAGAGGGCGGCGCTCAGGAGTGTGACGATGGAACCAATCACGACGTGCATCCACACTAACAGGCTGAGTATCTGCGGTTGCCAAACCTTCGGGAATACTTTGGTTGTAAATAGCCACAATGGATTCTAAATCATCATAGCGTGCATAACGTATTAACAAGCGTGTTTTTCCTTTTGACGACAAGTTAAGAAAGTAAATCTACCACCAAGCCTTTAATCTGCACGACGCGCCGTGTGATAGCAACGCGATCTTTTTGTTCTTGAAGGACTAAATCCAGCAGGTGCGTTGCGTCTTCATCCAAGGTCCGGATAATTTGGTGTCTATCTTGCGCTTGCCAGCCTGGTCCCAAATTATCAATCGCAAAGCCTTGTTGGGTGACTTTTTTCACAATCGAAGCCAGCAAGGCACGAAATACTTCTAGATTTCCCAAGGTAGGGTTACGTTCTAACTCGTCCCCCGCTTTACTCAAAGCCTCTTGCATGCGCCCCAATTCAACCCGCAAAGGCACAGCCTGATGTGTATTGACTTGTTGCGTCAGGTGATCACTAAAAGAAACACTTTCTTCTATATCTTCGGCATGTTCTGCATGACGCTGGCCTATACGTCCACTTTTACGTTCATTACGTAAAGATTTGAGTTTATCGTTAATTTGCACCTGAGATCCTCACAGAGCTTATAAAATCGGTGGCACTATACTAAAGGCTTGATCTGCCTGAATATCAACACTACGTTGCTGTAGCTGATCCAACAGATTTTCCTGTGTACGATAATACCACTGTAAAATCTCATGGTAACGACGAATATTACGCACATAAATCACAGGTGCACCACCACGTGCGTAACCATAGCGCGTTTGTGAATACCACTGACGGTATTGTAATAAAGGCAAGTGCTCGCTAACATCCTGCCAAAGATCTGGATTTTTACCTTGGGACTGGGTGAGAATGCGCGCGTCTTCCAAATGCCCCAAACCTATATTATAAGCAGCCAGTGCCATATACGTTCGGTCTGGTTCAGCAATACGTTCAGGTAAGCGCTCAATTAAATGACGTAAATAACCTGCACCACCAAAAATACTTTGTTTAGGATCACGCCTATCTTCTACCCCCATTTGCCGAGCTGTTGCATGCGTTAGCATCATGAGTCCTTTCACCAAGGTGGGTGAAACTGCATCGGGACGCCAGTGCGATTCTTGATAAGCCACCGCGGCCAACAGCAACCAATCAAAATCATACTTTTGTGCCGCCGCTTGGAAAAGATGAAGATATTCAGGCAAACGCCCTTCCACATGTTTTAAAAAATATTGCGCGCCGACATAACCAAAATAGCGTTCATGGCCAAAATAATGCTCATATAAGGTATTTAAATGGCCATTTTGCCGCTGTTGCGCCAAGAATGTATTCAGTGCATCAATGAGGCTCGTTTCTGCATGGGGAAGGCTCATCCAGACCAAGGACATAGGCTCTTGTAATGTAAAAGCCGCCGCTACTTGGGGGAAAAACCAGCGATTGGCCACCCATTCATGGATATTAATAATGGCATAATCTAGTTCGCCGGCTTGGATTCTTTGTAATAAGTCGCTAGCTTCAAGCTCGCGGGTTTCTTTCCATGTAAGATTTTTATAAGTTTCTTGCCATTTTCTTAATAAATCTGCGTGTTTTGTTCCAGCAACGACTGCAAGATTTTGCCCAGCTAAATCAGCAACATCTTTCGGAACAGAAGCACCACGTCGATAAACAACCTGTGGCTGCACTTTAATCACAGGGTGTGTTAGTGCAAAAGTATGTAGACGTTTTGGCGTAATGGCGACTCCCGCAGCAGCTAAATCTGCTTGCCCTTTACTCAAACGGGTTTCGATATCTTCAATACTTGGGCTGGTGATGACTTCTAAAGTAAGCCCTTGCTGCTGCGCAAAGGCTTTTAACAGATCGTATTCAAAGCCTGCCGGACCATCGCGACCTTCATAATAAGTCACAGATGTATTACGCATGAGCACGCGCAATACACCTGTTTCTTGGATTTGTTCTAGTTGGCTTTTTTGCAGCTGTGGGCTACAACTTCCTACAGCCGCCAGCCCCACCATAGCTCCTATCAAAAACCCTAAGGGATGGCGTGGATTAAACAAACGTTTTAACCAGAGAATCCAAGATACCATGCAAATTCTTTAATGACCTTTATGACTTATTGATTAACCATCTTGGTTAATACGTTCAATCAGTTCAGCGAGCACTTGATCTGCCTTGTCATTGTCTACCTGGCATGTCCCTGCGTTAAAGTGACCACCACCACCATAACCTAAGCAAAGTTCGCCCACATTTGTGTTTGAGGTACGCGATAAAATCGATTTACCAATGGCAAAAACCGTATTTTGTTGACGCAAGCCCCACATTTGGTGAATCGAGATATTGCATTGTGGGTATAAGGCATAAATCATAAAACGGTTAGTAGCCCATATGGTGTTTTGATCTCGTAAATCAAGGACCACAAGATTGCCATATACTTTGGAACAGGCTTGTAACTGTGCTTTAGCTTTTTCTTCATGATCAAAATAAAGCTCTACCCTTTCTTTGACATCAGGCAAGGCCAAAATATCGTCAATGGAATGGTGTGCACAGTAGTCAATTAGCTCCATCATCAGTTGATAGTTAGAAATACGGAATTCACGGAAACGACCTAAACCAGTCCGTGCATCCATTAGGTAGTTTAATAAAACCCAACCGGTCGGATGCAGGACTTCTTCACGGTTAAAGTTGGCCGAATCCCCTTTATCGACCGCTTCCATCATTTCATCCCAAGCTGTAGGAAAGGCTTGGTGACCACCATAGTATTGCCATACGACACGTGCGGCTGAAGGCGCATCCGCATCAATAATGTGATTTTTTACACCTTCTTCATTACGCAAGGTTTCACTTAGATGGTGATCAAACGCTAAATGACAACCTGCCACATAAGGCAAGTTAGTCGTGATATCTCGGCTGCTAATTTCAATTTTGCCATCTTGCATATCTTTTGGGTGCACAAACAAGATGTCATTAATCAAGTTGAGGTGCTTTAGCAAAACAGCGCAGACAAGACCATCAAAATCGCTACGTGTAACTAGGCGGTATAAAGGCTCAGACATGAAAGCTTCCCTCTTAAGATCAATCAAAGGTAAAAAACAGGCCGGATGCCGAGCAGCACCCTAGATGAGTTGCGGCAAACATAGCATATTTTGATGCCAAAATGGATGTTTGCCTGTGTTGCTTACCCCAGCCAAACCTAGGTATTAGCTTAAATAAAACACGGTTGCTAGCCCTAAAAAGGCCATAAAGCCGACAACATCTGTCACTGTAGTGAGAATCACACTGCCAGCAAGGGCTGGATCTATGTTGAGTTTTTTCAATAACATAGGCAATAAAGTACCAGATAAGGCGGCAACCACCAGATTGATAATAATGGCCGCACCTATCACCACACCAAGCACCCAATCACCAAACCACAGCATAGCGACTAAGGCCACAACAAAGGCCCATAAAACGCCATTTAAAGCCCCTACAATCAGTTCGCGATTTAACAGCCATTGCGCATTGGAACTGGAAACATGACCTAACGCCATCCCACGAATCACCACGGTGAGTGCTTGACTCCCTGCAATTCCTCCCATGCTCGCCACAATAGGCATTAATACTGCCAATGCGACGACCTTTTCAATGGTCGCATCAAACAAACCAATTACCGCTGAAGCTAAAAAAGCAGTCAATAAATTGACACCAAGCCAGACCGCGCGCCGCCTTGTGGTGCGCATTACAGGTGCGAAAGTATCTTCTTCATCTTCCAAACCGGCCATACTCATCACCGCATGGTCCGCATTTTCACGAATGACATCAACCACGTCGTCAATCGTGATACGCCCAAGTAAGCGCCCCTCTGCACTGACAACGGGTGCGGAAATCAAGTCAAATTTTTGGAATAAATTGGCAACTTCATTTTCTGGTAGGCTTGCAGGAATCACCACACATTCGGTTTCCATCACCTCGCGCACAGTAATATTTGGATCCGACACTAACAGTGTATTTAATTGTAAGCGCCCAATAAATTCATCGCGCCGTGAGACCACCAACAAGGCATCGGTTGAATCTGGGATACGCTCATGCCGGCGCAAATAACGCAGGACCACATCCAAGGTAATATCCGCACGTATGGTGATAGTATCTGTATTCATCAAGCCGCCGGCGGTATCTTCTGGATACGAGAGCACAGATTCCACTCTGTGCCTATCTTGCGTATCCATCGATTGCAGGACTTCATGAATCACAGCATTTGGCAGGCGCTGCAACATATCGGCAATATCGTCTGTATCCAGACCTTCCGTCGCTGCCAGCAGTTCCTGCGCATCCATGCGTGTTAAAAATTCTGTTTGCACGTCATAGCTTAAATACTGGAGCACTTCCCCTTGTTGCTCCGCATCGACCAAACTCCACAGCAACTCACGCTCTTTAGGTGGTGTTGATTCCAACAAGTGGGCCACATCAACTGGCGGCAAGCCTGAATTCAACATCCGCCTGACTTGCGTCCAAGCGCCGCTTTCAAAAGCTTGGTTAAAACGTGCTAGTTTTGTGAGGGTGATTTGTTTAGTATCAGGTGGATTTGCCATCCCCGACCTCGCTTATTAATCAGAATATGCACACGCTCGGCGCTTAAAATAAATATCCTGTATGCTAGCCTAGCAAGCTTTTGGCCTATTTAATTGCGCGTTTATAACGCAAGTGCTTTGCTAAGGATATGCCCCGTGGTTACTCGTACTGCTAATGATAAAACTTCTTCCAAGGCTTATAAGCCTAGCTTTAGCTCTTCTGCCTCTGCCCTGCGCACTTTAAGAGCTGGTAAACGTCATCCTAATTGGCTTGATGCCGCTGAGTATTTATTGGAACGTGCGGCACCTGATGTCAAACTCCTGATTGAAGCCGCCTTAGACCTTGAAACCAGCAAACAAGGAGAAGCACGCCACGCCTTACATCCAGAACGCCCTTTTAAAGCACGTCCTTGGTATCAAAAACCCGCTGGCCCTTTTTCCATCCTACAATGGTTAATGATGTTGGTGATTGGCGGTATTTTCACCGGACTTGTGATCTGGATTGTGAATAACGCTATGATTCGTCAATGTTAAATTAAAATGCTTTAATGCAGCTTGCCTAATTTGATCGAGGACGCACCTTATGCATTCATCTGAAGCCAATATGTTACCGCATCTTATTTCTGTACAGACACTTTATGAGCACTTAGATCATCCTCAAATACTTATTCTTGATGTCCCTTGTCGCCCTGAATCTTATACGCAAGGCCATATTCCCAACGCGATTTATCTAGATCCACAAGCTTTATTAGCAGGAACAGGCGACGCACCGCAAAAACTTCCCAGTGTGGAAGCCTTATCCAGACTTTTCTCACAACTTGGACTCACACGCGACACCCATGTCATCGCGTGCGATGATGAAGGGGGTGGCTGGGCAGGCCGTTTATTATGGACTTTAGAAGTCATTGGACACACCCGCTGGTCTTACGTCAACGGCGGTACTTGTGCTTGGAAAGCGGCTCATTTACCCACAGAAACCCAAACACGCCAACCGCAAATTTCTGACTATCAAGCACAAATTTTGCGTCCCGAACTTATTATGACCCAAGAAGAGTTACGCCAACGTTTAAATGATCCTGATTTAGTGATTTGGGATGCCCGTTCCCCTGAAGAATATCAAGGACTTAAAGTTAATGCTGCACGTGCTGGCCATATTCCCGGCGCGGTTAACTATGAATGGACTCGAGCAATGGATCAAGATCAGGCATTGCAAATCCGTGGATTTGCTGAAATTTTATGTGAACTTGCCCCTTTGGGGATTCAGGCAGACAAAGAAATTGTTACCCATTGTCAAACCCATCATAGATCCGGTTTTACTTGGCTAGTCGGTTATTTATTAGGTTTTAACATCCGTGCTTATGACGGTTCTTGGAAAGAATGGGGCAATCATCCGCGTTTACCCATTGAATGCCCTTAATTTACTCTTGTCACATCAGGGGCATTCACAACTTTTACGTGAATGCCCTGTGTTTGCCTCTTTATCATCCTAGGAGCACCCTATGCAAGCAAATACCTCATGCGTACAAGCGACCTTACTGGATCCGGCGGGTATCCAAACCAGTCAACTCACGCAGTGGTTAGACCGCTTGATGACCCCAGGCGTTGAATATGCCGATCTTTATTTTCAACAAAATCAAAGTGAAGCTTGGGTGTTGGAAAACTCCTGTGTGCGTAATGCAAGTTTCAACCTTGATCGTGGTGTTGGCGTGCGTGCTGTCAGTGGTGAGAAAACAGGATTAGCTTATTCCGATCAGATTCAGATTCAGGCCATTGAGCAAGCTATTCAAGCTGCCGCCTCGATCAGTCGTCAAGGCCAGCACACGCGCGCGGCTTTAGGCACTCCCCAAGTGAACACCCCCTTATACCCTGGGATTAATCCATTAGACACTTTATCGCCTGTAGAAAAGGTCGCTTTATTACGGCATGCCGACCAATGCGCTCGTTCAGCAGACACACGGGTTACTCAGGTTTCTGCGAGCTTATCTACCCAGTATGAAGAAGTGCTGGTGGTAGGTTCCGATGGTACCTTGGCGACAGATATTCGCCCTCTAGTGCGTTTCGGTATTTCAGTGGTTGTTGAAAATCAAGGCCGTCGCGAAAGTGGACAAGCTGGCGGCGGCGGCCGCTTTAGCTTAGCTTATTTTAGCGATCAACAAATCGCCGAATACGCGCAAGAAGCGGTACGTTCGGCTTTGGTGAATTTAGAAGCCATCGCCACACCTGCAGGAGAAATGCCTGTCGTCTTAGGATCTGGTTGGCCTGGCATCTTATTACATGAAGCGGTCGGTCATGGCTTAGAAGGTGACTTTAACCGTAAAGGGAGTTCCACATTTAGTGGTCGTCTTGGTGAACAAGTCGCTTCCTCTTTATGTACTGTAGTCGATGATGGCACCTTAAAAGAGCGTCGTGGCTCACTCACCATTGATGATGAAGGGACTCCAAGCCAACATACAGTGTTAATTGACTCTGGGAAATTGGTCGGCTACATGCAAGATAAAATGAATGCACGCCTGATGGGAATGCAACCTACTGGCAACGGCCGCCGCGAATCTTACGCCCACATGCCGATGCCACGAATGACCAATACTTACATGCTCCCTGGTGAACATAGCCGTGATGAGATGATCGCTTCAATCAAAAAAGGGATTTACGCCGCCAACTTTGCCGGCGGCCAAGTTGATATTACTTCGGGGCGTTTTGTTTTCTCCGCCAGCGAGGCTTACTTAATCGAAGATGGACGTATTACCCAGCCTGTCAAAGGTGCCACCCTGACAGGCAATGGTCCTGAAGTTATGCAAAATATTAGTATGGTTGGCCAAGATTTAGCCCTTGATCCTGGTATTGGTGTATGTGGTAAAGAAGGCCAAGGCGTGCCTGTAGGCGTCGGCCAGCCTAGCATCAAAGTAGATCATTTAATTGTTGGTGGTACTCAGGGCCACTAGGTGTATTCAATATCTTAAATGACCAAAATGCGCGACAAGCCCCGTACTTTGAGCGAAGGGTAGCGCAGGGAGGCGTCAGCTTCCCTTAATGGGGTTGGGTTTGTTGTTCAATATATTGGCGTATCACTGACATAGGCACACCCCCAAGGCTACCGGCGTAGTCACTTGAACTCCATAGCACATTCTTTATGTATACTTGAAGGCATGAAATACACCAAGACCTTAAAAGTTCGCGTCCGAGACAAGCACTGCCCGTTGCTGAACCAGATGGCACGGTCGGTTAATTTCGTTTGGAACTATATCAATGAACTGAGTCACCGTTCCATCAAGGAACGGGGGGGCTTCCTGTCCGCCTATGATATCCAGAAATACACCCAAGGTGCGCATAAAGAATTAGGGTTGCACAGCCATACGGTTCAGAAAGTGGGTGCTGAATACGCTGCCCGCCGTAAGCAGTTTAAGAAGAATCGCTTAAACTGGCGCAAATCTGGCGGTGTGCGTCGTTCACTGGGCTGGATTCCGATTAATACCGGCATGGCGAAGTGGAAGAATGGACAGGTGTACCATAACGGTCACTACTTTAAAGTCTGGGATAGCTACGGTTTAGGGCAATACAGCTTCCGAACAGGTTCGTTTAACGAAGATGCCCGTGGCCGTTGGTACTTCAATGTGGTGGTTGAAGTCGAGGCAGAGATACCCGCAGGTCAAGACAAAATCGGTATCGACCTTGGCCTGAAAACCACTGCGACCTGCTCCGATGGCACCAAGCTGGAAGCATGCCACTTCTATCGTGATTTAGAGCCGAAACTCGCTACAGCGCAACGGGCCGGAAAGAAAAAACAGGTCAAAAATATTCACGCCAAGATTGCCAACCGACGCAAAGACGCCTTGCACAAGTTCAGCCGCCAACTGGTGAATCGTGCCGGTGAAATATACGTGGGCAATGTAAAAGCTTCCTCATTAACCCAAACCACCATGGCCAAGTCTGTGCAGGATGTAGGCTGGGCCCTGCTGAAAACTATGCTGGAATACAAATGCGATCACGCAGGCATTGTTTTTAAAGAGGTTAACGAATCGTACACCACCCAAACCTGCTCGCATTGTGGCGCTTTGCCCGATGAGAGGCCGCAAGGTATCCCAGGTCTTGGAATAAGAGAATGGACTTGCCGTGCGTGTGGTGTCACGCACGACCGCGATATCAACGCGGCCAAGAACATGCTTGCGCTCGGGCATGAGCGTCCTGCAGAGGGAATCCCCGTCCTTTAGGGCGGGGAGGATGTCAAAGGACTGAGTTCACGTAAATAACGAAATAGCTTGCGTGCACTTGCAGGTGGCTTACCTTGGTCGGCTTCCTTATGTGCATTACGAATCAGTTGGCGCAGTGTTTGCCGGTCAGTCTGTGGATGCAATGCAAGCCACTGTTCAAAAGCTTGTTCTGTATCAGTCAACAAACGATCGCGCCATTGTTCTAGTTGATGAAAATGCTGTTGGTGTAAACGGCTTGTAGGATCAAAAGCCTGTAAAGTGCGTTGAATTTGTTCAACATCTTCAGCACGCATGAGCTTACCGATATACTGCAAATGGCGACGCTGGGCCTCATTCGAATGAATTCTACGCGCCTCTATCAAGGCGGCACGCATATCATCCGAAATAGGCAATTGCGCCTGTTGCTGTGAATTAAGCGCCAACATTTGCTGGCCAATTTCCTGCAACGCATGCATTTCACGCTTGCGCTGGGATTTACTGAAGAATTCAGCTTCATCAACAAAATCGTGAGACATAAGACAACCCAAATAATCAAACACAAAGGCTTATGCTACCACAGCTTATCACCTGCTTAACTGAGCTTAGCTAGATTTTATTTTTCGCTTGACCTCTTAGGAGTGCTTATCATGTCCGCAACCCAGCCTATCGCTTCTCCACAAATGCTCCAAGAAAGTGCGCAACAAGCACTTGCCTATGCAAAAGCCCAAGGCGCAGATGCGGCCGAAATTAGCTTAGGTATCACCCAAGAACAAAATGTTTCCGTACGTCTTGAAGAAGTCGAGACTTTAGAATTTGCCCGTGATCAAGGCATCAGTATTCAAGTCTATTTTGGCCAACGCCAAGGCTCAGCTTCTTGTAGCGATCTTGCACTAGATTCAATCAAAACTAGCGTGGATGCTGCCTGCCATATCGCACGTTATACAGAGGAAGATCCAGACTTAGGCTTAGCCGATGCGCACTTGATGGCAACCGATTTTGTCGATTTACAACTGGATCACCCTTGGGACCTTTCTGCCGACCAAGCGATTGAATACGCAAAGCGTTGCGAAGCAGCTGGCCGCCAACATGCCGGAATTAACAATTCAGAAGGTGCTTCCTGCAGTACCCGACGCAGTCAGGTGTTATATGCAAATTCACATGGTTTTTTTGATCTTGAAGCAAGCAGTCTTCATTCTTTGAGCTGCAGCCTGATTGCAGGCAGTGGCAGCCAAATGAAACGTGATTATTGGTACGATCTCAAACGCGCTGCCACTGATTTAGCCAGCCCAGAATCTATTGGTCAGCAAGCGGCTGAGCGTACCCTCGCACGTTTAGGCGCTCATGCGCGCATTCCCACGGGACGTTACCCTGTGTTATTTGATCCAAGTATGGCCGCTTCCTTATTGTCTAGCTTGGTTTCCGCTATCAGTGGACGCAACCTTTACCGTGAATCATCTTTTTTGCTAGATCGCTTAGGGGAAACCTTATTCCCTGAGTTTGTACGTATTGATGAACGCCCCAAACTGCAAGGTGGGTTAAGAAGTGCAAATGCAGATAGCGAAGGGGTTGCCACCCGTAATAACATTTTTATCGACCAAGGACAGCTTGTATCCTATGTCTTGTCCAGCTATTCAGCACGCCGCCTAAATCGCATGGGGAAACGGAATCTCCAAGGAGAAATCTTTGCCACCACAGCTAATGCAGATGGTTTGCATAACCTGCATATCTCAGACACAGGTCAAAGTACCCAAACACTGATCTCTAGCATCCAAGAAGGTCTCTGGGTGACCAGCCTGATGGGAAGTGGCGTCAACCTAGTCACTGGTGATTATTCACGCGGTGCTGCGGGCTTCTGGATTAAAAATGGCCAAATTGCCTATCCAGTGGAAGGCCTCACCCTTGCTGGCAATCTCACCGACATGTTCCAACAAGTACAAGCGATTGGCGCAGAAACAGACCCAAGAAGCAGCATCCACACAGGCGCTTGGCTGATCGAAGGTATGACAGTGGCAGGACAAACCAATTAATAATCACTAAAGTACCAAAAAGCCACCAAAATAAAAGGCGCCGTCATTACAGCGCCTTTTTTGATACTCAGGGTGCCTATATCTTATGCATCATTGTCCGAGTTTTTACGCGCTTGGCTTAACTCACTGATGATTTTACGTACAATATAGGTGACCAGCTGCACATCTGTTTGTTCAGCATAGTAAGGCTGATCACGCAACCACTGCTGATACTCTCCCACTTGCGTGGTTGCTTCTGCTTGAGTTTCTTTCAACTCGCCGGATAAGGCTTCTACCTGCTTGCGCAAGGCTTGGATTTCTTCTTTAAGCTCAGATTCTTTTTGAATCGCAGCCACCAGCGTTTGCACACGATCATGCTCAGATAGTGGCATTTCCTCTGGTGCTGTCGTTTCACTTGCGGCTAAACCTGCTGCAGCGGTGGCAGCCATGTCAGCGATTGGGGCTTCTTCCGCTTGAACTTCTTCGGCTTGAATTTCTTCCGCTTGAACTTCTTCCGCTTGAACTTCTTCGGCTTGAGCTTCTTCGGCTTGAGCTTCTTCGGCTTGAGCTTCTTCGGCTTGAGCTTCTTCGGCTTGAGCTTCTTCGGCTTGAACTTCTTCGGCTTGAGCTTCTTCGGCTTGAACTTCTTCGGCTTGAGCTTCTTCGGCTTGAGCTTCTTCGGCTTGAACTTCTTCGGCTTGAACTTCTTCGGCTTGAACTTCTTCGGCTTGAACTTCTTCGGCTTGAACTTCTTCGGCTTGAACTTCTTCGGCTTGAACTTCTTCGGCTTGAACTTCTTCGGCTTGAACTTCTTCGGCTTGAACTTCTTCCGCTTGAACTTCTTCGGCTTGAATTTCTTCCGCTTGGGCTTCTTCCATTAACTCAGGCGTGACATTTGGATAGTCTGGTAATTCAGCAAGGTCATTTTCAGGGTCGAGGCTTAAATCTTCCTCAGGTTCTAAAACAAGCTCTTCTTGATCATCTAAAGCCGCTTGTAAATCATCTTCTACAGAAGACAATTTTTGCAGTTCTTGCTCCACATCTTCAAGCGAAGCATCTTCATCTTCAATTTCTAAACGCAAGTCTTCTTCCAAAGCGGCGTGATCTTCTTCATTGATTTCTTCAGGGAATTGTAAATCAGGCATATCTTCTAGCTCATCTAATGACAAAGCTTGAATATCCTCACCTAAATCTGCATCTTCAGCCGGTGCTGTAGGGGTAAATTCTTGGGACGCTTCTGATGAAAAATCAAATTCCTCATCAAATTCAGTTCCTTGTCCATCCACTGGCTCAAAATTGCCCAGATCGCTAATATCTGAGTTGGTATGCCCGAAATCCGCATTGAGGTCCTGCTCTAACAGCTCTTGAAACGGATCTTTTTCTTTGTTGATTTGATCTGGATTGGCCATAATTTTTCCTCTTATACGCCAAGGCTAGGCAGTTATCTCATGTAGGTGAACTGGCCCATATAAAAACAACTTACCTAGGTTATCGTCAACTTTTGCTAAAAACTTCAACTTTATAAGTACTTTTTATCAAGGAAGCCATTAGCTTGTATGATATTGACTTTGATTGCAAAAGATTGGCTGCAAACCCTTTCCATTCATTTACACAGGTCCATACTTATGACTGCTTGGTTAGCTTATCTACTGCTGGCATTGGCCCTTTTAATTATCTGTGCGCTTAGCGCCTATGCCTTACATTTGTGGCGCAAGGTAGCACGTGTAGAAAAATTTCGCGCGTATGAAGCACAACAAGCACGTATCCATATTTTAGAGAACCTAGAAGTTGTGGCGCGCGCATTGAAGGAGGGGCAAATCAATTTAACAGAAGCCTGCCTACGGATTTATGTATTATTAGACTTATATGAAGAAGGCGCGCATTGGTCACAACAAGCGAGTTGGCAAGTTTTTCAAAGAGTTCATCAAGCCGCCCAAGCTTGGGCTACCCATCAAGCGCGTGAAGCTTTAGATAGTAAGGAAAAATATCAGCAAGATAAGGCACGACGTGCACTTGAAGAACAGCTCGAAGAGGAAATTCTCCAAGCCAATCACGATGTGCTGCAATTTATCCACACACAACGCCAACAACATCAGATTGTGAAATCTCAAGTACAAAGTTTTACACCGCCCAAGCAAGCCACCCCAAGCACGCAGCAATAGTTTGTGCAAAAAAAAGCCGCTTTCAATAGAAAGCGGCTTTATGATCAGATGACTTTACTGAGTTTCAGTGTCATCTTGTCGATGCGTTTCTTCTGCAGACATCAAGGTATCTTCTGGATACCAAGCATCCAGCATCGCTTGCTGGTGCTGCATTTCTTCACCCATCAGTGTCAAAGTTTCTTGCGTTGCACACATAAATACACCCTCTGCCAGTTTGGCTATTTTTGCCGTACCCAACACTGTTTGTTATGACAAGAATCTCTCGCTTTTACATGGGCTAGGTACTTATCCCTCAATAGCTATTTTTTTAGGAAGGGACACTTAAGATTGTCATTTTTTAATGACAGCTTAGTGATTTTTTAATGACGCTCACGTCAAAAGCACAGGTTTAAGGTCTCTTCCCACTATAATACTAGACCAAAGTCTTAATCTGTAAAGGCCTATCTAGAAACTTGTTTAGACGCCGTTAATCTAAACAAGTAGTTAGCGCACTTTGGCAGGAGGAAATTTTATGGTCTTTGCAGTCTATGAACAGGGGATGCGTATTCATACGCCTGCCGATAAAATGCTTAATCGTCCAGAAATCCAAGCCGCAGCAGCTATTAGTGCGCAAAGACGTTTGGCTGATGAAGCCAGTGATATGGATCATCTGCAGCAAATGGCAGAGCAGCCTTTTTTCCGTCTCAACCCTTCTTTAAAAGAGCGTGAAGAACACAATCCTAATCATGGGCAAGAAGCCATAAAAGCGTATGCCAAAGCCGAGGAAGCTTTGGACACTCATACCTCAGATCAAAAACGCATTCCTGCCTATCAAGTCATGCATTCCCCAGTTGTGTTTGCTTCTACAGCAACAAGCCTTAACCAAGGCTGGCGTTTGATGCAGGATAACCAAGTAAGTTTTTTGCCTTTGCTTGATCAAGAGGAGCGCGTGGTAGGCGTGATCAGTGAGGTCGATTTACTACGTGAGGCCGCTGGCGTAGGTCGTTTACTCACGCGTGATAACGCCAGCCAAGCAAAAGATCTAAAGTTAGGTGATTTTATTATTGAACCTCTGATCAGTGCTGTACCTAACACAGATATTCGTGATATTGCGCGTTTGATGCTAGAACGTCACATCGCAGTGATGCCCATTTTAGATGATGAAAAGCTTGTTGGGATTATCACACGCAAGGATTTATTACTGGGCTTAGTCAACGAAGCACTCGATTTAATGACTTAACACGAAGGAGAAGCCACACGTGCTACGTTTAGGATTAGCTGTACTGATTTTGCCTTTGCTTGGGCTTATGCTGGTATTTTGGCAAGAGTTTCAGCAGGTCGATACCTGCTTACAAGCAGGTGGTGCCTATGACTATCGGGAGCACCTTTGTCTTTATGAAGCAGGCGCACAATCTGAGTTTATTCCTTTTAGTGCCCGTTACCCTTGGCTCGTTAATACTAGCTTATTGGCTTCTTTACTCGGCTTACTGATGTGCGTGTTTGCTTTGTATCGCCCGACAAAACCCTCCTCTTAACTGTGACTCGATAGGTATTGTTTATGTCTGTTAAAGCTTATTTACTGCCGCTTCTTGCTGTGTTCACACCGAGTTTAAGCTTGGCGGCGGATGGGATTGTCTATAAACATCCCCAATGTGGCTGTTGTGAAGATTGGATCGAGCATATGCGTACTGCGGGTTTTGAATTAGACGTACAGAATTTAACCGAAATGTCCGCCAAAAAGCAGGCGTTAGGCATCCCAGATCAGTTAGCTTCCTGTCATACAGCACAAATTGGTGATTATTTGATTGAAGGCCATGTACCTGCGCAAGATGTACGGACTTTGCTTGCACAACAACCAAAAATTGCAGGTTTGAGTGTCCCTGGTATGCCGCATGGCTCGCCAGGGATGGAAACAGGGCGTTTTGATCCTTATACCATTGTTGGTTTTAACCACCAAGGCCAAGTTCGTTTATGGCGTCAGGTTAGCCATGCAGAGTAATTTTCATAATAACAAGGCCCAATTCAGGGCCTTGTGCTTTTCTTAGAGAATATCAGTGACTGCTCCCCGCCCTGTCGGGCGAGGCTTCCAACTTCTCAGGCCGCAACCGGCGCGTGACCGGATTTACGCAAGCCTCCATTGGCAGGAACCGACAGTCCTTCGGCCCGTAGTTTCATAACACCCTGCTGGCGGATATTGATCGCGGCGTTGATGTCGCGGTCTCTCACTACCGAACAAGCCGGACAAGCCCAGGTGCGAACCGACAACGGCAGGATGTCTATCTTGTGTCCGCAGCAAGAACAGGTCTTGGAGCTGGCGAACCACGGGTCGATTTTAACCAGATGCTTACCTTGCGCTTTGGCCTTGTACTCCAACTTCTGGATTAACCCGAACCAGCTGGCATCGGCAATATGCTTCGCTAATTTCCGGTTCTTAAGCAGGTTTTTTACTTTTAGCGTCTCAACAACCACCGCTTGGTTTTCGTCAATCAGTTGTCGGGACAGCTTGTGCTGAAAGTCAGCACGGGCATTCGCCAGACGCTCATGCGCCTTGGCCAGTTTAAGACGCGCTTTTGCCCGTCCTTTGCTGCCTTTCTGACAGCGGGACAAGGCTTTTTGTTTGTGTCGAAGATTGGCAGCGGCACGCCTCAGGAACCGCGGGTTGGCGGTCTTGTTACCGTTCGAGTCGATAGCCAAATGGGTAAGCCCCATATCGACGCCCAGCACGGTATCAACGCTCTGCACGGGTGTCGGTGCTGCTACGTTATCTTCGACCAACAGCGAGGCATAGTATTTTCCTGTTGCCGTGCGCGACAACGTGATGCTCTTGAGCTTTCCGACCAGCGCACGGTGAACCCGTGCTTTGATCGGCTTCATCTTCGGCACCTTGATCCAGCGATCACCCGCACTGACGCTCATGCAGTGGTAGCTGGATTGTTTACCGTGTTTACGTTTGAGCTTGGGATAACGGGAAGGCAGCTTTGGGTCAAAAAAATTCTGGAAGGCTTTATCGAGGTTGATGCATGCACGCTTGCTGAAGTGCAATCGAATCAAAACCCTTGAGCCAGTGATACTTGCGGGACTTTTTCGCCACCGCCAACAACGGCTTAAGGTCTTTCTTGGCCTTAAGCTTCAGGCCGTGGCGTTTGTATTGCGAGCTGATGATATGCAGCGCCTTGTTGTACACGAACCGCGTAGCACCGAACTGACGGTTTAAAAAATCCGCCTGCTCGGGAGTCGGGTAGATGCGTACTTTTGTGGCCTTTAACATTTCAGTGCTCATTGATATGATCAAGCAATTATAAACTACCAAGGTCATAATTCAAGTGAGTGTGCATCATAAAGATAAAGAGTTGTTATCAGGTTACCTCCGAAAACGCCACAGTGTCACCAAACTGATTGTACATCTGGTCTTTACCACCAAGTACCGACGAAAACTGTTTGATGGTTCTATGATTCAGCAACTGCGCGAAGCGTTTGAGTCGGCTTGTGAAAAGCTGGAATGCGACCTGCTGGAAATGGACGGTGAATCAGACCATGTTCGCCTACTGATAGCTTATCCGCCGAAGCTGGCGATCAGCGTCATGGTGAACAACCTGAAATCGGTTTCATCACGCCGGATACGCATACTCAATACCCATATCCCCCGGCAAAGCAAAAGTGCAGCGCTCTGGTCACGTTCTTACTTTGCCTGCAGTGCAGGCGGGGCAACGATCGAAACACTGAAAGAGTATGTGCAAAGTCAGACAACGCCTGATTAGAACCGCTGCGCGGTTCCCGCTTGTATCCCCGCCCGATTGGGCGAGGGTTTACGCGGAGTTTTTGCTAAATTGCGAAACCTAGATCAAAATCCTGCGCTGACATTTGCATCAGAGATTGTGCATCTTGCTGCAAGATATGTGCATGAGTACGGGTGCGCGGTAACAAACGTTGATAATAAAAGGTCGCTGTGTGCAGTTTCGCTTGATAGAAATCGGCCTCTTGGGTACCAGCTTCTAATGCTTGTAAAGCGCGTGCAGCCATTTGCGCCCAAAAATAAGCTAAACAGACATAACCCGAATACATCAAATAATCGACTGCCGCTGCACCCACCTCTTCCTTATCTTGTAAAGCACGCATCCCAATTTGCATGGTGAGCTCGCCCCACTCTTTGTTGAGTTGGCTCAGCGGCTCAATAAAGATCCGCATATCAGGCTTGTCTTCTTGCGCCTGACAAAAGAGATGGATTTGTTTAGTAAAGCTGCGTAGGGTTTGCCCTTGATCCAATAGGACTTTACGCCCTAATAAATCTAGTGCCTGGATACCTGTTGTGCCTTCATATAAACGGGTAATACGCGCATCACGAACAAACTGTTCCATACCCCATTCTTGAATAAAGCCATGCCCCCCAAAGACCTGCAAACCTTCATTGGTGGATTCAAAAGCCACCTCAGTTAAAAAGGCTTTCACAATCGGGGTGAGCAAGCCTAATAACTTATCTGCTTCTTGCGCATATTCTCCTTGTGCCTCCACAGTATCAACCAGTTGTGCCGTGTAATAAATCAGCGCCCGCCCACCCTCAGCAAAGGCTTTTTGTGTCAGCAGCATACGACGTACATCTGGATGCACAATAATAGGATCTGCGACCTGCTCAGGGGCTTTCGCACCGGTTAAAGCGCGCATTTGTAAACGCTCACGCGCATATGCAAGTGCATTTTGATAGGCGACTTCAGTTAAACCTAGACCTTGAATGCCAACACCAATCCGTGCCGCATTCATCATGGTGAACATACATTTCAAACCTTTATGAGGTTCACCCACCAACCAGCCTTGGGCAGCATCAAAATTCATCACACAAGTCGAATTCCCATGAATCCCCATTTTGTGCTCTAAAGCGCCACACGTGACCGTATTTGCTGCACCCACCTGACCTTGCGCATCCGGTACATATTTAGGCACGATAAATAAAGAAATACCACGCGTTCCCTCAGGGGCATCTGGCAATTTAGCGAGTACAAGGTGAATAATATTCTCTGCTAAATCATGGTCACCTGCAGAAATAAAAATTTTGGTACCACTAATGTGATAACTGCCATCAGCTTGAGGCTGTGCTTTGGTTTTAATTAACCCCAAATCCGTGCCGCAATGCGGCTCCGTTAAGCACATGGTCCCGGTCCAGCGCCCTTCAATTAAAGGTTTAAGGTAAGTGGATTTTTGCTCTGCATTGCCATGATGACGCAAAGCATCCATAGCTCCATGCGATAATCCAGGGTACATACCCCATGCTAAGTTCGCGGAACATATCATTTCATTAAGTATCATGCCTAATGAGGGCGGCAACCCTTGACCACCATATTCGGGATCTTGTGCCAAGCTTGGCCAACCGCCATCAACATAAGCCTGATACGCTGCTTTAAAACCTGCTGGCGTGCTCACTTGTCCAGCAGCATCCCGCTGACAACCTTGCTGATCGCCCACTTGATTGAGAGGTGCCAGTACCTGCTCGGCAAACTTGGCTCCTTCTTGCAAAATCGCATCTTGTAATTCGTGTGCTTCTTGCGCGTTCGGCAAGGCTTGATAATGCTGGGTAAAGCCTAATACTTCTTGAGTGACAAAGCGTATATCACGTAAAGGGGCTTGGTAGCTTGGCATAGGACACCTCTTCTTGCTTGTTGTTATTATGATTTCCGCAAAGATCAAACGTATGTTTGAAATTTAGATACAAGCTTGAGGGATGTCAATCTTTTTTGTTATATGCGTTCTTGATACAAAAAATTTAAGATCATGTCTGTATCGCTTTCTTCAACGAACTACAACAACTTGTTAAGTGATTCCAAGCTCTCAGGCCCACCATCAAGACGAACACATTCGGTAGATTCTTGCTCCCAAGTGGCAGCGGATTTCGTATAGAGATGGACGGAAACCTTCGATGCGACCGGTTCATCAAGCAAACCGGCAGGCACCCAAACCATTCCGCTGTCTTTCAGGCTGTTGGGAACAGGACTCCCGCATACTGAGCAAAAATCACTTCGGAAACCACTGGGCTTGCTGTAAGACCTAATATCACTTTCACCTGATACCCAGCGAAAAGCAGTGGCCCGCACAAAGGTAGCTGCATTAGCTGCTGCTCCAGTGGCTTTGCGGCACAACGAACAATGGCATTGATAGAGGTTTCGAATCTCTTCCTCAATTTCAAACTTTACGTTTCCGCAGAGACATTTACCTTTCATCGATGAGTCCTTTGATAATTAATATCTCAATCAGCCGATGCGTTAGCGGCCAGTTGCTTGACTTGTTAGCTTTTTAACCTAGGCAAATTCGCTTCTGCACTTAGCAGTTGTAAATTTGCTTTCTTTTGGTGAAAAGAACACCAATCATCAAGCAATTCTTGATCCGTAATCTGACCTCTCTGATCAGTATCAACTGGTTTAGGGTTTGTTAAAGCAACAGACTCAATATCTATGGGACGCTGCTGCAAAAACTCCATTAACAGATCATCAAATGAAGGTGATAGGTAAGATACATGACTATTTTCATAAGTTAATTTAGTTCCAAGAACTGGGCATATATCTACTTGATCCAAGGAGGCAGATTTATATGCCATAATAATTTCTTTTGCCGCTCTCCGAAAAGCCATAGAAACAACAGTTTTCTGAGAAGCAGGCCGTATACAATGAACCCAGCTACAATCTATGCTCGTTCCATCTACTCTGTGAATATAAAGACAACGATTATTGTGAAAGTCCCTTTCTACAGATATGTAATCTATTCCAGCACCCTTCTTTTCTGAGTACTCAGAGTGCAAAGTAAATAATGAAACGAAAAATTGCTCATCTTCCAACTGAAGTCGTTCACCTGCTTCATATCGGTTAATTCTATTCCTAGCCTCTTCAGTGGCTCTTTTTTTGGTCTTAAACTGATATGTTCCAAATGCTATCGGTTTTGCCACGTTACTCTCCTTAAAAAGTTAACATTTTAATATCAGACATGCACGTTTTGCCAATTTCGATATACTGGCAATTCTGGAATTAAAAATTTGATTAATAAGAAAAAATCCGTTTTCTGATAGAGAAAAACATCATACTAGATGCACTAGTTCCAATTGCTGGTAAAAACTGGACATAGACATTGACATCTTCCCTTACCTTAACGCCTGACGTTTGCCGACACATTTGTTATTGGTTGCAATGCCGTGCGTTAGCTATTTTTCTTGAAGCCTTTGTAATGTGCCACTATACTGATGTCTAACTATGTAATACATCGTATAACAAAAGGTGCTATTATGAAAACAGAAATGCTAAGTACTCGCATAGACCATGACACTAAAGTTGCTTTTACTAGCATCTGTGACGAAATGGGGCTTAGTACATCACAAGCTATTAAAATTTTTGCAAAAGCCGTGATTAATCATGGTGGTATACCATTTGACTTGCGCGTACCTCAACCAAATGAAACAACGATTTCAGCAATGAATGAACTTGTTCAAGGTCATGGGCATAAAGCTGAATCGATTGAAACTATGCTGACTGAGCTAACTGAAGGCAAAGTTAAGAATGTATAGCCTAGAGTACTCAACACAATTCAAAAAAGACTTTAAAAAAATCACCAAAATGCCAATTTCGGACATCATTGAAGTCGGTAATATCATATCAAAGCTACAAAGAGGCGAAAAACTCGATCCTAAAAATGTTGATCACCCTTTAAATGGCGGATGGATTGGATTTCGAGACTGTCACATTAAACCAGATTTAGTACTTATTTATCGCATTTTTGATAGCCAACTCCAATTAGCTAGAATTGGCGCGCACAGTGATTTATTCTGATGAATTCCAGAATGTGTATATAGGTAATATCATCTCGCTTTCACTTGGATTTTCAAGATTAAGTAAAATACTTTTATTACGTGTAGTGCAGATAACCTCATTAATTCCTGCTCAGTGTTTGCATCGGCAATAGATATGCCCACCAAATCCATGCATAGGAAAGCTAACACGTCGCGAATCACTCTTAAGAAAAAGCTAATCGAGCGCTTAGATAACCTGCATGTTCCGGCTGCAAAACTTTCTGGAGCTGACAACATGTATAAAATTAAGCTGCGTCAAATCGGGCTACCGTCTCGTCTACAAAGTTGACGATGATGTCATCATTGTAACCGTCTTAGCAGTCGGAGAACACGAACGTAGCCATGTCTACCGTGCAGCGATGCAAAGATTAGATGATTGATTGCAGTATCACACCTCAATCAGCCGATACGTTAGTGGCCGGTTGCATTGACTTGTTAGCTTTTGATATTTCTGATTCCTCGACGGATTTTAATTCCTTGCCATTCCAGTTCGATAGCTCACAAGCCATTCTTCCATCAGGCTCAGCATCTATTAGAAATAATTTAATTGTTTTTCCATATTTCGTGGAATACATCCATTCTCTCCGAGAAAGCTAACGCCCAAAGCAGTGGCGCGCGTTAGCGCGTACAGCCCGCGGGACGATGCTGCCTTTGCTTGTTAGGTTGCAAACTCATTGGTCTAGGTGGTGAGCCAAGAATTGCTCTACTTCGTTTATCATTGTTTTTACATCGTTCGCTGAGAATTCTTCAGGCTTTCCGTGTGCGGCGCTATTTCTGATATCAGCGAGTGCCGTGATTCTTTTCTGCTGCAGCTTGTTGTATGTGCCATTCTTTGCTAGATCAGCATTCATTTTGTCTAGCTTGCCGTAGGCTATTCCGTTTCTGTCACAAAGCTCTCTCAGCCCAGTTTCAAGCACCACCCCAGCAATAACAGCTGCAGCTACATGGTAGCCGTTTGAAAGA
The DNA here is from genome assembly GCF_900108915.1 of Allopseudospirillum japonicum. GTDB lineage: Bacteria > Pseudomonadota > Gammaproteobacteria > Pseudomonadales > Halomonadaceae > Pseudospirillum > Pseudospirillum japonicum. Next base: position 473,210 of record NZ_FNYH01000001.1, read on the forward strand.
AGCTCTCCTGCTTGCTGCAGTTCGCTATCAAAAACTTCTGCCTGCACTAAGGACTTTATGGATGTTAAATAGCCACCTTCAAAGTCATCTTTTGCGGCGCTAAAAACGGCTCTTGTTCGCTTTAATGAGCCGTGGTGGCTGTCATCTAGGCCGGAGAGTTTCTCAGCCTGAGTGAATGCGATGAAGTGCTGGGATTCTTCTCCGCAAACCTGGACTATGATGTTCTTTGCTTTAACGCGCCATGCAAGAAATGCATTGCTATCAATTGTCCAGCCATCACCAAAATGTCCAGAGGTTCTGGTCTTTGCTGCTTCTATGGAGTCAATCTCTTCCATAAGAACTGTGAAGCGCTGAGAGATTTTGTGGCTCATGCTGATTCCTTTTTTATAACCTAACACTTTAATCATAGGCGTGCTCATTTCGCCAATTTCAATATACCGGCAACTTTGGAAATAATATTCTGATTAGAATATCTTCTGGTCTGGCCGCTTCCTTGCTAAACACGCATGCGCGATATCAAAAATACACTGTATGTTTAATCAGGAAACACAAATATCATACAGACACGGCTAAAAATGACACTGAGGTGCGTTTTCAGTAAGCGCTTGAATGCACAAAAAATAGGCTTGTCCGTAGGTTTTTTGCGTTCCGTATGTGGTCACTGAGGGAGTATCTTGTTGGCCTGCTTGGGTTGTTTGTCCTAAATGTGCCACCTTTTGCCATTGGCCCAAGCGCAAACGAAAGCGGCTGGCAACTTCTTGTGGACCTGAAATGGCTTGATCTTTTTCATAGGGTGCAGGCGTATTTTCCTGTCCATACGCTTGCACCTGACCAATAAAATCAACCTGAACATATTCGTCTAAAGGGGTAATATCAACCTGAAAACCGCGCGTCATACGGTAAAAATACCTGTGTTGTGCAAAAATAAAATCTTGCTGCACTTGTGCCGGTGTCCCTGGTGCCACCTCCACAGAAAAGACCTGATTTTGTTGCGTTGTATACATTTGCACATTACGCGTTAAGTCACGTAATCCATAGCTAAAATACAAACGGTAGCTTGCAGGCACTTGATCTAAACGGGCTAATAAATCCAATAAAGGCGCTACCGCTTGTGGATCACCACTTAAAATCAAGTTTTGTCCCTGCTGGCTCAATTGTACCTGCCCTAAATGCGGTGCTAATGCCTGCGCCAAGGCTGCCGCTGGCAAGGCTTGTGCACGATAAATTTCTAGTGAGGATGCTTGGCTTATTGCTGCTACGAATAAACAAATCAGCAAGCAAGCCCAAGCGGAAAGAAAATTCGTTCGCATCATCATGGCCTTCTATGTATTGATCAGCTAGTTTGTGGTGCGTACATGCCAACGCGCTAAACGAATCGACACGACTTCTTCTTGTTGATCGTAAGCTTGTGCTTTTAAAATCAGCCCCGGATAAGCGGCTGACATCCACATCAGCACTTTTTGTTCTGGTTTATCTGCAAACCAAAAACCAAATTCTAAGATAGGGATCAGCCGAGGGTCAGCGAGGATTTGCAAGCTTGCTAAATCATCCAAGTGATGATAATCAGCATACTTTTGATAGACCAAAGGCTTAAGACGCGCCTTCGAATCCAGTAAACTTAAATGCGCTTGATAACCCAAGGGTTTATCTGCCAGATGCTGCCCCAGCCATAATAAAGCGCTTTGTCGATCCATATAAGGCAGATCTTGGGCAGCCGGTTGCAAGTGCGTATCAACGTCTGTGATGGGTGTGATAAAGGCAGCGGCATCTAATGCGCGATCTTTTTTCGATGTGAGTAAACGGCTACGCATCCGAAATTTTTGGCTGACAGGCTGCGTACCTTCCAAAATAAAACGCCCGTATTCTAACCAAGAAGCGACCTGCATATCCGCTTGCATGGTCGCTTGATAATAGGCTTGCCCCTGTCCCTGTTGATGATATTTCACATCATGCCGCACAGAGACTTTGGGGATTAAAGGGTGCTTAATATCCACTTGATAATGCGCTTCAAACTCTGGGTATTGTGCACTCGCACAGACAGAGCTCAACCCCAATAGCATACCTAACATCCAGTGTTTTAACACAATCAGCCCCTTACGTAATCAACGATAAAGATGCACTTCTAATTTTAGTGTAAAACGCCAATCCCCATCATAGACCACATCAGCCGCACTACGATCTTCTGCAACCCAAGCATATTCAGGTTGGAGTTCGTAAAACAACCAAGGACGCAAAAAGCTACGCCGGTACTTCACATGGACATAATATTCTTCTGCAACCCATTGGGGCTCATCACTACCAAAAGCGCCTAACTCCAAGCCTACCCCTTCCTGTGGCCCATGTCGGGTGTAAGCACCTAGGCTACTTGCCCATTCAAAACGTTCATCTTCATCGTAATAGGTCCCCGTCCCTGTTAAACGCAGCAAGTGTTGTGGATGCCATTGCCATTCCCAATCCAAGCGGGTTTGTGTGCCTAATTTTTCATCCAAGCGCCAAAAAAGACTTTGTGTCCAACGTGTTAACTGGGTATCAGTTAAAGGCAATTGATATCTGTGACGCGCAATTGCATAAGGATCTGGCGGGAAACGTGCTTCTAACCCACCTTCAAGGGTGGTTTCACTGCGTTCTGTTTGCGCCGCCAGCCAACGCAAAGCAAGACGTGTTCGCGTCACACTAGAGCTCTTACCGGAAGGATCATCTTCCGTAAACTCACCCCGAATATCTTCATCACGTGTGGTCAGCAAACGTACTCTTTCAGAAAGATGCGGTAGGCGTACACTGGCATATAAGCGCGTACGAAAGCGCCAGTCATCACGTTCAGACCAATCGATCTCATTACGCCAGCGGAAATAATTTTTATTGGTGTATTCATATTCGTCACTACGCTGGTTAGCAAAAAAACGATCAAAGCCCAAAATAGGATCATTGAGTTGTTGATACATATAAGCACGCGAACTATCCAACCAACTTGGGGCAGGTGTTGCTTCCGATGTGGTCGCTTGGTTATTTGCACTCGCAAATACAGGCACCAAGCCCCCTAAGCAACATAAAGATAATGCAGTGACAAAACGCACCTTAATCACCCCTCTTGGTTGATTGATCTTTCCACTTGAGTATGCCAAGCACCTTAAGGGAATTTAATACATTAAGCTTAAAATTAATAACAAAAGTAACAGACCAGATAAGCCTTGCCAGAAAGCCAAAGGGTTACGCTGCATTAAAGGTGCTTGGGTTTCTTGTGTATAACGCGGGTTTGGCTTTTTCAAGTCGTAAATAAACTCAGATAAACGTGCGTATCTTAATTCAGGATTAGGCTGGAGTGCGCGCCGCAAAGCCGCATCCATCCACACAGGAATAATAGGATTTAACTGGAAGCTAGGGCGGTACTCAAGGCGTGCAAAGTCAAGTTGTGTATGCCCTGTGTGTACCTGATCTGCATAGGGCACTTGACCTGTCAATAACTCATACGCCACAGCAGCTAATGAAAATTGATCACTGGTTTCATTGGGTTCACGGTTTAAATAATACTCAGGTGCTGTGTAAGGCGTAAAACCTACTTCGCGCGCTAAGGCCAATGCAGAAAGACCTTCTTGCGGATTTTTTAGGCAACAAGCTGCAAAATCGACCAGTTTCACTTGTCCTTGTGCATCAACCAGAATATTTTCTGGGGTCAGATGTTGATGCAAGATTTCTCGCCGATGTAACGCACGCAACCCTTTAGCAATTTTTTCTATCAGTACAATTTTTTGATGCAAATCAGCTAAGGGGAGACGCTGGTTATAATCACTTAAACGCTCACCTTGCACATATTCAAGCAAATAATACAAATAGTTCCTTGGTTTGGAACTAGTAAGTACTCGGACAACATGCGGCGAGTTCACACGCTCCATCACCCATTGTTGCATCATAAAATGCTGTAAAAAGCGGGCTTGCTGTGCTTTTTCTTCTGGGGGTGTTTTCAATACAGCCACTTGGGCAGTTTGCTGATCGCGCACTAAATACAAATGGCTGCGGGCACTTTGTTCAATAATCGCGTCAACCTGATAAGCATCTAAAGTATCCCCTACTTCCAGCCGAGGCGCTACCGGCAAAACACTGTAGGCATCACCTAAAGTTTCATCATGATGTAAGGGTAAGGTTTCTACTTGCACCAATTGAAAACAAAAATTAGAGCTAGAATAACCACGTGCCCCTGCTTTTTCGATAGCGAGTTTTAAAATCTGATCACAAGCTTGATGCAGATTATGCTTATATTCACGAATCAGGCGTACATAATCGCTTGGGGTTAAGGTGCCACGCGCAGCTTGCGTGGTCAGCAAAAAGATATCCCCTTGTTTTAACGCGAAAGATTGAAAGTCTATATCCAAGCTAGGGTCCATCCCTAAAGCACGCGAGGGATATCTGTATCCGCCTAAGTAGGTCGTGTGTTCACGGTTGATTTGTTCAAACTCTAAACCACGAAGACGAAACACCAAGGTATCGCCCAAATGGAATAAGTAGGCCGTGCGTGCGCGCAGAATGATGCTACTAAAGGAACTCACATAGCTACCATTAGCCACACTACGGCTTTGGCTAAACATCCAAGTATTTAACGCACTGAGCACCCGTTTGACTGAGGTTTTCACATCCCAATTATCAGGGGTCGCAAAATAATCTGCCAAAAAGCCTTTCACACAAGTTTCACCGGCTTGTTTGGCAATCGCATTGCGCCATGTCGAATCGGCAATAACCGCAGCAACACCCTTAGTCGCCAGTTGTGACCCAGAAGGAATCGCTGTGGCCATCGACGAGCGCACACTACGACGATCGGGGGCAATATAGGCTTGCCCATAATTCACCTTAAGTTGGCCGACTTGCATGCTTGCCAGTTCCTCTTGTGTCTGATAAATACCGCGACTTTATAAGTATCATACACAAGACTTCTCTTAGCTGCCGTTACGCTTTTGGCGATACTCCTGCAAGAACTCTGCCAACTAAAACCGGAAAGTATGCAAGCTCGATTGCAAGTTCAGGGCGACTTGGTGCAACTGATGGCTTGCCGAACTCACTGCTTGCGTTGATTGTAAAGTTTCTTCGGAAACTTGACGGATAGAAGTCAAGCTCTGGCTAATATCTTCAGCAACACTGCCTTGCTGATGCGCAGCGGAGGCAATATGTCCGCTCATTTGATTAATGCGCATCACCTGTTGTACGACCTTTTGTAAATCTTCTCCAACCGCTTGGACATGTTGCACACTCTGTTGAGAGTTTTGATAACTCAGAGCCATTTTATCCGCAACCTGGTGCGCACTGGTTTGCAAAGCTTCTATCATGGTTTGAATTTCTAAAGTGGCCTCTTGCGTCCGTTGTGCCAGTGAACGCACCTCATCGGCAACCACGGCAAACCCCCGACCATTTTCACCGGCCCGCGCTGCTTCAATCGCGGCATTTAAGGCTAATAAGTTGGTTTGCTCAGAAATGGTTTGAATCACTTCAATCACTTGACCAATGCGCTGGGTTTGTTGATGTAAATCCTGCATCGCCTGCCCAGAATCTTGGTTTTGGGTTGCCAGCTGTGCAATCGTGGTAATAGTCGTTCGCATGACTTCTTGGCCATGTTGCATATCGGTATTGGCCTCTTCCGTTGAAGTGGCAGTTGAAGCCGCACTTTGGGCAACTTCTTGAATCGTCGCGGACATTTCTTGCATGGCACTAGCAAGCGTATCAACTTGTTCAAACTGGTGTTGCATCCCTGAACGGGTTTGCTCAACCGTACTACTGAGGCTTTCTGTTTGCTGATACAAATGATCGGATGTCTGTTCGACTTTAGAAAGAATCTGCCGCAAGCTGGTCATCATTTGATCAGCGGCATCGGCTAAACGCCCTAACTCATCACGACGCCCTAAATGCAAGGTATGGGTTAAATCCCCTTGGGCAATTTCTTCCATTTGCAACACCATAGATTCTAAAGGCTGGCTAATATGGCGTGCGATCGCTTGTACAATCAGCATGACCAGCACGACCACCACAGACAAAGCCAGCAGATTTTGTATTAAGTTGGCATAAAAAATATCGTTCACATCCTGCAAAAACACCCCGCTACCAAGCACCCAACCCCAAGGTTGGAAGCCTTGTACATAAGATACCTTGTCCTGGGGCTGATCAAATTGCGGGCCAATATAAGTATAATCAACAAAACCTGCACCTTTTTGCTGTACCACTTGCACCATTTCCTGCCAGTGGAACTTCCCTGAAGCATCTTTGACTTGAGTCATATCCTTGCCCTCACTTTGCGGCTTCATCGGGTGCATAATCAAACGGTGCTTTTGGTCATTGATCCATAAGTAGCCTGATTTACCATAACGAATCGCGCGAATCGCTTCCATCGCAGCAAGGCGTGCACCCTCCTCTCCAAGTTGATCTCTTTGCTGATAATAATATTCTGCTAAGGTGTAAGCGCCTTCGACCATTTCCTGCACTTTCTCTTTGCGCGCATTTAAAAGCTCTTCATGCAGGTTACGCAAGGAAACCCCCTGAGTTAGCACAACGCCCAGAACGAATACCCATACGATAAGAGATAACTTCCAACGGATCGCAAGATGCTTGAAGCTCATAAGGCGTCAGCCTCCTTAATTAGGCACACAAAAGACGGGAGTAAATAAGAATTTACGGATATAAAGCGTGTTTTTATCAAAGATAAGCGTCAATACATGACATACACAGTCAGCCCATCCATAGACTTCAAGGCTTTGCAGGGGTTTTTATTGTTGGAAAGCAACTAACAGCAAAATACCATATCCTAGCTAGAAGATACAAAAAATTACCTATTTTGCTTTATACTAGCCGCCCCCCATTTTCCTGATCACAAAGGCAAACATTATGCGGCTAGATGCGCTTATAAGCATGAAAGATCTTTTTATATGCGGATTTTTTTTATTAGCATCTAGCTTTGCTGATGCCAGCGCCTATCAAGTCAATCCGCATCCCAGCCAAGGAGCGCCCCTATGTACACGCGTATATCCAGCAAGCCCGCTCACCTTATACACAGGGCTGGAGCCTGTACATTTTTTAGAAGTAAAACAACGTTTAGAATTTGCTGGTCGTAAAATTGGCCGTGCGCTCGATGTGATTCCGCTCAATAGTCAGCGGGCACTAATTAAAGCCAATCAGGAGGGGGATGGGGACGCCGCCCGCGTGCGACATATTCATCAGTTAGTTCCTGCACAACATTTAACACATTTACGCCAGCTCAAAGTCCCCGTGACTCGGCTTGAGTTTATCATTTACAGTTTGCAACCAGAATTAGTAAAGGCGCATTGGGCACAGTTAAGACAAACAGCCGTTGGCGTACGCAAAGGAGTACGTTTATTGCAATTTCAACTGCCGCAGGCTTATGTCTCTTTGAATCCAGAAACTTTATTTCGCCTATTATTGAAAGGAGATTTACAAGCGTTAGTGATGGATCGTCTCACGGCTGAAAGCGTCTTAGCCAATTTCACTTGGCCTTTACGCTTACATGTTTTGCGCTCACCGCCTTTAGCAGTTGAAGCCTTATATCCTTTGATTCATCAATGTCACCAAGCAGAAATTCCTGCATTGGAAGCTGCTTTATTAGAAGTTGCGCCGGCTTGGTTTCAAGCCAGCGAGCATATGTTAACGCCTTGACCCTTTTTTATGACCTGCACGTTGAGCAATCGCCAGCTGATACTTATCACGGATTCAGACTTTAAGGGTTGTAGCGTGGCCGGACTTTTTTATAGGTTATATTTTAGCAATACACCCTATTTGAACATTGAGATAGGCCAACGTGGCGTTGGCTGTGTTATTCATTTTTCACTAAAACATCTGCTTGAGATCTGTGCTATTAGAAGGACACTTTTGCACTATCTGTTAAAACATCCCTAATTCTAAACGCGCATCCTCAGACATCATTTCACGATTCCAAGGAGGATCAAACACAATTTCAATATTCACTGCATCTAAATCTTCTGCACCTAGAATTTTACGCTTAGCATCTTGCGCAATGACCTCTCCCATACCACACCCAGGCGCGGTTAAAGTCATCTTAATTTGTGCTAGGGTACGCCCATCAAGCAAGTGCACGAGTTTGCAAGCATAGACTAAACCTAAATCAACAATATTGACCGGAATTTCTGGATCGAAACAGGTACGCAATTGTGCCCAAATAAAGGCTTCTAGATCCGCAGCACTGGCACCTGCAGCAAGATAAGGCCTTTGTGTTGGCGGCAAACCTAAAGCGTCTAAATGATGGCTTTCAACCAGATACAAACGCCCTTCAAAGCTCACGCTAATACTGGTGCCTTTCGCTTGCATCACACTGACCTGCGTCCCTGCAGGTAAAGTGAGTGTTTTACCAAAAGGAATCGAAATCACATCCAAATCGCGCTGCAAATCTAAGACCTGGCCGCGCGTTAACTCTGGCTGGTTACTCATAGGCTAACTCATCATTTGACGAACTTTGTGAATCCCAGCCACCAAGGCGTCGATTTCTTCGAAGGTATTATATAAAGCAAAGGACGCACGTGCTGTTGCATTAACTCCAAAATGATGCAGCACAGGCATAGCACAATGGTGTCCTGTACGGATCGCAATCCCGAGTTGGTCTAGCAATAAGCCTAAATCTTGTGCGTGCACATCCTGCATCACAAAAGAAATCACCCCAGCTTTATTTGGTGCTTGGCCGATAATGCGTAAACCTTCAATGGCAGACATTTGTTCAGTGGCATAGGTTAGCAGCTCATGCTCCCAGGCTTGGATATTTTCTAAGCCGACATGGGTGAGATAATCCGCAGCAACCCCTAGACCTATCGCCTGTGCAATGGCAGGCGTACCGGCTTCAAAACGGTGGGGTAAATCTGCATAGGTGGTTTGCGCAAAACTCACTTGTTTGATCATCTCGCCGCCCCCTTGCCAAGGGGGCATTTGCTCTAGCAAAGCTTGCTTGGCGTATAAAATGCCAATCCCTGTGGGACCATACATCTTATGGCCTGAAAACGCATAAAAGTCGCAATCTAAGGCTTGCACATCAACCTGTAAATGCGGCACAGCTTGAGCACCATCAACTAAAATAGGCACATTAAAATCATGGGCAATAGCAGTCATTTCACGTACTGGGTTAATCGTACCCAAGGCATTAGAAACATGAGTCACAGCGACTAAACGCGTTTGCGGGGTAAACATCTGCTGATAGGCATCTAAATCCAGTTCACCTAGCGCATTGACAGGAATGACTTTAATTTGAATCCCTAGCTGATCACGCAAAAGTTGCCAAGGCACAATATTGGCATGATGCTCCATCATAGAGACAAGCACTTCATCACCCGCACGTAAATGGGTACGCCCCCAAGTTTGCGCCACGAGGTTAATTGCTTCTGTGGTACCGCGGACAAAAATCATCTCTTTATGACTTGCCGCATGAATATAATGCTGCAGCTTAACCCGAGCCCCTTCATAAGCTTCGGTTGCTAACTCGGCTAATTGGTGCAAGCCACGATGAATATTTGCATTGTAATCACGATAATAATGATTCAAAGCTTCAATTACAGGCTGCGGCTTTTGCGTGGTCGCTGCATTATCTAAATAAATTAAAGGCTGCTCGTGTACTTGGCGTGCCAAAATGGGGAAATCCTCACGCAATGCCCAAGGATCTAAATTGGTATCTATACTCATTAGAGCACCCCTTTCAAGTTGTAGGCTGCCGGCAAACGCCCTGCGATGGCTTCTTCGATCCGCTGGTGAATCGCCAAGATTTCTATGTTATCGAGAATTTCATTTGCGAAAGCCAAAGTGAGCAAGCCACGTGCTTGGGTTTCATCAATACCACGCGAACGCAGGGCAAAAACTGCTTCCTCGTTCAAACGTCCAGTCGTCGCGCCATGCGAACATTTAACATCATCCGCATAAATTTCTAGCTCAGGCTTGGTATTGATTTGTGCACCATCGGCAAGCAGCAAGTTCGCGTTGTTCTGATGCGCTTCAATTTTTTGACTTTGCGGCTGCACAAGGACACGCCCATTAAATACCCCTTGGGCTTTGGCATTTAAAATACCCTTGTAGTTTTCTTGGCTGTACGTATGGCCTGCCGCATGATTAATACGGGTATGAGTATCAATAAACTGACGTCCCGCAGCAAAGAAAAGCCCATCCAGCTCAACATGAGCCCCTGGTTCTGCCAACACCACATCTAAATCATGACGTACCCACTTCCCCCCCAGATTAATATGCTGACTGGTGAAATGGCTATCACGCGTTTGATACACATCTAACTGGGAAAGATGCTGATCTGTATTTGCTAATTCTTGTATATAGTAATGCTTAAGCTGCGCACCCGCATCAAGCTGAATTTGTGCTTGGCGATGGCTACAGTTGTTCGGGCTACCTAGGCTTAGGTGATGCTCAATCAAGGTGGCTTGCGCACCCGATGCCACTTCGACCTTCAGTTGGCTTAAGCTCAGGTAAGCTTGCTCGCTCGCTTGTGTAGAGAGATACACCAAATAAATTGGCGTATCCAAACAACCTTGCACCTTGAGTTGAAGCTGGGTTTTTCCTAATGCTTGGTTAAGCGCACAAAAAGCAGCCTGTGCATTCGCTTTTTTATCTTGAGCCACCTGCGCTGGATAAGCGGCGGTTAAAGGGTGCTCCGCCGGTGTCGTCACTTGATAGCTCACTTGTGCGTGAGCGGTTTGCTGTGAATGCTCAGGGGCAAACACACCATTGACAAAGACTAAGCGAATGGCTGCTGTTGCCAAAGGCAACCAAGCGGCTTCTAGCTGGGTATCCTCAAGTTTTACTAAGGATGGATCCCATTGAAAACCCTGCTTTAGCAAGGCTTTTAAATCGGCATATTTCCAGTTTTCATCTCGAGTCGTTGGCCAACCTAAACGACAAAACTCTTGTGCAGCTTGCGCTTGTTGCGGTGTTAGCTTGGCTTGCTGCTGTGGATCTGCCAGCAAGCTAGGCAAATCTCCCAGACGTTCGATTTGATTCATTAGCCAGCATCCTCCAATAACCAGTCGTAACCACGGGCCTCCAACTCTAATGCCAAGCCTTTATCACCTGATTTAATAATCTGGCCATCTGCCAGCACGTGAATATGATCTGGCACAATATAATCCAGCAAACGCTGATAGTGGGTAATCATCAACATGGAGCGAGATGCACTGCGTAAGGAGTTGACCCCTTCGGCAACAATTTTCAGCGCGTCAATATCTAGCCCAGAATCTATCTCATCCAAAATGGCTAGATGCGGCTGCAAAATTAACATTTGCAGGATTTCGTTACGCTTTTTCTCACCGCCGGAAAACCCTTCGTTCACTGCACGATGTAAAAAGCTGTTATCCATTTTCATAAAAGCTAAGTGCTCACGCACCAACTTCATAAAGCTAGGGGCATCAATTTCTGCTTCACCGCGCGCTTTACGTTGTGCATTTAAAGCCGCTTTGAGTAAGTAGACGTTTTTTACTCCAGGAATTTCCACAGGATATTGGAAACCCAACATCACCCCAGCACAAGCGCGCTCTTCGACGCTCATCGCCAATAAATCTTGTCCCTGATATTGAACACTGCCAGAAGTAATTTCGTAACCTTCACGCCCTGCCAATACAGCAGATAGGGTTGATTTACCCGCACCATTTGGGCCCATAATGGCATGGACTTCACCAGCACCTAGATGCAAGTTTAATCCCTTTAAAATCGGTTTATCATCAACACGAACATGTAAATCTTGAATTTCTAACATGACTGGACATCCTAAATATTCTGGAAAAACTTAACCCACAGCACCTTCTAAGGACACGTTCAACAAGGCTTCAGCTTCTACTGCAAATTCCATTGGCAACTCTTTAAACACATCTTTACAAAAGCCGTTGACGATCATATTCACCGCATCTTCTTCAGAAATGCCACGCTGTTGGCAGTAAAAAAGTTGATCTTCGCCGATTTTTGAAGTGGTCGCCTCGTGTTCTACTTGGGCACTGCTATTGGCAATTTCTTGATAAGGAAAAGTATGTGCACCGCATTGATCACCAATCAGTAAGGAGTCACATTGGGTAAAATTACGTGCCCCTTGAGCACCTGCAAGGACTTTCACCAAGCCTCGGTAGGTTTGTTGGCTACGCCCTGCAGAAATCCCTTTTGAAATAATCGTAGAACGGCTCCCTGCACCAATGTGAATCATCTTGGTGCCCGTATCCGCTTGCTGATGATGGTTAGTCACCGCAACCGAGTAGAATTCCCCTACAGAATCTCGACCACGCAACACACAGGAAGGATATTTCCAAGTCACTGCTGAGCCTGTTTCGACTTGCGTCCAGCTGATTTTGGCACGATCTCCACGACATTCACCGCGTTTGGTGACAAAGTTATAAATGCCGCCTTTGCCTTCTTCGTCTCCTGGGTACCAGTTTTGTACAGTAGAATATTTGATGTTGGCATCATCTAATGCAACCAGCTCAACAACAGCGGCATGGAGTTGATTTTCGTCACGTTGTGGCGCGGTACAACCTTCCAGATAAGAAACTTGCGCCCCTTCAGCACACACAATCAAGGTACGCTCAAACTGGCCGGTGTTGGCTTGATTAATACGGAAATAAGTGGATAGCTCCATCGGACAAGTCACGCCTTTGGGCACATAAACAAAGGAGCCATCGGTAAACACGGCAGAATTCAGGGCCGCAAAAAAGTTATCTTCACGAGGGACAACCGTGCCTAAATATTGACGTACCAGTTCTGGATGTTCGCGCACGGCTTCAGAAATAGAACAGAAAATCACACCGGCTTCTGCCAGCTTTTCTTTAAAGGTGGTGGTTACAGAAACAGAATCAAACACCACATCCACGGCAACACCGGCCAAGGCGGCACGTTCATGCAAAGGGATCCCCAGCTTTTCATAAGTTTCTAATAACTTAGGATCCACCTCATCCAAACTTTTAGGGCCGTCTTTTTTGGATTTAGGCGCGGAGTAATACGAAATGCTTTGATAATCTACACGAGGATACTCAAGGTGCGCCCAATGATGCGGTTCTTGCATGGTTAACCAATGACGATACGCTTCTAGCCGCCATGCCAGCAACCATTCAGGTTCCTGTTTCTTCATAGAAATATGACGAATGACCTCTTCATTGAGACCAGGCGGCAGGGTATCGCTTTCAATATCTGTGTAGAAGCCTTGCTTATACTCAGTACGTACAAGCTGCTCCATACGTTCACTTGCCATAGTCAGGGTCTCCTACATCGGCTATCTAGGGCTGAGATCGGTTCACCTTAGGTCAGGATGGCGAACAAATCTTAAAAGATCTAAAAATCAATTAGTTAGATTCTTGGTATACGGGAATAGGCACTAAAGGCAAACGAATCGCTTGGCGATCTGCCAACTGTGCAAGGCTAATTCCAGCGAGTAATTGCTGTATTGCTTGGGTTACTTTTTGCCAATTACCTGCAACCTGGCAAGAAGCAAGCAAATCACAGGCATCACGACCATGGCTACAAGCGGTCATCGCTACTGGGCCTTCAATGGCAACAATAATGTCGGTTACGGCAATCTTGCTTGCAGGACGCGCTAGCTGGTAACCACCTTGTGCACCACGTTGTGATTTCAGCAAGTGTGCATGCACTAGCATTTTAACTAGCTTGACCACTGTAGGTTGTGGAATACCTGTTGCAACTGCCAACTGCTTGCTAGAGCAGGTATGGTGTGCTTCTTGCGCTAGTTGCGCCATCAAGACCACAGCATAATCCGTTAATTTACTGAGTTTTAGCATAATACAACGAAAATCAATGCTCGTAGGTTGATGGTATTTGTATCCTTATCCATCCGCATGTCAATATCATACTATTTTAGTCTGTTTTAAACTCAAAGGGAAGCCTGCAAGTGCAGGCTATCTCGGTTTAAGCGCGACTTTCACTCAAGGTAATAGATACAGAATCGGAGAAACGCAATGCATGCGGCTTATCAATCTCAACTTGTGCATGCAACACTTGGCGATACGACATCACAATATCTAGGATTTCTCGTGTGAGACGTTCCAAAAGTTGAAACCTCCCTTCTTCCACATGTCGAATAATGTGCTTAGTAATCGTACGGTAATTTAAAGCTTCATCAATATGATTAAAAGCCACCGCGCGGTCAGCAGGATATTGAAGCACCACATTAACAATCACATCTTGGCGATTACTAATTTCTTCTTCTTTGATGCCAATAAAGGTGCGCAATCTGAGGTTTTTAATCCGTATCGTGGCTAAATTGGGCGCTGCTTGCATACGCAAATCCTACCTAAAAGTTAACGCTGTAAGAGTTGCAAAAATTCTTGGCGCGTGTTTTGCGAATTACGGAAAGCCCCTAACATCACCGAGCTTTGCATCCAAGAGTTTTGCTTTTCTACCCCACGCATCATCATACACATGTGCTGGGCTTCGATAATGACCGCCACCCCTTTTGCACCTGTCACTTCTTGCACAGCTTGAGCAATTTCACGCGTTAAGTTTTCTTGAATTTGCAAACGGCGTGCATACATATCTACAATCCGTGCGAACTTGGATAGACCCAAAACTTGACCATTTGGCAGATAACCAATATGACATTTACCAATAAAAGGTAAAATATGGTGTTCACACAAAGAATAGAGTTCTATATCCTTGACAATCACCATCTCATCATTTTCTGAGCTAAACACAGCCCCATTAACTACGGCTTCTAGTGATTGCTGGTAACCTTGGGTCAGAAACTGCATCGCTTTAGCAGTACGTTTTGGGGTATCTTTTAACCCTTCGCGTTCTACATCTTCACCAAGTAGGCTAATGACTTGGCTATAAAGCTGGGTAAGTTCTTCGGTCATGCGTGCAGCTCCTCAAGCGTAGGACAGCTCAATATTTATACAAAAAATATATCATGTAAACTCTTTGTATAACAAAGATCCAGAACACCTTAATTTAACCCAGTGATTTAGTCAAGTTTAGCCACCCCCTCAAACAAAACGGCTGGCTTCAACTGAGTAACTACTGCCCACCCTTTCAAGCACAGATTGATGCTACATCAGCGAACCTAAAATAAAACAATGGTATCTTCTTGTTGGTTCAAACAAGGCTGATTGTGTGTTTCTTCTTGCACATAAGGATTGGGGATACTCAATAAACGTTTCAATAATACGCGCATTTGATAATCAATCCTTTCCCCTTGTTCAAAATGGGTTTGATACTCATCATTGGAGCTACCTACCAAATGAATCAAAATATTTTCTTGCTCCTCCGAAAGCCCCCAAGAATCAAAGGTTTGTTCTAAATTCTTCAGCAGATCATCCATAAGGATTTGCGTTTTTTTCCTATGGGCTAATTGTTGCTGATCTACTTGATGTAAAACCTCTTTCGCATCTTCCACTAGTGTTGCTAGTGCTTGTTCATAATGTAAAGCTTTTAGTTTTTCTACTGCAGTTTCCAAAATCAAGGCTAAAGTATCTCGATAGCGCCCACGCACATCCATACCCTCTGGCATACATTTAATTAGTAGAGAAATATCACCAAAGTTAAAAATACTACGCTGTTTATACTCTAAAATACGCCCATTTTGGTTGAGTTTATAAAGCAAATCTTTTTCCAAAGGGGTAATATCTTGGCAACTAGACGCATAATAATCATGATTTGGTGTGCGTATTTGTACTAAGGCGTTGAGCTGATATTCATTCATCGCTTGGATAAGACGTTTGGCGAGATCTTGAATATGGCGCACTGAGTGCAAAGCTCGAGTAAAATTCAGCACTACTCCTAACTCACCCGCAGAAGTAATTGCCGTCATTGCAGTACTAAAAGCTTGATTTTTTTCTTGTATTATCAAATTTTGCCGCTGTTTTGCCTCAATGGCTAGGCGGATCTTTTGATGCAATTCTAATGGCTGCACAGGCTTCGTTAAATAATCGACCCCACCAGCATCATAGCCTTTAAGTTTTTCTTCTGTTGAATGATGTGCAGATATAAAAATGACACAAATATCTTGTGTGTGTGTATTTTCTTTTATTTGTCGGCAAGTTTGATAGCCATCCATTTCCGGCATCATCACATCCATTAAAATTACATCAGGCCGATAAGGGCCTTGGGCAATTTCTAAAGCTCTTTTGCCATCATTTGCAATTTGTACCCTATATTTTTCTGCTAGTGCATTGAACAAAAAGCTAATATCTGCAGCTGAATCATCTACAATCATCACACTTGGCTTATCCACATGATTGACATTCATTCGACATTCCTCCCTTATCACTAGACAAGACTCAATTAATTAGCACGGCTGCTTTCAAGATCTAACATTAAGGCATCCAAATGCTCGGCGGCTGCTTCTATGTCAAACTGATTCAAAATAGCAAAGCATGTTTCCAATCGACTTTTATAAGCACCTGCTTGTGTGTTTAACAATAATTCCTCTATTAAATTTATTGCTTGCACATAATCTATCCATAAAATTTTTTTAATCTGTGTGACTCCTTGAATTAATGCCTGTTGATCCAAGGGCTTCGTCGATATTTCTTTAGATAGGCGCCCTGACTTGAGTGCTACTTTCTCTTTCCAAAGTGACAAGGCCATTATGATATCATCAACAGCGGTATCCAAAGATTTAATTTCCTGCTGCAAATATGACAAGTCCATGCATTTGCAAGAAGCTTTGATTCTATATTCCAACTCAGCTGCACAGCTTGCTAATTTTTTAGCTCCTAAGTTCGCTCCACTACCTTTTAAAGTATGTGCCAACCTAGCTAAGGCTTGCCAATCTTGGGTACGTACATATTCCATCATTGTGAGCCTTGTTGTCTTATGCTGGTGATAAAAGCCTAGAAGTACATTTTGGTAGGCTTTTTCATTAGCTTGCAAACGCTCAAAACCATCATTAATATCAATGACCTGCTGCAGGTCAGCAAATATATCTAGGGTTTTATAGCCTTCTAAACCGCTATTTTTTTGTTGTCCATCACGATCAAACACCTTTTTAGCATCCCAAGTTAAATGTTACCTTGTATATGTGTAGCGCTTAAACAATATATTTTTGCGCTACAGAAAATTTTATGATGCATTTAACTTTTAGACAAAAAAAATTTTTCTAGCAAGAAAATAATAAAATACAAATAACACGCTATTAAAAATAATGTATTGATAGTAAAAAGCTTTTTATCAGTATCCTCCTATTTTACTTTACTGATGAAGCTCTCCTGTAAGCGGACACTTTTTCGATCGGCACTTTTGATAAAGATCAGACAATCACCAAGCAAATGCTAGACAAAAGCGCCTATTTTCGGCAAACTTGTCGCTTAAGTAAGGTTTTATACCTTGTTTTCCTCTCTTGAACCACCTGCCATCTGGAATCCTTTGCTCATGGCTAATATTTTGCTGCTACAGGGTCCTAACTTAAACTTACTTGGGCGTCGGGAGCCGCATATCTATGGCGCATTAACGCTAGAGCAAGTCCATCAAGGCTTGATACAGCAAGCATGCGATTATGGGTGCCAACTCACTTGCTGGCAGACGAATGCAGAAGCCGAACTCATCACTAGGATTCATCAAGCACAGGATGAACAAGTTGATTTTATTTTAATTAATCCTGCCGCTTGGACACATACTAGCATTGCCTTGCGTGATGCTTTGTTAGGGGTAAAAATTCCTTTTATTGAGATTCACCTTTCTAACGTCCATGCACGTGAGCCTTTCCGCCATCATTCGTATTTGGCAGATATCGCTGTTGGGGTGATTTGTGGCCTAGGTGCGCAAGGCTATCAACTGGCATTAATGGCAGCTTGCCGACATTTGGGGATCACAACCCCCACAGATCCTTACTTTGCCTAGCGGCATCAAATTTTAAAAGCAGTGTTGATCATGGCACTGCTTTAATACAGGCGCTTTAAGAATAGGTGATGCGCCTATCCTTCAAAGTGAGCTTCCACCCGTATGCGTTTGGTTACCCTTAATTAGCCACGCCTAACAGACAGAGATACCTTAACTATGGATATTCGCAAAGTAAAAAAACTGATTGAATTACTTGAAGAATCCAACATTAGCGAGATTGAAATTCAAGAAGGTGAGGAATCTGTACGTATCAGCCGTTATCCCAGTGGCGGCGTGATGCCAATGCAAGCACCTCAAGTGCAACATGTGTTTGCTGCGCCTACCCAAATGCCTAATATGCCTACACCAGCAAGCGCCCCAGCGCCTGTGCAAGAAACGGCAACAGCTGAGCCTGCCGGCCATGCTGTTTGTTCTCCTATGGTGGGTACTTTCTACCGTGCACCTGCACCTGGTGCTAAGCCTTTTATTGAAATAGGCAAAAAAGTGAAAAAAGGTGACAGCATTTGTATCGTAGAAGCGATGAAAATGATGAACCAAATCGAAGCTGATCGCGATGGTGTTGTCGAGGCAATTTTAGTTGAAGATGGCCAACCGGTTGAGTTTGATCAACCCCTGATCATCCTGAGTTAAGCTGCCTTGAGCTAGGCTCGGATTTTCTCCTTTGCGCTTAACCTAAGGATTGTATTCTCATGCTGGATAAAGTTGTTATTGCCAACCGCGGCGAAATTGCACTACGCATCCTGCGCGCTTGTAAAGAATTAGGCCTAGGTACAGTGGCAGTGCACTCAAAAGCAGACCGTGATTTGATGCATGTGCGTCTTGCTGATGAAGCTGTTTGTATTGGCCCTGCACCTTCTGGACAAAGTTATTTAAATATTCCTGCGATTATTTCTGCAGCTGAAGTCACAGATGCCACAGGCATCCACCCTGGCTATGGCTTTTTAGCAGAAAATGCTGATTTTGCAGAACAAGCCGAAAAATCAGGCTTTATTTTTATCGGTCCGACAGCGGATGTGATCCGTTTAATGGGGGACAAGGTTTCTGCAATTGCTGCCATGAAAAAAGCAGGGGTGCCTACTGTTCCAGGTTCTGATGGCCCTTTACCTGAAGATGGCGACGAGATTCTCGCAACGGCTCGCCGCATTGGTTTTCCTGTGATTATCAAAGCCGCTGCAGGCGGTGGTGGCCGCGGTATGCGCGTAGTGCATTCAGAAGCCCACTTGCTCAATGCCGTCCATGTGACTAAATCTGAAGCCAAATCAGCCTTTGGTGACGATACAGTTTATATGGAAAAATTCCTAGAAAACCCGCGCCATGTGGAAGTACAAGTCTTAGCCGATGGCCAAGGCAACGCTGTACACCTGTATGATAGGGACTGTTCTTTACAACGCCGTCACCAAAAAGTGCTAGAAGAAGCACCCGCTCCCTTGCTAGATCCTGAAGCACGTGCGCAAGTCCTACAATCTTGCGTCGATGCGTGTATCGAGATTGGCTATCGTGGTGCAGGCACCTTCGAGTTCTTGTATGAAGACGGTGGTTTTTATTTTATCGAAATGAACACTCGGGTTCAGGTCGAGCACCCGGTGACAGAAATGGTCACAGGTGTTGATATTGTGAAAGAGCAACTTCGTATTGCTTCTGGCTTGCCTTTATCTATCTGCCAGCAAGATATTCAAATACGTGGCCACGCGTTCGAGTGTCGCATTAATGCCGAAGACCCGAAAAGCTTCTTGCCCTCTCCCGGTCAGGTTACTATGTTCCATGCGCCAGGTGGGCTAGGAGTGCGGATGGATTCACACCTTTATAGTGGCTACACAGTGCCGCCATATTATGATTCCCTGATTGGCAAACTTATTACGCATGGTAGTGATCGGGAAATTGCCCTGACTAGAATGCGCAATGCCTTAGATGAAATCTTGGTAGAAGGGATTAAGACCAATATCGACCTGCACAAGGATTTAGTCCGAGATACTAATTTCCAACAAGGTGGTATTAATATCCACTATTTAGAGAAAAAGCTGGCCTAATCTGGCACCGCTTTCTAAATCAAGCGTTTGCTGATATACATATCAGCCCGCCCCTAGCTGATCAGTTAGGGGCTTTGTTTTCGGGTTTATCCCTTCTTTCATTTTGTCAAAGAGGCACTGCTGTTATGTCTTGGTTGCAAATCAAAATTCCAGTTCTCCCTGAACAAGCTGAGTTTTTAGAGGACATTTTACTGGAGTTAGGCGCTTGTGCCCTGACCTTAACGGATGCCCAAGACACACCCGTTTTTGAGCCGATTCGTGGCACAACACCTTTATGGCAAGATACCTTGCTGACAGGTCTTTATGATGGTCATGCGGATGTTGATCGCATGTTGATCGCTCTACAACAACAATGGCAGCAAGCCTTCCCAGCAGCACAGGCTCTACCAGTAAAAGTGGAGATATTAGAAGATAAAGACTGGGTACGCGAATGGATGGCCAGCTTTCAGCCTTTGTGTATGGGGCAAAGACTATGGATCGTCCCTTCTTGGCTCAGCGCACCTCAAACCGATGCGGTTAACTTGACTTTAGATCCAGGATTGGCCTTCGGTACAGGAACCCATCCTACAACTGCCTTATGTTTACAATGGCTTGATAGCATGGATTTAACCGATGCCACTGTGATTGATTACGGTTGTGGCTCAGGTATTTTAGGGATTGCTGCTTTATTATTAGGTGCACGCCAAGCTTGGGGCACAGATATAGACCCACAAGCTCTGCAAGCCAGCCAAGAAAATGCACGTCGTAATCATCTAGATCCCGCACGTTTTCCTGTTTACTATCCGCATGCTTGTCCTCAAGTTGAAGTTGATATTGTACTTGCTAACATTTTGGCCGGTCCTCTGATTGATTTAGCACCACAGATTGCTGCTTATGTAAAGCCACAAGGGCATTTGGTGCTCTCTGGAATTTTACAGCATCAGGCACACGCCGTCATTCAAGCCTATCAGACTTGGTTTGATTTTGAGCCACCAGCAATCCAAGAAGACTGGGTGCGCTTGTGTGCACGTAAAACCCGCTGAGGTGATTTTGGTTTTTTTCAGCCAATTGCATTAAACTTGGGCGCATCTTCTTGATCCAAGCAAGTGCTTTAATCTAGTCAGTAACCTTGGAAGCGGAAAACTTCCGGCCAACTAATAATCCATCTTGTGAGTGAGCCCCTGATGAGCTTATTGCTAACCCGATGTCCACGCTGCCAAGCCTCCTTTGAGCTAAGTGAGGAAGAGTTAGACTCAGGTCATGGGGCGGTGCGTTGTGGATTTTGTGGGCAAATTTTCAATGCCAAACACCACTTGTTTGAGTTAGAACACGCGCAGGATCAAGAAACGCCTATCCCTACCATACGTACTTTTTATGCCTTGCCGCCGGCGCTCAAACAGTCAACTAAGCAAGATCTTGCCGACCCTAAAACTACACCAGAGGCGACAACACCAGCGCCTTCAGTGACAGAACCTGCGGCAGAACCCGCCACCAAAACCCATGATCACAAAATAGTGATGCATTGGCTTGCGCCGGACCCAAACGCACGCACTGAGGTGGAAGGGTATGATTTACCAGACAATATTCGTGCTAATGAGCAAGCCTTAGATGAGGCGAGCTTAGACGCTGCCTTGGCAGATGAATCTTGGCGTGATCTGCCCTTGGAAGAAGAGGAACCGCAAACACAAGCACCACCACGTAAAACCCTAGATACCAGCGTTCAATGGGCACCGATTACAGAGCAAGCACCTAAGCCACTTGCAGAAGATCCTCCGGCGTCTTTGCCAAAGGTGTCGCCAGATACTTATCCACAACAAGAATCACCTGTGGATTCCTTAGCTACGGCCATAGACGCGACTGAGGTAGACTATGCTGCGCCTGCATCTCGGCAAGAAGCTGAACTAACACGCTCATTAGCGGCAGCGCGTCATCAAGCACAAAAGCCCCCTTTAGAATCTGCACCAACACCTGAATATACAGATTTAGATCCTTTATTTGATGAAGTACCAACGAAAAGGTCACCGGATCCTCTTGATACACAGAATGTACAAGATTACTACCAACATGTAGAACAACGAGCTGAAGACCAAAGCTATCGCCATCCTAGCGCGTATCGCCTAGAAGAAGAGGCGGTCGAAGAAATGTTGGGATCACCTGTGGACGAGGATCAAATCGCGCCGCAACCTTTGGTGGCAGGGCGTGATGAAGAAGGCACCGAATGGGAAGCCATCAGCGCTCAAGCATCAGGTCACAATCAGCTGAAAACCAAAACCCAACGCCAAGCACGTAAGCGCCCACGCACGAAAGAAGCCCAGCCTTGGTGGCGCACGTTAATGTGGCCTTTAATTGCCGGTAGCCTGATTTCGTTACTTTTAGTCTTTGTGATCTGGTTTTGGCCAGAACCTAGCCAAGAATGCCAAGGGGCCGGTTGTCAAACGGCATTAGTGGTAAAAGAAGTTGCTTTGGGCCAGCACCCTAGCCAAGATAATTTACTGTTAGTTGAGTTAGAATTACAAAACCTCGCCGAACGCATCGCGCCTGCACCACGTTTGGAAGTGATCTTATTTAATCTCAACCAGCGCATGATAGATACCTATTACTTTGCTCCTACGGATTATCTCCCTACACATTTGCAAAAATTTATTCCTGAACACGGGCGCATTAGCTTGACGGTCGCTGTTCCTAAGCCAAGCGCTTTAGTCGGCAGTTATCGCGCTCGTTTAAGCACTGCTTCAATAAAGGCGCCTTAAATCCTCATGAATACCAAAACTGCTGCTTTGTTTAAGCCATTACACCTTGGCCCCTACTGTATCCAGACCCCTTTGGTCCTTGCACCTATGGCAGGCGTCACAGATCGCCCTTTTCGCCAACTTTGCCTTAAACTTGGCGCAGGCTTGGCGGTTTCTGAAATGGTCACCTCTGATCTTTCTTTGTGGCATACGCGTAAATCCCAACAGCGCCTGATCCACCAAGATGAAGCTGAGCCTAGAATGGTGCAAATTGCTGGGGCTGATCCACAACAAATGGCCCAAGCGGCCCAAGCGAATCAGGCTTTAGGTGCACAAATCATTGATATTAATATGGGGTGCCCTGCGAAAAAAGTGTGTAAAAAAGCAGCAGGATCCGCGTTATTACGCGATGAAACCTTGGTTGCACAGATTTTAGAAGCTGTGGTGCAAGCGGTTGATCTCCCTGTCACCTTAAAAATACGCACAGGCTGGTGCACGCAAACACGCAATGCGCGCCGCATCGGGTATCTCGCCCAAGAAGCTGGTATCCAAGCACTGACTATTCACGGACGCACTCGGGCAGATAAATTTTTAGGGCAGGCAGAATATGATACCCTAGCCGAAGTCAAGCAAGCCTTGCAAATTCCCGTGATTGCTAATGGTGATATTACTTGTGCCCATAAAGCGGCTGAAGTTTTGCAATACACGCAAGCCGATGCTTTGATGATCGGACGTGCAGCCCAAGGGCAACCCTGGATCTTCCAGAATATGGCCCACTTTTTACGTACAGGTGAGCACTTAACCGAGCCTAGCTTAATGCAAAAACGGACTTGGATAACCGAACATTTACAAGCGGTGCATGCTTTCTATGGTGAATACCTTGGTGTACGCATCGCACGCAAACATGTGGGTTGGTACTTGCAGACCTATGCTACTGAGCAAATGCAGGCAGCGCGTGCGACCTTCAATCATTTAGAAAATGCAGCAGCCCAACTTGACTGGTTACATGCCTTTCATCAACCAGCCTAATACCCCAAGATTGTGACCTCTTACTTTGAGAATTAGTATCCTTCTATGCAGCCTGAGTTACCTCCTTCCTTACGTGATACCGTACAAGCCGCTTTAGAACACTATCTTGCCCATCTTGAAGGTGAGCCTGTCACCGCCTTATATGACAAGGTATTGCAGGAAGTAGAAGCGCCTTTGTTAGCCACTGTGATGCAATACACACACAATAACCAGAGCCAAGCATCAGAAATTTTGGGATTAAACCGAGGCACCCTACGTAAAAAACTACGTCAGTATGGCCTGCTGCATGACACTAAACTCTAAGACATGTATTTTCACCTTGGGCAAGTTGCTACTTGCCTCTTTTTATTGGCCTTATAAACCAGGTATTTATGCTTATGCCAGCGCCCGTTCAAGCTTGTATGCCAGTGAAACGCGCCCTTATCAGTGTGTCTGATAAAAGCGGTATTGTTGATTTTGCCCGCGAACTTCAACAACGCGGAGTAGAACTTTTATCAACCGGAGGCACTTATAAACTACTACAGGAAGCCCAAATCCCTGTGACTGAGGTTTCTGATTACACAGGCTTTCCAGAAATGATGGATGGCCGCGTGAAAACCTTACACCCTAAAATTCATGGCGGAATTTTAGGTCGTCGTGGTCAAGATGATGCCGTCATGGCTGAACACCACATTCAAGCCATTGATATGGTGGTGGTCAATCTTTACCCCTTTACACAAACGGTCGCTCGCGATGATTGCACACTGGAATTAGCCATCGAAAATATCGATATTGGTGGCCCCACTATGGTACGCTCTTGTGCTAAAAATCATGCATTTACCAGTATTGTCGTGGATACAGCGGACTATGCGCGTGTTTTAAATGCCTTAGATACTAACGAACAACACATTCCTTATGAATTGCGTTTTGATCTAGCAGTAAAAGCTTTTGAGCACACAGCAGCTTATGATGCAGCAATTGCCAATTACTTAGGCGCCCGCGTTGCAGCAAGCGAGCTTCCAGCGCAAGAAGAAGCTGAACCTCAAACCTTCCCACGGACATTCAACACCCAATTTATTAAAAAACAGGATATGCGCTATGGGGAAAACCCTCATCAGCAAGCGGCTTTTTATGTAGAAGCCAACACACAAGAAGCCAGTGTTGCCACCGCACGTATGCTTCAAGGCAAAGCCCTATCTTATAATAATGTGGCTGATACGGATGCTGCCTTCGAATGTGTCAAAGCCTTTAGTACCCCAGCTTGTGTCATCGTTAAACATGCTAACCCTTGTGGAGTTGCTTTAGGTGCGAGCTTATTAGAAGCCTATAACAAGGCCTACCAAACGGATCCAACCAGCGCCTTTGGCGGGATTATCGCTTTCAACCGTGAGCTTGATGCCGCAACTGCCCAAGCCATCATCGAGCGCCAGTTCGTAGAAGTCATCATTGCCCCTGGCATCAGTGCCCAAGCGCAAGCTGTGATCGCACAAAAGCAGAATGTACGCTTGTTAGATGTAGGCGACTTTTGGCCAGGCGAGCGCGAGCTTGCCTTTGATTATAAACGTGTCACTGGTGGCCTTTTAGTCCAAGAACGCGATCTTGGCATGGTCACACGTGATGATTTTAAAGTCGTTTCTGATCGTGTGCCCACAGAGCAAGAGCTGAAAGATTTAGCCTTTGCATGGAAGGTGGCTAAGTATGTGAAATCTAATGCCATTGTGTACGCACAAGCAGGCATGACCATTGGTGTTGGTGCAGGACAGATGAGCCGAGTATATTCAGCAAAAATTGCAGGCATTAAGGCTGCAGATGAAAACTTAGAGGTACAAGGGTCTGTGATGGCCTCGGATGCCTTCTTCCCTTTCCGCGATGGGATTGATGCGGCCGCAGCGGCTGGTATTACCGCGGTGATTCAGCCAGGCGGTTCTGTACGCGATGATGAAGTGATTGCTGCTGCAAACGAACACCACATGGCGATGGTCTTTACAGGAATGCGTCATTTCCGTCATTAATTTGCATCTTGGGTATATTTGTCTTTGATACCCCTGCCAACAAAATACACTTGCTGGATACTTCCCGCACACCCACCGTGTGGGAAGTGATCTAGTTCGTTTTTCATCAGGCGCTATAGGCGCATTACCCACAAAAATTATCTTGTTATCAATGCGATGTTCGAGCACTAGAAGGACGCAATACAGCTTGCAAGCTTGTGGGCGTAATCAGCACGAAATACCAAGAAAAGCCATACTCTTGTAAAGGAACATGTCCTAGCCAACCAAAAGCACTCGCAGCACGATAGGCAACCATGAGTAGCAGTAAAATATAACTCATCAGCAAATAGCCTGCAGGATTAGAACCTTGTTGCCAAGCACGAAAAAACAGCCAGATACTCACCAGCATGAAAATTAATGCCAAAATGCTCATTGTGCGTATGGGAATCGCATATTGCCAGAATATAAGCGCTATCATATTAAGAAAAATAGCGATTTGCCCAACTCGAATCAGAAAAGCTAAAGGGGGAGTTTCTACCGAGGTCTTGAGAAAGCTGCGTACAAATTGCATAAAAAACAGCACCATTAATCCCACTAGAACGCCATGGAAGCGAATGTTATAGGGAAGATCAGGTGGCCAAAAATAGGCAGAGAGCAGGCCTGTATAGCTGGCATCAAGTACGACTTGAGACAAAAAAGTTAAGCTGAGCCAGAGGCTGGTTATTGCTTGATGGTGTAGATATAGCATGGATGCAAACACAGCTGCCAACACAAGCCCCCCCATAGACAAAGCTTGAATAATCTGACTTTTGCTTTGCTGGACAACATAATCATCTGGCCGCCAGAGCGTCATACTTTGATCAACATGGGTTTGCGCGTTAATTTGTAGATAAAAAGCTACTTCAGTTTGTGCAGGTAGCTCAATCGGTAGCAATAAGCGTGAGGATCTTAATGGTCGTTCGTGCGGTGGTATACTTTGGCCGGTCGCAAAAGTTTGCCAGCCTTGCTGTGCATCCCACTGATAAAAGCGTACCAATTGCATTCTAGGATGCCCAACCTCTAACCAACGCATCAAAGGCTGCGAACTTGGATTGTGTAAGCGTACATGGAGCCAGTGGGTTTGCTGACTAAAACCACGGTATAAAGCTTGGGTATGACTCCTTTGATAGTCGCAATCTTTGCCAGAAATTTGCGGCAACACAGAAGACGACGAGACACAGGCCAGTACATAACCTGTCAGCTTTTGTTGTGCTTGATCTTTCACTTGTAGGCTAAAAGATGCCGTCTCGACCGCTAAGGCTGCATGAGTTCCTAGTAAAAAGTAACAAGGCAGAAGCCAAGTCAACCATAAGAACAAGGGATATTTCATCGGTTTTTGGTCAATTCTCAAGCGATAGGCAAGCGGTAGCGGTGAAATCGATTTGGGTTACATACATCAGGTGAACTGCTTGCGCTAACTGAGATACCCCAAAGAATACCTAGTATCCAGTAAGCGCAGGCGATAACAAAGTTTACAGGCATATGTCTTGGTGCAAGTAGAGCACGTTTATTTACTTAGCCAGCGCATGGCTTGATCAAGCCCTTCTAACGTCATCGGATACATTTGGTCTTCCATCAAGTCACGTACCATCTGAATGGAATGGGTGTAATCCCAATAACGGGGTGCCACTGGATTTAACCACAGGGTTTTTTTCCATGTTTGCCGAATCCGTCGCATCCACACAGCACCGGCTTCCTCGTTCCAATGCTCAACACTGCCGCCAGCCAAGGCAATTTCATAAGGGGCCATAGAAGCATCACCGACAAAAATCACTTTGTAATCATCGCCATATTTATGCAATACCTCCAAAGTGGGGATACGTTCTTGATAGCGGCGTAGATTGTCTTGCCAGACAGATTCATAAACAAAATTGTGAAAATAGAAATATTCTAGGTGTTTGAATTCACTGCGGCAGGCAGAAAAAAGCTCCTCACATACTTGCACATGGGGATCCATAGAACCGCCCACGTCCAAAAACAAAAGGACTTTTACTGCATTATGACGTTCGGGCACCATCTTTAAATCTAGGTGCCCAGCATTACGCGCAGTGGCACGAATTGTCCTATCAAGATCCAATTCCTGATGCGCACCTGTACGGGCAAATTGGCGTAAACGTTTAAGTGCTACCTTAATATTGCGGGTGCCTAATTCCACCGAATCATCAAGATTGCGAAATTCACGTTTTTCCCACACTTTCACCGCACGTTTATGCCGTGATTCGCCGCCAATACGGATGCCCTCTGGATGATAACCACCATGCCCAAAAGGCGAGGTCCCGCCCGTACCCACCCATTTGCTGCCGCCTGCATGACGGCCTTTTTGTTCTTGCAGACGTTTTTGTAAGGTATCTAACAGTTCTTGCAAGCTGCCAAGCGTTTTGAGTTGTTCGCGCTCTTCTGGGGTAAGCAAGCGTTCAAATTCTTGGCGCAACCAGTCTTCAGGAATCAACTGATCAAGGGCAACATCTAATTGTGCAACCCCTTGAAAATAATGGCTAAAAGCTAAATCAAAACGATCATAATATTTTTCGTCTTTCACTAAACAAGTACGCGCCAATAAATAAAATTCGTCCCAATCAGCAAAGGCAAGATTCTGATTTAAAGCAGCAATAAGATCTAGTAATTCGCGCACCGTGGCAGGCACGCCGGCGTCACGGACTTGGCTAAAAAAATCGATCAGCATAGTGCCCCCTTGAGATAAAAACTCCACAGTGCTGAGCGAGCCTGTGGAGGTAAGAATTAGGCTTTGCGGCGATGCATAAACGCGAGGCGCTCTAGCAAGGAAGCGTCTTGCTCGTTTTTCACTAAAGCACCGCATAAAGGTGGGATGGCTTCGTGGGCTTCCTTATTTAACAGAAGTTCGCGCGAGATATCATCTGCCATTAATAATTTCAGCCAATCGACTAGTTCAGAGGTCGAGGGCTTTTTCTTCAGTCCTGTCACCGTGCGTAGTTCGTAAAATACTTCGAGGGCGCGAATGACCAAATCATTTTGGATATTAGGGAAATGGACATCAATAATTTGGCGCATGGTGCCTTTATCTGGGAAATTAATATAATGAAAGAAGCAACGACGCAAAAAGGCGTCTGGGAGCTCTTTTTCATTATTAGAGGTAATAATAATAATCGGACGGTGACGCGCTTGAATCCGTTGTTGAGTTTCGTAAACATAAAATTCCATCCGATCCAGTTCTAATAATAAATCGTTGGGAAACTCAATATCTGCTTTATCAATTTCGTCAATCAGCAAGACTGCAGGTTGTTCAGACTCGAAAGCCTCCCACAATTTACCTTTAATAATATAATTGCTGATGTCTTTTACTTTAGGATCTCCTAATTGAGAATCCCGTAAGCGTGACACTGCATCATATTCATATAAACCCTGTTGGGCTTTGGTCGTTGATTTAATATGCCAAGGAATTAAATTTAAATTTAAACTTGCAGCGACTTGCTCCGCCAGCATGGTTTTACCTGTTCCTGGCTCCCCCTTAATTAATAGCGGACGCTGTAAGCGAATGGCAGCATTCACAGCCACTTGCAGGGCTTGGGTCGCCACATATTCTTGAGTACTAGTAAACTGCATACAAATCACCTTTTAATACTGAGTTTGATCTTGACGAGTCCGTAAGAGTACATAAACCGCACCTGTGCCGCCATCGCGTGCTTGTGCCGAGGTGAAGGCTAACACTTGTGGACATTGGCGTAACCAAGTATTCACATGGGCTTTAATCACCGGACTACGCTCCATGCCATCGCTATAAGATTTACCATGCACAATCAGAACACAGCGGTATTTATAACGTTTGGCATCCTGCAAGAAAGCATCCACTTCTTGGCGTGCGCTTTCTAAGGTGTAACCATGTAAGTCTAACCCTTGCTCCCAAGCAATTTGCCCGCGTTTAAGCTGCTGTAGGGTGCGATAGGGTAAATCAGGCACACTAAAAGAAAGGTATTCGCTTGGGGTGACCGCAGGGACCTCGCCTTCATTGAGTTGGCTTTGTACTTGTTGCTCAAAAGTTGCCTGTGCTGCTTGGCGTCTTTGCTGGTAATTAGGGTCTTGTTGCTTCTGCTGGACACGCGCGCGTCCCTGTGAGTGCACATCGGCCCGTGTCTCCTTGTGAGGTTTCACACCATCCAAGGCTTGACGAAATAAAGCCAACTCATCACAGGTGGCCACTTTCGAGGCGCGCTTGCTCGTTGATGAAGTGCTTGTTTTCATCAAAAAAAGCCTCTTTCTATCACTTGAAAATCAATCAATACAAGTTGGTTGGCGCTGAAGTATAACGGAAAATCTCGCATCTGCGCGTTAATATGCGCATAATCCAGAGTAAAGCCGCTGCGGCAATTGCTAAATTTTAGGATTTGAGGGAGTTTCTTGCCTGTGAAACATCAATCTTTAACTGCTTTAGTGCAAGAGTTACACACGTTACGAGACTACATTCGTTGGACACTAAGCCAATTCAATAAACACCAAGTGTACTTTGGTCATGGGACGGATAACCCTTGGGATGAGGCCGTTCAATTGGTATTAGGTGCCGTGCATTTACCGTGGAATACGGATGCTTCCTTGTTGGATGCACGTTTGACCCAAGAAGAACGCGAACGCATAGTGCAATTAATTCGCCGGCGCTGTGAAGAGCGTATGCCCTTGCCCTATTTACTAGGCGAGGCTTGGTTTGCCGGTTTACCTTTTAATGTGGACCCACGCGTACTCATTCCGCGCTCCCCCATTGGGGAATTGATCCAAGAAGGATTTCAACCTTGGCTAACTGAACCACCACAGCGCATCTTGGATTTATGTACAGGCAGTGGCTGTATTGGAATTGCCTGTGCGCACGCCTTTTCAGGTGCGCAAGTGGATTTATCAGATATTTCAACCGATGCTCTGGCAGTTGCGCAAACCAATATTGAGCGTCATGGGCTCAGCACCCGAGTACGTGCTTTGCATGCGGATTTATTTGCTGGGTTGGATGGACAAAAATATGATTTGATTGTCAGTAATCCACCCTATGTGGACACACATGACTTAGCCACTATGCCGATGGAATACCAACAAGAACCCGAACTTGCGCTGGCAGCTGGAGAGGATGGCCTGGATCTGGTGCGCATTATTTTGGCACAGGCAGGTCAGCACTTGACCGAGACAGGGTTATTAATTGTAGAAGTAGGCAATAGTGAAAGCCATTTAGAAGCCGCGTATCCAGAAGTGCCTTTCTTGTGGCTAGAATTTGCTGAAGGGGGGCAGGGCGTTTTCTTATTAACCGCAGAGCAAGTACGCACCTATCAAGCGGATTTTATCCAAGGTGCAAAAGGCTAACCTAAGTACAGAAGAAATTTCCTCCCCCTGCCAAGGGGGAGGCTATAAAGTACCACTAACTAAACTTAGGGGAGGGAGCGCTTTCTGTATACACAAGCTTCTTCCCCCGTTTACCAAAAAGCGCGTAAAGCATCGCCCAATCGGGCGGTGATACAAGCGCGCACCGCGTAGCGGTGCCCTCTTGCCAGGATCTCGCTGAGCTGCTAATTTATCCAGCATGACAAAACGAGCCTACAAAGAGCGGTTTTATCCCA
>NZ_FNYH01000016.1 GCF_900108915.1 Allopseudospirillum japonicum
TGAACCACCTGAATCCATGCCGAACTCAGCAGTGAAACCGCGTCGCGCCGATGATAGTGTGGGGTCTCCCCATGTGAAAGTAGGTTATCGTCAAGTACCTAACAGAAAAACCCTCAAGCAGATGCTTGGGGGTTTTTTGCGTTTGCTAATAAAAACCTAATTTTCACTTTCTAATACTTAGTAAATCTCTTAGTATCGCAGGGGCTTTTACTAAGAGGTTATTTTGGATGGATCTTTATACACTTATTAAAATTCTAGCTGATGGTCATTATCATTCTGGTGAAGAAATTGGCCAAGCAATTGGTGTTAGCCGTACTGCGGTATGGAAACAGTTAAAAAAATTAGAGACTTTAGGTTTAGAGGTTGAAGCAACTAAAGGTTTAGGATATCGCTTCAATCATCCTTTAGATCTTTTAAATCAACATACTTTATTTGCTTATATTCCTGAAGATAAAAAAAATTATATAGGTGATCTTGATATTCAATCTGTGACGGATTCGACTAACCAAAGTATTTTAGATGAATTTAAACAGATAAAATTTAGATCAAAAACGGCTTATATTAAGTTGGCAGAGATGCAAACAGGAGGGCGTGGCCGTCGTGGGCGTACTTGGTTAAGCCCTTATGCACGTAGTTTAAGTCTGTCCATGGGATGGCAATTTGAGCAAGGTGTGCAAGCATTAGAAGGTTTAAGTTTGGCCGTTGGTGTTTGTGTTGCGCGTGTTTTGGCAGCTTATGGTATTCAAGTTGATCTAAAATGGCCTAATGATGTGCTAGCACAAGGTGCAAAACTCGCGGGTATTTTAGTTGAATTGGCTGGTGATTTAAGTGGACCGTGCCAGGTCGTATTGGGTATAGGCTTGAATTACAGTTTAACTGAGCAAGAAAAACAAAGCCTTACCCAGCCTGTGATAGGGATTACAGATTTAGTGAGGCAACCTAATCTGCTTAAAACGCGCAATCAACTAGCTGCAGATTTAATTGTTTCGCTATTAGATTTATTTAACTCCTTTGAAAAGACTGGATTCCAGCCTTATCAAAATGATTGGAATCAACATCATGCTTACACAAATCAAGAAGTTTATTTGATTTTAGGTCATAAGAAAGAAAAAGTATTGGCTTTGGGTGTAGACGAACGTGGTGCACTTAAAATCCAGCGTGATGGTCAGTGCGAACATTTACAAGGCGGTGAAATTAGTATACGCCCAGTATAACCCAAAGAGGCTACGCATGATTCTTGATTTGGATGTAGGCAATACCTTAACTAAATGGCGCTCTAAGTCGTGGCATTCGAATGCGATCCTTGCTCGTGGTGCAGTGTGGACACAAACTTCATGGGAGCTTGCCGAGGCTTTTCCTGATTTAGCGCAGGTGCAGGCTTTGCGGATTTCCAATGTTGCCGGTCAAGAAGTCTTGGATACAATTGCGAGCTTAGCTGAAAATTATCAAATTCCTATTTATATTGCACATTCTAGCGCTCGTTTTGGGCGTGTAGTGAGTGGGTATCAACAGCCGGAGCGTTTGGGTGTTGATCGTTGGTTGGTGACATTGGCTGGTTTTCAAGCTTTGCAAGGGTGTTGCGTAGTAGATTGTGGCAGCGCAATTACGATTGATTTTGTTGATCACGCAGGAAAGCACCTAGGTGGATATATTACCCCTGGTATCCGTTTAATGAAGCAGAGTTTAAAGTTAGGAACACGCAATGTTCCTATTGGTGCTGAGCAAAACCCAGCACGTTTAAGCTTGCCAGGGTGTAATACGATAGATGCGGTCAATCATGGTATTTTTGTTGCAGTGAGTGCGCAGATTAATGCCTGTTATCAAAGGTTTTGTAATCAATATCAAACGCGTTGGCCTTTGGTCCTTACAGGAGGAGATGCCAGCT
This sequence comes from Allopseudospirillum japonicum, assembly GCF_900108915.1. Lineage (GTDB taxonomy): Bacteria > Pseudomonadota > Gammaproteobacteria > Pseudomonadales > Halomonadaceae > Pseudospirillum > Pseudospirillum japonicum. The sequence continues at coordinate 1,886 of NZ_FNYH01000016.1, forward strand.
TGGTGAGTCAAGGGCTGGATACAAAAGCTATTTTATGGCCTGACATGGTTTACGCTGGTTTGGAAGTCATGTTTCCACTAACTGAACAGGAAAAAGTTGGTCAGCTAACGGGTTTTGAGCAAGGTCATGAAGATAGTGCACTATTATAATTACAGAAAAGTGATTTAAATTAGTTTTTTTGGTTGACACTCAAATTAGAATACGTATAATGCAACGCCAAGTCAGGAGGGGTTCCCGAGTGGCCAAAGGGAGCAGACTGTAAATCTGCCGCGAAAGCTTCGAAGGTTCGAATCCTTCCCCCTCCACCAGATTTCAAAATGCCTGTAAAAAGCGGGTATAGTTCAATGGTAGAACCTCAGCCTTCCAAGCTGATGGTGCGGGTTCGATTCCCGCTACCCGCTCCAACTTGAGCTGCAAGCCGCAAAAAACATAATTTATAGGCAGACTAAGCAAGTTAGGCTCATGTAGCTCAGGGGTAGAGCACTTCCTTGGTAAGGAAGAGGTCGCCGGTTCAAATCCGGCCATGAGCTCCAGAAAAAGATAAAAAGGCGGTTGCTTAAAAGAGCATCCGCCGTTTTTGTATGTGGCCTTTGCAAATTAAGCGAATCCGGCCTGAGAAACTACTCGTTCTCAAGAGAGCACTTGTCGCCCGCGCTTAAGCAGTACACAATAGCCCCACTTTATAAAGTGATGTTTTTAGTCTTAGCTCATTGTGGAGTGATATAGCATGTCTAAGGAAAAATTCGAACGTTCCAAGCCCCACGTAAACGTGGGCACTATCGGTCACGTAGACCATGGTAAAACCACACTAACCGCAGCGCTGACTCGCGTATGTGCAGAAGTATGGGGCGGTTCTGCAGTAGCGTTTGATGGTATCGACAATGCACCAGAAGAACGTGAGCGTGGTATTACCATCTCAACTTCACACGTTGAGTATGACTCTCCAAGCCGTCACTACGCACACGTAGATTGCCCAGGCCACGCGGATTATGTGAAGAACATGATCACAGGTGCGGCGCAGATGGACGGTGCTATCTTAGTTTGTTCAGCAGCTGATGGCCCCATGCCGCAAACACGTGAGCACATTCTGCTTTCACGTCAGGTTGGCGTACCTTACATCGTTGTGTTCCTAAACAAAGCGGACATGGTTGACGATGAAGAGTTGCTAGAACTGGTTGAGATGGAAGTCCGTGATCTTCTGAGCCAGTACGACTTCCCAGGTGACGATACACCTATCGTTGTGGGTTCTGCGCTGATGGCGTTGAACGGTGAAGACGACAACGAAATGGGTACGACAGCGGTGAAGAAGCTGGTTGAAACCCTAGACGAGTACATCCCAGAACCAGAGCGTGCGATCGATCAAGCTTTCTTGATGCCGATTGAAGACGTATTCTCGATCTCAGGCCGTGGTACCGTGGTAACAAGTCGTGTAGAGCGTGGTATTGTCAAAGTTGGTGAAGAAGTTGAGATCGTTGGTATCCGTGACACCACTAAGACCACGGTAACGGGCGTTGAGATGTTCCGTAAGCTGCTTGACGAAGGTCGTGCAGGTGAGAACATTGGTGCTTTGTTACGTGGTACTAAGCGTGATGACGTAGAGCGTGGTCAAGTATTGGCTAAGCCAGGTACGATCAAGCCGCATACTGTTTTTGAATCAGAAGTGTACGTACTTTCTAAAGAAGAAGGTGGTCGTCACACGCCATTTTTCAAAGGCTACCGTCCTCAGTTTTACTTCCGTACAACGGACGTGACTGGTTCTTGTGAGTTGCCGGAAGGTGTCGAGATGGTAATGCCAGGTGATAACGTGCAAATGGTTGTGACCTTGATTGCCCCTATCGCGATGGAAGATGGTCTGCGCTTTGCGATCCGTGAAGGCGGTCGTACAGTTGGTGCGGGCGTCGTTGCTAAAATTATTGAATAAACTACTTGCATCCCCTAGGGGGTATCAGTAGAATACAGGGGCTGTTGAGGCAGCCCCTTTTGTTAAGCGTAGGCCAGTAGCTCAATTGGCAGAGCAGCGGTCTCCAAAACCGCAGGTTGGGGGTTCGATTCCCTCCTGGCCTGCCAACCTTCCTCAGGTTGGCACTTCGACGCACTATCCCTTAAAGCAAGCGCTTTACTTGTGTATGCCGCACCCGAAGGAGTCCCTCTGATGAATGCAAAAACAGATGCGCCGGAAGCTCGTTTCGACGGTCTGAAGTGGGGTCTTGTCTTCGCCTTAGTCGCTGTCGCGGTAGCAGGTAATGGTTACTTTTCCGACGAGTCCTTGCTATATCGTGTGCTGGGTGTTGTCGTCGTTGCCGTCATTGCTGCTACAATAGCGTTGCGTACTGCGAAAGGACAAAAGTTTTTATCCATGGCGCGTGATGCGCGTGCAGAGATTCGTAAAGTCATTTGGCCAACACGCCAAGAGACCACACAAACGACCCTGATTGTGTTAGCCGCAGTTTTCTTTATGGCCTTGTTGTTGTGGATAATTGACTCCCTCTTGAGCTGGTTGTTAGAAGGTTTTATCGCCTAAAAAGAGGAGCAATTTCATGGCAAAGCGTTGGTATGTAGTGCACGCCTATTCAGGTTTTGAAAAGCAGGTGATGCGCTCTCTTAAAGAAAGAGTCAAGCTAAAAGGTATGGAAGAAGACTTTGGTCAGATTCTTGTACCTACAGAAGAAGTTGTTGAAATGCGCGACGGCAAAAAGCGCCGTAGCGAACGCAAATTTTATCCTGGCTATGTGCTTGTAGAAATGGATATGAACGATTCTACATGGCACCTAGTGAAAGAAACCCCTAGAGTTATGGGGTTTATCGGTGGTACACCAGAAAAGCCGGCGCCAATTACCCAACGCGAAGCAGATGCTATTTTACAGCGTGTTGCAGATGGTGCTGATAAGCCTAAACCCAAGACCTTGTTCGAACCGGGAGAAACCGTGCGTATTCTCGAAGGTCCGTTCGCTGAATTTAATGGTGTGGTAGAAGAAGTTAACTACGAAAAAAACCGTCTACAAATTTCTGTACTGATTTTCGGACGTACCACACCAGTTGAGCTTGAGTTTGGTCAAGTAGAAAAAGACTAATTAACTAAATAGGCGCGTAGCTGGTCTTCAGTTGCGTGCCTTTTGTGTCCCCAGGGGAGCCTAGTTTTAGGCGCTGCACCCACTAGGAGTAATACATGGCTAAGAAAGTACAAGCCTACATTAAGCTGCAAGTTAAAGCCGGTCAGGCGAATCCAAGTCCTCCCGTAGGTCCAGCACTTGGTCAACATGGTGTGAACATCATGGAGTTCTGTAAAGCTTTCAACGCGGCAACGCAAAACCTAGAACCAGGTTTGCCAACGCCTGTTGTTATCACAGTTTATAGTGATCGTAGCTTTACCTTCGTCACCAAAACGCCTCCCGCAGCTATCTTGTTGAAAAAAGCTGCTGGCATCAAATCAGGTTCAGGCGAGCCTAACAAGAAGAAAGTTGGTAAGGTAACTGTTGAGCAATTAGAAGAAATTGCAAAAACTAAAGAGCCTGACCTCACTTCAGCTGATTTAGAAGCCGCTGTACGTACCATCGCTGGTACTGCCCGCAGCATGGGTCTTGATGTGGAGGGCTTATAAGATGGCCAAGTTAACTAAGCGTGCTAAGCAGATTGCAGAAAAAGTAGACTCAACTAAAGTCTACGCGTTAGAAGATGCCGTTGCCTTATTGGCTGAGTTATCAACTGTTAAGTTCAAAGAATCCATCGATGTTTCTGTGAACTTGGGCGTTGATCCACGTAAATCAGACCAAGTTGTACGTGGCGCCACTGTAATGCCAAACGGTACAGGTAAAGACGTGCGTGTTGCTGTCTTTGCACAAGGCGCTGGTGCTGATGCTGCAAAAGAAGCAGGTGCTGATATCGTTGGTATGGAAGATCTTGCTGACGAAGTGAAAAAAGGCAACTTAGATTTTGACGTAGTGATCGCTGCACCTGATGCCATGCGCGTTGTGGGTCAGTTAGGTCAAATCTTAGGTCCCCGTGGTTTGATGCCAAACCCTAAAGTAGGCACAGTCACACCTGATGTTGCTACTGCGGTTAAAAATGCCAAAGCAGGTCAAGTACGTTTCCGTACAGACAAAAATGGTATTATCCACGCAGGTATTGGCAAAGTTGGTTTTACTGCAGAAGCGGTGAAAGGCAACCTAGAAGCTTTGTTGGCTGAGCTGAAAAAACTCAAGCCTTCTTCTTCTAAAGGCCAATATATGAAAAAAGTCACCTTGTCCACAACTATGGGACCAGGTTTGACAGTTGATCACAATAGCTTAGATATCTAAGCACAACGAACTTTGCGGACTTGCTAGCTGAGGTTAGCTAGCAAGGACTCTCAAAGACCGCAGGTGTTTACAAATAAAGTAAACTTAATTTAGCCTGCGCAGATGGTAAGGCCGCCAGAATTCTGCTGGTCCAATCATCAGGTACACTTTAGACGGAAACGACTAAAGTCTGGATAAGCAAGGGAATTTTCCCTCTACTCTATTTAGGAGCGCGTCACGTGGCACTAAGTCTTAACGACAAGAAAGCGATTGTTGCTGAAGTCAATGAGGCTGCCCAATCGGCTCTTTCTGTAGTGCTTGCAGACTCGCGTGGTGTCACCGTAAGTGCAATGACTAGCTTGCGTAAGCAAGCGCGTGAAGCAGGGGTACAACTGCGTGTTGTACGTAATACCCTAGCTCGTCGTGCACTTGAAGGGACTTCATACGAGTGCTTGGTAGAACAAATGACAGGCCCCACCTTGATTGCTTTCTCTATGGAGCATCCAGGTGCAGCGGCACGTTTGTTCAAAGACTTCGCAAAAGCGGAAGCTAAATTCGAAGTTAAAGCCCTAGCCTACGAAGGTGAGCTGATTGCTGCAGAAAACATTGACCGTTTGGCCAGCCTACCAACTTACGACGAAGCGATTGCACGCCTGATGGCGACAATGAAAGAAGCTTCTGCCGGCAAGCTGGTACGTACTTTGGCTGCTCTGCGCGACAAAATGCAAGAAGCTGCTTAATTGCTTGTGCTATTTACAGCCAAGCTGCTTAATACCAACTGATTATAATCGAGCAAGTTCGCTAGCTTGCTGATGTAGGATTTAAAATCATGGCACTGACAAAAGAAGATATCATTAACGCCGTTGCTGAAATGTCCGTAATGGAAGTGGTCGAGCTGATCGAAGCAATGGAAGAAAAATTCGGCGTATCTGCTGCTGCCGCTGTAATGGCTGGCCCTGCTGCAGGCGGCGAAGCTGCTGCGGAAGAAAAAACTGAGTTTGACGTTGTTCTGACTGCTGCTGGCGAGAAGAAAGTAAACGTAATTAAGGTAGTACGTGAAATCACAGGTCTTGGCTTGAAAGAAGCTAAAGGCATGGTTGACGGTGCACCTGCAACTGTTAAAGAAGCGGCCTCTAAAGAAGAAGCAGAAGCAGCGAAAGCTAAGCTTGAAGAAGCTGGCGCAACTGTGGAACTCAAGTAAGCCCGCGTGTGCAGCCCTGCTGCGAGCTACTCCACATTGGCTGGTGGCGAATTCGCCGCCGGCCTTTTTCTGTTAATAGCGATTGTTTATCATGACAAGGCACTTGATCGGGCATAAGTGCAATATTAACAGTTTAGTTTGATAACAGCTTTAGGGCTGACGCCATCGGCAGGATGTTTGTAACTTATTAATTATTTTATAGATTCACTGCTGCCGTAACGGGTGATGCCTTACCCGCTATCAAGTTAAAGCGATTTGACCTTTTTTTAATAAAGCGGTCTAGTTTCTAGTGAACAAGCTGGGGAATACTGATGGCTTACTCTTACACTGAGAAAAAACGCATCCGTAAGGATTTCGGCAAACTGCCTAATGTCATGGATGTGCCGTACTTGCTGGCCATTCAGCTCGACTCCTACCGCCAGTTTCTGCAAATGGAGCAGAAGCCAGAACAGCGGGATGAAGTTGGGTTGCATGCGGCTTTTAAATCGGTATTCCCAATTGACAGCAATTCAGGTAATGCATCCTTAGAATACGTAAGCTATCGTTTGGGTACACCACCTTTTGACGTCAAAGAATGTCAACTGCGTGGCGTGACTTATGGTGCGCCTTTACGTATTAAAGCACGCCTGATTATTTATGATAAAGATTCAGCACACAAAACCATTAAAGATATCAAGGACCAAGAAGTCTATATGGGAGAGATCCCACTGATGACTGAAAACGGTACCTTTGTTATCAATGGTACTGAGCGTGTGATCGTCTCTCAGTTACACCGCTCTCCTGGTGTGTTCTTTGATCATGATAAAGGAAAAACGCACTCTTCAGGTAAACGCCTGTATTCTGCGCGCATTATTCCTTATCGTGGTTCTTGGTTAGATTTTGAGTTTGATCCTAAAGATTTGCTGTATGTGCGTATTGACCGTCGCCGTAAATTACCTGCGACTGTGTTGCTACGTGCTTTGGGTTACACCAATGAGCAAATGCTAGAATTCTTCTTTGATACCAATGTGTTCTATTTAGAGCCTGATGGTATTAAAACTGAGCTATTCCCTGAGCGTTTGTTAAATGAGGTGATGGGCTTTGAAATTACAGGACCAGAAGGTAATGTGATTGTTGAACAAGGCCGCCGGATTACCCAAAAGCAAGTACGCCAGCTAAAAGCTTCTAAAATGACTCACCTGCAAGTGCCTATGGAATATCTCTATGGTCGCATGCTCGCTTGTGATCTTGCTGATCCAGCGACAGGAGAGCTCTTATACCCCTGTAACACACAAATCACGCCTGAGGTTTTAGCAAAGCTTGCGCAAGCTAAAATCACTAAAATTGATACCTTATATATCAATGATATAGATTCAGGGGCTTTTATTTCGGATACCTTGCGTATTGATAATACGCGTACTCAGCTAGAAGCCTTGGTTGAAATCTATCGTATGATGCGCCCTGGCGAGCCGCCCACTAAAGAAGCGGCTGAGTCCATGTTTGAAAACCTCTTTTTCGTTGAGGCGCGTTACGATCTTTCAACTGTAGGTCGGATGAAATTCAACCGCCGTTTAGGACGTAGCGAAGATACAGGTCCTGGCACTTTGACACATGATGATATTGTGGATGTGATCAAAGAGTTGATTTTAATTCGTCATAACAAGAGCGAAGTTGACGATATTGACCATTTGGGTAACCGTCGCATTCGTTCTGTCGGTGAGATGGCAGAAAACCAATTCCGTATTGGTCTGGTGCGTGTTGAGCGTGCAGTAAAAGAGCGCTTATCGCAAGCAGAAAGTGAAGGCTTTATGCCACAAGATTTGATCAATGCTAAGCCGGTTAGTGCAGCGATCAAAGAGTTTTTCGGCTCTTCACAATTATCTCAGTTTATGGATCAGAACAATCCACTGTCGGGATTCACGCACAAGCGTCGTGTTTCTGCTTTGGGTCCAGGCGGTTTAACACGGGAACGTGCTGGTTTCGAAGTGCGTGATGTACATCCAACGCACTATGGTCGTGTTTGTCCGATTGAAACGCCCGAAGGTCCGAACATCGGCTTGATCAACTCTTTAGCCGTATATGCGCGTACCAATAAGTATGGCTTTTTGGAGACGCCTTACCGTAAGGTAGAAAAGGTAATCCATGGCCAGGTCGTTGAGGAAAATGCGCCTTTAGATGACGATATCGATGTGAGCCAAATTCGTCGTCGTGTGACCAATGAAGTGGTTTATTTGTCAGCGATCGAAGAAGGTCAACACGTGATAGCGCAAGCTTCTGCGCCGATTGATGAAGAAGGCTATCTAGTAGACGACCTCGTACAGGTACGCCATAAAGGTGAATCCACTTTCGTTAGCCCGGAACAGGTTGACTTGATGGATGTTTCACCTCGTCAGGTTGTTTCTGTGGCCGCAGCCTTGATTCCTTTCCTTGAGCATGATGATGCTAACCGTGCTTTGATGGGTTCCAACATGCAACGTCAGGCTGTGCCGACCTTGCGTGCTGATAAGCCCTTAGTTGGTACTGGAATGGAACGTTATGTGGCGCGTGATTCGGGGGTTTGTGCAGTTGCACGCCGTGGCGGTGTGGTTGATTCTGTTGATGCCTCGCGTATTGTGATTCGCGTCAATGACGAAGAAACAGCGACAGGTGAAGCGGGCGTTGATATTTACAACCTGACTAAGTACACGCGTTCTAACCAAAACACCTGTATTAACCAGCGCCCTATTGTCAAAACAGGTGACCAGATTGCTAAAGGCGATATTCTTGCGGATGGTCCATCAACGGATCTAGGCGAATTAGCCCTTGGGCAAAATATGCGTATCGCCTTTATGCCTTGGAATGGTTATAACTTCGAGGATTCTATTCTTCTTTCTGAACGCGTCGTGCAGGAAGATAGATTTACCACCATTCACATTCAGGAAATGACGTGTGTTGCCCGAGATACCAAGTTAGGTGCGGAAGAAATCACCGCAGATATTCCTAATGTAGGTGAGGCAGCGCTTGCCAAGCTGGATGATGCTGGCATTGTGTATATTGGTGCTGAAGTCGGCCCAGGCGATATTCTAGTTGGTAAAGTGACGCCTAAAGGTGAAACCCAACTCACACCGGAAGAAAAACTGCTGCGTGCCATTTTTGGTGAGAAAGCCTCTGATGTTAAAGACTCCTCCCTACGCGTATCCACTGGGGTTCGAGGGACAGTCATTGATGTACAAGTTTTCACACGTGATGGTATTGAGAAAGACAAGCGTGCAAAATCTATTGAAGAATCTCAGCTCGCACAAGTGCGCAAGGATTTGCACGAAGAATATCGCATCATGGAAGACGCGACTTATGAGCGTTTGCAACGTCGTTTAGTCAATCAAGCCGTCAATGGTGCCCCTGGACTAGCAAAAAATGATGTTCTGGATGCTGAATACCTAACGCGCTTAGAGCGTAAGCAGTGGATGAAACTGCGTATGCAAGATGAAGTGCTCAATGAAGAATTGGCACAAGCGCATGAGCAGCTAGAGCAGCGTAAAAAAGATATGGATGAGCGTTTTGAAGATAAAAAACGCAAACTCCAGCAAGGTGATGAGTTATCTCCTGGTATCTTAAAAACTGTGAAGGTGTATGTTGCTATTAAGCGTCGCATCCAGCCTGGTGATAAGATGGCGGGTCGTCACGGGAACAAAGGGGTTATTTCTGCGATTATGCCGGTTGAAGACATGCCTTATGATGAAAAAGGCACGCCGGTTGATATCGTCTTGAACCCCTTGGGTGTTCCTTCGCGTATGAACGTTGGGCAAATCTTGGAAACCCACTTAGGGCTAGCGGCACAAGGTCTAGGTGAGCGGATCAATGAGTTGTTACAGCAAGAACGTGAGCAGCAACTGCAAGAAATTCGTAAGTTCTTACGAGAAGTCTACAAACTTTCAGGGCGTTGTAGTGAAGACCTAGATACCCTGACTGATGAAGAAGTGCTTGAATTGGCGAAAAACCTAAAGCGCGGCGTGCCTATGGCAACACCTGTGTTTGATGGTGCAAAAGAGCATGAAATCAAAGATATGCTCGAACTCGCTGGTCTGCCTCGTAGTGGACAAATGCAGCTGTTTGACGGACGTACAGGGAATGCCTTTGAACGCCCTGTCACTGTGGGTTACATGTATATGCTCAAGCTCAACCACTTAGTGGATGACAAAATGCATGTGCGTTCAACGGGTTCTTACTCTCTGGTGACCCAGCAGCCTCTGGGTGGTAAAGCGCAATTTGGTGGACAGCGTTTCGGGGAAATGGAAGTTTGGGCACTAGAGGCTTATGGTGCTGCTTATACCCTACAAGAAATGCTCACTGTGAAATCGGACGATGTTAATGGAAGAACGAAAATGTATAAAAATATCGTCGAAGGTGACCATCGTATGGAACCAGGGATGCCAGAATCCTTTAACGTATTGGTCAAAGAAATTCGCTCGTTAGCGATTGATATTGATCTTGAGTATTAATTTCTACTCAAACTAGACGTTTTTTCTGATCCTTACTGACTTGATTCCGGCGGTGCGTCCGCCGGATGCTTAACGCCCCCTGGAGCATTGGCCAATGAAAGACCTGGTTAAAGTATTACGTACTCAAGGTCATCCTGAAGAATTTGACGCGATTAAAATCTCGCTCGCTTCTCCAGAAATGATCCGTACTTGGTCCTATGGTGAAGTCAAAAAGCCTGAAACTATTAATTACCGTACTTTTAAGCCTGAGCGTGATGGTCTTTTTTGTGCCAAAATTTTCGGCCCAGTAAAAGATTACGAGTGCTTGTGCGGTAAATATAAGCGCATGAAACACCGTGGCATTATCTGTGAAAAATGCGGTGTTGAAGTGACACAGGCGCGCGTCCGCCGTGAACGTATGGGACACATTGAGCTGGCTAGCCCAGTGGCACATATCTGGTTTTTGAAATCTTTGCCATCGCGCATTGGTTTGATTTTGGATATGACCTTACGTGATATTGAGCGCGTTCTTTATTTTGAAAGCTTTGTCGTTATCGATCCTGGGATGACTTCGCTAGAGCGTGGTCAACTGCTCAACGACGAAGAATATTACAACGCTTTAGAAGAGTTTGGTGATGATTTTGATGCGCGCATGGGCGCCGAGGCCATCAAAGGCTTGCTAGAAGATATCGATCTTGAAGATGAGATCGAGCATCTACGCGAAGAAATTCCGCAAACCAACTCAGAAACCAAGACGAAAAAGCTTTCTAAGCGTTTAAAGCTGATGGAATCTTTCTATGAATCGGGTAACCGCCCTGAATGGATGATTCTAGAAGTCTTGCCTGTATTACCGCCAGATTTACGTCCTTTGGTACCTTTGGACGGTGGTCGATTCGCAACTTCAGATTTGAATGATCTGTACCGTCGTGTGATCAATCGGAATAATCGCCTGAAACGCCTGCTTGATCTGAGTGCACCGGATATTATCGTGCGTAACGAAAAACGCATGTTACAAGAAGCTGTGGATGCACTTTTGGATAACGGTCGTCGTGGTCGCGCGATTACAGGCAGCAATAAACGCCCATTAAAATCCTTGGCTGATATGATCAAGGGTAAGCAAGGGCGTTTCCGTCAAAACCTTTTGGGTAAGCGGGTCGACTATTCTGGCCGTTCGGTGATTACTGTTGGTCCTACGTTACGTTTGCATCAGTGCGGCTTACCGAAAAAAATGGCTTTGGAGTTATTTAAGCCATTTATTTTTGCCAAGTTAGAAGCACGTGGCTTAGCTACGACTATTAAAGCGGCTAAGAAAAAAGTCGAGCGTGAAGAAGCAGAAGTATGGGATATTCTTGCGGAAGTGATTCGTGAGCATCCTGTGTTGCTGAACCGTGCGCCGACTTTGCACCGTTTAGGGATTCAAGCGTTTGAGCCGAGCTTAATTGAAGGTAAGGCACTGCAGTTGCACCCTTTGGTGTGTGCGGCTTATAACGCAGACTTTGACGGCGACCAGATGGCTGTTCACGTGCCTTTGACGCTGGAAGCTCAGCTCGAAGCGCGTGCTTTGATGATGTCAACCAACAACGTACTCTCGCCTTCAAGTGGTGAGCCTATCATTGTACCGTCACAAGACGTGGTACTTGGGCTTTACTATATGACGCGTGAAAAGCTGAATGTTTTGGGTGAAGGCCGTCTATTGACTGGCATTGATGAAGCTGAACGTGCGTATGCAACAGGTACAGCAGCCCTACATGCCCGTGTAAAAATTCGTATTACCGAATATCTACCGAATGAAGACGGCGAGTTCGTTGCACATACAGAATTAAAAGATACAACGATTGGACGTGCGCTCCTCTTCCGGATTGTCCCTAAAGGCTTACCGTTTGAATTGGTTGATCAACCAATGAAGAAAAAAGCCATTTCGGGCCTGATCAATGCGGCTTATCGTCGCGTTGGTCTGAAAGAAACGGTGATTTTTGCTGACCAGCTGATGTATACGGGTTTCCGTTATGCTACTTGGTCAGGCTGTTCCGTAGGTGTGGATGACTTCGTGATTCCTGAAGCTAAAGCGCGTATCGTAGCTGAAGCGGAAAAGGCAGTAAAATATCTGGAAGATCAACACGCTAGCGGTGCAATCACTGCAGGTGAGCGTTACAACAAGGTTGTTGACCTTTGGAGTAAAACCAACGATTACGTGACCGATGCCATGATGGAAGTGATTTCCAAGGAAGAGGTGCGTGATCGTGAAGGCCAAGTGTGCGAGCAAGCCTCTTTTAATAGCGTCTTTTTGATGGCGGATTCAGGTGCACGGGGTAGTAAAAACCAGATTCGTCAGCTTGCTGGGATGCGTGGTCTGATGGCTAAGCCAGATGGCTCCATTATTGAAACGCCGATCGTGGCAAACTTCCGTGAAGGTTTAAGCGTACTTCAGTACTTTATATCGACACACGGTGCGCGGAAAGGTCTTGCAGATACCGCTTTGAAAACAGCGAACTCAGGGTATCTAACACGTCGTTTGGTGGATGTCGCCCAAGATGTGGTGGTGACTGAAAATGATTGTGGTACTGAGCATGGTTTAACCCTGCACCCAGTCATTGAAGGCGGTGATATTAAAGTTTCCCTTGCGCAGCGCGTATTAGGGCGTGTGGTAGCACAAGATGTTATCGACCTGAAAACTGGGGAAGTGCTCATTCCACGTGATACCTTGATGGATGAAGCTTGGTGCGATCAACTAGATCGTATGGGGGTGGATGAAATCGTGGTACGTTCTGCGATTGCCTGTGAATCCAGCTTTGGTATTTGTGCTCAGTGTTATGGTCGTGACCTCGCACGCGGACATTTGGTGAATGTGGGTGAGTCTGTCGGGGTTATTGCTGCCCAGTCGATTGGTGAGCCAGGTACTCAGTTAACCATGCGTACTTTCCACATCGGTGGTGCTGCTTCTAGCTCAGCATCACAAGACAAGGTGAGTGTGAAGCATGGCGGGACCATACGTTTCCATAACATCAAAACTGTCACTCGTAAAGATGGCAAGCTGATTGTGATCTCGCGTTCTAGTGCTTTGGCGGTTGCTGATGCGCAAGGCCGTGAGCGTGAATACTACAAGCTACCATATGGTAGTGAGTTGAGCGTGCAGGAAGATGATCAGGTCAAGCCTGGGCAAGATATTGCACGTTGGGATGCACACGCACATCCGATTGTTGCAGAAATTGGTGGTACAGTAGAATTCCATCAAATGGAAGATGGGATTACCATCAAGCACAAGGTGGATGAGAAAACGGGTATTCCAAGTATCGAAGTGATCGAAACCGGCGAGCGTCCTTCTTCGGGTAAAGAAATGCGCCCCATGGTGATGCTCAAAGATGAAGCTGGTAATGAGATCACCTTGCCAGGCAGCCAAACGCCTGTACAGTATCCGTTGCAAGGTAATGCGACTGTTTCTGTCAATAATGGCGATTATGTGGGTGTGGGTGAAGTCATCGCTCGTATTCCACAAGAATCTGGTGGTAATAAGGACATTACTGGAGGTCTGCCGCGTGTTGCTGATTTATTTGAAGCGCGTCGTCCAAAAGAACCCGCTATTCTAGCAGAAATTGACGGTGTGATTTCCTTCGGCAAGGAAACCAAAGGGAAACAGCGCTTGGTGATTACGCCAACGGATGGTGCTGATCCTTATGAAGTTTTGGTGCCCAAATGGCGCAAAATCAACGTATTTGAAGGTGAGACAGTTAGCCGTGGGGAAGTTATTTCCGATGGACCTTCTAACCCGCACGATATTTTGCGTTTATTGGGTGTTAGTGAACTAACCAAATACATTGTGACAGAAATCCAAGAGGTTTATCGTACTCAAGGGGTTGTCATCAATGATAAGCATATCGAAGTCATCGTACGTCAAATGTTGCGTAAAGTGGAAATCAGTGAATCTGGTGATTCCACCTTTATCAAAGGCGATCAGATCGAATATGTGAAAGTTGTCGAAGAAAACAAGCGTTTGGGACAAGAGAATCAATTCCCTGCGCGTTATGAGCGTATCTTGCTGGGGATTACTAAAGCGGCTTTGGCAACAGAATCCTTTATCTCCGCAGCTTCGTTCCAAGAGACAACTCGTGTACTCACCGAAGCGGCAGTCACAGGGAAAAAAGATTACTTGCGCGGTTTGAAAGAAAACGTTGTTGTTGGGCGTTTGATTCCTGCTGGTACAGGTCTGACGTATCACAGCCAGCGTAAATTAAAGCGCCAAGATGCTCGCCCTGTGACTGAAGTAGCAGACGCACTGACACCAGATGCGACTGAGGTAGAACAAGGATTAGCAGATGCTTTATCTGCTTTAGATGGTGAAATCTAATCCTTTGAAAAATAAAGCGTAAGTGGGCTAGTTTTCGTGTGGCCCACAGCGTTTTGATCTAGGGAACCTCTTGACAACAGAGGTTTTCCCTTGACTAAGTGCGCGTTCGAACTTTAGAATGCGCATCCTTTGATATTGGGGGCGAAAGTTTATTTTGCCTGTCAACCGGGACTATTTCGGAGTTTGCTTGCATGGCAACCATTAATCAGTTGGTACGCAAGCCACGTAAACGCAAAGTCGCTAAGAGTGATGTACCTGCTCTTCAAGCTTGCCCACAAAAACGTGGCGTCTGTACTCGTGTCTATACTACTACACCTAAAAAGCCTAACTCAGCACTACGTAAAGTTTGCCGTGTGCGTTTGACAAATGGCTATGAAGTGACTTCCTACATCGGTGGTGAAGGTCACAACCTACAAGAGCACTCTGTAGTACTCATCCGTGGCGGTCGTGTAAAAGACTTGCCAGGTGTACGTTATCACACAGTGCGCGGTGCTTTGGATACCTCTGGTGTACAAAACCGTAAGCAAGGTCGTTCTAAGTACGGTACTAAGCGTCCTAAATAAGGGCTTGAGATAAGCTAATTTTGTATTAGTTTGCGCCTATTTTTACGCTTGTTATATTTTTTTCATTAAAGTCTGATAAGAGTAAGGCCGGGTACCATGCAGGTGTCTCGGATTTACCTGAAGACCGATTGAGGGCTTATCATGCCTAGAAGACGTGTTGTTGCAAAACGCGACATTATTCCTGATCCTAAGTTCAGTAGTGAGCGTTTGGCTAAGTTTATTAACCATGTCATGGTTAGCGGTAAAAAGTCTGTAGCTGAGCGCATTGTGTACGGTGCCCTAGACAAGGTACAAGAACGTAGCAAAGGCGATCCGCTCGAGTTGTTTGAAAAGGCACTAGAAGCGATCCAGCCTCTCGTTGAGGTAAAATCCCGTCGTGTTGGTGGGGCTACTTACCAAGTACCTGTAGAGGTACGTCAAAGCCGTCGTACTGCGCTAGCTATGCGTTGGTTGGTAGATTACGCGCGTAAGCGTGGTGAAAAGTCTATGGATCTGCGTTTGGCTGGTGAAATTCTTGATGCCGCCGAAGGTAAAGGCGCAGCGGTCAAGAAGCGTGAAGACGTGCACCGTATGGCCGAAGCCAACAAGGCTTTCTCACACTATCGCTTCTAACCAACGGGGATTACTACCGTGGCTCGCAAGACTCCCATTAATCGCTATCGTAACATAGGTATCTGTGCTCACGTTGACGCAGGTAAAACTACAACAACAGAACGCGTCCTGTATTACACAGGTGTTAACCACAAAATCGGTGAAACTCATGATGGCGCTTCTACCACAGACTGGATGGAGCAAGAGCAAGAGCGTGGTATTACTATCACGTCTGCAGCGGTAACCACCTTTTGGAAAGGGATGGACCACCAGTTTGAGGAGCACCGTGTCAATATTATTGATACGCCAGGACACGTAGACTTCACGATTGAAGTAGAACGTTCTTTACGTGTACTTGATGGTGCTGTTGTGGTGTTCTGTGGTTCTTCAGGTGTAGAGCCTCAGTCAGAAACTGTTTGGCGTCAAGCAAACAAGTATGAAGTACCTCGCATTGTGTTCGTAAACAAAATGGACCGTGCAGGCGCTAACTTCGTACGTGTTGTTGATCAAATCAAAAATCGTTTGAAAGCGATTCCTGTACCCTTGCAATTGCCTATTGGTGCAGAGGATGACTTTGAAGGCGTGATTGATCTGATGCGCATGAAAGCTATCTATTGGAACGAAGAAGATAAAGGGATGACGTACGAGTTACGTGAGATTCCTGCTGAGTTGCAAGATGATGCTGAAGCCTATCGTGAACAAATGATCGAGGCTGCTGCTGAAGCTAACGAAGAGTTGATGAATAAGTATCTTGAAGGTAGTGAGCTCACTATCGAAGAGATCAAGCAAGGGATTCGCGCACGCACTTTGGCGAACGAAATCGTTCCTGCGCTTTGCGGCTCTGCATTCAAAAACAAGGGCGTACAAGCCATGTTGGATGCAGTAGTTGAATTTTTACCAGCGCCTGATGAAGTACGTGCGATTGAAGGTGAACTGGAGAATGGTGAAGTTGATACCCGCCCGGTTGACGACAATGCACCTTTTGCTGCTTTGGCCTTCAAGATTGCAACTGATCCTTTCGTAGGTGCTTTGACTTACATTCGTGTGTACTCAGGCGTTCTAGAAAGTGGCTCTGCTGTTTACAATTCAGTGAAGCAAAAGCGTGAGCGTATCGGTCGTTTGGTGCAGATGCACGCGAACAGCCGTGAAGAAATTAAAGAAGTTCGCGCTGGTGATATTGCTGCTTGCGTAGGTCTTAAAGATGTAACCACAGGGGATACCTTGTGCAATATGGACAACAAAATTGTCCTAGAGCGTATGGAATTCCCTGAGCCTGTAATTTCGGTTGCTGTTGAGCCTAAATCTAAAGCAGACCAAGAAAAAATGGGCATTGCTTTAGGTAAGCTAGCACAGGAAGATCCTTCTTTCCGTGTAAAAACAGACGAAGAGTCTGGTCAAACGATTATCTCAGGTATGGGTGAGCTGCACCTAGATATTATCGTTGATCGTATGCGTCGTGAGTTTAAAGTAGAAGCGAATATTGGTAAGCCGCAAGTAGCTTATCGTGAAACTATTCGTAAAACGGTTGAACAAGAAAGCAAATTCGTTCGTCAATCTGGTGGTCGTGGTCAATATGGTCACGTATGGTTGAAGATCGAGCCTTTGCTTGAAAAAGGCGAAGACGAAGAGAAAACTTACGAATTCGTCAACGCGATTGTAGGTGGTGTGGTACCTAAGGAATACATTCCTGCCGTTGATAAAGGTTGTTACGAGCAACTACAAAACGGTGTTATCGCTGGCTATCCTGTAATCGACGTTAAAGTGACCTTATTCGACGGCTCATACCATGATGTTGACTCCAATGAAATGGCGTTTAAGATCGCAGGTTCTATGGGTATCAAAGAAGGCTGTCAAAAAGCAGGTGCGGTCCTTCTTGAGCCTATAATGAAAGTAGAAGTTGTAACGCCGGAAGACTACATGGGCGACGTTATGGGCGATTTAAACCGTCGTCGCGGCCTAGTTCAAGGTATGGATGAGTCTCCAGCAGGCAAAATCATTCGTGCGCTAGTACCCCTGGGTGAAATGTTCGGTTACGCGACCGATCTGCGCTCTGCAACTCAAGGACGTGCAGGCTACTCTATGGAGTTCGCCAAGTATGCAGAAGCACCTTCTAGCGTTGTTGAAGCCGTCATCAACCAGAAAAAATAACCCTATTAGTTAAGCCAAGAGGTTATCACTGTGTCTAAGGAAAAATTCGAACGTTCCAAGCCCCACGTAAACGTGGGCACTATCGGTCACGTAGACCATGGTAAAACCACACTAACCGCAGCGCTGACTCGCGTATGCGCAGAAGTATGGGGCGGTTCTGCAGTAGCGTTTGATGGTATCGACAATGCACCAGAAGAACGTGAGCGCGGTATTACCATCTCAACTTCACACGTTGAGTATGACTCTCCAAGCCGTCACTACGCACACGTAGATTGCCCAGGCCACGCGGATTATGTGAAGAACATGATCACAGGTGCGGCGCAGATGGACGGTGCTATCTTAGTTTGTTCAGCAGCTGACGGCCCCATGCCGCAAACACGTGAGCACATTCTGCTTTCACGTCAGGTTGGCGTACCTTACATCGTTGTCTTCCTAAACAAAGCGGACATGGTTGACGATGAAGAGTTGCTAGAACTGGTTGAGATGGAAGTCCGTGATCTTCTGAGCCAGTACGACTTCCCAGGTGACGATACACCTATCGTTGTGGGTTCTGCGCTGATGGCGTTGAACGGTGAAGACGACAACGAAATGGGTACGACAGCGGTGAAGAAGCTGGTTGAAACCCTAGACGAGTACATCCCAGAACCAGAGCGTGCGATCGATCAAGCTTTCTTGATGCCGATTGAAGACGTATTCTCGATCTCAGGCCGTGGTACCGTGGTAACAGGTCGTGTAGAGCGTGGTATTGTCAAAGTTGGTGAAGAAGTTGAGATCGTTGGTATCCGTGACACCACTAAGACCACGGTAACGGGCGTTGAGATGTTCCGTAAGCTGCTTGACGAAGGTCGTGCAGGTGAGAACATTGGTGCTTTGTTACGTGGTACTAAGCGTGATGACGTAGAGCGTGGTCAAGTATTGGCTAAGCCAGGTACGATCAAGCCGCATACTGTTTTTGAATCAGAAGTGTACGTACTTTCTAAAGAAGAAGGTGGTCGTCACACGCCATTTTTCAAAGGCTACCGTCCTCAGTTTTACTTCCGTACAACGGACGTGACAGGTTCTTGTGAACTGCCGGAAGGTGTCGAGATGGTAATGCCAGGTGATAACGTGCAAATGGTTGTGACCTTGATTGCCCCTATCGCGATGGAAGATGGTCTGCGCTTTGCGATCCGTGAAGGCGGTCGTACAGTTGGTGCGGGCGTCGTTGCTAAAATCATCGAGTAATCTTTTGGATTAAACGTATGATTTTAAAAGGGGTCTCTTACAGGGCCCCTTTTCTGCATCCTTCATGTATTGACATCCTCCTCAATGCCTCATACAATGCGCTTCCTTTTTGAGCGTGGGTTGACGGCAGGGTGTCGTCCAGATCCATTGGAGTTTTGGCTAATGCAAGACCAAAAAATTCGTATCCGGCTAAAAGCGTTCGATCACCGTTTGATCGACCAGTCTACGCAAGAGATCGTAGATACTGCCAAGCGTACAGGTGCTCAGGTTCGTGGACCTATCCCCCTGCCAACGCGTAAAGAGCGTTTTACCGTGCTGATCTCTCCGCACGTAAACAAAGACGCTCGTGATCAGTATGAGTTGCGTACTCATAAGCGTGTACTGGATATCGTTGAGCCAACAGAAAAAACAGTTGATGCTCTAATGAAGTTAGAGTTAGCAGCTGGCGTTGATGTACAGATCAGTCTGAGCTAAGATAGACCTTCTGTACCTCTCAAGAGGCACGCGTCGCGAGACGCCACACAATTGAATAGTGGAATGTTCTGGAAAGAACAGCCATAGCGGGTGATAGCCCCGTACACTGAATTAGGAGACACAAGATGGCATTAGGTTTGGTCGGTAAAAAGTGCGGCATGACCCGTATCTTTACCGAAGAAGGTGCTTCTATCCCTGTGACTGTAATTGAAGTTGACCCTAACCGAGTCACTCAATTGCGTAGCCTAGAGCAAGATGGTTATGCAGCTGTACAGATCACCACGGGCGCCCGTAAAGCCAAGCATCTGACTAAGGCTGAAGCTGGTCATTTTGCTAAAGCAAATGTTGCCGCCGGTCGTGGTCTATGGGAGTTCCGCCTCACTGAAGGTGATGAAACCCCAGAAGTTGGCAATGAGCTAACAGTATCCCTCTTTGAAGCTGGTCAGAAAGTTGATGTGACTGGCACCTCTAAGGGTAAAGGCTTCCAAGGTGCAATTAAACGTTGGAATTTCCGTACCCAAGACATGACTCACGGTAACTCTCTGTCCCACCGTGCCCCAGGTTCTATTGGTCAAAACCAAACCCCAGGCCGCGTATTCAAGGGCAAGAAAATGGCTGGTCACATGGGCGCTGAGCGCGTCACTGTACAGTCTCTCGAAGTAGTGCGCGTAGATACCGAGCGTAACTTATTGCTGGTTAAGGGTGCAGTGCCTGGCGCAACAGGTGGTGATGTCATCGTACGTCCTGCCGTCAAGGCTCGCAGCTAAGGGGATAGAGGATTATGAATCTGAATCTTGCCGGAGCTGAAGGTGCGGTAGAAGTTTCTGACGTGACCTTTGGTAAAGAATTTAACGAATCCTTGGTGCATCAGGTTGTTGTTGCTTATATGGCAGCTGGTCGCCAAGGGACTCGTGCACAGAAAACACGTTCAGAAGTAAGCGGTGGTGGCAAAAAGCCTTGGCGTCAAAAAGGCACAGGCCGCGCGCGTGCAGGTACCATTCGTTCGCCAATCTGGCGCAGTGGTGGTGTGACCTTCGCAGCTAAGCCACAAAACTTTGCTCAGAAAGTGAACAAAAAAATGTACCGTGCAGCAATGCGCAGCATTCTTTCTGAGTTAGTGCGCCAAGACCGTTTATTAGCGGTAGAAGGTTTTACTGTAGAAGCGCCCAAAACAAAACTTCTGGTTAACAAGCTCAACGAATTGCAGTTGAACAAGGTTTTGATCGTGACAGAAAGTCTTGATGCAAACCTGTATTTGGCCGCACGCAACCTTCCACATGTGGACGTTGTTGATGCCAATGCTATCGATCCTGTGAGCCTCATTGGATTCGAGAAAGTGCTGGTCACTGTTCCTGCATTGCGCCAAATCGAGGAGAAACTGGCATGAATCAAGAGCGCGTGTTCAAGGTTCTGCTCGGTCCACACCAAACCGAGAAGGCAGCGATCCTAGGTGAAAAATATAACCAGATCGCGTTCAAAGTTGCTCAAGATGCCACTAAACCTGAGATTAAGGAAGCAGTTGAGCAGCTTTTAAATGTAAAAGTTGAAGGCGTACGTGTCCTGAATGTGAAGGGCAAAACCAAGCGCACTATGCGTGGGATTGGTCGCCGTAAGGGCTTTCGCAAAGCATACATTAGCTTAGCGGAAGGTCAGGAAATCGATTTCGCTGGCGCTGAATAAGGCAAGGGGTGGTAAAAATGGCAGTTGTAAAATGTAAGCCCACGTCAGCCGGTCGTCGCCATCTTGTTAAGGTGGTGAACGCGGATCTGCACAAAGGTGCCCCCTATGCGCCGCTGCTGGCGAAAAAGAGTAAAAGTGGTGGTCGTAACAACAATGGCCGTATCACTACGCGTCATGTAGGTGGCGGTCATCGCCAACACTACCGTCTGGTTGACTTCCGTCGCCAGAAAGATGGTGTACCTGCAGTTGTAGAGCGTTTAGAGTATGATCCGAACCGTTCTGCACATTTGGCACTATTGAAATATGCTGATGGTGAGCGTCGTTACATCATCGCACCTAAAGGTGTTAAAGCAGGTGATTCTATTCAGTCTGGCATTGATGCGCCTATCAAAGCAGGTAATGCTTTGCCTTTGCGCAACATTCCAGTAGGTTCGACGATTCACTGTATCGAACTTAAGCCTGGTAAGGGTGCGCAGATTGCGCGTTCTGCAGGCGCGTCTGCACAGCTGGTAGCCCGTGAAGGTGCTTATGCAACCTTGCGTTTACGTTCTGGTGAGATGCGTAAAGTGCTGGTTGAGTGTCGTGCAACTTTAGGTGAGGTAGGCAATTCAGAACATAGCCTACGTCAACTAGGTAAAGCAGGTGCTAAGCGCTGGCGCGGTGTTCGTCCAACAGTGCGTGGTGTGGCTATGAACCCAGTGGATCACCCACACGGTGGTGGTGAAGGTCGTACCTCTGGTGGTCGTCATCCTGTGACTCCATGGGGTGTGCCGACTAAAGGCCACAAAACTCGCAAAAACAAGCGTACTAGCAAGATGATTGTTCGTCGCCGTGCTGCGAAATAACTGAATTAAGGGGAAACGGCTGTGCCACGTTCACTGAAGAAAGGTCCTTTTATTGACCTTCATCTTTTGAAGAAGGTCGAGGCTGCGCTGGAAAACAACGACAAAAAACCAATTAAAACTTGGTCGCGTCGTTCCATGATCATGCCTGAGATGGTTGGTCTGACCATTGCAGTCCATAACGGACGCCAACATGTACCGGTTTACGTCTCTGAAGAGATGGTAGGCCATAAACTGGGCGAATTTGCTGCTACTCGTACCTATCGTGGTCACGCGGCAGATAAAAAAGCCAAACGTTAAGCCAAGGGGATAGAGAGATGGAAGTAGCCGCTAAACTGCGTGGTGCCCGTCTGTCCGCTCAGAAGGCGCGTTTGGTCGCTGACCAGGTGCGCGGAATGCCAGTGGCAGAGGCACTTAACCTGCTGACTTTTAGCCCTAAAAAGGCATCAAAGCTGGTTAAGAAAGTCTTAGAATCTGCGATTGCGAATGCTGAGCATAACGAAGGCGCTGATGTTGACGAACTGCGCGTGTCTACCATCTTCGTTGACGAAGGTATGACTATGAAGCGTATCAAAGCACGTGCTAAAGGCCGCGCTGATCGCATCTTCAAGCGCACTTGCCACATCACGGTCAAGGTAGCAGACAGGTAGGAGACGACCAGATGGGTCAGAAAGTACATCCGACAGGCATTCGGTTGGGTATCGTCAAAGATCATACCTCCGTCTGGTACGCCGATCGCGGTGCCTATGCAGACAATTTGTACAACGATCTTCAGGTACGTAAGTTCCTTGAAGAGCGTCTGAAGCAGGCTTCTGTAAGCCGTATTCAGATTGAGCGTCCTGCTCAAAACGCACGTATTACCATCCACACTGCGCGTCCTGGCATTGTGATTGGTAAGAAAGGCGAAGATGTTGATAAGCTGCGTAAAGATATTTCGCAACTGATGGGTGTGCCTGTTCACATCAACATCGAAGAGATTCGCAAGCCTGAATTGGATGCGACTCTGGTTGCACAAAGCGTAGCGAGTCAGTTAGAACGTCGTGTCATGTTCCGTCGTGCAATGAAGCGTGCGGTACAAAATGCGATTCGTTTAGGTGCCAAAGGCATTAAGATCCAAGTGAGTGGCCGTTTAGGTGGTGCAGAGATTGCACGTACTGAATGGTATCGCGAAGGTCGTGTGCCTCTACACACTTTACGTGCTGATATCGACTACTCAACTGCCGAAGCCCATACCACCTATGGTGTTATCGGTGTGAAGGTATGGATCTTCAAAGGTGAAATTCTGGGCGGACTCGATGAAGTACGCGCTAAACAGAATGCACCTAAGAAAAAAGGCAAATAGGGGGTAGTCGATGCTTCAGCCTAAGCGTACAAAGTTCCGCAAAATGCAAAAGGGCCGTAACCGCGGTCTAGCACTGCGCGGCAACAAGGTGAGCTTTGGTGATTTCGGCCTAAAAGCTACAGGCCGTGGTCGTTTGACTGCTCGCCAAATCGAAGCGGCTCGTCGTACCATGACACGCCATATTAAGCGTGGTGGTAAAATCTGGATCCGTGTGTTCCCGGACAAGCCTGTTTCTGAAAAGCCACTGGAAGTTCGTATGGGTAAGGGTAAAGGTAACGTGGAATACTGGGTTGCCTTGATCCAACCAGGTAAAGTCTTGTACGAAGTACAAGGGGTTTCAGAAGAACTCGCGCGCGAAGCCTTTGCATTGGCTGCCGCAAAGCTTCCAGTACCGACAACCTTTGTTAAGCGGACGGTAATGTAATGAAAGCCCAAGAACTGCGCGACAAGTCTGTCGAAGAGCTCAAGGAACAGCTTCATAGTCTGCTACGTGAGCAATTCAACCTGCGGATGCAAAAAGCCACTGCCCAGCTGGGTCAAACTCATCTGCTCAAGCAAGTGCGCCGTGATGTTGCGCGCGTCAAGACTGTGCTGAATGAGAAGGCAGGTAACTAAAATGGCCGAAACAGAAAAGAAAGCTCGTACACTCACAGGTAAAGTGGTGAGTGACAAGATGGAGAAATCCATCACTGTGCTGATTGAGCGGCGTGTACGTCACCCGATCTACGGTAAGTATGTGAAGCGCTCTACTAAGCTGCACGCCCACGACGAAGCAAATAATGCTCGTCAGGGTGATACCGTGACCATCCAGGAATGCCGTCCGCTATCAAAGACCAAGTCCTGGACACTGGTCGAAGTCGTTGAACGTGCGCGTGAAGTGTAACACTCGACGTTCGTGGTTAAATTCTGTGCAGAACTTAGGTTTGGAGTGAACCGATGATTCAGGCGCAAACAATGCTAGATGTGGCCGATAACAGCGGCGCGCGTCGAGTCATGTGTATCAAGGTGTTGGGCGGGTCCCATCGTCGTTATGCACGCATCGGCGACATCATTAAAGTGACTGTGAAGGAAGCGATTCCTCGCGGTAAAGTAAAGAAAGGTCAGGTACTAAAGGCTGTTGTGGTGCGCACCCGTAGTGGTGTACGTCGTCAGGATGGCTCTTTGATCCGCTTCGATGGAAATGCAGCAGTATTGCTGAATAACAACGATGCGCCGATCGGAACCCGTATCTTTGGCCCAGTGACACGCGAACTGCGTGGCGACAAGTTCATGAAGATCATTTCCTTGGCGCCCGAAGTGCTGTAAGGAGCGAGAGGTCGGTTTATGCGCAAGATTAAACGTGACGATGATGTGGTCGTCATTGCGGGTAAAGATAAAGGCAAGCGTGGGACCGTCAAGCGCGTGCTGAGTGATGGCCGACTGATCGTGTCCGGTATGAACATGATCAAACGCCATACAAAACCCAATCCCTATGCAGGGGTACAAGGTGGAATTACTGAGCGTGAAGCACCTATTCACGCCTCCAACGTTGCCATCTACAACAAAGACACCGGGAAGGCGGACCGGGTCGGCTTTAAGATCCTGGAAGACGGTTCCAAGGTACGGATTTACAAGTCGAATCAGAAAGAGATCGACGCCTAACGCGAGGCAGGTACCAGCATGTCTAGATTGAAAGAGCTATACCAGAACGAAGTTGTGACCAAGCTACAAGATGAGTTTGGTTACAAGAATGTGATGGAAGTGCCTCGGATTACGAAAGTGACTCTAAACATGGGGATCGGCGAAGCAACCAGTGATAAAAAACTGATTGAAAATGCGTTAGCTGATCTCGAAAAGCTGAGCGGCCAAAAGCCCATCGTGACCAAGGCTCGTAAGTCCATTGCCGGTTTCAAGGTTCGCCAAGGTTGGCCCATTGGTTGTAAGGTAACCCTACGCCGTGAGCGTATGTGGGAATTCCTTGACCGTTTGGTTGATATTGCGATTCCACGTGTTCGTGACTTCCGTGGTCTGAATCCCAAGTCTTTTGACGGTCGCGGCAACTATAGCATGGGTGTTCGTGAACAGATCATTTTCCCCGAGATCGATTATGATAAAATCGATCGCGTGCGTGGTCTGGATATCACTGTAACTACCACTGCCAAGACCAACGAAGAGGGACGTGCGCTTTTAAGTGCATTGGACTTCCCATTCAAGAAATAAGGCAGGTTTCAGAACATGGCAAAAGTGAGCATGGTTGAGCGCGAAACCAAACGCGCAAATCTCGTGAAAAAGTACGCTGCAAAGCGTGCCGAACTGAAAGCGATTATTAATAATCCAAGCACCTCTGAAGAGGCGCGTTGGGACGCTCAGCAGCAGCTGCAGAAGTTGCCGCGTGATGCAAGTCCTGTTCGTCAGCACAACCGCTGCCGTCAAACAGGTCGTCCGCATGGCTTCTTCAACAAGTTCGGTCTGTGCCGTAATAAGCTGCGTGAAGCTGCTATGCGCGGTGATGTGCCTGGTCTGCGCAAGGCCAGCTGGTAACCGCGTCGGAATCTAGGAGCGCAAATCGAATGAGCATGCAAGACACATTAGCGGATATGTTCACTCGTATCCGTAATGCACAAATGGCAACTAAAGAAGAAGTCGTCATGCCTTCTTCCACTTTGAAAGTGAATGTTGCCCGTGTATTGAAAGAAGAAGGTTATATCAGTGACTACTCAGTAAATGAAGGTGCTAAACCTGAATTGACTGTTGTTCTGAAATACTTCGAAGGTAAACCGGTCATCGAAAAGATCGAGCGTGTAAGCAAGCCTAGTCTACGTATCTACAAAGGCAAAGATGCATTGCCTAAAGTAGCCGATGGCTTAGGTGTAGCGATCGTAACTACCTCTAAAGGTGTGATGACAGATCGTGCAGCTCGTCAGGCCGGTATCGGTGGCGAAGTTATCTGCACCGTATTCTAGGAGATAGCAATGTCTAGGGTAGCTAAAAGTCCTATTGAATTGCCTGGCGGTGTTGAGCTGAAGCTAGATGGTCAGCAATTGACAGTGAAAGGCAGCAATGGCCAGCTCAATCTCAATGTTCACCCAAGCGTTGCTGTCAGCCAAGATGCTAATGTCTTGACCTTTGCACCGCGAACAAAAGATGCCAATGCTTGGGCGCAAGCGGGAACGACTCGCGCTTTAGTTAACAACATGATCACTGGCGTTTCCCAAGGGTTTTCTCGTACCTTGGAAATCAATGGTGTCGGTTATCGTGCACAAGCTAAAGGCAAAGTAATCAACCTGACCCTTGGCTTCTCTCATCCGGTAGACTATGAGCTGCCAGAAGGTGTGACTGCTGAAACGCCTAATAATACGACCATCGTATTAAAAGGCGCTGATAAGCAGTTAGTAGGCCAGGTGGCAGCTGAAATCCGCAACTATCGTCGTCCGGAGCCTTACAAAGGTAAGGGTATCCGTTACAGCGATGAGCAGGTTCGCCGGAAAGAAGCTAAGAAGAAATAAGGCAGGGTTATGAACGCTAAGAAAGAAGCTCGTTTACGTCGTGCCCGCCGTGCTCGTGCCAAAATCCGTGAGCTTGGCATCCATCGCCTTTGCGTAAACCGTACGCCACGGCATATTTACGCCCAGATCATCTCACCGGATGGTAGCCAAGTACTGGCTAGCGCGTCTACTCTGGATAACGCCCTACGTGAAGGTGCAACAGGTAATGTGGATGCCGCAACCAAAGTAGGTCGCTTGATCGCTGAGCGTGCACAAGCAGCAGGCATTACTAAAGTGGCGTTTGACCGTTCTGGTTTCAAATATCATGGTCGTGTGAAAGCCTTAGCTGACGCGGCACGTGAGGGCGGTCTGGAATTCTAAAGGGTTTGACGATGGCGAACAGTGAACAAAAAGGCGGCGATCTGCAAGAAAAGTTAGTGCAGGTCAACCGCGTCGCCAAGGTAGTTAAAGGTGGCCGTATCTTCGGTTTTACAGCTTTGACTGTCGTGGGTGACGGAAAAGGTCGTGTTGGCTTCGGTCGTGGTAAAGCGCGTGAAGTGCCAGTAGCAATTCAAAAAGCTATGGAACAAGCACGCCGTAACATGATTGATGTACAGCTTGACGGTACAACACTGCAATACCCAGTGAAAGCGCGTCATGGTGCCTCCAAGGTATATATGCAGCCCGCTTCTGAAGGTACAGGGATTATCGCCGGTGGCGCGATGCGTGCTGTGCTTGAGTTAGCTGGTGTACATAACGTACTGGCTAAGTGCTATGGCTCTACTAATCCCGTTAACGTTGTTCGTGCAACCATCAATGGTTTAACGAGTATGCGTTCACCGGAAGACATTGCTGCAAAACGCGGCAAGAGTGTAGAAGAGATCCGGGGTTAAGCTAATGGCTAAGATTAAAGTGACTCTTGTTCGTAGCCCCATAGCTACACAACCTAAGCACAAGTTGTGTGTAAAAGGTCTGGGTCTACGTCGCATTGGTCATACTGTTGAGCTGGAAGATACACCTTCTGTGC
Source organism: Allopseudospirillum japonicum (assembly GCF_900108915.1). GTDB lineage: Bacteria > Pseudomonadota > Gammaproteobacteria > Pseudomonadales > Halomonadaceae > Pseudospirillum > Pseudospirillum japonicum. The sequence continues at coordinate 29,494 of NZ_FNYH01000016.1, forward strand.
GCGGTATGATCAATAAAGTAAACTACTTGGTGCGCGTTGAGGGAGAGTAATCTATGCAATTGAATACTCTAAGCCCAGCTCCAGGCTCTAAACATGCACCTAAGCGTGTAGGCCGTGGTATTGGTAGCGGTTTAGGCAAGACAGGTGGCCGTGGTCACAAAGGTCTAAAGTCGCGTTCTGGTGGTAGTGTTAAGCCAGGATTTGAAGGCGGTCAAATGCCTTTGCAGCGTCGTCTACCTAAGTTCGGTTTTACTTCGCGCAAGGCAGCAGTGACTGCAGAAATTCGCTTAGGTGAAATCGCTAAAGTAGAAGCTGAAGTCGTTGATTTAGCGGCTCTGAAAGCTGCAGATATCATCAAAGAATCTATCCAATACGGTAAAGTGATTCTCTCTGGTGAAATCAATAAGCCAGTGACAGTACGCGGTCTGAAAGTGACTAAAGGTGCACGTGCAGCGATTGAAGCTGCAGGCGGAAAAGTCGAGGACTAAATGGCTAAATCAGGAGCATTACCGGTAGGGGCGCAAAGTGGTACACAAGAGCTCTGGGCTCGACTGCGCTTTGTGTTCCTTGCAATTTTAGTGTATCGAATCGGTGCACATGTACCCGTTCCCGGTATCAATCCTGGTCAGCTCGCTGCCTTATTTGAGCAGAATCAAGGCACCATCTTGGATATGTTTAACATGTTCTCAGGTGGTGCTTTGGAAAACATGAGTATCCTTGCACTAGGGATCATGCCTTACATCTCAGCATCGATTATCATGCAGCTGCTCACGGTTGTTTCACCCCAGCTCGAACAGCTGAAAAAAGAAGGTGAAGCAGGCCGTCGCAAAATCAACCAGTATACGCGCTATGGCACAGTCGCTCTGGCTTTAGTGCAAGCAATTGGTATGGCAGTCGGTCTGGCAGGACAAGGGGGTGTCGTCTATCACGCCGACATCATGTTCTACTTTGTGGCTGTTACCACTCTGGTTGCAGGTGCAGTTTTCTTGATGTGGTTAGGTGAACAGATCACCGAGCGTGGAATTGGCAATGGAATCTCCTTGCTAATTTTTGCAGGTATAGTGGCTGGTCTACCTGGTGCGATTGGGCGTTCTTTAGAAGTCGCCCGCAATGAAGGCAGTTGGAATATCTTACCTCTATTGGCGCTTGCCATCTTGGGTGTGGTAACTGTTGCTTTTGTTGTCTTTATCGAACGTGGGCAAAGACGTATTACGGTGAACTATGCTAAGCGTCAAGTAGGTAACCGAGTTTATGCCGCACAATCCAACCACCTTCCTTTAAAAGTGAATATGGCAGGGGTGATTCCACCTATCTTTGCCTCTAGCTTGTTGCTCTTCCCAGCATCTATTGGTCAGTGGTTTGGAAAAGCTGAAGGTATGGAGTGGCTGCAAGATATTTCTCAATTGCTTGGCCCAGGTCAGCCTTTATATATCTTGCTTTTTGCGCTCAGCGTTGTATTCTTCTGCTACTTTTATACGGCCCTCGTATTTAACCCTAGGGATATCGCGGACAATCTGAAAAAATCTGGTGCCTTTGTACCAGGGATACGTCCAGGTGAGCAGACTGCGCGCTATATCGATGGGGTGGTAGCTCGCCTCACACTATTTGGGGCACTTTACATTACAGCAGTCTCTCTGATGCCTCAGTTCTTGCAAGTTGCGTGGAATGTTCCTTTCTACGTAGGAGGAACCTCCTTGTTGATCGTTGTTGTGGTCATCATGGACTTTATGGCGCAAGTGCAGGCACATCTGATGTCCAATCAGTATCAGTACGAGTCTTTGCTGAAAAAGTCTAACCTGAAGGGTTATGGTAAGTAGCCCTGCACTATCTGGAGTGGATGATGAAAGTTCGTGCGTCCGTTAAAAAGATTTGCCGTAACTGCAAAATCATTCGTCGTCGTGGTTCAGTACGCGTTATCTGCATCGAACCTCGTCACAAGCAGCGCCAGGGCTGATTCTCTCTGGCTTGGACCTGAGGGCTTTTGATACCCCTTGATATTTTAGATGTCAAGGGGTATGCTTTTGCGCCCTTGCAGGACGTAAAAAACATCGAGTGGTGTTAAAATCACTCAACAGCGGAGTAAGATGAATGGCCCGTATTGCTGGTGTCAACATCCCAGACAACAAACATACTGTTATTTCTTTGACTTACATTTTTGGTGTAGGTCGCACTCGTGCACAAGCCATTTGTAAAGAAACAGGTATTGCGGAAACCACCAAAATTAAAGAGCTCTCTGCAGAGCAGCTTGATATCCTGCGTAATGCGGTTGCCGCTTACACAGTAGAAGGTGATTTACGTCGTGAGATTAGCATGAGTATCAAGCGTCTCATGGACCTAGGTTGCTACCGTGGTCTGCGTCACCGCCGTAGTCTTCCTGTACGTGGTCAGCGTACTAAAACTAATGCGCGTACTCGTAAAGGTCCGCGTAAACCTATTCGTAAGTAGTTATTGGTGTCGCCCCTAGATTATTAGGTGGCTGATACGAATACATAATTAGGAACAGAATATTATGGCTAACCCCGCGCGTAACCGTAAAAAAGTTAAAAAGACTGTGGTGGATGGCGTTGCCCATATCCATGCGTCTTTTAACAATACGATCGTTACGATCACAGACCGCCAGGGCAACACCCTTTCTTGGGCAACTGCCGGTGGTTCGGGTTTTCGTGGTTCTCGTAAGAGCACCCCGTTTGCTGCTCAAGTAGCAAGTGAACGTGCCGCTACAGCGGCAGCCGAATATGGTCTAAAAAATGTAGATGTTATGGTGAAAGGCCCAGGTCCTGGCCGTGAGTCCGCCGTTCGTGCGCTGAATGCCGCTGGCTTCAAGATCACTAACATTACTGATGTGACGCCGATCCCGCACAACGGTTGTCGTCCACCCAAGAAGCGTCGTGTTTAAGGAGGCGGACTAAATGGCACGTTATATTGGACCTAAGTGTAAACTTTCTCGTCGTGAAGGCGTAGACCTGCTGCTAAAAAGCGGCGTGATGGCCTTTGAGAAAAAATGTAAATCAGAAACAGCACCTGGCCAGCATGGTCAGCGTCGTGGTCGTCTTTCTGATTACGGTTTACAGCTACGTGAGAAACAAAAAGTACGTCGTATCTATGGCGTATTAGAAAAGCAATTCCGTAACTATTATAAAGAAGCCGCTCGTTTAAAAGGTGCTACTGGTGAGAACCTATTGCAACTTCTAGAGCGTCGCTTAGACAATGTTGTCTACCGTATGGGTTTTGGTGCTACACGTGCTGAAGCGCGTCAGTTAGTCAGCCATAAAGCAATCTCTGTCAATGGCAAAACAGTGAATGTCGCTTCTTATAGCGTAAAACCTGGTGATGTTGTTGCTATCCGTGAGAAAGCGAAGAAGCAATTACGTATCCAGCAAGCGCTAGAGCAAGCTGCACAGCGTGGAGATGTTGCTTGGGTTGATGTTGACAGCAACAAAAAAGAAGGTGTGTTCAAGGCAGTGCCTGAGCGCAGCGACTTGTCAGCAGACATCAACGAAAACCTGATTGTCGAGTTGTACTCCAAGTAATCCCTGAGAGTAATCCGTCTGGCAGCCTAAATAGGTGTTCTTATGCAGCGTTCAGTGACAGAGTTTCTCCGCCCACGTGAGATCAAGGTTGAAGAGATCAACGCGACTCGCGCAAAAGTTATCTTAGAGCCCTTTGAGCGTGGCTTTGGACATACCTTGGGGAATGCTCTGCGTCGTATCCTGCTGTCTTCCATGCCTGGTTGCGCCATTGTGGAAGCGGAGATCGAAGGCGTTCTGCATGAGTACAGTGCTATCGAAGGTGTGCAGGAAGATGTTATTGAAATCCTGCTCAACCTGAAGGATGTGGCCATCAAAATGCATGGTCGCGATGAAGCTGTGCTAACGCTGAACAAGAAGGGTCCCGGTCCAGTGGTGGCAGGCGATATCGAACTAAGCCATGATATTGATGTGGTTAATCCAGATCATGTCATTGCTCACTTAAACGATAGTGGTGAGCTTAAAATGCGCTTAACGGTTCAACGTGGTCGCGGCTATGTGCCTGCAGATGCACGCCATACTGCGGACGATGAAACCCGCGCTATAGGTCGTCTGCAACTCGATGCAACATTCAGTCCAGTACGTCGTGTTGCTTACACGGTAGAAAATGCACGTGTAGAACAGCGTACAGATTTGGATAAGCTCATCCTTGATCTGGAAACGGATGGCACTTTAGATCCTGAGGAGGCGATTCGCCGCTCTGCAACTATCTTGCAAGAGCAATTGGCTGCCTTCGTGGACTTGGAGACCGACAAAGAACAAGAGCCCGAGGAAGAAGAAGATCAAATTGATCCTATTCTTCTGCGCCCGGTTGATGACCTCGAATTGACAGTACGTTCAGCGAACTGTCTGAAAGCCGAGAATATTTACTATATTGGTGATTTGATTCAGCGTACTGAAGTTGAGCTGTTGAAAACACCAAATTTAGGTAAGAAATCCCTTACCGAAATTAAGGACGTTCTCGCTTCACGCGGTTTGTCCCTCGGTATGCGCTTAGAAAACTGGCCACCGGCGAGTTTAAAGAACGACGATAAGGCTTCCGCCTAAAGTCAATTCGAGTCCTACAAACGGTTTGGTAAGGAACTGTAAAGATGCGTCATCGTAAGAGTGGTCGTCACCTCAATCGTACCAGCTCACACCGACGCGCCATGTTCAAAAACATGTGCGTTTCTCTAGTTGAGCATGAAGTTATTAAAACAACTCTGCCTAAGGCAAAAGAGTTGCGTCGTTATATTGAGCCATTAATCACCTTGGCTAAGAACGACTCAGTAGCAAATCGCCGTTTGGCTTTTGCGCGTACTGATAGCAAGGCAGCTGTAGGTAAGCTTTTCCAAGAGCTTGGCCCACGTTACCAAGCACGTCCTGGTGGTTATGTGCGTATCTTGAAGTGCGGTTTCCGCGCGGGCGATAACGCACCTATGGCTTATGTTGAACTTGTAGACCGTCCACAAACGACTGCAAGCGACGATGAATAAGCTTAAGTAAAACCTAAAAACCGGCACTTGTAGCCGGTTTTTTTATTTAAGTACGGGTTTCAAGCGTCGCAAGACGTTGTGAAATGGCGGCTTGTATTCCTTGGCTATCCAAACCAACCTCAGCTAAGAGCTCGGCTGTACTGCCTTGATCAATAAAGCGATCAGGTAAACCTAAATTTAGTACCGGGCAATCAATGCCTAGTTCAGCAAGCGCTTCATTCACAGCACTACCAGCGCCTCCAGCCAAAGCATTTTCTTCTACCGTGACCAGCAGGCTATGCATAGCTGCTGCTTCTTGTAATGCTTCTTTATCTAACGGTTTGATAAATCGCATATTGTACAGGCTTGCATTGAGTTGATCTGCGACTTCAGCACAAGTAGTTAACGGGCTACCAAAAACTAAAAGAGCAACGCGTGTGCCTGAGCGACGCTTTTGTGCTTTACCAAGAGGAAGTTGATTAAAAGTGTTGTTAGGTAGGCATCCGGGTCCTGTGCCTCTTGGATAACGCACGGCTGCAGGTCCCGCATATAAATAACCTGTCGTTAGCATATCACGGCATTCTTGCTCATCTGCAGGTGCCATTAAAATAAGCTCAGGTACACAGCGCAAGAAAGATAAATCTAAAGCCCCGTGATGGGTTGGACCATCTTCACCGACAAGACCTGCACGATCAATTGCAAACAAGACATCCAAGTTCTGTACAGCCACATCATGGACTAACTGATCGTAAGCACGTTGTAAAAAGGTGGAATAAATGGCGACCACGGGTTTTAAACCTTCGCAGGCCATCCCTGCAGCAAGGGTCACTGCGTGTTGTTCGGCAATAGCAACATCAAAATAGCGTTCAGGATATTCCTGTGAAAAACGGATCAGATCTGAGCCTTCACGCATCGCGGGCGTAATGCCTATTAAACGTGCATCTTGCGCAGCCATATCACAAATCCATTGTCCGAAAACTTGTGAATATTTAGGGCCTGTTTTACTGGGAGATTTAGGTTTTTCTAATTTGGTGATGGCGTGATAACCAATTGGATCTGCTTCAGCGGGGGCAAAACCGCGCCCTTTGCGGGTAATAACATGTAAAAATTGCGGCCCAGAGAGTTCTTTAATTGTCTCAAGTGCCTTGATCAGCGCAGGTAAATCATGCCCATCAATAGGACCAATATAATGAAAGCCCATTTCTTCAAATAGGGTACTAGGGGAAACCATACCTTTCATGTGTTCTTCGGTACGTTTGGCCAGTTCCCAAGCCATGGGTAGTTTAGAAAGCACTTTTTTGCTATTTTCACGGACCCGCGCATAGGTGCGACTTGCTAGTACTTTAGCAAGATAGGTAGCCAGACCACCGACATTTTCAGAAATCGACATCTCATTATCATTGAGCACGACGAGCAAATCAGCACGTACATGTCCTGCGTGAGATAAAGCCTCAAATGCCATGCCAGCGGTTAAAGCACCATCACCAATCACTGCGATACTTTTACGTTGTTGACCTTGGTGCTGCGCAGCAATTGCCATGCCTAAAGCCGCGCTAATCGAGGTGCTAGAATGACCAACACCAAAAGTATCGTAAATAGACTCGGCGCGTTTAGGAAAAGCGGCTAAACCTTGGTATTGACGTATGCTGAGCATGGCCTCGCGGCGTTCAGTGAGAATTTTATGTGGATAAGCTTGATGACCAACATCCCAGACTAAACGGTCTTCCGGCGTTTGATAAACGTAATGCAAGGCGATAGTCAACTCGATGACCCCTAAACCGGCACCAAAATGTCCTCCAGTTTGGCCAACGCTATAAAGAAGATAAGCTCTTAATTCGTGCGCAACTTGGGGCAATTGCTGCACGGATAAACGCCTTAAATCTTCAGGCGTTTGAATTTGATCAAGCAAGGGCGTTTGTGGACGGCTGGAAGGAATCTCATCAAACATAAGGCATTTTGTCTCTTTGAGGCACGAATGGGCTGTTAGGCCAGCAAGCAAGCTGACAAGTTCAATGCAGGCGTTCCACAATATAGCGGGCTAAAGCACGTAAGTAAGGCGCTTCATTTGGCAGTAACTCGAGCGCTTGTAGCGCTTCATTAATTAAATGCTGCGCACGCTGACGAGCACCTTGTAAGCCTAAAAGCTGTGGATAAGTTGCTTTTTGGTGGGCGGCATCTGCACCAACACGCTTGCCCAAGGTAGAAGTATCACTGACAACATCCAAAATATCGTCTTGGATTTGGAAAGCCAAACCGATAGCACTTGCATAAGTATCCAATGCATTTAGGGTTTTCGGACTTGCCTGTGCCGCTAAGCCACCTAAGAGAACGCTAGCACGAATTAAGGCCCCTGTTTTGCACTGATGTAAGCCTTCCAGCTTATCCAGGCTAAGGGTTTGTTGCTCGCTTTGCATATCCAACATTTGCCCTGCGACCATACCAGCAGGACCGCTTGCTTGGCTAAGAAGTTGGATACCTTTGTTTTTTTGCGTTAAGTCCAAAGTTTTTGCATAGCTAATGCAATGAAAAGCTAAGGTTTGTAACGCATCCCCTGCTAGAATAGCCGTCGCTGGATCAAAGGCTTTGTGGCACGTTGGTTGTCCACGACGTAGGTCATCATTGTCCATTGCTGGCAAATCATCATGGACCAGTGAATAAGCATGAATCAACTCGACAGCCATGGCAAAAGGATCGCAGGCGTGCAAGGGTACACCTAGCGTCTCACCTGTGGCATACACAAGAACCGGACGAAACCGTTTGCCACCTTGCAGTACGCTGTAACGCATGGCAGCACTGAGGCGCTCATTGGTGATATTTTCAGGGCTTAAATAAGCATCCAAGCTTTGATTCACGCGGTCACGGTAATCAGCAAAGATAGTATCTATAGGGGATGATGATAGAGTCACAGGCGCTTGCTCATTCCTAATCAATCTCAGTTTCGGGATGATAGCAGCTTTCTTCAGCAAACAGGGAACTTAGATTTTCACCAAGACTATTCATGTATTTCCTTGCTGTGTTTTGATACGCTGCAAAAATAGGTATTATACCAAATGTAACAAGGCCAAACTGGCTACCGTAAAATAAATCTGCTATGTCGGTAGTCGCTTACCCCATGAACTTGCTAAGCAAGATATACACTTAGCCTTTGGGAAGTAGCTAGCCACCCTAATATCAGGTCTATATATCGAGGAGACATCAGTGGATATTGCAACCCTACTAGGTTTAATAGGCTCGACCGCGATAGTAGCATCCGCCATAATTTTGGGTGGCTCGGCGGGTATGTTTCTTAACGTACCCTCGATCCTGATTGTGATTGGCGGCAGTCTTTTTGTTGTTATGGCAAAATTTAGCTTCAAAAATTTTTCCATTGCGATGAAGGCTGCGGTTAAGGCTTTTTCTTTTAAGCTTCCTAGCTTAGAGGAAATGATCTATGAAATGGTAGAAATCGCCCAGATTGCACGTAAAGGTGGCTTATTAGCTTTAGAAGATAAGGAAATTAGCCACCCTTTCCTACAAAATGGTATTCAGCTATTGGTCGATGGTCATGATAGGGATGTGGTACGTGCTATGCTGGCAAAAGACAGGGCCCTAACACTGGATCGTCACCAATGGGGGACTAAAGTTTTTAGTGCGCTAGGGGACGTTGGCCCTGCAATGGGGATGATAGGGACCTTGATTGGTCTGGTACAAATGTTGGCCAATATGGATGACCCTAAAGCGATTGGTCCTGCAATGGCCGTCGCCCTACTCACAACCCTTTATGGCGCCATGTTAGCTACCATGTTCTGTATTCCCATTGCAGACAAGCTGAACTTACGTATGACAGAAGAAGCGCGTCTACAGTCTTTGGTGATTGACGGCTTAATGGCGATCCAAGCAGGACAAAACCCGAAAGTAATCGACGAGATGTTGCGTACTTACTTGCCTAACTCCCAACGTGAAGTTGATTTAGGCGGTGGTGAAGGCGGTTAAGCTTAGGTGTTAATCAAATCATGATGAGTGAGAGGTCAGGCTATGAGTGCTGATGTAGATGACGAAGAACAGCAGGAAGAATGTAAGGCGGGTTCTCCGGCTTGGGTCATGACCTTTGCTGATCTGATGTCACTGCTAATGTGCTTTTTCGTGTTGCTGCTTTCCTTTGCTGAAATCGACGCCATGAAGTTTAAGCGCCTAGCGGGTGAACTCCAACGTGCCTTTGGGGTACAGCGTCAGATTCGCGCGGATGATGTCCCTATGGGAACTAGTCCTATTTTTCATAATTATACGCCCGGTAAGCCTGAACCCAATCCGATGGAAATCATTCAGCAGCAAACCACGCGTTATGAACAGAATCTAACGACAGAATCGACCAACGAGTTACCTTTAGAACAAACCAAGCAAGATGCGGAAAATATCGCCAAGGCTTTGCAAGATTCGATTGAAGATGGACGCGTACAAGTTGAGCTAGATCGGCGTAACATTATTATTCGTGTAGAAGAAAAAGGCTCTTTTGCATCTGGATCTGCAACTTTAAATGAATCTTTTATCGATGTGATGGATAAAATCCGCTTTGCGCTCATGAATACTCCAGGGACCATTACGATTGAAGGGCATTCAGATGATGTGCCTATTTCAACGGATCGTTTTAGTTCTAATTGGGATTTGTCGGCAGCTCGTGCGGCCTCGGTCGCCAATGAACTGCTTGTCAGTGGTGATATTACTCCGGAACGGGTAAAAGTGATTGGCTATGCGGAGACAAAACCTAGAGTTGCCAATGACTCTGCAGATAATCGTGCGATGAATCGACGGGTAGAAATCGTTGTTAATCAAAGCAACGCGGAAAGTCGCGGAGCAATTGATCAACTGGAGCAGCAAATTCTTCCTGATGGGGTGCAAATTCGCGAGGAACCAGAATTCCAGTTGCGTCCTAACGAGATCTTCTAGCATCATCAACCTAGGCTAGACTCTGACAAGATAAACCTTTATCATATCGGCGCTTTCATCCACAAAGCGCCTTTTTTCTGCAAGTCAATTCATAAAATCCGCCCTTAGCTCAGCTGGATAGAGCGCAGCCCTCCGGAGGCTGAGGCCACAGGTTCGAATCCTGTAGGGCGGGCCACTTCCGCTGACTTCTTTCCTACCCTCTTATTTTTCATCCAAGATTCGCTATACCGGCAAGATTCGCTATACTCTGGGGCCGATTTGCGTCTTCCAGCGTCTGTTTGTCTTGAGGTGAAAATATGCCACGGATTTTATACTGCTTGCCTGTATGTTTATGGTTATTGACAGGTTGTGCAACGAGCACGTCTTGGTTTGCTAATCAAAGTGAACAGCAAGTACAAACTGAAGCCCTAGTCTACCAAGAAGCGCAAGATGCTTTGACAGAGGAAGACTATACACAAGCCTTACAAAAGTTACAGACATTGGAAGCACGTTATCCCTTTGGGCGTTATGCAGAGCAAGTACAGCTAGAATTAATTTATACATATTATCAACTGCAAAACTATGATGCAGCCGCTGTAGCTGCGGGTCGTTTTATTCGTCTGCACCCTCAGCATGAACAAGTTGATTATGCTTATTATCTGCGCGGTTTATCCTCTTGGAGTGCAGGGCGCCATGCTTTGGAATGGCTAGAGCTGATTGATATTTCTCAGCGTGATCCAGGTGCCACCCGAGATGCTTACCAAGACTTTAGTTTGTTAGTGCGCCGCTACCCACAGAGCCCTTATGCAGCTGATGCTTATCAACGTCTGCAATTTTTGAAAAACCTATTAGCCCGCCAAGAAATTTATATTGGGCGTTATTATTTAAAGCGTGGGGCCTATGTGGCGGCGGTCAATCGTGGCCGCGAAGTGTTAGAGGCGTATCCAGACACGCCGGCAACCCGAGATGCATTGGCGGTTATGGCAGAAGCCTATACACACTTGCAACAGATGGCAGAAGCACAAACCTATATCGATTTGTTGCAAACCCATGCACCTGAACATCCTCAACTGAGCGCACAAGGTTTTCAACCGCTATACTCAGCAGATGCCCCTGAGAAAAGTATGTTGCAAATCTTAACTTTTGATATTCTAAAGTAACACAAGCCTCAAGTAGGAATCAGTGCGATGAAGCGAATAATAAAGCGTCAGACTTGGTTGAAGGCTGTCATCGGTATTTGTGTATTAGGTACGCATGCTTACGCGCAGGATGAGCTAGATATCTCAGCAGTGCAAGCTGCTTTAGCTGCGGGTGAAGTACAAACGCTTTACCAAAAGATGCAAGCCCTAGAAGCCAAGTATGCAGGCGAGGTGACTTTCGATGCTTTATTAGGCCAAGTCGCTTTAGCTGCGGATGATCCTGCGTATGCTACTTGGGTGCTGGAGCGTGTACTTTTACTGGCCCCTTATCATGCAGAAGCACGTTTAGATTTAGCCCGTGCTTACTTAGCATTGGGCAACTACCTTGGCGCACAAGAGCAATTACATGCCTTACTGGCGTTAAAGCCACCCGCATCAGCACAAGCGGCTATCGAATATTACTTAGCACAAACTGAACAAGCCTTAGCGCCTGCACAAGATGCTGATTATATTCTGCTCGTGTTGGCGCAAGGTTACAATGATAATGCTTCTGCTTATCCTCAACTTGATCTGGGTTTACTGAGCCTAGATGAAATTGCCTCACCCTATACCCGATTACAAGGGGTCTATCAGTACCAGAAGGCTTGGGATACTCACCAAGCATTTCAATGGACTACCTCTTGGTCAGAACAAAAGCACTGGCGCACACAGGCACAAGCCTTTGATACCCGTTTGTTAAATAGCCAATGGGCATGGCAAGTTTTTGAAGATACCAAAAATTATTGGCAGGTCTTTACAGAAGCCGGTGTGCTTTGGCTCGATGACGATAATTATCGACAGCATTATGGTGTAGGGGCGCGCGCTGTATGGCAGTTGAATAAAACCCATCAGTTGATCAGCCGTCAAAGTTTACGGGATTATCATTTTGACAGCCGAAAATCTGAATATACAGAGCTCAGTTGGCAGCTTGACTGGCGTTATCAACCTCACCCTCGTTGGCGCCTTGATACCTCCTTGGCTTTAGCAACTGAAGAAGCAGATCAACAAAAACCTAATGGAGATGCTTGGTCTTGGGAAGCAGGATTTGGGGTGGAATACGTAGTGGCGCCAGCACATATTTTGGCGGCAGACTATAGTTATCAATTCAAAGATTATTCTCATTATTATGCAGAAGGCTTACGTTATTTACCGGGCTTTGATGTAAAACGTGAAGATAAACGCCAAAGTGCCTCTATAAGCTGGCGGTGGCAATGGAATTCGCATTGGCAAATGGTCTTAAGTGGGCATTGGTACGAGCAAGATGCCAACCTGCCTTTATACACCTATGATCAGTATCAAGCTGTCCTGAGTTTAAGTTATTTTCACTAAGCCGCAGCGATATGAGGTTTTTCTATGTTGTCCTTGCGTTCTGTGTTTTCCATACATCCTTTGGGGCTGATTGCTGTGCTGGGTTTGGCAAGTCCCCAAGTACAGGCTAAGGCTGAGGCAATTGCACAAGTGACTTTTGCACATGGGCAAGCACTTAGCCTCACCCGTGATCAGCAAACATTCGATCATGTCACTAAGGGAGAGGCTTTATTTGTGGGGGATTTGTTGACTACAGGGTCAGCAAGTGTCATTCAAATTCGTTACCAAGATGGTGCACGTTTTGCATTACGTCCTCACTCTCAATTGCGTCTTGATACCTTTGAGTATCAACCAGAGAAAGCAGAGGCTAACCAGTCAAGTACCACCTTGTTGCAAGGAGGGTTGCGTGCGATTAGTGGTGCCATTGGTAAGCTCAATCCACAAGGTGTGAGTTATAAAACACCAGTTGCCACTATGGGGATTCGTGGTACGGATATAGATATTTTACATATCCCAGAACAAGGTCACCCAGATTATCCATATCAAGTACCGGGCTCTTATCTCAGTGTGAATTCTGGGCAAGCCTTTATGCAGGTAGCCGAGCACTTAAAAATGATTGATGCCGGCCAGACTTTATTTACTGATGGACGTGTCGAGCCTATTTTAAGTCCGCGTCCACAGGGTGAAGCTCGTAGTATGAGTTTGCCTGCACAAGCACCCCAAACAGCTTCATCAGAGGCCGCTAATCAGAAGCTAGGGGATGCTTTACAAGAAAAATTGCTTGATTATCAAGTGCCTCAGCCCTTGCCTGAACCTGAGCCAGAACCACCTCAGACACCTGAAATACCTGTAGAAGAAGATAAAGATCCCTCAGATTGGCTTGATGGTTCCGGATCAGGTGTAGTTGTTGATGATAGCTATTATCCACAGCCACCAGACTCAGAAACACCAGACTCAGAAACACCAGACTCAGAAACATCAGATTCAGAAACACCAGACTCAGAAACACCAGACTCAGAAACACCAGACTCAGAAACACCAGACTCAGAAACATCAGATTCAGAAACACCAGACTCAGAAACACCAGACTCAGAAACACCAGACTCAGAAACACCAGACTCAGAAACACCAGACTCAGAAACACCAGACTCAGAAACACCAGATTCAGAAACACCAGATTCAGAAACACCAGATTCAGAAACACCAGATTCAGAAACACCAGATTCAGAAGCATCAGGTTCAGCAATGCCAGACGTAGAAACATCGGGTTCAGCAATGCCAGACCTAGAAACACCAGATTCAGAAACACCAGACTCAGAAACACCAGATTCAGAAACACCAGATTCAGAAACACCAGACTCAGAAACATCAGATTCAGAAACATCAGATTCAGAAACGACAGACTCAGAAACGACAGACTCAGAAACGACAGACTCAGAAACGACAGACTCAGAAACGACAGACTCAGAAACGACAGACTCAGAAACGACAGACTCAGAAACGACAGACTCAGAAACGACAGACTCAGAAACCTGCACTTTGAATTGTGATAATGAACAGAGTCAGGGAAATGGCCAGGATAAAGATTCGCCTGATGACCATGATAAGGGTTATGGTAACGATGAAACTGGGCCAGATAATGGCAATGGCGGTAACACTAATAATAACGGCAATAACGGCAATAACGGCAATAACGGCAATAACGGCAATAACGGCAATAACGGCAATAACGGCAATAACGGCAATAACGGCAATAACGGCAATAACGGCAATAACGGCAATAACGGCAATAACGACAGCAGTGACAGCAGTGACAGCAGTGACAGCAGTGACAGCAGTGACAGCAGTGACAGCAGTGACAGCAGTGACAGCAGTGACAGCAGTGGCAACAGTGGCAACAGTGGCAACAGTGGCAACAGTGGCAACAGTGGCAACAGTGGCAACAGCGGCAACAGCGGCAACAGCGGCAACAAGAAAAGCCTAGATTCTGTTTCTGTGAATCGTCTAAGCTCCTCTGCAGAAATAGGCGATATAGACAGTCGTTATCATACAGAAGTACAAGGCGTGCCTGTGTACTGGGGGCGTTGGAGTCGTCCTCAAGCCGGTTTAGCTACGCAAAAAGGTTTTTATATTGAAAGTGAACACAGCCTTGCTTTGGA
>NZ_FNYH01000011.1 GCF_900108915.1 Allopseudospirillum japonicum
GCCGAGTCTTTGGAAACGGTCACTGTGCTGGGTGCGCTGGGCAGTTCACGACTCCAGCGAATATCCAATGGGGTTTTGCTTTTGGCCAGATACAGTTTGCCGTCCCGGTATTTAAAGGCCGAGCGGGTGAACTCCGCCGACTGGCGGTGCCGCTTACTCTTGAAGGTTGGGTACTTGGCACGGCCCTCAAAGAAGTTTTTGAAGGCGGCTTGCTGGTGGCGAAGGCATTGCTGCAAGGGGACACACGACACCTCAGACAGAAACGCCAACTTGGGATCTTTTTTGATTTCGGTCAGTCGGGCGTTGGCAGCGACATAGCCGATCTTTTCCTGGCGCTGATAAAAGGCATCCGTACGCCAGCGCAGTATCGCATTATAGACAAAACGCACACAGCCGAAGGTCTGGGCCAGCAGCTCAGTTTGTTCGGGCGTCGGGTAAAACCGATATTTATAGGCGCGTTTCATCATGCGTCACATTTTAGTATGATTTTTGTGAAGATAGCAACCCACTTAAAACGGAGGAGCGGGAGCAGGGGCGGCTGACGCCGCCGCTATCCCTCCCCGCCCTAACAGGACGGGGTTTCCCGCGCAAAATTGATGAAAAATATCAAAAATCCTGAAGCTGGATATGTGCAAAGCTTGCAACCTGAGGATGCGTACCTGTGCGCATCTCAGGCTCGCGTACCAATTGACAAGTTTTCCAGCCAGCCGCTTGGGCTGCATCTAATTCTTCCACGACATCAGATAAAAATAACAAGTCTTGTGCAGGCAAGCCGATACTTTGCGCAATCTTTTGATAGCTTTGCACTTCCCTTTTATTGCCTGAGGTGGTGTCAAAATAACCACGAAATAATGGCGTTAAATCCCCTGCTTCACTATATGCAAATAAGAGTTTTTGTGCATGAATAGAGCCTGAAGAATACACATATAAAGCTAAACCTTGTTGCTGCCAAGCTTCTAATTGGGTGACCACATCCGCATACACATGGCCTTTAAAATCACCGTTTTGATAACCCTGCTCCCACAAAATCCCTTGTAAGGCTTTTAAAGGGGTTGCTTTGCGATCTTCTGCAATCCAAGTCAGCAAAATCTCAATGACTTGCGCTAGATCAGCTTGAGGGCAATCAGCCAGCATACGCACTGTATCTAACTGTTCACTGACTTGCTTTTGATGCGCGTTTTGGCGTACAAAATCCGCCATATGTTGGCTGGCATAAGGAAATAAGACTTGGTGGACAAAATGGATAGAACCTGTTGTCCCTTCGATATCTGTCACTATGGCTTGAATCATTATCTGTTCTCTCAAATGTCTAGGACTGACCAGTATACGCAACTTCAATAGATCACTGCATCTCTATGCGACTAGGAGCCTTTTATATGTCCTCTACTGCGCAAGAAATCTCCCCCCACCCTTCCCAAGAGATAAGCCCAGAATTACGTGAACGCTTGACTCGCTTAGAGATTAAGCTGGATCTGTACAATGAGCGCTTGCACGAGCTGATGCGCCGTATTGAGCAACTCGAAAATGCAAGCTCACGTCGCTTCTTGCGCCGCTAGCGGCAAATTGATATACGGATATAATTATTTTTATTAAAAATCAAGATATTAAAAATTTCATGTAAAATGTACATTTAGTTACCTTTCTGAATGTCATTAGGCTACCCAAGTACTAGCAAAATCTTTTATAGTGATACTCAAAAGTCACCTTTGGTCGTGTATGTAACTTTAGGCAAATTTTATGCGAGCAAATCGCAGGGTTAGGACGCAGGTATCATGGGAGCAGGATCCTTAGACGCATTGCTATCAAAAGACACGGCTTTAATTGTCGATAGCTCAGGCACAGCACGTAAAACGCTCGTGACTATTTTACGTGATTATCTTAATTGCCAAAATATTCTAGAGGCTTCTGATGGCCAAGCCGCTTTGGCCATGTTTAGTAAGCACTCACGTATTGACTGGGTATTTTCTGATTGGGAATTACCTGGCTTAAGCGGTGATCAATTATTGGCGGAAGTACGTAAAAATCCAGAAAGCGCCAATGTCCCTTTTATTATGGTCACCAGTCGTAGCGATAGGGACTCTTTGGCAACAGCGGTACAATTAGGCGTGACTTCCTATGTCATTAAACCTTTCACTGCCAATACCCTAGTTGAGAAAATACGCATGGCTATGCATCGCATGGAGCGTCGCAATGCCGAACGTATTAAAGTCACTCAAGGAACCCAAACCAAGCTGAAATTTAAAGATTTCGAAACAACCTCAAGCACACTTTTGGATATTTCTCTTTCTGGTGCTTTGGCGCTCGCTTCGCTTAAAGACTTGCAAGGTTTGAGTATTTTTACCTTGGGCGAGATTGAAATCCACTTACCAAAAGGGGTCTTGTCTTTACCTGTCCAAGTGATTCGTATGGAAGCAGATCCTTTGCATCCAGGACGGACTGATCAAATTCGCGTTGCGGTACGCTTCCAGCCGATGGAGCGTGAAACTCGCAGCGGCTTGGTCAAAATGATTGAAGGCTTGCGACGCTCACAGCCTAGTTAACGCTTAAGCACAAGCGGTTTGCTGCTGAAATTGCGTCATGGTATCAAGTTGCGCTTTAATCAAATGTGCCGCTTGCTGCCAGTTTGGTTCCAGCATGACCCCGTGTCCCATTTCTTCCAACCACAAAGGCGCCAAGGCATAACTCCAGCCGGTCATAGACACCATCGTCGTGGGGACCAAACGATCATGGCGCGCACCTATTACGGCAAGGGGTGTACGCTGTACTTGATAGATATTAGGCAAAGCTCCCCAGCTTAAATCCCACAAAAGTTGACGTGATTCCGCCCCCATCTGTGCTAGCCAACGATCTAAATCTTCCTCTGGCATAGGATGGTGAAAGAGAATTTCTTGCAACTGACGCCGACTGGCCAGGTTAGGATTTAAGTAAGTTTGGCCCATTTCTAAAGTCAGCCGTGGATGCTGCAATAAAGATTGCCAAGACAAGGGGACCAAGCCTTGCGGCGGCATACTGCATAAAAGCACCGCCCCTGCGCCCTGATTTTTAGAAAGATAGCGTTGCACCACCATCCCTCCCATAGAATGGCCAACAATCAGGGGTTTACGTCGATAGGCAAGCTCCATTTTAGCGGCTACCTGGGTCAAATCTGCAACATAGTCATCCAACCCCCAATGGTGCAAATCTTGATGGCCTTCACTGCCACCATGACCGCGCAAACTCAATGCCCAAGCATGGTAACCTTGTTCGGCAAACCAAGGAAGAAAGTGCTCTTGCCAGATCCAAGCGCCGGTAAAGATGCCATGTACAAAAAGCACGGGCTGTGCCTGCGCTTGTTCAGAGGGGGATTTAATCACTTCAATCTGCATACTTATTGGCTCCTGTTTGCCAGCTTAGGCTTTGGCAATATTCGATCTTCTGCGGTTGATACTTGAGTTTAGTGCCTTTTTTTGACATTTTGATGCCAGTTCCCCCGTATAAGAGTTCGCTTATGTCTTCTAGCACACTGCCCAACAGCTACACCTTTCAACCCATAGGGATCATAGAATCCCCTTACCAAGAAAAATTTGGCGTTCCCCGACAAGCCAATCTCGTCGCTGCTAAAAGCCGCATCCGTTTATTAGCGCCTTATAATACCCCTGATGCACTGCAAGGCTTAACCGAGTTCTCACATCTTTGGTTACACTTTGTATTTCACTTATGTCTACGTCAGACATGGAAACCCAAGGTGCGCCCACCACGTTTAGGTGGCAATCAAAGCTTAGGCGTCTTTGCAACACGCTCAAGTTTTCGCCCCAATCCGATTGGTTTATCTCTGGTACGCTTAGAAAGTATCCATACTGATCAACAAGATATTTATATTGAGATTCGTGGTGCAGATTTAGTTGCAGGCACGCCGATTTTAGATATCAAACCTTATTTGCCTTATGCCGACATCCAACCCCAAGCCCATGCGGCAACTTGGGCACAAGAGGCACCCGATCCTTTAAACGTTCACTGGACACCCGAAGCCTTAGCAAATCTCCAAGTGGTTGAGGAGATGCAAAATCTTTATGAATTGATCACCCAAGTATTAGCACAGGATCCACGCCCCGCCTATCACCATAAGACTGATCCACACCGAGTATATGGGGTGAAACTTTCAGGGTATAATGTGAATTTCTGTTATCGCAACTCTGAACAAGCGCCCTTTGGCGCACCTAGGCCTTGTATTTGGGTACTGGCCATTAAGCCGCTTTAGTTTTGCATGCTCGCCGCAAAAGGATGGACCAACGTATGCTCGATGCCCACCAGTTGACCCTATATCAAGGGCCAAGCCGTGCCTTACATTTACCAGCATTTCATTTAGCACGTGGCGAGCTAGTTGCCGTTTTAGGAAGTAGTGCCAGCGGCAAAACCTGTCTGTTACGCACACTGGCCGGTGAGCCAACAGGGTATCAGGGACGGTTGCAACTACATGACAAAGCCTTGCATACCTGGTCTTACCGTGAGCTCAGCAAGTATCGAGCTTATTTGGCGCATAGCTCACCTATGGTCTTTGATGATAAAGTCCATGAGGTAATCCAAATTGGTTTAGATGCTTTGCAAGATGTTTATCCCCATGCAGAACAAGAGGAAGTCAAACATCAGGTGGTAAAAGCTTTAGATTTAGGGGCTTATTTGTATCGAGAATATGCCAACCTCGCCGCAAGCGAGCGCCGTCGGGTGCAAATTGCCCGTGTTTTCGCGCAAGTTTGGCCCAGATCCTGTGGAGACAACACTTATGACAAGCTGCCAAGCCGTCTGCTGATTTTAGATCAAGCATTTTTACCTTTAGACCCACCACAAAGAGCGCATTTATGGCCTGTACTGACTTGGTTAGCCAGTACAGGGGTGGCTATCGTGCTCACCAGTTATGATTTAAACGCCATCAGCCAGTATTGCTCTCGGGTGATTTTAATCTCACACCATAAAGTCTTTGCCGATGGCACACCGCAAGACGTCTTGACCTCTACCAATTTACAGCACGCCTTAGGCTGGTCAGTGCAAAAGGTACAAGTGCAAGAACGTAGCCTATTTATTCCGCATCACTTTTAAGTCTTGCAACAGTGGGTAGCAAGACCCACCAAGCGTGTTAATTTTCTGGTAGGGTTTGTGGCTCTTTGGCTGTCTCCGTAAATAGCACCTTGGCTACATCACGGAAATGCTGCGCAAAATGTACTTGCATACCTAAGCGTAAATAATCTGGTAATTCTTCATAATCACCACGATTCGCTTCAGGTAAAATCAACTCAGTAATCTTGGCACGTCGTGCGGCAATGATCTTTTCACGAATCCCACCAACAGGTAAGACTTGTCCGCTTAAACTTAACTCACCTGTCATTGCTAAAGGGCGTAATTTCTGGCGACGTGCTAAAGATAAAAGTGCGCTAGCCATAGTAATACCAGCAGAAGGCCCATCTTTTGGCGTCGCCCCTTCCGGCACGTGTAAGTGAATAAATGCCTTGTCATAAAATTTAGGCGGTGCGCCATAAGTCCCTAGGTGACTACGGATATAACTGTAAGCGATTTCCGCAGATTCGCGCATCACCTCGCCTAATTTACCTGTGAGTTTTAACCCACTTTGTTGTTGATGAATCCGGCTTGCTTCGATCGCTAAAGTGGCACCACCGAGAGACGTCCAAGCCAAACCTGTTACAACCCCAATCCCCTGCATTTTTTGTTCTTTACGGAATACGGGTGTGCCTAAGTAGGCTTTTAAATGTCTTTGGGTAATTTTGATTTTTTCGCAATCTTCATCCTGCAAGAGCTTAACCGCAGCTTTACGCATAATACGATGCAACAACTTTTCTAATTGACGCACCCCAGCTTCACGTGCATAGCCTTCAATCATGGCTTTTAAAGCCACGTCACTAATATCAATTTGTTTCTTTTTCAAACCGGCACGCTTGAGTAGACGCGGCCATAAATGATGTTTTGCAATGGCAAATTTTTCTTCCGCAATATAACCAGATAAACGGATATTTTCCATACGATCTAGCAAAGGGCTAGGAATCGTATCCAGCTGATTTGCTGTACAAACAAACAAAACTTTCGATAAATCTAAACGTACATCTAAATAATGATCAAGAAAATCGATATTTTGTTCTGGATCTAACACCTCTAATAATGCGGAGGCTGGATCCCCTTGATAGCTAGCGCCCAGTTTGTCAATTTCATCTAGCATAATGACAGGGTTTTCTACCTCAACTTCTTTTAACGCTTGTGCTAACTTTCCTGGCATAGCCCCAATATAGGTACGCCTATGACCTTTAATTTCTGCTTCATCACGCATCCCACCGACAGAAAAACGGTAAAATTTGCGTCCCAAGGCTTGTGCAATCGAGCGCCCTATTGAAGTTTTACCTACACCTGGTGGCCCCACTAATAGCAAAATAGAACCGCCAACATCACCTTTAAAATTCCCTTCGGCTAGAAACTCAATAATTCTTTCTTTGACATCCTTTAAACCATCATGGTCTTGATCTAATACAGTGCGTGCGTGACTTAAGGATAAATTATCTTGCGATCTTACTCCCCAAGGTATGGAGGTCATCCAATCCAGATAATTACGTGTAACCCCATATTCTGGTGAGCCTGTTTCTAACAAAGACAGCTTATGTAGCTCTTCTTCAATTCGTTTTTGTGCATGTTTTGGGACTTGCTTTCCTTGTAAACGCTCCCGAAATTCATCAACATCTGCACTTTTATCATCTTTAGAAATACCGAGTTCACGCTGTAAAACTTTGAGTTGCTCTTTCAGAAAAAAGGAGCGTTGGCGCTCTTGGATTTTCTGATTAACTTCCTCACTAATTTCACTTTGTAATTTGGCAACTTCCAGTTCTGTACGCAATAAAGGTAGAACCACTTGCATCCGTTCCAGTACAGGTAGCGTTTCTAATACTTGCTGTAATTCATGGCCTTTTGCAGAGGTAATTGCGGCAGCAAAGTCACTTAAAGGACCAGGTTCATTGGGACTAAAACGATGCAAATAATGCTTGAGTTCTTCGCCATAGAGAGGATTGATAGGCAGTAATTCTTTAATCCCATTAATAATAGATAAGGCCCATGCACGACTTTCTTCATTGTCTTCTAAAGGCTCACGCGGATAAGTGACTTCAACCAAATAGGGCGGGGTTTTTGATAACCAGCGCTCAATGCGAAAACGCCGCAACCCTTGAGCAACAAATTGAATCCGTGAACCCTCACTCTGTGCGCGATGAATTTTCACTGCACACCCTACACACGGCATGTGTTCCTGTGTCGCCTCTTCTTCGGTTTCTTGTTCCACAAAGACCACACCGAGGGCATGGTGTGCGGTTTCTGCCACCTTTTCCAACGTCTGTTCCCAGCGCTTGCGACTTACTAATAACGGCTGCACTTGTGCAGGGAAAAAAGGGCGATTATGCACAGGTAATAAATACAGGCGTTCAGGCAGAGAGTCTCGCGACAAAACCAGCGCACCACTAGATTGTTCATCAGATGACGCTTGGCTAGCCTCCTCTGTGGTTTCTGAAGTGTCTGCATTGAGCTGCGCTTGGATCATAGCTTCTATTGGGTCTTGAGCATCGTCACTCATACAATCCTTCCTTAAGTATTCTAGGTGACGACTTACAAACGAGCGTCACGCCGTCAATGAGAAAAAGTACAGAAAAAGCTTGTGCAAGTTATGGAGGTGATCCCAGGGCTTTTCAAGCAACACCCAGATAAAGAGCACATGCGTCTTGCATAACCTCGGTGTATCCTGTGTCTTGGTTTCACCTACTTCAAGGATGTTTTGATTATGGCAACGACAACAGAGACACCTTCTAAAGCCAGCGCCTTCAGTATGATTGTTGCAGCAGCGTTATTAAGCGCTGCCTTAGTGTTTATTGGCGTCACACTGAAAGAGACCTTGCTAGGCTGGAAAGCGACAGAACGTTATGTCACCGTGAAAGGTTTAGCAGAACGCGAGGTGAAAGCGGACCTCGCCTTGTGGCCACTGCATTTTAGTGTGAGTGCCAATAGCCTAGAAATCTTGCAACAAAAAGTTGAATACACGCATCAAGTGATTCGCCAGTTTTTGCTCGCTAAAGGGTTTCAGGCACCTATGATTAGCCTGTCATCACCGCAAATTACCGACCAACATCTCAATAATTATGGTAATCGCTTACCAGAAGATAGATACCGCGCAGAAGCCACTGTACTCGTGCGCACCCCAGATGTACCCAAAGTGAAACAAGTGATCTCGCAAACAGGGGAGTTGGTGAGCCAAGGGGTATTACTTGCACAAACCTACGAACATAGAACTGAGTTTTTGTTTACAGGCTTAAACGAGATCAAGCCAGAGATGATTGCCGCAGCCACAGCAGATGCGCGTGCAGCAGCGGATCAGTTTGCGCATGATGCCCAAGCAGAGGTTGGTTCCATCCGTAATGCGCAACAAGGCTATTTTTCTATTGAGGATTTAGACGCTTATACCCCTGATGTGAAAAAAGTTCGTGTCGTCACCACCATTCAGTTCTACTTACAGGAATAAGTGCCTGCTTTGAGGAGGCAAACGAGAGATCACTAGACAGAAAAAGACGCACCACAACCACAAGTGGTGCTTGCGTTCGGGTTTTGTAGCTTGAAACGCGCACCACTTAAACCTTCTTCATAGTCTAAAGTAGAACCGACCAGATAGGGGTAACTTAGGGGGTCTAACACCAAGTACACACCTTGATATTCAATCAGGGTGTCATCTTCATTAAGTTCCTCAACAAATTCAAAGCCATACTGAAACCCTGAACAGCCCCCCCCAGTGACAAAAACTCTTAACTTGAGTTCTGGATTGGCTTCTTCTGCAACCAGCGCTTGCAGTTTTGCCACCGCCTCTGGCGTGCAATGAAGGAGGCTAGGGATATATTCACTCACCGCACTCATGAAAAACCTACCTATATCAATAAAACTTGGGAAGATGCGTCCAAGTGTATCAAGATGCTTTAACCAAGTAAAAGACTCAAGTACCTAGAAAGCAAAAAGTGTTGCCGAACATGTGACAAGGCCAACTAACAGCTAAAAAAAGAAAAACCGAAAAAAAGGAGCAACCTAGGTTACTCCTTGCGCAAGCTGTAAGCATTCAAGAGCAAAGCTTATTTAGTTTCTGCAGCTTTTTTATTTGTGGCTGGGCTAGCTGATGCGTTTTTGGCATCCTGCGTTAGCTTGGGGAAGGTTTCACCACTGAGCGCCTTCGGTGCTTCTTGCACTTCTGGCTGTTTAGGACGTGCTTTCGTGGTCTTTTTAGGCATCTGTGGGCGCTCACCTGTCGCAGCCGCACGATATTCCTGACGCAAAGCACCATTGACTTGCGAGCCCATAATCATTTCTATGGTGTTATAGTATACATCACCATTCACAATGGCTTTAGAAGCTAGCTCTAAATGCTCACAGGCATGAATATCCCCAGTGACAGCACCATTCACTACTACATGGGGTGCAGAGATTTCTCCTTCAACTGCGCCTTTCTCACTGATACGCAAAATGCTTTTAGAGTCGTCCTCAGCAACAATATTCCCGTAAACCTTGCCATCAATATGCAAGCCACCACTAAAGTGCAAATCCCCAATAATTTCCGACTTACTTGATATCAAAGTATCAAAATGCGTCGTTGCTACTGGTTTTTCTTTACTCGCATTATTATTACCACCACCCAAAAATGCCATCTTATTCAGCCTCCTGAGTGGTCCAGTCGAAATACTTTTCTACACGCATTGCTTTACTCCCCGTGGATTGCAGAATGACCTGCACGCGTTCTGCAACAAAATCATCCGGTAAGCGGATTTGACCTGTGACATTCTGGAAAAAGCGGAAACGGAATTTAATCCCCAGCTCTTGCACTTCTTCCGAAACATCTTTTAAAGGTATCACCACATTCGGGGTTGTACCTTGACGACCAACAAGGTTTACCAAAGCCAAGCCCTCGATATAGTTATTATTATCAGCAACTTGGCTAATCACCAACTTATAATCGAATACTTTAGCATCTGTTGTCGCCGCCAGCTCCCAACGTGCAACCCTTAATCCCTTATCTACATTATCAGGATCCATCACACGTTTGTAGAAGGCAACTTCATTTTCAAGCTGAGCAATACGTGCATTCAGCTCTGCACTGGCTTGTTGCAGTTCCTGATAAGCTTTGCGGTCGATATCATTTCCACTTTCTACAATCGCAAGTTTACGGCGCAAATCTTGCAGCTGTTTTTCTTTCACCTGCACTTC
This sequence comes from Allopseudospirillum japonicum, assembly GCF_900108915.1. Lineage (GTDB taxonomy): Bacteria > Pseudomonadota > Gammaproteobacteria > Pseudomonadales > Halomonadaceae > Pseudospirillum > Pseudospirillum japonicum. Next base: position 10,255 of record NZ_FNYH01000011.1, read on the forward strand.
AACACGTAACTGATCGCGTTCTTCCACAGCACCATGTTGTTTACGCCAAACTTGCCAATGTCCCGCCCAATAACTAGCTCCAGCACTTAAAGCTAACAATATCAGCACCAGCAACACAGTTTTCCAAGGTGATCTTTGACGCTTAGGTACGATCACCAGAGTGTCATCTAGTTTTTTTTGTGATCTCGCTTTACCAAAACTCATTTCGAACGGTTCCGCTGTTTAAGCTGCCTTCGCAATTAAGGCAGTAAGGCGACCTGTTTTAGACCAGCATCTTCGGCAAACCCAAACATGATATTTAAGTTTTGCACCGCTTGGCCACTTGCTCCTTTTACCAAGTTATCTATCACCGAGAGCACACACACATGCGCGCCTTCTTGCGGTCTATGCACCGCGATACGGCACATATTCGAACCCCGGACACTACGCGTTTCTGGCGCGGAACCTAAAGGCATCACATCCACAAAGGTTTCTTGTGCATAGGTTTGTTCAAATACAGCTTGAAGTTCTGCAAGCGTCATCCGCTGAGCTTCAGGCGTTAAGGTGGCGTATAAGCTGGCATGGATGCCGCGTATCATAGGAGTCAAGTGCGGCATAAACAAGAGATTTACCGAACTTTGTGCAGCTTCTTGCAAGCCTTGCGTAATTTCTGGCAGGTGCCTATGGCCATTCATGCTATACGCTTTCATGCTCTCACTGGCTTCACATAATAAGGAACCCACTTTAGCGCCCCGGCCTGCACCGCTGACACCAGATTTACAATCCGCAATCAAAGAATCTAGCGCAATTAGACCCGCACGTATTAAAGGCAAATACCCCAATTGCACCGCTGTCGGGTAACAGCCTGGTACGGCAATCAAACGGGCATCTTTAATCGCATTACGATTGACTTCCGGTAAACCATACACGGCTTCTGGTAATAATTCAGGAGCACCATGTGCTTGGTTGTACCAATGCGCCCAGATTTGTGGGTCTTTAATTCTAAAATCTGCGGATAAATCAATCACACGGGTGCCTTGTGCCAATAAAGGCGCTGCCAACGCGTGTGCTACCCCATGTGGTGTCGCAAAAAAAACGGCATCACAAGCACCCAAGACATCAACATCAGGTTCACTGAAAGCAAGATCTAAATGCCCACGTAAATTAGGGTACATATCCGCCACTGGGATACCGGCCTCGCTACGCGAGGTAATCACACTCACATCCACTTCAGGGTGCTGAGTTAACAACCTGAGTAGCTCAACGCCTGTATAACCTGTGCCACCTACGATACCTACCTTAATCACTGTGTCTGGCCCTCTTGTGAATTTATCCCGATAGAATAAGCGGTTATACTATATTCTCTGGAATCTTGCTATGGATAGAGGGATGCGCTTGCCGATCAACCACACCCGCTTAGGTCGCGCTTTAGGCCACTATTTGCAACTTAAGTTGCAAGATTTTCGTCATCAGGTGGCGCAAGTGGATGCCTTGCCACAATTGGCTATTTTGGGTTTAGTCGCTGGTTTTGCTGCTGCCAGTCTTACCCTAATTTTTCGCTGGACGTTAGAAAGTCTGTTATCCCTTTACCTGCATCCACATACGGAAGCCTTCGAACAGCTCAATGCTTGGGCACGCTTTTTTTTACCCTTGTTAGCTGCTTTAGCCATGGCCACTTTACTGACATGGGCCAAGCCGCATCAACGCAAGCTGGGCATTGGTGCTGTCATCGAGGGTTTTCACCTGCATCAGGGGCGTTTGCCCTTGGTCAATACGCTCTTACAATTTGTCTTAGGGCTAGTGTCGTTAGGGGGTGGGCTCTCTGCAGGACGCGAAGGGCCTTCTGTGCATTTGGGTGCAGGTATTGCCAGCACTTTAGGGCAAAGCCTCGCACTCCCTAATAACAGCCTACGGTTATTAATTGGTTGTGGTACCGCGGCCTCCATTGCTGCTGCCTTTAATACGCCCTTAGCAGGGGTGATTTTTGCGATGGAAGTTGTGATGGCTGAGTATAGCGTACTGGGTTTTGCCCCCATTATTATCGCGGCCATTACAGGTGCTGTATTAACCCAGATGACCTATGGTGCAGCACCGATTTTTAGTCTACCTGCCTTGCCCATGCTCGATCCTACTGAGCTAGGCTTTTGCTTATTGCTGGGGGTTTTTATCGGACTTGCCGGTGCGAGCTTCCAGGCAAGTTGTCGTTTTTGGCAACAAAATCAACGCCATTATAGCTTGATACAAAGGGGCTTATTAGTTGGTCTTTCAACAGGCACTTGCGCACTGATTGCCCCACAAGTGATGGGTATGGGCTATGATGCACTCAATCTTATGTTTGCTGGTGGTCTTCCTTGGCTGTACTTGTTGCTATTGGTATTAGGGAAAGGTTTTTTGACCAGCTTCACCCTAGGGATGGGGCTACCTATTGGGATGATTGCGCCTTTACTTGTCATAGGTGGCGGTCTCGGGGCTTTAGGGGCCGAGTTTGTGGCTCTGATCAGTCACGCAGATCAATACCCTAGCCTTTACGTTCTTATTGGCATGGGCGCTATGATGGGCAGTGTTTTACAAGCGCCACTGGCAGCTTTATTAGCCTTACTTGAACTGACCCATAATCCTCAAGTCTTAATGCCCAGCATGCTCACCTTAATGGTGGCTTTTTTAATTCAGCGTGTCTTATTTAAACAAAATGCTATTTTTATCAGTCTGCTCAATGGCCAAGGCATTTATCCGCATCAAGCCCCTTTAGCACAAGCCTTAGGGCGCACTGGCGTCATGGCGGTGATGGATCGGCGTTTTGTGCAGGTAGCACAAAGATTAACTTATGCGCAAGCCCGTCAAGCCTTGATACCTAAGCCCCATTGGTTAGTGATTCAAAGCGTGAAAGATGCCCACACCCTGACTTTAATGCCGGCGGCTGCCCTTGCACATTACTTACAAGAACTGGATTCACAGGTGCCAACGCATCAGCAAACGCCTGAGCTCACACTGGATTTAGCACGTTTTGCCGCGCCGCGCTTGAGTTTAACGCCCTTGTCCATGCAGGCGAGCTTGCAAGAAGCTGACCAGAGTTTGCAGGATTTTGCGGTAGATGCTTTAGTCATCTGTCCCTCATCCATACAAGGGGTCTCCCCTATCTTGGGGATTCTGACCCGTGATATGCTGGAACAATACTACCGCTAGCCTGGTTACCTCAAAAAAGGATGTAAACGATGACATTTTTATGGTTAAAAGCCTTTCATATTATGGCGATTGTCACTTGGTTTAGTGGCCTCTTTTATTTACCACGCTTATTTGTTTATCATGCTATGGCAGAACAAGACGAGGATTTAAACTCCTGCACCCGTTTTAAAGTCATGGAACGTAAACTCCTACGTGGTATTACCACGCCTTCGATGATCGTGGTGGTCGTGCTTGGCATAGGGTTATTAAGCACCAATTTTAGTGGTTATATGAGCCAAGGCTGGATGCATGCCAAGCTCTCTTTAGTGGCCTTGCTATTGATTTACCATGTTATGTGTCATCGTTACGTTGCCCGTTTTGCTGTTGACCAGAATAAACGCGGTCATGTGTATTACCGTATTTTCAATGAATTGCCAGTATTTGCCCTTATTGGCATCGTGATTTTAGCGGTACTCAAGCCCTTTTGATCTAAGCTATCATGCCCATACTTAATTACCGTAAAGCCCCTGTCGTTCTTGTACTGGCAGGGCACGATCCTAGTGGTGGTGCTGGACTCAGTGCCGACATTGAAGCCATTCGCGCCCAGCAAGTCTGGGCGGTGACAGTGGCAACTGCACTCACAGTGCAAGATACGCGCAAGGTGTACCAAGTCCAAGCAGTGGATGCCCACCTGATCGAAGCCCAAGCACAAAAACTGAGCGAAGATTTTAATATCGCTGCCATTAAAATAGGTTTGGTGCCCAATCTTGCTGTCTTGGAAGTGATTGTGCGTATTTTAGATGCCCACCCGAAAGTACCTGTCGTGCTCGATCCTGTCCTGCGTTCAGGTGCAGGACAGGCTATGAGTGATGCGCACCTCTTGCCTGCACTTGCACACCACCTCATTGCCTATGCGCATATTGCCACACCTAACACTTTGGAGCTTGCTGCCTTAGCACAGGCTAAAACTCCCAATTTGGTCGCTGAGGTAGGCACACCTTTGGCGACCCAAGCCACTGCAAGCGGTTTACAGTATCCAGACGAACACCAAGCCCAACAGGCCTATGCACTTTTACAAAGAGGTTGCCATGCCGTGTTAGTCACAGGCACTCATGCAGATAGCCCTGCTGTTAAAAACACCCTCTATCAAAGTGATGTGCCACCCATTACCCATCGTTGGTCACGTTTGGACAATGAATACCACGGCTCCGGTTGCACCCTAGCTTCCGCTTTGGCGGCACGCTTAGCCTTGGGTGAGCCTTTGGAAGTGGCCTGTCTTAGTGCACAAGATTACACTTGGCGCGCTTTACATGCCGCCTATCAAATTGGCCAAGGCCAACTCTTGCCGCAGCGTTTATTTAATAATCCGTAAGCTGCTTTTCTGGGATGGAGTACACCATGCTTAACCCAAACGTTGGGGGATCTGGCTTATATGCCATTACCGATCCTCAATGGTTGCCTGATGATAAAAGCTTGCTGCTTGGTGTTGAGGCGGCACTAGAGGCTGGGGTGGCCCTAGTACAATACCGAGATAAAACAGCCACAGAGGCTACAGCATACCGACGCGCACGCGCCTTACAAGCTTTGTGTACGGACTATCAAGTGCCCTTAATTATCAATGATCGTTTGCATTTAGCGGCTGATTTGGGGCTGGGCGTTCATCTTGGTGTCAGCGATGCCAGCATCGCACAAGCGCGCCGCCTGCTTGGTGCAAACGCCCTCCTTGGTGCCACGTGTCATGCCAGCTTGTCCCGTGCACAAGCTAGCTTACAAGCTGGGGCTTCTTATGTGGCTTTCGGGCGTTTTTTCCCCTCGCAAACTAAAGCAGAAGCCCCACCTGCAGAGTTAAGTTTGCTTACCCAAGCACGTCAAAAGCTGACGTGCCCCTTGGTTGCCATTGGTGGTTTAAACGTCAACAATTTGCCACAAGTCCAAGCTGCAGGTGCACATTTGCTTGCTTTGTCGGCTGGTATTTTTGCGCATACAGACTTCTCACCAACGCAAATCCGTATGCAAGTCACAGCGTTAAATGCGGCATTACGCCCTGCCATGCCCTCAAATGTTCCCCATCACTTATGATAAAAGGATTGATGCTATGTCTCGTTCTGCTGAACTCTTTTCTGCTGCACAAAAACATATTCCCGGTGGTGTCAACTCGCCCGTGCGTGCATTCCGCAGTGTAGGAGGAACACCGATTTTTATTGAGCGTGCCCAAGGCGCTTATTTATATGATGTGGATGGCAAAGCTTATATTGATTATGTTGGCTCTTGGGGCCCTATGATTACCGGCCATGCAGACCCAGAAATTTTGGCCGCTGTGCGTGAGCGTTTAGATTATGGCTTATCTTATGGGGCACCCACCGCTTTAGAAACGCACATGGCCGATTTGCTGTGTGAGCTAGTACCTTCTATGGAAATGGTACGCATGGTGAACTCAGGAACAGAAGCCACCATGAGTGCCCTGCGTTTAGCACGTGGTTATACCAAGCGCGATAAAATCGTGAAATTTGAGGGGTGCTACCACGGTCATAGTGATTCTTTACTCGTCAAAGCAGGCTCGGGGGCACTGACCTTTGGTGAGCCTAATTCCCCAGGTGTCCCTGCTGATTTAGCACAACATACCTTAACGCTCAGCTTTAATGATAGTCAGCAAGTCAAAGACTGTTTTGCACGCTTGGGCGATCAGATTGCGGCTGTCATTGTCGAGCCAGTTGCTGGCAATATGAATTGCATCCCACCTGAGGCAGAATTTTTACAAACCCTACGTGAAGTCTGTGATACGAGCGGCAGCTTGCTGATTTTTGACGAAGTGATGACAGGTTTTCGGGTCGCGTTAGGGGGGGCACAAGCACATTATGGGATCACCCCAGATTTAACCACCTTGGGTAAAATTGTCGGCGGCGGTTTGCCTGTTGGCGCTTTTGGCGGTAAGGCGGAAGTGATGCGTCATATTTCCCCGTTAGGGCCTGTTTATCAAGCAGGGACTTTGTCTGGCAACCCCTTGGCTATGGCCGCAGGTTTAGCATTATTGAATAAAATTCGTCAGCCCGGCTTCCATCAGCAACTGAGCAACAAAACCGAGCAATTGTGTCAAGGCTTACAAACCCGAGCACAAGCTGCGGGCGTGCCCTTTTTGACACAAAATGTCGGTGCCATGTTCGGTCTTTTCTTCACCGATGCCCCTCAAGTGACCTCCTTTGACGAAGCCACCCAATGCCATTTAGAAAGTTTTAACCGCTTTTTCCACTTGATGCTTGATGCTGGCGTCTATCTTGCCCCTTCTGCGTATGAGGCCGGTTTTATCTCCAGCGCCCATACAGAGACAGAAATTCAAGCGACGCTTCAAGCCGCTGAACAGGCATTTAAGCAGCTATAACCTAAACCCCCTTGCACTGAGTTCTTTGGTGCAGGGGGGCGTAGATTTCCTGCGTTAAAGCTAGTGCGCAGCAGAAGCAGGGATCCCCCTTCCTCCCCACAAATTAGGTTTACCTCTCGCTTTCGGGTACACTAGGCCGCCTTTAATGGTCTGACCTGTTCAATTTCGACACTAAAGCCATCCCAAGGAGGACTCAAAGACCTATGTCCATTCAAGTCCGTGTACCCGTACAAGAACTCAGCGAAACCTCACTAGCGCCTAGCTTTAAGGTTTACACTGCACGCCACCTAGAACAAATTCCGCAAGTGCAACGCCTTCCATCTCAGATACGCCAGGAGATGAAAGTCGTGGCTTCCGTCTTGCCTTTTCGTGTGAATCAATATGTGATTGATGATTTGATCGACTGGCGCGATCCCATTGCAGACCCGATATTTCAGCTGACTTTTCCACAAAAAGGCATGCTCAAACCAGCGCATTATCAAGCTGTCGAAGCAGCGCTAGCCACTGAAGACGCCGCCCATATCAAAGCCACCATTGCAGAGGTGCGCGCCCAACTCAACCCCCATCCCGCCGGTCAACTAGAACAAAACATCCCTAAAGTTAACGGAGAACCAGTTCTTGGGTTACAGCATAAATACCGCGAAACCGTGCTCTTTTTTCCCAGCTCAGGACAGGTTTGCCATTCTTACTGCACTTTTTGTTTCCGTTGGGCGCAATTTGTTGGCGATCCCTCGTTAAAAATCGCCGCCAAAGAATCAAGCCAACTGTGCGATTATTTACGTGAACATCCAGAAGTCACCGATGTTTTAATCACAGGGGGTGATCCTCTGGTGATGAAAACCAAGAACTTACGTGCTTATCTGGAACCCCTGTTAGCGCCTGAGTTTGATCATATTCGCAGCATTCGCCTCGGCTCTAAAGCCTTAACTTTCTGGCCTTATCGCTTTGTCACTGATGCAGATGCCCAAGATTTACTCGCTTTATTGCGTGAAATTGTGGCCGCAGGTAAACATCTAGCGTTTATGGCACATTACAATCACTGGCGCGAGCTAGAAACACCAATTGCACGTCAAGCCGTTGCTAATGTCCGCGCAACAGGGGCACAAATTCGTAGCCAAGGCCCGCTACTACGTCATATTAATGATCACCCTGCCGATTGGGCGCGTTTGTGGCAAACCCAAGTCGAGCTAGGCATTCAGCCCTATTATATGTTTGTGGAACGAGATACAGGGGCGCAGCATTATTTCGAAGTGCCTTTAGCACAAGCATGGCAAATTTACCGCCAAGCCATGCAGCAAGTCAGTGGCATTGCACGTACAGCGCGCGGTCCTTCCATGAGTGCCACACCGGGTAAAGTCGAAATTCAAGGTGTCACAGAAATTCATGGCGAGAAAGTCTTCGTATTGCGTTTTATTCAAGGACGCAACCCAGACTGGGTACAAAGGCCCTTTTTCGCACGTTACGACGAACAAGCCACTTGGTTGCATCACCTCAAGCCTGCTTTTGGCGAAAGTAAATTCTTTTTCGAAGATTAATCATTAATCAGCAGATGCTCACACCTTCCCCGCTTTGGGAGGGTGTTTGACTAGTATCCTTGGGTTATTTCGCGTATTTTATATCTATCTTAATTTATGCTGATCAAAGGCCATACACAATGCCTTGGATACGGATCGCTTTAATCAGTGCCGGCTTTTGCCTTTTACTCGTGTTGCCTTGGCTACAAACCCAACTACAATCTGAAAAGTGGTATGGATTAAAACGCCAAATTTCAGTGCCCGCCCTCCCTCTGCACTTTGATGATCCCAATGGATTACACATTTTATTATTTGGTTATTTAAGCTGCACACAAGCTTGTCCTCCACAGTTGATCAAGATGCATCAACTTGCACAAGTCTCTAAAGATTTGCCAATATATTTTACCTTTATTAGTCTAGATCCTGAACGAGACACCCAAGATTTACTAGCAGAAGGGATTCCTAATTTAGGGAAAAATTTTTATTTTATTCGTCCTGAATCAACCCAAGCAGCCCAAAATTTAGCACTAGCTTATACAGAAATTGCAACAAAAGTGTATCAAGGAAAAGACTACGAATTTAACCACAAAGCTTCTTTATTTATCGTTTCTGCCCAAGCAAAAATTGAGCTTATTTATCCTTATACTGATTTAAATATAGATCGTGTATTACAAGATATCCGTTTATTACTCAACTCCTTAAAGTCCTGATTTAGGTGATACATGTCGCTATCTTCCACTGATATACAAACCAGTCGCCAAGAAGCTGATCGGTCGCTTTTGTTCATTATCTTGGCACATCTTCCTATTATCAGCTTGGTATTACCCTATGGATATGACACCTTCACATTTGCTGGTATTGCCTCTGTGCTTATTGGTGGCTTTGCCCTATTGAGCTATCAGCTCACTAAAGGTACACGTACTTGTTCTGTCCTCTTTGCCATGTGCTTAATGCTCCTTTCTGCCCTGATGATTCAGGTACAAATGGGGCGTATCGAAATGCACTTTCACGTCTTTTGTGGACTTGCCTTACTCATGCTATATCGTGATTGGCTGCCCTTATTCGTTGGTGCTTTGCTGATTGCAATCCATCACTTGGCTTTAACCGCTTTGCAATTGGCAGATGCCACTTTAGCCAATATGCCTTTGATGATTTATAACTATGGTTGCAGCTGGTCTATCGCCTTTTTACATGCCGCTTTTGTGGTCTTTGAAACTTCCATATTGATGGCTTTTGCAATACGGATGCAAAAAGAACATCAGCAAGCTACAGACATGCTGGTATTGGTAGACCGTTTTGATCATCAACAAGATTTAAGCCAACGTCTTCTCGGTAAAACCCTCGCTAGCCAATCGTTTAATAATATGCTGGATCAATTTAGTCATTTAATTATTAAGTTAAAAGATTTTGCACAGCATTTACGCCAAGGCTCGCAAGATTTAACCCAAGTCAGTGAGTACACCCGCAAGATTGCCCAACTGCAACAAACCCATACACAAACAGCCGCTGAATCCGTACACCAAATGACTCAAAGCGTTCAAGAAGTGGCTGGACAAGCACAGGCGGCAACTGAGTGTGTCACACAAGCACAAAGTGCAGTAGCACAAGTACACCATGAGGTACATGCTTCCAACCGCATGAGTGAACACACCAATCAAGCCTTGCTAAATGCGCTTGAGCAAGTACAAACCTTGGTGAATAAAGTCCAATCCATCGCGGAAATGACCGCATCCATTAATGATATTTCTGATCAGACAAATTTACTCGCCTTAAATGCCGCCATTGAAGCAGCACGCGCGGGCGAGTCTGGGCGTGGATTTTCTGTCGTTGCTGATGAGGTGCGCGCTTTATCCTTGCGTACCCAAACTTTCACCCAGAATATCAGCCACACTTTAGAAGAATTAACCCAAATTTCTGCACAAGTCCTTCACGGTATTCAAGAGGGACACCAGGCTGCAGAGAAAGGCCTTGCCTGCGTGCGTCAAGTCGAGCAAGCCATGCAGCAAATCGAACAAGCAATTCAAGCCGTGCAAGAGATTAGCAACCATATCGCATGTGCCAGTCAGCAGCAGGTCAGTACCTCAAGCGAGATTAGTGAGAAGGTGCATGCCTTAGCTGAGCAAAGCCGGCGCTTAATTCAAGATGCCCAAAAAGCACAGGCCCTTGCTGAACGTTTAGAAATCGATATTCAAGATATAGATACTTTTATTGGCGGCTATCAACTCAAGTTGATTTAAACCATCACAGGGCCAATGTCGCGAAAATGTCAACAAACTCAGGCAAGCTCGCAAGCACAAATCTGAGGAGTAGGAGCCGTGCACGAAATGAGTTTTTGGATTACCCCGATTTTATTGGTATCAGGCGTGGGCTTGCTCGTACTATCGACTTCTGCGCGTTATGGACAGTTACACGAAAGTTTGCATCAGTTGATCGATAGCGGACATCACAAAGCAGATTTACTACATCAACACTTGCAACAGCGTGCCGAGCTTTTAGTGCGTGCATTATTTAGTTTATATGTCAGTATTGGCTTATTTGCGTTAGCCAGTTTGGTGGGCGGTATTATTAGTTTTTGGACTTGGGCCGAGTTGGCAAAATTTGCTGTTGCTATCCTGACCTGCTGCGGCATCTTGTGTGTACTTTTTGCTGCTTGGCAACTGATTAAGGAAGCGCATATTTTCCTTGATAGCATCGAAGCACAAGGCGAACATTTGCGTCATCCGCATTTACACGCCGTTCCTGCACATTTTGACCTTACCCAGCCACGCTAATCTTTTTGCCTTCTCGACCGTCTTGACGTTAGCTCCAGGTTAAAGCTTACTTTGCAGATGCCGATATTAAGCAGACATACCTAGCTAGGCTTTGCAAGCGCTTGATCCCCTCCCCGAAAGACGGTCGCCCTATGAGAATAGATAACGCTTTAGGCACATCCTTAAGTGTCAATGAGTCCTTAAACCTCTCCTTGCAAGAAGCCAGAGGGGCGCAGTTTGCTATTCTCCTTAGCTTTATCTCGCAGCAAGTGGCGGTGAATGATGTCCCCGATGGCGGTTTTTTCCGCCCCTATGAAGGACAGCTACCAGTTTTAGAGCCAGATACTTCCGCCCGTGAGCTCGCTGCCAGCATCAATAATCACATGGGAGCAGCATTAGGCGAAGGACAAGGCGGATATTTTTCGTTATTACGCGCCTTAAGTGAGGAGTTTCCGCAGTTACAGCAAGTGACTGCCATGCGGATACAAACGCCCGAGTCCGCACAGCAACAACTCGAACGTTTATATACTAAGATTGCTAACTTAAATTCCCCACAAGAAATCATCGAGCAGGTGCAAAAAGTACGTACTTCTGCTTAGTTAACAAGTAGCTCCATGCAAATTTTGCGCACTAGCGAGCACCTGTGCGACATGGTCTTTTAATTTCACCTTGCGCCACTCAGCGCGTAAGATCCCTTGGCGATCAATTAAAAAAGTGCTGCGCTCTATCCCTAAATACTCACGTCCAAAATTTTTCTTCATTTTGAGCACATCGAACAGCTGACATAAGGTTTCTTGCTTGTCACTGCACAAGGTGAAATTCAATGCATGTTTGGCTTGAAAATTCGTATGTGCTTTCAGGCCATCACGAGATACACCAAGAATATAGGTATTCGCTGCTTGAAATGCGGCCTGTTCCGCTTTAAAGTCGAGCGCTTCCTGAGTACAAGTTGGCGTGTTATCTTTAGGATAGAAATACAAGACCCACTGATGCCCAAGTAAATCTTTCGGGCTGATTTCTGTTAAAGTCTCTTGCCATGCTGGCGTGACAGGTACACGAAATTCGGGTACAGGAGCATTCAGCTCAACACGCATTATTACTTTCCTCATGCTAGATGCGGATCACCTAGGCGACTTTCTCTAAGTCCCTAGACCCAAGCAAACAAGGTAGCATAGAGACCCTATCAGGCTAAAGCTTAACCTAAGGCTCCTCTCGGCAAAGATGATACAGGGATTGCTAAGGAGTCGTTTTTATTTATGGGGATGTTAACCATGACCGAACTAAAAGGCAGCCTCGTCGCCTTAGTGACGCCGATGCGCGCAGATACACAAGCTATTGATTGGCCTGCACTGGATGCCTTGGTCGATTTCCATCTGGCTGAGGGTACAGATGCGATTGTCGCCGCCGGCACCACAGGCGAGCCATCCACTTTATCCTTTAGCGAGCACTTTGATGTGATCAGCCGTGTGGTTGAGCGTGTTCAGGGGAAAATCCCTGTCATTGCAGGCACAGGGGCAAACTCGACACAAGAGGCCATCGAACTAACGCGCCATGCACAAAAAGTTGGGGCTTCTGCTTGCTTGTCTGTCACCCCTTATTACAACAAGCCCACCCAAGAGGGTCTTTACCAGCATTTTAAAGCCATCGCACAAGCGTCAGACTTGCCCATTATCCTCTACAATGTGCCAGGACGAACGTCTGTCGATATGCTTAATGAGACAGTCGAACGTCTGAGCTGTGTCGAGAATATCATTGGCTTAAAAGATGCCACTGGGGATTTAGAACGTGGTAAAGAGTTAATCACACGCCTTGCTGATAGTGATTTTCTGCTTTTTTCTGGGGATGATGCCACTGCGGTTGATTTTATCTTAATGGGCGGACGCGGCAATATTTCCGTGACGGCCAATGTTGCGCCACGGCAAATGCATGAACTTTGTCATGCGGCTTTGCAAGGTGATACACAAAAAGCGCACCAAATTAATACCCGCCTGATGCCAGTGCACAACCGTCTATTTGTAGAATCAAACCCCATCCCAGTAAAATGGGCACTGCACGCCATGGGCAAAATTGATTTAGGGATACGTTTACCTTTAACTCCTTTATCAGAAAAGTATCGTCCGACAGTGCAAGAAGCCCTACAAATGGCCGGATTATTGGCAGGATAACGAGGATTTAGCATCATGCTTCACTTACGCCCGCAGGTGCTTGTTTTAGTCGCCTTGAGCACAGCACAGGTAGGATGCGCTCTGTCACCTTCAGAGCAAGCCACTTATCGTGACCGTGATCTTGATTATCAAACAGCTGTGCGGGTGGAACCGATTCCTTTGCCAGCAGGCTTAAGCGAGCGTGATGCTTATCAGCTACCCAAACCACCGGCACAATTGGCTTTAAATTCAACATCTGAGTTTAAGGTACCGCGTCCACGTGCGTTAGCACTGGGCACCACTAGTAGCACCCAAGTGGCCCAAGATGCCCAAGGCCCTTATTTAGAAATTGCCTGGCCACCTGCGCAAGCTTGGGCATGGCTGCAAGCGTATACGCAACAGCAAGCTTGGCCTATTTTACAAGCAGCTCCGCGCCAAGGACGTTTGGATTTGGGTGAGGGTTACAGTTTGCAAGTCCAGCCTAGCACTAAGCTAGATCATAGCCGTGTGCGTTGGCTGCATCAGGGACAAGTCAGCACAAGCACCCAGGTTTTAGAAACTTTAGCTCAGTACATTCAGCAACAAGAAACCATGCCTTCCTCAGCGTCTTTACTAGCTCAGTCACTCAATCGTGAGCTACAAGCACAAGAGATTGCGAGCCTCAGCGGGGAAGTAAACCTGATTCAAGCAGCCTCGAAAGATTGGCAGTTAGTCTTTAAAGATTTTGCACCGAGCCAAGCTTGGGATCGTCTTGATCAGGTATTAGCCGCGAATTTTCAGCAAACGGAACAACAAGTAACAGATAAAAACCGCAGCCAAGCTTGGTTCCAACTGTATTATGTCGCGCAACAAGCGCGCGAATTTAGCATTAAAAACTGGCTACAAGGCCAATTTGGCACAGATGATCGCGGTCAAGCCTATTGGCTAAGTTTACAACCAAGCAAGGCGCAAGGCGCTTTGCAAGCGCAAGTCTATACAGATGCACAAGGCCAACACCTTGCACCTAACGAGATACAAGCAGAAATTCTGACGCTCCTCTATCAAGCCTTGCGCTAGTTAAAAGAGATGTTCAGGCCCTGCACTTTTTCACACAGTGTAGGGTCAAAATGGATCTGATTATTTTCTGGAATGGAGCCCTTTGCCGGCTTCATTTTTATTTTGACTTATCAAAAAGCGGAGGTTTAGCCCCCATGGAAAAACGTGATCAACTCTATGCAGGCAAAGCAAAATCAGTGTATACCACGGATGATGCTAACCGCCTGATTCTTTTATTCCGTGATGATACATCAGCCTTTGATGGTAAAAAGAAAGAAGCTTTAGACCGTAAAGGTATGGTGAACAACAAGTTCAATGCCTTCATTATGGAAAAGCTCGAACAAGCCGGTGTCCCCACCCATTTTGATCGTTTGCTTTCTGAACAAGAATCCCTAGTGAAAAAACTCGAGATGTTACCGATCGAGTGCGTAGTACGTAATATTTCTGCTGGTAGCTTATGCCGTCGCCTAGGTGTTGAGGAAGGTCTGGATCTTAACCCTTGTACCTTTGAGTTGTTTTTGAAAAACGACGAAAAAGGCGACCCCATGATTAACGAATCCTTAGCACAAACTTTTGGTTGGGCAACCCCTGAGCAAGTCGCCCGTGCCCGCGAGCTCACTTTAAAGGTCAACGAGGTATTAAAAGAGCTCTTCCTCAGCGGCAACATGTTGCTTGTGGATTACAAACTTGAGTTTGGTATGTATCAAGGTGAGTTGGTACTTGGTGATGAGTTTACCCCAGATGGTTGCCGCCTTTGGGATAAAGACACCCGCGACAAGCTAGATAAAGACCGTTTTCGTCAAGGTTTAGGTGGGGTGGTTGAAGCTTATGAAGAAGTCGGCCGCCGCTTAGGCATTAAGTTCGATTAATAGATACTTGCATTGCCGCAAGGCTACAGAGGTAGGATGAGTGCAGTGCCACCCATCCTACGTTTATTGCACTACAAACCTAAGCCTCTTGATCTAACTGCAATAACCTCAAAGTCCGCTGACGCACAGTATGCAGTAGGTCGGGGTGATCTGTTAAAGATTTACCGTACGACGGAATCATAGTTTTTAACTTTGCTTGCCAACTTGCCGAAGCCACTTCTTCTTTAAAACAACGCTCGATTACAGATAACATCGCATTGACCGCAGTGGAAGCACCTGGCGAAGCGCCTAAAAGCACCGCAAAGCTGCCATCGGCAGAAGTAATCACCTCGGTACCAAACTCCAACTTGCCGCCTTTTTCTGGATCTTTTTTGATGATCTGTACCCTTTGGCCAGCAATCGCCAATTTCCAATCTTTGTTTTGTGCTTCGGGGAAGAAATTGCGTAAAGAATCCATCCGCGAGCTGTGGGATTGCATGACTTCGCTAATTAAATAGCGCGTTAGATCCATATTCCCCATACCGACTTTCATCATAGGGGTCAAATTATCCCCTTGAATACTGCCGATAAGATCAAAGACGGAACCTTGCTTAAGGAACTTGGTGGTAAAGCCAGCAAAAGGCCCGAATAACAGAGCTTTCTCGCCATTGATAATCCGTGTATCTAGGTGAGGTACCGACATGGGAGGTGCACCAATCGGGGCCATACCATAGACCTTAGCATGATGCTGTTCGACAATTTCTGGTTTGCGACATACCAGCCATTGACCACTGACGGGGAAACCGCCATAACCCTTGCCTTCGGGAATATTGGATTTTTGTAATAACGTCAGGGCAGCACCACCTGCGCCAACAAACACAAATTTGGCTTGATATTGTGTCTGTGTACCTGAGATGTGACGTGTACTAACCAACCAGCTTTTATCTGCTTGACGCTTTAAATCAGTCACCTTGGTGTTCAGTGCTAGCTCAAACCCAGATTGGCTTTGTAAATGGCTGACCATATTGCGCGCCAAAGCACCAAAATCGACATCCGCTCCGTAACGTACACGCGTGCCTGCCACTGGCTGTTCGGGGTCACGGTTGTGCATCACCAAAGGCATCCATTGGCGCAAAACTTCTGGATCTTCGCTATATTCCATATCCTCAAACGAAGGCGTTTTGCTAAGTGCTTGGTAGCGCTTCCGCAAAAATTCTACGTTTTTCTCACCCCATACAAAGCTTTGGTGCGGCGCCGTATTAATAAAGCGTTTTGGTTCTGGTAAGGCCGCTTGTTCAACTAGATATGCCCAAAACTGTAGGCTCACCTCAAAGGCGGAGTTAATGGTAAACGCCTTGCTGGTGTTAATGCTGCCATCTGCCTGTTCAGGGGTATAATTCAGCTCACAATAGGCTGCATGGCCTGTCCCTGCGTTGTTCCAACCATCGGTACTTTCTTGAGCAACCTGATCTCTTTGTTCCACGATAAGGACATTGAGTTTAGGATCAAGCTGCTTGAGCAAGGTGCCCAAAGTGGTGCTCATCGCACCTGCACCAACAAGCAATACGTCTACTGATTTTACGGTCATACGCGCTTCGCCATTAATTATATGTGGGATAAAAGCCGACACCAGAAACAGGCTTGTGGCCACTCTTAAGCTATTGCTGCCTATTGATCAACACACATCTGCCTTATTGAGGTTTAGGGGTACAAACCACCTCAGATCTGCCAATAGGGATTAGATGTCCAGAGAGTCACTTTTTGAACACCCAGAGGCTAATTCGTTAAGAGCCTTGCTTCTGGATACTCCCTCGCCCCAGACTCTGGGCTGGCTGCGTGCTTTACTTACTAGGTCTAAACGCGCAGTCTTCCCTAGCTTCAACCTAACTAAAGGGGATACAGGCTAAACGAGGCTGGGCAATCGCGACAAATTATACGGATTCCCCAGCAAAAGTCTTGACATCACCTTAGCCATTCGGCGTAGATCTAGCCTAAAGTTGTAGAAAATTGGCGTGCAGGCGTGCCGAAAAGCACTGAGAGCCACAGAGGCGATCCGCTTGTGTGCTCACAAGCTGTGGTATACTCGACACAGTTTTTTGCACACAGACCTATTCACCTAATAAAGTAAATGGCCATGGAACAATTACTCGAATTTGCAACCAACCATTGGATGCTGACCCTCTCCTTTCTTGGTTTGTTGGTCTTATTAATCCTGCATGAATCAGGCAATAATGGTGTGAGCAGTACACAAGCGACAGAGATGATTAACAAGCAAGATGCTGTGATTGTCGATATTCGCGACCGTAATGACTTTAAAAAAGGCTCTTTAACCGGTGCAGTGAATATTCCACTGACACAGTTAGATCAAAGGATGGATGAGCTGAAAGCCTATCAGGAAAAACCTGTGATTGTGGTGTGCCGTATGGGTAGCTCTGCCTCTTTAGCGGTACAAAAATTACACAAGCAAGGCTATAAACAAGCGGTGCGCCTCAAAGGTGGCATTATGCAATGGCAGTCCGACGGTTTACCTTTAGTCGCCAGCTAATTTTTGCCAGTGAATAAAAGGAGAATCCCATGAGTTTACCGATTGATTTATATATGCGCCCTTGGTGTCCTTTTTGTGTACGTGCCAAGCAGTTATTGCAAGCTAAAGGCTTGGCCTTCAATGAGATTAATCTTGATCAAGCGCCTGAGCGCATGCAAGAAATGCTCGATCGCAGTAAAGGGCGCCGCACCGTCCCGCAAATTTTTATTGGTGAAGTCCATGTCGGTGGGTGTGATGACTTATATGCTTTAGAACGCGATGGCCAGCTTGATCCTTTGTTAACCTAAGCCTGGTTAACCTAGGCGTGGCTATCTTCAGCTAAAAAGATCTTGTTATACTCGCAGCGCATATTTATTTATTTTTTTGATTGTAAGGTTTACCTATGAGCGACCAACCGCAATTTGCGTTACAACGTATTTACCTCAAAGATTTATCTTTCGAATCACCCAATGCGCCGCAAGTCTTTGCCAAAGGCTGGCAGCCAAAAGTGAACTTAGATCTCAATACACACAGCACCCTAGTTGAAGACAAACACTATGAAGTCGTTGTGGGTTTGACTGTCACTGTCAGTGATCAAGAGCAAACAGTTTTTCTGGTAGAAATCAAACAAGCGGGCTTGTTTTTGATTGATGGCCTTGATCAAGCATCACTGCAACATACTCTGGGTGCTTTCTGCCCCAACATTTTATTCCCTTATGCACGTGAAGCTGTGGATAACCTAGTGACTAAAGGCGGTTTCCCTCCACTGATGTTGGCCCCTGTGAATTTTGAGGCGCTCTATGCAGAGCAACAGCAACGCCAAGCAGCACAAGCCACTGAAAATGCCTAAGCCTGTATGAGCACCCGTATTTATCATCCAGCGCCCTTGATTGAGGGCGCTCGTATTTCCCTTAGTGAACCTGCTAGCCGGCATTTGGGTCTCGTCTTACGCAAAAATCTTGGCGATCCGGTCGAAATTTTCGATGGTCAAGGCCATAGATGCCAAGCGCATATCACCTTCATTAAGCGCCAACAGGTGGAAGTTGAGTTAAAAACCCCGTATGCAGGTTTAGCTAGTTCGCCATTAAATATTCACCTAGGACAAGTCATGTCCAAAGGTGAACGCATGGATTATGTGGTGCAAAAAGCAACAGAACTTGGGGTAACTCAGATCACGCCTTTAACGAGTGAACGCTGTGAAGTCCGTTTAAAAAATGACCGCGAACAGCGCAAAATCGACCATTGGCAACACGTGGCTATCAGTGCTTGTGAGCAATCGGGGAGTGATTTTGTGCCTCAACTGGCCCCCATCTGTAAGCTCAGCGATTGGCTCGCGCAAGATTTTACAGGGTTGCGCCTTGTGTTAGCCCCTCAGGCAGAGCAAGCACTGACAGCGCTGACACAAACCAAGCCACCAACACAGGTACAAGTCTTGATTGGTCCAGAAGGTGGGCTCAGTGAGAGTGAGCTGGATGCAGCCAAAGCGGCTGGGTTTCAAGCCTTGCAGTTAGGGCCGAGAGTTTTACGTACAGAAACGGCCCCCGTGGTCGCTTTGAGCCTGCTTCAATATTTGTGGGGCGATTTTTAACGATGATTTTTTATAGATAGGTAAAAGCATATGGCGGCTGCAATTCGTGTTGGCATTGTGATGGACCCCATCGAACACATCAACTACAAAAAAGACACCAGTCTGGCCCTGTTACTGGCAGCACAGGCACGCGGCTGGACGCTTTTTTATATGCAGCAGGAAGATTTATATTTGCAACAGGGCCAAGCTTATGCACAAGTACGCCCCTTGCAAGTGTTTGCAGATCCTGACGCTTGGTTTTGTGTTGGCGAAACCCAAACTATCGCCTTAGCGACCCTTGATGTCATCTTGATGCGCAAAGATCCCCCTTTCGATCAAGCCTTTTTAACCGCGACCTGGTTATTAGAAGCGGCTGAAGAGGCGGGTGTGTTAGTCGTCAATAAACCACAAAGCTTACGTGATTGTAATGAGAAGCTCTTTGCCCAAGCCTTCCCTCAATGTACGCCACCAACCCTGGTCAGCTCGCAAGCGGCTTTGTTGCGTGCCTTCCATACGCAACACCAAGATATTATTTTAAAACCTCTAGATGGCATGGGCGGGATGGGGATATTCCGTGTCGATGCACAAGGTTTAAATCTAGGCGCCATTATTGAGCAATTAACAGACAATGGCCGCACCGCTATTATGGCGCAAAAATACTTACCTGAAATTAAAGACGGAGATACGCGAATCCTTGTCGTTGATGGTGAACCCATCCCTTATGGGTTAGCACGGATTCCAGCACAAGGGGAAACACGCGGTAATCTAGCTGCCGGCGGCACAGGCGTTGGCCGTGAGTTAAATGCTCGGGATTATTGGTTGGTGGAACAGGTGGCACCTACCTTAAAAGCCAAAGAACTCTTATTTGTCGGTTTGGATGTGATTGGTGGGTATTTAACTGAAATTAATGTCACCAGTCCCACTTGTGTACGTGAGCTGGATCGTCAATATGATCTCAATATTGCAGACCGCCTGATGAGTGCAATTGCCAAACGTTTACAAGCTCAGGGAAAACAGCCCTAATACGGCCCAGCGATGATTAGCGCGCCCGGACGTTTATTACTGGCCTTATGCACTGCTTTAGCGGTGCATCTTTTGTTGGCTGCGGCTTTAGAATCTTCCTGGCTCGGCATAGATCCCATGCCTAAACCGCCACGTTCCACTTTAGATGTGGTCTTATTCGAGCGCCCACAAACTAGCCCAGCCCCCGAACAAGCCACCTGGCTAGCTAACCAAGATCGCCAAGCCAGTGGCACCCAAGAAACGCCAAACCCAGAGGTCGCGCAAGCACCACCACAAGCACAAACTGCCGCGACAACAAGCATCACGGAACCACAAACGACAACAGAAAAACAACCAACGCCTGTACCACCCAAACTTCAAGTGAAATCGTCGCCAAGTCCACAAGTCATCCAAACTGAGGCACCCGAGCCTAAAACACTGACAGCGGAAGCCACCTTTGAGACCAAGACTTTGGATCCTCAAGCCTTGCTTGCCCAGCTGGAAGCCGAATTGGCAGCCCAGCAGGCGATTTATGCGCAGCGTCCTAGAGTACGGACGTTAAGCTCGACTGCGACTATGACCAGCCCAGAAGCTTTTTATTTAGAGACTTGGCGTAAACGCGTTGAACAGATTGGTAATTTAAATTATCCACAAGCGGCGCGTACACAAAAACTACAAGGGCAATTACGTTTATTGGTTGCGGTGCGTAAGGATGGCAGTGTGCAAGAGATTTTAGTGTTAGAATCTTCAGGACACCCTGTACTTGATCAAGCTGCACAACGTATTGTCATGCTCGCGGCACCTTTTGCTCCCTTCCCTGATGAATTAAAAACGCAAGTCGATGTATTAGAAATTATCCGCACTTGGCGCTTTGGCGAAGACCGCTGGCACGATAAAAGCTAATCTGAGTTCAAGCAGCAAGTTCAGGATAACAAGTTAATTTTTGAGCTTTCAAGGAAACGCATGTCTACCTCGTTACAAGATCAATTTCTTTTGGCTATGCCACATCTTGAAGATGCCAACTTTAGCGGCACTCTGACTTATTTATGTGATCATGGTAACCAGGGGGCTTTGGGTGTGGTCATTAATCGTCCGCTGGATATCACCCTTGGGGAAGTCATGCAACAACTAGGCTTAGATGCTTATCAGTGTCAAGCCAGTCTAGCCAGTGTCTATGAAGGGGGGCCAGTGCACTCAGATCGTGGTTTTATTTTGCACACAGGGACCGCAGATTGGGACGCTAGCGTGCAAATCACGGCGGATTTATGTTTAACCACCTCTATCGACATTCTAGAAGCCATTGCCAAAAACCAAGGTCCTGAACGCTTTTTGGTGGCTTTAGGTTGCGCAAGCTGGGCAGAAGGCCAGTTAGAAGAAGAAATTAAAGACAATGTTTGGCTGACATGTCCGTTAGATTTAGACATTTTATTCGAGATAGCCAGCGAACACCGTTTACAAGCAGCGGCTAACTTACTCGGTATTGATTTTCATCTGATGAGCACCCAAGCAGGACACGCTTAATCATGCAACGTGTAATGGCCTTTGACTTTGGTACCCAACGGATTGGTATTGCGGTTGCTAATACGGATTTCGCACACCCCACGCCCTTGGGTACTATCAAAGCACGTGATGGCATCCCAGATTGGCAGGCATTGGAGATGCATTTACAGGAGTGGACACCAGATCTTTTTCTCGTTGGCATTCCTTTACATATGGATGGGCGCGAATCCGAAATGAGCCACAGAGCACGCAAATTTGGCAAGCGCCTGTTTGGGCGCTATGGTAAGCCTTTTATTGAAGTGGATGAAAGACGTACCACACAAGAGGCAAAAGTGATGGCGAAAGCCCAAGGCCATAAGGCGCGTCGCTATGATAAAGATCCTGTTGATGCGCTTGCTGCAGCCTTAATTCTGGAGAAATGGCTGCAACACACGAATTAACGTAAAGGCGGCAAACCTCCATCTAACCAACGTCGCCAAGGCGGCGTCGGATCACCAAAGACTAAGAAATACGGATTGAGCAAATCTTCTTTCGCATTGTATTGCAAGGCATTAAAGCCTATATCCGTGACTACCCCGCCAGCACCTTCTACCACAGCTTGTGCGGCTGCTGTATCCCATTCGCTCGTTGGGCCAATACGTGGGTAAAAATCTGCGCTGCCTTCTGCAATCAAACAAAATTTTAGCGAGCTACCTACTTGGACTTTATCAATTTCTAGCCCTTGTTGTTGCAAAGTCAGCAACACAGGTTCAATTTGTTGATTACCGTGGCGGTGGCTGGCCACAACTCTTAGATGTGAAGAATTGAGTTTGTGGGTAAAAATTGGCTCTACATCCTGATGTAAATCTTCAAACTTACAACTTCCTATATCAATCCCACCAAAGTAACTAATCCCGACCGCAGGCAAGTGCACCATCCCCAAGGTAGGATAACCGTTTTCAATCAAAGCAATATTGACGGTGAATTGATCATTACGTTCTAAAAATTCGCGCGTCCCATCCAAGGGATCAACCAACCAATAACGCCCCCACTGCTTGCGTGTACTCCAAGATAATTTAGCCGATTCTTCCGAAAGCACAGGTAAACGTGGATTCAAACGTGATAGCTGGCTCGCAATAATTTTATGTGCTGCTAAATCCGCCGCCGTCACTGGAGAACCGTCTTCTTTTTCAGCACGCTCCCAGTGCCTTGGGCTGTTATAGATGGCCATAATCGCTTGCGAGGCCTGTTGGCAAATCTTACGCAAGGGAATCCGTAATTGTTTGAGTTGTTGGGGCGTCATG
Organism: Allopseudospirillum japonicum; assembly: GCF_900108915.1. GTDB lineage: Bacteria > Pseudomonadota > Gammaproteobacteria > Pseudomonadales > Halomonadaceae > Pseudospirillum > Pseudospirillum japonicum. Next base: position 32,939 of record NZ_FNYH01000011.1, read on the forward strand.
CTAAAGGGTGTCCTGTTGTAAACGAGTGCGCGTCATATATAAAGCGGCAATAGCACGCGCTTCTTGCAAGGTGTCATGAAGGATCAAATGTTCTAACGCGGCTAAAGGGTGGGTCTCAACAATTAAAGGCTCGGGTTCATCCCCTTCCAGTTGGCATGGATACAAATCTCGTGCGATCAGTACACTCATTTTATGACCGATATAGTTGGGTGCTAAGGTGAGCTCAGTTAAAAACTCTAGCGTGCCAGCACCCATACCCACTTCTTCTTTCAGCTCGCGATTGGCCGCTTGATAAATATCTTCTCCCGCATCAACTAAGCCTTTCGGCAAGCTTAGGCAATAATCATGCAGACCGCCGGCATATTCGCGAATCAAGATGACGTGTTCAGGATCTGGCATGGCAACCATCATCACAGCGCCACGTCCTCCTCCCGCAAGACGCTCATAAGTCCGTTCTACACCATTGCTAAAGCGTAGTTGCATTTCTTCGATGGCAAATAAACGTGAGCGCGCAAGCACATGTTGCGCAAGGATCTGCGGCTTTTGTGGCCTTGAATGTCCTGACATAAAGATTCTCACTTGAGCAAAGCGAAATAAGCAGAATAGCAAAATCTATAGGAATGCGGAAAGCGTGCATGTTAACACAATCTTGTCGGTCGCTGTGTTTTGCCCCTTTGGCAAGGGGGAAGGCGGCTTTTTTTAGGAAATGCTTATGCTAGTCATCTTGTCGATCGACTTTAAAGCGATGAATGCAGGTTTGCAATTGTTGAAAAGCACTGGCCAGCAGGTGATCAGCATCTTGTAATTGCTCAGCAGATCGTCGACTCCGCTGGATCACATGTTGCAGTGAATGTAGTTGGAAATCGACGCTTTCATTGAGTGTCTGTTGTTGGTGAGTACTTTGCGCAATTTGGCTATTCATATGGGCAATATGAGACATACGCCGATGCAGCTTTTGCATATGCACAGTCAGTAATTGCATCCCTTGTGCACCTTGCTCACTGCGATGCTTGCCTTGTAAAGTGCTTGCAGAGCTTAACTCAGCGGCAGAGCGCAAACGCAAGACAATGGCTTCAACTTCTTCTGTTGCTTGGGCACTGTGGGTCGCTAATTGACGGACCTCATCGGCAACCACAGCGAACCCACGGCCTTGATCACCAGCACGTGCGGCTTCAATCGAAGCATTTAACGCCAACAAGTTGGTTTGTTCTGCAATCCCTTGGATACGCGCGAGTAAGGCATTAATTTCTATGGTTGCCTCTTCCAACTCGTGCATCCGCGAATTGAGGGTCTGCATGTCCGCAACTAAGCTGACAATATACGCTTGGGTTTTTTGAATATCCTCTAACCCTTGCTCAGTTAAGCTGGAGCCTTCTTGGCTTAACTGAGCGACTTCATCAACATGTTGATGAATCGTCTTCGTCAGCTGGGCCAGCTGGCATAAATCCTGATAAAAACGCTCTAGCTGTGTTTTTTGATGTTGTAACGTTTGCTCGTTTTCTTCCAATACGCTGTGCATGGTCGCTGAGGTACTATTTAAAGCGGAACCAGAAGCTTGCAATTGGGTAATTAAAAGACGTAACTGTTCAATAAAAGTATTGACAACGTCCCCTAGGGTCACAACTTCATCATTGCCTGAAAGCCGCACTTGGCGAGTTAAATCACCATCCCCTTCGGCAACCGCTTGTAAAGCGGCGCGCAAATGCAAAATACGCCTTTGTACCAGTAGGGCCAACACAGGGATGACCACAGCGACGCTAAGTATAATGACCCCTTGCAACAACCAAAGTAACTGTTTTTGATAGGTTAAATTCGCTTGTAGTGGTGGTTCAATACTTTGGCGCACCTGCTCGCCGGTTGTTCTTGCTTTCTGGCTTAATTGTGCCAATTGCATACGCAAGCCCTGTTCTGGATGCAGGCCAATGAGCTGTTCTTGTTGGACTAAAGCGATAAAATCTTGCTGATAGGTGCTTAAAGCCACTTCTAACTGTTTAAGTTGTGTCGGGCTTAACAAGGCATAGCGGGCGAGACTTTGTTGCAAGCGCTGCATTTGTTGGCGAAATTGGTGCACATACTTCATATCACGGCGCAACATAAAATCTTTTTCATGACGCCTGAGCATAAGCACATCAACTAAAAGCTGTGCTTGGGATTCTTCCCTTAACACAGCTTCTACCGCATGCACAGAAGCACGTAAACGCCCATATAAACCTTGAGTTTCATCTAACCCCGACCTTTGTTGCGCTTCTACCAACTGATGGAAGGCTTTTTGATATTCGCTAAGATTGGCTTGTAAACTTGTGATTGGCGCTAATGGCAAGTGATAAGCATGAATTTGCTGTTTTAACTGATGTAAAGTCTGGGTGAGCTGCTGGAAAATATGACTGTGTTCTTCTTGTACTGAAATTTGGTGGTTAAGCTGAAAGGCTTGTTCTTGATATCTCAACTGGTACAAAAGTGCTTCAAGGTGCTGAATTTTTTGCCCAATGTGATGGCCTTCTTCCAAAGTGCTGAGGGTATGTTTGAACAAAAACGCCATGCCTAACATAGATAAAATAACCACTGCAGAAATCAGCAAGAGTTTTTGCCGAATAGACATGCGCGTTCCCTCATTATTTGGTCGCCAAAATTTGCCGACCAGCATAGCAAGGGAAGTTGACTATTAAGCTACAGGCGAGGCCTCATGTATGGGGCTTTATTTTGGGTTACTTGCGTAACCCAAGATAGAAAGTTTACAGGTGTAGCGGGAAATCTAACATGCGCTGCAAAGGTGCCAAAGCACGCGGGATCAAATCTGCATCGACATGAATTTCATGCGGGGTCTGTGGATCACTGAGAACCGCTACCATGGCTTCAAGCGAGTTCATCGCCATCCAAGGACAATGCGCACAACTGCGACAAGTCGCACCCTGGCCCGCAGTTGGGGCTTCCATAAAAACTTTATCTGGATTTTCTTGCTGCATTTTGTAGAAGATGCCGCGATCGGTCGCCACAATAAAATGCGGGTTGGCCAACTCACGCGCAGCTTTCAATAGTTGAGAAGTGGAGCCGACGACATCAGCTAACTCAACCACAGCACTAGGGGATTCAGGATGCACCAAGACGGCTGCATCTGGGTACACACGTAATAAATCACTAATACCTTTGGCTTTAAATTCCTCATGTACAATACAAGCGCCTTGCCATAACAGCATATCCGCGCCTGTTTGTGTTTGCACATAACCGCCAAGGTGCTGATCTGGTGCCCAAATGAGGGTTTCACCCGCTTCATGCAAATGGCGCACCACATTTAAAGCAATACTGGAAGTAACCACCCAATCTGCACGCGCTTTAACTGCCGCAGAAGTATTCGCATAAACCACCACGGTCCGTTCTGGGTGCTGATTGCAAAAGGCATCAAATGCCTCAATCGGGCATCCCAAATCAAGCGAGCAGGTTGCTTCTAGCGTTGGCATTAGCACGCGTTTTTCTGGGCTAAGGATTTTCGCAGTCTCGCCCATAAAGCGCACCCCAGCGACCACCAAGGTTTTTGCTGGATGTGCCGCCCCAAAACGTGCCATCTCTAGCGAATCAGCAATACAACCGCCGGTTTCTTCTGCTAAAGCTTGAATGACAGGATCTGTATAATAGTGAGCCACTAAAACAGCATCTTCTTGCTGTAATAGACTTTTAATACGGGCTTTATAAGCTTGCTCTTCATCGACGGAGAGCGCTGACGGCACGGCAGCTCGGTTGAGGTGCTCGCGCACAAAAATTGAATTAGCTTGAATAGTCATTTTTGCAAGCGTATCACGAGTTAAGTCGGTCAGGACAAGCCGTGCCGGATTAGGGCGTTGGCCTAGCGGAGCAACATCATAGCATACTCCGAAAGTCGCCCCTAAGCACTAAAATCCACTCTGTCGAGATTTAGCCTTGGCGCAAGGCTGCTAATAAAAGCTGCATATCCTCCGGCATGGGAGCTTGCCAGCTGCACATTTCACCAGTGCGCGGATGTATCAAACCGAGCTGAAAGGCATGTAATGCCTGCCGTGGAAAGGTGCGCAAGTGCTCTTTCAGCGCACAACTTGCGCCAGCAGGTAATTTTAAGCGCCCTAAATACAAAGGATCACCAATCAAAGGATGATGTACATGCGCCATATGTACACGGATTTGATGCGTACGCCCGCTTTCTAGTTGGCATTTAACCCAAGTGTGCGCCGCAAAACGTTCTAACACACGGTAATGCGTGCGTGCTGGTTTACCTTGAGCGACCACGGCCATTTTTTTGCGTTGTTGTGGATGACGACCTATGGGGGCATCTACGGTACCACCACTAATCAAGCTGCCATACACAAGGGCATAATATTCGCGTTTCATCGTGCGTGCTTGTAGTTGCTCAACCAGATGCGTTTGGGCGCGTACATGCTTAGCCACCACCATAAGGCCACTGGTATCCTTATCCAAACGATGCACAATTCCAGCACGTGGCACCGTATCAAGTTGTGGACACTGATGTAACAGGGCATTTAATAAGGTGCCACTGGCATGGCCTGCTGCAGGATGCACAACCAAACCCGCCGCTTTATTCAAGACGAGAATATCTTCGTCCTCATACACAATATCGAGCTCAATAGCTTGTGCATCATGCACCACTTGAGGGGTTAAGGTAATATCTAAATCAATTTGATCGCCAAAGCGGACTTTATCTTTCGGGCGACAAGTTTGGCCATTTAAAGTTAAGTGACCTGATTTTATCCAAGCTTGCAAACGCGCGCGTGAGTGCTCAGGAAGCAGCTCAGCTAAGGCTTGATCTAAACGCCAAGCAGCATATTCAGGAGGAATTTGACCGCTAAAATGGAAATGTTCTGCCATAAAAAATATCTTTCATTCACCTAAAATAAAAAACCTATCGCAAGGATAAGGCAAGCACCTACAAATAGCACCTGCGTATCAGATCTTTAAGGGAGAAAAAAGATGAATATTTTACAAGCGCTACTTGCGTATAAGCTGACCCAAAGTGCGGTAAGAACTGGGCAAATGCAAGCTTGGCGAGAGCAAAAAAAACAAGAAGCGGCAGATGCTTACATCCAGGCTTGTCTCGATAAGGCCAACGCCGTGATGAAGCAAAGTCAAGATGCCCAAAAGAGAATAAAAGCGCGTGAGCAACAAAGACTGGCTGAGGAAGAAGCCAGGGTTCCCAAACGTTTAGCTAAGCTCAAACGAAAAGAGCTAGCCCACCAAAAAGCGCGCCAGTCAATCGATGCGCAAGCTTACTATGGTGAGGCTGTCGATGCGGCGGCTTTAGTCTCTTGGGGCTTAAAACCTTGGCTGCATCTAGGTGATTTGATGCAAGCAAATATTCAACTCATGCAAGGACAGCAGGGCCTTTATGTTTTACGTGATCCACATACTGGGCAAGTACAACGTTTAGGTCTGAATAGCGAGCATCGGGATTTATACCGGACGCTGGTCTCCGTCCGCGAACAATACCAAACCGCCGCTAAGCCGCCACAAACGTCCGCCCCGCAAGATTTATACGCACGTTTAGCCGCTCAACCTAAATCAGCGCCCAAATTTGTGCTACAAATCCTGCTGGTGGGCCCTCATTATGCCAGTGATCCGAATCGGCAAAGATCTAAAGCGGCCTTGCATAATGAAGATACCGTGCGCGCTTTGCGGGGAGAAGGGCCTGTGTTACCAAGTGATGCTTATGCAATCCAAGCGGAAATTTTTCTGGTCACCCGCACTTTATATGTCCATTTTGCTGATTTATGGGAACAAGACAATTGGCAGCCGGCTTTTGTTGCCTCGATGGATATACCCGCCTAGGCCCAGTAAATCCCGCCTAAAATACGTGGACCCCCGGCGCCGGTCACACTAGGTAAATTTGCCGGCTGTCGGTTTAAGGTTTGATACGCCAACCAAGCAAAAGTCACTGCCTCTACCCAATCTGGATCTAATCCTAAAGCTTGGGTGGATTTGACGTGAATTTTCATTGGTGCAAGCACTTTTTGTAAACGTCGCATTAAATCTTGGTTATGGACACCGCCACCACACACATAAAGGTCGATAGGTTGAGAAAGATCCATTTGTTTTGCCAAATGATCTTTAATCGCATGAGCAATACTCACAGCCGTTAGCTGAGATAAGCTTGCTTGAATATCCACCGGTGCAGCTTGAATAAAATCTTGTTGTATTAATAAATGATTTAACCACTCAGGATTAAAATATTCTCTACCTGTAGTTTTTGGTAAAGGACGTGCAAAATAAGCATCTTGTAATGCAGTAGCGACAATTTCATTAATGACTTGACCTTGTGCTGCCCAATCCCCTTTAATATCACAAGCATGACCACTTTCTGGGTGATGTTTTTGATACCAGGTATCAAGTAAGACATTCGCAGGCCCAGTATCAAAACCTAAAATAGCTTGTTGGGATGTTTTAGCAGGCAACCAAGTCAGGTTAGCAAAACCACCTAAATTAAGCACTAAACGATCTTGATGTTCTTCTTGAAATAAATATGCATGTAATGCCGGCGTTAACGGGGCACCTTGACCACCAGCGGCTAAATCTCGGCGGCGAAAATCACTCACGACGCTAATGCCGGTCATTTCTGCCAGGACATTAGGATCCACTAACTGGTAACTAAATCCTGGATTAGCACTTGGCTGATGCTCAACCGTTTGCCCATGACAGCCAATCGCTTGAATGGTGAGTCGGTTAGCACTGTGCTGATCAAGCAATTCGTTGACTGTATCTGCATAACTAAGAGCCAATTGATATTCCAAAGTGGCTAAGGTTTGAAAGTGAATGCTCGGGCTATGGCACACTTCAAGTAAGGCTTGTTTTAAAGATTCCGGATAAGGCTGATAATGGGTCGCAACAAGGCGAATACCTGTGTGGGGATCACAATCAATTAATGCCGCATCTACACCATCTAAACTCGTTCCTGACATCAAACCAATATAATAACCTGCATACGCCTTTGCTGACATAAGGTCGACTCCTTTGCTGAGGCAAAAAACAACACAAATAATAAAAATATACTTACTTGGCCAAAAAAATATGCCAGCTTTAATAGATACCTTAGCAAGTAAAAGACCAGCACAAATCATTGCTTGGATTTTTTAGGCTATTTAATCATAAATATTCCATCTGGTAATTTAACAATTTTATTGGATTACGAGCGCACTGATCTTTTTATCTCAATATTAAGTACACAGGTATCTGGGATCCAAATGGCTATGCGCATGTTAGCACAAGCCGGTGTGCTGGTGGTTTTTTGTAGCGACGAAGCACCTTTTTCTATGCCGGCAGGATCGGCAGAGCGATCCAAGTGCAATCCTGATTTTCAGCAGAAGACATCAATAAATTATTATAAAATAATATGATTATATTCTGTATTAAATAAGACCCAATAGGCTGGATGCTCATTGGTTGCAATAGGCCAGTAGTTGTCAATCCGGTGCAGGATTTGGCAGGTAGCTTGCAGATGGCGATGGACAGTGGTGCAAAACGGGTGTTGATGCTGTGTTTAAGGCGCTTGGGGTTAATTGATTAGGCAAGGAAGCTTTTACCTTGCCCACGTCGATTTCACCGGCACGGTTCACCAATTGGCGACTGAACTGATGCAGAGCATCTTTGCGTCGGTTGGCAATCTTGGCGTGAATATTTTTGATCTGTTGGTCGCGCAGCTACTGCGTGGTGAGCACTGGCGGAAATCCTAAAGGCTTACATTGAGAATCAGGGTCGCTCTGATGAAGATCAAAAGCAGGTAGCACACGCTTGACTATCGAGTTATTCCGCTACGTGAAACTGATTCGTAGAATGCGCGGGCAAATGTTCAAGAAAAAAAAACATAAATACTCTGTGTACAAATTGCAGTTCTGCACGGAATTCACTAGAATCTGCGCTCTCAAGTCGGCAGCAGGCGCGCCCTAAAAACAGCCCTAATCCAATTCCTTAAGAGGACTGGCGAACTAACTCTTTGAAACCTTACACTTTAAAGAAGTGAATGTACAAGGAGTCTGCGAGGGTTGCTAGCGGTTGTGCAACTGCCTTTTGAATCAGTAGAATCAAAATGGCAGTTAAGACGCCACGCCAAGTCTTCATTTCAATCAAGATAGCTTAACTTAAGAGGATGCGAGAATTAGGGTCAGCTTGGCTGACGTGCTATCCCAACTTTAACCTAGTCATTTTTAGGCTAAAGGCTCTCGCGGTGAGAAATAATGAAACGTACATTCCAACCTAGCAACCTTAAGCGTAAGCGTGTTCATGGCTTCCGTGCGCGTATGGCTACGAAAAACGGTCGTCAAGTATTAGCACGTCGTCGTGCGAAAGGCCGTAAGCGTTTAAGCGCTTAAGTGATCCTTTGACGATGACCATGCCTGTTGTAACTTATCCCTTTCAACCTTGCCAGCGTTTAACCAAAGCCGCGGCTTATAGCCGAGTCTTTGAGCAGACGCAATTTAAGGCTTTTTGCTCTGGGATTTTGTTGCTCGCAACGCCTGCAGCGGCTAGCGGCGGATGCCTAAACCCGCAAACTAAAGCCCGTTTAGGTCTGGTCATCGCCAAAAAGCATGTGCGTCATGCTGTGCGGCGTAACCGCTTAAAGCGCTTAATCCGTAACTCTTTTCGCCTTCATCAGCACCAATTACCCCCTTTGGACATCATAGCTCTGGCGGTACGGGGTGCCGGCGAAATCGAAGATGCTAAATTGCAACAACAATTGGTACAGGCTTGGGCGCGTTTAGCCAAGCAAGCTCGCCAACAGCAAAAGACGCAGAGGGCGCAAGACGCCGGTAGCGTCAAGTGAGCCTCCATCCTCACCGACCAGTATTTAATCGCCGATGGGCATCCCCCCTTAGGCATACCTGTTCGAGGTAAGATGGGGTATCATGCCCTCAGTGATTATTCCCCCTGAAGCCTTTCCCAATCAGTGCACTAAGCTCAAGTGATCTTGAGTCTAGGTAAGGTGTCTTTACAGGCAACTGTGGGCTTGATTTTGGAAAGATTCAGCCTTCAGGGATCACCACGCGGCGATAATACCTACCTAGCCTTGTATAAGCACTGCGGATACTTTTTTGGGGCGATACAAGCCGCTAGGTCTGGGATTATCCCAAGATCCACCTGATTTGAGCGGCAGATTACTAATGGACGTGAAACGTATCGTTTTACTCATCTCGCTTGCGCTTGTCTCCTACCTGATGGTGTTACAGTGGAATCAGGATTACCATTCCCCTGCACCCAGTGTGGCAACAAGTGCACCTGCGCCCTCGGTAACAACAGCTTCCTCGAATGCTGTTGAAGATGAGCGCTTGCATCTAGGCGAAGCACCTACCCCAGCGGCACAAGCTGCAAGCCCCCAAGCTTTAATTCAAGTGACGACAGACGTCCTTGATTTAAGGATTAATCCTCGCGGTGGCGATATTACTTATGCAGCTTTACTCCAGCATAAGCAAAGAGCCAACACGCCTGACCAGCCTTTTGTCTTGTTGCAACAAGATAACCAGCGTACTTACATCGTACAAAGTGCTTTAGAGGGCCTTGCCAACCGTGGTCGGATCCAGTTCCAAGCGAGCCAGAGCCAATATCAACTGCAAGAAGGCCAAGATAGCCTCCAGTTAGATTTGGCCGCGACGATTGATGGGATTCCGGTTGTTAAACGCTTTGTTTTCCAAAGAGACAGCTATGAAGTCAAGGTGAGCTATCTACTCGATAACACCTCTGCACAAGCCTTGGAAACACGTTTTATTGGTTTGATCAAGCGGGATAATTCTGTTGATCCAAGCCAAGGCGAAGCCTTAGGTATGAGTGCCTTTTTAGGGGCGGCTTTTTCTTCTGAGGAAAATCACTACGAAAAGCTAGAGTTTGATGAGTTACGCGAACGCCGCTATTTAAGCGAGGTACAAGGTGGTTGGGTTGCTATGATCCAGCATTATTTTGTCAGCGCTTGGATTCCCGACGCACAGCAAACCAACCTCTACAGCACACGGACAGATAACCAAGGCCGTAATATCATCGGCTTTAAAGGCGCTGCACAACGTATCGAAGCCGGCCAACAAGCAGAAATCAGTGCCAACTTGTATTTAGGCCCTAAGATCCAAAGCCGTTTGGAAGCTGCAGCACCTTATTTGGAACTGACGGTTGATTTTGGTTGGTTATGGTTTATTGCTCAGCCTTTATTCTGGTTGCTGGACTTATTGCATGATTTCCTAGGCAACTGGGGCTGGGCCATTATTGTACTGACCTTGCTGATTAAACTCGCCTTCTTCCAGCTTTCCGCCACGGCATACCGTTCGATGGCCAATATGCGTAAGGTGGGGCCTAAGTTACAGCAGCTAAAAGAGCAATACGGGGACGATCGCCAAAAGATGTCACAGGCGATGATGGAGCTCTACCGTAAGGAAAAAATTAACCCTATGGGTGGCTGTTTGCCTATTCTGGTGCAAATGCCAGTTTTCATTGCTCTTTACTGGATGCTCATGGAATCGGTTGAACTGCGTCATGCGCCTTTTATGCTATGGATTGATGATCTTTCCATGAAGGACCCCTATTTTGTATTACCCATCTTGATGGGGGCATCCATGTTCGTGCAGCAATTGCTCAACCCAACGCCACCGGACCCTATGCAGGCTAAGATTATGAAGATGTTACCGATTATCTTCACTTTCTTCTTCCTATGGTTCCCATCCGGTTTGGTTCTTTACTGGGTGGTCAATAACGTGCTGTCTATCGCCCAACAATGGGTGATTACACGCCAAATTGAACAGCAAGGCACTAGCTAAGCTTGTCTCTTTCACTCCTCTCCTGCTAGGGGAGGAGTGAGCAGGCGTCCTCACCGTGTTTTATTGGTACCTCAGCTTTCCTTCCTTCACAAAAAAAACGCTTTTGTGCGCATTGGAGAAAGCCTCAAAACGACTTAAGGTGCAGGGCTTTTAGGGTGTTCTTTGCGCCTTTGAATACGCGGATAAATCAGGCTAAAGCGTGCCCCTTGTAAACTGGGACTGCGATCAATGAGAGCACTACCTCTATGCCAATGCATGATGCGTTGCACAATCGATAAGCCTAAGCCATAGCCGCCTGAAGCACGCGTACGACTATCATCCAAACGTGAAAATGGGGTAAACACCCGTTGCCAATCCTGTTCTGGAATACCAGGCCCATCATCTTCAACATCAATACGCAAGCTATCGGCCTCAAACCAGCAATATACTTGAATTTGACTATGTGCATAACGACAGGCATTACCCACAAGATTTTGCACAGCACGCTGAAAATAACGCGCTTCGACATCAGCTAGGCCTTGGTCTTGTGCACCGCGATCTTGATGCACTGTCAATTGTAGATGCGGATGCAAAGGCTGATGGGCTTCCACCACCTCATGCACTAGGTCCATAATCAAACAGGATTCAAAGCGTAAACGCAGACCATTTTGCCCTAAACGGGCAAAAGTGAGGATTTCATCCACAAGTTCATCGAGTTCCTGAATATCTGTATCCATGCCTTCTAGTTGGGCCAGTAAACTTGGATGTTGCTCTAGGGAATCCTCGAGAATTTGTAAACCAAAACGAATCCGTGCTACAGGCGTGCGCAACTCATGCGAGACAGCATGAATCATATCTTGCTGCGTATTCAGTAGGCTTTGGATTTGTTCCGCCATACGATTAAAAGCCGCAGCAAGGCGGGCAATAAAATCCTGCTGACCACCCAGCTCCACACGCGCATTCAGATTGCCTGAGGCAATATGGCTGGCCGCTTTTTCTAGCTTCTGCAATCTTTGCTCTAACAAGCGGATTTGCCAATATACAGCCGCACCCAGCAACAGTACGGTCATTAAGCCAACACCGAGCAATAAAGTCCAAGGCCAAGATGCCAGCTTGGGTACAGGCCCTAAAGCAAAGATAGTATGACTGGTTGAGGTAGGGCGTAAATAGCCTGTGTAAGCCGCTTCAGAGGCAATAATTTGCAGTTGCCCTGCCAATAGGTTCTTTTCTTGTACCTGATCTAATCCTACAGGGATCTCTTCAAGCGCTATCAAGCGTAATGGATACGTAAGAGCTTGATTTAAATGCTGTAATGCTTGTTCTTTTGCATCTGGATCTGTCAACAATTGGGTTTGTATGCTTTGCCACTGGGATTGAGCAAGGCGCAACAAGACTTGCAAAGGCTGTTCATCAATGCGCTGAAAGCGGACTTGGAGCACTTCCTCTGGGATCTTGTGACTGCTGACAATTTCTCGAATTGGTAGAGCACGATAGGCAAGCAAGCTACTGCTTGCTGGTGCATTGACTGGGGTAACGACCGTACGTCCACTCTCTAGGCGCTGTTGTTGATGCGCGTTAAGATGGGCAGGAATTTGGCTTAATAAAGCAACCTCTATCCCTAAAATGTCGCTTTGGCTTTGTAACCAAGCGACCTTTTGGGCTTTAGGTAACGGCTGCAGCAAGTGGCTTAGGGTGATTAACACTTGATCGGCCTGACGTTCGCGGTATTCTTCTAAACGCACTTGATTAGCAGCTTTCACTACTAAAATTGCCAAGAAGGAGACCGCAAGTAAGGCGGTCAAAATCCCTAGATAAACACGTAAAAAAATCCCGCGAAAGTTGCGTAATCGTATGCGCAACCAGCCTCTAAGCCTTTGCATTTTGCTTATCCGTTAAGCGTCTTTCACAAACAGATACCCTTTGCTGCGTACTGTTTTGATGCGACGTGGGTGCATAGGATCATCTCCAACTTTAGGGCGAATCCGCGAAACACGCACATCAATCGATCTGTCTTGACCGTCGTATTCAATACCACGCAAGGCAGTAAAGATTTCCTCTCGCGTTAACACACGACCGGCATTCACAGCAAGTAACCACAACAGATCGAATTCAGCACTAGTTAATTCTATGTTGCGTTCTTCTAACCAAGCCTCACGCATGGCACTATCTATAATCAGATTACCAAATTGTAGACGGCTAGGGGTATCTTCTGGTGCGATTAAATCCGTTTCTAGATTATCTGAACGTCGCAACAAAGCACGCACGCGCGCTAGCAAAACACGTGGGCGTACAGGTTTGGCCACATAATCATCTGCGCCCATTTCCAGACCAACGACTTGATCCATGTCGTCTGTGCGCGCAGTTAACATTAAAATTGGTCCTGTATATTCAGGACGCACTCGACGACAGACTCCTAAGCCATCTTCTCCCGGCAACATCACATCAAGGATGACCAAGTCAGGCTTTTCACGTAGAATACGCTCCACTGCGCGTGCGCCGTCACCTTCAACAGTGACGTTAAAACCATTCCCTTCGAGGTATTCACGAGTCAAACTCGCTAAGCGAGTGTCATCTTCAACTATCAGTATTCGAGAAGAATCATGCGCTTCCACAGGCATCTCACTTTAGGCGTCACTTTTTACAAAAGGCCACATAGCGTCACTATGCGGCATCGGCTAGGTTACAGGGTATCACTTAGTCCCCATACAGGATAGTCACAGCCGCAGCTTTTTCGCAGCGGATAGCAAAAAATCACGCAAGCCTAAGGTAGGGTCTGGCAAAGTGCAAGAAATAGACAAGCCATTTTCCTTATGTAGCCCTATGCAATTTTTTTCATCCAGCCCCTATTTTGTGGATACAAAAAAACATCAGGCGTTTAGGCTAGAGCTTGCAAGGCTTTCCTCTTTGTCAATATCTGACCACAAATTTATTCACTTGAAAATCACATCCAACAACACTATCTTGTGCCGTCAGCAACTTTAGGGACTATATATAGGGGTTTTATCCAAGTCAGTCACTTGTGTACTTCTAGGTATATTTCTTGCTGAACAACACGCAAACATTAAGCTGATAAGCTTTACATCTTCACTTTTCTTCTTTATTCCCGCCTTGCATGGCCGCGATTTTGCGACCGTGGCAGAGGTGTTTTGACTTAATTAACTGGACCAATACGTAATTATGAGCACACAGGGTACGCGCACTGAAAACAGCTTAAACGTGATTAAACGTAACGGTGATGTGGTTTGTTTCGATGCTAATAAAATCCGTGTGGCAATGAGCAAAGCCTTTATTGCCGTTGAAGGTGATCAAGCCGCCGCATCTACGCGTATCCACGAATTAATCGCTGAATTCACCCAACAAATTCAAAGCACCTTCGAACGCCGTTTGCCTCGTGGCGGCCTGATACATATTGAAGAAGTGCAAGATCAAGTGGAGCTAACTCTGATGCGTGCCGGTGAACAAAAAGTCGCACGGACTTATGTTTTGTATCGCGAAGAACATGCACGTTTACGTGCCGCACGTGAACAAGGAATCAGTAAGCCACATCCAAGTATTAATGTGACTTATGCCGATCAAGAACGCCGCCCTTTGGATCTAGGACGCATTGAAACCCTAGTCAAAGAAGCTTGTACCGGCTTAGCAGAAGTAGAATCTACCAAAATTATCGAGTATGCCTTGCGCAACTTGTATGATGGGGTTCCTGTCGAGGAAGTGTCTACAGCCTTGATGATGGCCGCACGCACCTTGGTAGAAAAAGAACCCAATTATACTTATGTTACTGCCCGTTTATTGCTCGATAACCTCAGACGTGAAGCCCTGAGCTTCCTCGGTCTAGCGCAGGAAGCAACCCAAGGGCAAATGCAAGACTTATATCCACAAGCTTTGGCAGCCTATCTTGATAAAGGGATCACATTAGATCAGCTAGATAGTAAATTAGGTGAATGCTTTGATATTCCCCGTTTAGGCCAAGCTTTGCGTGCAGATCGTGATAATCAGTTCACTTATTTAGGTCTGCAAACCCTCTATGATCGCTATTTCTTGCATCATAAAAATACCCGTTATGAGTTACCTCAGCTGATGTTTATGCGTGTGGCTATGGGGCTGGCACTTAATGAGCAAGCACCGACCGAACGCGCGATAGAGTTTTATAATCTCTTATCTAGCTTCGATTATATGGCCTCTACGCCCACCCTCTTTAATGCAGGGACTAAGCGTAGCCAGTTATCAAGCTGTTATCTCACCAGTGTACCGGATGATCTTGAAGGCATTTATGGTGCCATTCGCGATAATGCCTTGCTATCTAAATGGGCTGGTGGCCTTGGTAATGATTGGACACCTGTACGTGCCTTAGGTAGCCATATCAAAGGCACCAATGGCAAAAGCCAAGGCGTGGTACCTTTCTTAAAAGTGGTCAATGACACCGCAGTTGCTGTCAATCAAGGTGGCAAAAGAAAAGGGGCTGTGTGTGCTTATCTAGAAACTTGGCACCTAGATATCGAAGAGTTTTTAGAGTTGCGCAAAAATACCGGAGATGATCGTCGTCGTACCCATGATATGAATACGGCGAACTGGGTACCGGATCTTTTTATGCAGCGCGTGGCTGAAGATAAGCACTGGACTTTATTCTCACCATCAGATTGCCCAGATTTGCATGACTTGTATGGCGATGCTTTCCGTATACGTTATGAAGAATATGAGCGCCAAGCAGATCAAGGCCAATTAAGCCACTTTAAGCGTGTGAAGGCGCAAGATTTGTGGCGCAAAATGCTGTCTATGTTGTTTGAAACCGGCCACCCTTGGATCACCTTCAAAGATCCTTGTAACTTGCGTTCACCACAACAGCATCAAGGTGTGGTGCATAGCTCTAACCTCTGCACTGAAATCACCTTGAACACCAACGCAGAAGAAATCGCCGTTTGCAACCTAGGCTCGATCAATCTGGCGCAACATATTAATGCGCAAGGCCAGCTCGATGCAGATAAGCTCAAGCACAATGTGCGCACGGCTGTCCGTATGCTAGATAACGTCATTGATATTAACTATTACGCAGTACCACAAGCCCGTCTCTCTAACCTGAAACATCGCCCTGTGGGTTTAGGCATTATGGGATTCCAAGATGCCCTCTTTAAGCAAAATCTAGCTTATGCATCTAGGGAAGCGGTTGACTTTGCTGATATTTCTATGGAGCTGCTTAGCTTTTACGCCATCGAAGCCTCAAGTGATCTTGCCGCAGAACGTGGCACTTACGCTAGCTTCCAAGGCTCCCTATGGGATCAGGGGATTTTACCTTTAGATTCCATTCGCTTGTTGCAACGAGCGCGTGGGCATGAATATCTACAAATGGATACGCAAAGCCGCCTTGATTGGTCCAGTTTGCGGGCAAAAGTCCAACAACAAGGGATGCGTAATTCTAATGTGATGGCGATTGCACCAACAGCAACGATTTCCAATATCTGTGGTGTGTCCCAATCCATTGAGCCGACGTATCAGAACCTATACGTAAAATCTAACCTTTCTGGGGAGTTCACCATTGTAAACCCTTACCTTGTGCATGAGCTAAAAGCTTTAGGTTTATGGGATGAGGTGATGGTGAATGATCTTAAATATTATGATGGCTCTTTGCAGAGTATTGAGCGGATTCCTGCCCACTTAAAGCAAAAATATGCCACTGCATTTGAAGTAGAACCACGCTGGTTAGTCGAAGCAGCTTCACGTCGACAAAAGTGGATTGACCAAGCGCAATCGCTCAATTTGTATATTAAAGGGGTCTCTGGCAAAAAGCTGGATGTTACCTATCGCATGGCGTGGCAACTCGGCTTAAAAACCACTTATTACTTACGTGCATTAGGGGCAACTTCGGTAGAAAAATCCACAGTCAATCAAGGGAATTTAAATGCCGTAGCCGCAACAAGCGCACCGACCTCCTCTTCCTTTGCTTTGGGTGAGGCTGCGCCTGTGCCTCAGGCGTGTTCTCTTGATAATCCAGACTGTGAAGCTTGCCAATAACACCTAGTGTCATGCCAGAAGGTCACAGCCAATCCCCTTCTGGCGTTGTATTTTTTGTTCTTAACCTGCGGTTGATCGAGGTACTTTGATTATGTCTACACTAAGCTGGGATGACTATAATGATGAGATGGTCACATTCAGTTCGCCTAAGGTCGCACAGCCACAAGCTCACGAACCGCAAGCAACGCCAAGCCCGTCCTTAGCTGAGGTGTCCGTGACCACGCTTACAGCCAGTACACAAATGGAAAAGGCACAAGCGGCCATTGCCAATTTGGATATTGCTGCGGGTTTAGAAGAACTCGAAATGGGCGCGCAACGGATTCAAGTAGATGATAAGCGCATGATTAACTGTCGTGCAGATTTAAACCAGTTAGTGCCTTTTAAGTACGATTGGGCATGGCAAAAATATCTGGATGGCACCGCCAACCATTGGATGCCACAAGAAATTAACATGAATGCGGATATCGCTTTGTGGAAAAGCCAAGATGGTCTCACAGAGGATGAACGCCTGATTGTGATGCGTTCTCTTGGGTATTTCTCGACGGCTGATTCTTTGGTTGCTAATAATTTAGTGCTTGCCGTATATCGTTTAATCACCAACCCAGAATGCCGCCAATACTTGCTACGCCAAGCTTTTGAAGAGGCCATCCATACACACGCCTATCAATATTGTGTTGAATCTTTAGGCATGGATGAAGGCGAAGTCTTTAATATGTATCGCGAAGTGCCTTCAGTTGCAAAAAAATCGGCATGGAGTTTAAAACATACCCAGTCGTTATCACGTCCAGATTTCCAAACCGGCACGCCAGAAACAGACCAAGAATTACTGCGCAATATGATTGCCTTTTATTTGGTCACAGAAGGTATTTTCTTCTATTGCGGTTTCAGCCAGATTTTATCTATGGGCCGCCGTAACAAAATGACAGGGGTTGCAGAACAGTTCCAATATATTCTGCGCGATGAGTCTATGCACCTCAATTTTGGGGTGGATATGATCAACCAAATCAAGATCGAAAATCCGCACCTATGGACACCTGAGTTCCAGCAAGAAGTCTTACAAATGGTTTTAGAAGGCACTCAACTCGAAATTGAATACGCACGTGATACCATGCCGCGTGGTGTTTTAGGGATGAATGCAGAAATTATGCAAGAATATTTGCACTTTATTTGTAACCGCCGTTTGATGCAAATTGGTTTGGCGGAAGCCTTCCCAGGTGCGAGTAATCCCTTCCCTTGGATGTCAGAAATTATCGACTTACGTAAAGAGAAAAACTTCTTTGAAACTCGCGTGACTGAATACCAAGTCGGTGGTGCCCTCGCTTGGGATTAAATAGACCGATTTAAAGCCTTTCATGGGGAAGCTGGCAGCTTCCCTTTTTTTATTAAATTCATCAAAAAAAGCAATACCAGCCATAGTTTTTAACTATTAATAAGATAAACAAAATCCTTTTGCCTTGCATTAATTCCCTCTTTTATACTCAAGTATAAATCCTGTTGATGAATAAAATTTTTCCTTTGGAGCTTGTTATGAGTACGCATACCCCTTTGATTATTCTAGGTTCAGGTCCTGCGGGTTATACCGCAGCTGTCTATGCAGCACGTGCCAACCTCAAGCCTGTTCTCATTACAGGAATGCAAATGGGTGGGCAGCTCACCACCACTACAGAAGTGGACAATTGGCCAGGAGATGATCAAGGGGTACAAGGCCCAGAATTAATGGAACGTATGCGTAAACATGCAGAACGCTTTGATACTCAAGTAATTTTTGATCATATCCACACCGCAAAACTACAAGCGCGCCCTTTTACCCTAATTGGTGATAATGATACCTATACTTGTGATGCTTTAATTATTGCCACAGGTGCCAGCGCGCAATATTTAGGTTTAGAAAGCGAAGAAAACTTTAAAGGCAAGGGGGTTTCTGCCTGTGCAACTTGTGATGGTTTTTTCTATCGCAATCAAGAAGTCGCGGTTATTGGTGGTGGCAATACCGCCGTTGAAGAAGCCCTTTATTTAGCCAATATTGCTAAAAAAGTCACACTCATCCATCGTCGTGATCAATTACGCTCAGAGAAAATTCTCCAAGATAAATTATTTGAAAAACAAGCTGCTGGTCAGATTGATATTATTTGGAATCACCAAGTAGATGAAGTATTAGGGGATGCTAGCGGGGTAACGGGCCTGCGTTTACAATCAACACAAGATGGCAGCACTCAAGAAATTCAAGTCACTGGTGTCTTTATTGCTATTGGCCACAAACCCAACACAGAACTTTTTAATGACCAACTTGCAATGCACAATGGCTATTTAAAAGTACGTTCCGGCTTGGAAGGCAATGCAACCCAAACGAGTATTCCTGGTGTGTTTGCTGCGGGTGATGTCAGCGATCATATTTATCGCCAAGCTATTACTTCTGCAGCAACAGGCTGTATGGCTGCTTTAGATGCTGAGCGTTATTTAGATCAACAAGTAGGTTAATTGAAAATTAACTAAAAAAGGGGCAGGTTCTTACAAAAGACCTCGCCCCTTGTATCAATTTTTGCTTGATAACTTACTTAACTAAACTCACATCATCCGCTTGTAACCCTTTATCATTCGTGCTGACCGTAAAATAAACCCTTTGCCCTTCTGCTAATAACTTATAACCTGTACCACGAATCGCACGAAAATGGACAAAAACATCACCACCTTGATCACGGGTGATAAAACCAAAACCTTTATTCGCATCAAACCATTTTACTGTCCCTGTTTCGCGTTGATCGATTTCTTGCATTGGCAAAGCTAAATGTGGGCTTAACCAGTAGAAACTTAAATTAGCTAATAATAGAATCAAAAATAACAGGCTGCTCACTTTTAAATACGCTTGTACTACCCCTTCTAATGCAAATAAGGCGTCGGTACTTTTGATGGCTAATAGAGGTGTCTCTCCCGTATTTAATAACCAAAAGAGTAATACTGGGGTTGGCAAAGCCAGCAGTAAGCTAATAAGGGTACAGCGAGCAAAAACTTTCGAATTCATAACCACTCTCTTCAGGTTCAGGTGCCTTAAAGATCAAAACGCTGACACTGACCAAGGCACTCTATTATTATTATTGATGCAAACCTACTTCCTATACACAGTGAGTAGTTTTTCATGCGCATTTTCTCCATACGCACCATAGCACCTCAAGCGCCCAAACTGCGATACGACTTAAGGAAGACCCTAAAATGCCAAAAAATACAACAGATACCCAAGTTCACCTTTTA
Organism: Allopseudospirillum japonicum; assembly: GCF_900108915.1. Taxonomy (GTDB): domain Bacteria; phylum Pseudomonadota; class Gammaproteobacteria; order Pseudomonadales; family Halomonadaceae; genus Pseudospirillum; species Pseudospirillum japonicum. Next base: position 52,936 of record NZ_FNYH01000011.1, read on the forward strand.
ATACAATCACTTAGTGATCGCATCGATGAGTTAGAAATTCGTCAAAGCTTTCAAGATGATACCCTTGATCAACTCAATACTGTTCTTGTGCAACAACAAAAAGACATCTTAGCCTTGCAAAAAACCTTGCGTTTAATGGTTAAACGCCACCAAGACTTGCAGCAAGAAGTGGCGCTTTTACAACCTGAGGTTCAGGATGAGCGCCCTCCACATTACTAGTGAGCGCTTTTGGCTGATATCAGGTGCCTAGTGCGCCTGATCCCAATTAGCGCCGACACCCACATCAACGATTAAAGGCACTTTTAAAGTGGCCACGCCTTGCATACAGGTACGGATTCCTTCAATCACCGCCTTGGTATCTTGCTCGCGTACTTCAAACACCAACTCATCATGTACTTGCATTAACATCCAAGCATCAAGGTGTGGATGTGCTTGTAACCAAGCATCAACACGAATCATGGCTTTTTTAATTAGATCTGCGGCAGTCCCTTGCATGGGGGCATTAATTGCGGTGCGTTCTGCTGCTTGACGCTTGCTTGGTTGACGAATCTCTGGGACATAAAGACGCCGCCCAAATAAAGTTTCTACATAACCTTGTTCATGTGCTTGGGCACGTATTTTCTGCATATAAGCGGCAACTTGTGGATAACGTGCAAAATAAGTATCAATATAAGTTTGTGCTTGTTCACGTTCAATTTTTAACTGACGTGCCAAACCAAAAGCACTCATCCCATATAACAGACCAAAATTAATGGCTTTTGCGCTGCGTCTTTGTTCTGTAGTGACTTGATCAACAGGAAGCGCAAACACCTCAGCAGCGGTGGCTGTATGAACATCTTTTTGTTGATTAAAAGCAGCCAGTAAACCTGGATCTTCTGATAAATGTGCCATAATACGTAGTTCAATTTGAGAATAATCTGCAGCAACTAAACAATAACCTTCACGAGCAATAAAAGCTTGACGAATACGTCGACCTTCTGCAGTCCGAATTGGAATATTCTGTAAATTAGGATCAGAAGAAGATAAACGCCCCGTTGCCGTGACTGCTTGATGATAATGTGTATGTAGACGCCCCGTATTTTTATCAAGGAGTTTTGGTAATTTTTCTGTATAAGTATTTTTTAACTTAGTTAGGCTTCTATGCTCTAGCAATAGACGTGGCAAAGGGTATTCTTGCGATAATTGTTCTAAAATATCTTCTGCGGTCGACGGCTGTCCCTTAGGTGTACGTTTAATCACAGGGACTTGTAAGACTTCATATAAAATATGTCCTAATTGTTTAGGAGAAGACAAATTAAACTCCTGCCCTGCTAGCTGATAAGCTTTTTGTTCCAGCGCTTGAATCCGTACTGCTAATTCTTGGCTTTGATCTTGCAAGGCTTGCACATCTAGGGCAACGCCTTTACGCTGCATACTTGCTAAGATGGGAATTAATGGCAACTCAATTGTACGATAAACTTCTAGTAATTGGGGCTGCTCTTTTAAGAGTGGATACAAGTAAGCATGCAAGGCCCAAGTAATTTCTGCATCTTCTGCTGCATAAGGAAAAGCTATTTCAATAGGGATCTGCGCAAAATTTAACTGTTTTTTTCCTTTGCCAGCGATTTCTTCAAAGCGAATCGTTTTGCGCTGCAAGTAAGTGGCCGCCAAATCATCCATGTTGTGCTTAGTGAGTGTAGAATTGAGAATATAAGACTCTAATTGTGTATCTTCTATTGGACCTTCAACCCGAATACCATAGTTTTCCAACACATCTATATCATATTTTAAATGTTGACCAATTTTTACTTTTTCTGTCGACTCTAAGTAAGGACGTAAATCCTGTAATACTTGCTGGCATGCTAATTGCGGTTTTTCTTCTAAATGTGCAAGAGGAATATAAACACCTTCGTTTTGCTTGGTAGAAAGTGCAATGCCAACAATTTCAGCATTTTTGCTATCTAAACTTGTGGTTTCCAAATCGATCACAAAAGCGGGTGCACTTGCTATTTCTTCTAAATAGCGGTGCCAATCCGATAACTCTTGAATACATTGATAGATAGCTTTTGTGTCTTGCGTTCCTAGCTGCTCTTCTTCTAACTCTTTGAGTAAAGAATTAAATTCAAAATCTTGGTATAATTGGCGAACTTGTTCAACATCCATTTGTGCCATCTTAAGGTTTTGCCAATCAATATCTAGATTAATATTTTCATATTCATGATAAATACGTACTAGCTCTAAAGATAAATAAGCACTTTCTTGATCTTCTTGTAACTTTTTGGCAAGACTTTTCGCACCCCGTACAGGTATTTCTGCCACCTGATCAAGATGTGCATAAATATCTTGCAAGTGCCCAAAATGCTGAATTAATGCAAGTGCGCCTTTTTCTCCAATCCCTTTAACGCCTGGCACATTATCAGAGGTGTCTCCTTTAATAGCTAAGTAATCAACTATATATTCAGGTGATATTCCATATTTCTCTTTAACACCTTCCGGATCAAAATAATGGTCTCTTTGATCCATGGTACGCATGTGTACCTTTTCGTTAATCAATTGGCATAGATCTTTATCACCAGAAATAATCAGCACTTGATGCCCTGCTTGGCTGGCTTGATAAGCAAGCACACCAATAACATCATCTGCTTCTACACCTTCCTGAGAAATAAGCGGCAAACCTAAAGCACGAATACAAGCATGCAAAGGCTTTATTTGTAAAATTAAATCTGGATCCGCACTTGTACGATTTGCCTTATATTCTTTATATAATTTGTGGCGGAAATTTTCCCCTTTGGCATCAAAAACTGTAATAATAGGTACTTGAGGATAGGTTTTTTGCAAGCGTTTTAACATTTTTAATGTGCCCAGCATAGCACCTGTGGGACGTCCTTGAGAATCAATCAAAGGAGGCAGAACACTAAAAGCACGATATAAATAAGAAGAGGCATCAACTAAAATAACTGTAGGCGGCGTAGGCATTCGATTAACCTTATATTCATGAGATGGATTTCAACAAAAAATTAGGCTTATCATAGCAAATTTGTGCGCCTTGCCTTATTCTTAAAACCAAGTATTTATTTTTGAGGAGGTGCCAGATGTCAGTCTACATTCAGCGTGCATTTGTGCTGCTAAGCTTGACACTTGCCAGTCTAGGTTATGCTAATGATTTGCCTGAAACTGAGGTACGTATTCAACAGACTGAAAAGCAGCAGCTAGAAGAATATAAGATCAATGGGCAGATCTACGCAATCAAAGTCACCCCCAAGGTGGGGCGTCCTTATTTTCTAGTGAATGCAAAAGGTGACGGGCACTTTATTCGTCAAGAAAGAGACGTGTTACTTGTGCCCCAATGGGTACTGTTTGAGTGGTAGACAATTTAAGGAGAAGCCGTAGCGGCTAAAGCTTGTGCTTCTTCTTGGCAAGGCACTTCACCAAGGTGATCTAGTAGTAAACGTGTCAAATCACCTGCACAAAACTTGGCAACTAATCCATTCGCACCGACCTTCTTGGCCATATCTTGGTTAAAAGCGCCGCTTAAGGAAGTATGTAAAATAACAGGTACTTGGCGCATATTTGGCATTTCACGTATCGTGCGCGTTAGTGTATAGCCATCCATTTGCGGCATTTCGATATCGGTGATCACAAGCGCAGGCGGTTGCGTTTGTGCGTGTTCTGCTAACCAGTCTGCAGCCTCTTGGCCATTATGACAAGCTTGTACTTGTAACCCCATGCTTTTAATACTGTTTACCAAAAACTTCAGTGCCGTTTTAGAATCATCTGCAACTAAAATTAAGCGGTCATCGTCCAATTTAGCACCTAAAGCCGCATGTTCTGCTTGCGCCTTTAAATGCAGTTGCTCTTCCATGAACTTTTCTAGGTCGAGAATCTGTACTATGCTGTTTTCTTCAACGTACACTGCAGTTAAAAAATGATCCTTGCCAATATGACTTGGCGCATGCTTAACCTTTTGCCATTCCACATTGCGAATTCCTTCAATAGCACCGACCAAAAAACCCAGTACTTGACGGTTATATTCAGTAATGACCACATTGTGAATTGAACTTGCTGGTAAAGCGCCTTTACCAATTTTGTGACGTAAGTCAAAAACCGGTAAAGTCCCGTAATCTTGGGTGTTAAGCAATCCAAGCAGCCCAGACTGCTCATTTTTACGTCCTTGTAAACGCCCTCGCGGGATGATTTTGTTGACCTTAAACACGTTCATGCCGTATAGGTAATGATCGCCTAGGCGGAATAGCAAAACCTCAAAGCGGTTGGAGCCAGCTATTTGGGTGCGCTGATTAATCGTGTTAAACAGGCTACTCATAAGGCAACCTTCCTTGTAGATAGGTGCTTAGATGTGACTTAGTGCCAGACTTGTACAAATCCAGTCATTTTAAAGGTAAGCATCATTTTGCAAAAGTGATCCTTAGCAAAGTTAGCAGGAATATTGAGTATTTAACACTCATTATTTGACATTTTAACGATCACGCCTTTTTAAGCCTTAGCAAAATAGCCCGAAACCCCTTGCCAATCGGGCTAGAAATCGTCATACCTTAATTAATTTCTTGCCTCAAAAGATGTTCAACTTGCTGCTGTAGCACTTGCATTTCTGTAACCTGCATGATGGGGTCGCCAACGTTTAAAGTGACAGGGGCACGCAAACGCTTGGGCCACTTACGAAAAGCCATACCACCAGAACGTGAGAACCAAGATCCCCAAAGCCCTTGCAATGCCATAGGCACCACTGGCACAGAGCGTTGACGTAAAATACGTAATACCCCAGCTTTAAAAGGCTGCAGTTGGCCGTTCGGGGTTAGGCGTCCTTCTGGAAAAATAAGGACTAATTCGCCAGCGGCCAAGGCCATATCAATTTGTGCAAAGGCCTTACGCAGCCCCTGTGGATCGTGGCGTTCACTTGCAATAGGAATGGCTTGTGCTAAACGAAAAAACCAATTTAACGCTTTGATTTGATAAATAGGTTTATCCATCACAAAACGCACAGGACGTCGAATCATGCCACCTAGTAATAAAGCATCAATATAACTTACATGATTACAGATCACCAAAACAGGTCCTTCATCAGGCAAGTGCTGTATATTATTGACTCTCACTCGGTATAATAAGTGGCACGTTAACCAAATAACACAACGTAGTGTAAATTCAGGAATATAAGTATATATAATGGCTGCAACCAGAATATTAATACAGGCAAGTAACATCCAGAATTCAGCAAGATTCCATTCAAGCATGACCAAGAAAAAGATACCAGCTAAAGCACTGAATACCATCATCAAAGCATTCACTACATTGTTAGCTGCAATAATACGTGCTCTATGATCCCGAGCACTTCTTTGCTGTAGTAAAGTATATAAAGGAACGATATATAAGCCACCACCTATTCCAAGTATCAAAAGTGAAACTATCACCTGCCATGCATATCTTTCTGTTAAAAAATGAGTTAATTGGGTTAAAGTTGTACTTACTTCGATATGAACACTAATTAAACCTAGCCCTCCCAAAGTAATTAGTAAAGATCCCAAAGGGACCATCCCTAGCTCTAAGCGTGCATAGGATAATTTCTCACATAATAAAGACCCAATAGCCACACCAATAGAAAACATAGCCAACAACAAAGTTACTACTTGTGCATCAGCATATAAAAAGTCACGTGCATAAGTAGGAAATTGAGTCAGATAGCTCGCTCCTAAAAACCAAAACCAGCTAATTGCCCATAAAGTTAACCAAATATTTTTATCTTGATAGGCATATTTAAGTAAATCCCAAGTACTACTGAAAAAATTAAAATTAACAATCAGCTTAGGGTTTTCCGCTTTAGTTATGGGAATTGCTAGACTAGCAAGCCAGCCAACCACTGCTAATACAATGACTGCTAGTGCGACACTGAAAGCTTGCCCCCAAGTCACTAAAATCCCTGCAGCTAGAGTACCTAATAAAATAGCCATAAAGGTTCCTAACTCAACCCAAGCATTCCCTGCAACGAGTTCTTTAGCACTTAAATTCTGCGGTAAAATAGCATATTTAACGGGGCCAAAAAGAGCTGACTGCATTCCCATAAAAAATAATAATGCTAATAAACCCCAATAAAAATTAAGAAAAAAACAAATGCCCGCTAGTGACATAATAATCACTTCAAGGCCTTTAATTTTGCGAATCAGAAAAGCTTTATCATATTTGTCAGCAAGCTGGCCGCCTAAAGCAGAAAAAATAAAAAAAGGTAGAATAAAAAGTCCCGCAGCTAAATTATTAAGCAGATGACTATTCATTCCCATTTGCTGACTTATTCCAAAAGTGAGTAGTAATAAAAGTGAATTCTTGTAAATATTGTCATTCATGGCTCCTAAAGCTTGAGTAATAAAAAAAGGCAAAAATCGCCTTTGCTTTAGCAATTGATAGCCAGAGTCGGAAGTTTTGTTGTTCATAATTTTTACAGCCCATTTTGCTGATAAAACATCTAGCATACTGCGAACGCAAAAAACCCCCAAGCAGGTGCTTGAGGGTTTTTCTATTAGGTGCTTGACGATAACCTACTTTCACATGGGGAGACCCCACACTATCATCGGCGCG
>NZ_FNYH01000012.1 GCF_900108915.1 Allopseudospirillum japonicum
TGTGGCGCAGACCATGACCGTGACATTAATGCCGCGACCAACATTAAAGCCGCCGGGCTGGCGGTGTTAGCCCTTGGAGAGAATGTAAGTGGCATAGGTCAAGCACCTGTGTCCTGTTCTCGATGAATTGGGAATCCCCTTCCTTTAGGGGGGGGAAGCAGTCAACAAGATCAGCCTCTGTTAGCGTGTGCTCTGGATTAACTGAAACAAAATAAAGGTTTTAATGCGGGAATTGAAGCGTAAATAGAGATTTTCTTATCTGTTAGGGGTAAGATCGCTGGTGTAAGTGGCAGCTAAAATAAAAACCCCCGTAGCAAGACGGGGGCGGGGCGAGATCTAAGCAGCTTGGGTTAATGCAGCCTGCGGGCGCGTATCCAAATATAAGTGATAAGTTTCTGGCCCTAGCACATCCACTGCGGTGCTCACATATTGATAAGTATCTTGTACAGGTTCCCCTGTTTTAATCACTTTAAAGTGTACTTCGACTTGGGGAATATCCGCACGCAGTGGCTCTTCAACCCAAACAAATAAAGCTTTTTCTGCCAACACATGTTCAAAACGTACTAACTGGTAACCTGCTTTTAAAGCAACTTTCACTAGACCTGTATCTTCCCCTAGGCTGTATTTGTGAATTGTTTTCATGGCATTGCTCCTGTGTGGGCTTAATAGGTATTGTTGATTGGCTCACCGTTAGACACAAGATAGATGCTTTTTCCTTCCAAAAAAACAGATTTTATCAGTTTAATACCTCGAATTATTCGATCCTTTGCACATCGACCGCCACTTGTAATTCTGGGACACCTAAGCCTAAGTACACACCTTTGAGTGGCGTCACCTCGCTAAAATCGCGTCCACGGGCGACCCAAATATGCTGGCCTTGTGGCTGAATATTGTTGGTGGGATCAAAATCCAACCAGCCATAATGAGGAACCCACAGGCTAAACCAAGCATGGGAGGCATCCGCGCCTACTAGTTTTTCTTGTCCTTGCGGTGGCAAGGTTTCTAAATAGCCACTTACATAAGCGGCAGCCAGTCCGAGGCTACGTAAAGCAGCAATGGCGACATGGGCAAAATCTTGACAAACCCCTTGGCGGTTACGCATAACCTCATCAAGAGGCGTATCGACTTGGGTCGCATGAGGTTGATAACAGAAATCTTGATAAATCAGCTGCATTAAATGTTGGCAACCTGCAATCAGCCCAGTGTGTGTGCTTGGGAAGGCCGCTTGGGCGAGGGTATGGCAAAGGTCTGGATGGGGAATATGGGGAGAGCTAAAACAAAATTGGCGTACATGGGGGGCTTGGGTTGCTAGTTGCTGGCGGGCTTTTACCCAAGGCATATCTTGGATAGGTGCGGCAACTGGGGTTAAACGCACTTCGCTTTCTGCGGTGACAGCTAAATAAGGATGGGGACGCTCAACCGCAAAATAAAGCACCTCATTGCCCAAGTAATCTGTATAAATTTGGTAATCTGGAATCGGTGGATCAACTTGCAAGCGCCATGCAAGGCGCTCTTGTCCTGGTTGGTTCAGAGGCACTAGATAGCCGACATTTTGCCCATAACTGACTTCCTGAGGATAAAGATACTTGGTTGTGTGGCGTACACGGTAACGGCGAGCTTGGCTGAAATCGGTCGACATTTAAGGGGTCTCCAGCGGCCATTGGCTGTTGCGTACTTTGCGTGTGTGGATAAAACACTGTGCAGACACTTCATTAGAGGCAGTTTCTAAGGCTTGGAACACTTGCCTCATTAAGGTCACTAAAGCCGTGCGCCTTTGGTGTACATCTGTGCACAACAAGGTGGGGATGTCGGCTAATTGTAAATGAGTAAAAGCCGCAAGTACCCGTTTTTCTGCATGGCTAATTTGGTGTTCTGTCCCTAATACTAAACGTAGGTGTTTTTGCAATTTTTCTAATTGTGCCGCCATACTACGTGGGTTGACGCGATTTAATAATAAATAAGTTAATACCGGCTCGCTAGAGAGTTCACCACGATAATAACGGCGGAAATTCATCATGTTATCATTGCAGGCCAAAAGCATAGATAAGGTAGCGACTTCATGTTCTGGTCGATTAAATTCTAAGCTATATTGTACTAAATGAGATAAACAGAGAGCGCGTTCTAATTGACGTCCGGTATCTAACATCCGCCAACTATCATCTTGATTCATACTATCGGCAATTAACCCATTAAGCGCCATTAAATGCCCAAGGAGCGTTTCTATTTCTTGTGCTAAATCAATTAGGGTCTGACTGCGACTCAGTGCGGGTACAGATTCGCTCAACTCATTCATCACACGCCAGCTTTCAGTCGACCATAAATCACGACTATGGAAAGCGGATCTATGCATGGCTTCTAGCATGGGAGTTAAACCTTTATAAATATGGGTATCAATAGCTAAAGATAATAAAGGTTGGGTTAAGGCTTCGACTGGATCTGTCTGCTGGCAGTGATTGGGATCAAATAAGGGCAAATCTAAAAATTTTTGTAATAAGTGTAAAAAGGTCAGTGTTGAAGGGGCTAAGAGTTGGCTGGTTTCTACTTCGGCAAATAAATTCGCTTCATCCTCAAAGACACTTTTAATAATTTGGCGCATTAAACGTGCGACCCATTCGGCTCTTTGGCTATAGCGCCCTAGCCAAAAAAGATTCTCTGCAGTACGGCTAGAAATGACTCGCAAGGCGTCATTTTGAAAATGCTGCATCAGAGCACGGCGCGAATGATAAGGGCGCAAAGGCAGTGAGGGACTAGCCTGTACCCAAGTATCCTTATTAATCGCACCGGCTTGGGTACTAATAATGCGCTGTCCAGGTGCGCGCGCGCTAAAGGTTAATCCACCTGGCATGACTTGGTAACCTTGAGGACCGACACTGACAAAAGTTCGCAAGACACCTTCGCGGGCTTGTAAACCTTGCTCGCTCCAACAAGGTAACGTGCCTCTATCCAGCGCTTGCTGGCCGACATACAAAGCGGGATCAGCTTGAATACGCGCTTTGAGTTGGGCCTGTTCTGCTTTGGATAGCAGGGCTGGAAAAACATTTTGTCTTGGATCGCTAATATGTTTAATCACCAGTTGCTGGAAATGGGCAAGGACATAGGAAAGGGCTTGGGGATCGCCACACCACCAAGTGGCTGCATTGGGGAGTTGGAGTGGCTCGCCTAAAAGGCGCTCGCAAGCTTGCGCAAGAAATGGATATAAAGCAGGGCTTTCTAGTAAAGCACTACCCAAAGGGTTAATCAGTAAAACCTTGCGTTGGCGCACAACTTCTAATAAGCCGGCAACGCCAATATAAGAATCTGGCCGCAAATGTAGAGGATCTGCATAGGCATCACTAATACGGCGCACAATCACATCGATTTTTTTGAGTCCATGCAGGGTTTTTAACCAGACATAACCATCACGAACAATTAAATCATCCCCTTGTACTAGGGTATAACCTTGATAGCTTGCAAGGTAGGCATCCTCGAAATAGGTCTCGTTTTGTGGACCAGGTGACAAAAGCACCACATGCGGATCTGAGTGTTCCACTGCGGCCATGATCCCTTGATGCATGGCAGTAAAATAAGAGGCCAGCCTTTGCACTTGGCAATGGCGTAATAGTTGGGGATAAACGCGCGCCATTGCTAGACGGCTTTCTAGTGCATAGCCTGCACCTTGAATCGCTTGCAAGCGTTCGGAAATCACCCACCATTGGCGATCACTGCCACGCACCAGATTAAAGGCCGCGTGAAATAAAGCGTACGGGTAAAGCTGGGGCAAAGAAAGTGCAGGTCGGCAAAATCCAGGATGTCGATATACTAACTCCGCCGGAATACAAGCCTCTTGTAATAGGCGCTGCTCGCCGTACATATCTTGATATAAGGCATTAAATAAGGTGGCACGTTGTTGTAAACCGGCTTCTAAAGTCAGCCATTCCTCCCCATCTAGAATCAGCGGACAAGGGTCGAGTTGCCAAGGACGCGCGCCTTTTGATTCTTCTGCATAGGCATTATAAGTCACGCCATTTTCTTGCAGGTGCTGAGCCAGTGCTTCTTTATGCTGTTCGATTTGTGCCAAGCTGAGATGTTGTTGCATCATCAAAAAAGGACGCCAATGGGGGCGAATATCACCCTCGGCAGTAAACAGCTCATCCCAACCTTGATAGGCATAAGAGGATGCATTGAGCCAGGGGATATTCATAAATAGCAGCTTCCTTTAAAAGGTGTATCAACTAAGCGGCATGGGCGACAAAGAAACAATGACGCATGGCATCATGCAACTCGCCGAGTTTGCTTTGTAGATCGTCCATGGCTTGAGTCACTTCTTCAAGTTGCGCTTGTGCCGCCTGATGCGTGCTCTGTGTTAATTCATGGAGATGGGGGCTTAGTATATGTGCGTGAGGTAGTGCAGGCAGTAAGCTTTTGATTTCTTGTAAAGCATACATCAGGGTACGTGGTTGGCGGCTTTCTTCTAAAAGAAAATGCAAGACTCTTTCCTGATCTACCGCATGTGGACTTAGACGGCGGAAGCTTTGACTTGCCCCAAGGGCTTCAAGTGCATTGAGCCAGAAAAAGGCTTCATAAGTGGCAAAGGATAGGGCTTGCCGCTGTTTTTGGTCTGTATCTAGATTGTGTTTGAGGGTTAACGCAAGGCTGGCTTTGGCGTCAATCAAACGAGTGACCATATCGGCGCGTTCAATCATTTGCCCAAGACGAAAAAAGAAATAACTATAATCACGCTCTAAAGCATTCATCAAAATGCCGATAAATCGCTCGCATTGGTATTGGATTTGCTCGCAATAACGAATACGGCCTTGGCGAGTTTCTAACAAGAGACGCTGATCGCGCGTGTAATGGTAGCAAGCGTTCAAAGTTTCCCAGCTGGTTTGGGGCAACATATCTCGGCTGTTGCGTGCATTGGCCCGCGCTGCTGCGATGGAAGCGCAAATAGAACTTGGGTGTTGCGGATCGCCAATTAAGCTAAACATGACACCGGTTTCTGACCAAGCTGAATGCATCGGGGTGGTTGTTTGTATCTGGGTGTTTTCGAGTGGAACACAGCCAAAGACTTCGTATAAAGATCCCCAAGAAACGGGCATTTGCCGTGGCAAATCTAACAGCATGTCATAGGTTGATTTGACTAAACGGGCGCTACTTTCGGCGCGTTCAGCATAGCGCCCCATCCAATAAATATTTTCTGCAACACGAGATAACATAGGTCCACCTTAGGTTTAAATTTCGCCGGTATCTAAAATCCAAGTGTCTTTGCTGCCGCCCCCTTGTGAAGAATTGACTACTAAAGAGCCTTCACGGAGGGCAACTCGGGTGAGCCCGCCTTCGGTCACATAATGGCTGGCCGCTTGCAAGATAAAAGGACGCAAATCTACATGCCGAGGCTGTAAAGTGTTTTCACATAAAGTCGGTACGGTGGACAGTTGTAAGGTAGGTTGCGCAATATAATTACGTGGATTGTCTAAGATGGCTTTGCGGAAGGCTTGGCGTTCGTGTGCTTCTGAGTGAGGTCCAATTAACATGCCATAGCCGCCGGACTCGCAGGCCGGCTTCACGACTAAATCTTGCAAATGGTCGAGCACATAAGCGCGCTGATCTTCATCAACACACAAATAGGTGGGGACACTATGAATCAATGGGGTTTCGTTCAGGTAGTAGCGAATCATCTCCGGTACATACGCATAAACTACCTTGTCATCGGCAACACCTGCACCAGGGGCGTTAATTAAGGCCACATGGCCTTTTTTCCACACTTGCATTAATCCGGCAACGCCTAACATGGAATCTTTGCGGAACACTTGTGGATCAAGGAATTCGTCATCAACACGCCGGTAAACAGCATCCACTTTTTGTAGACCTGCTACCGTTTTCATATACAAAAAATCGTCTTGCACTAAGAGGTCTTGTCCCTCAACCAAGTAAGCCCCCATTTGTTGTGCAAGATAGCTGTGTTCAAAATAGGCGGAGTTATACACACCAGGGGTTAAGACAACCAAGGTGGGGTTGGAAGCATTCGTCGGTGCCATTTCGCACATTAATTGGCGTAGGCGGTTGGGATAATCTGAATTAGGTAAAATGTCTTGGTGTTCGAAAACCTCAGGAAAAATCCGCTTCATCACTTTGCGGTTTTCCAGCATATAGGATACCCCAGAAGGGACCCGCAAATTATCTTCTAGCACATAAAATTCACCGCTGGCATCACGCACTAAATCAGAGCCGCAAATATTCGCCCAAGCACCAAAGGCGGGCGAGATACCAAGACATTGCGGACGAAAGCCTTTTGACTGTTGAATGACATACTCGGGAATGATGCCTTCGGCAAGGATCTCTTGGCGGTTATAAATATCATCAATAAAATGGTTAAGCGCTTTTAAACGCTGAATTAAACCAATGCGGGTATGACGCCACTCTTTCAGGCTAATCAAGCGCGGAATTAAATCAAAAGGCCATTCTCGGTCAATATTTTCCCCTTCACTATAAACAGTGAAGCTAATGCCCATCTCACGGATACATAAATGCACTTCTTTTTGACGATGGATCAATTGCTCTGCCGTCATTTTGTGCAAAAAATCTGTCAGTGCTTTAAATTCCTGACGTGGTAAGCCTTGAACATCAAGTAGCTCATCATAAGCAGCACTTGCCCGTGTATCCTCTAACGCTAATCCTGTCATCTGCATCACCTTAAGGCATCAATATCAAAGGCTTTAAAGTGCATAAGCAAAGTCAATGCCAAAAATTTATTGATACAAGGAAAGATGCATACAAAAAACAGGGCTAACACTTACAAGTGTGCTAAGGGGGCGTTTTGCAAAATCCCTTGAATCCCTAAATGGATGGGGCGAGGGGTACGGCAAATGGCAAAATGCTCCACCTTGACTGTACTCACTTCCCCTAAAGGCCTCACCACATATTGGCGACAGACCTCGTGTTGAATATTGGTTGGGGCGGCAAAAATCCCTTTACCTTTACGTCCAAAGACCTTGATTAGAGCACTATCATTGATTTCGGCATAAATTTGCATTTGGATATGCTGCTGTTTTAACCAATCTTGTAATTGGTGTACATAAGCACTATTGGCACCTTGAATCAGTAAGGGTTGACCATCTAGCGAATGCGGAAAATGGGGTGCTAGTTTTGTGGCTAATTCAGGTGCTGCAAATAAGGTTAAAGGAGAGGATGAAAGCAAAAAACGATATAAATCTTGCCCTAAATCAGCCGTTTGAGCTTGATCGCTAATGACAACATCTAACATCTGGCGGCGCAGATCACGCAATAAATTAGGTAAATAACCAGTCACTGAGGTGAGATTGAGTGGACGATCTAAAGCTAAAGCCGGTGCTAACAGATGATAGGCATTAATTTTGTGTACAGAGGCAGAAATACCGACAGAAAATTTTAGTGGGACTTGGCCGCTAGGCTGTTGCAAGAGCTGATCTAGTTCCCCTGTTAGGGTAAATATTTGATCTGCATAAGCTTTTACGGCTTGTCCTAAAGGTGTCAGTACTAAACCGCGCCCTTTGCGTGCAAAGAGTGCGCCTGTATAGGCCTCAAAGCTAGATAATTGCCCGCTTAAGGTTTGCGGTGCTAAATCGAGTTGATCACTGGCTTGGGCAATCGAACCCGCTTGAGCTATCACCCAAAAATAATATAAGTGCTTAAGATTAAAATCTTTTCTCATCCTTATTTAGCCTATTAAAGGATCAGCACACCCACAAGCTGCAAAGGCTTGTGCACGTTCGTGGCACGCACTACAAGTACCACAAGGTTGTTCAGCGCCCTGATAACAGGTCCAAGTAAGGGCATAATCTAGGTGCATCGCTTGCCCAAGACGCAAAATATCTGCTTTATCATAGTGCAAAAAAGGCGCACGAATACGCACAGGTTGCAAGTTGGAAATTTGTGCCATTTGATCCATCCCTGTCACAAACTCAGGTCGACAGTCTGGATAAAGCACATGATCGCCACCATGCGCACCATAGAAACATTCATTTGCACCCAAGTTGACGGCATAAGCAATCGCTAAAGAAAGCAGAATCATATTACGATTGGGGACTAGGGTAATCTGGAGATTTTCTGGTGCATAGGTGCCTTGAGGTACAGGGTGTTGGCCGGTTAAGGCAGATTGATCTAGCAAGGGTTGAATGCTGCGTAGATCAATACATTGATGTGGCAAGTTGAGCATTTGGCATACGTGTTTCGCTGCCGCAAGCTCACGTGCGTGGCGTTGGCCATAATCGAAAGAGACAGGATAGACTTGGTATCCTTGTTGAATCACCTGATGCAACAAGGTAAAGGAATCCATACCACCAGAATAAATTACCACGGCTTTACGTGCGTTCAATGTGTGTTCCTCCGTGTCAAGCAAAGTAAAAAATGTAGCATACGCATCTCTTTGTCAAAGACCAAATGCTGGTGTATCTTTTGTAAGTTAATGCAAATCGTTGTTATTTGTATTTTTAGAGGATAAACTACCGCATTAATGATGTATTGAATAAGCACAATGGATGACTTTATGAAGATACAAGTCAGGATAAGAGCGGTCGTTAGCCTCACGTTTAGCTTAGGGCTAGGTTGGGCTGGGTTGGTGCAGGCGGAGAATGCAGCCATCCAACAAATCGAGCAGGTATTGTTAGAAAGTCATCGTCAAGGTGCGCAAGTACAACAGCAAATTACGCATTTGGATCAGGAGGCAGAGGCGGCATATCGTCAATATCAACAGCATTTGCAGCATATTCGGCAGCTAACCACTTATAACCAACAAGTTGAGCGTATGTTGATACAGCAGGAAGCAGAAATTGCGCAAACACAACAGCAATTAGCTGTGGTTGAAAAGATGCAAGCGGCAGCTTTACCTCTATTAGTGGATATGTATCAGGCGTTACACGATTTTGTGGCTCAAGATATGCCATTTTTGCACCAGCGGCGTTTACAAGCTTTGGCAGCTTTGGGACAGCAGCTTGATGATGCTCAGTTGAGTTTGGCGGATAAATATCGCCATTTGTTAGAGGCTTATCAAACAGAAATTCAATATGGGCATGAGTTTGTCGCTTGGCAAGGACAAATCTTGGATGCGCAGCAAACACCTCAGCAAGTTCGTTTTTTACGTGTTGGACGTGTGGGTTGGTTTTATCAAAATTTAACGGCCACGCAAGGTACACGTTGGCATGCTGAACAGCAAATTTGGCAACCCTTGAATCCGCAAGATCAGGCGTTATTAAGCAAGGGTCTAAGCATGGCTGATGAGAATATGTTACCAGATTTGCTTACCTTGCCTTTATTTATGCCTCAATTAGCCCAAGGGGAGAAGGTACATGAGTAACCCGCTCCCTCGCTTATGTTTACTGCTAGCCTTATGGCCTGCAAGCACTTGGGCTGATGAAGCTTTAGACGCCTTATTACAGCAAGCCCGTGCGTTAAGTAGCCAAGATGCACGTACAGACCAAACACGTTTAGCAGAGTTTCGCGCGCATCATGCCCAACAAACCGAATTACTCGCCCAAGCCCAAACCCAGTTAGCCGAGTTAAAAGCACAACAGGCGCAGTTACAAGACGCTTTTGCGGCCAATCAAACCCAGCTAACGCAATTGCAAACCCAACTGCAGCAGGAAAGTGGAGAGTTAAAAGAAATTGCCACCGTGGTGAAGGAACAAGCTCAGGCTTTGCAAGCAGATTTTGATAAGTCGCTATTAACCGCTTTCTATCCGCAGCGCTTGCAAGTTTTTGCGTTTGCTCAGGAAAATACCTTTCCCAGTGTGCAGCAATTAGAAGATTTTGCCGCCATTTTACAACATGATTTATGGGCTTCTGCACAAGTTGCCAAATTTCAACTCGCTGTAATTGATGAAACAGGCAAGTCTCATTCGGAATCTGTGTTAGGGATAGGTAGCTTTCTTGCAGTGAATGCGCAAGGAAAATATCTGCAATATCAAGCAGATCAGGGGTTAAGTTATTACTCAGTGCAGCCTAAAGCCAAAATCCAAGCTCAGGCCGCGGATTTTTTCCGTACAGGTGCAGGTCATCTCACTTTGGATCCGACGCAAGGTGAAGTATTGAGCCTGCTAGCACAGCAACCTAATTGGCAGCAAAGGTTACAACAAGGTGGATTAGTAGGTTATGTCATCCTTGCTTTGGGAGCTTTAGGCGGTCTGCTTGCCTTATGGAAATTGTTAGTAACGTTAACATTGGAAATCCAAGTAAAGCGTCAATGTAAGCACTTGCAGCAAGCTAATGCGCATAATCCTTTAGGACGTTTGTTGCTGGCGGGGCAGCAAGCACAGGATCGTGAGGCTTGCCAATTAAGTATCGAAGAAGCGCTATTAAAAGAAGCGCCTGCCATTGAGCAAGGCCTGACGTTCTTAAAGCTGGTTGCAAGTGTCGCGCCCTTGTTGGGACTTTTAGGCACTGTGACCGGTATGATTGCGACCTTCCAAAGTATCACCTTATTTGGCACAGGTGACCCTCAATTAATGGCAGGGGGGATTTCGCAAGCCTTGATCACCACAGTATTAGGTTTGTGCGTCGCCATTCCCCTATTATTTTGCCACAGCTTATTAGCGGCACGTTGTCGGCGTATGCTGCGTTTATTGCAGCAAAAAAGCATGGCACTTGTGCTACAAATGCCTGTAGGACATTAGCATGGACGGACAAGCTTGGTGGCCTTATCTGCAAGCGTTTTTACATGCAGGCGGCCCTGTCGTTGAGGCTTTATTTTTTTTGTGTTGGATTTTATGGGCGTTACTTTTGGAACGTTTGTGGTTTTGTTGGCGTATTTATCCTCAAGATCGTGCCTTGGCTACTCATTCTATGGATCAGGTAGATTTGCGCCTTGCTCTGGAGGCAGTTTGGCCATTAATCCGCAATCTTATTAGTTTATGTCCTTTGATTGGTTTATTAGGCACAGTCACGGGCATGATTCAAGTCTTTGATGTGTTAGCGATGACAGGCACGGCTAACCCTAAACTCATGGCCGCAGGAGTTGCACGCGCGACCTTACCAACGCTTGCCGGTATTTTGATTGCTGTGGTGGGGTTATTGGTATGTACACCGTTACAACGTTGGAGCCAGCGCCAAGCTTTGCAGTTGACACTGTCAAAACCTGCAGAAGGAAATAGGAAATATGTCTAGACGTTTACAATTAGATTTGCCAGAAGAAGATACGCAAATTGATATGACGCCCATGTTGGATATTGTCTTTATCATGCTGATTTTCTTTATTGTTTCAACCACTTTTATTCGTGAAGCAGGGGTCAAGGTCGAGCGCCCGGAATCAAGCACGGCAAGTGCCACTAAGCCAGAAAGCATCCCAATTGCCTTAACAGCAGCAGGGGAAATTTGGTTAGATCAGCAGCCGCTGGATATCGGCTTATTAGCCAAACGTTTAAGCTTGCTACACCGAGAGCAGCCACAAGCAAGCTTGTTAATTCAGGCGGATAAAAGAGCGCACACAGGCTTGCTAATTCAAGTGTTGGATACTGCAAAAGCTGCTGGGATACAGGAGATTGCCGTGGCAACCCAGCAGGGGGAAGGCTAGATGTCTTGGTTGTATGGTGTTCCCTTGTCGCTAGGGATCAGCTTGTTGCTGTTTAATCTTTTGGCGTATTTGGCAGGCATAGGCCAACCGCTACCTGAGATAGCAACAGAAACGCTGCAATGGACCGCAGCAACTCAAGCACCGAGCACATCAAGCCCAACACAAACTGAGAGCCAGCCACCAAGCTTGCCACAAGCCCCTATTCCACCGTCGCCCATGCTGCCACCGCAAAGGCCGCCCACACCAGCGCCCTCGCCTGTGGTCTTGAGCCCTCAAGCGCCTCCGATACCTCAGTTACAAGAGCTTGCGACGGTAAGTGAGTTGCCTATGCCAGCTTTAGATATGCAAAGCTTGCAAGAAGCTGTTAATCCTCATGCGCAAATACCAAACGCACCAACATCTACTAGCCTGCATATGGATTTAGAAGCCATGCCGCGGCAACGTCAACATCCACAGTACCCAAGACGTGCTTTGTTACGTGGGATTCAGGGACAGGTGTTAGTGGAATTTATTGTTGATGAGCAAGGTCAAGTGGTGATGGATTCAGTGGAATTTATCGAAGCTGAACCGGCCGGTATCTTTGAAACCAGTGTACGCCGCGCTTTAACTCGGTGGCACTTTCAACCACGGATAGAACAAGGTCAAGCGCGTCCTTTCCGTACACGTCAGCGCCTAGAGTTTACATTGGATTAATAAAACCTTAAGGAATAAAAGATGATACGTGTCTTATTGATTGTAATAGGTTTTAGTTTAAATTTTTCTGTGGCGAATGCGGCAAAAATATCCCCGCAAGGGATACAGCAAGTACAGGCTGCGCAAGTTTACATACAAAAAAAACAATACCAACCAGCACAAGCCGCCTTGAAAACATTAATTGCAAGTCAGTTCCCTTTAGAGCAGGCTTATGGGTGGCGTTTACAAGCACAAATGTCGATGCAGCAAGCAGCTTATGCACAAGCTGTGCAAGCGCTTAAGCAGGCACTAGCTTTACAGGTATTAACACAAGCAGAAGCTTTAAGTATGTGGCATACCTTGGCAGGTTTGCACTGGCGTTTGCAACAAACACAAGCAGGTATCCAAGCAATGCAAACTTGGATGCAAGGCGTGCCTAAAATACAAATCACGGCCCAAGATTATCTTGCGTTAGCGCAAGCCTATAGCCAAGAGAAGCTGTGGTCGCAAGTGGCAGTGAATGTGCAAAAGGCTATACAAAAACAAACACCTGAAGCAGTGCCTGAGGCTTGGTTTCAACTACAATTGGCGGCTTCCGTGCATCAAAAAGATTGGCGCGCGGCTTTGAAGGTTAGCCGGCATTTGCTGAAGACTTATCCGCATAAAGTCATGTATTGGCAGCAGGTAGCACAAGTCTATCAGCAACGTGGACATCTTGATAAAACCTTGGCGATTTACCGAGCAGCTTGGCTGCGTGGTTATTTAACTCGTGAGCAAGATTATCAGCGTTTGGCCAATTTTATGGTGCAGCAAAATGTACCGCAACGTGCGGTGGAAGTGTTGCATTTGGGTTTTAAACGTGGACATTTAGGAAAATCGACAGCAAATTTGAATTTATTAGCATGGGCACAAGCGCGTGCAGGCCAAGGCGCGCTTGCTCAGCAAATGGCATATCAAACGGAGAAAAAACCGCACCTCGGTAGTTGAAGGCTTGGTGATTAAGGGCGACAGTGACCTGGTAATATATGGGCTTTAATCCCTTGAATGCTGGTACTTTGACAACGCCACTGCAAGCTGCCGTCACTGGCACTGGGTGCAGAAGAAAGCATGATACCATTAGATTGGGCATCGATACGGAAAAAGCGAACAGGATCTAAATAAGCACGAATCTGTAAACTTTGATTACCACTTGGCTGATGTAAACTCACACTTTGAATGTATTTCGTATGGATAGCGTTCACACCTAACTCACTGAGTTGATTGGGGAAATGTCCCATGCTTTGATAAAATACGCTGGCTTCACTGCGTACTTGTCCTAAATGGATAAGGGCTTCGGTGATTTTTGCTCTGTCTGTATATTCCATATAAGTCAGTACCGCCATAGAGGCTAAAATGGCGAGAATCACAGAGACCATCATTAACTCAAGGATGCTAAACCCACGCATCGTTTTGGGAGCCAAGGAAAGCATGTCAATAAAACCTCTTTGTTAAGCAGTGTCTTAATTTTATTTGAGCACTAAAGACAAAGAGTGTCGAGTTTTTTACAAAGTATTTTGTGGTACATCAAAGGAAGTATATGCAGACAAGCTTTTTTAAAGTTATCTGCATATAAAAGAGGTGGTTTTATTTGCTGAGAATACGTTGTTTATTAATTAAAGTAGCCTCTTGGATAAACTCCATTGCTGTTTGGTTGGTCGCATCACCAATAATGAGTGTGGAGGTGCAGGGCGCAACGACTTCTTTATCAAATAGCCCTTGTGTATTGTAGGTAGATTTTTGGAAATCGTAGACGCTTTTACCATTAGGTAGCTTGTTATTAAGTGAATAATCATCTAAAGAAATCATTCTTAATTTATCTGCATTAGCATTGATGGCTTGCAAATATTTATTATCTTGGTTAGGCGCAGAAACCCAAACGAAACCGTCATATTGGCCAGAAATAACTTTAGTGAGTGCAGATAAGCCACCTTCATAATAAACACTGGCTTCGCGGTAATCATCCTCCAAACGGACTAAATATTGCCAACTTCCAACAGAACCGCTGCCTTTCTCGCCAATAGCCAATTTGGTATTTTGACCAATGTCATCTTCATCTTTTAAATGAGATTGCTTGCTAGCAACTAAATAAACGCACTCAGAAGTTAGCTCACCACCTAAGCCAATTTTTTGGCTGGCTTGTGGATGTTTATCAAGATAAAGCGCCAAAATATCCGCTTGGGTAAAGCCGATATCGGCTTGTCCAGCAAGAATACGCTCAATATTTTGCTGGCTGCCTGCAGAAAAAAGCTCCTGTGCATCTAACTGTTGTTCCTGTGCCATGGCAAGTAAATTTTTGGTGTACACAGATGAATAAGTTAACCCTTTGCTACCAGAGCTAATGCGTAGTGCCTCTGCATGTACAGGAGCGATCAAAGCGAACGCAAGTCCTAAAGAAGCGGTTTTGACCAGCTGAGACATAAAGGCATCTCCTTAAAGATGAGTTTATTTGTCATTATTGAATCCATTTTAAATCGCATCTAGTATACACAAATCAGGCAAGCTTGAAAGTAGTGCTAGCTCATGCTTAAACGAACCGCGGCAGCAATAAAGACACTTGAAAAAATGATTTTTTGTAGTTTAAATCCTAAATTTGATTGTAAATAATGACGTGCTTGGCTTGCAAGTAAGATATACAAGCAATCAAAAGAAAAGCCAAGTATAACTAATAAGCTGCCTAAATAAAGATATTGGCTGAACAACTCTAAATCTTGTTCAATAAATTGTGGTAAGAAAAGTGCGCAAAAAATTAGAGCTTTGGGGTTAAGTAAATTAGTCAATAAGCCCTGTGAAAAACTGTATAAATAACTTTGTGTTGTTGTGACTCTCGTCGGTTTATTATAGGTAGCAGAAATCATTTTGTAGGCCATCCACAGTAAATAAAGGACACCTAAAAATCGTACCGCATCGAATAACAAGGTATGCGTTGCCAATAAAGCGGCTAATCCTAAAGCAGATAAAAGTACATGCAGTGCGCGTGCACAAGCCAGTCCAATCGCAGTCAAGAGGGCATTAGCAATACCTCTTTGGATTGACTGCGCCATTAACAAAGCCATGTCAGGACCTGGTAATAAGTAAGCCGCACTTAAAGCAATCAAATAAAGACTCAACATTGAAAATAGCTCCAAAAAATCAACATCTAGCAATTATCTGTGGATTCATGCAAAATTACCTTGCTATTTTTAGCTTGTTTTTACTTTTTTAAGCAGGTTCTTTTCTCCTAATAGGTTTTTTATGAAAGAAATTTGCGATCTAGATGCTGTTGATCTTCAATTGCTACAAATTTTGCAGCAAGAAGGACGGCTTTCTAATGCCAAACTTGCTGAACGTTTAGCCTTAAGCGAGGCACCTTGTTGGCGACGTTTACGGCGTTTAGAACAAGAGAACATTATTCAAGGTTATCGTGCGAATTTAAATCGTGAAAAACTAGGATTTGGCGTGGTTGTATTTGCGCAAATTCGCTTAGGCGAGCATGCGAGCGAAGCACCAATTATTTTTGAAAATCAAGTACGTGACATTCCACAAATTTTGGCTTGTTATAATGTATCTGGTGAGTGTGATTATATGTTATTAGTTGTGGCAGAAAATTTAGAGGCTTATGGGAATTTTGTACGTGATCAATTACGAACTTTAGCTGGTGTGGTGTCGATTCAATCGAATTTAGCCTTGCAAGAAATTAAGGCAACATATCAGCTGCCTATTTAACAAGATCGCAGGCATCCCTGCCTGCATATAGATACTTAACTTAATTTGAACGCTTGATGTAAATGCTTTTGTAGTGCATCGATTTCTAACTTTAATTGCAGTGTTTCTTGGTGGTGTTCGGTAGAAGATTGCATCAAAATTTCTGAAGCACCACGGACACTTTCAGCATGGTACATCATCTCTTTAGACATACTACGTTGTTGTGCGACCGCAACAGACGTTTGGTGAGCTAGATCGCGTACACCAGAATTTTCTTGATCAATATGAATGAGTTGCTGATGAACAGCCTCACTTTGTTCGCGGCTAGCGTCCGCTTTTTGTTCACTTTGACGCATCGTGAGTAAGGTTTGTTGGGTGACTTTTTCCAAAATCTGAATCAGATTATGAATCTCTTGCGTGGCATTTTGCGTTTTCTGCGACAAGCTGCGTACTTCATCTGCTACAACAGCAAAGCCTCGCCCCGCTTCCCCTGCACGCGCTGCTTCAATTGCTGCATTTAGTGCAAGGAGGTTGGTTTGCTCAGAAATTTCACTAATACTGGCGAGAATCCCGCGAATTTCCACAACACTTTTTTCTAAGTTACTCAAATGCTGCGCACTATGTTTTACATCATAAATAAGCTGGTCTAAAGCTTTGCGACTTTGATGTACTAAACCGACCCCTTCTTGCCCAGCGCAGACACTACGTTTAGAAACTTCTAATGTCGTTTCTGCATTGGTGGCAATATTTGCCGTTGCTTCAGTCATTTGCGCTAAGGCATCATTGAGTTGGACGAGCTCATTTTTTTGATGCTCAATTAATTCTTGTGTGTTTTGTGAATGCTGAGCATTACGCTCAATATCGGCAAGTAATTGTGCTGTTAATTGGTGGGTGTGGCCTAAAGTGTTATCAAGCTTTTTAACGAGGTAATTAAAAGCTTGTGCAATTTTACCAAACTCATCTTTGGTATTCAGTTGGATATATTGATTCACATTACCTTCTGCAAGAGTGTGCAAGGCTTGGGTGATCTCAACTAAAGGACGGCTAAAATAATTAGCAACTAAGAAGGTTGCTGCAATTGCACCTAAGACAATAAGTGAACAGAGTAAAACGAGTTGAGTTTTTAATGAATAAACTGCCTGAGTCGCTTCTTGTTTATTTACAAGTAAAATAAGCTGCCAGTCGAGATGCTTGATTTTTTGTTGGGTTAAAAACCAACTTGCTCCTTGATAGTGAACCTGCTGGCTCTTGTGATCCTGACTGGTTTTTGTAATTAAGCTAGTATAGTCACGGTTGATTAAGCTTTTATCTGGATGAGCAATTAATTTGCCTTGAGCATCTGTCAGCCAAAGCTCAGATTGCCAGCGGCTATCTAATTGCAATAAAGATTCAATAATTTCAGTTAAAGTAATATCAGCAGCAAGGACACCTTGTTGGCGGTCTACGGTTTGCATTGGGACAGCAAAGGTGACGACGGCTTCCCCAGTGCTAGCACGGGGGTAAGGTGCAGTGACAATAGGTTTTTGCTGAGCTTGTGCTTGTTGATACCAAGGGCGTTTACGAGGATCATAATCTGGCTTGAGTTGTACTGGTGGATAAGATTGCAGCATTTTTCCTGTTTGGGTGCCAAGATAAAACAAATCAAACCCACCAGCATTTTTTGCTAATGTTAATTGTGTTGGTAAAGCAGAAACGTCTTGGGTTAATTGATCTTTAGCGGCATTTAAAACCCGATATTTATCCTGTGTCCAAGTACTGATAATTTGTGTCGCTTCTGTGAGTGTTACTTGAATTTGATGTTGTAATGAATTCTCTGTTTCTTGCGTAAGGCCTTTCACTGAAACAACGGCAAGTAGTAAGCAAGACAATGCAATTAAACCAACAATAGCAATGAGTAGTTTATTTCTAAAATTTAATATCATCTTAATATCCTATTACCCTAAATTAAGTTGGCTTGATTCAGTAAACCTCAATGGTACTTTTGCCAACTTGCCTGAGTTATAGCGACTTAGGTTCCAAAGCTTGCCCTATAAATTGAATATGTGACCAGCCAAACTTCATGAAATTACGAATATTCATATGATCCTTTCCTTCTGGACTTGCAAGGACTTGCTGATAAAAATCACCAAAGCAAGCAAGGGTTTCTTGTTGGTTAAAACCTAAATGATGTGCTAAAGAAAAAATTTTGCAGGACCCCTCATTTTGTCCAGCCGTATTGATTATTTGCTGTTTACCGGCACCATTAGAAAAAGTGCAAGGTGTGTAATCAAAATAGGTATCAACGATGGCAAGTGTTTGTGAAAATTCAACAGGTTGTGCAGATTTTATTGCTTGTATAAAGTCTTCAAGTGTCATTGGGTATCTCCTTGTGTAATTTTAGCGAACATTATGCAGGCTTGTTTTTAAGCTTGCAAAGATTGGGTTAATATTTAGCGATTACGGCCGTTAATTTGGGGAAGTGTGCTCCATGAAGGGAATGCAATCTTGAATTTCGGTCCGTTAAGGTGGATGAATTTGTTGCCTGAGCGGATACTGCTAGCTTGGGGAAGTTGCCATGTTTATTACACAATCTAATGTCAATTTGCAAAGTGAACGTCAGGCATATCAGCACCAGAATGAAAATGTGCATTGGCGGTATATTGAACGCGGCCCGCGTGGTGAAATATCGCTTGAAGGGCGAGAAGCACTACAAAGCACGAAAGTTGAATTATCACGCGAGCAGATCGTGCAAACGACACAGCCAGATACCTTACAAGGGAAGTTGGCCAAACGCCAAGGCCAGCCGTGGTTAGATGCCAGTCATAAAGGGAATGTGCAAGGGCGTGAGAAATCGCAGATCGGGGAAAGTGAATTAAGCGTACAAGACAAACTTAAAGTGACTTTAATGCAAAGTTTGTTCGAAAAAACGTTTGGGATTCGTATCCAAGTACAGCATTTTAAAATGGATACCAGCAAGATGGCAGATCAATGCCAGCCTTATCAAAAATTAGCAGAAGCTCAGCCACTTGAGATAGAGCAAGCAAGTGGAGGATGGCGTTTAGATTACCATCGTCAGGTGGAATATTATGAAGGCGAACATACCCAGTTTATGGCGCAAGGCCAGGTAAAAACTGCGGATGGACGCGAACTAGATATTAGTTTAGAGCTGAATATGCGTCGTGATTTTTACACGCAGCATCAAGAACATATCCGTGTCGGTACTTTGAAAGATCCTTTAGTTGTCAATTTTGATGCACCAGCTGCGGCCTTACAGCAAAGACATTTCCGTTTTGATGTGGATGCAGACGGACGTGAAGATGAGATTGCCCAGCTTGCATCAGGTAGTGGCTACCTTGCATTAGATAAAAATCAAGACGGGGTCATCAATGATGGGAGCGAATTATTTGGTACCCAAAGCGGCAATGGTTTTGCTGATTTAAGTGCATATGATGAAGATGGCAATGGTTTTATTGATGAAGGTGATAGTGTTTTTGGCCAACTAAAAATTTGGATGATGGATGAAGCTGGACAATCTCATTTATTTAGTTTGCAAGATAAGAATATAGGCGCACTTTATTTAGGTGCAGCACAGACACCTTTTTCGTTAACAACCAGTACAGAAGCTAACCAACTGGGGCAAGTGACTGCGACGGGATTCTTTTTGCGTGAGGATGGCAGTTCGGGTTCCTTGCAACAGATTGATTTAAAAATCTAATCAGAATTATTGGCGTTAACTAGGATAAGCCTATACTAGAAAGTATGGGCTTTTTTATTGGCATGAAGATTTTTTAATAAAAATTGCATACAAATTGTAGATTGATAATAATACAGATTAAGTATTACCAAAGCTTAAGAGTATAAAATATGGATAAAAAGATATTAGTAGTTGATGACGATAGTAGCCAGCTGAGACTCTATCAGTATTGCCTTACCCAAGCAGGATATGAAGTGATTTGTGCGCTTGATGGTATGCAAGGCTTGCAATATTGGCAAGCACATCAACCAAGCTTTGTGATTATGGATATAGAGTTACCTGATATGACAGGTTATGAGGTCGTTGCGAACATTCGTAGCCAACAAGGGGCATGGGTACCCATTATCTTTGCCACGAGTTTTGATGATGAATTGCATCGACAGCAAGCATTAACAAGTGGTGGTGATGATTATATTGTTAAGCCTATTAGTGTAGATAAGTTATTGCATCGTTTGGGGCTGCTAGAAGAAATATTGGAAAAAAATACCGCATTAAAATTACACACAGAACACCTTGCAAGATTGCAAGAAAACTTGGCATTGATTGCCAGTCAAGGGCATGAATTTAATAATTTGCTTGCAAGCATTCAAGGTCTATCAGAAGTGAATTTGCAGTTATTAGAGGAAGGGTCTACACCTTATAAAAATCAGCAACAAATTTTACTTGCAGGCGATAGAGCTCAGATGCTGATTGAACGTTTAGGTTATGGGCAAACAAATATAGACGTAAAAAAAGATTATCTGAATATCAGTGATTTTTTACAAGAGATACACGCTTTGCTGAGTGCTTTAGTTAAACCACCTGTACGTTTGGCTTTTCAAATAGAAAATATAGGTTTACAAATTTTTGTTGATAGAGATTACTTGCTACAAGTGTTGGTGAATCTTATTCGCAATGCCTATCATGCTTGCCGATCATGTAACCTAGGTTGTGATTCACAAAAAAGGGAATATCGGATTCAGGTGGTGTTGGCAAAGTGTGATGATCATGCGCTCATCCAAGTGATTGATCAGGGATGTGGCATGTCAGCAACCAGTGTGCAAAACATGCTTAGACCCTTTTATACCACAAAAAATCATACACAAGGCATGGGCTTGGGTATGATGCTGGTGCAATCGTTTGTTGAACATCATCAAGCCCGACTGCAAGTACAGAGTGAGTTAAGTCAAGGCACGCATATCAATTTGTTGATTCCTTTAATAGAAATGGCTCCTTGATATTCCAAATAGCGCCTTGTGTGGCTACTTGGTGTTACTTAGGCCTACCTTTTTCTACGCAATAGATCCAGACTTTTGTCTGTAAAATCCCCATGATTTTACAAGAAGCAAACGCTTCTAGCAGCAATCTTCATTTGACATTCAATTTGTTAAGGATATGACCATGAATGTACATCAAGCGGATACTTGGGATTTTAATCAGACATTACCTGCATCCATGCCGCCTACGACTTTGCCACAAGTCGAGCCGGTTGAGCTTTGTCTCCCTGCGCCTGAGCCTTTACCTCTTTATACTCCTGCGGAGCCTTTGTGGATGAGCTTAGATGCTTGGTTGCAAGCCTCTGCCCCTTTAACCCAAGCACAAAGCCAGCAAGCAGACAAGTTGCAAACGCAGATCCAAACGTTATGGGAGCAAGCCCCACAAGGTGAGTTGAGCCAAGCACAGTTATTAGAGCTAGATACCTTAAATATGGAATTGCAAGCTTTATATACCCCTCTAGGTTGGGCTGGTCTCAGTATGCAAGAACAAAAAGATGTTTTTTTTGTATATCAAGCTCTAGCAAGTTTGCCAGATTTTCAAGCGATCCATGCAGAGCGCGCTGATTTGCAGGAGCTGTTGGATAATATTTTTGGCACACCGCAAACCTTAGATCTGCAAGCACAGGCACAAGCAGATGCCTTATATGCAGAGATTGAAGCGGTTATGGCTGTTGAGGAGACAGACGTGCTTTTGCCTGAAATCAGTTTAGAGCAAAGGCAGACGCTGGATGTGTTGTACGCGCAATTGGATGCACTATATGGGGTGCGTACTTATGAAAATTTGACCCAAGAAGAACAGCTACAAGTCGATGCAATTCACGCACGTATGCAGAAGTTAGATGACTTACTATGGGGAAAACCAGTAGAGCCTGAGCCTTGGCAACCTAGTGAAGCGGCACAGGCTATTTATCAGCAACTGGATAATATTTTTGGCACACAAAAACAAACATTAACTGCAGATGAGCAGGTCCAAGCTGAACAGATTCAGCAACAAATTGATGCACTTTTGTTACCTGATCAAGAAGGTAAGCTTTTTGAACTGACAGAAAATCAGCAAGAAGAATTGGATACTTGGTTCCAGCAATTAGATGCTTTATGGGGGGTGCGCCGTTATCAGGATCTGAGCGCAGAAGAACAAGCACAAGTTGATGATCTGTACCAACAACTAGACACACTGTATGCGCAAGACGATGCACCGATTTTGATGATAGAGCCTTGGCTAAGCAGCCCAGATTTATCAGCAGCTTATGCGCAATTAGAACAGATCTTTGGTGAACCGGCGCAAATGCTCAATCCATTAGAAGCGCAAAAAGCACAGCAAATTAGTGAACAAATTGATCTTTTGCTGGGTGTATCATCAACAGAAGAAGGGCGTCCGCTAATTGATGTACAAGCCTTTAATCAATTCGTAGATGAATATAATACACTCTATGGACTACCAAGTTATCAGGATTTAAATACAGAACAGCAAGTGCAGGTTGATGAAATTTATGCACAAATTAATATAGAAGTTCTAGATTTCTATGGTGTAAATTATCAATTACCTATGCAAGAACCTTCTTCTGTTGAGAAAGATTCCGTGATTTTGCCTATTGAGTTGGAACCTTTACCTGCTGAATGGGTGCAAGAAGATGCCTTGGTTGATACAGGTATGGTCGAAATCACAGGGTATGTAGACTCTTTAATGCAAGATTTTTCGATGCTCTAATTTAGTTTATTATGCTTAGCTCCAGAAACATTATAGGTATCTGGAGCCTTGATTGAATGGATCAAATTTGGATTGGTAAGCGAATAATAAAGAGGCTCCCCCGTTGAGGTGCACTTTGTATATCTAAAACCCCCTCATGTTCTTTAACAAAGTTTAGCACAGACATCATTCCTAAACCTGTGCCAACATCAATAGGTTTTGTGGAGAAAAAAGGATCAAATAAACGTTGTTTAACTTCTTCGCTCATACCACAACCATTATCTTGTACTTGTAGCTCAGCATAAATTTTTTGATTAGCTTCTTGGTATAAGTTTGTTTTTAATATGCATCTGGGGTTCTGAGTGTCTTTTAAAGCATCACGGGCATTTTTTAATAGGTTAACTAAAGTTTGCATAAAGTAGCCTGTATCAACTTTAATTGGTAAAGATTGTTCGCACAAGTTGATTTTTAGTTGAATTTTCTCGCTTAGAATACCCCTGAAAATGGGAAGATCACTGATTAATAATGTATTAAGTTCTTTGGTTTTTAATGCTAAGCTTGGGGTTTTTTGTCCCTTGCGTAAATGTTGAAGTAGAGTTTCCGCGCGTTGTGCTGCTATCAGGGTTTGTTGTAAGTTAGGATATGTAGGAGCATTTTCATCTGTAATGGCTAAGTTAATTTCTGTTAGACCAATAATTGAACCTAAGATATTGTTAAATTCATGATTCAGCCCAGCCAACATAGTATAAGCAGCTTCCATTCTACCCACACGTTGTACTTGCTGCTCAAATGCCAGTTTGTCACTAATATCCATGCCCAAAGAGATATAACCAGTCACTTCACCTGCACGATTAAATAAAGCTTGTACACTCCTAAGCTCGGTCCAAAAACCACCTGATTTTTTTTGATTCGTAATTTTTCCTATCCATGTTGTATTTTGTTTAATACAAGCTTCTAGTTCTTGTATGAGTTTTTTTTCTGTATATTCAGAGCGCCAAATTTTAGGGCTTTTTCCTTGAATTTCCTTTAGTTGATAACCAGAAATTTCTTCAAGTGACTTATTAACATATAAGATTTTATGTTCTATATCTGTCACTAGCACGCTGGCTTTAGATTGATCAAATGATGATAAATTTAATCCTAAAACTTGCTCTAAGTCTTGTTCAAGCACGCTTTGTAGGGTGTTGCGAATGTTATCCCTTTCTTGCTCCACTGTTAAATCAACAAGTGTTACCAATTTATGTGTATCTAGATGATATTCATAAGGTAAACAAGAAATATTCACCTGAACGCGTACTTCCTTTGTATGAATATCAGCCTGTAATTGTTGTGAGCAGCTTACTTGCTGGCAAGTACTCTTTTTTATGTTATCAGACAGCCACGGCCGACTATCTTGGCTAAACAAACTAAAGAAAGAATTTTGCAAGATTTGGCTTTGATGCTGACGTTGGAAAAAAGAAAGACATTGAGGATTGACCTGTTGAATTATACCATCTTGGTTAACAACTAGAGCAGGAATAGGTAAGTTATCAAATAAAGTGATATATTTTTTATTCTCTGCTTCTAGTGCAATTTGAGTTTTACGTAATTCATGATTTTGAATTTCTAGTTCAGCTTGATAAATTTGCAGTTCTTGAATTAAAAATTCCATTTGATGTTTTTCTTGAATGCTAAAATGTGCAAGATCAAGTTCTCCCTTAGTTAAAGCATCTTGTGCACGCAAACGTAAATCTTCTAATTTATTATTAGAATTTAAATGACTCATAGATTCCTCCCAAGTCTGTAAAGCCGTTAGGTATGAATATTAAGCTGTTGGTGTTTGGTGACTGATAAGGCAGGCAAGCACGCACCTTGCTAGTACTGCTTCCTTACGACAGTAACCTTCCTTGGGGGCTAGCTCGAACATCTTACCCTAGAGCAGGCATAAAAAATACATTTATTTATAAATGCGTATATGGTTTTTTCTCTTGTTTTTCTGAGCTAAATTAAAATAAATATAATTAATGTAAAGGTTTTTACGATGAAATGAGCTAATGTAGATTTTTTGTACATCTAAAATTTCAAGAAAGCTAAAGCAGTCAAAGGCTAGATATAAAGCAATATTTTTGAAATCCTGCGGGGAACTAAAGTATGGAAAAAGACCACAAGTCGACTTGGATTATCGGTGCAAGCTCTGGTATTGGAGCGGCATTAGCCATTGAACTAGCAAAAACTCAGAGCAGCCTTTGCTTATCTGCAAGGTCTGTAGCGGGATTAGAAGAGGTGAAAATGCAATTAGAAAGTGACTTGCCTGTACTTATCTTGCCCTGTGATGTCAGCCAGTATCAAGAATTGCAACAAGTTTGGCAGACACTAAACACACACTGGTCAAAAGTAGATAGAATTATTTTTATGGCAGGGGTTTATTCACCGAGTCAATTAACTAATGTAAGCAAAGAAATGATTGATGAGAGTATTGATATTAATCTGAAATCAGCTTTTTATTTAGTTAATGTGATCTTACCAGATTTTCTTAAGCAAAAGACAGGAAAGAAACCTCAATTAATTTTTTGTGCAAGCGTTGCGGGTTATCGGGGGCTGCCCATGGCTCAGCCTTATGCAGCCACTAAAGCAGGTTTAATCAATTTAGTAGAAACCTTGCGCACTGAAGTAGGGCATCATATTGATGTGAAATTGATTAACCCAGGTTTTGTAGAAACACGCCTAACTGCAAAAAACAATTTTTATATGCCAGCAAAAATTAGCACAGAGCAAGCAGCGCAAGCGATTTTTAATGCGTTAGAAAGTAAAAAATTTGAGATACATTTTCCAAAACGCTTTACTTATATTATGAAAATAATACGCTGGTTGCCAGATACTTGGTATTTTCGTTGGTTTTCTAAAAAATATCAAACCGGAGCATCAGCTAATGAGAAATGATAAATAGACGTTAAAGGGCCGGCGATCTTTTGGGATTGATAAGTAGCTAATGTGAGCTGATGGCAATAAAGCTCAAGAGGTTCAAATGAAAAAGCTTGTAAGTAATCTTGCATCCAATCACTGGCAATTTGCTGGTGATATAAACCTAAAGTGATATGGGCTTGATAAGGTGTATCACGAAACTCCTCGTGTTTTGTTGGGAGCAATTGCCTGAGAGTTGATAAACTATTTGTCGGGTCTTGGATGCTTAAGAAAGGTGCGCTGGCAAAGCTTGCTAGGTGAGTGACAATTAAAGGAAAAGCCGTAGGCTGAGTATGGTGCAAATTTAAAATATGCTGTTTTATGTCAGTATAACTACAATCATCTGTATGGCGAGGTGTAGAAGTAAGAAATCCACAAATTTTAATACTAAGATGTGGTTGGCGCTGATAATCCTTTATCAAAAATGGACTTAAATAATTTTGTGCTTTTTTAACCAGTGTATTCAAAGGTTTCTGAGCACTAAAGTCCAGCAACCAAAGTGCATAGCTTAAACGCCCAAGATGCCATTGTGGGTAATCTTGCACTTGTGTAGGTAAGGTATAAGGGTACTGGTTGAGCATAAAATACTCATGCCGATGATAAAGCATCGGCATGACCTTAGAAAATTTACATTTGGCTCTGAAGATAATTAGCCTCGCCAATTAGCTTGATTAAGCGTAATTGTTTTTCCAGCCAATATAAATGGTCTTCTTCTGTATCTGCAAGTAAGCCGAGGAGCATGTCGCGTGTTTGATAATCTTGGTGCGTTTCACAGCAGGCAATGGCAGTACGTAATGCAGCAGCGACTTGATATTCTAACTGCAAATCGTTAGCGAGCATTTCTGCAACGGTTTCACCAGGATTGAGTTGACGCGCCTTACTTAAATCTGGTTTAGCTTCCAAAAATAGCATCCGCTTGATAATACGGTCTGCATGATCTTTTTCTTCGTCCATTTCATGGTTAAGACGCTCATACAGTGCATTAAGGCCCATATCCTCATAATAGCGAGAATGAATAAAATACTGATCAATGGATGTTAGTTCACCTTCAAGTAAGGATTGTAATTGCTGAATCACTTCTGGATGGCCTTGCATATATTTTATTCCTCTTATTAGGTTATATTTGGCTTTGTAAATAATTCTGCTCACCAATATCAGCAAGCAGACTCAGTTGTGTTTCTAACCAATCAATATGTTCTTCACTGTGGTGTAGAATATGTTCTAAATGTTCGCGTGTTTGAAAATCTTGCAAACTTTCCACGTCTGCAATGGCAGTCACTAGGTCTTGTCTTAATTGTAACTCTAGCTGTAAATCATTTTTTAACGCTTCTACAGGGGTTTCTGCAATCAACAGCTTACCTAAAGCCTGCAAGTTTGGTAAGCCTTCTAATAATAGAAGGCGCTCAATCAAAGTATCTGCATCTTTCATAGCGCGAATAGAAGCTTTGTAAATAGGTTTTTCTAGGTTTTCTAGTCCCCAATTAGCCTGCATACGGGCATGTAAGAAATACTGATTAATTGCTGTGAGCTGTCCTTTGAGTACTCCATTAAGACAAGCATTAATTTTAGGATCTAGCTTCATGCGTGTTTCCTCAAGAGGTGAATTTTTCAGTGATAAAAGAAATTTTTTAAATCAATTTAGATGCAGATTCTAGGTTGTTTTTGCGCTAAATCAAGTTTTTTTTAAAATTTATTGTTATGAAATTAAGAATTAAAAGTTAAAAATTCTTTTGTGATAAAACTAGTGATTAAATATAGCGCTTGGGAATGTTTCTCAATACACTTCACTTTGATGAAAATCTAGTGTAGACTCATTCTCAACTAAACCTGATTCTCAAAGGAGAATATCTATGTACGTATGTATTTGTAATGCAGTGACAGAAACAGATGTGCAAACGGCTATTGATGCAGGCTGCCGTGAATGGGAAGATTTACAAGAGGTTTTAGGTGTCGCGCAAGTGTGTGGTTGTTGTCAAGACAGTGCGCAAGCCTTATTAGCAGCAAGTGTATCAGCTGACGTTGCAACAGAGAAAATGCCCACTGTTTATGCGCAGGGTGCAAAAGCAATTGCGGAATTTGCCGTGAAAATTTGGCCGCCAGTGGCAGCTTAAGATGTGCAATCTCTAAATACCCCCGTACCGATAAGAGGAACGGGGGTGAGTTGTTATAAGGTAGCGACAATTTTACTTGTTAAGGTGACATTGACGCCAAAGAGTTCGGCTAGAGCCTCTGGATTGAGCTCGTCCATATCATCGCTAACCATAACGGCAATCATATTTTCAATGAATAAATCATCCCAAATACTTTTATCCAGTTGAATCCCTTTGATAACAGGATTATAGCGGTCAACGCCAAGTTCTACTTTAAATGCGAACTTTCGGAATATGCCATATAAAAGTTTAAAGACTACATTATCATCACACCAATCTAATTGCTGTGTTACCTGATCAGCAATGCTTGAAAGTCCAAGTGTTTCTCCTTTATCCACGGAAGAGTGAATAACATTTTCAGCGGCTAAATAAATTTGTTGTCTACGTTCAAAGGAAGGAAGTTCACATTTAAGCTTATTGCGAATATAACGTTTATAACCTTCTACAAGATTACCATCTTTGGCAATCAGATGGGTAATGTCTTCATTTTTTTCTAGCCATGTGAAGGCTTCATCTTGCAATTCAATCAGAATATCACCGCCATGTGGGGTGGTTTGAATCAGTTTTTCTTCTTCCATGAGATCGGCTAAGCCGCGAAAACCTGTCAGCCCAATGAGACGTAGGTCAAAGTCAGGTCTTAATTGTTTGATCATTAGCATCAGGGCAGCCCCAACGGGTTTTTTACCTTTTTCACTTAAGGCTACCACGGCTTTACAAACTAAACGTTTATAATTGCGCATCAAGGCTTCATTATCACCGGCAGGTATATATCCTTGATCGAAAAAAGAAGTGTAATAAAAAAATTCATCAAAAGAGTTAACATAGTGTTTGTTGGTTGCTTCGATACTGGAGCCTATGCCAATAATGTTTTTACCTAGTTCCCTTAATTTAGCGACTAAAGGCATGTAATCTCGGTCGGAGGAAAAGATAGCAATCGTATCAATCGCAGGTTGTGCGTAACTGAGAGAAAGAGCGTCAACAACCAAACGGATATCAGCAGTATTTTTGTGGCGGCTTAAGTAGGGAATGTCTTCGAATTGAATATAATGTTGTTGCAGCATTCGCCGAATACGGTTCATCTTGTATTTATCTGTACAGGTGGAGACTAAATCACCAAAAGCACGTCGGTAAACAATACGGCCATACTCAGAAAGTTTTTCTAATACAGGCTCAATATCAAACTCAAGTCCCTCCTCTGTTGCACTGATAATGACATTTTCGATGTCGATAAAAATCGCAATATTATGACGGCTTTCTGTATCCATAAGCATAAAAGATTCAATAAAATTAGGTTAATAGTTTAAGTCCAATATAAAAAGCAAGTGGCTATTTTCCTGCAAAAGCCTAGGCCAATTTTGCCTAAAATACCTTGCGATAGCTCAGCTAAAGTAGGCTGAAAAGTATAAAAGCCTAACACCTTAAGTGCTTTCAGAGTATTGCATACCCTTGGCGACTTGTCGCCCCATGCGTGCATCCTCAGGTCGATAGTTGCATTCTGTGGCGGAGCTTCCTACAATCGGCGCCGCTTTAAGGTGATATGCACTGTATATCTTAAACGGGAAGCTGGGTGAAAAGCCCACACTGCCCCCGCAACGGTAACTTTGTTCGCTTAGATAATAGGAAAACGCCACTGTAACTTATGGTCGTTTGTATGGCTGGGGTTATGGGAAGGTAAACTAAGCAGAGGCTGGGGTGGCCTCGCAAAGCAGTCCGGAGACCGGCCTTAGAGTATAAAATGACACAAGATAAGCGTGTATTTTATCCTATCCAAGAGAAGTGCGGGTGGCACTTGTCCTTGTTTTGTAGATGAATCTGATGCCAAAGATAAAATCCTTACCCTTTTGGGGGCTGACGTTTGCCTCCTGTCTTTTACCTGTTGGTTTTGCACAAGCGCAACCAGAACTACGTTTAGTGGTGACAGCAAATCGCACCGCGACCCCTGTCAATCAAAGCCTTGCGGCTGTGACTGTGATTGACCGAGAAACACTTGCCAATGCACAAACCAGCCTGTTGACCGAAGTGTTGCAAGCACAAGCAGGGCTTGATATTTCCGCTAACGGCGGCTATGGCAAGCCGAGTTTTATTTATTTGCGTGGTACAGCGTCAGATCACACCTTGATTCTGGTTGATGGCGTGAAAATCAACTCGGCAACAACAGGGACGGCAAATTTAGATGATATTCCGATCGATCAAATCGAACGTATTGAAATCGTACGTGGCCCTAAATCGAGTTTATATGGTTCTGAGGCGATTGGTGGGGTCATTCAAATTTTCCGTCGTCAGCCAAAAAATCAAGTACAACCAAGGTTGCAATGGCAGCAAGGTAGTCATCATACGCAAGCGTTAAGTGCAGGGGTTGGCGGGCGCACGGGTAAAGCTTGGTTTGATATTAGTGCACAGCACTGGGACAGCCAAGGTTATGATGTTTGCCGCACACAAACGGAAATGGCAGGCTGTTATACGGATGAAGCGGATGCAGATGGCTACCAGAGGGTGAGTGGGCGTGTGCAATTTGGTTATGCGTGGAGCCTAGCGACTCAAGTACAGTTAGAAGCTAGTTATACCCAAGGTGAAAATGCTTACGACGGCGGGTTTAGTAACCAAGGGCATCTAAGACAAACTTTGTTGCAAATGGCGTTTGAACATGCTGCGACTGAGCGTTGGCATCATACTTTGCGTGCTGGGCGTTATTCGGATCAAGCAGACGAAGCAAAAGATGGTGTATTCAATAGCCAATTTTATACGCATCGCGAACAGCTCAATTGGACACAAACGTATCAAGTACACCCAAACCATAAGCTGACCGCTGGGGTGGATTATCAACAAGAAAATATTGATAGCTTAGTGAGTTATGCACAAAAATCGCGTGATATTTGGGGTCTATTTGCGCAATATGAGGGGCAAGCAGGTGCGCAAGATTGGCAACTAAGTGCGCGTTATGATGATTATGATCGTTTGGATCAAGAGGTGACCGGGGGAATCGCTTGGGGTTATCGCTTTAGCCCTCAACTGAAAACCTATTTAAGCTATGCTACGGCTTATAAAGCACCAAGTTTTAATGAATTGTATTATCCTAACTATGGTAATGCACATTTAGCAGCGGAGACTTCCAAAAGTGCAGAATGGGGGTTTAAAGGAGCGCTGGCACGTTGGCAATGGCAAGCTGCCTTGTATGAAACACGTATTAATGACTTGATTACGTATGATGCTTTCACGCAAGCAGCTGCGAATGTTGATCAGGCGAAAATTCGCGGTCTTGAGTTAAGCACGCAAAGGCGCTGGCTGCATTGGCAGCTCCAAACCTCATTGGCTTGGGTAGATACACAACAAAAAACAGGCGTGTATACTGGTAAAGAACTGGCGCGCCGTGCCCCAGCAAGTGCGCGTGTAGATTTAGATTATTACGGTGAGCGCTATCGCCTTGGTGCGACTGTCAGCGCGTATCAAAGACGTTATGAAGATAGCGCCAATCAAGTGCGTTTAGGGGGGTATGGTGTTGCGGATGTACGTGCGAGTTATCAGATACGCCCAGATTGGCATTTAGGGACACGGATCGCCAATGTGTTCGATAAGCACTATGAAACAGCCCATTATTACAATATGCCAGGCCGCACTTGGTGGCTCAGCTTAGAATACCGCCCCCAGATGTAAACAGGGTTTGAATCAACGAGGAGATCCATTATGTTCAATTGGCTGACTGCGCAAGATGCGCGTGCGTTAGCGCCAGCTCCTAAGAGACTACCGATTCAAGAAGGCTATATTTTGGTCGGCTTTTTGGCTCTTATCTTATTAACGCGCGGTCATCATCTTGCGACAACTTGGATGTTGCCTGATGCCTCTTGGGCCTTGTTTTTTGCTGCAGGTTTTTTCTTATCTGTGTCAGCACAAGGCATTTTATTATTGGCGGCGGTCGCGATTGATGCGTATGCCGTTGGCTGGGCTGGTGTGAGTGATTTTTGTATCACATGGGCCTATGCTGCGTTATTTGTTGCTTACAATGTGTTGTGGTTGGCTGGCCGTTTGGCGGCTCAGGCAAGGTCTCGCTTACAAGTAGGTGGGTATGCGATCTTAGGTGCAAGCGTGTGTGAGTTGGTCTCCAGTGGCAGTTTTTATTGGTGGTCTGGGTACTTTGAGCCTTCTTGGCAAGCATTTCCCCAACATATTGCGACCTACTATGCACAAAGTTTAGGGATATTCTGCTTTTATGTGGTCTTAGGTGCTGCTTTATTGCAGGTATGGAAGAAGCTTGATGCTCAAATCAACTTGATAAGATCTTCACATCCTTAGCCCTCCTATGAATCAACAGCGAAACGAAAAGCTTCGCTGTTTTTTTGCTTTATTAAATAAGAGTATTTTTATATGCATTGGATTAAAAATAACTTGCGCAAAGCTTTAGTTTTGGCAGTGATCAGCGGCTTCATTCTCAGCCGACTGATAATCCAGCCCGCCCCCGAAGGCGTTTTATACATCACTTTTAACAATGCCAGTCAGCAAGTCGTGCAACAAATTCATATCAACTTTGGCAATGCCGACAGCCAAAGTGATCTGCGGATCTTTCGTTTGGCTGCTGGGGAAAAGCGTTTAGTGCCTTTATTGCATGCGCCAGCACAGGGCTTTAATGTGGAAGTGACCTATGCTGACGGTACCCAGCAAGCTTTTTGTGCCAACCGTGGACAAGAAGGTTGGCACCAGCAGGTGATCTTAACCCCCTAATCTTGATAGGCGGGGGTAAATTCGATGAGCTCGCCATCACTACGCAATACACCAATATAAGCCGGAGCACCTTCAGGGGTTAAGCGTAATACGCCCACACCACTGGTATTTAATAGGCGCTCACTGGAGCGTCTTTGTTCGTGTTCCGGTGTGCGTGCATGGATACGCATAAAATGGCGCTTAGTTAAATAATTCAGGGGGGAGCGGCTGGCATATAAGCGGGTATTGAGTGGGTCTAAAACACTGAGTAATTTATGCGGGAATTCATTCTTAAAACCACTGGCAGTAATTTGCCAAATATGTGGGCTATTTTTACGGCGTTTAAGCTGAATATCATACGCAAAGGAGTAATGTACATCGCCCGATAGGACAATAAAGTTCTGTGGTGTTTGTGGATGGGTAAAAATATTTAACATCACATGCGCTGCTCCTGGATGGGCCATCCAGTTTTCCGCATCTACCATTAAGGCATACCCTAAGGTAGTAAAAATGCGCTGGACATTTTCAATCAGCTTTACCCCAAAAATAGGTGCGGGTGAGACCAAAATCACCGCATCTTGGCCAATTAAATCAGCTTGTAATTGACTCAAAGCTTCCCAATCCATTAAGCCAGAAGGCTGATGAGGTTCACTTTCTGACCACCAGCGCTGTGTTCGTGTATCGAGTACACGGATTTTGGGTTGCGTCTCAATTTGATAATCCCAAGCCTCCCAAGCGAAAACCGCTTGTAAAACTTGATTGTGGTGTTCTGGTGTTGGTGCTTTCGCATAACGTGCAAACTGAGCATACCAGGTTGCGGGGTATTTTTCGGGTGCATTCCCCCATCCTTGGAAGATCCAGTAAGCCATTAAAGAGTTGCCGATAATTTGTCGCGAAAACGGATTTTCGTGCGCAGTTTCTTCCCAAGCGCGGGTTAAATTCCAGTCATCGGTGACATCATGATCATCAAAAATCATATAAGTGGGGATATGCGCTAATAAGCGTTGGACTTGCGCTAAGCCTTGAATAAATGGCTGTAAAAGGCGTAATTCTTGTTTAAACTGGCGACGAAAAGGTTTGGGAATAGGCTGTAAATCCCAGTGAATACTTGACCATAACTGGGGGGACCAAACGAGCAAATACATAGCGGCTAATTCAGCAAAGGTTACCAAATGATTATGGGCTTGATCACTGGTAAAAATCGGTTTTTCGACCCCCTTAAAGAAAGATTCTTTTAAAGCCTTGGAGCTTTGTGGCAACAACTTCTCGCGCTGATAATAATTGAGTGGGCTGGTATGAAGGGCCTGGCTATTTTCAACACAAGCGCCTGAAAAGACCTCTGCATGCAAATCCAAATGGGCAATCACTTGGATAATGGCTTGTAGCATAGGACCGCACACATCATCGGCATAAATTTGATCGCCACTCATTAAAAAAAGATTTGGTCTAGCGTGATCAGAGGTGATACTTTGCGCTAAGTAAGCGTCGGCGGCCACTAAGGCATCTGCACAAGGTGCATGTGGCTTGCGACAGGAACCGTGCAGAACCTCGGTTAGCTCAGTGCTCAGGTAAAAACTGGGGAGTCTTTGTTGCGGGTACACAAGGTGTGGTAGCAGATGGACTAGACCTTGTGCTGGACCGAGTTGACCGCTGGCTAAATCTAGAGGCTTAAAACTTAAATCATAAAAATAAAGTGCCTGCTCGGTTAAATGGGGCGTGCACGGATAGTCAATGAAGTGAACATAGGCTTTTTTACCTAGAGGTAAAATGCGTACATGCGCTGCTGTGAGTGGGCTTTGCTGCTGCACCTGATGATGTGCATCATAGATAGAGAGGGTGAGCTGGCAAGGCTGGCTAGTGACCAACCAAAGACAAAAGCGTTTTGGAGTCGCTTGGCGTATTAAAGGGCCTGCAAGTATCAAAGGCAGGTTGCTAGTCTCTATATCCTTCAAATTGGAAACTCCTAACCGATTAAATCAAGCAAAAAGCGGCATCTGTCTTAAATGATGAATGCACCGGAAAATGATAAGACCTACCTTATGCCTTTGCCTATTTTGTATCAAGATGACCACCTGATTATCGTTAATAAACCCGCAGGGTTGCTTGTACACCCAAGCTGGTTAGATGCACATGAAACAACCTCGGCTTTGCAACAAGTGAGTGAACAAGTGGATGGCCGGCCTGTGTATCCTGTACATCGCTTAGACAAGGCAACTTCTGGATTATTGGTATTCGCGTTTGCGGCAGAGACAGTTGCGCAATTGGCCGCTCAATGGTCAAGTGAGCAGGTGCAAAAAGAGTATCTTGCAGTGGTGCGTGGATATGGGCCTGAGAAGCAGCGTCTAGAACACGCACTGAAACCTATGGTGGATGATAAACGTCGCCGCCACCGCTATCTAAGCAAAGCGCCCCAAGCGGCAATCACGGAAATGCAATGTTTAGCAAGGTGTGAGTGGCCAGTCAGTGTTGATCCTAAATATGCCAGTGCGCGTTATTCTTTGATGCTACTGCGTCCTCTAACTGGGCGCAAACATCAGCTAAGGCGTCATATGAAGCATGTAGCGCATCCAATTATCGGTGACCCTAAACATGGTAAAGGCATACATAACCGCTATTTTCGCGAGCATTTAGACGTTGCGCGCCTTTTACTTGCGAGCGTGCGCTTGCGCATACCTTTACCTTGGCAAGAGGGGGAAACCTTGGTGGTTGATGCACCTGTGGATGCGGATTTTGCACAAATTATAACTTGCTTTGGTTGGCAGCAAGCAATCCCAAAAAATTGGTTACCTCAAGACACATCACCAGTAGAAAGTTAGCTAGTACAGCGTGTTGGACGGGTTGTCCCCATCGCTTGCAAGCGAGCTGAGCATTCTTGCAGAGTATCTTGAGTCCCTGCGCTGAGCTCACGTAACATTTGCCGAATCCACTGGGGTAATTTGGGGGAAAGACTATAAAAAACCCATTGCCCTTGGCGGCGATCCACCAATAAGCCATTGCCACGCAATAATGCAAGATGGCGCGAGATTTTTGGTTGAATCTCATCCAGAGCTTGCGTCAGTTCGCAAACACATAATTCCTCTTCTTGTAGTAAAAGCATCACTATGCGTAAGCGCGTATCGTCTGCTAAAGCCTTTAATAAAATCGTAGGTGACATGGGTCATCCCTAATTAACAAAATGAATACTTAATGCTTATTCAGATAAGAAAAAGCAATGAATAAGGGGTTCATCGTAGCACGATGAAACTAGGCTCATTAAGCCATATATTCGCAAGGATGTTTACCTTTTTCTTGCAATTTTTTTAAGCAAAATCTCCTTTTTTTGGTGGGTTTAACTACAAAATCTGCAAATTTAAGTATAAGGATATGCTGTGTATATTTAGTGCATAGTGGCGGAAAATCCCCACACCAAATAGAGTAAAATAATTAAAATAAGTGTCTCTAAAATCTCAACGCTGGCACCGAGTAAATCACCTGTTAGACCACCTAAAGCCTGAGTCACTGTTTGAGCACTTCGATGACTTATAAAAGCAAGTGCAGCGGCGGCAAAGCAAGCGATGCCAGCGATGCGCCAGCAATAACCAAAACCCAATAAACAAAAGATGCCAATCAAGTAGGCCAAACTGACCGTCGTAAGGGTGCCTCGGCTTGGTGGGTGTTGTAAAAAGTGGCTTGCGATCCCTTGGGAACGGGCATAAGGATAAGTCACTAAAAGCCAAGGTAAGATCAAGCGTGCGCCCATAGGCGCGATGATCAAAGCCACAAGAGAGCCCAAGTCGGCTTGCTCTTGGTATAAAGACAACCAAGCATATAAGGCGCAAGTTTTTAATCCCAACAGCAAGTACAAACCAACGATGGCAAAAGGTCCAGAAGTGGGCTCACGCATCAAAGCGAGGGTTCGTTGTGGATCACCGCGTCCACCTGCCCAAGCATCAAGCGCATCTGCAAAACCATCAAGATGCAAAGCCCCCGTAAGTAGAACCCACAAGGTCAAAACTAAAAGGGCGTTTAATGCAATAAAAGGGCTCAAACTGAGGAAAACAGCCGCCAAATAAAGCCCTAGCCCTAAAAGTAAGCCAACCGCTGGATAGTACAAGCTGGCGTGTCCTAGGCAGCGAGTACAAGGCCAAGTATGCAGGCGAATAGGTATACGGGTGAGAAATTGCACAGCGACAGCTGCAGCTTGGCACTCAAATTTTATTCTTGTATACACAAGCAAGTATCCTTTCTTATCTATATAAAGTGAGTGAAAACCTCTATACAGAGACTTATCCGCAAGCTGCTTGGCTGATTTTTTCTTGAGTAAAGGATGAGGCTTGCATGTGTATTTGGCATCTTGTGGTTATATCGTCAAGATCTTGCG
Organism: Allopseudospirillum japonicum; assembly: GCF_900108915.1. Lineage (GTDB taxonomy): Bacteria > Pseudomonadota > Gammaproteobacteria > Pseudomonadales > Halomonadaceae > Pseudospirillum > Pseudospirillum japonicum. The sequence goes on from NZ_FNYH01000012.1 coordinate 36,732, forward strand.
GATGAGCCCAAGTGATATGCACTTGATATAAGGCAGCAAAAGGTACATTAAAGCTAAGCAAATGATGTAGGCTTTGCCCTTGTGCCCAACATAATAAGACACGAATGACGCCAGCATGGGTAACAACCAAAGAATGCGTGAGATTTTGGTGTATCAAACGAGATAAAGCATTGGCAATTCTGGTGCCAAAGGCCGGTAAGTGCTCTGCTTCTGGTGGCGGGTAGCGTATAGGATCTTGCCAAAAATCGGAGAGCGCTTGTGGATACTGGGCGTATAAATCAGCACCTGAGCGCCCTTCCCAAAGACCAAAGGCATATTCTTGCCAGTCAGCCTGAGTGTGTATCTCTAAATGGTTGGCTTTAGCGTAAGCATTGGCAAACGCTGCGCAGCGTTGTAAGGGAGAAGTGATCACTTGGGTATATTGGGCGGTATGCGCTTGCAGGGCGGCGTCCATTTGTTGCCATCCCTGGGTTGATAAAGGCCAATCCGTGCGCCCAATATAGACGCCTGCACCGCCTGTGGTTTCTCCATGACGGAGGACATCAAAAGACAAAGTCGGCATCACTGGTATCCCTATGTAAAATGATTTCCCTATCGTACTGCTTACTTGCTTTGTGAAACTTGCGCTTGTGCAAAGGTCGCCATGTGCTCATGTAACAAGCAGGCTTGGCGTAGTAAAGGTAAGGCTAAAGCAGCGCCACTGGCTTCACCCAAACGTAAGTCCAAATGAAGTAGAGGGTGTGCTTGTAAGTGTGCTAATAAAGCGGCATGTGCAGGCTCAGCAGATTGATGTGCATAAAAGTACCAAGCTTGACTTCCAGGTTGTAGACGCTCAGCAATGCAAGCTGCCACAGTTACCATTAAACCATCGAGCAAAAGGGGCAAGCCTTGCTGTGCTGCGCTGAGGCAAGCACCGACCAAACCAGCAATTTCTAAACCGCCTAGGCGTTGCAAGGCTAGCCAAGCGTCTTGGCCAATATGCGGTAAGTGTAAATCTAGGGCTTGTTGTAAAATACGTGCTTTATGCGCTTGTGCAACCGTATCTAACCCAGTCCCTGCGCCTGTAAGTTCGCTAAGAGGACGATTTAATAAGAAAGCAGCCAGTGCGCTGGCACTGCTGGTATTGGCAATCCCCATTTCTCCTAAAATTAATATCTGTGCGCCTTGAGCATGTGCTTGTTGTGCATACTCATAACCGATTTCCAACGCTGCTAAGGTATTGGCAGGAGTCATAGCCGCTTGATGGAGAAAGTTGGCACTGCCTGCACAAATACGATGGTCAAGGACATGCGGCAGTGCCTCTATTGGGGTTGCTGTCCCTAAGTTAATCACCTGAAATTCAGCATCTAAAGCCTGTGCAAGCACATTAATCGCTGCACCGCCTTGGGAAAAATTACGGATCATTTCCACGGTAACACTTTGTGGGTAGGCTGAGACGCCTTCTTGAGCAATACCGTGATCTGCAGCAAAAATTAAAATATGTACTTGATCTAATTGCGGAAATAAACGATTTTGGCAACCAGCAAGTTGAATCACAGCCGTCTCTAAAAGACCTAAAGCTCCTAAAGGTTTAGTCAATTGGGCTTGATGTGCTTGGGCTTGCTCGGCCATTGCTGCATGAGGTTGCGCGACTGGCATTTGCATACTCGTCGGTAAAAAGGCAGCTAGCGTATAGTTAAATGTAGAGGTCTTCTTCATCTGCTCTATAGGTTGATCGGGCATATTCACTGTGTGTTGTCCCCAGTGACAACGTGCCTGATAAGAAGTGCTGGCATTGAGGCTAGAGACGGGTTGTATTTGAGGTGCTTCGTAAATGAGTTGTGGCCAGCCGGCATGCAAATGCCACACCCGATCAGCATGTGCCCCAAGGTATTGATGTAACCAGCCACTCAAATCACAAAAACGTCGGCTAAGCGCATTGGCTGGAATCACTCCCATACCGGTTTCATTAGATACCCACAGCAAGGTCCCCTTGTTTTGAGTTTGCAAGGTTTCACTGAGGCGATATAAAGCCGCAAGCTCAGTTTCTAAATGGATGCCTTCATCAATGCAGAGTAAGTTAGTAAGCCAAAGGGTTAAACAATCCACGAGAACACACGTTTGTGGTTTGAGGAGGGTTTCTAACTGTGCTGCAAGTTTTAAGGGACATTCGACTAAATGCCAATGGGGTGGGCGTTGCGCTTGATGGTGGGCAATGCGTGCTTGCATTTCTTCATCTTGTGCTTGCGCAGTTGCGACATAAGTCACAGGCCATTGCGAGGCCTGTGCTCTTTGTTGGGCAAAACGGCTTTTCCCTGAACGGGCACCACCTAAAATCAATTCTTGCACGCAATGGTTTCCTGAAATTCCTGACAAACAAAACCAGCAAAAAGGCAAATAACGGCATGAAAGCCTAGTGTACTTAGGAGTCCAAGTATAACGGATTGCGTGGTAAAAAGAATCTAAAAAGGTGTATCAAAAAGCTACATAAATCAAAAGTCTACCAAGGAATTTGTTTGCCATCCCAAGCAAAAAAACGTCCGCTCTCATGCGGGCTCAAGTGGGCAATGACTTTGAGTAAGGCGCCGGCGGCGAATTCAGGAGAAAAAAGCTTATCTTTAGCAAGGCGCGTTTGAAAAGGCTTTGAAAGGGAAGTGTCTGTTGTCCCTGGGTGTAAAGCAACACAAATACTAGCAGGATTAAGACGTTTTAATTCAATGGCGGTTGTACGTACTAATTGATTCAAAGCGGCCTTGCTTGCACGATAAGCATACCAACCGCCAAGCTGGTTATCTTCAATGCTTCCAACCCGTGCAGATAAAGAAGCTAATAATAAGGCGCCATGGCGGTTTAATTTGGGTAACAAGGCCTCAATGAGTAAGATGTGATTAATGGCATTCGCTGTAAAGTTGGCTTCTAGAGTTTCTCTCTGTACTTCCTGCAAGCGTTTTTCTGGTGTGAAGTCTGTATTGTGTAATAAACCGGTGGCGTTAATAATGCCATGCACTGGGCCTTCGATATGGTGATGGAGTTGTTTGAGTGCTTGATCATCGCTTAAATCAATTTGTAGTGGAATAATTCTGGGATCTGTTTGTGCATCCGTATGCAAGTCAGGTGCTGGATGTCTATGCAGGGCATAAATCCGCCGTATAGGAGGTAATAAGGGCAATAAACTGGTATCTGTTTCTGCGGGTAAGGGTAAGTTTTGAATGCCACGTTGTGCGGCAGTTACGCCTAACAAAAGATGTAAAAAAGCATAACCTAAACCACCATTGGCACCTGCAATGACTAAAGTCAAAGGCGCAGCTTCTTGCGCCATCTGGTAAAACACTTGGTTGCGCCGTCCTAATCCCATAGATCTCCCCCGGAATCTTTTCTTATCATCGTTATTTTGCTAGCAGTTACGACCTTAGTCTAGGGTATCTGTGCAAGAGAAAAAAGGATTAATCAAGAGAAAATAAGCGCAAAGACCAGTACCTCACTCTGTGAGTAGTCGGCGTACATTTTGATACGCTTGTAACTCAGGGCGACGTACCGTAAAACGAATATCAATACGCCGATTGCGGCGGTAGTCGTCCTCGTTTTGTTGATCAGAGACAATAGGACGGCTGGCAGCATATCCACTGATAGAAAATAAGGGTTGTTGCATATGATTGCGCAAACGGTCAAGACGCTCGTTTTCAGCGAGCTCTTGGTTCCAAAACTCCCACAAAGAGATTGCGCGATAAGAAGACAGTCCCCAATTGCCTTTAGGACCACTGAAGGAGCGAATATCTGTGTGGCCTTCAAGAAAAATTGTGTCTAAATAGCGGCTGCGCTCATCTTTAGTAATCACTTTATTTAAGACATGACCAATTTCGGTGGCCGTTTTGTAATAACGTGGCTGGATACCTGCTTCACCGGCATCAAAACCAAGCAGCTCATTAGGGATGCGTAACACACTATAATTGTCACTAATTTGCACTGGAATATCGCGTGCTTTAAGTTCAGCTGCGGCTTCCTCAAGTAAAGTGCGGCGAATTTGCTCAGCATACTGAAGATTTTCAATCGCGGCACTGACGGCCGCACGTGTTTGTACCAATTCCATAATTAACACAAGGCAAGCAAGCACAAAAACGACTAATAAACCGGACATAATGTCCGAAAAGCTAATCCAGTAGGGATTTTCTTCATCGACCCCCGGTGGTTGATGTCTATTTCTTCGCATGAAGTTGAGCCTCTAATTCATCTAACAAAGCATTCATACCGCGTACAGAACGTTCCATAGCACTTGCAAATCCTTGGGTTTGTTGATTCCACTGCTGCATACGCTCATTCACTTGGGTTTGCACTTCTTTTTGATAAGCTTGTAGCCACTGCTGTGCTTGTACCTCGAGCCCTTGAACTTCATCAGCAAGATGGCTACCTAGTTGGGCCACTTCTTGCCTTAAACTATGTAAGAAGCGTTCTTGATGCGTTTGCAATTGACTAAAGCTCGTTTGTGCCTGTTGCGCGCCTTGCTCAAAATATTGGGCACTAGATAATAAATGTTCTTGTAATTGATGGAGGGTGTTGGCATAGGTATTGAGGTGGTCGATAAGTTCACCATGCCGAGTACCAGCCACTTCGATTTGATGAGCAACGGCTCCTAATTGTTGGCCTAAAGCAGCACTGGTTCGCTGGAGATCTTGTGTCAGTGAACTGAGGGCATGTGCACTACTATCAAGATGATGACCTGTTGCCGAAACGGCTTCACTAACTTGGGTAAGCCCTTGTAATACCTTGTGGTGTTGCTGTGCCATTACCTCCCCGTGTGCTTGTTGGGTATCTAATGTGTGTGCAAAGGCATCTAGGAGGTGGCGTTGTTGTGCCTGTAGTGCATGAAGTTGTTCATTAAAATGTGCCTGACGCTCTTGTTCACGGATCTCCACCGCGGCTAACTGGGTTTCGATCTGTTGGCCAACGCCACGGCTCAGGTGTACAAAACTGGTTTCTAACTGACGTAAATGCTGGCTGCTGGCTTCTTGCAGGCTTTGATATTGCTGCTGCATTTGGTGTGCTTGCTCGCGATTGAGCTCAAGTTGGGTATCTTGATGCTGACTCAGTGTTTGAAAGGTTTGCGCTAACTGGTTACTCATGCCGATGAGGGCTTGATTCATGTTTTGGGAAGCCTGCTCCAGCATTTGCCTTTGATTGTCTCCCGCACCACTGAGGCTTTCCATAAAACGCTGCACTAGCGTATCTAAGGCTTGAGTAGATTGTTCTTGTGCTTGCTGAACTAGGTTCTGTAGTGCCGGTTGCATCACTTGTGTCAGCGCTTGAGTGATAGACTTTTCCATCTCTGTACTGACGCCACTGAGGGCATGTTGCAAATGGGTGCCCAATGCTTGTGGTAAGTCTGCTAAAGCTTGCTGGCTTTGTACAAGAGGATGTTCCATCAGTAAGCGAGGCGCGATCTGATCTGCAGCGTATTGCAAATGGCTAATACTGGATTTGAGCTGGCGTTCACATAGCTTTTCCGCAATGTTAAGCAACAAGCTCAATAAGACTCCCCATACTGAGGTGGCAAAAGCGACTGCAGCGCCTGCAATCATGGCATTAATGCCTGATCTGAGTTGGGCAACACCCGCTTCTTCATTGAGCTGTAATTCAGAAAGACCTAAAGTCAAGCCAACAAAAGTCCCTAAAACACCCAGCGCGACTAAAAAGCTCGGTGTTGCCGCTAACAGTCGATTGTTGCTAATACTGGCAGCCAGGGTATCGGCATTAAAATATTCATGCGCGCTGATGGGGTGTTTGAGTTCTTGCGTGTTGGCTTGTGTGGGGACGCAGACAAAGCCGTTACAGTAATCCTGCCACAAGGCTTGTAATCTAGCGGGCAAAAATGAGCCCTGCTCTTGTAGTAAAACAAGTTTTTCAGTTGCCGAAAGCGCAGGGGGAATGCCATGCACACAAGTATGCAGTTTACGGATATTAAGATAAGCACGTAGGCTAAAGATGAGTGTTAAAGCAAGTGCAAATACAAATAAGCCTATAAGAAATAACCAAAACCAAGCAGTGAGGGCACTTGGATGTCCGGAGTTTAATACCGCAAGGCTGATATCAGGCCACAAGTGATCGAGTAAGGGAAAAAGATTAGCCATATCAAGATCCTAAGCCTCCCTAGCCTTAGGGTAGACCCAAATTGATGAGTGAAAAGAAAATGCAAAAATGGTTAAAACAGTATTTTGTAGTCAAGGATGCAAATTTTAAGGCAAAGATACAAGCAATGCATCTTATGTCGCTGTTCTCTCTCGATCAGTGTGTACGAAAAGTCCTTGGTTTTATGGCTGTTAGGATGGTCTTAGCTTGTACTAGCGAAACAAAGTGACGAGACGATGACAGGATTTTGATAATTTTAAATTATCGTGAAATCAGTTTTGGATAATAAAAAATTTGCACTTTGATAAAATCCTGTTATGATTGATCTCGAAGTCATCACCAAGACCTTTTTATGCAAAGCACATCTATAGAACATAAGTTGTTGTTTCGTCATCCAAATAAAGATGATGGTGTCGCGATTCACCGCCTAATCGATGCTTGTAAGCCCCTCGATTTAAACTCAGTGTATAACTATCTTTTATTATGCACGCATTTTTCTTCTAGCTGTTTGGTTGCTGAACTAGATGGCGAAATCCAAGGTTTTGTCTCTGGTTATATTAAACCCGCACAAGCTGGCGGCGACCCGGAGATCTTTCAATCTCAGGACGCTTCTAGCAGCTCGGCAAGCACCTATTTCCTATGGCAAATTGCGATTGGTGCGCCACTGCGCGGTCAAGGCATGGGGCTGCGCCTGATCGAACAAGTGTTAGCCTCTGCAAGCTGTGCGCAAGTGCAGGCACTAGAAACCAGTATCACCCCTTCTAATCAAGCCTCTTGGGCGCTATTTCGTAGCTTCGCGCGCCAGCGTCAAGCAAGTCTGCAAAGTGCGGATTGGTTTAGTGCTGCACAACTCGGTGGCGAGCACGAGCCTGAGCATCTATTGCGTATTAGTTGGGCTTAGAGAGTCCTTTTCTTTATTTCAATCATTCTAATAATTAAAAAAGCAACTTTCAGGAGTTCACAATGAATACTTTAGAGCGTTTAGAATCCGGAGTGCGTACTTATAGCCGTTCTTTCCCAGTGATTTTTAGCCGTGCACAAGGTTCGCGCTTATACACTGAAGATGGCCGCGAATATATTGATTTTTTGGCCGGTGCAGGTACGTTGAACTATGGGCACAACAATCCCAAACTCAAAAAAGCCTTGATCGACTATATTCAGCATGATGGCATTACTCATGGTTTGGATATGTGGACCCAAGCTAAAAAAGAATTCCTTGATAATTTAGAAAACTTAATTTTTAAACCGCGCGGTCTGGATTATAAAGTGCAATTTACAGGACCGACGGGCACAAATGCGGTCGAAGCCGCTTTACGTATTGCGCGTAATACGACAGGTCGTACGAACATTATCTCCTTCACTAATGCGTTCCACGGGGTGACTTTAGGGTCTTTAGCCACGACAGGGAATAGTAAATTCCGTGAGGCGGCAGGTTTGCCCACGCAAGGGGTTTCCTTTATGCCTTATGATGGTTACCTAGGTGAGCAGGTCGATACCTTAGATTTCCTAGAAAAAGCCTTGCAGGATAAAAGTAGTGGTATTGATTTTCCTGCGGCGGTTTTAGTCGAAACCGTACAAGGTGAAGGGGGTATTAATGCAGCGCGTATTGAATGGTTACAGCGTTTAGCCAATATCTGCCAACAAAATGATATTTTATTGATCGTGGATGACATCCAAGCAGGGTGTGGGCGCACAGGTAAGTTCTTCAGCTTCGAACATGCGCATATCAAGCCAGATATTGTAACTTCTTCTAAATCACTCAGTGCTTTTGGTTTGCCGTTCGCCATGGTCTTGATGCGTCCTGAGCTTGACCAGTGGAAACCTGGCCAATATAACGGTACTTTCCGTGGTAACAATCTAGCCTTTATCACAGCAGCAGCTGCTTTGCGTGAGTATTGGAGTAATGATTTATTTGAGCGCGATATTCTACGTAAATCGCGTATTGTTGAGCATCGCTTTAACCAAATGATTGAGTTGCTGCAAGCAGAAGGGGTACAAGCTAGTCAGCGTGGCCGTGGTCTGATGCGAGGCATTCACATGCATAGTGGTGAACTTGCCGACCGGATTACTAGTCAGGCGTTTAAACGTGGCTTGATTATTGAAACCAGTGGTCCCGAAGGTGAGGTTGTGAAGTGCCTATGTCCTTTAGTGATCAAAGACCAAGAATTGACTAAAGGTCTAGATATTTTAGAGGCCAGTATTAAAGCTGTCTTAGCAGATGAAGATGCTGAACCTGTCATCGAAGATGCACGCGAACGCGCATCTGCCTAATTTTTTCTGAGCATTTTCAGTGCGCTCTTCATTGCCTGAAGGTATTCGCTGGCTCCTGTGGGGGTCAGCGCTTTTTAAGATCCAATTGGGACAGCTATGATAGTACGTAATCTTCAACAAGCCCGTAACACAGATCGTCATGTGGTCGCAGAAAAAGGCCAGTGGGAAAGCACACGTTTGCTTTTAAAAGATGACAATATGGGGTTTTCCTTCCATATCACAGTGATTCATGCAGATACGGAAACCCATATTTGGTATAAGCATCATTTAGAATCTGTTTATTGTATTGAAGGCGAAGGCGAAGTAGAAACGCTGGCTGATGGTAAAATCTGGCCGATCAAACCAGGTGATATTTACATCTTAGACCAACACGATGAACATTTGCTGCGCGCCTCCAAAACGATGACCTTGGCTTGTGTGTTTTCACCACCGATTGTCGGTAATGAGCGTCATCGCGAGGATGGCTCTTATGCGCCCGTAGAAGACGCAACTTAGTAGTGATCAATACATTTGATCAGCATAAGGCACCTTGAAGGTGCCTTATTTTTTGGAAGTTCAACCCAGTCTAAGCATGACACCACTTTGCCTAATGCGGATAACATGCGAAAATTCTAGTATTCATAGCTGATACAGCGACTTATTTTTTCTTGCAGCGCTTACTTACTGGAAATACCGATGAACGCACAGTGTCTTGATGGTAAACAAATTGCTTTAGATATACGTCAACAGGTAGCAGAGCGTGTGGCTGCTCGTCAAGCTGCAGGTGGACGCGCACCTAATTTGGCTGTCGTGCTCGTAGGTGAAGATCCAGCCTCGCAAGTGTATGTGAATAATAAACACTTAGCATGTGAAAAAGCAGGCATAGGCTCGATTATGCACCGCTTACCTGCGAGTACCAGTCAGGCAGAATTAGAGGCTTTGGTTGAACAACTCAATACGGATGAGCAAGTAGATGGCATCTTGGTCCAGCTGCCTTTACCCGTACATTTAAATGCAGAACCTATCTTAGAACAAATTCGCCCAGATAAGGATGTAGATGGTTTTCATCCTTATAATCTTGGGCGTTTGGCGCAACGTATGCCAACTTTACGTCCTTGTACGCCAAAAGGCATCATGACTTTGCTCGAACGTACTGGCATTAAATTACGTGGCCTTAATGCAACCATTGTGGGAGCCTCTAATATTGTGGGTCGTCCGATGGCGTTGGAACTTTTGCTGGCAGGTTGCACAGTCACAGTGACACACAGGTTCACCCAAGATATGCAAGCCCATCTTGCAGATGCGGATATTGTGGTGGTGGCTGTGGGTAAACCAGGACTGGTGCAAGGAGAGTGGATTAAACCTGGCGCTGTGGTGATTGATGTTGGTATCAATCGTTTAGCAGACGGCCGTCTAGTCGGTGATGTGGTGTTCGAAACTGCAGCACAACGTGCTGCTTGGATTACTCCAGTGCCTGGTGGTGTTGGACCTATGACAGTGGCTTCCTTACTGGAAAATACATTACAAGCTTGCGAAGTTCATGCACCTCTAGTCTAAAAAGTCTAAAATTCTTATATATATATAAGTTTATGGCAGCCTTGCGTTAGAAGCATAACGCAAGGTTTTTTTTGATAAAAAAAGGGGCTTCTTATAAGATTCCAAATTAATGGGTTTATCTTAGCAAGATAAACAAAAAACTCATGTGTGGGATTTGAGATCTATCTATGATTGAGCAATATAAGCAAGTCTCTCTCGCTGCCCAATTAACTTGGGTGATTAGCATTTTGATGATCAGTGCTGGGTTGCTAATTACCTTTAGCCTGACGCAAAAAATGCAGACACATTTAAGTGCTGAGGCTAAAGTGAGCCTGCAACAACAAAGTGCAACCATTAGCGAATTCTTAGCCTTTTATCATCATAACAGCTTAGATAATGCGCAACGTCTCTCAGATATTTTCTTCAATTTATTTCCGCAAGGGGTATCTTTTAGTGATCAACAGGTTCGTGTTGGTCAATATCAGACATCAGCTTTAGTCGATGAATCAGGAATTATTAATAATGACTTTACTAAAGTGGATCGTTTTACACGAATGACTGGGGGGACAGCGACTGTCTTTGCTCGTTATCAAGATGATTTTTTACGTATTAGTACGTCACTAAAAAAACAAGATGGTCAGCGAGCTTTAGGTACTTTGCTTGGAAAAACACATCCAGGTTATCAAGCCTTGATTAAAGGAAAAGTATATCAGGGCGTCGCTCATTTATTTGGTCGAGATTATATGACCATTTATCGACCAATTCAGGATGAAAGAAACAATACTATTGCTATTTTATATATAGGATTTGATCTAACTGAAGGTTTAAAGGATTTACGAGACACCTTAACACATATTCAAGTAGGAGAGACTGGGTATGCGACAATTTTAGCTGGACGTGGACATACAAAGGCAGGTGAAGTCTTAATGCATCCACAGCTGGCAGGGAAATCTCTAACTCAAGTACAAGCGGCAGATGCTTCTTATCCTTTTACTATTTTATTAGAGCAACAAAAAGGCACTTTAGACTATCCTTGGCAAGATACTCAAGGGAAAATTGCAGCATATCAGCATATTCCTGGTTGGAATTGGGTGATTTTATTGGGAAGTTTTGCAGATGAGTTTGCACAAACAAGTCAAATATTACGCAATACATTAATATTGTTTATTGGCCTAAGTACATTAAGCATTATTGTTATTTCAGCTTGGATAGTCAAACAAAGATTAGTCCCCCTAGCGAAAGTAACCCGAAATTTAACTGCAATTGGAGAAGGGCGCTTAAATATTGCAGTTGATCCTCTTATCCATCAGGGGGTAACAGGACAAAACGAGGTGCTGCACCTGCGGCAGGCAACCTACAAAATGCACTCAGGGTTAAGAGATTTAGTGACTTGTTTAGAGCAAGCGGCTCAAGGTGTTCAGCAAGAAGCTCAACAAGTACGTCAAGCAAGTCATGTGACTGAAGAAGCAGCACATCAACAAACCGTAGAAATTCGCCAGCTGGTCACGGCGATGGATGAAATGACGGCAACCACAAATGAAGTGGCAGAAAATGCACGGTCAGCTGCTTTAGAAACGCAAACAGGAAGTGATAAAGCGGCGCAAGGCCAACAAGCAGCACATGCAATTCATGATACTTTGGAAGGACTAACCCAAGCGATGCATCAAGCCTCGCAACTGATTCAAGAAGTGGCCAACGAAAGTAATAATATTAGTGGTTTTATGAGCACCATTAGCGAGGTAGCAGAGCAAACTAATTTATTAGCTTTGAATGCAGCGATCGAAGCTGCACGTGCGGGGGAGTCTGGCCGTGGGTTTGCTGTTGTTGCCGATGAGGTACGCGCCTTGGCAGGGCGAACTCAGGAAGCAACAGCAGAAATTCACCAGCTAGTCGGGCATCTACAAGAGAAAATCGATGCTGCAGTGACAGCGATTGAACAAGGCGATCAAGCCGCAAAACTTGGCCATCAACAAGCACAAACAGCCAAGCAAAGCTTGACGGAAATTAGCCAATATATGCACGAAATCACAGATCACAGTACATGTATTGCGAGTGCTGCCGAACAGCAAGCGGCGGTGGCAGAAACCGTCAGTCAAAGCTTGCAAACCTTGTATCAACTCTCAGAACAAAGTGTGCAAGCATGTGTGGCAAATACACAGGTAAGCATACGTTTGGACGCTAGCTGCCAGCATATTCATCAGCAGCTTGCGCGTTTTCAGTTGTAAACATGGATGCATGTTACCTTTAAGTTAGGCAAGCTTAACGGGTCTGTGTGGAGGTTTTTTCTGCTTGGCCCGTTTGCTGTAAAGCTAACAATTTTAGCTCGGCCTCATCAAAAAGATGCGCTTTTTGCTGTGTTAACAGATCATAAACAACACCATATTCAAGTACATTTTGGACATAATGGCGGGTCTCTCTAAATGGAATTACCTCTATCCATATATCTAAAGGTAAATGTCCGCGTTCTTGTAACCAAGCTCTGACACGGTGTGGACCTGCATTATAAGCAGCTGTGGCATAAATACGATTTCCATTAAAATCCGCACGCATTTTTGCTAAGTAAGCACTGCCTAGTGCAATATTAATTTCAGGTTGATAAAGATCCACACTGGTGTTGAAAGGTAAATTAAACTGACGGGCTGTTTGTTCTGCTGTTTTAGGTAATAACTGCATGAGACCTTTGGCATTGGCATGTGAGCGTGCTTTAGCATTAAATGCGCTTTCTTGACGTGTAATCGATAAGGCCCAATTCATAGGAATCTGGTGTAAATCAGTAAACTTACTATATAAGTCTTGGTGCTCTATAGGAAAACGTAAGTTCAAATCATCCCATTCTTGTAAACGTGCAGCGGCAATAATTGCTTGCGTGTACCATTGGTACTTTTTAGCAAGGTGTGCTAAGGCATGTTGCTCATTCTTACTCAATGTTGGAAAAATACGATTCCATTCTAAGCGAGCATAATAAAACTCTTCTTGCTGTATCAGCTCAACAATACGCTGCACACTGGGTTTTTTATATAAATGTGCAAAGCTATCTTCGGACCAAGTGACCAAATGCTGATTAAGGTGGAATCCCTGTCCTAGTTGCTGGGCCGCTAAAAAACCATAATAACTACGCTTTTTAGCTAAAGCTTGTAACTTTTTGGTTTGTATTGCACCGGTTGATTTTTGTTGTGCTACCGCAGACCAATAGTGCCAACGGTCTGTGTGAGCTTCTTGCTTAGGTAAGTGTGCGAGATGTTCAAGGACTTGTGGCCAATCTTGTTGGCTTAAGGCAAAGCGAATGCGCCATTCAGTCAATTCTAAATCTTGGTATTTTGGATCTAGCTTTGCCATGAGCTGAGGGGTTTGAGGTAAAAAACGGCTCGCGTATTGAGCCAACCGCCAATTGCCTTCTTGAATGGCCTTCCAAGTCCGCTGAATAGCAACTACTTGTGTTAACCCCCCTTTTTCTTTCCAAATTTTAAATAATGGATCACAAGCATCTGGTTGGGAGTGACCTACCTGCCAAAGAGAGGTAAGATCCTGCATTTTTGCTGATGTCAAAAAAGTATCCGCAGAAGTTAAATTAAGCTGAGCTTGTAAGTCTAAACAAAGATAATGAGTGCCGGCAATATCTGCTAATTGATAAGCATCATGGTATCCTTGCCAGTCACGACGTGCTGCTAATGTATTGAGCCATTTACGGTGTAAACTAATGCGTGCAGGTAAATCCTGATATTCTTTAATAAAACTTTCGATTTCTTGAGCAGAAACTTGCTGCATAAAGGTATTAAAGTAATAAGCTTGTGCATAAGGGTATAAAGGATAAGCTTGTAAATTTGATAACAAGCTTTTTGCTTTTGTCATATCTTGTTGTTGAATAGCGGTGAAAGCTTTTTGATAACTTATTCTTAAGTCGCTCAGGGCATATCTCGGAAGGGGAATTTTTGCGGTAGTAGTTGATGCAGAGACGTTTTGAGGATCAGCAGGTGTTGCATCAGTTTGCGCATAGGCACCTGTGTTGGTAGCCATGAGGATGCATAGGCTAAGATATGAAGCACGAACAGAAAAAACAGACATAAACTAAAACTCCTCAACTAAGCATCCAAATACAAATGCCTCTAGCTTAGCATTTTGTAGCTTAAAAACGCACCCTAAGACAAAATTTGTTTTATCTAATTTTTATACCGTTATCTTTTTATTTTTTCCATTGCTTTGGAGATAATCCTGTCCAACGTTTGAAGGCATGGCAAAAAGCAGCGCTTTCAGAAAAACCTGTTTTTTCACTTATTTCTTGCACAGAAAAATTTTCTGCTGATAAAAGCTTCAAAGCAAAATCACGGCGTAGCTCATCTTTGAGTTGTCTAATACCGATACCTTCATGATTAAGACGGCGCTTTAAAGTTCTTGGTGTCATATGGAGTTGAGAGGCAAGCTGATCTAGTGTAGGCATAGCATCGAAATCATAGGCTTGTAGCAACTTCTTTAATTGAGTTTGTAAACGTTCATCCTTCTCAGGGTAATGAAAAATAATCCCTGGCGCACTACGTAAAAAATAAACCAGCTCTGAATGTGTACGTACCAAAGGTAATTGCAAATAGCGTGGATGCAAACTAAAGCCGCAAAAATCGTGCTGATATTTTAATTTTCCAGAATACATAACCCTATATTCTGCAGCATGTGAAGGTAATGAATAGTTGAAATATGTTTCAATATAAGGGATTTGTTGACCAACTAACCAGCTAGAAAAACGTTGCCACATAATAAGTAAAAATTCCTGCATAAGATGATCAGGGTCTTTGTTTTGTGCATTTAATTGTAATTGGTAGAATACTTTTGGAGATTTTTCATCAATTATAACCGGTGAGTTTTTAATAAATCCAAGGCTAATATCTGGATGAAGTACTCGGTAAAAGCGGGCACTTTGATGCAACATACCACCTAAAGTTTTTGCTTGGTAAGCCAGTTCAGCCATCAAAGCAAAAGTACCTAAACGGCAAGCGGTGGGAGCCAGCCCCATAAATTCATCTTGCGTGGCTTTCCAAACGGCTTGAATCAGATCATTGAGCTGCTGTTCAGTGATTTTATATTTGGTTTGCTGCAAATAATGGTGAGGTATCTTGGCTGCATCTAGCAAGCTTTGAGCATCTTGCCCTTGTGTGAGAGCACCTTTAATGGTGGCATAAATATAGTGGTTAGCGATGTGTGCTTTTGACATCATGGCTCCTGGTTTTTTTCTTTTTTTGAATATTTGTGTGGCCTTTTGGATCAATAAAAAAGACCTATTTTATCATTTAGCACTTTGGACAAAGGCGGTTTAATGGCCTAAGGAATCAAGAAAAATAAAAATCCTATCCTAAGTGAGGCAACGAAAATGCTTGATACTGGTTTAGATCTGCACATTTATGGTGAAGATGCGCCCCTAATGCTGAACATGGTACAGAAAATTTTACAGCAAGAGGTCGCACCTCATTTTGAAGCTTGGGAAGCCGCTTGTCAGCTACCTCGTACTTTATGGAATACCTTGGGACAGGCAGGGCTTTTGGGTGTTGATATGCCGGCCATGTATGGTGGCGCTGAAACCAATTTTTCAGTATGTGCCATGATCTGTGAGGAGATTTCGCGTCAAGGATTTGGTGGTCTAGCCAGTGGTTATAACATTCATGCCAATATTGTCATGCCTTATATTCTGCATCTAGGGACGCAGGCACAAAAGCAAGCTTGGTTGCCAGCAATGATTCGTGGTGAGGTGCTGGGAGCGATTGCAATGACAGAACCTCATGCAGGTAGTGATTTAGCTGCCTTGAAAACTCAGGTAGTGAAGGTTGAAAAAGGTTGGCGCTTACAGGGTTCTAAAATTTTTATAACTAATGGTGTATTGGCTGATTTAGTCATTGTATGTGCAAAAACGGATCTTAAGGCTGGCGCAAAAGGTATTTCTTTATTCTTAGTACCAGCAGATAGCCCTGGTTTTTATAAAAGCCGTGGGATTCGTAAAATTGGCCAACATACTAGTGATACTGCAGAGTTATTTTTTGATAATGTTTTTTTACCAGAAGATGCCTTATTAGGAGAACTCAATCAAGGTTTTATTTATTTAATGGAAGAGTTGCCGCGGGAACGTTTGGGTGTTGCAGCACAAGCGTTAGGAGCAATTCAAGGTGCAATACAACTCACTTTTGATTATGTAAAAAACCGCCAAGTCTTTGGGAAAAAATTATCTGAATTACAAAATACACGATTTAAACTTGCAGAAATCTATGCCCAATTTACGCTAGGGCGTGCTTATTTTAATCAATGTCTACAAGCTTATGTAGAAGGGAATTTAAGTGTGACAGATGCGGCAATCTTAAAGTTAAAACTAACAGAAATGCAATGTGCCGCGACAGATGAATGTTTACAACTCTTTGGTGGTTATGGATACACACAAGAATACCCTATTTCGCGATTTTATGTTGATGCGAGAATTCAAACGATTTACGCAGGCACTTCAGAAATTATGAAAGAAGTGATTGCACGTTCTTTATTAGGAAAATAATTGAGCAAGGGAGCCCTATATGAAACCCACAGATGAGATTGTGATTTTATCTGGTTCACGAACAGCCATCGGTAGTTTTGGTGGTTGCCTAAGCCGATTGACCCCAGCGGAAATGGGGACTCAGGTAGCGAAAGCCGCGATTCAAGACTCTGGCATTGCTGCAGAAATGATAGACCACGCAGTATTTGGTCACATTATTACCACATCGCCTCAGGATGCTTATTTAGCACGTCATATTGCCTTGAATGCAGGACTTCCAGTGAGCTCGGCAGCTTTTAATGTGAATCGTTTGTGTGGTTCTTCTGTGCAGGCGATTATTTCAGCAGCACAGATGCTTGCCTCTGGTATGAGCCAATATGCGCTTGTTGGTGGCGCTGAGAGCATGAGTCAAGGGGCTTATCTTCTGCCAAAGTTACGTTTTGGGCAGCGGATGGGAGATGCGCAATCTATTGATTTAACTTTAGGGATTTTAAGTGATCCTTTCGATAGCGGCCATATGGGAATGACAGCAGAGCGTATTGCCAAGCGTTATGCTTACACACGTGAGCAGCTAGATGCCTATGCGCTGGCCAGTCATCAAAAAGCGGCTGCAGCCATGGCCGCAGGGTACTTTAAATCACAAATTACACCTATTTGTGTTCAACAAGGGCGTGTGCAAGTTGAGTTTGCTGAGGACGAACATGTACGCAGCCAAATTAGTTTATCAAGCCTGGCTTGTTTAAAACCAGCCTTTAGCGCGCAAGGTATTGTGACTGCTGGGAATGCCTCTGGTATTAATGATGGTGCTGCGGCCTTGGTATTAACGACAGCACAGGCGGCGGCACAGCAAGGGTTAAAACCCAGAGCGCGTTTGGTTGCTTATGCCGTGGCTGGGGTAGAACCAGAAGTGATGGGGTTAGGCCCGATTCCAGCAGTCAAGCAAGCTTTGGCGCAAGCCGGCTTATCTACTGCGGATCTTGATGTCATTGAATCGAATGAGGCCTTTGCTGCGCAAGCGATGGCAGTGACGCAAACTCTTGAATTAGACCCCGCAAAGGTGAATCCAAATGGTGGTGCGATTGCCCACGGACACCCTGTGGGAGCAACGGGTGCTATCATTACAATCAAAGCTTTACATGAGTTAGAGCGCATTCAAGGACGTTATGCCTTGGTGACCATGTGTATCGGTGGTGGGCAAGGGATTGCTTTAATTATTGAATCTTTAGCCTCTTAGTCGATTTTAAATCGATATCATCTTATCTACTAAAATATAAAAATAACAATTCAGGACATTTGTATGTTTACGCCAGATATAATAAAAACGATTGCTCGCGCTAATACCAATACAATCAACCAAGCTTTATCAAGAAGAGTGGCCCGCCATCCAAATAAGACCGCATTAATTTATAAACAACGGCATTGGAGTTTTGCACAATTAGAGCAAGGCATTGATCGAGTGGCACAAGGGCTACATGAGCAAGGGCTGCGTAAAGGAGACCGTGTAGCGGCTTACGGTAAAAATTCAGATGCTTATCTTCTATTATGGCTAGCATGTGCCAAATTAGGACTCATTCATGTTCCAGTGAATTTTGCCTTAGTCAAAGAGGAGCTACTCTATATATTGCATCAGTCTGGTGCGAAGGCTTTATTTTCTGATCCTAGTTTACAAGTTCACATTGAAGCAATTGATCAAGAGATGAGTCTAAATTTACATGGCAGTTTACAAGAAGGAAATACACAACTCGATATTTTATCTTTAGCCATGCGTGATAAAGTCATCCAACTTCCAGAGGTTGCAATACAAGAAACGGATGTTGTACAAATTCTTTATACCTCAGGTACTACTTCAGACCCTAAAGGGGCAATGCATACGCATCGATCCTTAATGGCGGAATATTTAAGCTGTATGCAACATCTTGATATTGATATGCAAGAGCGCGCATTAGCTGCTTTACCTCTATATCACTCAGCACAAATGCATGTATTTACTATGCCAACATTACTTGCAGGTGGATTGACTTACCTAATTGATACACCCACCGCAGATAATATATTGGACAAATTAAAAACACATCAGTTAACCAGCTTTTTTGCGCCACCTACATTATGGATTGCTTTATTAAGACACCCAGCATTTGTTGATCAAGATTTAAAAGGATTGCAGAAAATTTATTATGGCGCTTCTATTATGCCTGAGTCCGTTGTGCATGAATTAGAAGAACGCCTGCCGCAAGCAGGTTTATATAATTGTTATGGACAAAGTGAAATTGCGCCTTTGGCCAGTGTGCTCAGGCCTGAAGAGCATAAACAGCGTCCTACCTCTTGTGGCCAACCTTTGGCTTCTGTGTGGAGTCGTATTATTGATCCTGTTACGGGTGAAGATTGTGCTTTTGGTCAGCAAGGGGAGCTAGTGCACCAATCGCCACAATTAATGGTAGGTTATTGGAATAAACCAAAAGAAACCGCAGAAGCTTTTAAAGATGGCTGGTTTCACTCGGGTGATTTGGCGGTACAAGATGAGCAAGGCTATTTGTATATTGTTGACCGTATCAAAGATGTGGTGAATACGGGAGGCATTTTGGTAGCAAGTCGTGATGTTGAAGAAGTTTTCTATCGGCATCCGGATATTGCAGAAGTGGCCGTGATTGGTGTTCCTGATGAGAAATGGATTGAAGCCATTGCCGCTGTAGTGGTTCTTAAGCCAGAAGCAAACACGCATGCACAAGCTTTATTAGCCTATGCAGGTGAGCACTTAGCAAAGTTTAAAGTGCCGAAACAGATTCATTTTGTGGCGCATTTACCTAAAAATACCGCGGGGAAATTGCTGAAACGTCAACTAAGAGACATGTTTAGCTAGTGCAGTAAAAGTTTTATTTGATGGATAAAAACGGGATGGCTTGCTTAGCAGGAAATCCCGTTTTTTTGTCTCTTCTCTATCAAAATCGAGTTATAGTGTAAAATGTAAATAGCTAAACAAGGAAAAGATGCTATGACATTCCAATGGCTCTATTGGCACTGGCTGGTACTTGGTATCATCTTGATGATGGCGGAAATTTTTATACCAACGTTTACTTTACTTGGGCTGGGTATCGGTGCCGTCGCAGCAAGTTTAGCGCTCGCTTACTGGCCAGAATTGCCACTTGCGTGGCAGTTGATTCTTTGGGCTTGTACTTCTGCAGCAGTCATTTTTGCTTGGGTGTTTTGGGTAAAACCTAAAATAGGCATACGCACCCAAGCAGGAGATGCGCGTGCGGCCTTGATAGGTCAGCATGGGCAAGTAGTTAGTTTACCAAAAGATCACGTGCATGGGCGCTTGCGTTTTCATCTGCCTATTTTAGGCGATGATGAATGGGATTTTATTTGTGAGGATACGGTTATTTTAGGTGATAAGCTTCTTGTTGTAGAAATCAACGGTAATACTTTAATCGCTCAGAAAGAAAAATAAGATGATTGCCTTGGGAGAAATTTAATGGACGCACTGATTGTTGCAGGAAGTATTGCTTTGTTAATTATTTTAACCTTGTTGATGGGGGTTAAAATTGTTCCTCAAGGAAGTAAATTTGTAATTCAGCGTTTAGGGAAGTTTCATCAAACGCTAGGCCCAGGATTGAACTTAATTGTACCTTATATAGATCAAGTGGCTTACAAGGTAACGACAAAAGATATTGTGATGGATGTCCCTTCACAAGAAGTCATTACCCGAGACAATGTGGTCATTATTGCTAATGCAGTGGCTTATATTAACAT
Source organism: Allopseudospirillum japonicum (assembly GCF_900108915.1). GTDB lineage: Bacteria > Pseudomonadota > Gammaproteobacteria > Pseudomonadales > Halomonadaceae > Pseudospirillum > Pseudospirillum japonicum. The sequence goes on from NZ_FNYH01000012.1 coordinate 56,863, forward strand.
TATTACCCCAGAAAAAGCAGTTTATGGTGTGGAAGATTATCAGATAGCCATTCAAAATTTAGTACAAACTTCTCTGCGTTCGATTATTGGTGAGATGGGGCTGGATGATGCTTTGTCCTCACGAGATCAAATCAAAGCAAAGCTGAAAGTTGCTATTTCTAACGATATAGCAGATTGGGGGATTGTATTAAAAAGTGTAGAAATTCAAGATATTACGCCTTCGTCGACGATGCAGCATGCAATGGAGGAACAAGCAGCGGCTGAGCGTCAACGCCGTGCAACGGTGACACGAGCAGAGGGAGAAAAATCCGCAGCGATTTTAGAAGCAGAAGGACGTTTGGAGGCTTCTAAAAGAGATGCAGAAGCACAAGTGGTGCTTGCACGTGCGAGTAAAGTAGCCATTGGCCATGTAGCGGAGGCAATTCAGGATAAAGAATTACCTGTGATGTATATTTTAGGGGAAAAATATGTGAATGCATTACAGGATTTAGCCGTTTCAGAAAATACAAAAACTTTTGTTTTACCTGCAGATATTCTCAATGCGGTGCGTCATATGGTCAATCGGTAAAAAAACCTGTATCTATTATGATCATCAAAAATAGACTATCCCGCCACTTCAGGCGGGTTTAATCTTTATAGCCAGCGCTTTTTACGGATCATTAAAACTAATACAATAACAAACATAAAAATTCCTGCACAAACCCACCAAAAGGCATAAGGATGATCAGCCCCTGGCATTCCGCCTACATTGATACCTAATAAACCCGTGAAAAACCCCAAAGGTAGAAATATTGCAGTAATCATGGATAATAAATACATGCGTTGATTACCAAGTTCTGATAACTGGCTCAATATTTCTTCATGCATGACCATCGCACGCTCACGCATGGCATCTAAATCTTCTAAATAACGAATCAGGCGATCGGTTGTTTCACGAATTTGTAAACGTTCGCTTTCTGTCAGCCCAATAAATTTTTCTGTATGCAGTCTAGTTAATGCATCGCGTTGTGGCGCAAGATAGCGGCGTAAGGTAATCAGGTGTCGACGTAGTGTCGATAACTCATTTTTTACTTCATCATGCCCGCCACTGAGGACTTTTTCTTCTAAATCCGCCAGCGTTTCTTCATAGCCTTCGATAGTATCACGCATACGCCAAGTTAAATTTTCTGTTAAAGCGGCAATAAACTCGCCCGGAGTGTTAGGAGCTTGCTGTTGCTCAATCCGGCGTAATAGATCTTGTACGGATTGTAATTGGCGTTTGCGAGTGCTGATAATGCGGTCTTTTTCTACCCAAAGACGAATTGAAACCATATCTTCTGGATCGGCTTCTGGATTGAGATTAACGCCTCTTAATAAAAGTAGAAAACCATTTTGGAAAGGGGTGCATCGTGGACGAGTTTCTGTAGCAATTAAAGCTTCTACAATCATAGGATCTAAGTTAGCTGCTTCATTGAGCCAAGACTGTATTTCTGGCTCTGTATAATCTAAATGTAGCCACAGAAGACCTTCTTGTGCTTGCCAGGCGGGAATTTCCGATGCCTTCAATTGTTTCCCTTGATTTTTTTGAAACAAATAAGCGTACACTAACCCCGTATTGAGCTGCATAAAAATCGCCTAATTTTTAGCCCCAAGCCTCAACTTGGGGATTATTGAACATTAAGCTTGCGCAATCTCGCCCTTTTAAGTGCGAGTCAAGCAAGAGGTAATTAGTCTTTTATCTGACTTAAAGCGCGAGAAGTTTTAACGGCTCTTTCACTTGGCGGTGTATTTTGATTTTCGATGTACTGCTTAACAACA
>NZ_FNYH01000015.1 GCF_900108915.1 Allopseudospirillum japonicum
GGAAAGACTTCCGCTACCTAGACGCACCTAATGGTCTCGTCCTAAGCAGCGGAGGCGAATTATACGCAGATCAAAACAGAATGCAAGGGGTTTAGGCAGATTTTTTTTGATGTTGACGCCAGCGCCAAATCAAACGCGCAGGGCCAGATAACGCATAACCAAAAAAGAATAAAAGCAAAACAGTCGCTGGGCTCAAAGAAACAATCACAAAAGCCAATACAATTGCCAACAACATGACAAAAGGAACACGGCCTTTCAAGTCTAGATCCTTGAAACTGTAATAACGTATACCACTGACCATCAGCAAACCAGCACCTGCCACAGTAAGCACAGCTAGCATTTTAAAAGCTAACGCATTGAGGTCAAAATCATTGAGGGTCCACACCATACCTGCAATCAAGGCTGCTGCCGCTGGGCTTGGTAGGCCAATAAACCAACGCTTATCTACAGCACCAATTTGCACATTAAAACGTGCTAACCTTAAGGCAGCACCTGCGACATATACAAATGCGGCAACCCAACCGGTTTTGCCCAGATCACCAAGAATCCAGCTAAACGCTACTAAAGCAGGTGCCACACCAAAAGACACCATATCCGCTAGGCTATCATATTGTTCACCAAAAGCACTTTGCGTATTGGTCAAACGTGCCACACGCCCATCAAGACCATCAAATACCATGGCGACAAAAATGGCTGCAGCTGCATTCGCAAATTCACCATGCATGGCGGCAACAATCGCATAAAATCCAGAAAATAATGCTGAGGTGGTGAGTAGATTTGGGAGCAAATAAATACCACGACGACGAACCTTACGTCCGCCTTCAAGCGTCTCTTCAATCACATCATCTTCAGCCAGTAAGGAAGTATCCGTAGATTTTTCCTGCTCATCTTGTGCACATGCTGTAGACGAAGCTGTTTTAGATGAAGATGTTGGCTCTGGTGTCGATGCTTGCATACCTTACCTCAGAAAATAGCAACTCAAAAAAATTAATCTTTTCTCTTCCTTAACTATTGTACACCGCTTATGGATGGCTTCACCCGCTGATTTACGTGCATAAAAAAAGCGTACCTTGAACTCAGGCACGCTTTTATAAAATTCAAAAACAAGTAACGCTTAGTTTTTGCTCTTATCGACCAGTTTATTAGCCGAAATCCAAGGCATCATAGCACGCAGTTGCTCACCCACTTGCTCGATCGGGTGTGCAGCATTATTGCGACGACGTGCTGTCATGGATGGATAGTTACTTTGACCTTCTGCAATAAACATTTTCGCGTATTCACCGTCTTGGATACGCTTAAGTGCATTGCGCATTGCTTGGCGAGATTGCTCATTAATGACTTCAGGGCCAGTCACGTATTCACCATACTCTGCATTGTTAGAGATGGAATAGTTCATGTTAGCAATGCCACCTTCATACATGAGGTCAACAATGAGTTTTAACTCATGCAGACACTCGAAGTAAGCCATTTCAGGTGCATAACCCGCTTCTGTCAGAGTTTCGAAACCAGCTTTTACCAACTCAACCGCACCACCACAAAGTACAGCTTGCTCACCGAAAAGATCTGTTTCGGTTTCATCTTTGAAGGTCGTTTCAATAATGCCAGTACGACCACCACCAACGCCTGAAGCATAAGATAGGGCAACATCTTTTGCTTTACCTGACGCATCTTGGAAAATAGCGATCAAATCAGGAATACCGCCGCCTTTCACAAACTCAGAACGTACAGTATGGCCTGGCGCTTTAGGGGCAATCATGATGACATCAAGATCTTTGCGCGGCTCGATTTGGTTGTAATGAATCGAGAAACCATGTGCAAAAGCTAAGGTCGCACCTTGCTTAATATTAGGCTCGATTTCTGCTTTATAGAGCTGACCTTGGAATTCGTCAGGCGTCAAAATCATCACTAAATCCGCAGCAGCAACGGCTTCTGCAACATCAGCGACTTTCAAACCATGCGCTTGCGCTTTGGCACGAGAGGAAGAACCTGCACGCAAACCTACAGTGACATCAACACCTGAATCTTGCAAGTTACATGCATGTGCATGGCCTTGCGAACCGTAACCAATGACAGCAACTTTCATGCCTTGGATGATGGAGAGATCACAATCTTTATCGTAATAAACTTGCATTAACACACCTATTGAAAGTGTTTGGATGCTTGCCTTAAGCACCCGAATCACTGGACATTGCACCTAGTCAAACCAGGTGCGCTCATCTAAGCCTGCCGACGCCTTAAAGGCTGAGGACTTTTTCACCACGCGCAATACCTGAAACACCCGTACGCACGACTTCCAAAATCGTATTATTACCCAAAGCCTGGATAAAGCCGTTGAGCTTATCACTAGAGCCGGTCAACTGTACTGTAAAGACGCTTGGGGTTACATCAACGATTTGGCCACGGAAAATATCTGTGGTGCGTTTAATTTCAGCACGTTGTGCGCCTACCGCTTTGACCTTAATCATCATCAGCTCACGCTCGATGTGCTGACCTTCTGTCAAATCGACCAGCTTAACAACGTCAATCAACTTATTGAGCTGCTTCGTAATTTGTTCAATCACACGATCATCACCTATCGTCGTCACTGTTAAGCGCGACAAGGTCGGATCTTCTGTTGGAGCAACATTTAAAGTCTCAATATTAAAGTTACGCTGGGAAAATAAACCAACCACCCGTGACAAAGCACCCGGTTCATTCTCCATCAGGATAGAAATGATGTGTCGCATGATTAGGTCCGCTCCGTTTTGCTCAACAACATATCACGCATGGATCCTTGTGGGATCTGCATTGGATAGACGTGCTCGAACGGATCTACATACACATCCAAGAACACCAATTTATCCTTCATCGCAAAGGCTTTCTCTAAGGCAGGTTTAAGCTCATCTAAACGATCAACACGCATTGCTTCGTGTCCGTAAGCTTCCACCAACTTTTGGAAATCTGGCAAAGATTCCATGTAAGATTGCGCATGACGCGATTTATAATTCAAGTCCTGCCATTGGCGTACCATCCCCAAAGATTGGTTATTGAGGTTGATGATTTTCACCGGAATATCGTATTGCTTACAGGTAGAAAGCTCCTGTAGCAACATCTGGAAACTACCTTCTCCAGTAATCAGGACGACTTCATCTTCTGGATAATTGAGCTTAATCCCCATCGCAGCAGGAAAACCAAAGCCCATAGTGCCTAAACCACCTGAGGTGATCCAGCGATTTGGCTTGTCAAACTTATAGTACTGTGCAGCAAACATCTGGTGTTGCCCTACATCCGTGACGACATAAGCTTCACCGGAAGTAGCTTCCCACACAGCTTCCACCACTTGCTGAGGTTTTAAGGCTTGCTCACCTTGGGCCGCTTCGTACAAACGTCCTTGGCGTGAGGCTTTCCAATCATTAATTTGCTTCCACCAAACGGCTAAAGCTTCTGTATCTGGACGCTGCTTACTCTGCGCGACTAATTCATTCATCTCGCGCAACACACTGTCTGCTGGCCCAACAATCGGTACATCCACGCGGATGGTTTTACCTATCGTGGAAGGATCCACATCAACATGAACAATTTTGGCCGTTGGACAGAATTTTGCTGTGTTATTGGTGGCACGATCATCAAAACGCGCCCCCACACAAACGACTAAATCGCTGTGGTGCATCGCTTGGTTGGCTTCAAAACTACCATGCATGCCCAACCAGCCTAGGGACTGTTCATCTGTTTGCGGGAAAGCACCGATTCCCATTAAGGAGGTGGTTACCGGAATATTTAAGGTTTTGGCCAGTTGCGTAAATTCAGCACTTGCACCACCGAGGATTAAGCCACCACCACCAAATAAAATGGGGCGTTTGGCCTTCATCAGCATATCAACGGCTTTTTTGATTTGTCCTGAGTGCCCACGGGTAACAGGATTGTAAGAACGCAACTTCACTTTTTTAGGATAGAGATATTCATAACGCTCTGTTGGCGCTGTCATATCCTTAGGAATATCGACAACAACAGGGCCAGGACGCCCAGTAGTGGCAATATAAAAAGCTTTTTTGAGTACTTCAGGAATTTCGCTTGGGTGCTTGATGCTGAAACTGTGTTTTACAATCGGGCGAGAAACGCCAATCATATCGGTTTCCTGGAAAGCATCTTCACCGATAAGGTGACTCATCACCTGACCACACAAGACCACCATAGGGATGGAATCCATATAGGCGGTGGCAATCCCTGTAATGGTATTGGTCGCACCTGGGCCTGAAGTCACTAAGACAACGCCCGGTTTTCCTGAAGCGCGCGCATAACCGTCTGCCATGTGAGCAGCGGCCTGTTCGTGGCGCACTAGGATATGTTTGACTTTATCTTGGCGAAATAAGGCATCATAAATATGTAATGCCGAACCACCGGGATAACCATAAATGTATTCAACGCCCTCATCTTGCAAAAATCGGGCTATCATATCGGCGCCGGAAAGTAATTCCACTTTCGTGAACCCCCTAAAACGATTCGAGTGCAAAAGATGCCTGTTAACAATTAGCATCTTCATTTTCCAATAATGTGGTCTTTGTGCAACCCCAGTGAGATCTGCGAGCAGCCATTTGCATTCCAGATCTGCAGAGTTACACCTCACCACAGACTCACTAACAGAAAATAACCCAATTAGGTAAGTTCCTAATCAGGCTGATGTTCATAACACGCCTGCCTTGGCAGCTGATAGAACCTGTTGGGTTCTGCACTCTTGCGCACACGGGGTCGTGCGTAATGGGGCGTGAGCCAGATGGGGCGGATAGCCCGAAGTCTGGAAGGTCCTTGACTGGCGAGTTAAGCGATAATCACAAGGCGAATGAGCTAACCTCAGCACTTTTGGTCCTTGGGTATTCCACTTTTCAGGGGAGCACACTCACTTCGACCGCGTTTACCTTATCAACTTTCCTCATCGCATAGTCTATTAGGGATCACCCAAAATACTATGCCCGTTCGATACCTAGTTTTACTCAGTCTTGCGCTAACAAAACAGCAAGATATCTATCACACCTAGACGATGCGGCCATTATTCTATACACATTAACTAGGGTATTCAACGTATAGCAAAAGCCGCAGGCATCTAGGTGTGTTGGTTTACCTAGGATTAGGTACGTTTGCGAAACTGAATCTCTTCACCTTGAATAAAGGACGTGCACCATACACAGGATCAAAACCCTGCTCCGCCAGCAGGTGCAAACAAGCAGGTGTCAGCTCCAGTTGCATCTCCTGCTCTTGCAAGCGTGCTTGCAGACCTTGTAATTGAATCTGGGCAATGCGATCTAGATGCAAACGTTTGAGCGCATGAAACACCACCACTTCATCAATTCGGTTAAGCAGTTCAGGACGAAAATGCTGTGCAACCACTTCCATCACGGCTGTTTTCATCTGCGCATATTCCGTATCCTGATTGAAATTTTGAATCAACTCAGACCCCAGATTCGATGTCATCACAATCACAGTATTGCGGAAATCGACCGTTCGCCCTTGCCCATCGGTTAAACGCCCATCTTCCAAGACTTGCAACAAAATATTGAATACATCAGGATGTGCTTTTTCAATCTCATCTAGCAAGACGACAGAATAGGGTTTGCGGCGCACCAACTCAGTTAAATAGCCCCCTTCTTCATAACCCACATAGCCAGGAGGCGCACCAATCAAACGGGCCACCGAGTGTTTCTCCATAAACTCGGACATATCCACCCGCACCATAGCGTCTTCAGTATCAAATAAAAACTTAGCTAAGGCTTTGCATAACTCTGTTTTACCGACCCCAGTGGGTCCTAAAAACAAGAAGGAACCATTAGGGCGCTGCGGATCAGACAACCCTGCACGTGCACGCCGCACAGCATGAGCAACAGCAATCACGGCTTCATCTTGACCCACAACCCGCTCATGCAAAGCATCTTCCATACGCAATAGTTTGCCACGTTCGGATTCCAGCATGCGACTGACTGGAATACCCGTCCAGTGAGACACGACCTCAGCAATTTCTTCTTCAGTGACTCGATTACGCAGTAATTTATGTTCGCTTTTTTCGAGTTGATCGGCCATTTGCAAACTGCGTTCTAGATCAGGAATAATGCCATATTGAATTTCTGACATTTTTGCTAAATCGCCGCGCCTGCGTGCCGCTTCTAGATCAATCCGTGCTTGCTCTAGCTGTTGTTTAATTTGCTGCGAGCCTTGTACACTGGCTTTTTCACTGCGCCATACTTCATCTAAATCGGCTAGTTCTTTTTCTAATTCATTAATCTGGGTTTTCAAAATCTGTAAACGTTTTTTTGCATTAGCATCCTGCTCTTTTTTCATCGCCTCGGCTTCAATTTTGAGCTGAATTAAACGCCGCTCTAATTTATCCATACTTTCTGGTTTGGAATCCATTTCCATACGGATACGAGAAGCTGCCTCATCCACCAAATCAATCGCTTTATCCGGTAGTTGACGATCACTAATATAACGTTGCGATAACTTAGCAGCTGCAATCAAAGCACTATCGGTAATCTCAACACCGTGGTGAACTTCGTAACGTTCTTTTAAGCCACGCAAAATCGCAATCGCATCTTCTTCATTGGGTTCTTCTACAAGCACTTTCTGGAAACGACGTTCTAAAGCAGCATCTTTTTCAATATATTGGCGATACTCATCCAAAGTGGTTGCGCCCACACAGTGTAGCTCCCCACGCGCAAGTGCAGGCTTGAGCATATTCCCTGCATCCATAGCACCATCACTTTTTCCAGCCCCCACCATGGTATGCATTTCATCAATAAATAAAATGATACGCCCTTCTTGCTTACCTAACTCATTGAGTACAGATTTCAGGCGTTCTTCAAATTCACCACGGTATTTAGCCCCCGCAATTAAAGCCCCCATATCTAAGGCTAACACTTGTTTGTCTTTCAAGCCTTCGGGCACTTCACCATTGACAATGCGTTGTGCTAAACCTTCCACAATCGCAGTTTTACCCACCCCTGGTTCCCCAATTAATACAGGGTTGTTTTTTGTGCGTCTTTGTAGCACTTGGATAGTCCGACGAATTTCATCATCACGACCAATCACAGGATCTAATTTGCCTTCTGCAGCTCTTAGAGTTAAATCTATGGTAAAACGGTTTAAAGCTTGGCGATGTTCTTCTGCATTGGCATCTTGTACTGAGTTACCGGCACGTAGCTGTGTAATGGCTTGCTGCAAAGCAAGCTGATCCACATGCGCTCCTTGCAAGATTTTGCCGATATCGCCTTGCAGACTACAGGCAGCCAGCAAGACTAACTCACTGGAAATATACTGATCACCTCTTTGCTGTGCTTCACGGTCAGCAAGATTCAATAAACGTGCTAACTCAGGTGACATTTGCACATTGCCATCATGGCGTTGTAACTTGGGCAAAGATTGCAAGTGCTCATCTAGCGCGGACCGCAGGCGTCTTAAATCACCACCGGTTTGTGCCACTAAAGGCCCCAAGCTGCTGCCTTCTTGGTCTAACAAGGCTAACAAGAGGTGAGTTGGTTCTAATCGGTTGTGATCATGTCCTACGGCCAGTGATTGCGCATCGGCTAAGGCGGCTTGCAATTTACTGGTTAAACGATCGATACGCATAAAGCCCCCAAAAAACAGGAAATAAGATACAAAGTATGCAAAAGTAAAGGCTCGCAGAGTCTTTTCAGTATCGATACGCTTGGGCGCCTGACTCAAAAAGCCTTCATTAATAGAGGGTGTTAATAGGGTGCATGCTTACCTACCAACAAGCTTGTCAACCTTAATAAGGGCAAGATATAAAACTTCAAGCAAGAGACAAAAGATCCACATAAACAGATTTTCAGCAAATTTATAGATAAATATAATTTTTCAATAAGTTAAGTTTGCTATCCTTGTCAGCAGTCGATTTCTTTTTCTGATCCATTTTTGCGCAACGCACGAGGCATTCTATGAGTCTAACCGCCCCTTTTATGACCGGCTGGCCCTTGAGTTTCCCGCCGTTACGTATTGATCAGCTCGCTAATATGTTGCTGATTACCTCGGCGGATAATCCGACACAACGCAAAAATACGCGCCACTGGCTCAGTGAGTTCAATGGGTTATGGCTAAAGAATTTATTTAGCCTACGTGATGGCATGCAAACCCTAGGTCAACACTTGCCTATGTTGCAGGTTTTCCAAGCGAGCATGGACCACATGCTAAAACCCTTGGTGATTGCAGCTGAGCATGCGGTAGAACGTGGACAAGACCCAGATTTGGCGATGCAAGATAATGAGCGTATCGAAGCACGTTATGCTCAGCTGCTTTATGATATGTGTGATTGGTTAATCGTTGAAGGCCAGTTTTCACGTAAACGTTGCCAAGCCTTGTTACAGCAACCTGAAGGTCAATGGCGTCTTTTAGCAACTTTAGCAGAACTCCAATGGCTGGAGCTGCAATATCATAGTTATGGCTTGACCCGCTTAGAAGCGTTGAAAGAATTACTCTTTAGCCTATTGCAAGTCATAGGTCAAAGCACCTTGCAAGAAGCTAAGCACCAGCCCTTTCGTAAATTTGACGATCTTGGCGACCCCAAAGACACAGATGCAGACTATTTAGAGGCCTGCGCTCAGCGTTTGATCAGTTTGCACCAACACTATGCCTTTGATATTCGCCGTTTTGTGAACGAATCCCCCTATGCCAAATTGGGTGCCTGTGATTATGAAATCGTGCCCCAATCAGAACTTTATTCCGTGCGTTTACGCCACTACAAACGACCGCGCGGTATTCATAAAAATAACAAAACTATCTACCTAGCCAGTCCTATGATCAACCGTTGTGAGATTTTTGATCTTGCACCCGGTAAATCTGTTATCGAAGGCCTGATTCGCCAAGGCTATGATGTTTATATGGTCGACTATGGCAATCCAACCAGCAGCCAAGCCGAGTTGGGGTTAGATTTTTATGGCAAGGAAGTACACGATGCTTACTTAGACCTAATCAAAGCACGTCACCCCAAGCAACCCCTTGAAGTGATGGCCTATTGTATGGGGGGCACTCTTTTTCTGCCCTACTTAGCACGTCGTGCGCAAGAATTTGAGGCACGCGGACAAACACTCGACATCAAAAAGCTTGCCCTAATGTCAACGCCGATTAAGTTCGATGATGAGCTTAGCGGCCACAAACCTATGCGTGATGTGATCCGGGAGCATTATGATCCAAAATTGATCGAGTTTTTCTTTGGTCACTCTAACGTCCCCCCCCAAGTGATTGAAGCGGGGATGCATATGATTCAACCTGGGGTAAGTTACACAGTCGCAAAAGGCTTTTATGCTCGGGCCGCTTTCCCAAATGCCATCAATGATGCTGCACCCTTCCTCTATTGGCTACACCACGGCACGAGTTTTGGCACACGCGCCCATCGCGAATGGATCGATAAAATCTTTTTGCATAATCAAATTTGGACGGGCGAATATAAGCTGTCTTCAGAGATTGCCGAACTTGACGGCCAACCTGTTGACATGGAAGCTTTAACACGTCATCAAGTTGCCCTCTTTGATTATCGCGGCCAACGTGATCCCATTGCACCTGTGGGTTCTTGTGTTGCTAGCGAGCGTTGGGGCCGCACCCACGAAGGCAATTTACAATGTACGCGCGGTGGTTTAAATCGTACGATTGAGCGTAATATTGGTCACATTTTCGTGGTCAGCAAAACCTTGCTTGCTGAATATATGCAGCAGGTTTTAGCCTTTCTAGAAAATGATGAAACTTGTGAACCTCAGACAAAGGATCTCTGATGTGAATTGGCCTGCCCTTGTGATCTGTGCTTTTGCTACCAGTTTACTTAGCGCTTGTGCAAGCAAAGAAAGTGCGCCCGATCAATCAAATGAGCACGAGAAGTTAACCGACGCGCAACCAATCAGCGCGCCTAGCTTGTCTTTTTCTCCTGTTGATTACCGAGTGGTCGATGTTCGCTTTGCTGACGAAGTCCCCGAGCTTGCGCAACAAGGGCAGCTGGATCAAATTTTACGTGAACGCCTACCTTTGATGATCAATCACAGTGGGCGTGCTTATGCTTGGAAAACACCTTTTGGGCAAGCACAAGCCGATGCCAACACGCGATTAAATGTGAGTTGGCAACAGGTTAAAATTGATAAAGAAATTCAAGCACCTAAAACCATATTCCATGGCGATGGCCAAAGTTCTCATATCGAAGGTAAATGTATTTACAACACCCAAGTTGCTTTAGAACTGCATTTACTAGAAGGGACCGCACTCAAGTCCCAGACTCGTTTGTTTGCAGAAAATCAAATAGAGCGCCCCATTGGGCGCTACTGTATGCTGGAAGGCTATGAACGCCAAGCGATGATACGAGAAGCCTTTAATCAGGCATTAGATCAGTTTCCCGCTTTAACACGTCAGTGGTGGCCCTTATCAGGTAAGGTGGCACGTATTCGCACGCAAGCGCTGGAAGCCAGTCGTTTAAATGCCTCCGCAGATCAAACTGCTTTTGCTACTTGGGTTTTGTTGGACCGAGGTGATCTGCACAAAATCAAGCCCCAAACACGCGTGCGTTTATATGCGCGTGAAGGGGATTGGCTGGATCCTCAATGTCAATATGCACAAGTCAGTGAGCAAATTGGCGAGCGTACCGCTTGGGCTCGTGTGCAAAGTACCCAGGCTTGTGATCTAGCAGTGGGTATGGGCTTTCATCTTGTACAGCCCCAAAGCCAACCTGCAGTAGACACCAATCCAGCACCAACGAAAGAAACACCAGAGACTTGAGTCTTTTAAGGCGCTTTTTGATCTGGCATCCGTAAGCCTTGCAAGCTACGTTTTACAATTTGTAAATGCTCTGCAAGTTTCGGACCTCGGCGCTTGGCTACACCGACAGCTAAAACATCGATCACCACTAAGTGCGCAATTCTTGAGGTCATAGGTGTATAAATTTCTGTGTCTTCAGACACGTCAATATACAAAGGCAAGGTAACCAAGTGCGCTAAAGGCGAACCACTTGGGCACAAGCCTATCACTTGCGCCCCCGCCTCACGCGCCAGTTGCACACTTTGTAATAAAGATTTTGTCCGTCCAGTTTGTGAAATCGCCACGACCACATCTGTATGTCTTAAAGTCACCGCAGACATGTTTTGCATATGCGGATCTGAATAGGCTGCTGTCGAAATTTGCAACCGAAAAAATTTATGTTGTGCATCAATCGCGACGGCCCCTGAAGCACCAAAACCATAAAATTCCACTCGGTTGGCATTGGCTAGCGCCACAATGGCTTGCTGTACGGCTTCTGCATTCAGACGATCACGAATATTCAGCAAAGTGCTCACGGTTGAATCAAAAATATTCTGGGTAAAATCTGCCACAGAATCATCCGCATTCATGGAAAATTGTGCAAAACGCGGACCACTAGCCTGTAACTGCGCTAGCTTTAACTTAAAATCTTGAAACCCATCACACCCTAAAGCGCGACAAAAACGCACCACCGTCGGCTCGCTCACCTTGGCTTCTGTTGCTAAATCCACAATACGCATATGGATCACTTCATCAGGGTGCTTTAACACATATTGGCCCACTTTTTGTTCTGAGCGACGAAAAGTGTCCATCGATTGCTGTAGCATTTCCAAAATATTGATGCTCACGCTAATTTGCTCACTAACCGGCAAAAATTTATCTTCACACACCTGCTAACTCATCTTAGTAGGCATGCAACTTGCGACAGTATACCCAAGTTTTATCCGAGACGGTGCGTTCAAAGTGGGAACTGAGAAGATTCAATGTCTCTCTAAGAGTTGTCACAAGACTGGCAACAAAGCGTCATTGTCTTGTAAGCCGAACTCGCTTTACTGCATACTAACAAGCTAAGGGCTGCACTCTAGTGCTCGATGTGTTAAGCGATCTAAATCTTGGTGCAAGCCCTGGCCGTACTAGATAAAGACCTTATCCAAGGCGTGCAGGAGGAATTTACCATGCGTCACTCCCAGCATCTCGAAACGGTTAAAGCCGAGCTGTTTAACATCTTCATGCATATTGAGGTGGAAGAACAAGAACAACGCAAAAAACAACAGGCAGAGCGCCGCCTCAAAGCGCGACGTGAGATAGAAAAACATATGGAAAACAAACAGCTACAAGCAGAAATTATTGAGCCTTGGGAACGAGATTTCTAAATCGACCCAAGGCTCTTTTACTTCGTATCTTGTCAAAAACGCGAGCCGCTATGGCTCGCCCAGCAAGTGCGTCAGCTCATTATCACAGGGTAAATCCTGACTAAGGCGGAATAAATTTTCCAAGGTAGTCTGCGCAATATCTTTCAAGGCTTCCTGTGTAAAAAAGCCTTGGTGCCCTGTGATCAAGACATTGGGGAAAGTAAGTAGGCGTTGAAATTCATCGTCAGTAATAATTTCTTCTGATAAATCATGAAAAAACAATTGTGCTTCTTGCTCGTACACATCCAAACCAAGATAACCCAACTTGCGCGACTTGAGTGCAGCAATCACAGCAGTGGTATCAATTAAAGCCCCTCGGCTTGTATTAATCAGCATAACCCCATCTTTCATCTGTGTGAGCGCGTCCACATTAATCATATGATAGTTTTCTGGGGTTAATGGGCAATGCAGACTAATGATATCTGAGTTTTGATAGACTGTTGATAAGTCAACATACTGGCCGCCTAGCTCTAAAAACTCATGATGAGGGCAAGGATCATATCCAAGCAAATGACAGCCAAACCCCTTTAAAATCCGTGCACTTGCTAAACCAATCTGCCCAGTACCAATCAGGCCGACTGTACGTCCGTGAAGGTTAAAACCTAGCAATCCATTTAAGGAAAAGTTATTTTCACGCACGCGGTTAAAAGCTCTATGTGTTTGCCGGTTTAACGTCAAAATTAAGGCTAAAGTATGTTCAGCTACGGCTTCTGGTGTGTAGGTAGGGACACTCACAACAGGCATATTTAATGCACGCGCAGCTGCAAGATCAACATTATTAAAACCTGCACATCGTAAGGCAATCCACTTAACGCCTTTATTTTTTAGGCGATTAAGACACTCATAATCCAAGTGATCATTTACAAAAGCACAGATAGCATCACTACCCGCAGCCATGCTGGCTGTTGCTGGATTTAAAGGCGTATCATTAAAAAAAATCAGCTCATATTGATAATGATTTGCTGCTTGGAAACTGGCTTCATCATAGGGATGAGCGCTAAAAAAACTAATGCGCATGCGATCCTCTCTCACGTTGATTAACATCCTTGGCAGCTCAAATAAAACAACTTGTAAATATATCTTATAAAACAGTAGATGAAAGCGTGTATTCTACCTTGACGCAGATCACACAAAAAAGCTCGCCTTGTCTAAGGCGAGCCTGCTTTGTCATGTACAGCCCATGCTAAAGATTTCAGCAAACCATCCTATGAGTTGGATTACTCAATCCTTGCTTAGCGTGCGGCGGCTTTTGTCTCTGCTGCTTTGATCTCAGCTAACAACGTATTGAGCACTTCTTGACCACGTTGACCGGCCTGCTCAACGTAAGTCTGACGCACATCTAAGCTTGCCTTGCGGAAAGCCTCACGCTCTGCTTCAGTTAACTCTACCATTTTAATATCAGAGTTTTCTTTAATTTTTTGCAAACGACTTTGATTAAAGTCGTGCTGCACATCATAAATGTGGTCAACTAGCTCGGTGCGTACTTGCTTAACAATTTTTTGTAGATCTTCTGGCAGACCATCAAAAAAAGTTTTGTTCGCAACCAAAGAAGTCACAAACTGCGCTTGGCGTGCAAAAGTCATATGGCTTTGCACTTCATAAAAACTCATCTCTTCAATGGCAAAAATTGGATTAACTTGTCCATCAATTTGCTTGAGCTGTAAACCAGAATACACCTCAGAATAAGGCATAGGCGTCGGATTGGCCCCGTAAGCACGATAAGCTTCTACCAATAAAGGCGAGGTCATAGTGCGAATTTTAAAGTCTTTAAAAGCTTCTGGCGTATTTAAAGCACGGTCGCCAGTCCACACCATCCAGCCTTCCGGTACGATACTTAATAATTCTAGGTTTTTCTCTGCATAGGCTTGTGCTAACAGCTGATTAATCGCTTGGCTGTTTGCAAGGACACTTTTATTCACCGCATTGTTATCAGAGAAGATAAAGTGCAGCGAAAATACCTGAACCTCAGGAATAACTGCACCCAAGTGACCTGGTGAGGCAAAAGCAAACTGAATGGCCTGATTCTGCACCAATTCTGTCAGCTGTGCAGAAGTCCCCAAAGCGCCATAAGGATACACTTGCACCTCAACACGCCCTTGAGAACGTTCTTCGACGCGGCGTTTAAATTCTTGCGCATAGGCATCTTGTACACTGCCTTGAATTTCTTCCAGTGCGAAACGCCAAGTGTAATCCGCAGCCAAGGCATTGAAAGGCATCAAAGCAGCCAAACCCGCAGCCAGCATCCATTTCTTTGATTTTTTTAGCATTTTTTATCCTCAATTCCATGCGCTATCTTGATATTTAGCCCAGTTTTTTTCGGCAAATCTTGCTAAAGATGCCGAAAGCACCACTAGAAAATAACATAAAATTTTTATTTTTGATAAAAATGAGTATTTAAAATTATAATAAAACACTCACACCCTGACCTAAGTCCATCTTTGGTGAGGTACCCAGATTCAGGAATACAGGAGTCCCCCTGATGAACGTCCGAGCTGAATCCGAAAAACTTTCCTCGTTTACGTCTTCCACACAGACACAAACCAGAGATCGCCCTGAGACCCCCACTTCATCGAGCGGCCTTTTTTCTATTCTTTCTCAGTTAGATCAAGTACTTGAAAAAAGTGAGCGCGCCTTACTGATTGTTGGTGTCTGGCTAATGGCTGGCGTCAGTATTGCCAATGTGATCGGCCGCAATTTGAACTTCAGTCTCGCTTTTGCTGAAGAAGCCGCCCAAATTCTTATGGTGCTCATTACCTTTATTGGCCTTGGGTATGGTGTGCGTCATGCACGTCATATTCGTGTGTCTGCAATTCACGATCTCCTACCACATCAAGCACGTAAATACTTACTTGTACTGGTGTCTTTTATCAGTAGTGCGCTTTTATTTGCCTTAGCCTATTTTGCATTGCAATACCTACTAAATATTGCAGATTCTGGGCGAGTCACCCCAGCGTTGCGTTTACCTTTGACTTGGGTGTATGCCTTGGTGCCTCTCGGGTTTGTCTTAGGGGGTATCCAATATTTGCTTGCTGGCATCCGTAACCTCATCAGTACAGATAACTATTTAGCCTGGGATGTAAAAGATGAATATCACACGCCCTAAAGCAGGTTTATTTACCAGCTTCGTGATGGACCATAATTAAGGAGAAAAACGCCCTATGCTTTGGGTGATGTTGATATTAATGCTGGTGCTTTTGCTAGCAGGTTTTCCTATGCTGGTGCCTTTGATTGCAGGGGCATTATTTTTGTTGTTAACCCAATATGACTTTTTACAGCCTTCTATTCTCGTACAGCAGATGATTGGCGGCTTAGAACCTGTTGTCCTCACAGCAGTCCCCATGTTTATCCTTGCCGCGGATATTATGATTAAGGGGCAAACATCACAGCGTTTACTTGATTTTGTCTCCGCCTTGGTTGGCCATGTACGCGGCGGTTTACCCATTACCACCGCCCTAGCCTGTACTTTGTTTGGTGCTGTATCTGGTTCCACGCAAGCGACCGTGGTGGCTATGGGTAAACCTTTACGCCCACGCATGTTAGAAGCTGGCTACTCAGACCGCTTCACTATTGCCCTAATCATTAATGCAAGTGATATTGCACTCCTGATTCCGCCTTCAATCGGCATGATTATTTATGGTGTCGTCTCGAAGACCTCCGTTGGCGAGCTTTTTATTGCAGGTATTGGGCCGGGGCTCCTGATTCTGGCACTGTTTTCTGCATATGCTTATGTTTTGTCTTGGAAGCAAGGGATCCCTGTATTACCCAAAGCCAACTGGCAAGCACGTGGGCAAGCCTTAAAATCCGCTATCTTACCTATGGGATTTCCGGTCATTATTATTGGCGGAATTTACTCAGGATTGTTTAGCCCAACAGAGGCAGCGAGCATTTCCGTAGCGTACGCACTTATTTTAGAAATGCTGATTTTTCGGGCAGTCAAATGGGGAGATTTAGCAGAAATTGCCTTATCTACTGGCTTGATTACCGCAGTCGTTTTCTTATTAGTCGCTGCAGGCTCAGCCTTTTCCTGGATGATTTCCTTTGCCCGCTTGCCTGAGTATTTGCTAGGGGATTGGGTGGCTTCTCTCGTTGCTACGCCCTGGAAACTTTTGGTATTGCTTTCGATTGCCTATTTTATTGGCTGCATGTTTGTTGACCCTATTGTGGTGATTTTAATTCTCACCCCGATTTTTGCACCTGTGATTGATGCTGCTGGGATTGATCCCGTTTTAGTCGGTACCCTAGTAACTTTGCAAGCGGCCATAGGCTCAGCAACACCACCGTTTGGCTGTGATATTTTTACTGCGGTCGCTATTTTCCGGCGGCCTTATTTAGAAGTCATCCGAGGCACGCCACCTTTCATTGCTATTTTGTTACTTGCGACCTTACTGCTGATTTTCTTTCCGCAGATTGCACTCTTCTTACCAGAATTAGCCATGCGTTAACCCTCAAATGCGTACCAAGTAAGTAGACTTGGTGCGCTTTTTGCTGACGTGCTAGCATAAGTGCCTTAATAACAATAAAAGACTTGCGGGGTAAATGAAGATGCAACAGGCCAGAAAGGCATTCAATTGTGTCATGATCAGTGATACCCACGGGCTGCATCGAAAACTTGCCCTTCCCAACGCAGATATTTTGATTCATGCAGGAGATTTTTGCTTACAAGGAACACTTGAAGAAGTACAAGACTTTGCTGATTGGTTGGCAAGCTGCCCACATCAACATAAAATTGTTGTCGCTGGCAATCATGATCTCGCTTTTGAACAAACTCCAGACGAAGCACAAAGCTGCCTGCAAAATGTCGCCCATTATTTACAAGATTCTGGTATTACGTTAGAAGGTATTCATTTTTGGGGCGCACCTTGGACACCCAAATTTTTTAATTACGCTTTTATGCGCCCACGTGGTGAGGCCATGCGCCCTTGTTGGGCAGCAATTCCCACAGAGACCCAAGTTCTGATTACTCATGGGCCAGCATTTGCTTGTTTAGACACCACTTTAAATGGCACACATGCAGGCTGCGAGGCATTAAGTGAGCGTCTGACACACTTACCTCATCTTAAATGGCATATTCACGGTCATATTCACGAAAGTTATGGCGTACAAGCACAAGGGGCCGAGCGCTATAGTATCAATGCAAGCAGCTGTCGCTGGGGGGAAGAAGGCTTGAACCCACCGATTGTCTTGCAATGGTATTTAGATACGTGACGTTTTCGCCACCGCGAGCAGTGGCTTAAGGTCTTTCTTGGCTTTGAGTTTCAGGCCGTGGCGTTTGTATTGTGAGCTGATGATATGCAAAGCCTTGTTGTACACGAACCGCATCGCACCGAACTGGCGGCTGAGAAATTCCGCCTGTTCAGGTGTTGGGTAGATACGTACTTTCGTAGCTTTGATCATGCCCGTATTATTCATGAGCAGCAACCCATGACGGCTTCGCAGTCATCCGCTGATATCCCCGCCTGATTGGGGGAGGGTTTACGCGGTTTTTGCTAACCACTAAAAATTTCCACTCGATCGCGTCCATGCCGCTTTGCTTGATACAAAGCATCATCTGCTGATTTTAATAAATTTGCCAAGCTTTGCGCTTGCACTGCCACCATACCGGCACTAAAACTAATCGTGATGGACTGCCCCTCAAGCTGAAGCGGATCTGTTTTTAATTGATACTGTTGTGCATGTAACCAACGTACAGCCTCATCTAAGTTTTTCACCGAAAGCAAAAGTCCAAACTCTTCTCCACCCAAACGCCCAACCAGTTCAGGCGGCTGTAAAGCGTGTTGCAATTGATGGGCGACCTTTTTAATCACCTCATCACCCACCGGATGTCCATATTGATCATTAATCGCCTTAAAGTGGTCTAAATCCACCATCACAAGGACACCCAACCTATCTTTCGGTGCTTGTTCACGCCAAGCTTGCAGTTGATGGCGACAACGCTCCAAAAAAAAGCCTCGGTTATAAATGCCCGTTAAACTGTCACTTTGTGCTTGCTGACGCAACGCTTCTTCGACATCACGGCGACGACGCATTTCACAGCGCAAACGGTAATTCGCTTGCAGCACATATAACAACAAAAGCAATAGCAAAAAGCCACCAAGAGCAGATGCAAAAATCCAAGGGCGTAAACGCACCCAAATTTGTTGCTCTACATCTGTTTGCTGGCTAAAAACAAAGCCCTGTAAAGCTTGCAAATTTTTATCTTGTATCCAGCCCAAACTTTGATATTCGCGTGCGATCTGTGCCCAATATTTCGCTTGCGTTTCCCCCACCTCATGCCAACCCAATTGCATCAAGGGAATTAAATGCTGTGCTTCATAGCGCAAATGTTCACGTGATCTTTGCACCAAAAAAGGCGCATCTTGCAGCAGCCAGTCAATCACTTGCTCAGGGTTTGCTACAGCATAACGCCATCCTTGTAAAGTCACTTCACGAAATGCTTGCACCGCTTGTGGGCTGCGTTGTAGAAAGCGTTCACTTGTAAATAGGGTATCCGCGTACAAGGGGGTATCCAATGCTGGAGGCTGCCAAATTTGCGCTTGTGCATCATGTTGTAATAAACGGTAAGGAGCATCACTAATCCATGCAGAAATCACCTGAGTTTGTTGACTAATTAAAGCTTGCCAACCAGGTGTGGATAAAGGCTGGTATGTCGCTTGTAACTTTTCTAATCTAAGCGTTTGTAATAAATTGGCTTGACGCAAAATAAGCGCCAACTCTAGTGGATACAAATCTGTTGCTAATGGCAAACTGTGTCCCTGTTGTAAACGCAGTGCAAGATCTTTTTCTGCATGCTGCAAACCTAGCAAAATATAAGGAGAACGCTGGAAAATACTAGCCAAAGCGACGACAGGTTTATTATGCAGACGATACCAAAGCAAACGAGTATCCATAAAAGAAAAGTCAACACGCGCTGCGACAACTTCTTGCACTGGATGGACATCGGCTTGATGGATTAATTCTACCTGCAAATGTGCCTTCTGGTACCAACCTAATTTATAGGCAGCATACACACCTGCAAATCGAAAATGTGCCTCTGCGCTGGGCAAAAGAACACGTATCCCTTGATTTGCCTGGATGGGCCCGCTGAGAATCAATAAGCTAAGCCATAATCCCAAACGTAGGAAATTCACGCAGACATCCTTGTAATAAAAGTAAAAAATAATGCCTTAATCAAGACATCAAACAAGCACAAAAGGTTTTATGCCTTTTAGTTACTTATTTACTTTATTATTTCCTACTCAGGTAGGCTTGCAAGTTTTTCAGTGTGTCAAAACGTTGGCTTTTTCACGCTAGCTTACTTAATAGTTTAATAAATACATAGACCTCAAAAATAGATTACAAGAAGTTAAAATTAGCCATTAAAAAAGCCCCTGCTGATACAGGGGCTTTTTATTACAGATTAATTTAACTTAAATTAATCAAATGGGCGTGGCACAGGTGTTTCATCAACTGAAGGAGGTAAAATAGGTAACATAAATTGTGGCTGATCCCCCGTCAGGGTTTTTAAGAAGGCAACAATTTGTGCGTTTTCTTCTGCAGAATATTTACGACCCAACTGCAAACGCCCCATAATATCGACAGCTTCTGTCAATGTTTGCGCTGCACCATCATGGAAGTAAGGATAGGTTAGCTCAACATTACGCAAAGTTGGCACTTTAAACATAAAACGGTCTGCATCTTTACCGGTGACAGCGCTTAAGCCTTCCGCCGGATTATCCGTTTGATAGGGCTGCACCAAACCCATTTTTTGGAAGGAGTTGCCACCAACAGCAGGACCATTATGGCAAGCGGCACAGCCACTATTTTTGAATAACTCGTAACCTGCTTTCTCCGTCGCAGTAAGGGCATCTTGATCACCTAGCAACCAGTGATCAAAACGTGAATTTGGTGTCACTAAAGTTTTCTCAAATTCTGCAATCGCACTGGTAATCTTATCAATGTTTACGCCATCTTCACCAAAAACCAAACGAAACTCACGCCGGTAACCAGGGATAGAAGATAAAGTATCGACAGCTAAAGTATGAGTGAAAGCCATTTCACCAGGATTAGCAATGGGACCACCAGCTTGTTCTTTTAAATCGGCTGCACGTCCATCCCAAAACTGGGCCAAATTCATACTAGAATTTAACACTGTCGGTGAATTAATCGGTCCTTGCTGCCATTTATCGCCAATAGAAGTTTGCAGATTATCTGTGCCTCCCATACTCAAGTTATGACAGGAGTTACAAGAAATAAAACCAGAGCGCGATAAACGTGGATCAAAATATAATTTTTTGCCCAATTCAGACAACGCAAGATTAATTTCTTTGACAGGTTCGATAGGCTGGATTGGCTCATCTGCGGCTTGTGCAGACATCCAAGGTAAACTGGCTAAAGCCACGGCTAATACAGACGCTTTGAGCTGAAACTTGATCGACATGGGCAACCCCTCATTTAGGCTAATCGTTTATAATTATGTGCTAAAGATACAGGTATTCTCGTGATCTAGATCAAGTCTTATGCCCTGTAAAACTTTTATTTATACCTCTTGGCCACGACGCCAAAAAGACTTGAGCACAGAGGCATTTTGCGCTAAAGCTAAAGGCTCATCTGTTGGATGCTGGATACACAAATGTAAGTCTTGATTGGTCAGGCGTGCCCCTTGCAAACATAAACGAATACGTCGTGGTGCTTGCTCTTGCAACCCCAAGCTATTATGAAAATAAATACTTTGGATCACATTTTGCGCCATCATTTGATTCACACGTGCATTGAACTCGATTTCAAGAGCCTGTCCACCTTGTCCGCCTTGATAACTGCCTAATAAAAGACCACGATAAAAAATATGTCCGGCCTCATCTAATTTAATATTGGCACTAGCCTGTAAAAAAAGACAGTCACCAAAATGTTCACTCGTTTGCTCAATAGCAACGCGCAAATAACCTGCCAATAAGTGTTCAGCATATTGGTTTTGATTCGCTGCTTTTTGTCCACGGGTGAATTCTTCTACCAAGGAAGAATAAGCTGCTCGATAAGCGCTCACACTTTGATGTGCGCACATTTTCATTTGAGTATTCAAGTTCACAGAAGTATGCAAGTAGATATAGGCGAAGCTGTCCCACCAAGTTGTCTGTGTTTGTTTAGCTTCTAGGGTGTGTTTGCGTCTGGAATCTAAAATAGCCACTAAACTAGGATCATCCACATAATCTTGTTCATTGGCACTACGCAAAGCCACACGCAGCGCGGGCGTCGCCTTACGCCAAGTTTTTTTCGTCGTGGTGATCGACTGTGATGTGCTCTTTGTCTTTATTGTTAATGACCGAGATGAAGGCGGCTCGACAAAGGCCGTTTCTTGCACATCCAGTATCAAAGACGCAGGAGGTGAAAAGAAGTTGTCTTGTATTTTGTAGGGATAACCAGCTTGCTGATACTGATATTGGGTTTGTAACAAAGCAGCCGGACAGTTAAATGCGAGCACATCAGTGTATGCAGTAAGTTGGAACCATAAGGGGTTGCTTACATGGAAGCTTGACTTAGTTGTCAGTGCAACAAGTGCTTTTTTTGCGTGCTTCAAAAACATACCTGTCCCCGCCCATATACTGCGCTTTTATGTCTTTCTATCTATCGGTTTGAGGAAAGATATCCTCAATTTCTCTACTTTAAACGACCTCAAATGTCGCAAGCTTACAGGTTTTCACCCTATATCGTTATTATAGACACAAAACTTTAGCTACAGGCTGACAACTACTGACAAGAGAAAACGCAATTTTTAACTTAGGTCAAGCTTTCCTTAAAGCAAAGGTTACAAACTAGAAAAACCAAGCACATACAGCAACCACTATCCAAGCATAGACGCCAGCTAATACATCATCAAACATAATTCCAAAACCGCCGTCTAAATGGCGATCGGCCCAACGGATCGGCCAAGGTTTTAAAATATCAAAAAAGCGGAATACCAAGGCACCAAAAAGTGCCCATTGCCAACCAGGAGGCGCAGCCCACATAGTCAGCCAGTAGCCCACAAACTCATCCCAAACAATGCCGCTATGATCGTGCACGCCTAAATCCTGCGAGGTTTGCTCACACCACCAACAACCCAGCAAGAAGCTAACCCCTAGCACCAGTCCATAAACCCCTAAAGATAGTGGCTCTAGTAAATACAAGTACAAGGGAATAGCCGCTAGCGTTCCTACTGTCCCTGGTGCATAAGGTGCTGCACCACTGCCCAAACCAAAAGCCAAAAAATGAATGGGGTGACGCCAAACACTAGCAGGTGCACGATTCATAAGCGACCTTACACACGCTGACGACTGATGGCAGCAGCCAAGCGTTTTTGTTGAATACTCGCGGCATTAAAATGATTGTACCCAAGTGTTGGCAGCGGCTGATGGTATTGATCAAAGATGCCAAGTGTTTCAATCACTTCGCCAATCGGTAACAAAGGAATACCTGCTGCTTCACAAGCTTCACAAGCCACTTGTGCTTGCGCTCTCGGTAGACTGATACACAACTGATAGTCATCACCACCAGCTAAAGCAGCACCTAAAGCGGCCTCGTCACCAAGCAAATCTTGTAAAGCAGACGAGATCGGCAAGCTTGATAAATCAATGCGCGCACCACAACCACTGGCAGTTAATAAGTGGCCTAAATCGGCTAAAAAGCCATCTGAAATATCAATTGCAGCATGTACATAAGGACGTAAAATACGCGCTGCCTCAATATGTGGATAAGGCAGTAAATACGCACGTCTTAAGGCGTCTTGCCCTTCAAAACCAAGCTGGGCGGCATGCTCTATCGTAGTTTGTGCCATCTCTAGACACAGGCCACCAGCGGCATCACCCAAAGGACCTGTTACATAAATCAGATCACCAACTTGTGCTTTGCTACGCTTCCAAGCGGTTTGCGGGTTCACAAAACCATGCACTTGGATACTAATAGATAAGGGGCCACGCGTTGTATCCCCACCGACCAAACTAATACCTTGTGCGCTGGCCAAATCTGCCATCCCTTGACAGAAAGCCTCTAACCAAGGCGTGTCTGTATGTGGCAAACTCAAGCCCAAGGTAAACCATGCAGGTTCAGCGCTCATAGCAGCAAGATCACTTAGATTTACGGCTAAAGCACGCCAGCCAATGGCATAAGGATCCGCTTCTGCCATAAAATGCACGCCCGCCAAGCTAGCATCCATAGAAACCGCTAGGGCCTGGCCTGCTGGCACCTGTAACAGCGCACAATCATCACCAATACCTAATAAGATATCATCACGCGCTTGCGCTAAGGTAGAGCGGGTAAAAAAATGTTGAATTAAATCAAACTCCTGCACGACGAAACTCACTTTTTAGCTGATTGACGACGTGCAGGACGAGGTGCCTGCACCTCTTGACTGCGAACCTGTTGCGCTAGGCGATCCAGCACACCATTAATGTATTTGTGGCTATCGGTGCCACCAAAACTTTTGGCTAGTTCAACCCCTTCGTTGATAATCACACGATAAGGGACATCTAGACGGCGACTCATCTCATAAGTGCCTAAACGTAAAATCGCCAGCTCTATTGGGTCTAAATCATTTAAGCTGCGATCCAAATACGGCAAGATAAGCGCATCCAAACTGGCACATTCTTTGGGAATAATATGCAAAACCTCACTAAAATAAGCTAGATCCGCATGACGTACAGTTTGCGCGATGTCTTCATGCGCTTCTAAAGAGTCATCTGGTACTGCGCCACGAATTTGCAGCTCGATTTGCCCTAAGGAAGCAGATGTTAATTTCCATTGATACAAGGCCTGCACAATGAGTTGGCGCGCATTATGCCTTTGCTGGGCACGGTTGGTTTTTTTTTGACTCATGCCGGTTGCTCCAATTGACGCAACAAACTCACCATTTCCAGTGCTGCTAAAGCAGCCTCTGTGCCCTTATTACCCATTTTAGTGCCTGCACGTTCGATTCCTTGCTCTATGGAGTGTACTGTCAGTACGCCATTGGCAATGGGCGTTTGATGCTTCATGCTGAGGCGAGAGAGTTCACTATTACATCCGGAAGCCACATGTTCAAAATGTGGTGTTCCCCCTTCAATCACAGCGCCTAAAGCCATCACGGCATCAGGTTGGTAGGCCTGAATCGCCTTGTCGGTTGCAAGAGGTAACTCCCATGCACCAGGAGCGTAAATCACTCTGATATTTTCTAAGGCAACGCCATGACGTGTCAGGGTGTCAAGCGCGCCTTGCACTAGGCTTTCAACAATAAAGTGATTGAAACGTCCTACGACAATCAGATAGTGGCCTTGCACATCTTGCAAATTACCTTCAATACAACAAATCTGATTTGTATACATACTTATGTATCCTAAAAGGCTTGCTGCTGACTTAGGAGCATTTCGTACAGGAGAGTCCAAAAAGTCAGCCCGCATTTAGAGAAGCCCATACTGGGCTTAATATCTTAATGATATGGAGTTTGGGTGTGCACCCACACTTGTTTTATTCCTCACAAGCGAGGGTTTCTACAACTTCTAAGCCAAAGCCAGACAAAGCGCTAAACTTCATAGGCGAAGACAGTAAACGCATTTTGCCCACGCCAAGCTCGCGTAAGATCTGTGATCCTGTGCCCACCGTCAAATAAGCTCCAGAACCATCGCGTGCTGAAGTACGTTGCGGACGTGTACTTTGTACGTGCTGTGCTAATAACTCACCCAAATTGGGCACGCGTCCTGTATCTGTTAACAAGACCACAACCCCTTGGCCACGTTCAGCAATCTCTTGCAATGCACGACGCATACTCCAATTAGCACGACCTTCTTTTTTTAAAGCAAGCAAATCTCGCAAGGGGTCTGCTAAATGTACCCGAACCCAAGTCGGTTCTTGTGCATCTAACTCGCCTAATACAAAAGCTAAATGGGTTGTATTTTGAATCCGGTCGTAAAAAGTATGCACATTGAAAGGACCGTACTCAGTCTCAACTTGGTGCGTTTCGCCCGCTTCAACCGTGGTTTCATTGACCACACGGTAATGAATTAGATCTGCAATGGTCCCGATTTTAAT
Source organism: Allopseudospirillum japonicum (assembly GCF_900108915.1). Classification (GTDB taxonomy): domain Bacteria; phylum Pseudomonadota; class Gammaproteobacteria; order Pseudomonadales; family Halomonadaceae; genus Pseudospirillum; species Pseudospirillum japonicum. The sequence continues at coordinate 25,176 of NZ_FNYH01000015.1, forward strand.
GCCATGCGCACTAGCAAAGGCTTCTAAATCCTTGCGTCTTGCCATGGTACCGTCTTCGTTCATGATCTCTACGATCACAGCAGCTGCTTCAAAACCTGCAAGACGCGCTAAATCGCAACCCGCTTCCGTATGGCCTGCACGAGATAAAACACCGCCTGGTTGCGCCATTAAAGGGAAGATATGTCCTGGTTGCACTAAATCTTCAGGACAGGCGTCTGCGGCAACGGCCGCTTGTACTGTACGAGCTCTATCTTGCGCAGAAATCCCCGTAGTCACGCCTTCTGCAGCCTCGATAGATAAGGTGAAATTTGTAGTATAAGGTGTCTGATTGTCACGCACCATTAATGGCAAATTCAGTTGACGACAACGTGCTTTAGTCAAAGTTAGACAAATCAAGCCGCGAGCATGCTTAGCCATAAAGTTGATCGCTTCCGGCGTGACACAAGAAGCTGCTAAAATCAAATCGCCTTCATTTTCACGATCTTCGTCATCCATCAAGATAACCATTTTACCTTGACGTATATCTTCAATTAATTCTGCTGTTGAGTTCAGTTGCATAAGCGTCTCATTTATTCGTGGGTGGCGGTCTGGCTTGGCGTAGCAAAATGCGCATCAATGCGCCAGTCGTGACCAACCGCCCGTATATTATCAATCACCAAGGGGCGCTGATCTGCCATTTTTTCGATCCCAGTCAACGCAAATAAGGGGCGCGCGCCCTGACCTAGCAAGGTTGGCGCCATAAAGACCACAAGCGCATCCACCAAACCAGCCTGAATAAAGCTTCCTGCAAGGGTAGCGCCTGTTTCCAACAAAATCTCGTTGCAGCCGCTTTGTGCTAAGACTTTCAACACTTGCGCCAGTGGTAAACGCCCCATGGCATTTGCTTTAAAAACATGTACTTGTGCGCCTAAGGCTTCTAAATCCGCACGTTTTTGCGCATTGTCACAGGTGGTCATAATCCAGATATCACCTGGATGCTTGAAGATCTGCGCCCATAGAGGTGTACGCAAATTGGAATCTAAGATAACGCGTAACGGCTGACGTTCACAGGCAAGTGCGGTTTCTTGCGCATCTAACAGTAAATGCGGCGCACGCACCGTCAGCGCACAATCATCATAAATGACGGTATCGACACCTGTAACGATGGCAGAGCTTTGCGCACGCAAGCCCTGTACTTGGGCGCGCGCAGCCGGACCTGTGATCCATTGAGATTCCCCTGAGCGCATCCCAGTACGCCCATCTAGACTCATGGCCATTTTACAACGTACCCAAGGCATTTGTTCACGCATGCGCCGACAAAACCCTGGATTTAGCGCTTCAGCCTGTGCTTGTAACACACCGACTTGGACTTGAATGCCTGCAGCTTGTAGCTTGGCGATGCCTCGACCGGCAACCTCTGGATTAGGATCTTGCATCCCTATCACTACAGATTTTATTCCTGCAGCAATCAGGGCATCGGCACAAGGTGGCGTACGTCCTTGATGACTACAAGGTTCTAGGGTGACATACGCAGTGGCACCTTTCGCTTTTTTACCTGCACGCATTAATGCTTGTACTTCTGCATGGGCTTCGCCTGCACGTTCATGCCAGCCTTCGGCGATCACACGTCCATTTTTTACCAACACGCACCCTACACGCGGGTTAGGATGCGTCGTATATAAACCACGTCGCGCTAATTCCAACGCACGCGCCATATAATATTCAGCGCAAGCGGATGCTGTGTGCCGCATACCTGAGTCCTCTTAACGCTAGTGGTCATCCGCAGAAGGAGAGGGTTCTTGAGATAAACGATCAATTTCCGCACGAAACTCATCTAAATCTTTAAAGCTTCGATATACAGAAGCAAAACGGATGTAGGCCACTTGATCCAGTTGCTTAAGATGCTGCATCACCACTTCCCCTATTTGCCGAGATTGCAGCTCCCGCTCACCCAAAGCACGTATTTGGTGGCGTACACGCTGCAAAGCAGCCTCAACGGCTTCCGTATCTACGGGACGTTTTTCGAGTGCTCGCAACATACCAGCACGAAGTTTTTGCTCATCAAAAAGCTCACGCGAACCATCTTGTTTAATCACACGAGGTAATACAAGTTCAGCAGTTTCATAGGTAGTAAAACGTTCACCGCAGCTCAAGCATTCACGGCGTCGGCGAACTTGGTCACCTTCGGCGACTAACCTAGAATCGTTGACTTTAGTGTCATGAGCACCGCAGAAGGGGCAATGCATAAGTTGATTCCCAAAAGTGCGTACATCAAGCTTGGGCTATTCTAGCCACCTAAGGGCTTGAGCGCCAATAACTTCGTTGAATTTTCGCTGTCAAGGAATCAAGTAATGCTTGGGTGTGTTGCTAATACATGGCCTTGGCTATGGGGTAAGCGCGCTAAAATCAACTGATGGCCTTGCAAACCTGCATGGTCTTTCAAGTTTTGGTGATGAGGGAATATTTCACGCAAATGGGTTTGTTGATCCGATCCTTGCAAACTGCTTGGCTGCTGCTTTTGCTTTGTAGATGTCGGATTAAAGGGGGGCATCTCATCCAAAATGGAAGTTGATTTATTCGTTTTTTGACTACAAGCATACTTGTTACGATTTTCTGGATTATGAGGATCTAAACGCGGGCTATCAGCTTCTGTAATAATACAATTACGACCACAACGTTTAGCTTCATACAAAGCTAAATCGGCTCGATGCATCACCTCTTCTATGCTTTCTGTGCGTTGATATTGGGCAATACCTTGTGAGACAGTGAGTTTTAATCCCATCTCGATATCATTTAAATCCAGCATTTCAATAGCAATTCGCACACGTTCTGCTACTTGCGCAGCATCACGCAAACCTGTGCGTACAAGCAAAAGTACAAACTCTTCTCCACCTAACCTAGCGACATAATCTACATCACGCACTGAAGCTTGCAATACCTTGGCAACGGCTTGTAATGCTTTATCCCCTGCTTGGTGACCAAAGTTATCGTTGATGCGTTTAAAATAATCTAAATCGACAAAGCATAAGGTAAAATCGTAATCGCCACGATCTGCCAAGCCTTTCTGGCGACGCAAGATATTCATTAGGTGACGGCGATTACATAAAGCGGTCAGCTCATCGGTAATGGCCATGCTGCTGATTTTGTGCATCGCCTCATTTAAGGCAAGATTGCGTTGTTTTAATGCATGTCTTAGGCGGCTAATTTCCATTCCCACCAAACCAATACCAAGTAGAATAAAGCTAAATCCTATCGCTAACAGAAACTCGAATTTGAAATCTATGCCTGCTGTGGGACGCAAAATAAGATGCGCAAATAAGGGGAGAAAATAAGCGCTGAGCAAAAGGATCACTAAAAATGCAAAGCCTTTTGGTTGTGCACGAAAGATGCCAAACAACATGACCACAAAAAAGTGCATACATAAAATAGCGCGCATATCAGGCGCAAAGTATAAAAAAAGGCTGTTAAAACCAACATACCAAAGGATTTGTAAACGCGTTAGGCTAGGATCTTTGAATTTTAGATTATGGTTTCGATAAATTAACCAAGGGAAGCCCGCATATCCAATCCAAGCTGCCAAAGTTAATAGCCACCAAGTCCCTGCCGAAAGCCAAAAGTAACCTTGTTGTAGGCCTAGCCAGCAAATCAGCGTGTGTGCCGCACCCGCTCCTGAAGCTAGCAAAGCACGCCGCAATCTTAATTGTTGGTGATCTTGAAAACTGCTTGTGCGGGGCACCCCTTCCATTACGTGCACAAATATCCCTCTACGCTTTGACCGATAGGTATGTATATTGAGTGTGCATCTTCATATATTCGGCTGCATTTGACTTATCTTGAGCCATTCAATCCTTGATTGTGCTAAGACAAGATTTTAGCCTCTCTTATTAACGACGCCTCACCTATAAATTCAAGTCTTTTTTAGCAAATTCTGACACATATCAGCTTAAGCACATAAGATAACTTGTATTTTACATCCTGCATAAAACCTAGCCAAATCTTGACGCCATCTTTAGTTTTTGTCTTACTTACAAAGGTTTTGTATATTTTATGCACATTTCTACCAAGGATCAGGCTTTACTTAACAAAGAGTAGGCAAGATGAAGATTTCAGCTTCTTTCAATCTCGATTTACGTCACTTAAGGACGTTACAAGCTTTACGTGAGTCTGGTTCTCTGGTCGATGCAGCGGCACGTTTGCACCTTACCCAATCTGCCTTATCTCACCAAATTAAAGAATTAGAACAACGCCTGAGTTGCTCTTTATTTGTACGTAAGAGTAAGCCCTTGCGCTTTACACCTGCAGGTTTACGTTTACTGGCATTATCAGATCAAGTACTGCCACAAGTACAACTAGCATTGCGCGATGTGCAAAGTCTAGTTGCAGGTGATACAGGGCGCCTATTCTTAGCTATAGAATGTCATAGCTGTTTTCAATGGCTGATGCCCACGTTGGACGCTTTTCGTGAACATTGGCCAGCCATCGAAGTAGACATTCCCAGCGGACACCACTTTGATCCTTTATTAGCACTTAAACGCCAAGCACTCGATTTAGTGATTACTGCAGATCCACAACCTTTAGATGGGCTTTTGTACGTTCCTTTGTTTCATTATGAAAGCCTCCTTGCTGTTTCTCGCAAACATCCACTGGCACAAAAAGCTTGGGTGATGCCACAGGATTTACAAGAGGAGACACTGATCGCTTACCCTGTAGAACAAGAACGTTTAGATGTTTTTCGACATTTTCTACATCCTGCCAAAGTGCAGCCTTTGCATGTACGAACCGCAGAACAAACCGTGATTATGATGCAACTGGTTGCCAGTGGGCGTGGCGTTTGTGCCTTACCTAACTGGGCATTAACAGAGTACTTACATCGTGATTATGTCGCTGGATTACGCTTGGGTGAGCAGGGCACTTGGTGTACGCTTTATGCGGCAATTCATCAAGACACTTTGCACCTTCCTTTTATGCAAGCATTTTTGGAAACAGCACGTACTTGTTCCAATCAAGTTTTAGAAGGCGTAGCTATTGCAGACGCGAACCAGCCTATCCCAGCACAGCAACTCCCTAACACGGAAAATCGCTTGTTGGATCCAACGAGGCTATAAGGCTTTTTCGACTTTTAAAATCTTTTGTATGATGAGAATCGCTTTATGTTAAAAGGCAGGTTACGCCATTTATCCCAGACAGCGGCTTGTCCACTTCCTGAATCCTTACACTTGCTTAGCTTCAATATGCAAGTAGGCATTCACACGCAGGCTTATCATCACTACCTTACCCGTGCCTGGCAACATCTACTCCCCTCACAAGAGCGTCAACACAGGCTGCAACTTATAGCCCATCAACTTAAAGCCTTTGATATTATTGGTTTACAAGAGGTGGATGGCGGCAGCCTACGGACATTATTTGTTAACCAAGTCACGCATCTGGCAGAAAAAGCGGACTTTTTTTGGCACTACCAACAAACCAACAGAAATTTAGGACGTTGGGCACAACATAGCAATGGTGTGTTGGCACGCTGGCAGCCTTGGCAAGTACAAGATCACCAATTACCAGGTTTACCAGGACGTGGTGCTGTGGTCGCCTTCTTTGGTAATAAAAAACAGCCCTTAGTGATTGTCAATGCGCATCTTGCGTTAAGCCCAAGCGCACAATCGAAACAAATCGATTATTTATGCCGTGTTATCGCCCCATATCCCCACCTAGTTCTCATGGGTGATTTTAACGCCAGCTATGCACAGCTCGCACGCCATCCAAGCTTACAGGCACTTGGACTCATCAGTACGCAAGATCCTGGAATTAGCACTTATCCTAGCTGGCGTCCTCAACGTCATTTAGATCATATTTTGCACACCCCAACATTAAAAGCTCAATCTTTACAAGTGGGTCATCCTTTATTTTCTGACCATTGCCCTATTAGTACGCAATTACAAATTCCCGCAATTTGCCGCAATTGAGGCTGAACTTTTGTAGCAAGCTGAAGTTGTTCTATTTCAGCGCTTGGCGTTTGTCGCTATACTTGCGGGTCTTAAGGTTATTAACCGACCTATCCCATCGGCCGATGATTAGAGGTAGTCAGAGTGAAAGTATTAAATACCCTTGCTGTACTCGGTTTGAGTGCTGCCGTTAGCGTAAGCGCCTTTGCTGCAAACAACAGCATGGATAAAGAAGCCATTGCAGAGCGTTTACAACCTATCGGTGCACTTTGTTTACAAGGTGAAGATTGTGGCGGCGTCGCTGCTGCACCTGCAGCTGGCCCTGCAAAATCACCCGAAGAAACCTATAATGCTGTCTGTATGGCCTGCCACAACACTGGGGCCGCTGGTGCACCTAAAAAAGGGGATGTGGCTGCTTGGGAACCCCGCTTAGCCCAAGGTATGGATACCTTATACACACATGCAATCAATGGGTTTAATGCCATGCCTGCACGTGGTGGTAACCCTTCATTAAGTGATGACGAAGTCAAAGGCGCCGTTGATTACTTAGTAGAAAACAGCAAGTAAACCGCATTTTTTGATTTGTTTTCAGGGCACAGTAGTGACCCACACACTGTGCCTGAGTTCTTATCCTTACGGCTTTCTCAGTCGAACCGCTACAAAAAATCTATATTTCCCAGCTTTTATTCCTTTTAGTTTACTTTTACCCTATGTAAAGCAGGCTACTGATTTGTTTTTTGATATAAATCAAATTTATACCTTATTGCTTCCCTCTCTCCTGATTTGCCGCCCTCAATAGGAGGCCCTCAATATGAGGCTACAAATACTCAAAGATCTCAGCATAGGCAAAAAGCTCAGCTTGGGATTTGCATCCGTACTTTTATTAACGCTTGCTTTAGCTTGGATAAGTTACTCTGGTCAAAATAGCGTCACTTTTCGTGTAGAAAATGCCGCTCGTATGACACAAGTGCTCCACAGTATGGATAGTGCACGCATTACTGAGAAAAACTATCTTCTACGTTTCAGCCCTGAATATGCACAAGAATTAAAAAACTACACTCAAGAGATTATCCGTGATGCACAAGCGCTAGAGGCCCGTTTTCAACCGGAAAACCAACAAGATCGGCAAAATATGCAGGCAATTATAGCCAGCGTACGTACTTACCAAGCTGCTTTCGATACTATGGTGCAAAATCGCCAACAAAGCTTACAAGCACGTGAGCAAATGCGGGCCTTAGCCTTAGATATTGAAACGCAAGTCGATAAAGTTCGCTTAGGGCAAAAAAAAGAAGCAATGCAAGCCCTGCTGAATTACGGCGAGCATGCGTTTATTGCTGATAAAATGCAAAAAGCAGACGATGGCGATCAACTCGTTGAATGGTTACTAGAAACTCGTCGCGCAGAAAAAAATTATATCGAAACAGGAGAGCCTCAATTTATTGATGAGGTTGCCCAACAAGTGTTGTTAATGCAACGCTTACTCACTGATCTAAAAAATCGTTATCAAGTCCCTGCTCACCAACAAGCGGCAGCGGCCATTGATGTTGAACTCAATAAATATTATGACCTCTTTAAACAAGTGGTGAGCTTGCGTCTTGCATTGGAGCAAAGCGAAGAGCAAATGCTTGATAAAGCTAGAGATACTCTGACTTTGATCGAGCAAGTCCTCGCTTCACAACGCGATAAAATGCATACAGAAATGCAACATAATCAAACCATGACTTGGGTAGCTGCAATGATTGCCCTCATTTTGGGCAGTGCCGCGGCTATTTTGATTAGCCGTCAAATTGTTTATCCCTTGGCACGTACCATTAGCCTTGTCAATGAAATTGCCGATGGCCGTTTAGATATTGATGTCCGTGTGACACGTAAAGATGAAATTGGCCAAGTGCAAACGGCCATGCGCCGCATGGTACAAGAGCTTGGACGCCTCATTGGTCATCTACGCACAGGCACAGAACAAATCTCCAGCGCAGCCTCTCAACTCACAAGCGCTATTGTCGACACGACAGGGCATATGCAACAGCAGCAACAAGAAACGCAACAAGTTGCTAGTGCGATGCATCAAATGAGCGCCACAGTGCAGGAAGTTGCACGCCATGCGAATGAAGCAACTCAAGCCGCTTCCGAAGCAGATGAACAAGCACACCAAGGCCACCAAGTGGTAACCAAGGCCAGCGAACTGATTACACGTCTTGCAGGGGAAGTAGAAAGCGCAGCACAAGTGATTGAAAGGGTCCGTACAGATAGTGATAACATCACCAGCGTCCTAGATGTCATTAAAACCATTGCGGAGCAAACCAACTTACTTGCCCTGAATGCAGCGATTGAAGCCGCACGCGCCGGTGAAGCAGGACGTGGTTTTGCAGTAGTGGCGGATGAAGTGCGTACACTGGCCCAACGAACACAAGGCTCTACTCAAGAAATCGAAAACCTCATCGCTACTTTACAAAAAGGTAGCCAAGAAGCGGTTGACGCTATGCAGCATAGTCGCAAAGGCGCACAAGCTAGTGTGCAAGAAGCCCAAGCTGCAAGTACAGCGTTAGAAGCGATTTCTAGTGCAGTAAACACTATTTTGTCGATGAACACGCAAATTGCCACCGCAACTGAGGAGCAAAGTGCTGTTGCTGAAGAAGTCAGCTTAAGCTTGACACGTATCCAAGGTACCAGTGAGCAAACCGCTGGTGCCGCATCACAAATCCAAAGTGCCAGCCAAGCTTTGACACAATTAGGTCAACAACTTCAGCAACAAGCCGCACGTTTTCGCATTTAGCGCCAGCTCAGGCTTGCAGCCAATGCAAAAGCAGCAAATCTAACACACTGGCTAATCCACTAAATCCTTGCAGATCTGCCAACATTGCCTCAGGTGCTTGAATATAAGCACCTTGTGCCTGCCAATCCGGTGCACAATGTGTAATCAAAGCTTGTGCACTGGCAAGGGTCGTTTCTAAATGAAATTGTAGACCAATCACCCGCCCCGCATCCCAAGTAAAGCCTTGGTATTCACAGGCTGGACTAAAGGCTAAAGGTTGCGCATCCACTGGTAAACTAAAGCCTTGTGCATGCCAATGAAAGACCTTTAATACAGGTGGCCAAGCCAGATCGCAAAGCGCATGTTTTTCAATCGGCCACCAACCAATCTCAGCGTTCTTACAAGGCGCTATATGGGCACCTAAAGCTTCAGCGATTAATTGTCCTCCTAGACAAATCCCCAGCAGAGGTCGATCACTCTCTAGCGTCTTACGTATTAAACGTTTTTCCGCCGCTAGCCACGGATAAGCGGCTTCATCACTGACGTTCATCGGCCCGCCCAAAACAATCAGGGCATCAAAGTCTTTTACCTTAGGCAAGGGTTCTGCTTGATACAGGTGACAAATCGTAAAGGTGTGACCTTGGCTGATCAGCCAGTCGGCAATACGTGCAGGGCCTTCAAAGGCGACATGTTGCAAAATGCAAAGGTGCATGTTGATTCCTTTAGAATGGGTCACAAAATCTTAAGATAATGAAGTATCCAGCAATAAAGTAACGACTTGATGATGTTGCTGTGGGTTTAACGATAGCTTGTCAATTGAGCGGGCAAGGCGTTGCCATACTTGCGCTTGCCAGTTTTGTGCTGGAGTTCGTAAATAGCAGGCATCCAGATCAATAATAAAGACTTCTTGGGTATCTACCCGCAATAAAATATTACGTGCATTTAAATCGACATGATGCAAACCAAAGGCCAAAACCTCAGTCACCACTTGGCGAACCTTCGATAAAATAGCTGGCTCACCTTGGCCTTGTAATAAATAATCCGCTAGCGTACAAGTCTCCAGATAACGCTCTAGCAAAAACTCTCCTTGATACACCAAGCCGCTGGGATGACGCTTGACCGCTGCCGCTAAAGGACGTGCGACAGGTAATCCCGCTTGGTAAAGATGCTGAGTCAAGATAAATTCACGAAAGGGCCGTGTGCGTTTTAATCCTGTCCACCCATAATAATCAGGGGTAAACTTGGCCACTAATCCGCCACGTCGATAATGCCGCCATACCATAGGTGGAAGATTTCGCGAACCTTTCAGTAAATAAGCTTGCCCACGGCCTTGTGCTTGTGCTTCCAATAGTCCAAGTTGCTGCCAGTGATCAACTTGATACCAAGAAGGGTGGATGTGTGGTGCTATCTGTTCATCTGCTAAAATATGCCATCCTTGTTCAGGGAAGTGCTGAATACGCATTATGCTACCTTTATCCTCGCCACCTCAGTCTATTTGTATCCTGCGCTTATCTGCGCTAGGTGATGTTTGTAACCTAGTACCTAGCGTACGTGCTATCCAAAAACATTGGCCACGTACGTCCATCACTTGGATTTTGGGCCAAGCTGAATACACCTTATTAGAAGGGTTAAGCGGTGTTGAACTCATTCCCTATGATAAAAAAACTGGGCTTGCCGGTATGTGGCGTTTGCGCCAACAACTTAAAGGACGCCAATTCGATGTGCTTTTACATATGCAACAAGCCATTCGAGCCTCTCTTTTGGCAAAGCTCGCCATTTCTGCGCCTATTTGGCTAGGGTATGATTCGGCGCGTGCGAAAGATAAGCAAGATTGGTTTTGTAACCATCATTTACCTCCGCACCCAAAGGCCCATGTCTTAGAAAGCTTTTTAGATTTTGCTTACGCACTTGGGGTACCAGAGACGCCCTTATGCTGGGATATCCCCATTAATGAAGCAGCAGAGCGCGAAGCCTTTTCTTGGCAACCACAAACAACAGAATATGTGCTGATTAGCCCTTGTTCTACCCAAAGAACACGTAATTTCCGTAACTGGTCCGCAAGTGGTTATGCACAAGTCATTGAATACTTATATCACAAATATGGTTTAGTCACTGTGCTGACCGGCGGCCGTACCGTTCAGGAAACCGAGTATGCACAAAGCATCCGCCATGCAGTCAGCACCCCTTTGATTAATGCAGTTGGACAAACTTCATTAAAAGCTTTACTAGCTTTAATACGTGATGCACGCCTTGTGATCGCGCCCGATTCTGGGCCAGTCCATATGGCCACCGCTATGCAAACGCCTGTGGTCGGTTTATATGCCACGACTAACCCGCAACGCGCTGCCCCCTATTTAGCCCAACCTTGGGTGGTCAATAAATATCCACATGCGGTACAAACCTATTTAAATACTCAAGTAGAGGCGGTGACATGGGGGCAAAGAGTCAGGCACCCACAAGCGATGAACTTGATTCAAGTTGAAGATGTGATCGCACGTTTAGATGCCCTGATTCAACATACTGCCTAAGCCCAGTGTTTCTCCCCCAATTGGCTCTTCCCGTATTTTTAAGGATTTTTATATTATGCAAATTCAACTTAGTGCACTGGAAAATACACGTATTTTAGTCGTCGGTGATGTCATGCTTGATCGTTACTGGCAAGGTTCAACCTCGCGTATTTCTCCAGAAGCCCCCGTCCCTGTCGTCAAAGTCGGTCAGATTCACGACCGCCCTGGGGGGGCAGCTAATGTTGCCCTCAATATTGCTGCTTTGGGTGCACAAGTCCATTTGCTGGGTATTGCAGGGCAAGATGAACACGGTCACTTATTGCAACATGCGCTCGAGCAAGCAGGGGTCCATACACATCTTTATTTAAGCCCGCAACATCCAACGATCACTAAACTCAGGGTGACCAGCCGTAACCAGCAACTGATTCGTTTGGATTTTGAAGAAAGTTTTGCTGATTTAAAATCGGCACCTTTACAAGAAAAGTTTGCGGCTCAATTAGATCAAGTGGATTTGGTGATTTTTTCTGATTATGGCAAGGGCACCTTGGCACACATTCAGCCACTGATTCAGCAAGCGCGTGCACGTGATTTGCCCGTGCTGGTCGATCCTAAAGGGCAAGACTTTACGCCTTATCAAGGTGCGACCTTGATTACCCCCAATGTGCATGAATTTGAAACCATTGTTGGCCCTTGTGCACAAGAGCGTGATCTTGCCGAACGTGGCGAAGCCTTGCGCTGTCAGCTGAATCTTGATGCCTTACTGATTACCCGTAGTGAAAAGGGTATGACACTTGTGCAAGCTGAGGCAGCACCTTTGCATCTACCAACTCATGCACGTGAAGTGTACGACGTCACAGGTGCCGGTGATACTGTCATTGCGACTTTAGGGCTGGGACTAGCGGCAGGCTATAACCTTGCTGAAGCTATGGCTTTGGCTAACTTAGCCGCCGGCTTAGTGGTGGCTAAACCAGGTACAGCGACCCTGAGTCTTGCAGAGCTTTATGCCGCTTTACATGCTGATGGCCTCAACGAATCGGGTGTCTTAGAAGAAACCACCTTGTTACAGGCAGTGCAAGCAGCTAAAGCTCGTGGTGAACGCCTAGTCATGACCAATGGCTGCTTTGACATTTTGCATGCAGGACATGTCGCCTATTTAGAGCGTGCCCGCAAGCTGGGTGATCGTTTGATTGTGGCAGTTAATACAGATACCTCTGTACGCGCGTTAAAAGGACCGCAACGTCCAGTCAATCCTTGCAATCGCCGTATGCAAGTATTAGCGGCTCTACAAGCCGTTGACTGGGTCGTGGCTTTTGATGAGGAAACACCCGCACGCTTAATTAGCGCCGTATTACCTCATGTGCTTGTTAAAGGAGGAGATTATCAAGTAGAACAAATTGCAGGTGCACCCGCCGTATTGGCTGCTGGGGGCCAAGTACAGGTGTTAGATTTTGAGGATGGTTGCTCAACTACTGCCATTATCAACACCCTCATTGATACCCACACAAAAGGATAAATGACTCATATGCGGTTTAAAATCCCTTGGTGGCGTTTTTTATATACGGGTATTTTAGCTTTATGCCTACCTTTGCTGAGCAAGCGCCTGATACGCGAGTGTCCCAAGGGTGAAGCTGGTACTTACTTTAAAGAGCGTCTTGGTTACTTACCTAAAACACCCACAGGTGCGCCTGCACCTTTATGGATTCATTGCGCATCTATGGGTGAGGTAATTACCGCTGAGCCTTTGATTCGTGCTTTACTACAAACCCCTCAATATCAACATCTCCCAGTACTTATCACCTGCATGACAGCCACAGGGGCGGCACAAATTCGCCAGCGTTTCCAGGATTACCCTAACGTCACCCAAGCTTTCTTACCTTTGGATTTCCCCTTTTGTGTGCAAACAAGTATCCAACGTGTTTGCCCACGCTTGGTTATTATTTTGGAAACTGAGCTTTGGCCGAATTGGCTGACGGCGACCCAGAAAAGCACTTGCCCTATATTACTCATCAATGGTCGTTTATCCGCCAAAAGTTTACGTAGGTATCAGCAGCTTCGTTGGCTTTTTATGCCTGCTTTAGCATGTATTGATGCCTTTATTCTAAAATCTCTTGCAGATCAGCAAGCTTTTGAGCAACTTGGTGTTCCTTTAGAAAAAACCCAAATTAGCCCTAATTTAAAATTGCTTAGTCAAGTTCCTGAAAGCGTGCACCAGAGCTTGCAAGACTGGCAAACCACACTCGGCCAACGCCCTATTTGGGTCGCCGCCAGCACCCACCTTGGTGAAGAGACACAAATATTACAAACACACAGGTTCGTTTTGCAGACTTATCCACAGGCGTTGCTTATTTTAGTGCCTCGGCATCCACAGCGTTTTGCCCAAGTTGCCCAGCAACTACAACAAGAGGCTTGGTGTTTTTGTCAGCGCAGCCAAGAGACTTGGCCAAACATTCAACATCAGGTGTGGTTAGGAGACTCACTCGGCGAGCTTTTACTCTACTATGGAGTAGCCGATGCGGCCTTTATCGGTGGCACTTGGCATCCTGATATTGGAGGCCATAATCCGCTAGAAGCCTTAATCATGCAAACACGAACCTTTTGGGGACCACACCACCAGCAACAAGCTGATTTAGCGGACTTATTGACCACACATAAACTCATTACGCAAGTAGAGTCCCCTGAGCAGCTTGCGCAAGCTTTGATCTCTTTTTGGCAAAAAGCATCTGAGACAGAGCAAAATATGCAAGAAATTTTACAATCACAACAATCACTTGCGTTAAATCTTCCTTTAGACTTGATCAAAAGTTACCTAAACAAACAGCAAATCCCCTAGTGTGTGACACACCCTGTCAGAGCATCGACTTATACTTAACTAAAATTTATTACCGGTTGCTACTGCCTGATCACTTGGGTTTTCAACCTTGCTTCTATGAAGATAAAGAGGATTTTTTTATGGCGAACCATGATGACCAACGTAAAAAAGCTTTAGACGCTGCTTTAGCGCAAATCGAGCGCCAATTTGGTAAAGGGGCCGTCATGCGTATGGGTGAGCAACCACGCATTGCTTTACCTGCAGTTTCCACAGGCTCGCTGAGCCTAGATATTGCTTTAGGCATCGGTGGCTTACCTTATGGACGTATCGTAGAGATTTATGGCCCTGAATCTTCAGGCAAAACAACACTCACCTTATCTGTGATTGCACAAGCACAAAAACAAGGCAAAACCTGTGCTTTTATCGATGCTGAACATGCTTTAGACCCAACTTATGCAGAAAAGCTTGGGGTTAATGTGGATGCACTGCTCGTTTCCCAACCCGATACAGGCGAGCAAGCACTAGAAATTTGCGACATGCTGGTGCGTTCTGGTGGTGTGGATATTATCATTATAGACTCAGTGGCCGCTTTGACACCACGCGCAGAAATTGAAGGCGAAATGGGTGACTCGCACGTCGGTTTGCAAGCCCGTCTAATGTCGCAAGCTTTGCGTAAAATCACAGGTAATATCAAAAATGCTAATTGTCTTGTGGTTTTCATCAACCAAATTCGTATGAAAATTGGTGTGATGTTTGGCAACCCAGAAACCACTACAGGGGGTAATGCACTTAAATTTTATTCCTCTGTGCGTCTGGATATTCGCCGTACAGGTTCGGTCAAACAAGGAGATGAAATCCTAGGGAATGAAACCCGTGTCAAAGTGGTTAAAAATAAAGTCGCCCCACCTTTTCGTCAGGCAGATTTTCAAATTTTGTATGGCAGAGGAATTTATCGCGCTGGTGAGGTGATAGATCTGGGGGTACAGTGTAAACTGATTGATAAAGCAGGCGCTTGGTATAGCTATCAAGGTAGCAAAATCGGTCAAGGCAAGGCGAATGCAGCTCAGTATTTAGAAGAACACCCCGAACTTATGCAAGAGTTAGAACTTGGTGTTCGTCAAACTTTATTGAGCCTTCCGACTACTGAAGATTCAGCTTCTGCTGTTGAGGCCGATATGCCAAGTCAAGATTGATCAAGACACCGGCCTCTTGCGTACTAGGGGGCCGGCTTTGGCGGAGGCTTTGTATGTCTGATGAGCATTTAGCAACAGAACATTCTGAACCGCCCAACCAAGAAGAAACCGCCCGAGCCTTATATGCGCGGGCGGTACGTTTATTGGCGCGGCGTGACTATAGTCAGCAAGAACTTAGGCAGAAACTTGCCCAACATCAAGAAGCTAGCCCAGAAGTCTTAGATGCTGTGTTGCTCAGGTTACAAGCAGAGCGTTGGCAAAGCGATCTTAGGTATGCACAGAGTGTCATTGATAAACGCACTCATCAAGGCTATGGCCGTAAACGCATGATGCTAGAACTGCAACAACAAGGTATTCAACGTGAGCTTATTTATCAATTATTAGAAAAAAATGATGCTTACTGGACCGAACAAGCTTTTAAACGTTTACGCCAATATGCGGGTGTCCCTCAAGCAGAACAAGTTAACCCTAAGTACATTCAACGCTTACAAAGACACTTGTACCACAGAGGTTTTACGCATGAGCAAATCCGTGCTGCTTTAGAGCACTGGCTTGCTGATTTACCTCAAGTTTCTTGGAACCCACCCTTACTTGATGATGGCCTAAACGCTTCTGCATCTCATCACTAAATCAGTATTCACAAAGGATCTTGTATGTCTGATGCCCAGTATTATAAGTTGGTTGTTTTTGTCCCTGTCACCCACTTAGAGGCAGTGAAAAATGCCATCTTCACTGCTGGTGCAGGGCGTCAAGGTGATTATGGCGCCTGCTGTTGGCAGACTTTAGGTATAGGCCAATTTATGCCCTTGGCAGGCAGCCAGCCTTTTATTGGTCAACAAGATACTTTGCAGCAAGTAGCTGAATACAGGGTAGAAACTTTATGCCCAGCTTCTCAAGTACAGGCTGTTGTCCAAGCGTTACAAGCCGCGCATCCTTATGAAGAAGCTGCCTTTGAATTTCTTCCCGTTTATACCCCGCATTTGCAATAATGCAATAATTTCAACATCAAGTGGTCAACATCTTGTCCTTGTCTTTTGTCATCCTGCTTAAAATCAGCAGTTTTTGGGGTAACTTTTGATGAAAATGCTTAATCGCTCCGCTATCAGCGTCAAATTAAAACAGGATTTTGTCAATTGGATCAATGCGTTAGAACCAGAAAGTAATGAGGGTGTCGACTTAAGCTTGGAGGAAGTCAACCAAGAATCTACGACTTACCTGATTCCAGAACTCGATGAAACTCAAGACTGGCAGGATTTTGTCGAAGAGCACTTTCAACAAATCTTTGCTAATGAATTAAAATCTTGGGAAGAAAATGCCCAGTTTTGGCCTGATACCCAAGATTTGCAGGTGTTTCAACGCTGGTTGGCTGTCGAGCCAAGCGTGATGGTGTTTGATTTAGATTTACAAGCGCCTTTAACCTTGATCCATGTAGATGAAGGAGATTAACCACCTATGGCTTCTGGTTGGGTATTAAGCATCTTTCTGCCAAGCGCTTTATTTTTTATTATGCTGGGGATGGGGTTAAGTTTACATTTAATAGACTTTCAACGCGCTTTTACTCAACCTAAGCCGTTAATTTTAGGGCTTATTGCACAATTTTTGTTCATTCCTCTATTAGCTTGGGTGGTAGTAACCAGCTTCGCGCTTCCTCCTCTTTTTGCAGCCGGTTTGATGATTTTATCTTTCGCGCCCAGTGGCGCGACTTCTAATATGCTGACGTTTTTAAGCCGTGGTGAAGTGGCTGTTTCTATCAGTCTTACTGCCATTTCTAGTTTACTGATCCCTTTTACGATGCCTTTTCTTGCACAATGGGCATTAAATTATTGGCTGGGAGACAGTACACAGATCCAATTACCCTTGGCAAAGACTTGGCTACAGTTAGTTATCATCACCTTGGTACCTGTTAGTTTAGGGTTATGGCTACGCCATCGTTACCCCCAACAAGCGCAAAAATATGTTAGTTATTTAAAACCTGCTTCTATCATATTTTTATTGATTGTCATTAGCACGATTGTGCAACAAAACTGGGCCACTTTACCTCAAGCTTTAGCAAGTATTGCTCCTGCAGTGCTCACACTTAATATTGCGGCACTCGCTGCTGGTTGGTTATGGGCTTATGCGTGGCGTTTGTCTTATCCCTTACGTACTACCTTAGCACTTGAAGTTGGCGTGCAAAATGGCGGTACTGCGTTAGTGATTACTTTAGGGATCTTACAAAATACGCAAATGTCGATAGCCCCTGTGGTGTATGGCATATTAATGCTGGTGCCTAGTCTAGCTTTGGGTATCTGGTTAGGACAAAGAAAGGCGCTAGCGCCTTAACAATTTGGAGGTTTTCTTATGCTAACATCTGGTATTTCTACTGAGCACTCTGTCACAGGTTCAGCTTTGTATCAGAACAAACAAGAGGCACCCTCTGC
The DNA here is from genome assembly GCF_900108915.1 of Allopseudospirillum japonicum. GTDB lineage: Bacteria > Pseudomonadota > Gammaproteobacteria > Pseudomonadales > Halomonadaceae > Pseudospirillum > Pseudospirillum japonicum. Next base: position 42,769 of record NZ_FNYH01000015.1, read on the forward strand.
AAGTCAACGCTTTAGCGAAATCATGCAGGAAGCACGGACACGTCTTAGTGGTGGTGTCTCTGCAAGTCATAAAAATGCCGCGCTTGGTGGCACACAACAAGAACGCCTGGAAGCCTTGTACGCAAAGTTAGAGGCTCTAGAAAGCCGCTTACAAGGCGTGATGAATTCCAAAAGCACACCCAAAGATAAAGAAGCACAAATCCAAGCACTGACTCAAGAAATCAATGCCGTAAAAAGCGAAATTCAAGCCGTTGAAGCAGCGATGGCACAAGCAGGTTTAACCCCAACTTCTGGTTAACCCCTTTACTGAAGAAAATAAAAAAGGCAGCCCATTAGGCTGCCTTTTTATTTTGCTTACATCCGCGAAAGATCTAGTGACTTGGCGGCGTGGGTCCACTTAAGGGATCTTGAGGACGACGACTTGGCGTTTCTTCTTCCTCGTCTTCCTCCTTGGCATCAACATCTAGTTTGATTTCTGTTGGTACATCCGTTTTCAAACCCCCACCTTGCGAATCATCCCAATCTTCTGGGGGACGCGGCTTACGCCCAGCCATAATGTCATCAATTTGCTTGGCATCTATGGTTTCGTACTGCATGAGCGCTTCTGCCATCAAGTCGAGCTTATCCCTGTGTTCTTCTAACAGGTCTTTGGCTTTTTGATAGCATTCATCAATAATACTACGTACTTCTTTGTCTAGTTTAGTGGTCGTCTCTGGCGAGCTAAAACGTCCATGAGGTACTGCACTTGCGCCGCCTAGAAACTGATGTGAATCATCTTCATCATACATCAAAGGCCCCATAGTGGAAGACAACCCCCACTTAGCCACCATATTATGCGCCAATTCGGTTGCGCGCTTAATATCATTAGATGCACCTGTGGTCACACCTTGGAAACCTAGGGTCATTTCTTCAGCAATACGACCACCAAACAAAGAGCAAATTTGGCTAATCAAAGCACGACGGCTTTGGCTGTACCTATCTTCTTCAGGCAGGAACATGGTCACCCCGAGGGCACGGCCGCGCGGAATAATCGAGACCTTGTATACAGGATCATGTTCTGGCATTAAACGCCCAACAATCGCATGACCTGCTTCGTGATAGGCAGTGTTGAGTTTTTCTTTTTCCGACATCACCATGCTCTTGCGCTCAGCACCCATCATGATTTTGTCTTTTGCATTGTCAAACTCTTCCATCGTCACCAAACGCTTATCACGGCGCGCGGCGAATAAAGCAGCTTCGTTCACCAAGTTGGCGAGGTCTGCACCTGAAAACCCTGGGGTACCTCGTGCAATAATGCTCGGATCGACACCTTCCGCTAACGGTACCTTGCGCATATGCACTTTTAGGATTTGCTCACGGCCACGAATATCCGGCAAACCAACAACGACTTGACGGTCAAAGCGCCCCGGACGCAAAAGTGCAGGATCTAAAACATCTGGACGGTTGGTTGCTGCAATCACAATAATGCCATCATTCGGCTCGAAACCATCCATCTCAACCAATAGCTGGTTTAATGTTTGCTCACGCTCGTCATGACCTCCGCCCATACCTGAGCCACGATGGCGACCGACAGCATCAATCTCATCGATAAAGATGATACAAGGCGATTGCTTCTTCGCTTGTTCGAACATATCGCGCACGCGTGATGCACCAACACCCACGAACATTTCTACAAAGTCCGAACCTGAGATGGTAAAGAAAGGTACACGTGCTTCCCCTGCAATCGCTTTTGCAAGCAAGGTTTTACCTGTTCCTGGTGGGCCTGCCATTAACACACCACGCGGGATTTTACCGCCTAAACGCTGGAATTTGCTCGGATCACGTAAGAAATCAACCAGTTCCTTAACGTCTTCTTTTGCTTCATCACAGCCGGCAACATCGGCGAAGGTAGTTTTAATCTGATCTGCGGTCAACAAACGGGCTTTTGACTTGCCAAAGCTCATAGGACCGCCACGTCCACCACCTCCGCCTTGCATCTGACGCATAAAGAAAATGAAGATTGCCATAATCAATAAGATGGGGAAGCTGGCAATCAACAAACGTGACCAAATGCTTTGTTGTTCAGGTTTGCGTCCTTCAATTAATACGTTGTGCGCAAGAAGATCATCAATTAATTTGGGATCTTCTGCTGCAGGACGCACAGTTTCAAAACGACTGCCATCGCTACGCTCCCCATAAATGGAATATCCATCAATGAGTACGCGGCGTACTTGGTCTTGCTGAACCTGACGCACGAATTCAGAATAATTCATGGTTGCAGGCGTGTTTTCGACACTAAAGTTGTTAAACACTGTGAGCAAGACGGCGGCGATGATCAGCCACAAAATGAGATTCTTTGCCATATCGTTCAAGGGAATACCCTCTTTTGCTTGTTGTGTGGCGATGATGTGAAGCGGAGGTGCTCACGTTCGCGGTTTTAGACCTTGATGCAGCTTAAGATGTTCAAGCCGATTTTTAGATCTGAAAATCCTTAGGATACCTTAAGTACCTAGTTGATTTAGCCTTTGAAACCGCGCGCGAGAAAATACACTTCACGAGAACGCGCTCTGGAAGCTTCTGGCTTGCGGGTTAGCACTTGTTTAAAATGCTGCTTTAGACTTTGATGATACGCCTGAAACCCCTCACCTTGAAAGACCTTGACCAAAAAGTCACCTTCCGGTTTGAGCACTTGCAATGCAAGATCTAAGGCAAGTTCGACCAAGTACATCGCCTTGGGTTGATCAATAGCTGTCATACCACTCATATTGGGGGCCATATCGGAAATCACAAGGTCTACTGGGCGATCTGCTAAAGTTTGCAAAATAGCCGCGAGTACTTCGTCTTCAGTGAAATCACCCTGTATAAAGTGAGCACCTGCAACAGGCTCCATTTCTAAAATATCCGAAGCGAGCACAAAGCCCAGGTCTCCTACTTTATCTACAGCAATTTGTGTCCAGCCACCAGGCGCGGCTCCCAGATCAATCACTGTCATTCTAGGACGTAGAACTCTATCTTTTTCATCAATCTCCAATAATTTATAACTTGCACGCGAGCGGTAACCATCCGCGCGTGAGCGCTGTACATATGGGTCATCAAAGTGTTCTCGCAGCCAGCCTGCACTAGATTTTGAACGCGCCACAGAGGATAACGCCTCCTACTTGAGTCAAAATAAAGTTTTTAGTATACCCTACCTAGAGCCAGATAACAGAAAGCCTAGAGTGCTTTACTTTTGCCATGCTATGATGCTCGCTTCTGAGCTTCCAAGCTCAGCCCTCCTTTTTTGCCTGAGTTTGCTTATCATGAGTTTATCCAACGACCAAAAAAAACATTTCCGTAGTATTGGCCATCAGCTCAATCCTGTCGTTCTAGTGGCTGAAAAAGGCCTTACAACTGGTGTTATTGCTGAGATTGAACGCGCATTGCAAGATCACGAACTGATCAAAGTCCGCTTTAGTATCTCAGATCGTGAACAACGCGATGCTTTGATCGAACAAGCAGCTCAGCAAGTCAATGCCCTCATCGTACAAAAAATAGGCAAGGTTGTACTTTATTATCGCAAAGCCGCTAAACCTAATGCCAAGCTCTCCAATCTGACACGTTTTAGTGATTAACGCACTCTGATGTGCTGACTCGCGCGCCTTGGCCTGCATGGATCAAGGCGCCTTTATCATTTATTAATACTAAAAAAATAAAAAATCTAATAGCTTTTTATTATGGAAAGCATACACAGATTTTGTTAGCGTTGATGGGGTAAAGTTCGTTATTCTCAACGATGAAAAATGCGCTAAAGCTAAAATATGGCGTATCTTAAGCAATGTGCTTTTTATTAAGGAGTATCGGGCATGAGTAAAAAAAGTAAGAAAAACCCTATTGGATTGGATGCCAGTCAAGCCAATGCATTAGCACAAGCACTCAATCAATTACTGGCTAACTATCAAATTTTTTATATGAACACACGTGGTTATCACTGGAATATCCGTGGTGCTGCCTTTTTTGAATTACATCTTAAATTTGAAGAACATTATACAGACTTGCTCACCAAGGTTGATGAGATTGCAGAGCGCGTACTAACACTCGGTGGACAGCCTTTACATGCATTTAGCGACTATTTGGCCAATAGCCAAATTAAAGAAGCCAAGAAAGTAGTTCAGGGGAAAGCCTGTGTACAAGGCTTAGTCTCAGGTTATCAACATTTAATCGAGCTAGAACGTGATCTACTAAAACTCGCAGCAGATGCAGGTGATGAGGGTACAGCAGCTTTGATGAGTGATTATATTGCACAGCAAGAAAAACATCTCTGGATGTTAAACGCTTGGCTAGATCGAGCCTAACACCCAACAAGCGCCGCCGGCACTTTGTTTGGCTGAGTTTGCAAAGCTTGGTGGCGCTTGCTTTAAGTTTACTTCTTTTAGCGGCAGCCGCTGGAATCTGGCCTTTGCCTATCATGCAACGCTTTGAGTGGCTTGCTTACGACTGGCGCGTTAATGCCACTTTGCCCCATCAGGCTGATCCGCAAATTATTATTGTGGATCTTGATGAGCGTAGTTTATATGAAGTCGGCCAGTGGCCTTGGCCCAGAGAGCGCCTTGCTCAGCTAATGCATAGCTTATTTGAGCATTACCAACTGGGTATGCTCGGCATGGATATTATTTTTGCTGAACCAGAAAATAATCTGCTGGCTCACTATTGGGCACTCCAACAAGCACGCTATCCTGAACTTGCGCACATCCCAGCGCCATCTAGTGGCGATCAAGCCTTAGCACAAGCACTCGCCCAGTATCCCATTATCCTTGGCTATCATTTTCAAAGTTCAGTCACAGATAAAGACCCGCCACCTTTGGGCTTACTACCAAAAGCGCTTGAACCTGTGACTCCAGAAGCCGCTATTTGGCAACAGCTTGCTTGGATTACACCGAAACGCTACACAGCGAATATCCCCTTGTTACAGACTTGGGCTCAAGGTGGGGGCTTTTTTGATAACCCTTTGGTCGATCAAGACGGTGTATTCCGACGTGTTCCCCTATTACAGGCATATCAGCAACAACTGTATCCAAGTTTACCGCTCGCGATGTTTCTTCATCTGTTGGGTCAACCGCCAGTGCATTTACAAGTCGCCATGCATTTAGATCGCTATCAACTAGAAGGATTGGATATCGGTGGCTTTCAAATCCCAGTGGATCAAGCAGCTGGTGTTTACGTCCCTTGGTATGGCAAGCAAGGCCAATTCAAGTATTTGTCTGCAACCGATATTTTGCATCGTAGAATCCCGCAAGACGCGCTTGTCGGTAGTCTAGCGATTATGGGCGCCACTGCACCTGGTTTACTTGATTTACGTTCAACGCCTGTGGGTAATGTTTATCCTGGAGTTGAGGTCAATGCAAGCTTGCTAGCAGGGCTGCTACATCAGAATTTTCGTGCGCATCCGCGCTGGATGCTTGGTGCTGAGCTAGTCAGTTTAATTTTGATCAGCTTATTGACCTTATTTATTTTTCCACGTTTGCAAGCTTTTGCTCTCTTTAGTTTTACTCTTGCTCTAACAGGTACTTGGCTCGGTTTTAACTGGTATTTTTGGCAGCAAGGGTGGATTTTGCCTGTTGCTTCTGGCCTTGTTTTAATTGTGTCTTTGTCTGGCTGGCATTTGGTGATGAATTTCTGGCGAGAAAATCAAGAAAAAGCCCGTGTTGCGCATCTTTTTGGGCAATATATTCCGGCTGAATTAGTGCATGAGGTCATTCAACACAAACAAGTTCTGAATTTATCTGGAGAACAAAAAGAGCTGAGTGTCCTATTTTCCGATGTACGTAATTTCACACAGATTTCTGAATCTTTGACACCACATCAGCTCACAGACCTGATGAATCAGCTACTCAATGAGCTAACCCAAGCCATTCAGCAACACAGAGGTACCATTGATAAATATATGGGTGATGCCGTTATGGCTTTTTGGGGAGCGCCTTTGCAAGATACGCAACATGCCTATCATGCAGTGATCAGCGCTTTTGCCATGCAAGAGGCGCTTACTGAGTTAAATCCCAAATTAAGTGCTGAGGGTAAGCCCAATCTCACTATGGGAGTAGGTATTAATACAGGTACCATGCACGTCGGCAATATGGGTTCTAACTTCCGCATGGCCTATACTGTGATGGGTGATAATGTCAATCTTGCCTCGCGTCTTGAAGGTCTGACTAAAATATATCAAGTCCCGATTATCATTAGTGAAACTACAAGGATACATTTGCAAGACAAGATTCCTTGTCGCCGTTTAGATCAAGTCCGAGTGAAAGGCCGCCAACAGCCAATCTGGATTTATCAGCCTTTTCAGCCACAACAATATACAGCCGACTTTATGCAAGCATATCATGCAGGATTAGCTGCTTACCAAAATGCCAAGTTCTGCGAAGCGCTTGCAATTTTCAATCAGTTACAACAGGAAAGCGACCCTGTGGCCGCTCTCTATATCCAAAGATGCCAGACTTATCTAGAACAACCGCCTCCTGCTGATTGGGATGGTGTTTTTAGTCACACAAGCAAATAATTAACGTTCTAAACCAATCACACCCTGAATATTTTCTTGTAAGTGCTGTGCCTCAAAAGCGGACATAGCTCCTTGCGCTTGCTCACCAAGAAAACGGCCTT
>NZ_FNYH01000013.1 GCF_900108915.1 Allopseudospirillum japonicum
GACTAGCGGTGTCCAACGAAGCGTCAAAAAAGAAAAGTTAGCGGCTTAGGCCGTTATCTTGGAAGCTCGCTGCTTTAGCTGCGAGTAGTTCACATGGTTATCAAAAGATATGAACGAACACGATCAATACATGGCCGACTTTATGACGGTATTCCAAGGCTTAGAACGCTGGGGGCCAGGCTGTGATACTGACACGTTAAAAGCCTTGTCAATGCTGCCAACAATACCCACCAAGATTCTTGATGTTGGCTGCAGCAAAGGCTTTTCAACCCGTTTATTGGCACAACACACCCAAGCACAAATCGTGGCATTAGATAACGAGCAAAGTGCGCTGGATGAACTCGGTGCATGCCTCACTGAGCTGGGGTTAGATGCCCACGTAACCTTAAGCTGCGCCAGCATGACGGACCTGCCCTTTGCACCTGAACGCTTTGATTGCATCTGGTCAGAAGCGGCAGTTTACATCATGGGTGTTGAGCAAGCATTAACCCAGTGGCGTAAATTGCTGACTGATAGCGGCTTCATGGTCATCAGTGACCTAATATGGTTAACCGATAACCTAAGCCAAGAGGCAGTCGCATTCTGGGAAGGTGAATACCCAGATATGCAAACCATCGAAAAGCGCTTAGGCCAAATGCGCCAAGCAGACTTTGATGTGATTGATCATTTCACCTTAAGTGAACAAGCATGGCACTATTACTATCAACCACTCAAAGCGCGAGTGGCAGAAGTAAAAGCAAGCATGCCAAATTCAAACGCCATTGCAGATATTGAGCGAGAAATTGCGATTTATGAAGGCTACCTAGGCGAGTTTGGATACCACATGTTTGTGCTGCGCAAAGGAGCTTAAAACAAGGGCTTAAAATCGCCCTGCCTCCACACCGTTTAACTGAGCTTTAGGATGAGTCTTAGCGATAATAAAGCGCTGCATTTTCCTGTTTGCGCTGATCCAATGTCTTAGCAATCGCAGACACTGTTGTTTTACTGATCCCTTGTTGCTTGGCAAGATAAGTAAATTGGCTGATGGCTTCTGCGACTTCTTCAATGACTTGCCTTGCCTCATGCCAACTCCCATAGCCAGCACTGGTCGCGAGTTTTTGCATCACCTTAGTCGGAGGCGCTTTGCCATAACCTCCGAACGCAGTGGCGTGTTCGTTGAATGGATGTGGGCTGTAGGTAACATCGTAAAAAGGTGCAGGGTTCCATTGACCGTCATCCGCTTGCAAAAACGCCCAGTTTTTACTGTGATCGTCTTGGTTAGACGACAACAGGTTAAAAATGGCGCGACGAAATTGCAGCTGCCCGGCGGCTGGTGATTTACACAACTGACGACTGGCTTTGATCAAGTCAATATAATCTAAACTTGGCGTTCGAAAGTCTGCATCCAGAAGCCCGCAAGCGCTGTGCATATGCAATCGGCCTGAACTCAGTTGATTGCCTGAGTCGGCCTGTTCAGTGACATAATCAAAACGCTTAAGCGCTAACCAGGCAGATGCACCGCTTAAAGATGGTGCTTCAATGAGTTGCCAGACTGGTGGTTGGCACTTGGCAAGCTCGGCCATTTGCAAATAAACCGCCTCACACAAACCTTCTTCATGGCCGAGCGCGAGATTTTTAGAAGTAAATTTAATCAGCCACGCTTCATCGCCAGGCTTTGCAAAGGTTCGGCATTGCTTAGTTTCTCCAGCAGGCATATAAATCTGCGCTTTTGGCCTTGCCCCGCCCGAACTACCACCCGCGACCAATGCAGCCAACACCTGTTGCGTATGACCATCTAACTCATCGTGGTTGTCGTCCATATAATCTGACATTGAAGCATCAAACAGCGTTTGCGCTTCTAAGCCTAACGTCGCTAAATCAATATCCGCATGCGTGGTGCCTGAAAACTCAGACACCGGAGAAAAAGACAATGCTCCCATGCCTTTATCACCGACAAAGGCCAACCGGTCCATCGCCGTTAATTGATTAGGCAAAATGCCCTGTTGCCGGAAAATACGATCTTGTAACAACATGCCCCAGCCGTCGGGCAAACAATCGCCAAATACGCCATGTACACCTTGGTGAGGCGCTTTAGGTGCGGCTTGAACTTGCGCATTCGCTTGCAAGGTAAACGGTGATAAATTGCCAAACTGCTGCAAATAGCTGTCTGCATACTGGAAAAAAACGCCTTGCCGATTCTGCGCCAAGACTCCAACAGAGATCTGTTCACCTGAGCTCAACGTGCGAGTTACAGCGAGTTTTTGAATGGGTTTAAAACTCATCTTTTAGCACCTCATCAATACTCGTGGGTATAGCAGCGCGTTCTTTGCTAGGTTGCGTGAGCTGATAAAGCCTATCTAGCGAATCAAGGGTCTGCCATAGCAACAGCAATTGGCGAAATGAAATTTGCCCAGTCAGCTCAAATTTCTTAATGGTGGCCGCAGGTACGCAGCTTCGCTCAGCAAGCGCCGCTCGTGACAGCTTTGCCTGCTTGCGTAACTCACGTAAATAAGCCGCATAAGCTTGGCTTACATCGGTATCATCAAGTAAGGTAAAATTCATCTGTAAAGACCAAATGGATACAGTGATATCCATTATAGACAAATAAAACAAAAAATGGATATTATGGTATCCATTACTAGGTGGGGTGCTGGAAAAATTACTCGATAGAGCCTTTCTAAACTGCTATTTTTTAAGTACCAACAGCAGCATAAAAACGGCACTGTTTTTCCGTAGTCATAGCTAAGAAGCACCACTAAGATTTTAGTAAAAGCCAGAGGCAAGTGGTGGGCAGTTTGGTGGGCAAACAGGCATTTTTGAGTGGTTTCTTTTCGATAAGTTGTTGAGTTTGTTAGGGGCTAGGCCGCTACTCAATGAGCAAGTGCAGAATATTGAATAGATTTTTATCTGTTCAAGTGTGTGAATCCATGTGGCGTGAAATGGATTTAACCACAGGAGTATGGGACCTGCCCAAAGAGCACAGCAAAACTGGCGTGCCAATTAGCATTCCCTTACCGCGCCAAGCTATTACCTGGTTTAACGAGCTGCAAATCCGTGCTTGTGGCTCGCCTTATGTTTTCCCAGCTAGACAAGCAAGCCATCGCCCGCATATGGGGCCAAATACGCTGAACCGTGCCATTTCTAAACTCTTTGGTCGCGAGCCTGGACGCAAAAAGTAGCCTCCCAATAAAATGGGCAAACTTGAACACTTCACCGTACACGATTTACACCGCACCTTTCGCAGCCTTGCACCCTCTTTAGGCATTGCCGGCAACGTGGCCGAACGCTGTATTAACCACAAAATCGTAGGGAAGGATTTTGGACGTCCGCGGGACGGGCTGAAAGCCAAGTCTTACTCGAACAACCATATGGCATAGGCTACGCACTTACTCGGTATTGCCTGATGGGACTCGTGGTACTCGCTCCTTGGCTGACGTTAAAACTCACGTTCTACGTGATTGTCGGCCTAGGACGCAAACTGGGGCTCATCCCGCCTGCACACCCAACGCACAGCCTAGGTTATGAAGAATCGCTCTATTGGTTCAGAGTATTGGCGTTCTTCGATGGCAAGCGCAGCCGCATGCCGAAAAAGCCAATCAGGAGAAATTAGCGAGCCCCCATTTGCTCACTTACTGTGGGCAGTTGGGGCTATGCAAAGTTTATAATTGGGTTAAACGCTGTTTTGCAAGCGCCCAAGGTAAGCGACGACCAGCTTTTGCCATTTTATCGTAGGCAGCTAGGGCTTCTTCAACTGACAATACACCATGGGTGACGAGCTGCTCGACAACCCATAGCGTACCTTGAACCAATATCGCTTCTTTTTCAGCGGCCTTTCTAAGCGCCATATCCCCAGTTAGCAATGGACACTGTTCTTGTTTCGCCAGCGCAAGCGCAAAGCAATCGTTCATGCTAGGGCCACTATACTTTTGCCTCAGTTCAAATGAGTACATCATAGACTCAGAACTTAGCTCACCCAACAACAAGCCTAACTCGATTAAATAGCCATGTTGATCACTTAGCTCCTCGTGGAATAACACATCTGGCACTTTGAACTGGTAAGGCAAATTGAAAAAGACTTCTAATAATTGGCCTTCTTTGAGATCAATGAGAATATTGGCATCACTGATCAACAAATACATTTAAACAGCCTCAGCCAACATTTGACGCTGCTTATGCAATGCCATTACTGATATCTGTAACAGCTCTGCGGCTTTCGATTCACTAACAATTCCCTCAGCCAATGCACGATAAACCAACTGCTCAAACAATAATGTCTGTTCTTGTGGATAAGGATTCCCTGGCTCTTGCTTGCGCCAACCGTTTTTTGAGAACTGTATAAATATTTGGCGTTTTTTCTCTTCGGTGATTACACCAAGGTCGGCACTGCGATACAAACAAGCCGCCATGCTTAGGCCATATTCGTGTTTCAGGAAAAACAGCTCTTTGGGATCTATGTTTGAACGTCGCTCTCCTAGATGCTGAAAAAGGCCTACTTCAGGCAGTAAAAACGCAGAAGCAAAGCGGTTGCAGGCCATCTCTTCGTCAATGGATTCATCTAGTAAGCCATGTAAAACAAGGTGGCCAAGTTCATGCGCCAATGTAAACCGCTGACGGCAACCAGGCCAATGAGAAGACACTACAACAATTGGCTGTCCTGATATTTTGGCTTGTAACCCATCAAATTTATCGGCTTGGGGTACGTTACTGACAATCACCAGAATACCTTTAGACTCGAGCAAGTCGATTAAGTCTGGCAATGGATTCATACCCAACTGCCAATCAGTACGGACTTTAGCGGCAACCTGTTCTACTGCGTCTAAAGTGCTTACAACAGGAACGTCAGGGTGGTAGTTAAAACTCGCTATCGGGAAGTTTGGCCATACATTTTTAAGTGCTAACCAGCGCTCAGCTTGGTCAACCACATCAGACTCAATCTTCTTTAGCAACTTAGCTGAAGCTGAGGCTTTTTTACGATACTCCACCTCCCCCAAAGTCACCTGCGCTGGGCGAAAGAAGTATTCAGTACGAACCGACAAAGCCTTCGCCAATTTAAGTAAAACCCCCGACGAAGGCATACTCTGGTCGTGCTCGTATTTTTTAACCATGTTGGCACTAATACCAACTTGCTCACCCAAGGCCTGCATCGACAGGCCAGCGGCTGCACGGGCTCGTTTTATGCGCTCTCCAATCATACAGACCTCTGGTTTATAAAAACTAAAATAATTTTAAAAATATAAACCAAGTTGGCGTTTTTGTCGATTGGTTTTGCAGGGCAATCATTCGCGTGTCCGCAAACACACTTCCCCATACTTTTATACCCATACGCCAAAAGTACAAACCATTTGTTTTTTCCAGCCTAGAATGCAAACTATCGTTTGGCGTCTCGATTTTTTGCACTTGGCTAACACAGCCAAGCAGAGCTGTATTGGACGATATATTTCAAACAGTTAGCTGCACACAGACCATAATAAAAAAACCGATTTGACTGGTTAGTTTGATGGCCATTTCTTTCATCTAAAACATGAAAACGCACTACCTTGCACCCCACACAGCAAAACCGCGCCTTTTGCCTGCCCAGTTCGCCGGAACAAATAGGCAAATCATGTACGGGGTTATTACTGAGAGGTTTGAGAAAAGAAAGCAAAAAACGAAACGGCAAGGTGATCAGCCACCAGATCAACCTAGCGCTGCTGCACCACCTTTGTAAGCCGGAGAATGATGTGTGGATTACTCAAGTGCTTATGGCTTAACATTGAAAATAATCGTTAATCTTGTCACGGAATAAAGAACCAAACTTTTTATGGTCACCACTCTCAAAACGAACTCGTCCAGCCACGATACAAGGTGATATTTGAAGCTCTTTTGCTAGCTCCCTTACTTCTACAGCGCTCGATAAACTACTTCTGCACCAAATACTCTGTGGTATCAACGCCTCTCTAGCCATATCATCGGCTTGTTTCTCAATCTTATCAACGCCCTAAGCATCTAAATCATCTAAGTACCAGCTTTCAGCTTGGTATTTGAACGCTCAGATAGGCGCTCAAAAAAGGCTTTGCCTAAGTCTTCGTTATCAAGCAGTAGTTTGACATCTTCCAGCACACGACCGGCTTCGGCCTCTTCAATACCCGGGTTAATTTTGCCAATAGCGGTTTTAAATAGCTCAGGAAAGATATTGGTATCGAGATCCCAACTTTGCCCTTTAAGTGATAGGTACTGATAACCTAAACGCATTAGATGCAGTATGGCAGGGATTTTTACACGAGAATCTTCATTGAATTTATGGGTATTGGGAGCCATAACCTTCCTTGTAGTCGTTTTAATTCGAAACCTGCTCAAGCAAAGTGCTAACAGGACGGTGAAATAATTTGCATAGTTTGTCAGAGGGATGCAAGGCTTTAACGCAAGGTGCCCACAATAGCGGATACCTACTGAAAACAAGGTGAATCAATCAGCTAGCGTCAAGCAAACGCGGACTTCACCGAATTAAACAAATCCACAAATACCCTTAAATAAAAATAACCCTGCATTGTGTCCCGTTGTTTGTAAGCCGCCGCACTCCCTATAATGTTTGATCAAACACACCAAACCACACGGGCGGGCGTTATCGTGCAGACCACTACTACAACCACCTTGATCAAGACGCTGGATGAACTGGCACCTTCCCTCGATTATTCCTTGATGGATACCCTCACGCCTGATCCGGATGCTACCGCCGATGGGGTGGATCATCACCCACGTCAGGTATTTAGCGGGCATTATGTGCCGGTTGTGCCAACGCCGATCGGGCAACCTGAATATATCGCCCATAGCCAGACTTTATTCCGTGAGCTGGGCTTAAGCGACCAGCTTGCCCAAGATGCTGATTTTATCCGTTTATTTAGTGGTGATCTTTCGAACCAGCCACAGGGTTTCCGTACAACTGGTTGGGCGACCGGCTATGCGCTGTCTATTTATGGCACGCAATATACCCAGCAGTGCCCGTTTAGAACCGGTAATGCTTACGGCGATGGTCGTGCTGTGTCTGTGTTGGAAGCTGTGCTGGGCAATCAGCGTTGGGAGATGCAGCTAAAAGGCGGTGGCCGTACACCTTATTGTCGTGGTGGTGATGGTCGTGCTGTGTTGCGTTCCAGTGTGCGCGAGTTTTTAGCACAGGAGCATATGCATGCGCTTGGTGTACCCACAACACGTTCCTTAACCCTGTATGTTTCCAAAACCGATCGTGTTAGACGTCCTTGGTATGCCGAAGGTTCTCGTGCGCTGGACCCAGACCGTATGGTGACCGAACCTGTGGCTATAACGACCCGTGTAGCTTCTTCGTTTATCCGTGTTGGTCAGCTAGAGCTGTTTGCCCGCCGCGCCCGCAAGCAACAAGCCAATGCTCTCATCGAGCTGGAACAGCTGGTGCACCATCTGATAGAACGCGAATATGCGGATGAGATCCCGAGCTCTTGTGGTTTGAGTGAGCGCCTGCTTATGCTTGCCAAAGCCTTCCGTGGGCGACTGACTAAGCTAGTCGCCAACTGGATCAGAGTGGGTTACTGCCAAGGTAACTTTAATAGTGATAACTGCGCCGCTGGTGGCTTTACGCTGGATTACGGGCCTTTTGGTTTTATTGATGTCTTCCATCCTGATTACCAACCCTGGACCGGTGGTGGTCAGCATTTCGCCTTGATGAATCAGCCGATGGCGGCAGGTAAAAACTTTGGTAGTTTCTGTCAAGCTTTACAGCCTTTATTAGCGGATAATTCACAAGCATTACGGGCATTGCATGAAATTGAACGGGATTTTAGTCAAGTCATGCAGGCAGAAATGGAAGCCATGTGGGCAGCTAAGCTCGGCCTAACTGAGTTTGATGCTGACCTCTTCCAGCAACTGGAAAGGCTCATGATGCGCACGCCGGTAGATTACACCCGTTTTTTCCGTGAGCTATCCAAGGTACCTCCAAGTATCCAGGCGTTAAAAACAAGCTTTTATCAGAATACAGGTAACCAGCGCTTTGCTCCGCATTCTCAACAAGATGATCTTGAGACTCAACCGCTTGATGCCTCTTGGTCGCTTTGGCTCAGTCAGTGGCGACAGGCATTAGGTACAGAGGGCGAGACAGGGCGTTCAGAAGCACAAATACGTGCTCAAATGAAGGCGGTGAACCCCAAATACACTTTACGGGAATGGCTGCTAGCTCCGGCTTATCAAGCAGCGATGGCGGGGAATTATCACCTCATCCATGAACTGCAAACCCTGATGACACAGCCTTATACCGAGCAGTCACAAGCGATTGCTGAGCGTTTCTACCGCCAGAAACCGATAGAGGCCTTTGGTGCTGGGGGGATTTCCCATCTGAGTTGTTCTTCTTGAAAGCGCACAATCTGCGCAACGAGCGCATAAGGATTGGTTGAATACCGGTTGACTTGTCTACAACTTGATCCTTTACCTTCACCAAGGATGGGTATTCGCCTTGGAGCTTGATGCTATGTATTCCATTTCTGCATTTGCCAAAAAAGTTGGTCTATCGCGCTCTACTTTGCTGTATTACGAGCAGCAGGGCTTATTGGATAGCAAACGCCAAGCAAATGGTTACCGCTTGTATTCCGACCAAGATGCGCAACGTTTGTATTTGCTGCAACAACTGCAAGCGGGCGGTTTAACACTTAAGGAATGTAAATCCTTTTTGGACAGCAAGGTGCAGCGCACTGTACTTGAAAAGCGCTTGCAGCAGTTGGACGAAGACATCGCTAAAAAGCAACAAGCTCGCGCGTTACTTGCTGCTTTGCTATGACGGTATTCCAAGGCTTAGAACGCTGGGGGCCAGGCTGTGATACTGACACGTTAAAAGCCTTGTCAATGCTGCCAACAATACCCACCAAGATCATTGATATTGGCTGCGGCAAAGGCTTTTCAACCCGTTTATTGGCACAACACACCCAAGCCGAGATTGTGGCGGTGGATAACGAGCAAAGTGCGCTGGATGAACTCGGTGAACGCCTCACTGAGCAGGGGTTAGATGCCCGCGTAGTCCTAAGCTGTGCCAGCATGACGGATCTGCCTTTTTCACCTGAACGCTTTGATTGCATCTGGTCAGAAGCGGCAGCTTACATCATGGGTGTTGAGCAAGCATTAACCCAGTGGCGTAAATTGCTGACTGATAGCGGCTTCATGGTCATCAGTGACCTAGTATGGTTAACCGATAACCCAAGCCAAGAGGCAGTCGCATTCTGGGAAGGTGAATACCCAGATATGCAAACCATCGAAAAACGTTTAAGCCAAATGCACCAAGCGGGCTTTGATGTGATTGATCATTTCACCTTAAGTGAACACGCATGGCACGATTATTATCAACCGCTTAAAGCACGAGTTGCAGAAGTTAAAGCAAGCCTGCCAAATTCAACCGCCATTGCAGATATCGAGCAAGAAATTACGATGTATGAAGGCTATCTAGGCGAGTTTGGCTATCAGATGTTTGTACTGCAGAAAAATAACTAAAATGCGCGACAAACCCCGTACTTTTAGTGCGGGGAGGATGTCGATGACTTAATTCAAGAGGCTGTCGCTTCCAGCGGCCAATGATCCACATCGATTTGGCTCGGATGTAAATGCCGCTTGGCATAGGCTAAATACACCTTGTCCTTAACAAAAACCTCAAATAAATCAGGGTCTAGATGCTGATCTTCTACCATACGCTGCATAATGCTTAAGGCTTGCGATAAAGGCATAGGTTGTTTGTAAGGGCGTTCAGGTGCGGTTAAAGCTTCAAACACATCTGCAATCCCCATAATGCGTGCAGGAACAGACATTTGCTCGCGCGTGAGCCCTTTCGGATAGCCGCGTCCATCCATACGCTCGTGGTGGCCACCTGCATATTCAGGCACATTTTTAAGGTATTTAGGAAAGGGAAGTTGATCTAGCATATCTAAAGTGACCACCATGTGATCTTCCATAATCTTGCGTTCGCGTGCGTTTAAGGTGCCACGACGCACAGAGAGGTTTTCTACTTCGTCCGCTTCTAATAAAGGCCGTGTGTGTCCAAGAAGGTTACGCCACTTTTGTTGTGCCAAGGCTTGGATACGTTCAATCACTGCATCTGGGGTAAATTCTTGTCCCGTATTACAGTGACGAATCAAAGCTAAATCTTGTTCAAGTTGCGCACAGGCCGTTTGATAATGCTGTTCTAATGCTTGCAAATAACTGGGATCTGCGACCCCTTTGCGTTCAGCATCTAAACAAGCTTGTAGATATTGGATTTTTAAATCACGTTGTAAAATTTCAAAGCGTGCGCTAATCAATTCAATACGATCAAACAACCCCTGTAACTTGGTTGATTTTTCCATAATGTGATGTGGGGTGATAATTTTGCCACAATCGTGTAACCACGCAGAGATACGGATCTCGTAATAATCTTCATCCGTCGGGTTAAAGTTGGCCAGTGTGGCTAGCTGAGAACGGCTTGCCGCTTCTGCAAGTAATAAGGTTGCATCCGGCACGCGCCGACAATGGGTACCTGTATGCGGAGACTTGGCATCAATACCACGCGCAATCACTTGTACAAAGCTATCAAAAAGATGGCGTAATTCTTCAATTAATCTTTGATTGGTCAGTGCAATGGCAGCTTGGGAAGCCAGTGAACCAGCAATGGCTTCGTCAACCGTGTCAAAAGCTACCACTTGCCCTTGCGATTTTTTATTGAGCAGTTGCAAAACCGCAATAATTTCGCCTTCGTGGTTTTTCATCGGAATGGTGAGAAAAGAGCGCGAGCGATAGCCGGTACTGGCATCAAAACGGCGAGTGCCAGAAAAATCAAAGCCTTGAGCATCGTAAGCATCAGGGATATTGACAATCTGATCATGCAACACAGCCCAAGCGACTACCATGTGCTCATTGGGTTCGCCATTATCTCTATATAAGCGAATCAAGGGGAAACGTTCGCCGACCGGTTCGCTCGTGCCTCCAAGGGAAATACGTAGAGAATCATTTTGCACAATCGCAAAACGCAATACATGATCCGGCTCTAGGATATATAAAGTTCCTGCATCGGCTGAAGTCAACTCGCGCGCACTAAGCAAAATGCGTTCTAATAAACGGGCACGGTTTTTTTCTGAGGATAAAGCACAACCGACCTCGTTGAGTTTTTGAATCCATTTCCAAAGCTGGGTGTTCGCATCTGCATGTTGATCCATAAAACAAGCCTCTCAAAGGACGCAAGGACAAAGGTCTATTCTGGCATAAAAAGGATAAAACGTGGGGGCTGGATCAACCCACAAAAGCTGACCGGCTTTAATGGTGTATTTTTTTGCCAAGGATGAAGCCCTTGCGCCGATACCTTATACTTAAGACCATTCCCTAAAAACTAAAAAGCGAACATTTGCCTATGGATACCAAGTCTCTGCTTGATGAACAGGATCCAGAAAAGTATCTCGTAACCCGACGGGCAGAGATGGCTTACATCCTGCGCACCTTAAAACGTACTCATGCACAACTGAACGTGAGTTTTGCCAGCACTCAACACATATTTGCCAGTATTGTGTTAGATGTGAATAGTGCTGAAGGGTATTTTCTGCTTGACGAGCTCAACCC
This sequence comes from Allopseudospirillum japonicum, assembly GCF_900108915.1. GTDB lineage: Bacteria > Pseudomonadota > Gammaproteobacteria > Pseudomonadales > Halomonadaceae > Pseudospirillum > Pseudospirillum japonicum. The sequence goes on from NZ_FNYH01000013.1 coordinate 11,548, forward strand.
CATCCATGGACATGAACGCTTGCTGGCGGGGCAACGTTTTAGTGTGCGTGCTTCGGATCAAGGGGTACAGATTTTCTTCTCTGGCTGCAAAGTCACCGAAGTGATACCTGCACATGATGGTGCCATGTATAAGGTAGCTTTCCCCACGTCTATGATCCACCATCAGCGTCGAGAAGCCTTTCGCGCGCATGTAGGCCGAACCTACCATATTCCGGTACGCCTGAATGCAGCGCATCGTGAAATCATTTTAGAAGGGGAATTATTGGATATTTCCTCGACAGGCTGCAAAGTGGAATTTCCCTTTTTGGTCACGCCCCCTTTTGATGAGCTGGAAGAATTTGATGAAGTAGAAATCGAGGTCGAATCACAAAATATTTTGATCCGTTGTAGCGCAGAAGCGCGTTATGCCAGCTATTTGGAAGAATTAGAAACGACCCATTGTGGTTTTCGCTTTATCCAAATTGATGGACGTAATCAACGAGAAGTGGACCGTTTTGTGGTTTATTTACAGCGTGAGGCACGACGCTTAGGCCTGAGATAACAGGCGAAAAAAAGCTCGAAGGGAATCGAGCATTGCAAGCTTGCATGACCTTTGTATAATAGGCGCCCGTGTCCCCGTAGCTCAATTGGATAGAGCAATCCCCTCCTAAGGGATAGGTTGGAGGTTCGATCCCTCTCGGGGACGCCAAACTAGCTAGTTTTTCTTTGCTAACCCTTGTTTGACATCCCCTCAAGACATCTGGAAATCCCAAAAAGCCCTAAGCTAACAAAGCAGGAGGCGCTTGTTCCATGAGCTTGCGTAATTTTTGCATGGCGTTTTTTTCTAACTGACGGATGCGCTCAGCTGAGACTTGGTACACAGCGGCTAAATCATGCAAAGTTGCTTTATTTTCTTCTTGCAACCATCGTTGTTGCAAAATATCTCGGCTACGCTCATCTAATTGCTGCATCGCATATTGCAAACGATAGCTCGCATCCGCTTCCCAGTTGGCCTGTTCCATTTGATAGGCAGGGTCTGCATTGGCATCTTCCAAATAATGCATAGGGGCTAAACTGGTGTGTGTGTCTTCGTCTTCATCTTGATAGCCATCAAAAGCGGCATCTGAAGCTGTCATACGCCCTTCCATTTCGCGCACGACTTCAGGGCGGACATCTAAATCTTGTGCAATCGCATGGACTTCATCGCCGGATAACCAAGAGAGACTTTTTTTAGCACTGCGCAGATTAAAAAAGAGTTTTCGCTGGGCTTTGGTCGTTGCAACCTTAACGATACGCCAATTTTTAAGCACAAACTCATGAATCTCTGCTTTAATCCAATGGACAGCGAAAGAAACGAGGCGCACGCCAACACTGGGATCAAAGCGTTTCACGGCTTTCATTAAGCCGACATTCCCTTCTTGGATCAGATCCGCTTGTGCCAAACCATACCCAGAATAACTTCTGGCAATATGTACCACGAAGCGTAAATGTGCCATAACCAAGCGCCGAGCAGCTTCAAGGTCGCCAAGGTCGTGCAAACGTTGCGCAAGTTCGCGCTCTTCGTCTGCGCTTAACACCGGAATGCTGTTGACAGTTTGGATATAGCCATTTAAATCACGTCCTGGCGATAAGTGATCCACAACTTGCAAACGGGTGCTCATGCAGGAATTTCCTCACTGGTGAATAGCAAAATAACCGACTTCAAAGATAAAGCTGAATAGATAATCACTGACTTCATTTAAGCTTAAGCTTCGACTTTCGTCGAGACCAAAAGTTTAACCATTTAACGTGGCTCTATTGCACTAATGTGCCGAGTGACGGCAAGCCAAGCACCTAACCACCCAAGCACAGCACCTAACAGGAGCAGGCTTAAAGTGTCTTCTTGGTTTAACCCCATGAGGTTGAAATCACTCGCATAGGCATTGGCTAGCGATTGTACAGGTTGTTCTAGCCAGAGCAAGCTTAGTGTCAGTAAGCACCAAGAAAGTAAGCTACCGCCCAAGCCATACCAAACGCCTGTGTACAAGAAGGGACGACGTACAAAGGCATTGGTCCCTCCAACCAGCTTGACTACGACAATTTCTTGCCGGCGGCTTTCAATGGCTAAGCGTATGGTATTGCCTATGACTAAAAGCACGGCAATGCCTAACACAGCGGCTAATCCAGAAACTGCTTTTTGTCCAAGCTGCATAATATAATACAAGCGTTTGACCCAAGCTAAATCTAATTGGGCTTCATCGACACCAGTAAAGCCTTGTAAATCACGCAAGAGCTCTTCTTGTTGTTCCAAAAGTAATCCAGATGCTGGGCGCACCACGATCACCGCTGGTAAAGGATTATCTTCGAGGTAATCCAATGCTTCGCCAAAGCCAGAAAGGGCTTTAAATTCTAATAAGGCCTGTTCCTTTGAAATAAACTGTACTTCACCGACATCCCCACGTTTTTCTATTTGCTGCGCTAACAGCTCTCCTTGTTCGCTTGTCAAAGATTGTTGCAAATATAAAGAAATTTGTGCGCTACCATCCCAGTTCGAAGTCACTAGCTGCGCATTAGTTAAAAAGAGGTATAAGCCGGTGGGTAACGATAAGGCAATGGCAATCACACCCAAGGTCATCAAGGTGGCAAAAGGTGCGCGTATTAAACGCAACATGCTATCAAGGGCAACTTGTCGGTGGTGACGCGCCCAACTACGGATTTGGCTACTTCTTTTAATTTGACTAATCTGCGCACCTGTTTCGCGTTTGGGCACGACTTTTTCAGGACGTGGTGTATCAGGTGTACGGGTTGCCCCAATGGGGCGTGGATTTTCGCGACGACTCATACACCGACCTCCCCAACAAAACCATCTTGCAATAAACGCCCTTGACCTAGCGTAAGCATTCGGTGGCGCAAGCGACTAATCAAGGCTAAGTCGTGTGTTGCGATTAAGACACTCACGCCGACCTGATTAAATTGCTCAAATAAATGCATAATGTCTCGGGATAGCATAGGGTCTAGATTACCTGTTGGTTCATCGGCCAACAGCAAGGGGGGTTTATTGACGACAGCGCGTGCAATACCCACCCTTTGTTGTTCCCCACCTGATAGGCTAATCGGATTTAAACGTTCCTTAGAAAGCAAACCGACCTTGTCCAAAGCGGCCTGCACACGGCGCTTGATTTCCTTAGGTTCCATACCTTCGATGACTAAAGGTAAAGCCACGTTATCAAAGACGCTGCGATCAAAAAGGAGTTGGTGATCTTGGAAAACCACACCAATTTTGCGTCTAAGATAAGGGATTTGCCCGATACGCATCCGGCTGAGGTTTTGCCCATCGACAAAAACTTGCCCACGTGAAGGGTGTTCAATTTGCATCACGAGTTTAAGCAGTGTGCTTTTACCTGCGCCTGAATGCCCAGTTAAAAAAGCCATCTCCCCGCGTGCTAGTTGAAAACTGAGATTCACTAGGGCTTCGTGTCCGTTAGGATACCTTTTGCTGACACTATCGAAGGTAATCATGGGGTTTCCTTTAAGCTTGCGGTGGTTGAGCGTTTTCTTCAGTCACATCAAATAAAGCGCGCACGAAATCTTGCGCAACAAAAGGACGCAAATCTTCCGCTTGCTCGCCAACCCCAATAAAACGTACAGGAATACCAATTTCTTTAGCCAGTGCGAAAATCACGCCCCCTTTTGCTGTGCCATCGAGCTTGGTGACTGCTAGCCCAGTTAAGGGAACCGAAGCGTGGAACTCACGAGCTTGATTAAGTGCATTTTGGCCTGTACCCCCGTCGATCACTAACAAGACTTCATGTGGGGCTTGTGGATCTAGCTTCTGCAATACTCTGTGTACTTTGCGTAACTCTTCCATCAGGTTGCTTTTGTTGTGTAAGCGTCCAGCAGTATCAGCAATTAATACATCCATTTGACGCGCTTTGGCAGCTTGCAAAGCATCAAAGATCACAGAGGCACTGTCTGCGCCTGTATGTTGGGCAATCACAGGGACTTGATGGCGCTCGCCCCAAGTTTGTAATTGCTCAACCGCTGCCGCCCGAAAGGTATCACCTGCCGCCAGCATCACTTGCTTGCCTTCCTGCTGGAAGCGTCGTGTTAACTTACCTATGGTGGTGGTTTTACCAACACCGTTCACACCAACAACGAGCACGACAAAAGGGGTTTTGTCTTCTGGTAACACTAAAGGTTGGCTGACAGGAGTAAGTATGTGTTCGAGTAATTCTTGCAGCTTGGTATAGAGCGCCTGCGAATCTTGTAATTCTTTGCGTTCGACAGCTTCCGTTAAAGTCTCAATAATGTCTGTTGTAGCTTGGATGCCCACATCAGCCATCAGTAACTGGGTTTCTAACTCTTCTAGTAACGCCTCATCAATATGCTTTTTACCTTGTAGCAGTTGGCTAATACCTGCGCCTAAGGAAGCACGCGTACGCGCTAGCCCTTGTTTGATGCGGGAAAAAAGACCTTGCTTTTTAGGTTCGGCTACAGACTCTGAGGTAGTAGATTCTGGCGTTTCTGGTGAGGTTTTATCTTTAGATTTTAAAAAGCCAAACATAAAAACTAGCTCCCTAAGCTAGGAGGTGAGGAAAAAAGCGGACACTGGGGTTAATCCTACCATTGCTGCGGGATTTGCGTTAACGTTCGCCAACAAAAAAGGCCTTTAGTCATCTCTAAAGGCCTATCTGGGGCAAGGATTACAAAAACAAGGTATTGTCATTCCTTTTAGCAAAAACGCTAGCGATTATTTCTGTTGCTGGTCGTTTTGTGCTTGTGTTTTTTGCTGCTCATCGCTCTTTTTAAGTTCTGCTTTAAAAAACTTATAAGCATACACTGACATTGCCAAAATCGCGGCAATGACTAACAAGCTCATAAATAAAGGGCCAATTTCATTATGCATTGTCTGCACTCCTTCTCTGATCAGATAGGCTAAACGACTTATTTTAAGCCAGCGGCTTTGCGCATCATACCCCAAGCTCTCTTTATTAGACACTGACAATTATCATGGAAGTGTTGCCTTTCACTAGGTGAGATAGGCGGGCATTTGCGGTGCTCTTTGCAAGATCTTCCTAGGGTATTAGCAAACCCTCGCCCCATGCGAGCAGCGGATGACGGCGAAGCTGTCATACCCTGTTGTCACCTATCCCACGTTGGTGTATTTATCACTGGTGTTTGGGGTAAGGAGCAAGGCAGGTGCGCAAGGCATAATCCCTAGTGTATACCCGCATCCTATGGTGTAAACTCAAGGTTAATTTTACCCCTCTGTTTTGTGGACACTAAGGAGTCAAATATTTATGAGTATCGAACTACTCACAGAACTAGAACAACGCATTCAAAATGCTGTTGAAACCATTGATTTACTCAAGATGGAAATTGATGATTTACGCCAAGAAAATGCGGATTTGCGTCAAGATCGCCAAGCTTGGGAAGAGCAACTGACACGTTTATTAGGCAAATTTTCTGCTTTAGATGATGCTGTCAATCCAGAAACTGATACGCAAGAAGAAGCCCCGTTGGAACTGGATGAAACTCCTGAAAACACAACGCATTTCCCTTCTTAATCTACGCGGTTTCTGCATCATCCTGCCCTTAAGGGGCAGGTATTTCTGGCACCAGAGCTAACGCTGTTTCCAGCACTTCTACCCCAGCATTAGGCAAGTGAGCCTGCTCACTAAGATAACGCCGAAAACGCTTGCCACCATAACACCCTTGAAAAATATTGAGTAAATGCCGCGTGATATGGTTTAAACGGCTACCTTGGCTTAACGCCGTTTCTATATAGGGATACAAGCGACGAATTGCTTGATGGCGGGTTAAAGGGTTCGGTTCGTCGTGAAATAAAACCTGATCCACTTGTGCTAAGAGCCAAGGGTTTTGGTAAGCCGCCCGCCCAAGCATCACACCATCTACATAGGCTAGATGCGCTTTAGCCTCCGCCAACGTTTGGATGCCGCCATTGAGGCTAATACAAAGCTCGGGGAAATCTGCCTTTAAACGATAAACGCGCGCATAGTTGAGTGGGGGAATTTCGCGATTTTCCTTCGGTGATAATCCTTGCAACCAAGCTTTACGCGCATGCACGATAAAATGTTGGCAACCCGCTTGTGCGCATACCTCGATAAAGCGCTGCAAATCCTGGTCTTCATCTTGATCATCAATACCTAAACGACACTTGATCGTTACTGGACGATCGGTTTGCGCTTGCATGGCTTGGAAACAAAGCGCAACCCGTGCAGGGTCCGCCATTAAACAAGCACCTATCGCATTATTTTGTACCCGATCACTTGGGCAACCCACATTTAAATTGATTTCATCATAATGCCAAACTTGGGTCGCTAATTGGGTTGCTTGTGCCAGTGCCTGCGGATCACCACCACCTAATTGTAATACCAGAGGATGTTCTTGCGGTGAGTAATCCAAAAAACGCCCCGCATCGCCACTGTGTAAAATTGCGCCTGTGGTGACCATTTCTGTATACAAAAGTGCACGTCGGCTTAAGATACGTGCAAAATAGCGATAATGGCGATCAGTCCAATCCAACATGGGGGCGACGGAAAAAGTCGCTGCTGTATTTACTTTCAAGTTTTTTCTACCTGTACGGGCCAAGCTGGCGGGTGCTGCATATGCTGTACAAATGCGGCAGCGGGTAAAGGACGCGACAATAAATATCCTTGTACATCCTCGCACCCTGCTTGGGTTAAAAAGTCTAAATGGGCTTGTGTTTCTATGCCTTCTGCCACCGTATGCAGCCTAAGATTTTTGGCAATATCAATCACAGAAGAGGTAATGGCGGCATCGTCTTTATCTTCTGGCAAGCCGGCGACAAAAGTTTTATCAATTTTGAGTTTATCCAGCGGGAAACGCTTTAAATAAGCCAGGCTGGAATATCCAGTACCAAAATCATCTAAGGCGACTTGGACCCCTAAACGCTTTAAATATCCTAAAGTTTGTGCGGCATGTTCCGCGTGTTCCATTAAGACACTTTCTGTCACTTCTAACACCAAATTCCCCGCAGGGAAGCCAGTTTCCTGTAAGACACGCTCCACACAACCGATCAAATCATGCCGGAACTGCAACGCAGATAAATTGACCGCCATACTAAAATCGTGCGCACCTGCTTGCCGCCATTGCTCCCCTTGACGACACGCTTGCGCTAACACCCATTCACCAATGGGTAAAATTAATCCGGTTTCTTCTGCTAAAGGAATAAAACGCAGTGGCGAAACCAGGCCATGTTCTGGACTATTCCAACGAATTAAAGCCTCGCATCCGACTAATTTTTGGGTTGCTAACCGGTATTGCGGTTGGTAATAGAGCTCAAATTCGCCCTGATTCAAAGCAATACGCAACGCATTTTCCAAACTTAAACGCTCAGAAACACGCTGGTTTAATTCAGCAGTAAAAAACTGGAAGGTATTTTTTCCCGATTCTTTTGCATGATATAAAGCCGCATCCGCATTGCGTGATAAGGTATCAAAATCTTCCCCATCCTCTGGATATAAAGCAATTCCAATGCTGGGAGTAATAACTAATTCATGTTCACCACAATGAATTGGCCGTGCCACCGCCTTAATTAACATCTCAGCTAATAAAGCAATATCATTCGTATTGCTAATCCCTGTGGTTAAAATCACAAACTCATCGCCCCCAATACGGCTTACCGTATCCCCTACAGGTACATGTGCTACTAAACGTTTTGCAACTTTCTTTAAAACCTCATCACCAATCGCATGTCCTAAAGAATCATTAATATTCTTAAAACGGTCTAAATCAATAAAGAGTAACGCAATTAAAGTGTCTGGAGTATGTTCACGCTGCATCGCTTGAGTGGCGCGTGCATGTAATAAACGCCGATTAGGTAAATCGGTTAAACTGTCATATTCAGCCATATAGCGTAAGCGTTCTTCAACATCTTTGCGCTCACTAATATCATTAAAAGTCGCGACATAATGCGCAATTTTGCCCTCTTTATCCCGAGAAATCACAATGGAAAGCCACTCAGGATACAAGCTACCATCTTTACGCCGATTCCATAACTCACCTTGCCATTGGCCTTTACGTTGCAGGGTACGCCACAGGTGCGTATAAAATTCAATGGGATGACGCCCAGACGATAGCATGGAAGGATTACGCCCTTTGACATCTTGCAAGCTATAGCCAGTAATATAGGTAAAGGCTTGATTTACGGTGACAATACGGTTTTGCTCATCGGTGACCATAATGCCTTCGCTGGCATTAGCAAACACCTGAGCGGCCAGCTCTAACTCGCGCGCATTGGCAATCAAAGTTTTATTTTGTTGATCTAAATCGGCCTGATAGCGTGCAAATAGCTGGCGTAACCAAGAAGCAAACCACAAAGCCGCCAGTAAGGAAATAATCGTAGCCACACCCAGTGCAATGAGTAACGTAATGAAGTCTTTTTGTTGTGCTTGATTAATTTCCGCTTCTTGTAATTCAACCAGTTGATTTAATTCACTTAAATAAATACCTGCGACTAAAATCCAGTCCCACTCTTGGACATAAGCAACTAAAGATAATTTAGGATAAGGTCCAGAACCATCTGGCAAATACCAATCATATTCAAGAAAACCACCGCCATTTTTTCCTAAATTCATTAATTGTTGGAATAATTGCGCATGTGCATAACTTTCAAAGGTAGAATAATGCTTACCTACCTGGGCTGTACGTGTTGGGTTTGAGATAAGATAACCATCGCCACTTAATACAGAAATATACCCAAAGTTACCAAAACGAATGCTATTTAAACGCTCAATCGCAGATTTTTTTAAATCATCTTCTACACGATATAAATAATCTCCTGCACCTATAATCCAATCAAAAGGGGCAAAATATTGCACATAAGAAATTTTATCTGCCATATTTTCTGGATCACGCGGTGCATACCAACGATAACGAGAGAAACCTGCACCTTGCGGATTTTTCACCGCATCAATTAAACCACGCATAATATAGTGGCCGGTATCATCTTGGTTCTCAATAAAAGAGGTGCCTTCCAAATGCGGAGCAGTTGGTAAAAGTATGCACTGGCCTTGCATATCATCAATAAAAATATAACCTCGGCCTTCGAAAAAGCGGATATCTCTTAAGGTGTTGATAATTAACTCAGCCAGCTGAGGATCTGGCATTTGGCCCTTTTGCTTTTGATATAAAGCGCGTGCAATAGCAATGGCTTGCTCGACTTCTGCTTTAGCGGCATTTTTTAATACCTGTTCCGCTTGCAAGCGGATAAATTTTAAATATCCTTGAATTGAGCTCATTTCATCGGTGAGCATTTTCTTTTGCTGGTCGATGATTTCATCACGCAGATGACTTAAACGCTCTTGTATTTGGGCGCGCATTTCAAAACTAAAATACAAGCCCATCGATAAGGTTAATAAGAGAACTACCCCTGTCATACCTAAAGTTTGGATCCGTGGTAGCGTTTTTGCGTTAATTTGCCAGCGCCGAATAAACATAAAACGTTTTGGCCTTCCATCAGGGTTTGGTTCAGAAATCGTCTCAGATAAATAAACATCTTATAAACGAAGCTTATGTATCATACTAGATACAGCTTAGCCAAAATTTGACGAATCCCAAAGATGGCGCACTAAGAGTCGCAGAGAAATATGTTTAACCGAGCAATTAACCAAAAATACGCCTCCTAATAAGACAAGAGGAGGCGTAAAAACTCAGATTAAGCCAAGGTAGGTAAGACGGCTATATCTGCAACTTCAAGGAACAAGGCTTGTAGAGCTGCAAGTAAAGCTAAGCGATTGGCACGTACTTGCGTGTCCTCTGCCATCACCATCACTTGCTCAAAGAAGGCATCGACAGGCGCCCCTAGCTCCGCCAAGCTGGCTAGTATCCCTTGATAATCAGCCTGAGCAGCTAAAGGCGCAATCTCAGTACGTTTTGCAGCAATGGCTTGTGCTAAGGCAATTTCTGCTGCTTCTGTTAATAACTCAGTTTGTACTTGTGCGTCTGCAGCTGGAGTTTCTTTCGTAAGAAGATTCGCCACTCGTTTATTTGCAGCGGCTAAAGCTGGTGCAGCAGGATGCTGCATAAAGCTGGCCACGGCTTGGACACGACGATCAAAATCTAAAGGATGAGTGACGCCACGCGCACGTACGGACGTGACGACTTCTACCCCTATCGATTGTGCCTGATACCAAGCACGGAAACGCTCTAGCATATACTCAAGCACGGCCTCGACCGCATCTTGTGCTTGTGGGAGTTGTGTATGCGCTGCAGCTGCGCGTGTGAGTAAGTCCTTAAGATCCAAATCCAGTTGACGATGCACCAAAATATTCAAAACCCCCAAACTGGCACGGCGTAAACCAAAGGGATCTTTATCACCTGTTGGACGCTGACCTAAAGCAAAAATCCCCACCAAGGTATCAAGGCGATCTGCCAAAGCAAGTGCCATCCCCGTCATAGTTTCTGGCAAAGCATCACCGGCATGGCGTGGCATGTATTGCTCATTTAAAGCTTGTGCAACTTCAGGCGCTTCTTGGGCATCTAGCGCATAGTGATAGCCCATAATCCCTTGTAATTCGGGGAATTCTAGTACCATCTCAGTGACTAAATCGCACTTGCTTAAATCTGCTGCACGCTCAATCGCGGCCACATCTGCTTGTAACTGCTCACCAATATAAGCTGCTAACTGCTTGATACGTTGGGTCTTTGCATACAAACTGCCTAGCTGTTGCTGGAAGACCACGTTTTTCAACGCGGGAATGCGCGCATCTAAAGGCTGTTTTTTATCGGTGGCAAAAAAGAAGGCAGCATCAGCAAGTCGTGGCCGAATGACTTTCTCATTTCCATGAATGACTTGCTGCGGATCTTGGCTTTCTAAGTTGGCAATCGTGATAAAGTGCGCCAGCAAGTTGCCTTGTGCATCCAGCATATGGAAGTATTTTTGATTGGCCTTCATTGAAGAAATCAAACACTCTGCTGGCACTTGCAAAAAGGCTTGTTCAAAACTACCAGTTAACGCGACTGGCCATTCAACTAAGCCATTGACTTCATCTAGCAAGTCTTCATCAATGACTGCAGTGCCTTGGTATTGTGCTGCTTGTTCCAACACCTGTGCACGAATGCGCTCGCTGCGTGCTTTTGGATCTACCATGACTTTGGCTTGATACAAGGTTTCTAGGTAGCCGCTGGCTTGGGTTAGCTCAATGTTTGTATTTGAATGCACACGATGGCCACGTGTATGGCGTCCGGCTTGCAAACCCAACACTTGCGCGGGGACAATGTCCTCACCTAGCAACATCACTAACCAATGGACTGGACGAGAGAACTCGACCCGAGAGGCGCCCCAACGCATGCGCTTAGGTACTGGCAGCTGATCCACTGCTTTAGCGACCATTTCAGGCAAGAGGTTTTTCGTGGCTTCACCGGTTTGGGTGTAGCGATAGCCCATCCAAGTGCCTTTATCGGTCTGCAATTCAATAAGATCACTGACATCTACCTGACAAGAGCGTGCAAAGCCTTGTAAGGCCTTAGTTGGTGCGCCTTGTGCATCAAAAGCGGCTTGTAAAGCAGGGCCACGGCGTTCAATTTCACGATCCGCTTGCGCTAACGCCAAATCTTGTACATAGACTGCCAAACGGCGCGGCGTATTATAGGCGGTTACTGAGGTGTAACTTAGGCCCGCTTTATCCAGTGCACTTTGTAACCCTTGGGCAAAGGCCTCAGATAAGGCTTGCAAGGCTTTTGGCGGTAATTCTTCGCCACCGAGTTCAACAAGAAAATCGCGCGCATCTGCCATTAGTGAGTCTCCTGTTCGCTGGCAAGTTGGGCTAAGACTTCGTCACGCAAGGCAGGGCTCGCTAGTGGGAAGCCGAGTGCATGGCGTGCATTAAAATAGGCTTGTGCCACATCACGCGCTAAAGTACGTACACGTAAAATATAGCGTTGGCGTTCGGTCACGGAAATCGCATGGCGCGCATCCAATAGGTTAAAAGTATGCGAAGCCTTGAGCACCATTTCATAGGCAGGTAGGGGCAAACCTTGCGCGAGCAGGGATTGGCATTGCGTTTCATAATGATCAAAATTAGTGAACAGCATGGGCACATCGGCATGTTCAAAATTGTAGGCACTCATTTCCACCTCGTTTTGGTGGAACACATCACCATAGGTAACTTGAGTGCCATCCGGTGCTTGCGTCCACACCAGATCATAAACACTATCAACCCCTTGCAAATACATGGCAATCCGTTCTAAGCCATAGGTGATTTCCCCAGTGACAGGATAGCATTCAATACCACCGGCTTGCTGGAAGTAAGTAAACTGGGTCACTTCCATGCCATTTAACCAAACTTCCCAACCTAAACCCCAAGCCCCTAGGGTGGGGGATTCCCAGTTATCTTCCACAAAGCGAATATCATGCACTTGAGGATCAATCCCCAGCATACGCAGAGAATCAAGATATAATTCTTGAATATTGGCAGGCGAAGGCTTCATCACCACTTGGAACTGATAGTAATGCTGTAGACGATTGGGGTTCTCGCCATAGCGGCCATCGGTCGGGCGGCGCGAAGGTTGCACATAGGCACTGTTCCAGTTTTCTGGGCCAATCGCGCGTAAAAAAGTGGCTGGGTGAAAGGTACCTGCACCCACTTCCATATCTAAAGGCTGTAAAATGACACAACCTTGTTTCGCCCAAAACGCTTGTAGAGCCAAAATAAGCCCTTGAAAACTGCTGACATCTGGGGTTGCTTGAGCACTCACAGGGTTACCCTCGGAAAAAAATCAATTGAGCAAGGCGCCGCTTATCATGGCAAACGACGATGAGGTGCGCGCAAGTTTAACGAAAATACGCGACGCAACAAGCCCTAGCACAGAATCCGAGCAAGATCACCTAGGAAATTAGCATGCTTTGTATTCACTTTGCTGGGTGTTTAAGGAGGTGTTTCTAGGGTCTTGTTGCCAGCTGGATATGGTAAGTTTGATCGCTATCTTTGGGATTTAATCCTCAGCATAGATCATCTTGCGGGTCATACCGCCATCCACTACGAAATTCTGCCCTGTGATAAACCCTGCAGCATCTGAAGCTAAATAGGCGACTAAAGATGCCACATCATCAGGACGGCCAATACGTCCAACCGGATGTTGTTGTAAATCGCGTTCAGAGTGTACCGGTTCGGTGCGGACACTTTTTTTCTGCCAATCGCCGACTTCAATCCAGCCGGGGCTAATACTGTTGACGCGAACTTCAGGTGCAAGGCTCATCGCCAAAGCATGGGTTAAAGCGAGAACGCCCCCTTTAGCCGCGGCATAGGCTTCTGTGTCTGGTTCAGATTGCAGGGCACGAGTCGACGCAATATTAATGATACTGCCGCGACTTTCCCTTAAAGCTGAAATGGCATATTTAGCGCATAAAAAACTACCGCTTAGATGCACGCTTAAATATTGGTTCCAAGTAGCTAAGCTCAAATCTTCAATGGGACCGGTAAAAGGCACTGCGAGGCCAGCATTGTTGACCAATAAATCCAAGCGTCCGAAACGCTCCAAGGTCATATCGACCATAAAGGCGATCGAGTCTTCATGGCTAATATCTGTATGGTGAAATAAGATAGGACCTAAATCCATCAGCAGATTTTTGCACTCTTGCCCAGCTTCTACATCAATATCAGCAATCATCACCTGATACCCTAGGGTTAACAAGGTGCCGCAAATCGCACGCCCGATACCTTGTGCCCCTCCGGTTACAATGGCAACAGGGGTATGAGCTGACGCTGTAGACGTTGTGTGCATAAAATCCACCGACCTATTAAAAAGCTACAAAAAAACCGACGTGGATAACGTCGGTTTCTGGCACGCAAAAGTCAAGCGTGAGATGCAAATATCTACTTTAAGCAGCAGCCAAAGCTTTGATACGTGCATTCAGGCGGCTTTTAGTACGCGCTGCTTTGTTCTTAGAAAGAATGCCCTTGTCTGCGATACGGTCAATCACAGGCTGAGCGACACGGAATTCCGCCATAGCCGTTGCATGATCACCTGCACGTACTGCTGCAATAACGCGCTTGATGTAAGTACGGACCATAGAACGCTGTCCCGCATTGTGTTGACGACGTTTTTCCGCTTGATGCGCACGCTTTTTGGCAGATTTGATGTTTGCCACTGTCTAGCTCCTTGGAGTTAGCTAAAAGTAAGAATTCGAAACCCCGCCTTTAGCAAGACGGAGCTTGCCACGCAGGCTTAATCAAGTGCGGCGCTAGTGAGTGAACAGGCCCAACTAGCCACCATACACCAAATAGCAGGGGGCGAAAATGATGCGCCTTTGCTACTTAGCTGTCAATCCTAGGGTTGTCATCTGAGAGGAAGCCGGATTCTAGCATAAGCCTGCGCGCAAAAGCCACTGTAATTCTGCGGCTGCCTTGATGCAATTTCGCCTGTTAATAGGGATTACTCTGCTCCTAAATGGCCGCGAATCCCTTCTTTTTCATGACGATCAAGGTTAGAAATAGGAATTGTGATAAAAGGTAGACCCAAGGCATCAGTACGCACCACCGCCTGTAAAGTTGGCCCCCGCTGCGGTTTACTCAGATCTTTGATCGCTTGTGCTTTGGCAGATAAAGGACTGAGGTAATAATACATTTCTGCAATCCCGTGGAATTTCTCCAAGGTGATTACATTTAAGGAAGCCGTCTCATTCACCCCAGGAATAAAACCTAAGGGAATACTGATCCCGAAGTTATCTCGGTTAGTGGCCAAAGACGTATAAAAGACCGTCAGCGCAATATCGGCGTGCTCGGCTTGATCGGCGCGTACCAGTCCATAAGTTTGTTCTAATTCGGTTAATAAGCGCTGATCTGCATAGCCTTTCAATGCGTTATCGTGCAAAAAATACGAATTTAGCCAAACCTTATAGCCGGCCAATTCACCGAAACTTTCTGGCAGTTCGCGGACCATATCATCAATACTATGGGTCACTAAACGCTGCGAGGTGGAGCCACTAAAAGAGCCATCCATCTCACGCGAGGCACAAGCACTTAAGACCAGCCCAAGTCCTAATGCGGCAAGTACTCGGCTTGCCTTGCTGATTTTTGTTGCTGAAAACATAGATAAATCCTGTTGAGTTTACGCTTGATCTTGTTGATCCCTTGCTTGTATATGCCAGCCAGCCGCCGCCAGCTTGGGCAGTACAGCAATCAAGCGTCCTTGATGGTAGACATAAGGCAAATAAGGGCGCTCCCAAGGGGGAATGCCTAGCGACTGTAACAAGTTTTTCAAGCTTTGCGTACCACGGCGCGCCATGGCTAACTTTTCCCCACCTTGGCGTAAGCGGATATGGAAAGCTTCCTGTTGTGGTCCTTGTATTTGATAATGCCAAGTACCCCAAGGGGTCACTAAAGGTGCTTGTCCTGACCAAGTGGTATGCCAATCTGGGTTAATCTTGTCAGCGAGCGCAGGCACCAAATAGAGATGCTGGCGATACTTGTAAATGTGATGCCCTTGCCAACTTAAGCAGGCTTGCGTATCTTGCGCCGCTGCTAACACACTTGTGTGTAACTCTGCCCACAGATGCCCTGCTAAATCGATACCATAGCTTTCTAACCAAGCCGCTAGCACAGCGCGTTGACGTATCCAAGGCCAAGTATCAAAAGGGGCTTGCAAGGTGAGCCGACTCAAAGCCCGTGTATACGCTGGTCTGGGTTCTAATACTTGCTGTAAATCTGCCTGTAGATAGGTATCCAGTAAGTTGTGTGCTTGTTGACAATAGTGGGCACTTAAAGCCATTTGCTGTTGTGCTTGTGGCCAACGTGCCTGTAAAACCGGCAAGACTTGGTGACGTAAATAATTCCGATCAAAGCGCATGGTTTGATTAGATTCATCTTCCACCCAAGTCAGGCCGATTTGTTCAGCAAAAGCGTGCAGCTTCAGCCGATTGATCTCAAGTAAAGGCCGTACTAAATAAGCTTGACCCTGTGGCAAAGTCAGCGCACGTTGTGAAGGAATTGCCCCCAAACCACGTACCCCAGCACCGCGCAAGGCGCGATATAAAAAGGTTTCTGCTTGATCTTGCTGGTGATGACCTTGCAAAAGTACCTCATCAGGGCGCAACACTTGGGCAAACACCTGATAACGGGCGCGTCTTGCTTGTGCTTCCAGATTGGTTTTGGTGTCCAAATGGATTTTGCGGGTTTGCAAGGGAATTGCAAAATAGCCACAAAGCTGCTGACAATGTCTTAACCAAGCATCTGCATGTGGTGATAAACCGTGGTGCACATGAATCGCTTGTAAGGGGTACTGGTATTTTTGACTATAAAGGTGTGCCAACACGAGTAACACACTAGAATCCATCCCCCCGCTTAAGGCAACTTGTAGCCCAACAGGAGGTTGTACGAAAGCTTGATGAAGTGTTGTTTGAAAGGCTTGATATAAAGGAGCCTGTTCTGCGGCCACGACAGCCGCAGAGAGTGCGCAATTCAACACTGGATTAGGCCGCTTCAGGTGCACCGAAACGCATAAGACGCTGATAACGTTGTTCTAAGAGCACCTCAGTATCCAAAGCTTGTAAACGCGCTAAGCTTTGTCCCAGTGCTTGACGAATATTATCAGCCATACGCTCAGGGCTGCGGTGTGCACCGCCTAAAGGTTCATCAATTAAGGCATCGACAAAGCCTAACTCTTGTAGACGCTCTGCTGTGATACCCATAGCGGCAGCGGCATCGGCGGCGCGCTCGGCACTTTTCCACAAGATAGATGCACAGCCTTCAGGAGAAATCACCGAATAGGTGGAGTATTGCAACATCATCAGCTCATCACATACGCCGATTGCCAAAGCACCTCCTGAGCCACCTTCACCGATGACGGTGGAAATAATCGGGGTTTGCAGACGTGACATCACTGCAAGGTTAAAGGCAATGGCTTCGGATTGGCCTCGTTCTTCCGCATCAACGCCGGGGTAAGCGCCTGGCGTATCAATAAAGGTGAGAATCGGCAATTTAAAACGCTCTGCCATTTGCATTAAACGCAGCGCTTTACGATAGCCTTCTGGACGTGGCATACCAAAGTTGCGGCGGACTTTTTCTTTGACATCACGCCCTTTTTGATGACCAATAATCATCACTGGCTGGCCTTCTAAACGGGCAATACCGCCAACAATCGCGGCATCATCGGCAAAGTGTCTATCACCGTGAATCTCATCAAAATCACTAAAAATCAGACGGATATAATCCAAAGTATAGGGACGTTGTGGATGACGTGATAATTGAGAAACCTGCCAAGCTGTCAGATTACTAAAAATTTGCTCCGTTAATTTGGTGCTTTTTTCTTGTAGGCGCTCAATTTCTTCACTGATATTAAGTTGGTTATCATCGCCGACCAAGCGTAATTCTTCGATTTTAGCTTCAAGTTCAGCGATAGGCTGTTCAAATTCAAGAAAATTGGGATTCATTGCGAGGGTCCGTATTCAATCAGGAGCGAGTCTCGCCTGCAGCCTCCTTCATCTGGAGGGCTAAGAGTGAATACAGAGCTTAGCCAAAGCAGGCACATGGGGCCAGATTATAGAATTGATGCGCCAAAAGGCGCAACTTTCCGCCTTTTGGGTTTGCAGGTCAAGAGGCGGCAAGCCTTGATCGCTTAAGAACGCCGAATACCCCGCCCTAAATACACATTAAATTGTGCATTATGTGCCAAGGTTGTTACCTGAGCGCATACTTGATTTAGTGCTGTTTCCCAAGGTAAAAACCGATTGGCGACCAGTAAAATCTGTCCTTCAGCATCCAACCAAGCTGGCGCTTGCTCAATTAAAGTCAATGCTGGTTGATAATCTGTACTGCGTCCAGTATGAAAAGGTGGGTTACTTACAATCAAATCGAAGCGCTGTTTGGGTAAGCCTTGATACATATCGGCAGGGTATAACTGAATGTCTAACTGGTTTGCAGCAAAGGTACGTTCACTGGCGGCCAAGGCCAAAGCACTCACATCCGTGGCACTGACTTCTAATAAGGGTTGGTGCTGTTTGAGCGCTGCACTGATAATCCCTGTGCCACATCCCACATCAAGAACTTTCAAGGGACCTAAATCAACTTCTTTCCCTTTAAACGTACGATATTTGCGCCCGCGTCTTAAAGCTTCTAGTTTTGGGTGTTCGGCTAGCGTCGTTAATAAAAGCTCTGTCCCTGCATCTAAATGTCCATGTGCAAAAACCCCAGCCAGCGAGTGGATGTGTAAATTTTGATACAGCCAACTAGACCAAGTCTCTTGCGGTGCTTGTGTGGCTAATTGGGCAAGTCCTTGGGTAATTTGGTACAGGCTACAACGGCGTGCACTGGCTACTTTATGTAAATTGATCCCCTCAGCAGTTAAACGTTTCATTGCGGGATTGATGCCGCCTTTATTATCACCAACAATAAATAGGGGGGCATCTTTGGGTAAATAGCGTGCCATTAGGCTTAAATAGTATTCGCCTTCCTCACGTGCCTTTGGCCAATATAATACCCCCGCATTAGCGGTGAGTGCTGGCGGCGGCGTTGCTGCAAAATGGACATTATCTGCCAAACCTGCTTGCTGCCATTGCTGATAAACACGCCAATCTTGGCACCAAAGATGCATTTTTTGCGCTTGCGCTTGCCATTGAAGTAACCAAGGATCTGCAATGGGTGCGCCTGTCACCCACAAAGCATAAGGCGCGAAAAGTTCAGCATATTTAGCCAGAAGTTGGCTACTAGGGGCAGCAATCGACATACAAGGTTTCCTAAAAAATACACAAAATACAGGGGAGCTAGGTATACTAGAGAGCTTAAGTATCAGGCGATAGTATAACGCGACAGCCCCCGACTATCTGCGCATTGCTTTTAATAAAACCTAAGGCTTAGTATTTGGCGCAGTCAGCTTGATTAGTGCTGGGCTATTGAGTTAGGGACATCCAAGTCTCCACAAAAAGTCCCCAAGACAAAAAAAGAATAGATGAGGTTAGCGAGCATGAGTGAAGCGGTTTCTGCAGGTACCCAACAAACGCCACATAAAGATCCTTTTGCGGGTTTGCTGAGTAAACTATTTTTTGGTGATGTACGTGTGAATAACTTTTTGCGTCTTACCAGTGACGAATTTTATCAACAAGGCAGCCTGCGTATTGGTCGTGCAGGTGTTTGCCCTGAATCTGCTGAGTACACTTTACTGCAAGTGCCTGCACATGAGTTGAAAAAAGATATTTTCAACGCGATGGATAAAGTCAGTTTCTTAATGCCCCGTTTGGGATGTGGTTCCAAAATTGATTTTGTTGATGTTGCGACCTGGGCGCTGTTGATACTGGTACTCTTTTTGATGGCACAATCTGGCATCAGTCACTGGTGGCAATGGGCGCTTGGCGTCTTGATTGTGCGCCCTGTCATCAGTGGTGCAGTCCACGGACATTTAGTTGTGGATAACCCTTTGGTGCATAGCGCACACTTAGAGCGCCGCATCCGTGAGCGTTATGAAATCCCCGCCACGCAAGCTATTGAGATTCGTGCAGAACTCGCCTAAAACTTTGCAAGGGCTGTCATCCTCGGCAGCCCTTGCATAGATGATTGCCAAGTCTTTAACCAAACTTGTGCACTTTGCGGACGTGCAAAGAAATAACCTTGATGCAAAAGCTGCGCGCGTTGATTCAAAAAGTCCGCTTGTTCCTGAGTTTCTACCCCTTCGGCAACTACGCGCAATTGCATTTTATCTGCAACTGCTAAAATCGCTTCGACCAAGGCAGCTGCGTCTTTATCTGCAGGCAAATCTTTGATAAAACTACGATCAATTTTTAATTCATGAATAGGTAAGCGCTTTAAATAGGCTAGTGAAGAATAGCCTGTACCAAAATCATCAATCGATAAATGAAACCCTAAAGCCTTTAATGCCTGCATTTTCGTTACCAAATCTTGTATATCATCAATCACTAAGCTTTCAGTGATTTCCAAGGTAATGTATTGTGCCTCGACTTGATATTGATTGAGCAAATAAAATAAGTGACTAACAAAATTTTGTTGGCGAAAATGGCGGGCACTAATATTAATAGCCAGCATAATTTGTCGATTTTGTATTTGTTGGGCAATTTTTAAGCTTTCTTCAACCACCCACCATCCTAAATCAACAATCAAGTGTGATTTTTCTGCAATCGGAATAAAAAGAGCCGGCGAAATCATCCCCTTGGTAGGATGCGGCCAACGTAACAAAACTTCTGCAGCACGCACTTGGGCTTGTGCATCCACTTGAGGTTGCAAATAAAGCTCAAAGGCCTGTGTTTGTAAGGCATGTAGCAATTCATTTTCTAATTCAAAGGTTTGCTGAAAATTTGTTGCCATCACGGGATCAAAAACCACCAGCTGACGCCCACCGGCTTGTTTAGCTTGGCTTAAAGCAGTACTGGCAGCCTTTAGCCAGGATTCTGCATGGGCTGGTGTTTCTAAACAAGTGTACTTTGCTAACCCAGCACTGATAGATAAATGAAGGATTTCCCCATCTAAAGCAAACGTTGCCAGTAAGGTCTCCAGTAAATGCTCGGGAGCTTCTAAAGTTCCTAATACTGCAAATTCGTCTGCATTGAGATGAAAAATGTTGACTTTGTCGGTCTTTAAATGAAGTAATCTTTGTGCCAATAATTCGAGAACTTTGTCAGCAAACTGGCTGCCTCGTGCATTATTAATCGTTTTGAACTGATCCAAATTGACTAAAAGTAAAGCTTGTTGGGCTTTTGCCTCTTGTAAACATGTGGCTAGGCTTTCTAATAAATAAGCACGGTTAGGTAAATGCGTTAAAGGATGGTAATAAGCGAGTTTATGAATAGAAGCACGTGAATGCCGTAATGTCCTGTTGGCACGTAACAACCAAATGAGACTAATCACTAAAAATAAAGCAAATAAACTAAAAATAACTAATAGTGGATATTGCCAACGCGCCCATATTTGACGCCAGCTTAAATTGATTTGATCAAAAGGTGCTAATTCTAATTCACGCAGTAATTGATCAATCAGGCGATAATCCCCAGGAACAGAAAACCCTGTAATCTGTAAACGCTGCGCTACTTCGCCATGCCAAGGCAAAGCGAGCAAAGCGCTGGCGACTTGCCGAGAAAGCTCATTATCTAAATGCCGACGTGCTGCAAAAGGCCAGTTAGGATATAAACGTGTACTGGCCGCTAACGGAAAATCTGGATAATGGATACGTCCAATAATACGCACGTCTTGGGCAGCGAGCTGGCCTTGCGCTTGCAAACTTTCTAAGACCCCAGCACGAATAAAGCCAGCATCCGCTTGCCCTGCCATCACTGCATCAACGACTTGTTGTAGAGGCAAACCTGTCCATAAAATGGTGGCATCTTGCGGCAAATAGAGGCCAATTTGTCTTAACTCGTAAGCCTGCATTTGATAGGCCGCTAGGGACTCAGGCGCAACCGCCGCTAGGGTTTGTCCACGTAAATCCGCTAGGTTATGGATGTACGCATTGCTGGCTTTGGTAAAAATCACCCCAGCAAAATGCGGTAAATCTTGCCCATGTTGATGATTCACTAAAGTTGCTAGTGGCGAAGATAAACCATAACGATAGGTATAAAGCACATATAACGAAGGGTTAATAAAAATAAAGTCTAATGCTTCCTGCGCCAAAGCTTGCTCGAATTCTGGTAAATCCAGCACTTGTAAGTGAATCTCTGCATTTGGCAAGCTTTGGCTGAGATAATCAGCAAGAGGTTGCCACTGTCGGCGGGTAGTTTCTTTATCCCAAAATGCCGGTAAACCTAAAGTAAGTGATTTTTGTGGTTGTTCCTGTGCATAAAGTTTGGATATACCCAAATGTAAGCAGGCAAACACCCCTACAAAAAACATTATTTTTTTGACTGATGGACAAGCAGTGCGCACACTTTACACCCTTGTATTAATATGAAATATATTGATCTTTACGATACCAGCCTATTCCAAGGATAGAAAGCCAAAGTAATAAAAGTTTACATTTTTATTCTATACACTATTGTAGAATGTTTGCGGACTGGGTCCCTCAAAGGATAGAGCAATTTTTTATTGAGATTTTTATTATGGCTTGGTTCTATTTAATACTGGCAGGCTTGTTCGAAATTGGTTGGCCTGTCGGCTTAAAAATGGCACAGCAAGAAAATACGCGTATTTTAGGCCTTTTTGTTGCGGTGTTTTTTATGACAGCAAGTGGTGCTTTGCTATGGTTAGCACAAAAGCAGATTCCCTTGGGCACATCGTACGCTATTTGGACAGGCATAGGTGCTGCTGGAACCTTTATTGTTGGCGTGTTATTTTATGGCGATCCTGCAAGTTTAGCACGTTATTTTGGTATTATACTGATTGTTGCAGGGGTTGCTGTATTAAAATTAGCTGCCTAAATAAAAATTAAGCAGCTAATTGTTTGGTTATTTAAGAATAATTAAAGGTACTTGTAAGCTTTCTAACATCCGCAGGGTATTGCTACCAACAAATAGCCTGCGTAATTTAGAATGTGCAAAAGCACCCATAATTAATAAGTCAATCTGGTTTTGTTGCTGATATGCTAGTAAAGTGTCAAAAATCGGGCCTTCTGATAGATGTGCATGCACTTTAAAACCAGCATTTTCCAGGGTTTTTTGCGTCTGAGCAAACTTGGTAGCGAGTTCACTTTCCTTATTTTTAACGCTAACCAAATGACAGTCTAACCCTTTTAACAAGCCACTTGTTAGGATACGTTGCACGGCTTGATCTGCGGTCGCTCGTCCATCATATGCCAACATAAAATTGCTTGGGATTTTAAACTCAGGTGGCGTCAGTAACACAGGGGTATGCACTTGGCGAATCAGGCTTTCAATATGTGAGCCTAGGGCTTTAAAACCTTGATTGGCATGATGCTCACCGCAACGCCCGACGACAAGCAAGCGTGCATCGGCTTCTAATGCTTGGAGAGAGTCAACGAAATCCCCATGCTCTTGCTTGCTTTCAGGCGCATCAATCCCTGCCATTTGTGCTTGTTGCACTGCTTGCGCAAGCAATTCTTTACCCAACTTCAACGCGAGCTTGCTACGTTGTGCATCTAGCTCAGTCATTTCCATCAGTAATTGAGTGCGCGCCCCTAAACCAATAGCGCCTGTCAAATCATCCGCACCGTGTTGGGCTTGTTTCTCCAAGGTATGTAAAAACATCAAGGGCTTTTGCAGACTTTGTGCCGCCCAGATTGCGGCATCTGTGACTGAGGTGTTGAGTTGAGAGGCATCAATACAGGCAATAATTTTATTCATCAGTCTTGCACGAGAGGCGTTGGCATGAATACAGCAAATATGCGTCTCTCGATCCTCCTGCGAGTTGTAGGGCTTGCGTTCTAGCGAAATTAAAGCCAGCCACTGATTAGATACTGGCTTTAGGTTAGCGGCTATCTTAACACCGGCCATTTTGCCGATGCCATGATTAAACCCCTGTCAAAAAACGACCGAGACCAATCTGGGCGCGGTTGCTCGATCAGGCTAATATCGATATTTAGCAGATGCCGTGCCAAAGTGGTAATACTGAAACCAAGCAGATAATCTAGTCTAATCCCTGAACCTCCTGTAGGTTGGATGAAACCCTGTAGATTGCCAAAACCCTGATAAGATGAAGAGACCCCGCCTATGAATATCTTGCTGGTATGTGACTCCCCCCAGTTACAAGCGCATTTGCTCCAAGTGTGCCAAAGCTATTATGGCGTGCATGTATGGCAGGATTTTCCTGTCAGCACCCCACCTGATTATGTGGTGCACTTACCCTTGGTTGCACAGCGTACTTTATATACTTCGGTTGCTGATATGGCGCCTTACCAGCAGGCGAGCAAACAGGTTGATAGTTTGTTGCAACAGGCACGTGCTTGGGGCGCTGGCTATTTGTTTTTGTCTTCTCAACAAGTTTATGTTGCAGGGCATCGCATTTCTCTGCAAGAGGAAGACCATGCAGATGCGGCTTGTGAACTGGGCACTTGGTGGATTGAGCAAGAAAACAAAATCTCCTGCTATCCCAAACACTTTATCATGCGTACAGGGTATTTATTGGATCAAACGAGCTTAGAAAGTCTCTTAGAAAAAATGCGCCAGCAAACTTGGCCACAAGATGAAGAAACCTTTTGCCTGACGACCTTAGAAGATTTAAGCCGTGCTATTTTGGGTATTTTGTTGCAAAACTTTCATCATCCCAAAGGATTATGGGGTTTGTATCATTACACAGGTCATGAGCAAAGCAGTGAACTTGAAGTGGCAAAAAGTATCCGCCGCCTTGCCGCAGAACATGAGCCCTTGCCTGATCCACCGGAGGAAACCCACGCAAGAAGCGTCCCGCGCTTGTTGAACTGTCGGCGTGTCTTAGATACCTTTGCGATTCACCAAAGGTCGTGGAAACAGGATTTACCCAAACTGGTAAACCAAATCTACAGCCATTCACTCCCTTAACTCGTATTGAATCGAAAGGATTGCGCCATGAGCGCGAGAGTTTATCTCGGCAGTTTCGTGTTTTATCTTGGTTATTTTTGTGCCTTGTTGGTAAGCGGCTTGGTTTTTGTGCCTATCAGCCTTTTGCTTCGCGGTAGCCAGCGCCAATGGTTGATCACACGCTATAATGCCTTTGTGCTGTTTTGGCTTCAGATCACCTGTGGTATTCGTTACCAAATCGAAGGGTTAGATAAGATTCCTCAGCAACAAGCCTGTGTTTTTCTTAGCAATCACCAAAGCGAATGGGAAACCATTTATTTTCA
Source organism: Allopseudospirillum japonicum (assembly GCF_900108915.1). Classification (GTDB taxonomy): domain Bacteria; phylum Pseudomonadota; class Gammaproteobacteria; order Pseudomonadales; family Halomonadaceae; genus Pseudospirillum; species Pseudospirillum japonicum. The sequence continues at coordinate 36,199 of NZ_FNYH01000013.1, forward strand.
GCTGGTAACCCGTCCTTTATGTACTGTATTAAAGAAAGAACTTCTACGTATTCCAGTTTTTGGTTGGGGGTTGGCGGCTTTAAATCCTATTGCCGTGGATCGTAGCCAACGCACCAATGCGATGAAGCAAGTGTTAATGCAAGGGAAAGCGAGGTTGCAAGCGGGCTATTCTGTGTTGATTTTTCCTGAAGGCACACGTTTGGCACCACAGCAAGAAGGGCGTTTAAATAAAGGGGGAGCTGCTTTGGCTGTGAGTTTGGGTGTTCCTGTGATCCCTGTGGTGCATAATGCGGGTGAACACTGGTTAACTCAATCTTGGTTGAAAACCCCTGGCTGTATCCGTGTGCGTTTTGGTACCCCTATTGCGACTAAGGATCGTAAAACGGAAGAAGTGCATCAAGAAGTCACTGCTTGGATGCAAACACACAAAGCCCAAGTATCAGACCAATATGTGCAAACAGCTACGCAAGATTAAATACAGAACTGCTATCAAGGTGTCCTTGTGACACCTTATTTTGTCTCTCTATCACGCAAATCACAAAAGAGGATATTCTATGCGTCGTGTTATTTTTAATCAAAAAGGGGGGGTTGGCAAATCGAGTATTACCTGTAATCTCGCGGCCATTAGTGCCCATTTAGGTTATAAAACGCTCGTAGTGGATTTAGATCCTCAAGGCAATAGTAGCCACTATTTATTAGGGCAACCCATCAGCGAGTTAGAAACTTCTTTATGGGATTTTTTTCATCAAGAGCTTTCATTGCTTGGTCAGCGCAAAACCCTTGCAGAAATGATTCATGCGACACCTTTCGATCATTTGCATGTGTGGCCTGCGCATCCGGAGTTAGAAAGTTTAGAAACTAAATTAGAATCCCGCTATAAAATGTACAAGCTGAGAGATGCCTTACAAAAGCTGAGTCAGGAGTATACGTATATTTTTATTGATACTCCGCCGGCACTGAATTTCTTCTCACGTTCGGCATTAATTGCGGCAGAACGTTGCCTGATTCCTTTTGATTGTGATTTATTCTCACAGCATGCACTGTATAATTTGCAAGCAGCGATTGCTGAGTTAAAAGAAGATCATAACCGAGACTTACAAATTGAAGGTATTATTGTTAACCAGTTTAATGCGCAAGCTAAATTGCCACGACAAATGATTGAAGATTTACAAGCCAGTCAGCAACCTTTATTACCGGTTCATCTGAGTGCCTCAGTGAAAATGCGTGAATCTCATCAAGTCAGCCAGCCATTAATTCAATATGCGCCTAAGCATAAATTAACGAAAGAATTTGTACGCTTATTTGAGCACTTACAAAACCAATAACGGATCAAAATGATTACTTAAATATGCCAGAAGATTTTGCTAATTCACGCTTGCCTGTCAGCCAGCAACACCAAATCCATCCGCATTTGCTCGCTCAAGTGGCTCGTTATGCAGAAAGTCGGTTTCATAAACCGATTCAAGATTTTAATCAACAAGCTTTTATACAAGCACAAAGCGCTTGGCAAGCCCATCAAGGGCCGATTATCTTGGATTCAGGCTGTGGCGTTGGTGTCAGTACACGCCTATTAGCGCAGACTTTTCCGCAGCACTTTGTGATAGGTGTTGATCGCTCAGCAGCGAGATTAAGCCGACGTTTAGGCCCTTTGCCGGCGAATGCCTGCTTAATTCGTGCAGATTTAGTTGATTTTTGGCGCTTATTGCACATACATCAATGGCCGATTGCTCGTCATTATGTGCTTTATCCTAACCCTTATCCTAAAGCGAGCCAACTACACTACCGCTGGCATGCTCACCCGGTTTGGCCGAGTTTATTAGCCATCAGCCCCTATTTAATCATGCGGACTAACTGGTTGATTTATGCACAAGAATGGGCTGCAGCCTTAGCTTTTTATCGTCGTAGTGCGCCAGTACAGCTTTTAGATTCGCAAGAGGTGGCACGTCAACCTTTAACTGCCTTTGAACGTAAATACCAAGCCAGTGGACATCCACTTTATCAAGTTCTAGTGTCTTCCTAGAGCAATTGATTTACAGAGGCGAGATTAATGCAGCAAGATTTGCAAACCTTAGCGCACCATCTTTTACAAGGCTTTGATGATTACCGTTTTCGTTTTCGTCAGATAACTCAAGATGCCCCGCAATATTTTGCGCAAGCCCATTGGCAAGCTATGCAACAGGCATCTGCTGAACGCATTGATTTATATGAAACCAGAATAAAATCTACCTGTGCACACTTACCCGCTTTGGCGCATCAGGTTGCTATCTGGCCAGATCTAAAACAGGTTTATCGCCAGATGCTAAGCACGCGTTTAGATGCTGAATTAGCAGAAACTTGGTTTAATTCGGTTTACTGCCATTTATTTGCACACGCGGGGATTAATAATCAAGCGATTTTTGTTGATGCAGAACCACGCCCAATACAAGCGCATTCTCACATTCCGCTAACACGAAGTTATTTACGTCAACAAACAGGTTTTGCGGCACTTTTTCAAACGATATTAACAAGCTATTCCTTAGGAGTGCCCTTTTTTAATTTGCAAGAAGATTGCCAATTTATAGAAAGTTCCCTTATTGAATCTTTACCCTCATATATCTTGGCAGATCCTTATTTAGATGTGCAGATGTTGCATACGGTTTTTTATCGTAATAAAGGTGCTTATTTAGTTGGACGAATCTTAAGTGGTGGCCATAGTATCCCTTTAGTTTTGCCTTTGGTACATGCAGAATCTCAGGGTGTTTTTGTGGACACCTTAATCATCGACCCTGAACAAGTTTCTATTGTATTTTCTTTTACGCGCTCTTATTTTATGGTTGATGTACCTATTCCGGCGGAATTTGTGGCTTTCTTAAAACAACTGATGCCAAATAAAGAAACAGCAGAACTTTACACAGCTATCGGTTTTTATAAACATGGTAAAACTGAGTTTTACCGCAGCTTATTAAGTCACTTGGCGCATACCTCAGACCAATTTGTGATGGCTGCTGGTGTAAAAGGTATGGTGATGAGTGTATTTACCTTACCCGGCTTTAATAGTGTCTTTAAAATTATTAAAGATAAGTTTGCACCGCCTAAAGAAGTTAGCAAGGCGACAGTCAAAGCCAAGTATGCGCTTGTAAAACGTCTTGACCGTGTCGGGCGTATGGCGGACACGCAAGAATTTTCCAATTTTTGTTTTCCTGTCAGTCGCTTTGCCCCTGAATGCTTACAAGAACTCTTAGATGTTGCGCCATCAACTGTCGAGGTGCAGGGCGATCAGGTATTAATCCATCATTTATGGACAGAAAGGCGCATGATTCCGCTGAATCTTTATTTGCAACAAGCCAATGCAAAGGAAACAGTCGCTATTTTGCAAGATTATGGACGCGCGATTAAACAGCTTGCTGCAGCGAATATTTTTCCGGGTGATATGTTGTTAAAAAACTTTGGTGTAACGCGTCATGGACGTGTGGTGTTTTATGATTATGATGAAATCAGTGATTTAACAGAGATGAATTTCCGTGAAATCCCTGAACCTCGTTTCCCAGAAGATGAACTCGCCGCTGAGCCTTGGTATTCTGTGGCACCAAATGATGTATTTCCGGAAGAGTTTGCGACCTTTTTGTTTCGGGACCCGCAACATCGACGTATATTTCAGCAAGAACATGCACAGCTTTTTCAAGCCAGTTATTGGCGCAGTGTGCAAGATGCAATTCATGCAGGCCAGTTGCTTGATGTTTATCCTTATCCTGCCCAACAAAGATTTAGATTTTTGGAAGAAATCCTATGACACTTGATGCCCGTACTTCACGCATTATTGAAATGGCTTGGGAAGATCGTACCCCATTTGAAGCGATTGAACATCAGCATGGTTTAAGCGAAGCGCAAGTGATCCAACTGATGCGCCGTCAACTTAAGCCAAGCAGCTTTCGTTTATGGCGCCAGCGCGTGAGTGGACGTAAAACCAAGCATCAAGCTTTGCGCCCTGTGGATGTGATACGCGCTTATGCGCCTGGACAGTATAAGCGCTAGTAATTAAGCGATATTAGCACCAACAAGATAATTGTCAGTGATATACCCCAGTAAGCTAGTGAAACTTGGTAACCTTGTGATATTAAGGCAAGTAATGACTGGAATTGGTGGCTGCTGTTATATTAAGTCGTTTAATCTTTTTAAGTGCCAACCCTGAGTCAGTCATTTATTGTATTGCCTGAAATTTATTAATTATGATATGCGTACTTAAAGATGAGATTCCCAAATAAAATGCATTTATCGACTGCTTGGACAAGCTCTGTAAAGATAAATCAGGTCATAAAAAACTTTATTTGCTTGTGATTTTTTACAAGTTTTACGCTATGACTTTGGATCCTGTTATTAAGGACACTTTAACCAAGCTTTCTGTGATGTGCTGTTTCTTAGGCTTGTCCTTGCTCGATGCAGTCAAGTTTTGGGGTTTGTCTTGGTCTTGGCGTTTTATACTGGGATGCTTATACTGCGAGCTGACCAAATAAACCATATCCACCTAGTCACCGTATGCTCACTAAAGTTGAGGGTGCGTACCCTAGTGAATCATTTGAAATTCTATGCTGAACACAGGTATTGCACGATTGAGTGCCGTACTCTTATGGTTTGCCTTTTGTGTCAGTCGGGCGATAACCGAAAGTTTAAATATAAGCAGCATAAGCAAAGTAGGATGGGGTAAGTGACCCGAGTACCACCTTGATCCTAGGTATAGTGCTGATAAATCACAATACCCATCAGGTCAAAGCCTTGGCCGCACAGTTAGATGAGTTTCGCTGCGCTTGACTCACCCTAGGTGGTTAATCCGTTGGGCAAGTATCACAAGCCTTGCGTGATTTTTGCTAAACTATCTTATTCAACAAGGAGTAACTACTTGTGCCTTCGTCCACAGCGCAACCGCGTTATGTCACCGCTTATTGGAAAGCCAGAGTCACTCGTGCCAATGGCAAGCACTACTGGGCGCATACCCGCACAATCTGTACAACAGATATTAACTTTGAAATTAGTGAATATTTGAAAGAAAAAGAAGTTTTGCGGGTACAAGTATATGCCTTTCATAAAGGCGCGCGTCGCTTGCTTGCCCTGAAAGGGCATGTGAGCTATTCAGTGCTTTTATCTTCGGGTACCAGCTTTGGCGTTGATATGGTTTATGATCATATTGAAAGCCAAAGCCTTAATTTTATTAAAGAATATATGCAAGATCGTCAAAAAAGTCAGCGTGGTGGCTGGTCTCTCGTGTAATTTTGGCCCGCCCTTTGGGGCGGGATAGATCAAGGCAGATAATCAGCAATGGCAAACTTTTGATCTAGTCTACGTCCTATCACATTATCACCGCACAAGTGATGTGCATACTGGGTATGTAAACAACGGATTTGCTGCCAATTGGCGATACCACCTATACCTCGTTGGGTAAATAACTCTGTAAGTTGCTGGTTTTGGATCCAAACCTTGTCTTGTGCAGACATAAAATGCCAACGCTGGCGAATATAATCTTGATGGCTGGCGTGATATTCAGCTAATAACTCTGGGTCTGCTTGTAACTCATCTTCCCACACTTTAATCAGGCCACGGCTTTCAATATGGCTTAATTCTTTTTTAAGAAGTGGCGAGGTGAGCCAATACAAGGTAGGAAATGGTTGGTGATCAACCACAGAATGCATACGCAAAACGAGGGGCGTGCCTTCGCCATCAATCGCCGCAATGGAATGGATGCCTTTCGGTGGGCGACCAATTTGTTGTTCAATAATCTGTAAATCTTGCGCACTGGGCGGATAATTAACACAAGTATGCATAACTTAAATATCAGATCAGGTGAAAAGAAAAGGCTACCTCAAAGGTAGCCTAAGTTAGTTTAGTCACTTAAAGCATAATGACTACGGTCATCATATAAAGCAACATGGCGTTGAATTAACTCAGCTAAACCATCAGCGCCCGTATCTTCTTGAATTGATTTATTAGGCATCCAAATAAACATAGGGCCTTGATAGAATAAGAAACCTTCACTAACGCGTACAACACGAGTTAATGCCGACCATTGTACAGGACCTGGCTGATTGCCTTCGGTCCAACCTTTCAGGTCCTCGTCAGTAATATCCCAGTAAATGCGTTTGTTCTGCTCTGGTGAACGTTTAAATTGACGTCCCAGCATTTTATTTTGCAACCAGCGTCTTAAGGTAAACCAATAAATGAGCAAAATAATTAATAAGGCATAATGTTGCTCAAATCCTTGTTCAACAATTGCTTGGATTAAAGCAAAAAAACCCTCTGGTACGGGATCGAGCTTATTATAGCCATTATATATGATATTAAATAATAAAGTGGCTATTAGAGTGCCACCAATGACCCAAGTAATCACTTGGCGGCGTTTACGATCTGGGCCAACTTCGTAATGGTAGTTATTGGCTTTAAGGTACTCATCTTGAGTCCAAACATATTCTAAACGCATAACAAAAATCCTGTAAAAATTAAGGTGCAGCGAACCATAACATGCCCCAAGATGCGGGATGATGCCAAATCGCAACGCCTAAAATATAAAAGACGCTCAACATTGCGCAAATAAGCGCACTGACTTTCATAGGCCGAGGCAAGTTAGGGCGTAATGCGACTATGCCAAAACCGATATAGACGAGCAAACCCAGTACTTTGGCAGTGAGCCAAGTTTGTACAAAAGGATATTGTTGAAGATAGAGACACAAGGCTAGAGCAGAAAGGAGTAAGCCTGTATCAATGACATGAGGTAACCAACGCACCCAGGGGCGTTTTAACCACGAGGAATCTGTGAGCATCCATAACCCACGTAGCCCAAAAAAACCTAGGCTTAACACCACTAGGCTAATATGTAGATGTTTAATAGCTAAATAGCTCACGTATTGATCTCATTTAGAAATTTAAAGTTAAACTCGCATCAAGTTGGGCAAGCTGTTGACGAAAATGTGCTTGTACACGGGCTAATGCTTCAGGTGTTTTACCTTCAAATCTTAAAACCAGCATAGGCGTTGTGTTGGATGCACGGCATAGGCCCCAAGCATCCTCATAATCAACGCGTACCCCATCAATCAAGGTGACGTCACCACCCGTAAAGTCCCCTTGTGCGGCCAAGCGCTCAATCAAGGCAAATTTATTATCTTCTGTCACCGTGACATTAATTTCTGGGGTACTTGGATCTTGGGGATAAGTGCTAATTAAGGTGTCTGCATCCTGATCGCTGGCAGCAAGTAGGCGTAAAAAACGTGCGCCAGCATATAAACCATCATCAAAGCCATACCAATTTTCTTGAAAGAAAATGTGTCCACTCATTTCGCCGGCTAATAGGGCTTGGGTGCGCTTCATTTCTGCTTTGACTAAAGAATGCCCCGTTGGGATCATGCGTGCCTGTCCGCCGGCTGCTTGTACACGCTCTTTAACTCTGTGGGTGCATTTAACATCGTACAGAATTAAGCCATGAGGCACTTGGGCTAAAACTTCATCCGCAAACATCATCAGTAAACGATCTGGATAAATGACCTCACCTTGAGGGGTGACAATCCCAACGCGATCGCCATCACCATCGAAAGCTAAACCGATATCCGCTTGGGTCCGCGAGACCTCCTCAAGGAGATCTTGTAGATTTTCTAACTTGCCAGGATCTGGATGATGATTAGGAAAACGGCCATCAATTTCACTATGAAGTGCAATGACTTCACAACCTAAACGACGGAATAACTCGGGTGCAAGTTCGCCTGTGACCCCATTGCCTGAATCTAAAACCACCTTTAATGGACGTTCGAGCTGCAAACGCGTGCATACGTCTTGTAGGTAGGTTTCACGTATATCCAGGGTTTGATATTCACCTGTGCCTTGTGTCAAATCTTGCTGGCAAATCCGCGTATAAAGGGCACGGATCTGGTCACCATAGAGGGTTTCCCCTCGGAGTACAATTTTAAAACCATTGTAATCCGGTGGGTTATGACTGCCGGTAATCATCACCCCAGAGCGGGTGTGTGTATGAGTAGCAGCTGCAAAATAGAGGACAGGTGTGGGCACTTGGCCAATATCAATCACATGACAGCCCGTTGCACGTATCCCTTGGATTAAGGCTTGTGCCATCTCTGGGCCAGATAAGCGTCCATCACGGGCGACTAATAAACTCTGATCACCACGGGCCAAACATTCACTGCCAAGGGCTTGGCCGATTTGATAGACACCTTCAACAAACAAACTTTGGCCAACGATACCGCGAATATCATAAGCACGAAAAATAGATTCTGTGAGCATAAGAGCCTCTCTCATTGATCAAAATTAATGGCGGCCTGTACTACCAAAGCCATCAGTGCCCCGCTCCGAATCAGTAAAGGTTTCCACAAAATGCATCTGTGCATGTAAAACCGGCACCAGCACATATTGGGCAATACGTTCCCCCGGTTGCACCCTATAAGCTTGCTGGCTGCGATTCCATAAAGAAATCTTAATTTCGCCTTGGTAATCCGCGTCCACTAGCCCGACTAGATTACCTAACACCAAGCCGTGTTTATGGCCTAAACCTGAACGCGGTAAAATTAAACCTGCATATTGGGGATCTTGGATATACATTGCGATCCCTGTTCCTATCAGTTCACTTTGACCTGCCTCTAGGGTTAAAGGTGCATCCATGAGTGCACGCAAATCTAACCCTGCGGAGCCAGCCGTGGCATAACTGGGTAAAGGAAATTCCGCACCTAAACGCGGATCAAGAATTTTAACTTGGAGGGGAATGGATTGCGCTTGCATGCGATTTCTCTGCAAAAGTAAAAAGATTGGAATAAGGCTTAGGTTGTTTGTTCAAGTGCTTGCTGGCCTAATGCTTGCTGTCCTAAATAGTGGCGTGCAAACTGCCAAGCCGTACGGCCGCTGCGATGGCCTTTTAATTGGGCAAAGCGCAAAGCTTGGGTGCGAGCTTCTTGATCCCAAGGAATCGACACTTGATATTGAAGCGCAAGTTTTTGTAACCAATGCTGGGCGGCGGCAAGATAAGTTTCTTGGCTAAAAGGATAAAAAGAGATCCATAATCCGAAGCGATCGGAAAGAGCGATTTTTTCTTCAATCGCATCCGCATAATGCAACTCGCCTTCAATCACCTTGCTGGCTTGATTATCCTGCATGTGCTCAGGCACCAAATGGCGGCGGTTTGAGGTTGCATACAAAAGCACCTGTTCATAATGGCCGCTTAAACTGCCATCTAGCAGGCTTTTTAACGGTTTATAAGCAAGATCACCTTGCTCAAAGGACAAATCATCTGTGTAAATAATAAAGCGCCATGGGGTTGACGGAAGTTGCGCAAGCATCTGATGTAAATCAGCAAGCTGTTCTTTTTCAACTTGTAAAACGCGTAAGCCTTGCGCAGCAAAAGTATATAAGAGGGCACGAATTAAGGAGGATTTCCCTGTACCGCGACTCCCCCATAACAAGACATTGTTGGCAGGAAGACCCGCAAGAAATTGGCGGGTATTTTGCTCGACTCTGGCCTTGGCGTGATCAATACCAATTAAATCGTGCAAATCAAAACCAGGTGCATCTGTCGCCGGCATTAAGCGCACAAGTTGGCCTGCCTGTGCATCCCAAGTTGCGGCCCAAGTCGTGTGCCAGTCAATCGCTTGTGGGGTTTGAGGGAGCCAGCGCGCTTCTAAAACTTGTAACAAACGTTCGCAACGCTGAGCCCATGCGAATTTCAGACGAGGCTTGGATATTTTTTTTTTATCCTTGGTGTGATGTTTTTTACCCATGTTGATTTTCTCCAAAAACGACACAAAAAACGCCCGTTGAATCGGGCGCTTAGGGTGTGAGTTTACATGAGCGAGATATGAATTAAAGATGGGCAACAGTGAGAATTTCGTATTCCACACCACCACGTGGGGTTTGTACAACGACCACATCCCCTTCTTCTTTACCAATCAAAGCGCGTGCAATCGGGGAAGAAACCGAAATTTTCCCTTGATCGAAGTCCGCTTCATCTTCACCAACAATCTGATATTTCACCTGATTGTCTGTATCCAGATGCAGCAAATCTACCGTCACCCCAAAAATCACTCGGCCTGTGTAGGCAATTTTGGTGACATCAATCACTTGAGCGGCAGAAAGCTTGGACTCAATATCTTGAATCCGGCCTTCAATAAAGCCTTGGCGCTCGCGTGCGGCGTGATATTCGGCGTTTTCTTTGAGATCGCCGTGTTCACGTGCTTCAGCAATCGCCTCAATCACTTGTGGACGCTCGACATTTTTAAGCTCTTCTAGTTCTTTGCGCAGGTGAGCTTCACCTGCAGGCGTCATAGGGACTCGATTCATTTAATTTCTAACCTGTTTAGCTTGTGCATGAATATCTTGCAATCGCCGTACTTGGATCTCTTGGCCATATTCTAATGCCAAGCAAACTGCGCGTGCTCCTGCCAAAGTGGTGGTATAAGGCACTTTGTGTTGCAGCGCAGTACGGCGGATAATGGATGAATCTGCAATGGCTTGACGCCCTTCTGTGGTGTTGACAATGTAATCAATTTGATCATTTTTCAACTTATCCACAATATGGGGACGTCCTTCAGCAACCTTGTTAACGACTTCCACTGGAATGCCTGCATCTGTGATCACTTTTGCCGTGCCACGGGTTGCCACCAGTTGGAAGCCTAATTTATGCAAGGTTGCGGCAACTTCCACTGCACCTGTTTTATCCACTTCACGCACCGAAATAAAAGCAGTACCACTTTGTGGTAGGCGTTCACCTGCACCGAGCTGCGCCTTAAAGAAGGCTTCTGCAAAAGTGCTACCACTTCCCATCACTTCACCGGTGGATTTCATTTCCGGTCCTAAAATAGGGTCGACCCCTTGGAATTTATTAAAGGGGAAGACAGCTTCTTTTACGCTAAAGTGTTGGGGAAGGATTTCTTGAGTGAAGCTTTGTTCGGCGAGTGAGGTGCCAGCCATACAACGTGCTGCTACCTGAGCTAAGGAAGCTCCGATACATTTAGACACGAAAGGCACAGTACGTGATGCGCGTGGATTAACTTCGATCACGTAGATTTCGCCATCTTGCCATGCCAGCTGTACATTCATCAAGCCTACAACGCCTAATTCCACTGCCATGCGTTTGACCTGCTCGCGCATTTGGTCTTGGACATCCGCAGGTAGGCTGTAAGGCGGCAGTGAACAAGCTGAATCACCTGAGTGAACCCCAGCTTGTTCAATGTGCTGCATAATGCCGCCGATCACCACTTCTTTGCCATCAGAAACCGCATCAATGTCGACTTCAACTGCGGCATTAAGGAAGTGATCGAGTAGCACAGGTGAGTCATTAGAGACCTTGACCGCATTGGTCATATAACGCTCTAACTCATCTTCACCATATACAATTTCCATTGCACGTCCGCCCAGTACATAAGAAGGACGTACGACCAGTGGGAAGCCAATTTCACGCGCTTTCGCTAAAGCTTCATCTAAGCTACGCGCCGTGGCATTAGGGGGTTGCTTAAGTCCCAGCTTTTCGATCATCTGCTGGAAACGTTCACGGTCTTCTGCGCGGTCAATCGCATCTGGTGTGGTGCCAATAATATTGACGCCAGCGGCTTCTAATTCACGTGCTAATTTCAGCGGTGTTTGTCCGCCAAATTGGACAATCACGCCTTTAGGTTGTTCTTTATCGACGATTTCCAGTACATCTTCTAAAGTGACAGGCTCGAAATACAAGCGATCTGAGGTGTCATAATCGGTAGAAACGGTTTCAGGGTTACAGTTGACCATTAAGGTTTCATAACCGTCATCACGCATGGCAAGGGCTGCATGCACACAACAATAATCGAACTCTATCCCTTGGCCAATCCGATTCGGGCCGCCACCAAGCACCATAATTTTATCACGCTGGCTGGGCTGGGCTTCGCATTCTTCTTCGTACGTGGAGTACATGTAAGCGGTACTGGTGGCAAATTCTGCAGCACAGGTATCGACACGCTTATACACAGGACGTACGTTGAGTTTATGACGCAAACGGCGCACTTCTTTTTCAGCGACACCCATCAGGTTAGCTAAGCGTGCATCGGAGAAACCTTTACGCTTAAGACGCCATAAGCGCTCGTAATCCAAATCGGCCAAACTGGATTTAGCGACTTGGGCTTCATCTTTGACTAAGTCTTCCAGTTGCACCAAAAACCAAGGATCAATTTTGGTGAGGTTGAAAATCTCCTGCATGCTTAAGCCAGCACGGAAGGCATCAGCGAGGAACCAAATCCGCTCTGCGCCAGGGCTGGTTAATTCACCTTTGAGTTGGGTCAGGTTTTCTTCGTCAAAGCTATCAAATTTAGGGTCCAAGCCCACGACGCCAACTTCCAAGCCACGAAGTGCTTTTTGGAGAGATTCTTGGAAAGTGCGCCCAATCGCCATGACTTCACCCACAGATTTCATCTGGGTGGTGAGGCGGTCATTAGCTTGCGGGAATTTTTCGAAAGTGAAACGTGGGATTTTGGTGACCACATAATCAATCGAAGGCTCAAACGACGCAGGGGTGGCGCCGCCGGTAATGTCATTTTGTAGCTCATCGAGTGTGTAACCAACGGCCAACTTAGCGGCTACCTTCGCAATCGGGAAGCCCGTCGCTTTAGAGGCTAAAGCCGAAGAACGAGAGACCCGAGGATTCATCTCGATAACGACCATTCGGCCTGTATCAGGGCAGATCCCAAATTGTACGTTGGAACCACCGGTTTCTACGCCAATTTCACGCAAAACTGCCAAAGAGGCGTTCCGCATGATTTGGTATTCTTTATCTGTCAGGGTTTGTGCTGGTGCAACTGTGATGGAGTCCCCTGTGTGCACGCCCATAGGATCGAAGTTTTCGATGGCACACACGATAATGCAATTGTCTTTTTTATCGCGGACCACTTCCATTTCGTATTCTTTCCAACCAATGAGGGATTCATCAATTAACAGCTCATTGGTCGGGGATAAGTCCAAGCCGCGTTGGCAAATTTCTTCGAACTCTTCCTTATTGTAAGCAATACCACCGCCTGTGCCACCCATGGTGAACGAAGGGCGAATAATACAAGGAAAGCCGATATCTTCTAGGACTTGCCAAGCTTCTTGCATCGAGTGGGCAATCGAAGCGCGCGGACACTCAAGGCCAATATTACGCATGGCTTTGTCGAAACGATCGCGGTTTTCCGCTTTATCAATGGTGTCGGCATTGGCACCGATCATTTCCACGCCATATTTGGCTAGGACACCATGTTTTTCTAAATCGAGTGCACAGTTGAGCGCAGTTTGTCCGCCCATGGTCGGCAGCAAGGCGCTAGGACGTTCTTGTTCAATAATTTTTTCGACCGCTTCCCAAGTAATTGGCTCGATATAGGTAGCATCGGCCATTGCGGGATCTGTCATAATGGTCGCGGGATTGGAATTCACCAAAATCACGCGATACCCTTCCTCACGCAGCGCTTTACAGGCTTGCGCGCCGGAGTAGTCAAATTCACAGGCTTGACCTATGACGATAGGTCCAGCGCCTAAAATCAAAATGCTTTGAATGTCGGTACGTTTTGGCATGGCTAGTTCGCAACCTTGTGTGAAAGCCTGCAAGCAGGAACGGCTAATCTGAAATACGGATTAAAGTACACTTGTGCACCAAAAGCGCAACACAAGTGTACAGATACGCCTTAAGCAAGTCGGCGTCTTAGCGGCCTTGTTGCATCAGAGCGATAAAACGATCAAATAAGGGGGCAACATCATGTGGCCCTGGGCTGGCTTCTGGGTGACCTTGGAAGCTAAACGCAGGTTTATCAGTGCGTTCTATCCCTTGCAAGGAACCATCAAATAAGGATTTATGGGTCGCTTGCAAATTGGCGGGCAAACTGTCTTCATCTACCGCAAAACCGTGGTTTTGGCTGGTAATTAAGACTTGTCCAGTGTGCAAATCCTGTACAGGGTGGTTTGCACCATGATGGCCAAACTTCATTTTCGAAGTACGAGCACCTGAAGCGAGCGCTAACAATTGGTGGCCCAAACAAATCCCGAAAATCGGTAGATTGGTTTGCTCCAGCAGGGTTTTGATGGCTTGAATGGCGTAATCGCACGGCTCGGGATCACCAGGGCCATTAGAAAGGAAAATACCATCTGGATTAAGCGCGAGGACTTCCTCGGCGGGAGTTTTTGCAGGTACCACGGTCAGGCGGCAACCGCGTTGTGCCAACATGCGCAAAATATTGTATTTCACGCCATAATCATAGGCGACGACATGGAAACTTTGCTGTTGAGCATCTTGCTGTTGATAACCGGAGGCTAAATCCCACTCACCTTGCTGCCAAGTGTAAGTTTGTGCTGTGGTGACTTCTTTAGCGAGGTCTAGTCCTTTTAAACCACCAAAACTCCGGGCTTGCGCCAGTGCTTGTTCGCTGGCATCGGCTGCTAAGGCAGCTTCACCGGCAAGAATGCAGGCACTTTGTGCGCCTTTATCACGCAAAATACGTGTAAGGCGACGTGTATCTATATCGGCAATAGCAACGATTTGGTGTGCCTGTAAGTAGGCATCAAGGGGTTGCTGGTTGCGCCAGTTGCTGGCAAGAAGTGGTAAATCACGAATCACAAGACCCGCAGCGCAGACATGAGCTGATTCAACATCTTCAGCATTAGTGCCTGTATTGCCGATATGCGGATAAGTGAGCGTCACAATCTGGCGGGTGTAGGAGGGGTCTGTGAGTATTTCTTGATAGCCGGTCATCGAGGTGTTGAACACAAGTTCACCACATGTCTGACCCTCACTACCTATGGCGGTCCCGTGGAATATACTGCCATCTTCCAGGGCCAAAATGGCTGCTTTAGTCAAGGTTTGCCTCCTCCCGTCACGAGCGCTTATGGCTGAATGCTTAGGTATTGAATCAGGTGCAAAAAAGCGAGATGGAACTAGATGGCTCCATCCCGCTATAGAATTAGGTAGGCGATTCTGACATAAATTTTAGCCAGTAATCCGTAACATTTTAGGTTAATTCCCTAGTCTTTGTCCACCGTTGGCCGCAGACTTGTCGCGGGAATCTAGCTAAGCCGCTGCTTTAATCAGCTAAACTGATCCCTAAATTGCTAATGCCTTGGTTTTCGCCCAAGGTGCGCAAACGCCTATAAAAGGCTTTACTGGCTTGTTGGCATGCTTGCAATTGTGCCAAAACTTCATCTTGGAAAGCCTCTTCTTCCTGCATGAGATCTTGTTGACGTATCCAGGTTTTAAGTGCCTGCTGACCTGCATCACTTTGGGGATCTAACTCAGAAACTGAGGTAAATTCCATCTCAAGCAGTTGATAGACACAAGCACGAGATAAACGGCTCATGCGCACGACTTCATCAGCATCTGCTTGTTCTAAAAGCCCTAAAGTGGTACTGAGCCCCATGAGCGCATCAAGTGCTGGGTACACACCATAGCAGGTAAAGCTTTGAGGATCTGGCATCAAAGCTTCTAGCTTTTCTTGTTGTGCTTCTATATTAATGCGGGTTTGTGGATGTAATTGGACTTGCCAAATCAGGTCCATCAGTTGTTGTGCTTGCTCGCATGCGCCTTGGGCTTGCTGGGGCGAGTAGTTTTCAGGTAAAAGCTGCGCGAGATTCTCAGCAAATAACAAGTAATTAGGCAGCATGCGTTGACTCAGGCAAGCCGCAAAGGCAACTTGTTGCCAGGGTGCTAACAGGCGTAAGCTCTGGTTGAAACTGGGAGGCTTGGGTAAGGTGGTTTTTTTAGTTTTACTCTGCGTCATCAGGGGCTTAGCCTCCTACACGTTGAATCGGCCAAGGATAATGGGTTTGTAGCCACTGTTCGATAGATGTGCGCTTATCACCTTGCAATTCTATATGTCCATCCGCATGCAAACTGCCACCTGTGCCACAGACCTTTTTAAGGCGGCTGCATAGGGTTTTAAGTGCGGCATCTTCTAAAGGCAAATCGCGAATACAGGTCACGCCCTTGCCTTTGCGGCCTTTGGTTTCATAACTTAAGCGCACAGTACCATCGCAGGCAGCAAGACGTTGCGCTTGTGCCAGCTGTTGACATTGGCAAGCGGCTAAGGGTGTCTGGCAATCTGGGCATAAAGTGCCTGCATCTGTCGCATAGACACCACGGGCTGTCGTTTTTGTTTGTGAGCTAGCGTCTGTTGATGACGTATAACCAGTTAAACTTTGTAGCTGATCTTTCCAAGAAGACATGCGCAATAACATCCTAAAGATCAAAAAGAATCTTGTTGTCGCTTGGACCCCGCTCGCTTGAGCGAGGCAAACATAGTCGAGGCAAACCAAACATAGTTAAAGGGTTTGTTCCTCTCTGCCCTTGGTGGCCATCAATTGAGCATGTGCCTGCGCAAGTTGAGAGGCGAGTGCATAGCCTTGAATGCTGGACATCATACTTTCGCTATAGCGTAGAAAACGTGTTTTCTCGGCGGCTGCGATAGGTTCGGCTTTGGGTAATTCGACTGTCCGTGGGTTTTTGTGCACACCATTGACGCGGAGTTCGTAGTGCAAGTGCGGGCCTGTCACTAAACCGGATTTACCAACATAACCTATGACTTGGCCTTGTTTCACTGAATCCCCTGCTTTCAGTCCTTTTTGATAGCGACTCATGTGTGCATAAAGGGTTGAGTATTGGCCACCGTGTTGAATAACGACCGTACGCCCATAACCACCTTTCCAGCCAAGAGAAACAATTTTGCCTTTACCAACCGATTTAATCGGGGTGCCTATAGAAGCAGCAAAATCGACACCACGGTGCGGACGCTTCACACCTAAGACAGGGTGATAACGTTCTGGCTGAAAATTGGAGCTAATACGATAGAAATCAACAGGGTTACGTAAGAAGGCCTTACGCATACTTTTGCCTTCAGGGGTGTAATAGGCAATTTCATCTTGACTATCTTGATAGCGGATGCCGGTATAGGTTTGTCCTTGAATCGTCACTTGGGCAACGAGAATATCGCCATCACGGTATTTGTAGCCATCGACAAACTCCTCACGATAAACCACGCGGAAGGTATCGCCAGGACGGATATCTAAAGCAAAATCAATATCCCAAGCAAAAATCTCTGCCAGCCTCATCATGGTGGCGCGCGTGAGGCCTGCACGCTCTCCAGCACTAAATAAGGTGCTTTCGATCGTGCCTTCTTTATAGGCAAAGTGGTATTCAGGTTCGCGGGTTAAATCGCTGACTTGGTAAGCTTGATCTTCTTTATGGTAAGTAATCAGGGTGCTATCAATTGGGGAGCGTTCTAGGCGGAGGGCTAGCAGCTTGTCAGTTTCTGGATCGAGTTGGAAATGCAGCTTATGATCAGGATGCAGATCTGTGATGATTTTTTTCTCTTCCGTACTTAAAAAGCTCAGCATTTGATACATTTGGCCGACACCGACGCCTGCACGCTCAAACACAGCTGCTAGGGTATCGCCACCTTGAATGTCTATCATTTTTTCCCGCGTGCTGGCGGTGGTTTGGTTTAAGCTGGGTAACCATTCTTGTGCGCGGTCGCTTAACTCCATCTCTAAAGGAAGTTCGATACGCTTGGCGGCGACCTCTTGCAAGGGCAACCCGAGCATAAAAATCCCTGCAACAGAAGCCACGGCTGAAGCGAGCGCCAAATGGCGCTTTTTAAGGCGTTTTGGTGCTTGTGTGTGTGTTGTGCTCATGATCCTAATTCTTCTAGTCGTTGTATGTATAAAGTGACAGCTAGCCAGTCTTGCTACAGGCGAATAAAAGCCTGCGGCAGAAAGCAGCCTCTAGCTGGTGTAAATGCTATACTCTGCGCCATTTTACTGACTTCTGCTGACAGATGCATGTGCGTTCGTGTGAGCTAACGTGCATCTTTTAGAAGTCTTTAGACAAATCCACTGTAATCACTGAGGTAAAGCTTGCATGAGTTCTGTAGCTGACGCATTGGCACTTATCAAACGCGGCGCAAATGAAATTCTGGTAGAAGAAGAATTAGTGCGTAAGTTAGAGCAAAACCGTCCTTTACGTATCAAAGCCGGTTTTGATCCCACAGCGCCTGATTTACATTTAGGGCATACTGTGCTGATTAATAAGTTGCGTCAATTCCAACAACTAGGTCACGAAGTGATTTTTCTAATTGGAGATTTTACCGGACGTATCGGCGATCCTACGGGTAAAAATGTCACTCGCAAACCCCTCAGTGAAGACGATGTGTTGGCAAATGCAGCGACTTATAAAGAACAGGTTTTTAAGATTTTAGATCCAGCAAAAACCCGAGTGGCTTTTAACTCTGAGTGGATGAACCAGCTTTCTGCTGCACAAATGATCGAGCTGGCGGCGCAAACGACGGTCGCGCGCATGTTAGAACGAGATGATTTCGAAAAACGCTATCAAGGCCAACAGCCTATTGCCATTCATGAGTTTTTATACCCTTTAGTGCAGGGGTATGACTCAGTAGCCTTACAAGCGGATGTTGAGCTGGGGGGAACGGATCAAAAGTTTAACCTCTTGATGGGACGCGAATTACAAAAGCATTTTGGCCAAGAGCCTCAAGTCGTGCTGACTATGCCTATCTTGGAAGGTTTGGACGGAGTGCAAAAAATGTCCAAATCCTTAGGTAACTATGTGGGGATTAATGACAAACCAGGCGAAATGTTTACTAAATTACTTTCTATGCCAGATGCCTTGATTTGGCGTTATTTTGAGTTGCTTTCTTTTAAACCTATGGAAGAGATTCAAGCCTTACAAGCGGATGTGGAGCAGGGTGCCAATCCACGAGATATTAAAGCGATTTTAGCACGTGAGCTGATCGCACGTTTCCATGGAGAAGAAGCCGCCGCCAATGCGCATAAATCAGCAGGTAACCGTTTAGCAGAAGGTGAGATTCCAGAAGATTTGCCTGAAGTCACCTTGGAAGCAGAAGGGCAAAACGAATTGCCGTTGGCGTCCATCTTAAATCGTGCTGATCTGGCCAACAATGGTGCGCAAGCCAAAGATATGCTGAATAATGGGCGGGTGAAAGTCGATCAAGCAGTCGCTGACAAAGGTGCTATGTTAACTGCTGGAAAAACTTATCTTATCCAAGCAGGTAAAAAGCGTTTTGCGCGTGTACATATTAAACCCTAAAAAGTCCTTGCATTCTGTTTTGATCTGCGTATAATCTACCTCCGCTGCTTAGGACGAGACCATCAGGTGCGTCTAAGTAGCGGAAGTCTTTCCTTAGGGTTTTGCAAACAGATTTATTTGTTTTCAAGGTTCGCTAGGCTAGACTAGCCCTAGTGGGTTTTTGCTAAGTGT
>NZ_FNYH01000014.1 GCF_900108915.1 Allopseudospirillum japonicum
CAGAAGGTGGCGAAACTTCACGCCAAAATCTCCGATTGCCGGCAGGACAACTTGCACAAGCTGTCCCGCAGATTGATTAACGAGAACCAAGTGATCTGCGTCGAATCCCTGAAAGTGAAAAACATGATCCGCAACCCGAAACTGAGCAAGGCCATTGCTGACGCTGGCTGGGGCGAGTTCGTGCGCCAGTTGGCGTACAAGGCGGAATGGGCAGGGCGCTCACTGGTCGCCATTGACCCGTGGTTCCCCAGCTCCAAACGCTGTTCGGGTTGCGGACATACCGTATCGTCGCTGCCGTTGTCGGTCAGGAAATGGCGCTGCCCCGAATGTGGCGCAGACCATGACCGCGACATTAACGCCGCGACCAACATTAAAGCCGCCGGGCTGGCGGTGTTAGCCCTTGGAGAGAATCCGGGCTGGCGGTGTTAGCCCTTGGAGAGAATGTAAGTGGCATGGGGTCAGTCCCCGTGTCCTGTTCTCGATGAATTGGGAATCCCCTTCCTTTAGGGAGGGGAGCAGTCAACGGCTCAGTGCACTTAATTGACGCACGGCAAAGGCAAGGCATTGATAAAAGGCGCATACTCAAAGACAAGCAAGTTTATCCACAATGCTCCAACCCAATAGGTGCGCCTTATGTTAGAAAATCATAACCTTGTCAATGAATTTCCCGAATATCGCGACAAAATCCATGATCTTAAAATGGCAGATGCACATTTTGCGCGCTTATTTAACGAATATCATCAAGTAGACCGTGAAGTACACCGCATTGAAGTGGGTGCAGAAAATCCTTCCGATGTTTATACCGAAGATTTGAAAAAAAAGCGCCTGCTCTTGAAAGATCAGCTGTATGCCATTTTGCAAGATGCCTAGCCATCGGGTGGGGGAGACATTCCCCTCCTTCGGCAAAATAGATGCTAGGTAATCTGGCGGAAATTGCCTAGAATACTTAATAGACGCAGGCTTTCGAGCCTGTATTTTTTTGTGCTCTTATTTTTGGCACCGAGAGTTCAACGCATGAGCAAACCTGTACTATTTCATTCCCAAAAAATTACTGTTGGCTGGAAAGAAGTCATTCGCTTTCCCGATCTGGGTATTCAAGTGCGTGCCAAAATTGATACAGGTGCGAAGACTTCCGCCTTACATGCAGTAGAAATTCAGGGTTTTGAGCATCAAGGCCAGCAGTGGGTACGTTTTACTTCTTTTAATGAGGAAGCTTTAGGCGATCCTGAAGTGAAATGCGAAGTCCCTGTGTATGATGTACGCCGTGTGCGTAGCTCTAACGGGCACGCACAGCAAAGATATGTGATTAAAACTCGGATGCAGCTTGGTGCCTTAGAACAAAAAATTCAGCTCACTTTAGTTGACCGCAGTAAGATGGACTACCCTATGTTATTAGGCCGTCGTGCTATGGAACACCATATTTTAGTGGCGCCTGGGGCGTCCTATTTGCACGGACAACCTTAAAACGCCCTACGCCCCCTTTCCTTTTTTTCCTGATATTTTTAAAAGGTGCTGCGATGCATATCGCTATTTTGTCGCGTAATTCGTCTTTATATTCCACGCGGCGCTTAATTGAAGCAGCCGAACAAAAAGGACATAGCGTCAGGGTGATAGATACCTTACGCTGTTATATGAATATCGCTACCCATAAACCAACGATTCATTACAAAGGCACAGATTTAGAAGCCTTTGATGCGGTGATTCCACGGATTGGCGCTTCTGTTACTTTTTACGGCTGTGCTGTTTTGCGTCAGTTTGAAATGATGGGGGTTTGTCCTCTGAATGAGTCTGTCGCCATTACTCGATCACGCGATAAGCTGCGCTCTTTGCAATTATTATCCCGCAAAGGTATAGGGTTACCTGTGACAGGCTTTGCACATTCTCCAGATGATATTCCTGATTTAATCACCATGGTTGGCGGCGCCCCTATGGTCATTAAGCTGCTTGAGGGCACGCAAGGTATTGGTGTGGTCTTAGCTGAAACCAATAAAGCGGCTGAAAGTGTGATTCAAGCGTTTATGGGCTTAAAAGCCAATATTATGGTGCAAGAATATATTCGCGAGGCAGGCGGCGCCGATATTCGTTGCTTTGTAATCGGTGATAAGGTGGTGGCAGCAATGAAACGCCAAGCTGCAGCAGGTGAATTCCGTTCTAATTTGCATCGTGGTGGGAGTGCTTCTCTGATCAAAATTACGCCTGAAGAGCGTTCTACTGCAGTACGTGCTGCGCGTGCTATGGGCTTAAACGTTTGCGGCGTGGACTTATTACGCTCCAATCATGGGCCTGTCGTGATGGAAGTCAATTCTTCCCCAGGTTTGGAAGGGATTGAAAACGCCACAGGCAAAGATATTGCGGGTTTAATTATTAGTCATCTAGAAAAAATGGCTTTATCTTCAGCAAAAAGCACGCGCACGCTGGGCAAAGGTTAGCGAAAGTCATTGACAGGTGCTCAAAGATTTTCCCCTGTGATAGCTCCCCCTAAGATAGGGGGAGGAGGGCAAAAGGGAAGTTTAACCTGATCTTGGGTCTTCTCGTTTGATCGGTTGTGCTACGCTTGCCCCATCCTGCGTGGCTGCACAAAATGAACAGCAGGCCAAATCCATCCTGCGTTCTGGCAAGCATTTGTATTATCATAGGGCAAATTTGCTTTTGTTCAGGAAATATCCTGCGTTATGAGGTTGCCCATGTCTGATTCTAATCCGCATCTATCAACATCTGCCCAAAACGAATCCCACACCACGCATTTTGGTTATCAGCAAGTGGACGTGCACGAAAAACAAGCCAAGGTGGCAGAGGTTTTCCATTCTGTGGCAGCTAAATATGATTTGATGAATGATTTGATGTCGATGGGGATCCATCGTTTATGGAAGCGCTTCACTTTAGAAAAAAGCGGCGTGCGCAAAGGTCAGCGAGTCCTTGATATTGCCGGTGGTACAGGCGATTTGACGATGGCTTTCTCGCGCCGCGTGGGCCCAGATGGCCAAGTGATTTTGGCAGATATCAACGCTTCCATGCTGCAGGTGGGGCGTGATCGTCTCACTGATAAAGGCTATGTGGGTAATGTGGAGTATGTGCAAGCCAATGCAGAGGTTCTGCCTTTCCCAGAGGCGCATTTTGACTGTGTTTCGATTGCGTTTGGTCTGCGTAATGTTACGGATAAAGATCGTGCACTGGGCGAGATGGCGCGGGTATTAAAGCCTGGAGGTCGTCTATTAGTCTTAGAGTTTTCTAAGCCGAATAACCCCTTGCTGAGTAAGGCCTATGACACTTATTCTTTCACTGCTTTACCTTTTATGGGGCGTCTAGTCACTCAAGATGCTGATAGTTATCGCTATCTTGCAGAATCTATCCGTATGCATCCTGATCAAGAAACCCTCAAGCAGATGATGCAAGATGCAGGCTTAGATCAGGTGCAATATTACAATATGACAGGGGGAATTGTTGCACTGCACAAGGGTATTAAGTTTTAATCTTTGGATGCCGTCACAGCTGCCAAGGAGTTGTCTTATGTCCCTACTGACCCATGCGCTTTTAGAAAGTGCACAGAACTTGCTGAACTGGGTGATTCAACAATCACCGAGTAGCCAAGCAGATCTGCAAAAATTACAGCATACACGTATTGCCTTGATTATCCCTGAGCGTGGTGCGCTTTGGATTGAAAGCAATGGCCAAGCACTTTATTTAAGTGCGGCGACTGTGTTGCATGCCGATGGGTTAGCAGCAGAAGCAGATACTTGGCTCGTTGCGACCCCAAGTGAGTTAATGCAATTATTGAGTGCGCAAGATCAACACGCGCACCTGCTTTCTGGTCATTTAGAAGTGGGTGGGGATATGCGCAAACTACAAATATTGCAAAAAGTGCTCACGCAAGCACCGATAGATTGGAATTTAACTTTTGTGCCTTTGCTCGGCAGTTTGCCAAGTCAAAAACTTGCCAATATCCATGAGGTGATACAAGCGCAATGGCGTGGCGATTTGCGTGCTTATCTACATGAGGAAACTCGGCTAATTCCTGGCAAGCCTGAACATCTCAATGCACAAGATGAGCTACAAGCATTGCAGATGCGTCTAGAAAATTTGCGCATACGCCAGCAAGATTTACAAACACGTGTACAAAATTTAAGCGCGTTGCGCTGATGGTATGGGGAGCTGGCTCACTTGTCTCGTTTACATCGATTACTAAAAATTGCCCAAGTTGTTGCTCATCAACGCTTGGATACCTTAATTCCTATTGAGCGCCTGCCAGCACCTTGGCGGCCCTTATTAGGGCGCTTTTCTCCTATGCGTTTATTGCCAGAGAACCACAAATCGCGTGGAGAGCGTTTGCGTCTTGCATTAGAAGAATTAGGGCCAATTTTTGTTAAATTTGGGCAAATGTTATCAACGCGGCGTGATTTATTACCGCAAGATATTGCTGACGAGCTGAAAAAGCTGCAAGATCAAGTGCCTCCCTTTCCTGCTGAGCAGGCGCAAGCCCTGATAGAAGAAGCGCTCGGGCAAAATATTCATCAGGCATTTCAGGAATTTAGCTCCCAACCTATGGCCTCGGCATCCATTGCACAGGTACACGCTGCCCGCCTGCATTCTGGGGAAGAAGTCGTTGTTAAAGTAATACGACCGCATATTGATAAAATTATGCGTAAAGATATTGCTTTGCTTTATACCTTCGCCCGTATTTTATTAAAAGTTTGGCCAGATTCTAAACGCTTACATCCGGTTGAAGTAGTTGCAGATTATGAAGTCACTTTATTTGATGAACTAGATTTATTAAAAGAAGCCGCGAATACCTCGCAACTGAGACGAAATTTTATTAATTCAGGCTTACTCTATGTTCCCAAAGTTTATTGGGAATATAGTCGCCGTAATGTGATGGTACAAGAGCGTATTTATGGCATTCCTATTGCGCATTTAGATTTACTGCGTGCCCAAGGCACGAATATGCATAAATTAGCAGAGCGTGGTGTTGAAATTTTCTTCACGCAAGTTTTCCGTGATAATTTTTTCCATGCGGATATGCATCCAGGTAATATTTTTGTTGATTGCACAGACCCTAATAACCCTCAATATATTGGGATTGACTGTGGGATTGTGGGTAGCCTAAGTGTTGAAGATCAAAATTATTTAGCGCGTAATTTATTAGCTTTCTTCACGCAAGATTATTATGAAGTGGCACGTTTACATATAGAATCTGGCTGGGTGCATGAAGATACCCGTGCCAATGAATTTGCTGCGGCAATTCGCGCAGTGTGTGAACCCATTTTTGAAAAACCTTTAAAAGATATTTCTTTTGGCCAAGTACTGATGGGGTTATTCCAAACAGCACGCCGTTTTAATATGGAAGTCCAGCCACAATTAGTTCTCTTACAAAAAACCTTACTGAATATTGAAGGTTTAGGACGTCAGTTATATCCTGATCTAGACCTATGGACAACAGCAAAGCCATATTTAGAAAATTGGATGAAAGCCAGAGTTGGCCCAAGAGGTGTTTGGCGCAAAGTGAAAACTAATTTCCCCGATTGGTTAGAACAAATGCCAGAATTACCTTTACTGGCCCATGATACTTTAGCCCAGCTTAAAAATTGGGAACAACATCAAATTCAGCAACAACAAGCATTAATTCAAGTTCAGCAAGAAATTCATCAGCAAAACGCACGCAGACGCGCGCGTTTATTAGGTTTATTAGTCTTGGGTTTGGCGAGCTATCTTATTGCCACAGATACCCCCGTAGACCTCTTATGGCAGCATATTGAACAACAAACTTGGCCGGTTTGGGGGTTAATCCTACTGGGTGGGTGGTTGCTTGTGAGGGGGTGAGGGTTAATCAAGGTTTACATTTAAAACCTCTGTCAGCGAGTCCAGCGTTTCTATATGAAACCTAGCATCATATCCTGGTTTTGCAACTTGCTGACAGTACATCCCCCGATGAATTCTAACCGTAGTCACACCTAAAGGATTTAAATTAACAAAATCCTTAGCCGGATTATCACCAATATAAACCATTTGTTGCCAAGTACAGGTCTCTCTTTTTTTAATGATTTCAAAGCAATAAGTGGATGGCTTGGCATGTTTTAAACCATATCTATGTGTGATCATGGTTTTTCGAAACCAAGGTTGAATATTTAGAGCTTCTATTTTGATTTGCTGAACGACTTTGTGCCCATCAGTTACTAAATAAAGCGGATATTGATTCGCTAGTTTTGGCAGAAGATTTTTTGCATCATTAGATAAACTAAGTGAAGGCAGATGATGCCGATAAATTCGCACACACTTTGATACAAGTGTGCAGCTCTCTTTATGATGATGAGCTAACCATAAATTAAATATGCGTCCTCGCCCTTCTTTATTTAGAATATCCAACATAAAATAAAAAGATGCTCTTGCATCCCAGCCAAAAGCCGACTCTCCATAGTCGGCTACAGCCTTTAAGCCACTCTCAACATAAGTACGCTCTTCATAAAGCGTATCATCTAAATCAAAAACTAGAATCATAAAGAAGAATATCCTGAGGAACGCGGATTTGACGGGCTTCTTTATCAGAACGCAAGTAAGGTACTAAATCGAGGTTTTGATTATCCCATTCAAGTAATGTCCAGTACCAAATATCTAAACCGACAGCAACAGAAGCCGTTGATGCGCCACCAAAACGTGCATTTAGTTCTATAATGTGTGGATTGCCTAATGAATCAATAATCACTTGCAAAACAACAGGGCCATGTAGAGGTAGGGCTTCAAGTAATTGAGTACATTGGGCTTCTAACCTAGTATCTCTAAAAGTGGTTGTCACGACTGACTCACCCTGAGCTACCTGATTTCGTTCACGTAATACCAAACCTTTCACTTTGCTTGTCTTGTCTAACCAAGCATCTACGCTGATTTCTTTGCCTTCAATAAAAGGTTGGTAAATAGGCTGAGCTAGCTTAGCTCCCCACTCTAGTGCAGCATCAAGAGTTTCAATATTTAGCCCGATTGAACGACTGCCTGCACCGTAACGCTCTTTTACTACAAAAGGCCCTTTGCCTTGGGGATGTTCCCACGCAGGTATAATTGGAAAACCTTTGATCTCACCAAATTTTGCAAATGCTAATTTATCAAGGCTGGTGGTAATTGCCTCAGGCTCTGAAACAATGACTTGTATTCCTTCTTTTTCCAAGGCTTTCCGGTGTGTTGCCCAAAACTCTAATTCACCATCTCTAGTAGGAATCACAAGCTCTATTTGATTTTCTTTAAGAAGATTTAAAATTTCTTCAAAGTTTTCCACAGATGTAGCAGGCAATAAAATTAATCCATCGCATACAAATTGCGCATGAGCATCTTTATTTATGTCGCCAGCATAAACAAGGATCTCCTTATCAAAACGATCCTTCGCCTCTAAAATAGATTTAATAAGTGGGATTTTTCTAGATGCGCTACTGATTAATATATTGCCATTTTGTTTTTTCTGCTCACAAATGAGCTGAGATTTTTCAAACTCAATGATTTCCGAAATGGCAGATTCTAACGTGTAAGCTGGCTCCCAACCGGCTATTTTTTCCTTAAATAAAGACATATCTGCACACGAAGCTTCATAGTCCATATCAATGTCATCAATTAAGTCTACCTCCAAATTTTGGAATCTTCTTTGGAGGATATCCACAACATCAGAAACCCTTCTAGACTTTCCTGTACCTAAATTGATAATACCATTGATATCAGGTGTTTGTGCAAGTCGCACTAGAGCAAATGCTGTATCTTTAGCATAGATGTAATCAAACATACCCTCTGGACGGAAGACAGTGATCTTTTCTTCTCGAAGGGCAGAGCGTATCCAACGAGAAATAACGTCTCTAGAATTGCATCCATATCCACGAAAAATTCTAGCACAAACAGATGTAAACTGAGCTGATTTAAAGCCATTTAAGAAATTTAATTCTATTTCATGGGCCAACTTTGCCATACCAGTTAGGTTTCTTGGTGCGATCGGTGTGCTTTCTGATAAAAAAGTAGGAGTCAAAGCTGGTTTTTTGAAAATATATTTACTTGGATCATAAATTAGATAACTACTTGCAAATAAAACCTTCCTTAAAGTAGGGGTATCTTTAAAAATATCCATTAAATGATGACTAAGCCTTACATTATTCCAAAAGTTCTTCTCCCAGAAATCATAATTTTCTGTACTTCTTTCAAATGTTGCTGCCAGATGAATAAATATTGTTGGTGAAAAACCTTCTATCTCCGCATGCGATATATGGTTAAGATCTCCCTGCCTGTATCGAACTTTTTCTGAAAGATCTTTTGGTCTTTTTTTTAAATCACCAACAAATACTTCAGCACCAAGTTGAACTAAAATTCTTGTTAATTCAGTACCAATAACACCAGCACCACCGCTAATAAAAACTCTTTCATTTTTCATAAATAGCACCATGTATTATGCTGTCGCAATATTTATTATTAAGAAGTATATGATTTCTCATAATTCCTTCTAATTCAAAACCGCAATTCTCCAATACATTTATGTGATCTTTTCTGAATGCATATGTTTCAGTGTAAAGGCGATTTATTTTTAGAGATAAAAAAGCGACCTCTTTTATAAGATTTAAATAGTTTGAAAAATATTTTCTATAAAGTACTTTATCTTTCGTAAGACAATCATTAAGGAGGAATGAAATCTCTGCCCTACGATGTTCCCAAGCAATATGGACTAATCCACCATAGCCGATACGCTTTTTCTTTTTAAAGAAAGTAAAAAGTATATTTTTAGGATAAGGTTCTTGCATTGATGGCCATACTTCATTGCTGAAATATGTTTTTTGTTGGTCTTGAGAGATTGGTGCTGGCTGTCTTAATACATCTAGCTGTGCATTACGCCATACTCTGATGTCTTCAATATCTTCCTCCTGAATAACCCTCAGCTTAAAATCTTTAGTAGAATATTCTTGCTTTGGCAGACAAAGATATGATTTAAAATCTTGCATAGTGAATTACTCAATCACAATGTAGGAAGTAAGCGGACTTAAAGGTGATCGACGAATGGAAAAGTTCTGCAAGCCTAAAACCTCTTTCACTGCTAATGTCTCACCCGGAAACTCAGGACAATTTAATTCATCAAATGCAAGAATACTTCCTTTTGTTAAATGTGGGAGAATTTCCTGCAAACAATTTTTTGTTGGTTCATATATATCAAAGTCAAAATAAGCGAGTGCAACAATAGTTTCAGGATGGCGCTGTAAGTAGTTAGGCAGGGTATTGCTGGCATCTCCTTTAACTAACTCAAACTTTTTTTTATGTGCAATAGGTGCATTTTGATTATGAAAATCTAGAATCTCATCTAATTGCTGCTCCCAATTTCCGGAAACGCTATAAGCACCTAGAGTACACATATTCCCATCTTTTTCATCCACAGATGGAAATCCAGAGAAAGTGTCAAAACCGATAATTTTTCTATTATAATTATAAGGCTCTAGCATACCTCTTAACGCAGAGAATAGTGCCATATTTTGGCCCCATCTAACACCAAACTCCATAACAACACCATGTATGGGAATGATTTTCTCATATAAACTTTGTATAAAATTTATTCTAGCTAAATTCTGCCTTGTTATAAACAAGCCTAAGTTATCAAGAATCTCTGTATCTGGTATTTGAGCTGTACGCAGCATATTGGCAAGCTTTTCTTTTGATAAAACTTCTTGATTTGTTGAACCTACAATAACCTTATGTTGGTTGTCGGTAGTTTTCATTTTTAATTTCCTTTTAAGAAAAAATTTTAATGAGTTGGAGATAGAAAACCAGTAATATTTCGTCCTAAGCCTACATCTGCAAGTGCCTCATAAAAATTATTGGCAGCCAAGCTCCCTTTAGCACCAATTAAATTCTCTAACATAATGCGTGCTTGATGTGCCAAAGGTCCTTGGTTAGGGTCTGATATATAATTAGAGCCTTGATGAGCCAAATATATGTCAATTGGAAAGTCTGCTAACAAAGATTGGCATTGCCATCCAGTTGCTTGTGCTATAGATTTTAAGCTAATAGAATCAAAATAAGAAAGGTGATCAGGGATTGCAATCCAAAAGCGTCTTGGTATTGATTCATTTGCTAACAAACTTTCTTGTAGATCACTAAAATCATTAGGCACGGTAACAATAAGGGTTCCTGTATCCTTAACAATATTTCTAATAGAGTTCAATAATGTGACTGGATCAGTTACATGTTCTAAAACATTATTCAACCAAATTAAATCATAGCGTTTATTTTCTTTTATTCTTCTTTGTAGCAACTCAAATATATTGCCTTGTTCTACATAATCTAGAATGCTTGGATTCATGTTTTTTATGCCGCTAATAGAATGATCCAAACCCTCTATATCCCAACCTCTCTTTTTAGACTCGGCAAGTGCAAATCCCTCACCACAACCAACATCTAGTACTTTGCCAATCTGGAAACTGTCACCTTTTAGTGACTCTAGTTTATCTAATTTCTGGGAGATTTTTATCTTAATTACTTGTAGTTCTTCTTCTGAATATTTTCTTCTATAACTACCACATTCGTTTTGGTAGTATTTATTGGCATAATAATCTGATAACTCTTGTTCGGATGGTTTGTTAATAACCTGCCAGAATCCAAGTGGGTGTTTTTCTAATCTAGTGTCATTCATGTTAAATATATTCCCATATTATTTTTTTATATGATCAAAAGTAAGTGGTGTCCCAAAATCTATATCATAAGCAGATGCTTTACCTATAATTTCATTGAGATACTTTGGTGGTAGTCCATTTGCAGGGCGAATAGACCTAATATTATCAGATGTAAATTTCTCACCTTTTTTTATTGATTTGACTACATATAATGACCTACGGTGTTTCAATACACCTGCTTCACTTTTGGTAGGGCGATAACAAGGAGAACCCACAGCAGACCAAGCGATTTTAGTATGTTCTACTAGCTGCTTTAATTCATCTGGTTCAAGAGAAAAAGCACTATCAACACCACCTTCTGCACGCGATAACGTAAAATGCTTTTCAATAATACAGGCACCTAGGGCAGTGGCTGCAGTAGCTGTAATATTATTTAAGGTATGATCAGAAAGCCCAACTAAAACGCCTGTTTGTTTTATTAGATCAGGGATACTTGATAAATTTGCTTCTTCTGGTGGTGTAGGATAAGCACTAGTACAATGCAATAAGGCAATGTCCTTCGCACCTGCTTTTTGTGCAGATTTTACAGCAAGATCTATCTCTTCAAAAGAAGCCATGCCTGTTGAAATAATCACAGGCTTACCTTTGCTTGCCACATATTCTATTAACGGAATATCGACAATTTCTGGTGAAGCAATTTTATATGCAGGTGTATTTAGCTCTTCCAACATATCTACTGCAGAATAGTCAAAAGGCGCCGAAAATATGGTGATATCTACAGACTTTGCTTTTTCAAATAATCTTGCATGCCATTCCCAAGGTGTATGAGCTTCTTCATACAGTTCATATAGATATCTTCCATGCCATAGACCACCCTCCACTTTAAATTCTGGTGCATTATGGTTAATCGTTATCGTATCTGCACGATAAGTTTGCAGTTTAATAGCATCTGCCCCTGCTTTTTTTGCCTGCTCTATTAACTCAAATGCTCTATTAATATCACCATTATGGTTCCCTGACATTTCAGCAATAATGTAAGGTGGTGCATGCTTACTAATTAAACGACCGTTAATTTTCATTATATTTCTCTTATAAGTAATTAAGAGTTAATTTTTCTTTCTGCCAGGCACTAAACATCCACTCTGCTCTTTTCCAATCTTCTATCGTATCTATATCTTGGACGCGAGAAAGTGGTAATTTTATAGGAACAGCATAATCACCAAAAACAGGTTTTCCACTTAGCCAAGCTTCTCTAGTACCCCAATAAAACTGACCAGCATCATGCCAGGCTTCTTCTAAATCTTGCGAACGAATATGAAAATTTTCTGGATTAAACATCTCAATTCGGCCCGAGGCATTTACACGCAGTGCACGTTGAATTGGAAAAGCATAATTGGTTACGCTAAATGTAAAATCAGCTGCCTCTTCTTGTAAGCACTGCAATCCTTTTTGTAAATCCTGCGGTTGAATAAAAGGTGCTGTAGCATATATACAGCATGCCAGCTTGACATTTTGCTTTGTTAGCTCTTGATATAAATTGATAGTATGTTCAATAACTGCTTGGGTCCCAGTAAAATCATCACTCAGTTCGGCAGGCCGCATAAAAGGAATTTCAGCACCATATTGTAAGGCGACATCTGCAATTTCTTGATCGTCAGTTGATACGATGACTCTATCAAAACAGCCAGAACTTAAGGCAACTTCAATTGAGTAAGCAATTATAGGTTTGCCACAAAATGCTTTAATGTTTTTGCGTGGAATGCGTTTGCTGCCTCCACGAGCGGGGATAATAGCAAGATTCATTTAAACCTCTTTAGATTTAAATAACATGATTTCAGAATGAAAACCGTCTGCTGTTTTAAATCCGAAAGGAATAACATTTTTTGTTACTAACTGATAGTTTGGTAACATATGTTCATAATCTTCAGAAAAAATAGGCTTATCTACACCAAAACGATGTTGTGAACGCAATTGCTTTCCTTCACGCATATTACGTAATAATATCCATTTTGCTTTAAGCCTATCAATATTATCAAGATAGTTCTTGACAATTTCTGGCTCCATTTCCTGAAAAGAGATGAAGTTTACAAATAAGTCTATTTTTCCCCGTAAAGCTTCAATTTTCCAAGATGGTAGCACAGTTATTTTTTTAAGTTGATCAATAAATATTTCATCGTTATCCTTTAATTGTGAATACTCACTGAAGTTTTCTTGCATCACAATGTTTTTTAAATAATATTCTGAACAGAATATGGTTGGCGGAATATCTATATTAATATAGCTTGTATTTGGCATGGTTTGGTACACTATTTCACCTAAAGTACCAAACCCACCACCAATTTCCAATATTGAACCAATTTCTTCTAAATCAGTGTATTTTTTTAAAAATGATAATCCGAGTAAATAGTTTAGTGATGATCTACTGTATTGCTTGCCTTCAATATCGAAATGTTCTATAGGAGATCCTATCTCACTTTCACTAAATTTTAGCAGATCAGGGGATTTGTTATTTGCATGTTCAGAGGCACAAAGCACACGATAATCAGCTAGAGCGGCACTATAACCAGAAAGAAAAGCATTTAAATAATTTTGCTGTTTTAAAGATAAGCCCTGACTTTCAACAAATTTTTTTAAAGAATGCATGGTCTCTTCTGGAAGTGCATTTCCAGGGTAACCATAAGTAGGAACAAAAAAGTTGAGTGCGCTTGGTAAATTCCGAAAATGAGCGACTCCCTTTTCAGATAGTTCTTCTATCATTAGCTTAGAAGCTTCTCTCCAAAACACACTTGGCTGATAAAGTGTTGACTGGCTTTCTAGTTCATTTAGTAATTCTTGATAAAATATATTCATGTAATACCTTCAAAAAATAAAAATTGCTCTAAATAACAATATTTTTTACACTGGACACAATTTTATCTATTTGCGCTTGTGTCATCGATGGGAAAAGAGGCAGACTAATCACTTTTGAGTAATAGGCTTCTGCTATAGGGAAATCACCTCTATTAAATCCTTTCTGTTTGTAATAAGGCTGCATGTGTACAGGAATATAATGTAAATTGACGCCTATCCCCGCTGATTTTAGTTCACTAAAAATATCTATATGTGTTTTTTTTAACTTTTCCAAACAAAGTTGGATAGGATATAAATGGAATGCTGAATATGTCTCCTCGTCTTGATAAGGACAGGTAAAATTTGTACCGGAAAATGCTTGATTATAATGCTGAGCAAGCATTCTACGCTTTTTGACAAACTCATCCAACCTTGTTAGTTGAGAAAGCCCCAAGGCAGCTTGGAGTTCCGTCATTCGATAATTAAAACCTAAATCTATTTGCTGATAATACCAAGGGCCATCCGGTAAGTGCGTCATCGCTTGAGGATCACGAGTAATACCGTGACTACGCAATAAATGCATTTTCTCAGCTAATGCGCTTTGGTTTGTCGTAGCCATACCACCTTCAGCAGTGGTAATAATTTTCACTGGATGAAAACTAAAAACACAAATATCAGAATACTGGCAATGGCCTATATATTGGCCTTGATATTGACCACCAATAGCATGAGAAGCATCTTCAATAATTTTAAATCCATATTCTTGACTTAATTGATAAATCCGCTGCATATTGCAGGACTGGCCCGCAAAATGTACTGGAATTACAATCTTTGGTAATCGATTTTCGGCTTTGGCCTGAAGTAATTTTTCTTCAAGTTTATTGGCACATAAATTATAAGTTTGCGGATCTATATCAACAAAATCAACTTGGGCTCCACAATAAAGCGCACAATTTGCCGAGGCAACAAAAGTGATTGGCGAGGTCCATAGCCAATCACCTTGAGTAAGTCCTAAAGCCAAACAAGCAAGATGCAAAGCACTGGTGGCACTATTAACAGCGACGGCATGCTGTGCCCCTACTTTATTGGCAAGTGCTTGCTCAAATGCGGGCACTTGAGATCCTTGTGTTAAAAAATCAGATTTTAGTACCTGAATCACTGCATCTATATCTGCTTGAGAGATATCTTGACGGCCATAGGGGATCATATTATCTAATGCCTGCCATTTGATTAAATAATTTAATTTCCTCTATCCCTAAAAAATTAGGATTAGTACCTGAGTTATATTCAAAACCTTGATCCACTGCTTTTCCTTGTTCACCTAAAGCATTTTTTTCAAAACTATTGGTGCGCCCTATAAAGGTAATCGAAGGAGTAATCACATAATGATCAGAAAACTCTAAAGTCAGATGTGAATCATCTGCCGGACACATAATCTCATGTAATTTTTCTCCGGGGCGAATACCTATGATTTCTTGTTCTAACTCTGGAGCAATGGCAGTGGCTAAGTCAGTAATACGCACTGACGGAATTTTGGGAACAAAAATCTCGCCACCTTGCATACGCTCAAAGTTTTTTAAGACGAAATCAACGCCCTGTTGCAGAGTAATCCAGAAACGTGTCATCCGTGGATCGGTAATGGGTAAATGTTGACAACCTTGAGCTTGTAACTTTTTAAAAAAAGGCACCACAGAACCACGGGAACCAACAACATTACCATAACGCACAACTGCAAAACGTGTCGGATGACCTCCTGCCATATTATTAGCGGCCACAAATAATTTATCAGAGGCTAGCTTAGTTGCACCATATAAGTTAATGGGATTGGCGGCCTTATCTGTAGAGAGTGCGATCACTTTCTTAATATCATTGGCTAAAGCAGCATGGATAACATTTTCTGCACCATTAATATTGGTTTTAATACATTCCATAGGATTGTATTCAGCCGCGGGCACCTGTTTTAATGCGGCTGCATGAATCACATAATCCACACCTTGCATGGCTTGAGTTAGGCGTCCCTTATCACGTACATCACCAATAAAGTAACGCATACAAGGTGCATTGAATTCTTGTTGCATCTCATATTGCTTGAGCTCATCCCTAGAAAAAACAATCAATCTCTTAGGGTTAAAATTTTTTAACAGAGTTTCTGTATATTTTTTACCGAAAGAGCCTGTGCCTCCAGTAATAAGAATTGAGCTGTTATTGAACATAAAGGTTACCGTATAAATGATGAATTTTTTTGCAAATTGATAGGTACTTTGTTATTTTTGGTCTACTAATTAAGATCCAATTTTTTATCGGAAGTTTATTGAGGGCTAACTTATGAACACAACCAACCTTTATCAGCAAGATATGCTGGTAACAAAAGCACATAAATCTAAAATGAAAAACCAGACCCCCAAAGTCCTGTGGTTTACGGGGCTTTCGGGGGCTGGAAAATCTACTTTAGCTAATGCATTGGAAGTAGAGCTATACCATCTCGGCTATCATACGCATATTCTAGATGGTGACAACGTACGTCAAGGCTTAAATAAAGATTTAGGGTTTACTGATGCAGATAGAGTTGAAAATATTCGTAGAATGGCGGAGGTTGCTAAGTTAATGAATGAAGCTGGTATTATAGTAATAACTGCTTTTATTTCTCCTTTTGCAAGTGAACGAAAAATGGCGCGTCAGCTTATCGGAGAAAATCAGTTTATAGAAATCTTTGTGGATGTTCCTTTGCAAATTGCAGAAGCCCGTGATCCGAAAGGTTTATATAAAAAGGCAAGGCTGGGTGAGATAAAAAACTTTACAGGTATAGATTCTGTATATGAAGTCCCTAATGACCCTGATCTTCATATAAAAACAGACCAACTTTCTATACCTGAATGTGTAAAAACTATAATAAAGCACATGAAATTGAGCGGCTTTAGACCTGATACCTGCTGATATAGCTTTTAAGTTCTTCTGGGATGTAGTTACTTGATTCCAAATAATTAATCATGTTTTGTTGTATATTACTTTTTAGTTGGTGGCTTAACTTAAATTGGTAAAAATCTTTTTGTGGCTCTAAGTTAATGTCAAGCTTGCTTGCAAACTCTAACTCTTTACCTTTTGGCATGTTTTCAGTGAGTCTCCTACAAACTAACAGATTGTTTTTTTTATCAGAAATAATGGCGCTTTCTAATGCTGCCTCTGGGCCTGAATATTTCTTAGATAACTGGTGTGTTAAATGTCGCCTTTTATTAAGATGGGCAAGTATCTGTATTTGAAGATTTGTTAGTTTGGTGTTTAATTTTTTAAATCCATAAATCAATCTTTCCTCAGGTATTTCGCAGCCTGTATGTTTGCTTAATATTTTCCAGAATCCATGTAAATCATCTTTCATTAACTCAAAAGGTAAAATAATAATCTTAGCAAAATGCCTGCTATAAGCATCGCATAAATACTTTATATCTAAAGAGCTTTGAATGAACATAGACTGCTGATTCACAAAGTCTTGTGCGTCAGTGTAGCCACCTTGCTTAATGCTTTGGCTATAAATGGACCTAATCCAAGATAAAGGGTCTCTTACTACTATTAATATAGTTTCTGAAATTTTTAATAGGCTCAACAGATAAGCTGTTTCATCAATATATGGCCTTATAAAATAAGAGTTTTCAGGCTCATTAAGATAAGCAGTAGAAAGGCTCTCGTGAGATACCACGACAGATTGACCATCAACAGAAGCATTATCAAATCTGATTTGAACTTCATTAGGATCTCTATCTAAACCTATCGTTTTATCTCTGATGAAATAGATAAAGTCCTCCATACCACGCCAGCATAAGCAGTGATCTTTAGATTGAAACCAGACATTCTGCATATAAGTAGTGCCGGTTTTCATTAAACCTATATGAATAAAGTTGTTTTTCATTTTTTACCTTTGGTTCTGTAATAAAAATTCAGCTAGCTTAAAATCAAATTCATCATCTATATGTGGGGTAGCGGTCTCGTTGACGGTGGCAACGGCTGCTTTTGCCCCTGTATAAGCGGCTATTTATTGTTCAAAACGATCTACATATGCGCCAACACTAGAAACAAAGGTTGTTTCTAAGGTATCTAGTACGTATTCGCGTTCTTTTCCTGTAAACACAGGCGCATGTAAAGGAATAAAATCCTTGGTTTGATAATACTCACGAATAAAATCAATCAGGGGTGTCAGAGCATTAGACATTATAAATCCCTGCTTTATAGGCAGCGAGTTTTTCCGGCTGAGTAAACCAGGTTATCGTCGCTTGCAAACCTGTGCGAATATCATATTCGGGTTGCCACTGGGTGAGTGATGTAATTTTGGTATTATCACCCCACAAACGAAAAACTTCAGATTTTTGTGGGCGCAAGCGCTGTTCATCAGTGACAAAAGTCACATCTGCATCCATGATTTCCTTGATAAGATGCAAGGTATCAGCCACAGAAATTTCATAATTCGATGCAATATTCACGGTTTCACCAATGGCTTGTTCACATTGAGCTAAGGCTAACAAACCACGGCAAGTATCTGCAACATAATTAAAATCTCTGGTCGGGCTGATATCCCCCAGTTTGATTTCTTGAACCCCTGTGGCAATTTGACTAATGATAGTGGGAATGACAGCGCGTGCGGATTGCCTTGGGCCATAAGTATTAAAAGGACGGGCAATCGTCAACGGCAGATTAAAGGCATTATAAAAGCTCATTGCCATCGCATCAGCCGCTATTTTAGAAGCACTGTAGGGGGATTGCGCCTGTAATGGATGGGCTTCATCAATAGGGATATAACGCGCCGTGCCATAGACCTCACTGGTGGAGGTATGAATCACGCGTTTCACTTGATTTTCTAATGCCGCCTGGCAAATATTGAGTGTCCCCTTAATATTGGTATCAACATAAGTATCCGGCGCGACATAAGAATAAGGAATAGCAATTAAAGCTGCCAAGTGAAAAATAATATCCACACCTTGCGTAATATGCTTACAGTAATGTGGATCACGTATATCCCCTGTCAGCACTTGGACTTGCTTTAGATGGGCAATATCTTCTAACTATCCCCAAGTGTTAAAAGAATTATAATGTGCCAAGGCTTTCACTTGATAACCTTGTGCTAACAAAAGTTCTACCAGATGGGAACCAATAAAACCATCAGCACCAGTGACTAAGACTTCTTTATACATAAAATCGTACCTATTTTATTAAATCTTGACATAGCAAGGCACTAATTTCTGTAAACCAAGAAACTTTATCTTTTTTTATTTGTCTATAAATAAATTGCATGTTATTAAAGTTATAAGGTTTGGTGGTTTCCCTACTCACCTTAAGGTCAGGAACAAAAGTGTAAGTTTTAGTTCCAGAAGCAGCGGATAATATATGTACTGAAGTTTGAGGTGTGACTACAGCATCCATATTTACCATAATCGCCACAACATCTTCCAGATCTTCTTTCTGGTTAATGTTAGGTGGATCAATAATATCAATACCCAGCGCACGTATTTGTGCTAGTTCTTCTTGGCATTCATCATATTGTAAGTTAACAAAATAAAATTTTTCTTGTAAATCCCAAATCGGCTGTAAATCCTCAATGCGTGCATAGTACATTTTGCGGTGCTCTTTCATATTAGAGCTACGCCAGCTTATTCCTAGAATCGGTTTGTCTTGGTAGTTAGAAAAAAATGATGCCCACTGTTCAGCTTTAGATGGGTGAGGTTTTAAGTAAGGGGTAACACCTCTCTCAGTAAAGTGTGTGGCTTGATCACAAAATTTATCTAAAAAACAGCCGCCTGTATAGAAGTGATGGCTCTGGCTACTTGGTATATCGCTTTGCTTAGCAGCTTTGTTACTATAGAAAAGACCATTAATGGTATTAATTGAGCTATCATTTTCTTCTAAGAAAGTGATTCCATCAAAAGAGCTAGAGAACAAAGGGATGAGTTTTTTACTTACCACAATACTCACTTCACTAAAGTTATTTTTTAGGTAGTTGAAATAACGGGCATAAAAAATTTCGTCGCCTATACCTTGCTGCCTAAAAACAATGATACTGTCTGTTTTTTCTATGGTTTCCCCGCGCCATAATCTAGCATTATCACCCAAGTATTTTTTAATGGTTTGGCTTTCTATAAAAACATTGGTTAATGCTTGCTCAAGATCGCCGCTATGCTGGATGCTAAGTGATTTTTTATAAAAGTGAGCAGCAGTATCTAATTCCATTAAGTTGTGATAGCAATAACCTACAGAGCTATAAATTAAGGGATGATCTAATTTTAGGTATTTCTCTGAAAAATTTATGGCTTGCTCAAATCCTATATGGTCTGCAATAAATTTTATAATCGCAAGAATCACTTCTGGATGACCTGAAAATTTTTCTTCTAAGGTGGCTATTAAGAGTTGTTGTTGCTTAGTTTCACCCTGTATTCCTAAGAATGAAAATAAGTTAAGGTAACTCTTGTAGCTATTAGGTGCATATTTAATGGAAAGATCTAAATTTTTCTTAGCTAGCTCTAGCTCTCCTTCTTCTATATAAATAGCAGCAAGATTTGTATAAGCATCCGCATTGAATTTATCTAGTGTGATTACTTTTTGTAAGTAGTCTTTAGCTTGTTGTTTACGTTCTTGCTTCTCGTAAAGTACGGCTAAGGCGTTCAAAGCAGATAAATATTTCTCGTCTAGTTCAAGGCATTTTAAGAAATGAGCTTCAGCATCTGCAATTTTATTTTTTGCAAGTAATGCCATGCCTAAATTTAGGTTTGCGGGACAGGATTTAGGATTTACCTTAATAGCATTTTCTAATGCCTTAATAGCTTGATCATACTCATGAGTTTCACGATAAGCTAAGCCAAGATTAACCCAAACTTTATCATTTTTAGGGTCAAATAAAGACGCTTTTTTAAAAGTGTTAATTGCCGTTTTTTTGTCTCCTGTATCAAGTTGGGCTAAGCCTAAATACATAAGCAAACTAGCATCTGTTCTACTATAGGTAACGGCTTTCTCTAGTAAAGGCAAGGCTTGTTGGCAGCAATCACCTTCTACGTAAAGCTTGCCTAGCGTTTTTAATGCTAGTAGATGCTCAGGTGCTAGGGTTAATATTTTCTTGCTTGTTTCTATGACTTTCCCCCAATTATTCTTCTTTTGGAAGTTAATAAGTCTTTCTTCTAGTTGCAAAATCTTTTGATTCTTCATGCCAATAGCCCTATATTATAATGCTGTTGATATCCATTTTTGCGCGTTGAAATCATTTAAACGGCTAGTATCAAGCCAATATTTACGAAGAGGAAACAGGTTGATTTTTCTCCTTCACCCAACTTATTTGCAAATAAATTAGGCATATCTCAAAACTGGCCTTGAGGAGCCGCTTGTACTAACTCAGGTTGTAGTGCATAAATACCTGCATTAACAAAAAATTTATATGCTGGTTTTTCTACAATGCTCTTAACATGATAACTATCAGCCTCAATTACACCGTAAGGTACTTGATATTCATATTCACGTACACCTAGAGTAGCAAGTCCTTGATGCTCTTCATGAAAGTCTAATAAGTTGCCAAAATCTATATTAGTGAGTAAATCCCCATTCATCATAATTAAGGGGGATGAAATTTCTTGATTAGGCAAAAGCCCTAAAACGCCGCCTGTACCTAGGGGTTTTTCCTCGTTGATATAGTCTATTTTTACTCCCCATTGGCTGCCATCACCAAAATAAGATTTTATCATTTCTGCTAAATAACATGCAGAAATATAAAAATGATTAAATCCTGAATTAATAAAATTTTCTAAGATGATTGCTAAAATAGGTTTGCCACCCACTTTTAATAAGGGTTTAGGGCAGTTTTCGGTTAAAGGACGTAGACGAGTTCCCAAACCACCAGCCATTAAAAGGACACTGTTTTTGCGTGCCTCTGGATACAAGAGTTTTTCTAAAGTTTCTAATCGCAAAAGTTGGCCGCTTTCATCCACTACAGGCAAATGCAGCAAGCTTTTTTGCTGCATTAGCTTGCGCATACGGGTAGCACTCCAAGTATTGAAGGCCACACTTGGATTTTTATGCATCACTTGGGTGATAGGGGTTTGTAGATCTAAAGATGCTAATAGCGCACGCCGGATATCACCATCGGTCACGGCTCCTAGTAAAGTGTTTTCTGAGTCCGTCACCAATAAGATACGTAAAGCACCCTTATCCATCATATGGATAGCCATCTTTAAGGGGGTTTGTGGGCTAATCACAATATCTTTCCAGTTTCTCATTTCAAGTTCCCACCTATAGGCGAAGTCAGCTTTTTAGTCGATGAGCATATTTTGCCAGCTTATCTTAAGAGTTTATCGACTCAAACAAGCCCCCCTTAACTTGTATCTCTTAAAGGGTTTCTAACGCAAGAAGTCTACAGCCCGACCACGCATTGTCTAGTAATAGCTCAGCTCACAAAAATGTATCTTGATGTTACTGTTTTTAACTTAAGAAATGAGCGGGCTACCCGCTATTTGAGCCATATGCATAGAAAAACAAGGTTTAGATGCATTTAAACAGTATATTTGGCTGAAAAAATCTAAAGAATGACATCTATTTTCCTAATGAATAAACCTGTACTTTTCTGTCGATCATGTTGCTGACATAAGGAA
Source organism: Allopseudospirillum japonicum (assembly GCF_900108915.1). Classification (GTDB taxonomy): domain Bacteria; phylum Pseudomonadota; class Gammaproteobacteria; order Pseudomonadales; family Halomonadaceae; genus Pseudospirillum; species Pseudospirillum japonicum. The sequence goes on from NZ_FNYH01000014.1 coordinate 22,052, forward strand.
GAATCAGACCATGCCTCAAATTATCAATACCAATATGGCGTCTTTGATGGCGCAAAGAAATCTAAATAAAGCGCAACAAGCTAATGAAACCGCATTACAGCGTCTTTCCTCTGGTTTACGTATTAATAGCGCAAAAGACGATGCCGCTGGTTTGGCGATTTCAACCCGTTTTGATGCACAAATTCGCGGTACCAATATGGGGATTCGCAATGCCAATGACGGTATCTCTTTAGCACAAACAGCGGAAGGTGCTTTGGGTGCCGTCAATGATAACTTGCAACGCATGCGTGAATTAGCTGTGCAAGCAGCGAACGGTACTTTAAATGATACGGACCGTGCTGCCTTGCAGCAAGAAGTGTCTGCTCTAGTTAGTGAAGTGGATCGTACGGTACGGGATACCAATTTTAATGGCACTCAGTTACTGGATGGCTCTTTTGGTGGTGTGAATTTCCAGATTGGTGCGAATGCAGGTCAGACGGTGGGTGTTAGCATTGGTAATATGAGTACGAATGTACTTGGTGCTGCAGATACGGCGGGTGTCAGTGCTTACGGCAATAATTCGACCCTAGCAAAAGGTGATGTAGTAGTCAATGGGGCTGTGATTGGGCCTTCTTTTACTTCGGATGATAATGCCTCTTTTACGGACAAAGCTGCTTCAGCAATTGCTAAAGTGGCTGCATTTAATGCCCTAGCTGATAAAAGCGGTGTGATGGCTGAAGTCAATGTGAACCGTGTGGAAGGCTCACAAATGACAGCAGCAGGTGCCGCTGCAAGTGCCGTGCTGGCAGTCAATGGGATTCAAATCACCGTCGGTGTGAGTGGTCAAGATCTTAATTCTGATCGTGAAGCTGTGGTGGCCGCAATTAATGCCAAATCTGATCTGACAGGTGTCACTGCGATCAACACGGGGGATGATGCGACAGGTGTGGTATTGGAAGCCAAAGATGGGCGTAATATCAGCTTAGGTCTTGCAACAACCGCAGGGGGCGGCGGTGCGATTAATTCAGCAGCATCCGCTGCAGCTGCCTTAGGCCTCAATACAAATATGTTGGTAGATACGGCTGCTAATATTGCGGATGCAAACAATTATGGCACTGCCCATACCCACGCTGGGGGATATACTTTACGCTCCGTTGATGGCCGTGATATTGAGATCACCTCGGCCACCAACAATATTGATCATGCAGGCTTAGTAGAAGATACCTATGAAAAAGGGGTAGCTTCAGTTTCCAATACCCTCGCCAATAAAAGTGTAGGCAGCACGACTGGTTTAGCAGGTGCTTCTGCTGCCTTTGGTAATGTGAATAATCTACAAACGGGTGATTTAGTGATTAATCAAGTTGCTATCACCTCAAGCCGTGCGACGGATGATACTGCTTCAATTGCTGGTAATGCTGGTAGTGCGATTGCTTTAGCCGCTGCGATTAATCGTTCTTCGGAGCAAACAGGGGTTACTGCAGAAGTGGATGAAAATTTGATCCTAGGCGGCGTGATGGATCTTTCAGCGAGTGATGCGCAATATGCAGGGGATTTTGATTTGAATGGTGTCAATATCCAGTTTTCAGTGACTGCAGATACAGGCACACGACGTCAGGAAATTGTTACTAAAATCAATCAAGTTAGTGCACAAACTGGGGTAACTGCGATTGATACCGGTGAAGATAATAAAGGAATTCAACTTGTTGCAGCTGATGGACGCAATATTGTGCTTGATAATATTACTGCAAATAATGGGGGGATGACTTTAGGGGACTTACAAACTGCAACCGGGATTGGCTATACAGGCAATACCGCAGATACAGGTGTGATTCATAAAAGTACGGTGACTTTAACCGCAGCGCAAAATATAAGCATAGAAGCAGGTACTCAGGGTGCCGCTGGTTTAGCTCATGCTGGTTTTAAAGTAGGGACTTATGGTCAATCAGAAGGTGGCCAAGCGTTAAAAGATGTTGATATTTCCACCATTGCTGGGGCGAATCAAGCACTGGAAGCCATTGATAACGCTTTACATCGTGTTGCGGAAGTGCGTGGCGATCTGGGGGCTTTCCAAAACCGTATGGAATCGACGATTCGTACACAAGAAATTGCCTCAGAAAATTTGACGGCCTCTAACTCTCGTATCCGTGATGCAGACTTTGCTGCGGAAACTGCGGAACTGTCGCGCACCCAGGTACTCCAGCAGGCGGGTGTTTCTGTATTAGCCCAGGCAAACCAGCGCCCTCAGTCTGTATTGTCTTTATTAGGCTAAGGCTGGTTGGTATTTCACTAGGAATCGCTTGGATGGCCTGTGAGCCTTATTCTTGAAGTAGCAGGCCAGCCTTTCCTTGTGTGCTTTTGGGGACCAAGGAAAGCAAGCATAAAGGTGGATTTTGCAGTAAAGTTCGTTGGCTCTTCGCCGTTAACTCAAATACACCCAGTTTGATCTGGTGGCTATCTAACAAAGTTCGCTAAAGCTTGGTCACAAGACGCCGATACTTCAGAGTGTGAGTGTCCCAGCAAAAATAACTTAGGAGTTATTCTCATGGCTCAAGTCATTAATACCAATATGGCGTCCATCATGGCGCAGCGCAATCTGAACAATGCTCAGAAAGCCAACGAAACTGCCTTACAACGCCTCTCTTCTGGTATGCGTATTAACAGCGCCAAAGATGATGCCGCGGGTCTAGCGATTTCTACTCGCTTTGATGCGCAAATTCGCGGTACTAACATGGGTATCCGTAACGCAAACGATGGTATTTCTTTAGCACAAACTGCTGAAGGTGCCTTGGGTGCGGTAAATGATAACCTACAGCGTATGCGTGAGTTAGCGGTACAGGCAGCCAACGGTACTTTGAACGAAACTGACCGTGCAGCACTACAGCAAGAAGTTTCCTCCCTGGTCAGTGAAGTTGATCGTACGGTGCGTGACACCAACTTTAACGGTACCAAACTGCTTGACGGCTCTTTTGATGGTGTGAACTTCCAGATCGGTGCCAACTCAGGCCAAACTGTGGGTGTCACCGTCGGTAATATGAGCACTAATGTACTGGGTGCTGCAGAAAGTGCAGGTGCCAGTGCTTATGGCAATAATGTAAGCCTTGCGAAAGGGGATGCCGTGGTTAACGGCGTGGTGATTGGCCCATCTTTCCGTGAAGATGACAAGGCTTCTTTTGCCGATAAAGCCAACTCAGCAATTGCCAAAGCGGCTGCCTTTAATCTGCATTCAGATGAAACAGGTGTAAGAGCAGAAGTTGATGTCAACCGTGTGGAAGGCGGTAATATGGCAAATCGCACTACGGCCACAGCTGCAAGTGCGGCCATTGCGATTAATGGTGTGACTGTCACTATTGGTATCGGTGGCCAAGACGCTGAAGCAGATCGTGAATCTGTCGTGGCAGCAATTAACGCTAAATCGGATCTAACCGGTGTAGTTGCGATTAATACAGGCGATGATGCTACCGGCGTAATATTAGAAGCAGCGGATGGCCGTAATATTACTCTGGGTATTGCAACTGATGTGGGTACTATAAATTCAGGTGCGAGCGCAGCTACTGCTCTTGGCTTGAATCAAAATATGTTTGCAGGTGCAGCAGCCACTTTAGATAACTCAGCGTCTTACGCGACTGCCAATACCCATGTAGGTGGTTATACCCTGCGTTCTGTGGATGGCCGTGATATTGAGGTTAAATCTGCAACTAATAATATTGCCAACGCAGGCTTAGTTGAAGACACCTATGAAAAAGGCGTTTCTTCCGTTTCTAATACCCTTGCCAATAAAAGTGTAGGTGGTGCTAGCTTGCCCACCGCTTCTACTGCCTTTGGTACCTCTAACGACCTGCTAACGGGTGATTTGGTTATTAATAATACCTCCATTGCTGCGACCCGTGCGACCGACGATACAGCCTCTATCGCAGGCAATGCGGGCAGCGCGATTGCCTTAGCGGCGGCGATTAATCGCTCTAGTGAGCAAACAGGCGTGACTGCAGAAGTCGATGAAAATGTTATGCTTGGCGGTACGATGAGCCTTGCTACCGCTGGTGCTACTGCTGCTGGTTCCTTTAGCTTAAATGGTGTGCAGATCCAGTTTTCGCAAACGAGCGATACTGGTGTACGTCGCCAGGATGTGGTGGCTCAAATTAACCAAGTCAGCGCACAAACCGGCGTTACAGCGATCGATACCGGCGAAGATAGCAAAGGCATCCAGTTAGTCGCTGCAGATGGTCGTAATATTGTACTTGATGCTACTGGTACTACCGACATGGCAGGTTTACAGGCAGCTACAGGTATTGTGGGAAGTGCTACTGGCACCGATGTGGTTTCTATTACTAAAAGTACTGTGACCTTAAAAGCCGCCCAAGATATTACTGTGGAAGCTGGTACCAATGGTGCCGCTGGTTTGGCTAACTCTGCCTTTAAAGCTGGGACTTATGGCCAATCTGAAGGTGGTCAAGCACTGAAAGATATTGATATCTCCACAGTGGCGGGTGCTAACAAAGCCCTTGAAGCCATCGATAATGCCATTAGTTCAGTCGCGCAAGTGCGTGGTGATCTGGGTGCTTTCCAAAACCGTATGGAATCCACTATCCGTACTCAGGAAGTCTCTTCTGAGAACCTCACAGGTGCGAACTCTCGTATCCGTGATGCGGACTTTGCTTCTGAAACTGCGGAACTGTCACGTACTCAGGTACTTCAGCAGGCCGGTGTTTCTGTGTTGGCGCAGGCAAACCAGCGTCCTCAGTCTGTACTATCTCTACTTGGGTAATTAATCCCATTGACTGGGTTGCTTGCAGCCCAGTTCTAAAAACACTACCGGCTCCTTTAAGGGGCCGGTTTTTTTATGTGTATGTAATTGCCACGCAGAGTTTTGTGACGATCGGTATCAAACGCTTAAATGGTTATCCCATGACCAAGGGGCTTGTACCAGTGATTCCAAAGTTGCCGTTTGCGGATCCAACCACGCCAGCACCCCAGTACCAGAAGTGACTAAAAACCCAAAGCTTTGCTTTTGTGGATGCCAATAAGCACGCACGCCTGCGGCATCTTGCAAGGGCAATAAGGCATGGCAACGTCCCTGTGATAAATCCCATAGGCTCACTTGATGTCCACGCGGCGCAGTGGCACACCCCCAACGACTATCTGGGGTAATCGCAACACTGGCAATATAAGCCGCTAAGGCTTGCCATTGGGTGGCACTGGCTTGCAAGGCTGTTAAGGTACCGCTAGCTGCTTGATAATAAGCCAATAAAGGTGTATTCGCTGGCGGTGTGCCCTGATACTGATACCCCACCAAGATATCCCCATGCGCACTTTGATCAAGGTGACGCAAGCTTAATAAAGGGTCTTGTGGACGATACGCCGCCAGCACTTCCCCTGTATGGCGATTTAATTGCACCAAGGCCGAATCAATATGCGGTAGATTTAAAGCCACACGTCCATAATCTGGATGTGTGAGTAACCCGCCATTGGCAATCCACAAACTTTCCCCATCCACACTCAGTTTTAACTCGTGCGGACCTATACCCGCTGTTGGCCAGGCGCTGACACGCTGCCAAGTCTGTTCTGGTGCTTCAGGCACCTGATAACAGCTTAGCAATCCCTGTGCTTGTGCGTTGCCAAGTGCATCTTGGTGATAGGTATTTTCACAAGAGTATAAAAAACGCCCGTCTGCACTAAAGACCCCATGCCCATAAAAATGGCCTTGTTCAGGTGTCGTTAACGTCGTGACTAAGCTTTCTTGTTGCCAATCCCAAATGTAGGTCTGTGTCCCTGGACGTCGTGCTACAAACGCTGCCCAAGGACGTTGAGGATGCAAGGCCGCGCCATGCATCCGTGTTGGGCTGGCATACACGCGCGCTTGGGTTGGCAAGTGCGGCTGATTTTGTAATAAAAGACGCGTATCCATGGCTACTAGATAATGCTGTCCTTGTGCATCTGTCGCGGCACTTAATAAGGAAGCTTGCCAAGAAGCGCCTGGTGTCTCTGTCGTTAAATGCGCCCATAAAGGCGCACTCAAAGCACTGGTGGTCAAAGTTGCTAAACGCCCCAGCCAATAACGACGTTGTGGGTTAAAGTCTGCCATCTGATAACCTAAGCGCCTCCTTAATCCCCATCTTGTGCATTAAAGCCAATGACAACACCAAGCAGAGGATTCAGTTCTTGATTAATCATGCCTTCCAACTGGGTGAGTTGGTGAATGAAGGTTTCTAATGCTTGAATCCCCTGCGCATCTTCCGCTTTTAAAATTGCAAAAGCTGAATCTTGCGTCAGCGCTGCCAAACTTTGCTGAACTTGCTGCCAAGCCTGATCGATACGCTGGGCTAAAGGCGCTTGCCCTAAATCCACCACATATTGACGTAATCCATACCCTTGGTAGGTCTCAGGCAATAAGGTGGATACTTCTTGCGGCAAATTAAGTGCTTGATAATCACCAGACCAGACACCTGCTAAGGTATCAAGGCTGCTTTTGATCGCTTGCAAACTGGTTTGACTGCGCCAAAATTCTAATTGCCAAGGGCGCCTTTGCTGAGGCTCCCCCAAAGCGCGTCCTAATTTGCGCTCGCTGACCAGTTGCAAATACAAGTTCATATCGCGCACTAGGGTACTAATTGCGGCACTGGCACTAGGAAAATAGCCTTCACCCACGGCAGCTTGGCGGACTTGATAAGCCAAGCCCTCCTCTGCTTGCCACGCTTGATACATCTCTTGGCTCACGCGTGCTAAATTGGCACTGATCGCTTGCCCCAAAGCACACAGATTTTTTTGCCCCTGTGCCTTAGGATCAAATAGCAGATATTCCAAAGCGGGCAAGCCTTGCAACGCGATACTGGCTTGATAAACCGCTTGTGCATCAGGTGTTGGCTCAACGGCTAACCAAGCTTGGGTTTGCCGTCCAACCAAATCCTTTTTATCCGGCCAAAATTGCACCCGCCATGCGCGATTTTCTGCCGCCAAAGGGCCAAAAGTTAACCAGCGCACTTGTGCCCAGGCTTGCATACTCTGTTGCCATTGTTGGCGTAAAGAAGCGAAATCACTTTGAACACAGGCTTGCGGCCAAGCCTGTGCCAGCGCCGCACTGGATTGCGCAAATTGTTGATGGGCAGGCAATAATAAATTGACGCTGATATGTCCCAAAAATGCATCTTGATTGGCATGGGCTAAAGCGGCAAAGGTTTGCGCATCGAGTGCATCACTGGTTTGTGCATAAGCAGGCAAAGCAGCAAAACTTAGGGTGCTACTGAGACAAGCCACGGCGATTTTTTGACTTAATCGAGACAAGGTGTGATTCTCCATCTTGGCTTACAAAGAATTTAAAAAGGCCAAAATCGCTGCTCTATCTTGTGCGTCCAAGGCTTTAAAACCGGCTTGCGCACTGGCAGCTTCCCCGCCATGCCACAAAATAGCCTCGGTCAAATTGCGTGCGCGGCCATCATGTAAAAAATAGGTATGGCCGTTGACCACTTCGGTTAAGCCGATACCCCATAAAGGCGCGGTACGCCATTCCCGCCCATTGGCATGGAACTCTGCCCGCCCATCTGCTAAGCCGTCTCCCATATCATGTAAAAGCAAATCTGTGTAAGGCCAAATGTTTTGTGCCGATTGTTCTGGATGCTGCTCACTCGCGGCCGTTTGCCAATGGGGTGTATGACAACTTGCACAACCCAATTCATTAAATAACAGTTTGCCACGTAGAACTTGCGGATCTTCTGCATGACGACGCGCAGGCACAGCCAAATTACGGGCATAAAATTCGACGGCTTGGCTAATATGTGGCTCAACTTCTACCCCAGTGGTGGACTCTGGGCTGATGCCATTAGGCGCACGTTCACATGCTTGTGTGGGCATACAATCCGTATGGGGATGCAAATGCGTGGTCAAGCCCATATCTCCAGCAAAGGCACCAGAGTTTTGTTGCATCACCGTCGGCATACCTGCTTTCCAACCAAAACGCCCGAGCTCATGCGCTTGGGTTTGAATATCCCATACCCAATTGGCTTTTCCAGAAATACCATCTTGATTGGCATCCTCAGGATCGGCTTGCGCCACTATGGCCTCCGCAGGGATCATTTCTAACAGCCCCAGTCCTATCATAGGCGGCGCGACTCGTGGCGAAAGCTGAATATTCTCCGCAGGTGCACCATAGGCAGGATCAGCAATTTGATAATGAGGTTTTCTTAGCTCGACTTGGGTGCCATCAGCCAAGGTTTCCGTAAAATAGGTATACTCAATCTGCATACGCCCTTCAGGCTGAAATCCAGGCACCGCGAAATCTTGTAACTGAGTGCCATAAATCGGATCAGGAATCACGCCTTCGGTACCTTGCAAGCGTTGCGCTTCTTGCTCAGGGGTTGATGCCGGAATACTCAAACGCAAAAACATAGAGACTGCACTCGTATCGCCCGCTTCTGGTGGATGGCCGCGACCATCTTTAATATGGCAATTTTGGCAAGCGTTGGTGTTATATAAGGGGCCAAGACCATCACGTGCATCTGTGCTTGCAGGTGCAATGACCCAAGGGTTGCGGAAAAAACTATTGCCTACATTAAAATCCAGCTTACGCATCAAGCTCATATTGGCCGAGGGTAAAGAAAAGGCATTGCGGTCTGTCTTAAACACCGTGGCCTCACCACCGGCACGGACTTCACTGGGATCAAACTCAGCCAGCGGTCTTTGATCCGCATGGGCAGATGCAATCAGCAAACAGGTCGCGCTGAGGGCACCGAGCAAGGGGTAAATAATTTTTCTATTAAAAAGCATCATGTGTTGAGGCATCCTCGCCTCCTCCCTTTATAAAAGCTAACCAAAATATTTTTTGATCTATATCAAACGGTCTATAACGAAAAAAGCCGTATTGATGGCCCAATACGGCTTGTCACCTTCATTCGGGAAAATCCCTGTTAGAATTCATGATCTGCAGTATCTGGATTGAGGTTTGCAATCCCGAGTGCTTGGGCAGCATCTTGAATACTTTGGGTTTGCGTGACCAAAGCCAAAATGGCATCTTGAATCACACGTGCCCCTTCTTGATTACCGGGGCGAATCAACATATCAAATTTCACCGGAGAGCCTTCAGCTTCTGCTAAGGTCACCAAAGTCTGCAAACGTTTTTGCGTGGTTTCTAGTTGTGCCTGCAAGCGTGTATCCAAATCTGCATTTTTCTGCGCAACTAAGGCCGCTAAGCTTGGCCCTTGCACCCAAGTGCCATCCAAGCGCTGATAACGGCCTAGATAAACATTTTGAATACCTAAGCCATTGTAATAATGGGAATAATGGGTGTTATCACTGAAACAATCGTGTTCATCTTCAACCGAATTTGCTGTCAGTGCCACCTTCATACGCTCCCCAGCCAATTCCCCTAAAGACAAAGAGCCCATGCCGTAGAGCATCTTTTCTAGACCTTGCTGAGCAGGCGCTTGTGTCAGCTGCGCACGGTAATTATCCGCTTGATTGGGCTGCCATTGATCACGCATCCACGCCAAATCTTTAATTAATAACTCAGTGGCTGCCCGTAAATAAGCAACGCGGCGCTCACAGTGGCCACCGGTACAAGCATCATTGGTGACAAAATCTGTATAAGGACGCTCGCCAGCACCTTCGTTAAAGCCGTGTAAATCTTGACCCCAGAGTAAAAACTCAATCGCATGGTACCCAGTAGCGACATTGGCCTCCGAACCACCAATTTCATTAAGCTCAGCTAATAATTCTGGTGTAATGTGGGTCACATCCAGAGTTTGCGCGCCGACTTGAATACTTTGATTAGCAATAATATTGGCTAAGGCACCGCCATTACCTTGCTCGTGCGGGTAAGCATCTTGCTTGACATAATCAATCAAGCCTTCATCCAAGGGCCAAGCGTTTAATTGACCTTCCCATTCGTCAACAATCACATTGCCAAAGCGGAAAACTTCACTTTGCTGATAAGGAACACGTGCTTGTTTCCACGCTTGGCGTGCGGTTTCCAAGGTCGCTGCCGATGGTTGAGCAATCAGGGCTTCAACGGCATTTTGCAAAGCTTGTGCACTGGTTAAGGCATCTTGGAATACCGCTAAAGCTACCTCTGCATACTGATTGACCACAGCGTCTGCGGTGATTTGTGCGGCTTGTTGCACTTTCGCAGGTGCTTGGGTACTGGCATGTACTGAAATTGCTGGCAATCCTGTGCCTAAGGCCAGTGCACAACAAAAGGTTAAGGCTTTGGGGGGACTCGGTAACCAAGATTGCATTTTTCCAACTCTCCTTAGACAGGCTGCGAATATGCCCTAGGTGATATTTATTCTCTATCATAAATTTTTATGGGCAGCATTTGTATTCGCATATCATATTGATAATTCTTCTCAACTGCAAGTCCTAATCAGCCAGAGAGACCTTGTTCCTATTTCCACCCATTTCCCTCGGTTGGCTTGTGCGGAAATCCACACATTTAATCAAGCTGAGTCACAAAAATTCCCAGCAAGTACATTAATTACAGAAAATATTTTTATTTAAATGCTTTTTGTATCAAGAAGTTAATTTTTTCTGTGGCTAAAAATTTCAACTTGGCCCTAAGTTTGCGTTATAGACGTTTAGGTGAAACTCTCACACCTAAAATTCCTAAGTACAACAAATAAATGATAACAATTGATGACAGCCTGAGCCGATTCAGGACTAGGAGTTCAGACCATGCACCTCAAAGCATTTGCAAAAAAATCAACACGTTCAACCACTTTAGCAGCAGCGATCACCTTGGTAGCTGGGAGTTTGTTAACCAGTGCTGCCAATCTGTGGGCCGCCACCCCAATTACTGTTAAGTTTGCCCACGTGGTGGCAGAAAATACGCCAAAAGGCAAGGCAGCCTTGCGTTTTCAAGAGTTAATGCATGAGCGTTTAGGAGATAAAGTCAAAGTTGAGGTTTACCCAAATTCGCAACTTTTTGGCGATGATAAAGTGTTAGAAGCCATGTTACTTGGCGATGTACAGATCGCGGCGCCTTCGCTTTCTAAGTTCCAAAAATACACCAAGCAGTTGCAAATTTTTGATTTACCTTTCTTATTTAAAGATATGGCTGCGGTAGATCGTTTTCAGCAAGGGCCGGTGGGGCAAAAGTTGCTGACCTCATTAGAGCGTAAAGGCTTGATGGGGTTAGGCTATATCCACAATGGCATGAAGCATTTATCGGCGTATGACCCGATTCGCGTACCTGCAGATGCTGCGGGCAAAAAATTCCGTATCCAAACTTCGGATGTTTTAGCCGCCCAGTTTGAAGCCGTTGATGCGGTCCCTTTGAAAAAGCCTTTCTCTGAAGTGTTCACCTTGCTACAAACCCGTGCGATTGATGGTACAGAAAATCCCTGGACCAATATTTATTCAAAGAAATTCTTCGAAGTTCAGCCCTATATCACAGAAACTAACCACGGTTTACTGGATTACATGGTGGTGACCTCAGCGCGTTTCTGGAAAAAACTTCCAGATGAAGTCCGCACAGAAATGAAAAAAGCTATGGATGAAGCCATTGCCTATGGTAATCAAGTTGCACGCGAGCAAGAAGAAAAAGACCGTCAGTTAATTATTGATTCTGGCGTGACTCAAGTGATTAGCATTGGTGAACAAGAGCGGGCTTTATGGGTAGAAGCGATGCGCCCTGTTTGGAAAGAGTTTGAAAAAGAAATCGGTGCTGATGTCATTCAAGCAGCTTTAGACGCCAATCAACCTTAATTTAATAACCGTTTCTCTCCTGCTTAGCGCTGCCTACTTTGGGCAGCGCATTTTTTACCCTGCAGGTGCATTACGGGAGGAATCCTGATGGGATTACGTCTAATTCATCGTTTAGAAGAAAATATCCTCGCCATTTTATTAGTCTTTATGACGTTTCTAGTGTTTGCCGAAGTGGTGATGCGCTTTGTCTTTAACGCTGGGATTGCTTGGGCGCAAGAAGTCACCTTGTATACCGCTGCTTGGTTTGTCCTCTTTGGTGCCTCTTATGGGGTGAAAGTCGGTGCCCATATTGGGGTGGATGTGGTGGTCAAGCTCCTGCCTGCCCCTTTACGTCGTTGGGTCACCCTGACTGCTTTGGCCATTTGTCTTGTGTATTGTGCTTTGTTTTTATTGGGAGCTTACGACTATATCAGCCTCATGTATGACATAGGAATCGAGATGGAAGATGTCGCCTTACCTAAATGGGTGGCCTTAATGATCTTACCAATCGGTTTTATGCTGTTGGTTGTGCGCTTTCTGGAACTGGCTTGGAAGGTATGGCGCGGTGAAACAGAAGGCTTTCATCTAGCGGATGAAGGCGAAGAAAGCATGCAGCTCGCACAAGAACTAAAAGCAGAACAAGCTTCTGCAATCAGCCAAACAGTGGCTGCCGATGCAACAAAAGATGCTCAGGAGCCTAAATCATGACCATAGGCATACTTTTTTTATTACTCTTTGGCTGTATCTTTATGGGAATGCCGATTGCTTTTGCACTTGGCTTTTCCAGCGTGACCACGATTTTGCTATTTTCGGATGATTCTCTGGCCTCGATTGCGCTGAAATTATTTGAAGCCTTATCGCATCACTACACCTTATTAGCGATTCCGTTTTTTATCTTATCCTCTGCCTTTTTATCTACAGGTGGTGTGGCCAAACGTCTGATTAATTTTGCTGTAGATGCTATTGGTCATGTGCGCGGTGGCTTAGCTATGGCTTCCGTCGTGGCGTGTATGCTATTTGCCGCTGTTTCTGGCTCTTCACCTGCGACTGTGGCGGCGATTGGCTCCATCGTGATTGCGGGTATGGTGCGTTCTGGCTATCCAGAATCCTTTGCTGCTGGGGTCATCTCTAATGCGGGGACCTTGGGAATTTTAATCCCACCTTCGATTGTCATGCTGGTGTATTCCGCGGCAACTGAAGTTTCTGCTGCCAAAATGTTTATGGCCGGTTTGATCCCTGGGTTAATGATGGGTGGGATTTTGATGATTGCGATTTATATCGTCGCACGCATGAAAAACTTACCCGCACAACCTTTCCCAGGGGTTCGCCAAGTTTTGCGCTCAGGCAGTATTGCTATGGGCGGCTTAATGCTGATTATTATTGTTCTCGGCTCAATTTACGGCGGCATTGCCAGCCCAACCGAAGCCGCTGCAGTGGCCGCTTTATATGCTTGGTTGGTCGCTGTTTTTGGTTATCGGGATATGGGGCCGTTAAAAAATATCCCTTGGCGACATGCTCAAGAGCCTTTAGCACGCTGCCTTGGCCGTAATCTATGGCAAATTAGTTGGGCCTTCCCAAAATCTTTTTGGGATGAGGAAGTGCGCAAAGTGGTTTTGGATTCAGTCAAAGTTAGCTTAATGCTGCTGTTTATTATTGCTAATGCCATGCTCTTTGCACATGTACTGACCACAGAACGCATTCCGCACACGATTGCAGAAACCATTGTCAACTGGGGATTACCCGCTTGGGGCTTTTTGATCGTAATGAACCTGCTGCTGTTAGCCGCAGGGAACTTTATGGAGCCTTCGGCTATTTTGCTGATTATGGCGCCGATTTTATTCCCGATTGCCACTCAATTAGGTATAGATCCGATTCATTTAGGGATTATCATGGTGGTCAATATGGAGATTGGTATGTTAACACCACCGGTCGGTTTGAATCTTTTTGTGACCGCTGGGATTACAGGGCGTCCTATGACTTGGGTGATTAAAGCCGCCTTACCTTGGTTGAGCTTATTGTTACTCTTCCTCATTCTGATTACTTATATTCCAAGTATTTCCCTGTTTTTACCTAACCTCTTGGGTTAAACAAATCCGGCTTGCTAGGGCAATAGAGGGCCTCCTTATGGGGGGCCTTTTTTGCGCGCTGGATAAGCGCTTCCCCACCCTCACCTCATTAAGGTGCTAACGCTTGGGCACGGCTCTGCTGCCAATCTTGTAAGACTTGCACAAACTCAGTGGCCGGAACCGGCGGGCTAATGTAATAGCCTTGGGCAAAATCACAATGTAAACGTCGTAAAAAGGCAATTTGTGCAGCGGTTTCCACCCCTTCACCGACCACATGTAAACCCAAACCATGGCCAAGGGCTACAATCGCACGGGTTAAAGTCCCCGGTTGTTCATCACTGGTAATTTCTTGTAGAAAACAACGATCAATTTTAAGCACATCGACAGGAAAACGCTGTAAATACCCTAAGGAAGAGTAACCAGTACCAAAGTCATCAATCGCCAAGGTAATACCTAAATTGCGCAATCTGTGCATAATATCTCGGGTTGCGCTGGCATCTTCCATCAAGCAACTTTCGGTTAACTCCAGCTCTAACAGATGCGGTGGCGCTTGGGTTTCTGCGAGAATTTTTTGTACTAAATCCACCAGCTTGTCATTACGCAACTGATGCGCGGAAATATTGACCGCAACTTTAATTTCTAATCCTTGCGCACACCAAGCGGCAATTTGACAACAAGATTCATAGAGTACCTGCTCGCCTAATGCCCAAATCAGTCCGGTTTCCTCCGCTAGTGGCACAAAAATCCCTGGGGAAATCATGCCATCTTGCGGGTGTGGCCAACGCACTAAGGCTTCCGCTTGGGTAATCCGATTAAGACGCAAACACAGCTTAGGTTGGTAATATACTTGTAAGCTTGATCTTTGTAGGGCTTGGCGTAAATCTCTTTCCAAGCGCAAACGTTCTAAAGAACCATCCTGCATATCCTCGCTGTACAGCTGCACATTATCGCCACCAAGTTGCTTAGCACGATTACGTGCCATATCCGCTTGATTAATCAGAACTTGTAGCTCTCGGCTGTGATCAGGAAATAAGCTCACGCCAATACTGGCTGACATTAAAAGTTCATGGCCAAGCAAAATAAAGGGGCGCTTTAATTGCTCGATAATCCGCTGACCAACAGATAAAACCGCGTCATAATGACGGCAGTTTTTAAGGACAAGTACAAATTCATCGCCACCTAAACGCGCTATGGTATCTGCATCCCGCACGCAGGCACTGATACGCTGCGCGGTTTCCTTTAATAAGGCATCGCCGACCTCGTGGCCTAGGGTATTATTAATGGCTTTAAAACGATCTAAATCTACATGTAATAAAGCCACTTTTTGATTGTAAATCCGTGCATGATTTAAGCTGACATGCAAACGATCACGGAATTGGTTACGGTTGGCTAATCCAGTGAGGGAATCATAATTGGCTAAATAAGTGAGGCGTTCTTCTGCTTGGCGTCTTTGGGTTAAATCAGAGAACATCCCGATATAGTGATATTCGTTTGTATAAGTCGAGGGTACGGCATACACCTTTAACCATTGGGGATAGACTTCCCCGGATTTTCGCTGTTCTTCTAGCTCACCTTCCCAATGGCCACGTTCACGTAAGGTTTGCCCAATTTGTCGGTAATGTTCGACAAGGTCAGAAGTCACATGCTGATAAATTTCTAAAAAACGTCGGTTTAATACCTCTGCCTTACTAAAGCCACTGATACGTGTAAAAGCCGCATTAACAAAAATAATGCGGTATGCATGATCTAAAATAAAAATGGCTTCCGTGGAGACATCAAAAACCCGCCAAGCTAAACGCAAGCGTTCGTGTCTTTCTTGCTCATCACTAATATCACGACGGGTTCCCAGCATACGTAATGCGCGTCCGGTGTCTGGCTCCCGTTCCACGACACGGCCGTTATCTTCAATCCAACGCCAAGCACCACTTTTATGCTGAATCCGAAAACGGCACCGGAATTGATCTGTATAGCCTTTGAGGTTATCCACCAAGGCGCGTCTTAATTTGGGGTAATCTTCCGAATGCACAAAGGGCTGCAAATTCCCCATAAAATGCGGTACTTCGTCTTCTTGATAGCCAAAAATTTGCTCAAAATGTGAATGATAAATGGCATCGGATTGTAAATCCCATTCCCATAACCCCAAATTGCTTGCCTCAACCGCGCGTGCAAAACGTTCCCTTTGATGAGTGAGCGCATCAATTTCACGCTGTGCTTGTACCAGTTGGGATTTTAAACGCCCTGAAACCTGATGTTGTCTTACTTTGCGTCGATACGACGTCCTGTCTTTTTTGGCCATAGCTTCATGTTCCCGCAGTCATCCAATTAGAATTCTTGTTATTATTTAATGCAACTCAGTGTACCTGATGCGTATCTTTTGTGCATAGTTTCCGCTGGTGATGCCCATAGACCAAATTTCTAATCACATCTTCTTGAGAGAATTATGACGCTTTCTTCTACCTCTGATCTTCTAGTCGATCTCAACCCACAGCAAGAAGCTGCGGTTACCTCAAATAGCCCTTATTTATTAGTGCTTGCCGGCGCAGGTTCAGGCAAAACGCGTGTGTTAGTGCAGCGTATCGCGTATTTATTACAGCAACAATCGGCCTATCCTTGGCAACTACTTGCAGTCACTTTTACCAATAAAGCCGCACGTGAAATGCGCGAGCGTTTGCAAGCGGTCGGCATCGCCGAGGCAGATACGGTTTGGATGGGTACTTTTCACGGTATTGCGCATCGAATATTGCGCCGCCATGCGCATGTATTGGGTTTAGAAGAGAGTTTCCAGATTCTGGATGCAGATGATCAATTAAGGATCATTAAGCGCTTATTTAAAGATCATCAAATCGATGATGAAGCCATCTCACCACGCCAAGTGCAACATTTTATTAATCAACAAAAGGAAGAAGGTTGCCGTGCTGCTTATGTATTGGCTGTCACCCAAGAACAAAAACAATATGCAGAAATTTATGCTTTGTATGAACAAGCCTGTCGGCGTAAATCCTTAGTAGATTTTGCCGAACTTTTACTCGCTGTACATGAGCTTTTACGTGATCATTCCGATATTTTGGCGCATTATCAGCAAAGATTCCGTCATATTCTGGTCGACGAATTTCAAGATACCAATACTTTGCAATATGCTTGGCTACGTTTGCTTGCTGGGCAAGATGCTAAACTCACCGTGGTTGGTGATGATGATCAATCCATCTATGGCTGGCGCGGGGCACGAATTGAAAATATCCACGCCTTTAGTGAAGATTTTCGTCCCTGTGAAGTCTTGCGTTTGGAGCAAAATTACCGCTCTAGCGGCCATATTTTAGCCGCCGCCAATGCCTTGATTGCGCATAATCCACAACGTTTAGGCAAACAACTCTGGACCCAAGGTGCGCAAGGGCAAGCCATTCAAGTGTATGCTAGCTTGGATGAGCAAGACGAGGCGACTTTTATCGTCAATCAAATCCGCAAATTACGCCAAGCGGCAGACTTCACTTATACCCAAGTTGGGGTGTTATATCGTTCGAATGCGCAATCGCGTGCTTTAGAAGAAGCCTTACGGCGTGCGCGCTTGCCTTATCGTATTTTTGGTGGTCAGCGTTTTTACGAACGCTTAGAAATTAAAAATGCTTTGGCTTACTTACGTGTGTTAGTGCATCCACAAGATGATGCTGCGTTAGAACGCATTATTAATGTGCCCGCGCGTGGGATTGGTAGCCGTACGCTTGAGCGTCTGCGTCAGTATGCCTTACAAGAAGGCATCGCCTTGTGGGATGCCGCACAAGCCTTATGTACCCAAGGCCTGTTCACAGGGACAACTCGTGCCAAAGTGCTCGCGTTTCTGCACCTAATTGAACATTTACAAGCGCAGATTCAACCCCTAGCCCTGCATGAGATTATCCAAGAAGTGCTGAACACCAGTGGCCTGCTTGAACATCACGCCTTAGAAAAGGGAGAACAAGGACGTACTCGGGTAGAAAACCTGCAAGAGCTCATCTCAGCGGTACGGACGTATCAGCCGATGCAAACCGAGGCCATAGAAACTGGAGAAGATACCCAAAATGCAGGTAGGCAAGTACTCGCAAGCTTTCTTGCGGATGCAGCTTTAGATGCCGGTGAACATCAAGCTGCAGAACACCAAGAAGCGGTACAATTAATGACCTTGCATGCGGCCAAAGGCCTAGAATTTCCTTATGTTTTTATTGCTGGGGTGGAGGAAAATTTATTTCCTCACGCACGCTCAACACACGAGCCGCAAGAACTAGAGGAAGAAAGACGCCTCATGTATGTAGGGATTACCCGGGCAATGCGTACTCTCTACCTGACATATGCACGTAGCCGGCGTATTTTTGGTCGTGAGGAGCGCCATCTACCTTCGCGCTTTTTGCGCGAGATTCCAAGCCAACATCTGCAGGAAATCAATACGTTTCCAGAAAAACGGCCAGCACCAGCCCATCAAGCGCCTAGAAAATCTAGCGTCCAACAAACGCAAGTAGCGCACCAAGCCCTTAATTTACAGCTGGGGCAAAGAGTGAAACATCCATTATTAGGCGAGGGCATTTTAATGGCGTGCGAGGGTTATGGTGAACGCGCGAAAGTCCAAGTGCGCTTTGCAGAAGGCGGTGATAAGTGGTTGATTTTAGGCATGGCAAAATTAGAAGTGCTTTAATTCATTATACAAGATTGGGCTGTTAAACAGCCCAAGTTCTGTGACAACTCACCTTATCATTGAATTTTTATATATCAAAAAACGACAACTTATTTACTTGTCTCCTTCCCTTATTTTTATACAAGTCTTTTATTGATATATTAGAATATACATTCTGTGTACCATTTTATATCCTCACTTTTGCACTTTAAAATCCTCAATTTATTGTATCTTTATGTAAGTATTGCAATATTTTGTTAATAGTGATGACAGTTAACTCTATACTGTGTTTAATAACGACCTTACCTTGAGCTTGATTTGCTTTTAGGTAACTAAACTTGACCAAGTAAACATGATAATAAAAAGCATCTTTCTGCACTAAAAAGGCATTTTGTTAGCGCACTTATTTGTTGTAGAAGCTCGTGGTCATTTGATCTTAAATATAGTTTGCTGTCAGCCTGTTGCACTTAAAGTGCATTGACTCAGATAAAAGGAGGTTCTATGAATTATACTAAAATATTTAAAAACCTTGGCTTTGCAGTTGCGGGGTTAGCAATTTACCTCGGACTGCTATCTACCTTAATTCACTTTGAAAAACAAGCCGAATCCCCCAGTATTAATACCTTAAGTGATGCCGTCTGGTATTCTATAGTGACTATGACCACTGTCGGTTATGGGGATATGTCGCCACAAACTGAGCTAGGTAAAATTATTGGTTATATTTTTATCTTTGCCAGTATGGGGGTGTTAGGTTTTCTTATTGGACGCATTAGTAGCTTTATTAATGAGATCCATGAAAATCGTCGCCTAGGTTATAACGGCACTAAGTTTATGAATCATGTTGTCATTATTGGTTGGGATCGTTTTGCACAAAATGTTGTTGACCAATTAGTGGCTTCTGATATTAAAGTGGCTGTCATTATGGATCAGCGCGCCCAATTAGAGCTAATTTCAGAAAACTATGATCGTGAACAAGTGTATTTCTTACTTGCAGATCATCATAATTTTGAACTAGCACGTAAAGCCCATATTGAGGCCGCGAGTATTGTCTTTGTCAACCTTGAAGATGATACAGAAAAACTCGTTTATTTAATGAATAGCCAGCAGTTTTATTATCGTGATTTAAAATATGGTGTGGTTGTTAATGATGATGAACTCATCCCTGCGTTTGAAGCTGCCGGCGCGGATATTGTGCTCTCCCGTGATGAATTTGATGCCAAGCTCACAGCGAGTTTTATTTTTGAGCAAGAAGTCGGCAAATATACAGAAAAAATGATTTCAGGCTCGAAAAAAGAGGATGATTTTGAAATCCAGCAATACAGAGTGATTAGCCAAAACCGCTTTAGAGATAAGCTGTATTCAGAAGCTTTTTTTGATATTAAAAAGCAATTGGATGCAGTCCTAATCGGCTTAGCGACCACGATTGAAGGGGAGCGTGTTGTTTTAAGTAATCCAGATGATCCTAATTTAAGAATCTCCGAAGGGGACTACTTGATTTTGATTGCGTCAGGTCAAGTTTCCAAAAAGCTACAAAGGTCTTTTGGAGTGAATGAAGGTTCGCTCTAAGTAGGATCTATTGACATTCTGAAATTTCTTTTTACCTAGGGGACATGCTGATGTCGTCAATACTACCGAACTTTAAGAACTTTATCGTAATTGTGGGTTGGGATAAGTTTGCTGATTTAGTCACAGAACAACTTGCCAATACCCAAAGACAAGCGATTGCTTTAGTCGATGATCAGAAAATTGCTGATCGGGTCAATTCCACTTATGACAATCAAAAAGTTGTCGCCATTAAGATGGATTATTTTAATATTGAGAAGCTGAAAAAACTGCCTTTAGATCGTGCTTTTGGCATTTATGTCAATCTAGCAACGGATCGAGACCGCTTAATGTATGTGTTTCAATTACGCAAACATTTCCCTGAACTTGCCATTATTACCCCAGTGGTTAACCAGAAGCTTAAAGAAAGCTTTGCCGTGATTCCGAATATTTTCCCTTTATCTCGGGATGCAATTAGCGCGAAAATTTTTGCAAGCCATTTATTTAAGCAGGATGTCGCAACTTATCTCAATGAGCTTTTATCTCCGGCCACTTGTGATAAAGATCACAAATTACGCCAATATAAAATTTTAGCTGATAACCCCTTATGTAATGAGATGTATGGGGATGCCTTTATTAAGGTTAAACAGGATTACAACGCAGTTTTAGTCGGGATTTCTAAACGCACCGCGGAAGGTAAATACGAATTACGCAAAAATCCTACCGATGAAACCTTGGTGCAAAAAAATGATTACTTAATCATTTTAGTGAATGAGAAATCAGCACAAGCGTTAGAGCAAGCTTTTGGGATAGTGACAGAGACCCCCAATGACGACTCAGCGCCTTTGTAATCCCCCTCTCAAGACAGATGATAATATGAATAAGACCATAAACTCCCATCAGCCGCGAACGGCACGGCGTGCCCTGTTAGGGGTGGCCTTGAGTCTCGTGTTGGCACAAGGTGCGCTTATGCCCACCAGCTTTGCCAATCCTGTTGATCTTTCCTTGCAGGCCAAAAGTTTACAGCAAGGCTTGCATCAGTTGAGCAATCAAGACTTGCTCACGCAAGCGAGTCAAAGTTATCAGCAAGCCTTAGCACAATTTAATGCTGAACGTCGCCTGTTGCTTCAGCACCAAAGCTTATATCAGCAAACACAAGCGGCGAATGCGGATTGGCAGATGCCGGAACCTCTAGCACCCACAGGGTTAGAGGTTGACGAGGCTGTGCTAACGCGTGCAGAAGCCCATATTCAAAGCTATCAAGCGCGTGAACAAAGCTTGCTACAAGAACGCACTATCTTAGAAAATTATTTGCGCCAATATGATGCGAGCTTGCAAGCCACTGAGCACTTTTTAGCGACTTTGCAAGAGTTACAAGTGGCTATCCTTGAGCTCAGCCTACGTATTCAAGATGGCAGCTTGCAGCCTGGACAGCGCCCCTTGTATCTAACGCAAGCGGCGATCACACAGCGCGCACGCACGCTAGAAACCGAGCAGGCGGCTTTACAGGAAAGACAGGCACAATCTCGCCAGCAGCTACAAAACCTGCAGCAAAACCTAGAAACCATCCAAGCGAGCCTTGCGAGTACGCAAACCCAACTCACACAGATGCGCAACCAGTTGGAGGAACAAAACCGCCAACATGCCCTGCAAGAGAATTACCGCAAGCAAGATAATCAAGCCCTTGCAGAGAGCTTTGCCCAGTTAGAAGATGAGCGCGTTTTTTTACAGGGTGATTTCCAGTTATTACTTTTGCGCTTTAATCAAGGGTATGAGCAGCTGACCCCTTTAGCACAAGCCTTGGAAGCACCAGTAGACACTATCGAAGCACCTGGCACTGGGCTTGGTGTTGCTGAGCTGGAAACCCAGATTGCCGCCTTGCAAACCCAAATAGAGGCGCTGGAGCAGCGTTTGCAAGAATTGCAGCCTTATCAGCAGCAGCAAGAAAAGTTTGTTGAGCAAGGGGAAGCCTTTAAGGTAAGTGCAAGCTTTTTACAAAAGCAACTGGCGCAGATGCAGATGCTAATTCGTATTGCCGCTGAGCGTCAGTTACCCTTAGCACAAGAGCTGGATCAAGCGACCTTAGAAGATCAACGTGCCCGCATTGACCAGCAGGTACAAGAGGCGAACGCTAAGTTAGAGGTTGCCCAAACCCAAGTGTTAGCCCTGAAAACTCGTCTTGAAGAAATCAAGTCTGCACACCAGCAAGCCAACCAACTTTTGGCAGATTTGCAACAAAGTTTGGCATCATCCAAACAGGCGCAACAGTGGGAGCAAGAAGTTCTCAGCCTAGATAGCCAAGCCCTCATTGATCACTTTGTGAAAGGGGTGCAAGCTGTTGGCGATCAGCAAGCCGCTTTGCAAGCGCAGCAGCAGGATGTAACCCAAGCACAAGCGGATATTCGCGCGCTCATTGATTAAACCGCAAGCTTAAGTGATCCTTTAATCAAACGTCCTCATCCGCAAGTCCAGCAGGAAGCGCAAAGAATCCAGCGCCAGCTTTATGAACTTGCTGGTTTAAAACTGGAAGAGGCAAAGACCAGTGATACCACATCTGAAGCGCCAGCGAGCACTCAGCTCCCGCAATTTTCTGGTGATCTGCAAGGGTTACAAGACTATCAAAGCCTAGCGGCCAGCCGTCAGCAGTATTTAAACAGCCAAGCACAAAACCAAGCGCAGATTGTCAGCCAATTGCAAGCCTTGGAAGAATTGCAAACGACTTATGTGCAAGGAATTTCTGATCTGCATTTGCTCTCGTTACAGCAATACGCTACCGCGATGGAGCTGAAAAAACAGCTCGGCCGTGGTGAGTTACCCGCTGAGCAAGCCCCTGAAGGCTTATTGCAAGCCTTGCGCAAAGAGCCATTACGTACACTGGAACAAACGCTTAGCGAGGCGATTAATCAGCGTGCGCACACACGTTTTCGTATTATTTCTTTAGGGGGGCAAATTGCAGAAGAACGTGCCCAGCAAGAAGCCCTAGCCACTGAAGCTGCAAAAGCCGCTGAGGAAGGCGCCGCTTCAGAAGATCCAGCCGCATCTGCACCCACCAGCACAGCGAGCACAACAGAAGAGGCTACCCCAGCAACCCCAACGCAAGCCGAGGCTTTAGCGCCTTTACAAGCTTTAGTGGGCCAGCGTTTGGATTTGTTGGCTGATTTAGATCGTCTAGAAGCAGAACGTCTACAACAAGAAGCCACGTTAACTGGTAGCGAGCGTCTGGAGCAACAGGCAGAAAACCGGATGCGTGAGGGTAGTGGTTGGCTAGAAGCGATTTTGAGTGTGTTACCTTCGGATCGTGCCGCTGAACTGACTGAGTTATTGCGTGGCAATTATCAAAAGCTTTTAATTGTTGAAGCGCAGCAGGCGTTATTGGCGACAGAGAAAGAAAAGGTTGCCCAACTGATCCAGCTCACGCAGGAAGATCGCCAAGCTAGCGCCCAAGCCCTACCCCTGTTAAAGGCACAATTACAGGCATTGACCTTGCAACAAGATACCCTCTGGGTGAGTGCGCAAGCGCAATTACAGCCGCAAAAAGCAGACCAACTCAAAGCGGATTTTAGCGTACGTACCGGTATTTCTTTACCAAGTGCGCCCCCGTTATTAGAAAAGAATAAGGCAGATTTTATTGCTCGGGTGCAAGATGAGCTTTTAACCTTGTATGTACAAAAGCTCGCATTGCAGCAATGGATTCCGGTATTAGAACAGCGTCAAGCGAGCACCTTGTTAAATGAGATTGCTCATTACCGCGACCATGAAGGCCAGCTCAATGCTTTGGATGCTTCCTTTATGCGCATGGTGAAACGTCTCACTGGGCATACGCAAGAAGAACTGGCTCAGTTACCAGAAAGACAACAACCCAGCACCCATTTAGAAACCATTTATTTCCTTGAGGGGGAAATTGGTGCCGATCACGAACAACGCTCGCAGGCTTTATTACGTGCCTTGCTGCGTTTTGTGTTTGAGCTGTTCGCGATTATTTATGGCACTTGGTTTTTAATTATGATGGCTAAGCGCTTTGTCAATCGCAGATCACAAGAAATCGAAATGCGTGCCGGCCCAGAAAGTACACACCAATTGTTTGTGTTGTCTTTTAGTTTTGTTGCTTTCCGTCTGGTAGTGGTCTTGCTTGCGGCGACTTTAGCATTAAGTCGTATGGGCTTTGATATTGGAGTCATTGTTGCCAGCTTGGGGATTGGTGGTTTTGCAGTCGCTTTAGCCGCAAAAGAAACCTTATCGGATCTGATCGGTGGGATTACCCTGTTTGTGGAGCATTCCTTCAGCATTGGCGATGTGATTCAAATCAGCAGCTCAGATCCTAAAATGGGTGCGGCTGAGGTTGGCCGTGTGGAAGCTGTTTCTTGGCGGGTGACCCGCATCACCAATGTAATGAACTACAGTATTACCATTCCGAATGGTCGGGTTTCTGAATCTGTGATTATTAACTACACTCGTCAAGCCCAGCTACGCGATTTTACCCATGTTTATATTTCGCCGGCTTATAGCACCCGTCAAGTGGTGGCGTTAATTAACGAGGCAGTTGATGAATGTAACCTGATCCGTCAGGACCTACAAAAGCAGGTCCTAGCGACAGGGAACACTGTGATCGACAAGGTCTTGGTGAGCCGTTATGAAATCCGCTGGTATACGGATATTCCTTATCTGGCACGCGCCCGTGTTTTAACGGAGCTTTGGACACGTTTGTGGCAGAAATTCCATGAGGCAGGTTTATCCTTGGAATATGGCCTACCGCAGGAAGTACAAGCGCCTGCTTTGCCAGCTCAAGCCAAGACTTTACCTCAGCAACCACCGACTCATAGCGCCTAGTTTGTGGTAGCCCCTAGGATTTACTAGGGGCTTTACGCACCATAATAGGGTTTTTTCTGATCTATTATGGTGTGTTTTAATTAAAAGTGGTCAGGTAAAGGTTTTAACTATAAACTAAATTAGTTAATGGTTGATTGTAATGCATAATAAAATTTACACTCTTTTTTCATTAAAAGCGATCCATGGAGATAGCCACATAAGGAACTAGGTTAAGTGCTTGGTGCTTATAGATCTTATAAAAATTTAAGCAGTTAAATAGGACTAAATCTGCTGATGATTGTTATTTAATCAGTTGACTGAGTGCAGATGTCTGTTTCGTCCCTGTTCTTTTGCAACATAGAGTGCTTTGTCGGCTGCCTTAATCAACTTCTGCAGCTTTGTCTTTTCCGAAGGAATAATTGAGGCCGTACCAATAGTGATGGTGACATGTTTTGCAACCAGAGAAGCTGTGTGCGGTATATTGGCTTCTTTCACTTTATCGATCAAATTTCCCGCCTGCTCATTTATCTGCTGATCTGTAGCATCTGTTGTTGCAACAATAAATTCCTCTCCTCCAAAACGAGCAACGATATCTTCTTGGCGCTTAAAGTTTTGTTTGATGCAATTAGCGACTATTTGTAAAGCTTCATCCCCTTTAATATGACCATAGCTATCATTATATTTTTTAAAGAAATCGACATCGATCATATAAATAGTGATTTTTTCCTGTTGGCGCATAATGCAATGCCATAAATCATTAGCCGCCTCATCAAAATACCGCTTATTGTATAACCCAGTGAGGGAGTCCTGCATTGATTGTAGCCGGATAATTTGGTTTGCCTTTTCAAGATGATTACGTATCCGAACTTGTTCTGTTAAAGCTTTGCCTAACATTTCAGAGGATCTTTCATTAATCTGCTTTTCAAGCGTATATTGTGCAGACATGCCTTTGAGTTTCCAGGCGAGAGTTTGTGCCATTTCTGGTGATATGTCAGCTGGCTGACTAAGGCAAAGTTGATCAATAAATTCATTGATATTTTGGTTCGAGTATTGCTGATCCTGCTTTTTGAAATGATAGGTATATATGGCATGGGTATAGTCCTGTTCTTGCGCGAGGATCTCAGTTTGTAGATCCAACCACAAGAGATCTCCCCACAAAAAGGTACCATGATAAAAAATAGCTCTGGTAAAATCCGGAGGCAACATATCTGCGACTTCTAGAACTGCATAACCCTTTTCCTCATCCAGCGCAAGAAGTCGAGTAAAAAGCCTTTCAGGGTCATAATCTTTAAAAACTAGCTTAAGGCTTTGAGAATTATCTTGCATTTTGATTTGGCCGATACTTCCCCACCCCAAGTTTCGACCGCCGTTTTCATACCAGGCAAGAACGAATTTCTGTCCCGCCTGATGAAGCAGCGTCGGATTGTAATATTCAGTTTCTCTCAGTGCTTCAAACAATTGATTCAAATAAGATATCGGATACCAATCCTCTGCAGAAACATTCTGGATTAGGGAATCAACATCACACGAACTGAGCGCGCTGATACTGTAGAACGTGTTTGCCATACCCAATAAAAATGAGCCATGCACTTTAGCTTGATCTTTTCTAGGCACCCACTACCTCCTATAAATCATCAATAGCTTCCGAGGTCATTATTGTGCTAACAGTCACATCATTCAGAAATAGTTTGAATTATATTTATGATATGACTATTACGTACAAAAATCCTTAATTATTTTATTTATTTGGCTAGCTTTCTAAGCTTATGTACGGCATCGCTTATAGAAATATAAGCAAAAATTTGAATTTTAAAAATCGATCATAGCTTCTTATTTTATTTTCCGATCTAAAAGCTCATATTGTAGAGCAGGATACCTGCAGCAGTACCTCACCAGAATTTGCACTCTGCTTCTTTAATCCATGATAAGATGATTTAGTTAAAAGAAGTTGGCTTATGTAATTTTTTTTCGCAAAAAGTAAACAATGTATTCCTTAACGGCTTCTGCAGCTTTTCATTCGCCGTAAGGATGTGCTTGATAGGCTAGTGTTTTGGTTCAGGTAAGACGGGAGGTGCATCATCCATATAAGTTAAAAAATTCGTCCAAATTTCATGCGTTCTTTGCTTCGTTAGTTTAGTTTTGCAAGAGATAGCCATAACACCTCGAATTGTACCCGCACGCCACTGAGTATAAATAGAGTCACAATGAGATGACATGTAAGCCTGCCAGTTCTCTTGGGCCACTTTAATGGCTTTAACTAGTTCAGGATCATTTGCATGATGCTGAAAACTCGCATCCAGATAATTCAATAGTTCCGCTTTTGCAGACTCTAGTTCAATTGATGCGCACTGGTTAATTTGAAGTGTACTTAATGCATTTTCGCAGTCAATGCTTGTATTTTCAGCATGAACTGCCACAGTAAAAACCAAACTTGAAAGAGTCAATAATAATCGCTTTTTTATTAGTAAAAACATACAAATCCCCCTATTTTTAGAGATGCTTTTTCGGCTTTTGCCTTGATCTTTTCATCAAGGTGGCTATCTAAATATGCCCTTGCCATCGCTTCTCCTGCATACGGATTTATTCCGTAATTTGGGAGACTATAAAAGCACATGATGTTTTTTGTAACCATTTATACATTACTAATGCATCTACATACCCGTTTTTAGGGTGATTAAATGCCCGAGGAAGACGACCAATAGTTTCGAAGCCAAGTTTACTCCATAGGCGAACCGCCCCTTCGTTACTGGATGCTACAAAATTAAATTGCATGGCTTGATAGCCAAGTTCAGATGCAACTTTTTGAGAATGTTCGCACATTGTTGTAGCGAACCCTCTACCTCGTGCTTTTGATGAAACCATATACCCACAGTTGCAAACATGGTTATACCTCCGAGTGCCAGAAACACCATGGACTTTTAAAAACACCCATGGTAAAATGCTTTTTTTACATGATACGAGATTATTACATGAGCAAAATTAAAGCTCGCTCAGGCACATTCACAGATAATATGAAGCTACCTGTCCACAGGTGGTTTCGTTATTCAGCTGGATATTCGGCTGAGTGGGTTCAATCTGAAATAAAAAAATTTGAATCAGAGCATGACACAAAAGCTGTTGTTCTTGACCCATTTTTAGGCTCAGGCACTACAGCTTTTGCAGGTGCTTCTTTAGGCAATCGGGTTTACGGCTTTGAAGGCCACCCCTTTGTAGCGAGAATTGCTAAGGCAAAGAATCAATGGATACTTGATGAATTAGATTTTACAGAAGCTTGCAATCAGGTTCTTAACTTAGCAGAAAAACGCAACAAACAAACTGAACGCCATGATGAATCAAATTTACTAGGGAAGTGCTATGACATCGAAGCACTATCTAAGCTAGATAATTTGCGGTTTGCTTATGAAAAACTGGCCGACGAAAATCCTGTTTGGGAGCTTGTATGGCTTAATATAACTTCCATTCTTAGGGCATGCAGTAAAGCGGGAACGGCCCAATGGCAGTACGTCTTACCAAACAAATCCAAGGCAAAAGTTATTGATGTTAAAGATGCTTTTTTAGGAAAAGCTAAGCTGATGGCCCAAGATATGGAGTACGCAAAATGCGCAAACTGGTCTAATAGCGCCCAAATATTCAAGCAGGATGTTCGGGGATCAATAGAATCACCAAAGTGCAATCTGCTTATTACTTCTCCCCCATATCCAAATAACTATGACTATGCAGATGCTACAAGACTCGAAATGATGTTTTGGGGCGAAATTAGTGGCTGGGGTGATCTGAAAACAGCCGTAAGACCAACAATTATGAGGTCATGCTCTCAGCATTCTGCGGCAGATAAAATAGTGCTCGATGAAATCCTTGAGGAACCACTTCTTGCGCCAATTTTGGAAGAACTCACTCCTGTAGTTAGGGAGCTTGAAAAAGTAAGGCTCGGAAAAGGCGGTAAAAAAACTTATCACACTATGATAGCGGCATATTTTTTGGACTTATCAAAAATCTGGAAAAACTGCAGGCCTGTGATGGATAAAGGGTCAGAAATATGTTTTGTAATAGGTGATTCTGCCCCATACGGTGTTCACGTTCCAGCTGAAAAATGGCTCGGTGAACTTGCCGTGTATCATGGGTTTAAATCATTTTCTTTTGAAAAGCTAAGAGACAGAAATGTGAAGTGGAAAAATAGAACACATACTGTTCCACTTCATGAAGGAAGACTTTGGGTAAAGGGCTAATATGGCAAATAATAACGCATCATCTGGGCATAAACTTGGACAATTGGTAGGAGATTGGTTCGAAGAGCACTTCGTTTTTCCATTACTTCAAACGGTTGGAGAAAAGCTAAACCTTTTTGTTGATTCTAGGTTTGTAGAGAGGACGGCAAGAGCAGGAAAGATTTTATGGAATGATATTGACGGAAATGCAGTCGATTACGATGCAGTTTTGGAACTTGGAGGCACATCTGAAACGCGAGGAGTTCCTGTAGCATTTATTGAATGTTTTTGGCGTCGTGGAAGTCGGCACTCTAAAGATAAGGCGAGAGATGATAGTGGTAAGCTGCTTCCCATGAAAGACACTTATCCTACCGCTAGGTTTTTAGGAATTGTTTCTGCTGGGGATTTTACCAACCCTGCTAGAGAGCTTGTTCGCACAAGAGGAATTGACCTTTTTTACATACCTAAAGCAAAAATAGTACAAGCTTTCGCTGATTGCGGGCTAGTGGTTGATTATCCAGATAAGCTAGCAGAAGAGCAAAAATCAGAATTAGTTAATAATTTTGAAAACGGTTTTACGCCGGAAAAGAAAATCGAAGTTAAAAATAAGTTACACGATCTAGTTGGAATAACGGCAATAAATGGTTATGTCGATCGTGTGCGTTCAACTCTATCCGCCTTGCCACAAGAAATCAGGTTTATACTGCGCCACGATTCTCAACCGATTTCATTTGAAAGTGTTGTTGAAGCTAGTGAATTTCTTGAAAGTCCTTCATTTAAAATGGATTCTCCGATTGAAACCTACATATATGAGGTTACATACACCGACGGTTCTGAATTTATCAAGGAAGTAGATACACTAGAGGAGTTAAGATCGCTGCATGATGAAATTCAATTGCTTGAAAAGCATATGAGGGAGCTATTGGTATAACAAGGCGCTGCACACGGACAATTTTACGCTGCGCTCCAAATTGCCGGTGAGCGCGGCGTTACCAGGCCCAGCTTGGTTTGTTTTTATATAGTATGTACCGAGAATTTCACCAGCTTCCTCAAAAACATACGTCTTTCGGGGTGTGTCTAGCCAAATTTTTTCTGCCTGTTCCTTGGTGGTTTCAACATCGTATGCGTAAGTTTCTCCGGCTTTTACAATTTCATGAAAAATCGGCCAGATTGCATCCCAATCATTCCTTACTGCTTCTCTAATATTCATCAATTTTGCGCGGGAACCCCCGTCCTTTTAGGGCAGGGAGGGATAGCGCGGCGGCGTCAGCCGCCCCTGTTCCCGCTCCTCCGTTTTAAGTGGGTTGCTATCTTCACAAAAAATGTACTAAAATGTGACACATGATGAAACGCGCCTATAAATATCGATTTTACCCGACGCCCGAACAAACTGAGCTGCTGGCCCAGACCTTCGGCTGTGTGCGTTTTGTCTATAACGCGATACTGCGCTGGCGTACCGATGCCTTTTATCAACGCCAGGAAAAGATCGGCTATGTCGCTGCCAACGCCCGACTGACCGACATCAAAAAAGATCCCAAGTTGGCGTTCCTGTCTGAGGTGTCGTGTGTCCCCTTGCAGCAATGCCTTCGCCACCAGCAAGCCGCCTTCAAAAACTTCTTTGAGGGCCGTGCCAAGTACCCGGTATTCAAGAGCAAGCGGCACCGCCAGTCGGCGGAGTTCACCCGCTCGGCCTTTAAATACCAGAACGGCAAGCTGTATCTGGCCAAGAGCAAAACCCCGCTGGACATTCGCTGGAGCCGTGAACTGCCCGGCGAACCCAGCACAGTGACCGTTTCCAAAGACTCGGC
>NZ_FNYH01000027.1 GCF_900108915.1 Allopseudospirillum japonicum
TCCAAAGCAAGGCTGTGTTCACTTTCAATATAAAAACCTTTTTGCGTAGCTAAACCGGCTTGAGGACGACTCCAACGCCCCCAGTACACAGGCACTTGGTCATTTAAGGTATAGACATTTTTGCTTTCTTTTGAACTTTGATCTTTTTGCATAGTAGAGTACACAATATCATATTGTGTTGGGGACTTTCCTTGCATTGGTGGCTGTAAAGGCTTGCCATTGTCTATCAAAATAGGTCCACCGTTATTTTCAGTTCCTGATCCACCATTGGTATCGGTTTCTGACCCACCATTGGTATCGGTTTCTGACCCACCATTGGTATCGGTTTCTGATCCACCATTAGTGTCAGTTTCTGATCCACTATTGGTATCGGTTTCTGATCCACCACTGGTATCGGTATCTGATCCACCATTAGTGTCAGTTTCTGATCCACCATTGGTATCGGTATCTGATCCACCATTGGTATCGGTTTCTGACCCACCACTGGTATCGGTATCTGATCCACCATTAGTGTCAGTTTCTGATCCACTATTGGTATCGGTTTCTGATCCACCATTGGTATCGGTATCTGATCCACCATTGGTATCGGTTTCTGACCCACCATTGGTATCGGTTTCTGACCCACCATTGGTATCGGTATCGGTATCTGATCCACCATTGGTATCGGTTTCTGACCCACCATTGGTATCGGTTTCTGATCCACCATTGGTATCGGTTTCTGACCCACCATTGGTATCGGTATCTAATCCACCATTAGTGTCAGTTTCTGATCCACTATTGGTATCGGTTTCTGACCCACCACTGGTATCGGTATCTGATCCACCATTAGTGTCAGTTTCTGATCCACCATTAGTGTCAGTTTCTGATCCACCATTAGTGTCAGTTTCTGACCCACCACCTGTATTTATATTATCGTCTGGATTAACCGTATCCTCTGGATCAACCGTATCCTCTGGATCAACCGTATCCTCTGGATCAACCGTACCCTCTGGAGTAACCGTATCCTCTGGATTAACCGTATCGTCTGGATTAACCGTATCCTCTGGATTAACCGTATCCTCTGGATTAACCGTATCCTCTGGATTAACCGTATCCTCTGGATTAACCGTATCCTCTGGATTAACCGTATCCTCTGGATTAACCGTATCCTCTGGATTAACCGTATCCTCTGGATTAACCGTATCGTCTGGATTAACTGTATCCTCTGGATTAACCGCATCGCCTGGGTTAACTATATCCTCTGGATTAGGTGTATCTACAACAATACCATTCGTTGTATTCTCACCTATAAAAAAGTCTTCAAAAGAATTCGAAGTAGTTTCATTTTCTATAGGCGTTGTTGGTGTGATAGGCGGCAATTCAGGCAATACAGGGGGAGTAGTATTTGGAGGTTCAGGTGGTTGTGAATCTGGCAATATATTATCAGAATCTGTAGCTGGTATTTTTGTATCTTTATCATCAGGTATTTCCTGATTATTTAAGTTGTCTTGTAAATCATTTCCTAGATCTGAGTTTATAAGATTAGAAAGCGCTTTATCCTGATAATTCAAGCCACTATTAAAGGCAGCATCTTGATTGAAATTATTTCCCAGTTTTTCTTTGCTTGGATTGGATTCAATCTTCGGTTGATGGCTGGGAAAAGGCGCAAAGATAATCCCTTGTCGGCCATGAGTAAAGACGCTTTGACCAGGATTAACCTCTTGTAAAACGCCTCCCACCTGCATAAAAGCAGCACCTGAATTAACATGTAGATAACTTCCTTGGCTCATTCCAGGATAATCTGGGTGGCCATCCGCAGGAATATGATAGATTTCTATATCTGTACCACGAATACCTATAGTGGCTACAGGTGTTTTATATTTAACCTGATCTGGATTTAACTTACCTACAGCTCCTGTAATAGCCCTTAAACCACCTTGCAACAAACTAATACTGGATTTATTTTCCTCGGGAACATCTGCTTGATATTGAAACTCTTCTAAATAAATCTTGCTATATGGGCGAATAGCAAGGCGTCCACCATCAATATATAAAACTTGCACAACACTGGCTGCACCTGTTTCTAAGTAATCACCAACAAACAGCTCGGCATCTTTTTCTAACCTTCTTTCTTGTTGATCTACACCAATAAGTTTTAGGTGCTTTCCATGAGTGAATAACACTTTTGCGATCTGTTCTTTCGCTATCCCTAGCGGACTGACCAGCAATAAAAACAAGATAGAAAGATATTGATGCCATGCCATGTGAAAAATACCTAAAATGTTTATGGATTGATTTTTTCTAAACCAATCACACCCTGAATATTTTCTTGTAAGTGCTGTGCCTCAAAAGCGGACATAGCCCCTTGCGCTTGCTCACCAAGAAAACGGCCTT
>NZ_FNYH01000018.1 GCF_900108915.1 Allopseudospirillum japonicum
AACTTAAAGCGGCTGGACTGTCGTTTTCGCTTGCGGAGTCTGTGTAAGTCAATCATTCATTTGATTGTTGCGGACGTTGAAACAAGAAGCCTCGCTCATAGCCGTTAGGCGACGGGCGGGGAGTAGTCACTAATAGTAAGTAAGAGAATAGAAAGATAAAGATATTTGCGCCCTTGGCGCGCAATAAAAAAGGCCGCTGATTGATCAACCGGCAGCCTTGATTATCAGTTTTGTGCGAGAGATTCCTTCCTTCAGGGCGAGGCGCAGTCAATTAGTGATTTTGCAGTAATTGCTCTGCTTTTTTAGCGTCCTGATGCACGCCAAACTTATCTACCACTGTGGCGGTAGCTTGGTTCATGCCGATCACTTCAACGTCTGCCCCTTCACGACGGAATTTAATGACCACCTTATCTAAAGCAGATACCGCAGTAATATCCCAAAAATGCGCTTGGCTTAGATCGATGATCACTTTATCGACGGCTTGTTTAAAATCAAAGGCGGCCAAAAAACGTTCTGAGGAAGCAAAAAAGACTTGGCCAACCACCTGATAGGTAAGCGTTTCTGTAGTGGCATCCTGCTGCGCATGTACTACCAATAAACGGCCAATTTTGTTGGCAAAAAATAAAGTCGCAAGTAAAACACCAACAAAAACACCTAAAGCTAGGTTATGGGTGGCAACCACGACCGCGACGGTACTGAGCATGACGATATTGGTTGATAGGGGATGGGTGCGTAAATCCCGAATAGAACTCCAAGAGAAAGTGCCGATAGAGACCATAATCATGACGGCTACCAAGGCAGCCATAGGGATTTGCTGAATCCAAGCGTCTAAAAATACCACTAAGATAATTAAAAATAAGCCGGCAACAAAGGTTGATAAACGCCCGCGTCCACCAGATTTCACATTAATAATGGACTGGCCAATCATAGCACAACCTGCCATGCCTCCTAGTAAACCCGCACCTATATTAGCGATCCCTTGGCCTTTACATTCGCGATTACGGTCGCTGCTGGTGTCGGTTAAATCATCGACAATCGCCGCTGTCATCATGGATTCCAACAAACCAACCACGGCTAAACCGAGTGAATAGGGTAAAATAATCCACAAGGTTTCCAAGTTAAAAGGGACTTGCGGCCATAAAAAAACCGGCAAGGTATCTGGTAACTCGCCCATATCACCAACCGTGCGGATCTCTAATCCCAAGACCATAGAAACTAAGGTTAAAGTGACAATACAGACCAAAGGCGAGGGTAAACTTTTGCCAATTTTGGGCACATAAGGAAATAAATAAATAATACCTAAGCCAGCGGCCGTCATCGCATAGACATGCCAGGTGACATTAATCAGTTCGGGAAGCTGAGCCATAAAAATCAAAATCGCTAAGGCATTAACAAAGCCGGTGACGACCGAGCGAGACACAAAACGCATCAAGTTGCCTAGTTGCAAGTAGCCGGCGATAATCTGCAATAGCCCTGTTAATAAGGTGGCTGCTAACAAGTATTCCAAACCGTGCTCACGCACCAAAGTCACCATTAATAAGGCCATTGCGCCGGTAGCGGCAGAAATCATGCCGGGGCGTCCGCCTACAAAGGCAATGATCACCGCAATACAAAAGGAGGCGTACAAGCCCACTTTCGGATCGACACCGGCAATAATAGAAAAAGCAATTGCTTCAGGAATTAAAGCTAAAGCAACGACCGTACCTGCAAGTAAATCTCCGCGTAAATTGGAGAGCCACTCGGATTTCATCGTTTCAAACATATAAGACCTTGGAATATTGATTCAAGTAAGGCATCGGCAGGCAGCCAATAAAAAGGCGGCAGCCTAAACAGGCAAGATGCAATCACCGTCGAGTGCACTGTTTAGGTTGATAAGACAGACAAGTCTTTTCAGATTGATCAAGATAAGCGGCTCGATTCTAGGGACTGACATCTAAAAGTCAACTGAACAACCGAATAAGACAATGAGGAGGAAAGCGTTTTTATGCAGCAAGCTTGGTTAGAAAAAGGCGGTTATATGCGTACACAGACACGTCAGCAATTGCAACATCCTGAGGTCATCACACACGCGCAAAAAATTTTGGTCATTCGGCATTGTGCCTTTGGCGATATGATGGCTACCCGTCCTTTTTTAGTGGAACTGCGCCGCTTGTGTCCCCAAGCACAGATTTGTTTAAGCTTGCTGGCACATTATCAATATGCAGCGCCTGTCGATTTGGTGGACGAGGTGCATATTTGGGATAAAAAAGCGCCTTGGTGGCCAAGCTATCAAGCCATCAAAGCTTTGGGGAAATTTGATCTTTTATTTGATCTGGCTTCAACTTCGCGCTCACGTATGTTGACCAAACTCGTCCCCGCAAAAATTAAGCTAGGTTTTCCTTACCAAAGTTGGCTCAATCCCTTGTTATACGACATAGGGATTTTGCGCTCGGATTTCCATTATGAAGCAGAGATTTTGCTGGATTTTGTCAAAGTGTTTGGTCATCAACCTGAATACCCGCTGAACTTTGCGTTACCACAACATCAAGCAGCATCTCGGCAAGCTGTGGTTTATTTTCCTTTTGCGGCCATGACAAATAAGTGTTGGCCGCAAGCAGCTTGGTTGGCCTTATTAGAAAAAAGTGCGCAAACTTGGCCTGAACGTGAGCATCAGGTGTTAGCCGGTAAAAATGCGCATGAGCAGCTTGATTTCTTATTGGAGCTCAGTAGCCAATATCCACAAATTAAGCTGATTGCTTGCGAATCCTTACCTGAACTGACCGAACGTCTTACCCAAGCAGCTTGTTTAATTGCTGGTGATACGGGTGTACGTAATCTCGCCTTAGCGACCCATACACCCACCTTGGGGATTTTCTTTAAAACTGTGCCTTATCGTTATTGGCCGCGTTACGAGCCTTTGCACGATGCGGTCTTTGATCCACACGGCAATCCACCTAGTCTTGCCCAAGTTTTTGCTTGCTTGCAGCAAAAGTTGAACCCTTAAGCTTGTGGTGGCCAAGCATGTAAGCTTTCAAGGCGTGTGGCTTTGTCACCACGTGTATAAATGACTACCTGCAAATATTGCGGGGTAAAATTCTCTGGTAAAGCGACTTGTCCATTAATTTCGCGCAGATAACGGAAACTAAAAGGTGTGCCCAATTTATTGGTTTCAGGGGAAGGCAAATGAATAATACTTTCTTGCCCTTGTTGTTCACCAATTAAATTAACAAAGGCCATGCCTTCGATTTTTTGGCCTTCTGTCTCTTGTTGAATCGAGAATTTATATTCATATTGATGTGGGTCTAATTGGGTTAATTGCCAGTTTTCAATACGAACCCCTTGATCTAAATTATGATCTGTATGGGTAAATTCACGATAAGCATTCAACTCAGAAGTTAGGCGCTTGACCTCTTGTTTGAGTGCAAGGTGCGTTTCTTGATACGCACTTTGTTGTTGTTGCAAACGTTGTACATGTTTTTGTAGTTGCTCAACACGTAGGAAGAAATCTTCATCTTCTTGTGCGGCGAGGGCTTGTCTTAATCCCAAACTGCCAGAAGTACGAGTTTCTGTGTTCGTGTCATAAGAGGCTGTATCTTGTGTGTAATAACCCAGACCATAACTTGCGCCCATAGCTGCACTTAAACACAAGCCTAAAATGAGGGGTTTTGTCCAAGAACCTGTATGCGAATGATGGGAAATAACCACAAGCTGTTCATCATGCTGGATGCTGCGAGTACGCATTGTATTTAATCCCTTAAGTGTGCTATTTAGTTGGTACCATCTTTTATCGACATTAAAAGGATAAACTCAAGTATATCAGCTTATAAAGACAAATAAACTGATATTTATTGACAAAAAAACACAATTTAAAAACATAAAAAAGCATATTTTTAGTACATTTTTAATCTGTTTTAATCCTGCACCAAAAATAAATGAAATAAAAAAGCCCGTATATTCAATAGAATACACGAGCTTTAAAATAAGTAATTAAAAGTTTACTTTTTAGGGTAGCAACTAAGCCTGTTTGGCTTTGGCTTCAATGCGGCGACGGTGTAAGACGGGTTCGGTATAACCATTTGGTTGTTCGCGGCCTTTCAACACCAAATCACAGGCTGCTTGGAAAGCTACACTGTCATCAAAATGTGGCGCCATTGGAGTATAAGCAGGATCCTCTGCGTTTTGACGATCGACCACAGCGGCCATACGTTGCATGGTTTCGATGACTTGTTTTTCGCTACAAATACCGTGATGTAACCAGTTAGCAATATGCTGACTGGAAATACGCAAGGTCGCGCGGTCTTCCATCAAGCCGACATCATTAATATCGGGCACTTTTGAACAGCCAACACCTTGATCAACCCAACGTACCACATAACCTAAAATGCCTTGAGCGTTATTGTCTAACTCTTGCTGAATTTCTTCCGCGCTCCAGTTAGGGTCTGTGGCAACAGGTAAGGTCAAAATATCATCCAGACTAGCGCGCGCTCGTTGCTTGAGCTCTTGCTGACGTGCAAAGACATCGACTTTGTGATAATGGAGTGCGTGCAAGGTCGCTGCCGTCGGTGAAGGGACCCAAGCTGTATTCGCGCCTGCCATCGGGTGGCCTAATTTCACTTGCAACATATTGGCCATTTGATCAGGAATTGGCCACATGCCCTTACCAATTTGTGCACGGCCTTGTAAACCACAGGCTAAGCCAATGTCTACGTTCCAGTTTTCGTAAGCGCTAATCCAAGCAGCGGCTTTCATGTCGCCTTTACGAATCATGGGACCGGCTTCCATTGAGGTATGGATTTCATCACCAGTACGATCAAGGAAACCTGTGTTAATAAAGACCACACGTTCTTTCGCCGCGCGGATACACTCTTTCAAGTTGACCGTGGTACGGCGCTCTTCATCCATGATGCCGACTTTCAACGTATTGGCTGCCAGCCCTAGAATTTGCTCGATACGGCCGAACAATTCATTGGTGAAAGCCACTTCTTCCGGACCGTGCATTTTGGGCTTGACGATATACACAGAGCCTTCACGCGAGTTGCGGTAAGCGCCATTGCCTTGTAAATCGTGTATCGCAATCAAAGAAGTCACTAAGCCATCTAAAATCCCTTCGGGGATTTCTTGGCCCTGTGCATCTTCCACGGCATTGATGGTCATCAAGTGGCCAACATTACGCACAAACATCAAAGAACGACCGTGCAGGGTCAAAGTTTGGCCATCTAGGGTGGTATAGGCGCGATCCCCGTTGAGACGACGGGTAATGGTTTGTGCACCTTTTTTCACCTGCTCGCTTAAATCACCTTTCATTAAGCCAAGCCAATTGCGGTAAACGACCACTTTATCTTGAGCATCGACTGCGGCAACTGAGTCTTCGCAATCCATAATGGTGGTTAAAGCGGCTTCCATCAGGATGTCTTTGACACCTGCTGGATCATCTTTACCAATAAAGTGTTCACGGTCGATTTGTAACTCGAAATGCAGACCATTTTGTACAAACAAAATGGCCGAAGGTGCTTCTTCTGTGCCCTGATAACCAAGGCAAGCACTAGCGTCTTGTAAGCCGGTTTGGCTACCATCAGCCAGTTGCACACTGAGTTGACCGGCTTGAATACGATAGGCGCTTGCTTGGGCATGAGAGCCTTGGGCGAGTGGAATCGTTTCATCTAAAAACTCACGGGCAAAGGCAATGACTTTTTGCCCACGCACAGGGTTATAACCACTGCTTTTCTCAGCACCATCTTGTTCACTAATGGCATCGGTACCATAAAGCGCATCATACAAACTGCCCCAGCGCGCATTCGCTGCATTGAGCGCATACCGCGCATTCATCACAGGAACTACTAACTGAGGGCCTGCCATACGGGCAATTTCTGTATCCACTTGCGTGGTGGTTGCGGTGAAATCTTCCCCTTCAGGGAGCAAGTAACCGATTTCTTTTAAAAAGGCTTTATAGGTTTCCAAATCAAACGCTTGGCCTTGACGTGCCAAATGCCATTGATCAATTTTTGCCTGAAAAGCATCACGCTTTTGCAGTAATTCACGGTTACGTGGTGCCAGATCACGCACCAACTGGTTTAAACCGTCCCAAAAATCGGCTTCACTCACCCCAGTACCGGGCAAGGCTTCTTGGTTAATAAAAGTGTACAGGGTGGAGGCAACTTTTAGCTCTCCAACGCTGATTCTATCTGTCATTGTCAAGGTTCCTTTAAACTCAAAGTGCAAGGGATAAAAAAGCCATACAAAATACAAGTGTTTGCCAACCCATATGGCCGGATTTTTATATGTACTTGTGCCGAGTACACATACAAACCTTGTACAGGCCGAGTTGTTTTAACAAAATCTTGTTGAATCTGCTAGTCTTGCCTGTCGCGCATTTCTGTCTTAGCAGTTTTTGCTGCAAGATCAATAAACAAATTAAGGTTCACATCATAGCTTGTTTTGTACTGAAAGCTGAACCGCCATTCGTCTTAGGGAATCTGTATGCAAAAGAGCGCACAAGTACAACTAGCACACTGGTTAATTGGGCTAAATACAGATCAGTTACCGGATTTGGGTTTGCCTTCTCTGGTGTATCCACAAACGCATATGCCGCCCGTTTGGCAAACTTATTTGCAGACGTACCAACTGGCACAAGCCACTGAAAGCGCACATGAGTACGCATTTGGTTGGCAAAGAATCCAAACGGAACATGCAAGTTATCAGATTTTACGGCAAAGATGGCAACCGGCGCAGCCACGAGCTTGTGTGCTGATTTGCCACGGTTATTATGATCATACCGGTTTGTATGCGGAGGTGATTGATTTTGCGTTAAAGCAAGGTTTAGCCGTGGAATGCTTTGATTTGCCAGGGCATGGTTTATCGAGTGGCCGACGTGCTAGCATTCGTTGCTTTAGTGAGTATCAGCACATTTTACAAGCCATTTTGGCGGATCTTCCCACGGCGGATCAGCCTTTATTCGCTTTGGGGCAAAGTACAGGTGCAGCGATTTTAACCCAGCATTTGCTTGAAGTTGCGCCGAGTCCTTGGCAGCATATCAGCTTGATTTCCCCGTTAGTGCGCCCTGTGAATTGGCGTCAAATCCGTTGGTTATGGCGTACTTTAAGCCCTTGGGTCACTCGGGTTCCGAGAGTGTTTAAAGCCAACTCGCACCAGGCATCTTTTGTCGATTTTTTACAGCAAGATCCTTTGCAATCCAAGCATGTGGATGTGGCTTGGGTCGGTGCTTTAATTGCTTGGGTCGATTGGGTAACACAAGTACCTGCACAAACTCAGGTACCGGTTTTATTAGTGCAAGGGGATGCGGATCAGACGGTGGATTGGCGCTTTAATCTACCGGTATTGGCACAGCAAGTAGGCGCTAAAAACCCTGTGATCATTGCTGGTGCACGCCATCACCTTGTGAATGAGAGTCCTGCGTATCGAGCGCCTTTATGGGAAGCGTTAGCACAGGCTTGGCGATAATTACTTGTTATTCTTGTAATTTAGCCTCCTCCCACCAAGCATCCATTTGTTCTAGGCTCACCTGCGCAAAGCTTAAACCCCTCGTTTGTAATTGTGTTTCGATATAAGCAAAACGCTGGCTAAACTTGGCTTGCGTGCGTCGCAAAGCGGCTTCAGGATCCTGCTGTAAAAAACGGCTTAAATTGGTACAGGCAAAGAGTAAATCGCCATATTCTTGCTGCGCTTCGGTTAGATTCTCTGTGGCTAGGGCTTGCTCTAATTCTTGCAACTCCTCATACACTTTGGCCAAAGCGCCTTGAATATCGGGCCAATCAAAACCAACGCGTGCTGCTTTTTTTTGTATTTTGGCTGCCCGCGTTAATCCAGGCAAAGCCAGGGGAATATCTGCTAGCAAACCCTTGGCTTGCGGTTTTTCTTGTGCTTTAAGCGTCTCCCAATGTTGATGCACTTGAGCCTCGCTAAGTGAAGTGGCGTGCTGAGCACTGGCTAAGGTGCCATCAGGAAAGACATGCGGATGACGGCGCAACATTTTTTGCACTAGGGTATCGACAATCTGAGCAAAGCTAAAATCAGCCCCTTGTACCCCTTCTTGCCCTAGTTGGGCGTAGAAAATGACTTGAAACAGCAAATCGCCTAACTCTTCCTGCAAATGTGGCCAATCTTGGCGTTCAATAGCATCCACGACTTCATAGGCTTCTTCTAGGGTATGGCTACTGAGCGACAAGAAATTTTGTGCTTGATCCCAAGGGCAGCCGCCTTCTGGATCGCGCAAATGCTGCATCAAAGTGAAGAGATCTTGCAGAGTATACATGGGGTTTTCTCCGAAATTGGCGCTCTTTAATTAAGGCACGTATGCTAGGCCGTTATTTTGTCTACAAGCAACCTGAAACTTTTGGAGCACTTATGCAAGTCAGCAAATTTCCTCGCTTTTTCAAGGATCAGGATCATCTCGCCTATGGTCTTTTAGTGCTAACCACCTTGTTTTGGAGCGGTAATTTCGTGATGGCACGTGCGTTTCATGCACAAATTCCGCCTCTGGGGTTGGCTTTTTGGCGTTGGACACTGGCACTTGCTTTGATCACCCCTTTTGCTTGGTCAGCGTGGCGCACCTCTTGGCCTGTGATTCGCACCCATTGGCGTAAATTACTGATTTTAAGTGTACTCGGGGTGACTAACTTTAACACCTTTGTGTATCTCGGTTTGCAAACCACCGCTGCTACCAACGGGATTTTACTCTTGTCTGCTGGGCCTATTTTTATGTTGGCGTTTAGTTGGTTGGTCTTTCGTGAAGGGATTGGGAAGGTACAGTTGATCGGAATGTTGGCATCTTTGCTTGGGGTACTGCTGGTCATTACGCAAGGCGAATTAGGGCATTTGCTCGCCTTGGATTTTGTTGATCAGGGGAATTATTGGATCTTGGCTGCTGTAATGAGCTGGGCTTTATATTCCGTTTTATTGAAAGTGCGCCCGCAAGGTTTGAGTCCTTTTGTGTTTTTTGCCACCACAGTAGCTATGGGCTGGTTTTTACTTATGCCGGTTTATCTTTGGGATACTTGGGTTCAAGACAGTGTGATGCCTATGACTTGGCCAGCAGTGATCAGTGTGTTTTATGTGGCTTGTTTTGCGTCTATTTTGGCTTATTTATTTTGGAATCGCGCGGTAGCGCAATTAGGGGCAGCAAGAACGGGGCATTTTATTCATTTAATCCCCGCTTTTGGTATTTTGCTTTCGGTGTTGTTTCTTGGTGAGCAACTGCAACAGTATCACTTTGCGGGCTTGGTGTTGATTTTTGGTGGGATTTATCTTGCCAGTCGCAAGCCAGCGACCGGCTAATTGCTTAATAAGAAAGTCACAGGGCCATCATTGACTAAAGACACCTGCATATCCGCACCAAAACGCCCACTTGCGACTTGTGGATGGCATTGATGTGCATGTGCAAGGGCATGTTCATATAAGTGCTGCCCTAAAGCAGGTGAGGCCGCACTGGAAAAACTCGGGCGTAAGCCTTTGCGGGTATCTGCAGCGAGTGTAAATTGGGAGACTAATAAAAGCCCGCCTTGGATATCTTGCAGACTTAAATTCATCTTGTCTTGTGCGTCACTAAAGACACGATATTTTAAAATCCGCTCAATTAAAGCCTCTGCTTTAGCAGGGGTATCTTCCGGCTCCACGCCTAAAAAAACTAATAAGCCTTGCTGAATTTCCCCAACGACGGCTTGGTTCACGGTCACACTG
Source organism: Allopseudospirillum japonicum (assembly GCF_900108915.1). GTDB lineage: Bacteria > Pseudomonadota > Gammaproteobacteria > Pseudomonadales > Halomonadaceae > Pseudospirillum > Pseudospirillum japonicum. The sequence continues at coordinate 9,673 of NZ_FNYH01000018.1, forward strand.
GCATGACGTACACGTTGTAATAAAGCTTGCATATGAAGTTATGAAGTAGAGATTAATTGGTCGTGTTTGTTTCTTGATGATGCGCTTCTAAAGCTTCAACAACACTTTGAAAGGCTTCACGGTTATTTTCATTCATGCTCATTAGGGTTTTATGCGCTTCTAAAATTTGCGCGCGCATTTCTTGTTCACTGGCTTGTAATAAAGGCGCTTCTGCGAGTTGGCTGGCATAACGTATAGGCTCATTGGCAATCACAAAAAACTGCTCGAATCCCATGCTAGTGAGTAAACGTTGAATATCTGTATGTGCACAAATAATGGTAGGAACATTAAAACCTGCAACTTGTGCTTGGATCGCAATTTTTGCAAGCAAGCCTAGGGTGGTACTGTCTAAATTTTCTGCTTCACTTAAATCCACCATGACGGTATTGATTTGAGGTTGTTGGAAAATTACCTTCAGCAAATCATCTAGGGTGGCACAAAAAGTCAAGCGCACATCCCCACAAAGTTTGAGGATAAAAGTGTGCTCACTTTGGGCTACCAAAATTTTACCGGATTGCATAATTAAAACCCAGAAATGGTCATCAGTGTCAGGTCATCAGGACAAGCACAAGGCAGCTTGAGTAAAGCTTGTAAGCGTGCAAAATCGCCTTGGCATTGGATGTATTTGTCATGCAGATCAGCCTCTTTGGCTTCGAGTGAAGGTGCTTCTAAGAGTTCAAATACCCCATCAGAAGCCAGCACTAAATAAGCACCAACTTCTAGCTGACAAGTGTATTGCGGATATTGTACCCCTGCAAACAAACCCACAGGTAAACCCTGCATAGGCAAGGGCTTGGCTTGTCCTTGCGGACCGACCAGCACAGGCACAGGTAAGTGTGCACCTGTACTATAAGTGAGCGTGCGCGTTCTGCGATCATAGATTGCAAGAAAAATCGTGAGATGTTTGCCTAGATCCGTTTCCAAAAGCTGGGTATTAATTTGCGCTAATAAATCGGCAGGCGATGGTGGATGGGTTTTTGTCGGTGCAGAAATAAAAGCTTGGCAAGCACGGGTGACAAGATACTTCAATAAAATAGTGACAAAGGCGGAAGATGCCCCATGTCCGGAAACATCCGCGACATAAAAGAGTGCGCTCTTTTCATCTAGCGCCAAAGTATCGACAAAATCACCACTGAGATATAACGAGGGATACAAGGCATAGTGAATATCTAGCCCAGCAACCTGCATTTGGCTTGGAGGCAATAATTTTTGTTGGACAAAATGGCCCGCTTCTTGATCTTGGCGTAATAAAGCGAGTTGTGTTTGTAAATCCTGATGGGCTTCCTGCAAACTTTGAATACAAGCGTTTTGCATTCTCTCATGCACTAATCTTTGTAAGATTTGTACACAGGCCAAGGCCAACTGCTGCGTATCAGCAAAAGACCAATAGCCCCATAAATCAAATGCATAGCTTTGTTGCACTTGGGGGGCAGATGGCTTGCCCAACCAGACTAAAGGGGCGTGCTGGCGCAGAGTAATCCAAGAGGTTTTTTCAGGTAAGGCCAACTGTGGATCGCAAAAAATAAGCGCAGGTACAAAAGCTAATGCATTAAGATCCCAGTGCTCATAAGTCGCTATTTCAATAGCTACGCCTGTCACTTGGGCCGCAGTCGTCAAGGCGTGAACAAGAGGTTCACACAAGGCAGGGGGAGCACAAATTAATAATCTATTTTGGGTCAGTGACATGAGTGCTAAACAGTGGCGTCCTTGGCATAACAAGATGCAATTCACCCTAAACCCTGACTTGCTTCAGGGCAAGTCTTTTCCGCGACCAAACAAGGAGAAAGATCCCTTCCTTGCAGGGAAGGGATGGGCAAAAATTGGCTAAGGTAAGGTATCTGCTGTTGGGGCTTTGCCCTCTAACGCTTGAATACGTGCTTCTAAATGAGCGACTTGAGTTTCTAACGCTTCTAGCTTTTGTCGTGTTCTGCGCAGAACTTCCATTTGCACGTCAAACTCTTCGCGTGAGACAACATCCAGGGATTCTAGTCCTTTATTTAAAAAGTTTTTCACTGGAGCGGGTAATTCTTGTGGTGCTTGTTGTTGCAACTTTTCCGTTGTTTGCTGAAAATGTGCGCCTAATTGCTGTAGAACTTCATGAGGGGCAAGCATCTGATAAGTCTCCTAAATGTGATATGAGAATAAGCTTAGCTTTTTTTATAGAAAATACAAGAAGTTAGATAAAATGCGTCTAGAAGTTAGAATTTTTTTTGGCTGAATATAAAATAGTGCTATACAAAGCTTATTAGTGTGCTAATATGGATCATGGCCTGGCAGACAGGTCTGTTTATGCTATGCAACAATTTGAATATGAACACTTCGCTGCACCGCTTCACTAGTAAGTTTGTGTCCTGAAGATTCACGCTTTGTTTGTCAGCATAAGTAGTTTGATCGGTCAATTTAGGCCAAGACACGCATCTGCGTACAGTTTTACAAAAATGATTCAGGAGACATTCTATGTCTAAAGCTACAGGCACCGTTAAGTGGTTCAACGAAGAAAAAGGTTTTGGTTTTATCACTCAAGATAACGGCGGTGCTGATGTGTTCGTACACTTCCGCGCTATCGTTGGCGACGGTTTCCGTACTTTGAGCGAAGGTCAGAAAGTTACTTTCGACATCGAGCAAGGTCAGAAAGGTCTACAAGCAGCAAACGTTACGGCTCAGTAAGCCAAACGTGAATTGCTGAGCTTGTACCCTCTTTAAAGACGACAAGCTTACATGATATTCGAGGCATCCTTATGATTTAAGGATGCCTTTGTTATTTTTAGTATCTTCACATGCCTGCACCCTCTTTTTATTACGGTTGCGCACAATGGCAGCATCCTTCTTGGTGTTGGCCAAATCAGCAGCTTGCCCCCTTAGCGGCCTATAGCCAGTATTTTAATGCGGTGGAAGGCAATACAAGCTTTTATGCGGCGCCAAGTCGTGAAAAATGCCAGCAATGGGCTTGGCAAACGCCTCCTGATTTTCGGCTTTGGCTGAAATTACCTGCAAGTTGTACCCATCAAGCAGTTTTTCCTCGCGCTGAGAGTGCTCAAGTTAAAGATTTTTTTGACGCGATTGAAGTACTAGAGCAAAGAGTACGCTTAATTTTTATTCAGGTACCGGCACGCCTAAGTGTTGATCAATGGCCAGAGCTAAAAAAATTTATTGCCAGTTTGCCAGCTCAATATTTGTATGCGTTAGAAGTCCGCCACCTTGATTTTTTTGCTAAAGACGCACATGAACAAGCCTTTAATGCTTATCTGATAGAACATAACATTAGCCGGGTGATGCTCGATTCACGGGCACTTTTCAACACGCAAGCCGATGTAACGCTAACTTCTGTTGAACAAGCCAGTTTGAATAAGGCGCGGGGTAAAAAACCTCGTGTTCCCTTGCATGTACTAGCCACCAATCAATATCCCATCATACGTTTTATTGGGCATCACCAAAGCGCACTTAACCAAGTATATTTGAATCAATGGCTGCACCAATGCGTTCAATGGCGTCAACAGGGTAAAGAAATTACCTTTTTTATGCATACCCCAGATAACGCACTAGCGCCCTATCAATTACAAAAATTTTATCAAGCACTGCGCCAGCAGTGCCCAGAATTACCTGAACTGACGCCTCTCCCACCTGCTTTGGCGGATGCACAAAAAGATTTATTTGCTACTTAAGATCAACAAAAAAATACGCTTTGCAGTAGCGGGATAGAAGAGGCACTTCTATACTAAAAAGTAAGGTAACCGAAATTTTTAATGAGGTTGTTACAATGGACATGACAGGCTTAACATCGGCCGTAATTAACTATGATCGCAATACGCAAATGCAGCAAATTAAAGAACAGGCCCAAACTCAGGTGCTTAAGCAGGCGCGTGACACACAAGAACAAAATGTGATGGCTTTGATGGAATCTGTCACGCAAACGCCACAAGCAGTACAAGCTGCAGATGGTCGCATGGGAATCAATATTGATCTGCGTGCATAATTTCTAACTTCAAGACTATAAAACCTCCTCCGCTTGCCCTCAAGTCTTTGGGGGCGCGCTTGCACCTTGCTAAGCTTGGGTTTAACCTTCGAGACTTTCTATGTCTTACCTCTTAGCAAGGAATTTCCCGTGATTATTCAACCTAAAATCCGTGGTTTTATTTGTACTACCACGCATCCTAGTGGCTGTTTAGCTAATGTGAAACAGCAGATTGCTACCACAAAACAAGCATTAGCACAGGCGCAGCAAGCCAATACAACCCCCAAAAAAGTCTTAGTGATCGGTGCTTCCAGTGGTTATGGTCTCGCTTCGCGTATCAGTGCTGCTTTTGGCTATGGTGCAGATACCCTAGGTGTTTTCTTTGAAAAAGCGCCAACGGAGAAAAAAACCGGTACTGCAGGTTGGTATAATGCCGCGGCTTTTCAACGTTTAGCACGTGAGCAAGGCTTGTATGCTAAATCGATTAATGGTGATGCTTTTTCGCATGCTGCACGTGAGCAAGTGATCAAGTGCATTCAAGAAGATTGGGGCGGCCAAGTCGATTTAGTAATTTACTCTTTAGCCTCTCCAGTGCGTAAGCTGCCAGATACAGGTGAATTGGTGCGCTCTGCGCTTAAGCCGATTGGTGAAACTTACCGTTCGACGGCTATCGATACCAATAAGGATCAAATTATCCAAGCGGAAGTCGAGCCGGCTACAGAAGAAGAAATTGCTAATACCGTCAAGGTGATGGGTGGCGAAGATTGGGAACTTTGGATACAAGCCCTGCATCAAGCCGGTGTGCTTGCGCCTGGCTGTCAAACCCTCGCTTATAGCTATATTGGTACTGAATTGACTTGGCCAATTTATTGGCATGGTGCTTTAGGTAAAGCCAAGGAAGATTTAGACCGTGCGGCCCAAGCGTTAGATACCTTGTTAAGTTCTCAAGGGGGACGCGCGCGTGTGGCCGTATTGAAATCTGTAGTTACGCAAGCTTCCTCTGCGATTCCTGTGATGCCTTTATACATTTCCATGGCCTTTAAATTGATGAAACAAGAAGGCACGCATGAAGGTTGTATTGAGCAAATTAATCGTTTGTTCCAGCAGCATCTCTACCCAGCCAATCCAGAGACACAAGCGACGATAGATGAACACAAGCGCCTGCGTTTGGATGATTGGGAGTTACGCCCTAGCATTCAAGAAGAATGTCAACGTTTATGGCCGCAGATCACCACAGAAAACTTATTTGAGCTCACCGACTATGCAGGCTACAAAGCCGAGTTTTTAAAATTATTTGGCTTTGGTTGTGAAAATGTCGACTATCAGGCCGATGTTAGTCCTTTAGTGGATTTTGAAGTCATCGAAATTTAGCAGGTCAAGGTATACGCCTCTTTCTATATGAGAGGCGTTTTTGTGGATGTTGTCCTTGATTAATTTCTGCTATTCTGCACTTTAAAAGTGAATAATATTCATAAGGATGCTGTTTTGAGCACAGAACCTATTCATTTGCTGCATATTTGTCTGTCCAAAGGTTGGGGCGGTTTAGAAATGTATCCCGCACGGATCACGCCGCATTTATGCGCTGCGGGACTACAAGTGCATGCCTGTGCTTGGCAAGCATCCAAAGTAAGCAGTGCTTTAAAAACTGCAGGGGCGCACGTGTATGAGCTGACTTCTTGGGCAAGTGTCCTCACACACTTGCCTAAACTTCTAGCCTACATTCGCCGCACCCAGATTCACGTGATTCATTGCCATAAATCGAGTGATTTGCGCTTGGCTGCGTTAATTAGTCTATTTTTGCCGCAAATCCGCATTTTTTTTACTGATCATATGGGGGTTACTCGCCCTAAAAAAGATCTGTACCACCGCTGGGTTTATCGCAAAGTGACGCGGATTTTTTCGATTAGCGAGACCACGTACCAACGGAATTTACGAGCGTTTCCCGTACCCGCTGAACGCATTACGCGCTTGTATTATGGTGTGGATTTACAAGCTTATCAGCCGCAGCAAAATCGACAGCGCAATGCAGAGATTCGTGCGCATTTGCGTATTCCTGAAGATGCTGTATGTATCGGTTTACCAGGGCGCTTATCCCCAGGTAAAGGCCAAGAATACCTCTTACAAGCTGCCGATAGACTACGCACGCAGCCTGAGCTAAAACTTCATTATGTGCTGATTGGCGGCCTAGAGGCGGCTGAAGGTGCAGATGAAGATTTTGTAGCGACTTTGCAGGCTTTTGTGCAATCGCATCAACTAAGTGATCATGTCAGTTTTAGTGGTTTTCGTACGGATCTACCTGCTGTGCTAGAAGCGATGGATATTATTTGTATTCCTTCGCGTAATGAGGCCTTTGGGTTAGTGGTCATTGAGGCTATGGCATTAGGGAAAGCCATTATAGGTGCTAATACAGGCGCTATTCCCGAATTATTGCAACAAGGTCGTGTGGGGCAACTTGTGGATCCTCAATCTGGCACAGAGATTGCGGAGGCAATTGGTCGATTAGCCCAAGAAAAATCACAGGTCAGGGCGCTCGGTCAGCTTGCACAAGCACGTGCTCATCAGTATTTTGACCTTAAACAACACTTAAAGACTTTAATTGGCTACTATAGGCAGGCATTACCCAAGCCCTAAAACGGCCTAACGATCACAAGTACAGCATCCTAGACATTCGCCACTCGGTATAAAGTTAATGATAAATCGTATTTTATTGGTAGAAGACGATCCTGATTTGCGCGAGGAAACCGCCTGCTATCTGCGCGATTGTGGCTGGGAGGTAACCGAAGCGGATTCTGTCGCGCAAATGAAAGCGCATCTCACAGAAGAATGGCACATTCTGATCCTAGATTTGGGTTTGCCTGATGGTGATGGGATGGCTGTATGTCAACAAATCCGTGAATATCGCCCTGCAACCGGCTTACTGGTGTTAACTGGGCGTAGTTCACTAGAGGCTAAAGTCCATGGGCTACAGCAAGGCGCAGATGCTTATATGGTCAAGCCGGTCAATCCACAAGAGCTCGATGCTACCTTGCACAGTATCAGTCGCCGTTTACAGACTGCCAGAACCACACCCGCTGTCAGCTCACCGGCACCAGTTGCACAGAGTAACACCTTAGAGACCTGGCGTTTGGATAGTCAAAGAGGTTATTTATACCCGCCAAAAGCGCAGATTTTAACGAGTTTTCCCCCACCTGATCCTTTCCCGACGCACTTACCTGCACCCTTGCACCTGACATACAACGAAACTCGGATTGTGACGACTTTGGCACAAGCAGGTATGGAAGTGATTGAGCGCCGCCGTCTTGTAGAAGCCTTGGGGCATAAGTACGAAAGCTATGATTTACGCCGTCTGGAAGCCTTAATTAGTCGCCTCAGACGTAAACTAAGAGAAGCGCAACAAGCAGAGTTAATCCGTACTGCTCATGGCTATGGTTTGGATTACCCTGTATATATTCTCAATACACACTAGTCTACATTTTTCCACAAGATGAAAGTTGACAAACTCACTAGGCTTTGGTCCTATTTGTTTTACAAATAAACCTTTAGGAGCAATCAACCCATGTGGGAAATGACAATTACCCCTGCTTTTTACGATACAGATGCGCTAGGTCATATCAATAATACTCGGTTACCAGCTTGGTTTGAGCTAGCACGTAACGAGTTATTTACCATTTTCACACCAGATCTAGATCCTAAAAAATGGCAGCTTATTTTAGCGCGGATCGAGGTCGATTTTGTTGGTGAGCTTTTTTATGGGCAGCCAATACAAATACGCACTTTGATTAGTAAGCTAGGTAATACCTCTTTTGTGATCCGTCAAGAAGCTTGGCAAGAGGGTAAATTGGGCGCGCAAGGCCAGGCCGTGATGGTGCATTATGATTTTGCTCGTGCACAAGCACAGCCTTTGACAGAGGCACAAAGGACCGCGTTAAGTGCGCATCTCGTTACGCAAAACTAATTAAGAAGACGGTGGTGGTGAAAGCTCCGCGGAAGCTTGTGTTGGCTCTTGGGAGGTTTCCTCCGTGATCTCAGATTGCGCCTGATACCAAGCAATCAGATTCTCACTTGGCATAGGACGTGCCAGAAAGTAACCTTGGCCTTCATTACAACCATGATGGCGCACAAAATCTAACTGTGCCTGCGTTTCTATCCCTTCAGCTGTTACAGTTAAGTTTAAATTGTGCGCCAAATGAATCACAGTTTGCACAATAGCTGCATCATGGGGATCTGTGGTCACATCATTCACAAAAGAGCGGTCTACTTTTAATGTATGAACAGGGAAGCGTTTTAAATAAGCTAAAGAAGAATAACCTGTGCCAAAATCATCAATAGATAAATGTACCCCCATATGATTTAAACGCTGCAGTAAAGCAATGCTTTCTTGCACATTATCTATCATTAAACCTTCAGTGATTTCTAACTCTAGGCAAGATGCAGGCAAGCCAGAGTGAAATAAACATTTTTGTACAACATCATATAAATTAGCTTGGTGAAATTGGCGTGCGGATAAATTCACGGCAACTCGAATTTTTGGTAAACCGATTTCCTGCCAATAACGCGCTTCTCGACACGCAGTATGTAATACCCACTCACCAACAGAGGTAATCAGCCCCATCTCTTCTAATAAAGGAATAAATTCTGCTGGAGAGACTCGGCTACCATCTGCCCGCTTCCAACGTAATAAGGCTTCGACAGCAACCAGCTTGCCTTGTTTTAAATCAATTCTAGGTTGGTACTCTAAAAAGAACTCCTTATGCAATAATGCCTGTCGTAGTTGAGACTCCATTTGCAAACGCTGTGCTGCTTGTGTTGTCATATCATCAGTGAAAAATCGGTAAGTCTCACCCCCACTTTCTTTGGCCCTTTGCATAGCAATATCAGCATTATGTAATAATTGACTGGCTGAATTACCATCTGTGGGATATAAAGTAATGCCTATGCTGGCACTCAAATAAGCATGTCCACCTTCTAAATCAAAAGGACGTTCTAGTTCATGAATCAATTTGTGTGCAATATAAGCAGCTGCCCTTGGTGTACGAATGTTTTCTAAGAGCACAATAAATTCATCAGCACTTTGACGCGCAATTAATTGTTGTGGTCCGCCTAATTCAGCAATACGCCGCGCCACTTCTTGTAACAACTGATCCCCACTACGATGACCAAAACTATCATTAACTTGTTTAAATCTATCCAAGTCAATTAATAAAAGAGCCAGTTGTTTGTCTTCTAACTGAGCACGTTGAATACGCCTATCTAAACGTTCTTTCAGTGCAGTACGATTCGGTAATCCAGTTAAAATATCATGGTTTGCAACATAAGCTAAGCGTTCTTGGGTTTCTACATGCTTAGAAATATCCTTGCCTGTAGAAATATAATGAGTCACTCGCCCTGAGGCATCCCTTAAAGGTGTAATGGTTTTCTCTTCATAATATAAAGAGCCATCTTTGCGCCGATTAATAAAAACATCGCGGAAAGGCTGTCCTTGTTGTAAGGTGCGCCACAAACGCATATAAAAGCGGCTGTCATGCTTGCCAGATTTAAGCATTCCCGGTGTTTGACCAAGAATTTCTTTGGTACTAAGCCCTGTACAGCGCTCAAAAGCAGGATTAACATAATCAATTTTACCGACACAGTCAGTAATCATAATTAAATCATCTGTTTGTTCGATAATTTGAAAATAACGCTGCATTAACGCTAAGGTTTCTTGTTCGCGTGTTCTCTCATGTAACACCAACAGCCAGCCCATTTGAGGTACACAACGAAATACCACTTCTACTTGGGTTAAAATAGGTAATTGCAATTCTAATATGAGGCTAGTTTCAGAAGTTGACGACATTTCTTGCCAAGATTCTGCAGAGAGTTTCTGAGATTCTAAAGCAACAAAAGGTGGGCAAGTCCCTGTTTCTTGCACACAGCAGCGTGCCATACGTTGTAATAAGGTTTTGATTTTACCTTCTTTATCATTAAAAAGTTCTACAAGATGCGTCCCTACAAGGGTCTGCTGCCTTTGCCCCAGTAATACACGCGCCGCGCTGTTGGCCGCCTTAATGCACCCTTGCATATCAAGCTGTAAAGCGGCAACAGGCAGATGATCGAAAATAAACTCTTGCTGGGAATGCATACTGATATTCGTCAAATTAACGGAAAAATATACTTTTTGAGTTAAGAAAATTACTGTATCACAAGTCCAATCAGGGCCATATAAAAGAAGGTGTTTTTTTATCTTTTTTTGTGCCTATACGTAAGCTGTCAATAAATAAGTGATTGGGTATACAAAAGGTATGTATCTTATTTACCATCATTTTTATCTGATAACTCAACTTTTCTTGATTATTTTTCATTTTGGATAACTAGGGTATCTAAAGGTTGAGGTTCTCCAAGATAGTAACCTTGTGAATAATCAATCGATAATTCGCACACACTTGCGTGAACTTCTGCACTATGTACAAATTCTGCGACCGTTTGTACCCCCAAACGTTGTGCGAAATCGACAATGACTTGAGTCACTTGACGTGCGTTTTGATCTTTATCAATATTACGAATTAAGCTGCCATCAATCTTAATCATATCCATTTGTAACTTGAGCAAGTATTCAAAATTAGAATAGCCGGTACCAAAGTCATCAATCGCAATACGGCAGCCATAAGCACGCACTTTATCAATAAAGCGATTCACCTCGCGGAAATTTTCAATACCTTCCGACTCGACCAATTCAAGAATTAAGCGATTCGCGACAGCATATTCACAAATCCATGCAAATAATCGGTCTGTGAGCTCGTGATCTAAGACATCTTGTAAGCTAATATTAATCGAGAATTCTTCATCTCTTTGGCTGAAGTAGCGGCAAGCCTGTTCAATCACGGTGCGGGTTATTTTTGGATATAAACGAGATTTTTTGGCAACATCCAAAAAATGGAAAGGCGTAATGATCTTCCCTTCAGGAGATTGATAGCGTACCAAACACTCATATTTATGAATTTTAGCCGATTGATTACAAATAATAGGCTGTGCAAATACCAAAATACGTTCTTCTTGAAATGCAGAACGTAAACGCTTTGTCCATTCAAGATTGTGAATATGTTGCTGTTTTAAGTTAATTCCTTGATCATAAATGAGTAAATTACGTCTTTGCTCTTTCGCTCGACACAAGGCTGTTTCTGCATTTAAATACAAGTTGGTTTGCTCTAAAGAGACGCCCACTGTCATAGACAGAGTGAAACTTTCATCTGGATGACCAAAGGACATATCTTCTATCGCAGTTAACCAGCCTTCTAATTTACTAATCCAAGTGTCTGTATAAGCATTGTTGATATCTAAAATAGCAAATAAATCTGCATGAATACGATAGACTTTTGCATAACTAAAATGGGCGCTTAATAACCCCCCCAACTCTTTTAAAAGAAAATCACCTTGTTGATAGCCATAACATTCATTGATTTCTTTAAATCGATCAATGTTCATCAAGGCGAGCTTTGTGTGGCTGCAATGACTAATATCTTCCATTAACTGAAGGCGATTAGGTAGCCCTGTAAGCTCATCGGTGATTTGCTGCTGAATTTTAATTTCTTTTTCAATTAAATCAGTGACATCATGACGGATTGCCATATATTCTATAATATGGCCTTGGCTATCTAAAATAGGGACAATACTGGTTTTTACAAAATACGCATACCCTTGTTTGTGACGATTTTTAATAATCCCTTGCCAAATATTTTTGTGGCGAATGCTTTGCCAAATTTCTTGATATAGACCTACAGGATTATCTGGATGTCCAGTAATACTATGAGATTCTCCAATCAGTTCTTCTCGGTTGTATCCGGAAACTTTGCAAAATTCATCATTCACATAAGTAATGATGCCGTACGTATCTGTCTTAGAAATAATCGCACTTTGATCAAAAGCTTTTTTATACTCGTTTAATAAGGTATTTTGATGACGTAATTCAGCTTCTGTAGAAGAAATTTGCTGATGTAAAGCCTCTTCACGCTGACGTCTTTCACTAATATCTGCGACAAAACCTTCCAAAGCAACCAGCTCATTTTCTTGGTAAATACCTATACCTTGCTCCCATACCCAGCGGATTTGACCTTGCGCATTTTGAATCCGGTATTCTAGTGTCCATGCACGATTATCTAATAAAGATTGACTAATTTCCTGTGCGACTTTTTGGCGATCTTGTGGATAGATTACATCTAAATAACTTAAATCACGATTACCAATCAGTGCATTAGCAGGGTAGCCTGTTAAGGCATAACAGGCTTCTGATAGGTATTCCATCGTCCAGAAGGCGTCATAACGACAGCGATAGATCATCCCTGGCAAGTGGGCCACTAATGGATGTAAGCCTAAATCTGTACTCATGGAATCACTCCTGTCGGTTTTGTCTTGTGCCCCCTGCTGCTGATGTACTTTCCTATATAGTGCTATTGGGCTAAAGCCGCTTGCTGTATTTCGATCAGTTGCTGACAACCTTGTGTGCCTAAATTGACCAGCTGTATTAATTGATCCTGTGTATACGTTTGCCCTTCTGCGGTGCCTTGGACTTCGATAAATTCACCGGTCGCTGTCATCACCAGATTCATATCTGTGTCTGCTTGACTGTCCTCGCTATAGTCTAAATCTAATAAGACTTGACCATCCACTAAGCCAACCGAAACGGCACTAATCAGATATTTTAACGGGTCTTGCTGCAATTTTTTTTGATACTGCAAGGTGCGCAAGGCATCAACTAAGGCAACACAACTTCCGGTAATTGCGGCTGTGCGCGTGCCACCATCAGCTTGTAACACATCACAATCGACCGTCAATGTATATTCGCCCAACAGATGCAAGTTGACTGCCGCGCGTAAAGAACGCCCAATTAAACGCTGAATTTCTAATGTACGCCCACTTTGTTTACCACGCACAGCTTCACGTGGATTACGGCTGTGTGTGGATCGAGGCAACATACCATATTCGGCAGTGATCCAGCCTTGCCCTTTGCCTTTTAACCAGCGTGGCACGCCTGCTTCTACACTGACCGTACACAAAACACGTGTTTGGCCACAAGTAATTAAGGCCGATCCTTCCGCATGGGTGCTGAAATGACGCTGAATTTGGATATCACGTAATTGATGAGCGGCTCGATTTTGCGCACGCATGTAAGACTCCTGCAGTTGGCTTTTTACCCAAAGGCTTGTGACTTAAGGATACACTTTTTTAGTCCTCGATAGGCGAGATTTCTTCTCAATTGCAGTAAAGTATCAGCTTCTGGGCCATTGTTGAAAGGAGCACCTCTGTGATTCATAGTATGACTGCATTTGCACGTTATCAAAGTACCTTAGAAGACGGAACCAGCTTGACTTGGGAAATTCGTGCCGTCAATCAAAGGTATTTAGAACCTAGCTTCCGTATGCCAGAACAGGTGCGTGAACTAGAGTTTGCCCTGCGTGAGCAAATGCGCAAACATTTACATCGAGGAAAAGTGGAAGCCAGTTTAAAGATTCAAAGTCCGCAAGATAGCCAAATCCAACCAGAAATTAACCAACCAGCACTTGCTCAACTGGCCGCCCAACTGAATCAAATTCAAGCTGCACTTAAATTCCCTTTGCAAGCAGACCCTTTAGCACTTTTGCAATGGCCAGGGATTGTCTCTCAACAGGCGATTGCCCCTGAAGTTTTATTTACGCAAGTGCAAGCGGGCTTTGTACAAGCCCTACAAGCTTTGCAAGCCGCCCGTGCGCGCGAAGGCCAAGCCTTGGCAGATTTAATTGAGCAGCGTCTAGCGCAAATGCAAGCGATTGTCAGTGAATTACAAACCCAAGTGCCTTTGTGGGTCAAAGCACAAGCAGACCTGTTGATGCAGCGCCTTGCTGCAGCCAAGGTGGAGCTGGATCCACAGCGTCTAGAGGCAGAAATCGTGCTGCAAGCACAAAAAGCCGATGTGGCAGAAGAATTAGATCGTTTACAGACCCATATCCAAGAAGTACAACGCATTATGCGCCAAAAACAAGCTGGGCCTGTGGGGCGTCGTCTCGATTTTTTAGTGCAGGAGCTTAACCGTGAAGCCAATACTCTGGCGGCTAAAGCCGTCGTGATTGAATCCACACAAAAAGCAGTGGATTTAAAAGTGTTGATCGAGCAAATTCGCGAACAAGTGCAGAATATTGAATAGGTTTTTATCTGTACAAATCGGTTTGATTGGCTTTAACGACAAGATGAAAACAAACTAAATACAATCGACGATAAGTGTGAAGCCAGCAAACCATTATTAAAACTTACCCTCGAGTTCACTTTGCGAAAGAACCAGCGTGACGCAGTGGCCGCAATAACTAAACACGACTTCGGTATTTTGCATGCGCCCACCGCATTTGGAAAAACGGTTACAGCCATTGGTATAATCGTAAAACGCAAAGTAAACACCCTCATACTGGTTCATAGCCGACAACTGCTCGAACAATGGCAAGCGCGATTACGCACGTTCCTACCCGAAGTAAACATTGGCAGTATAGGTGGTGGCAAAAGAAAGCCGAGTGGCATTATCGACATCGCCACCTACCAAAGCTTGGTCAATAAAAAAGACAACTCTATCTCCCCTCTCATCCAAGACTACGGCCACATTATTGTTGATGAATGCCACCATCTATCTGCGCCAAGGTTTGAACATTAAGCTTGCGCAATCTCGCCCTTTTAAGGGCGAGTCAAGCAAGAAGTAATTAGTCTTTTATCTGACTTAAAGCGCGAGAAGTTTTAACGGCTCTTTCACTTGGCGGTGTATTTTGATTTTCGATGTACTGCTTAACAACA
>NZ_FNYH01000020.1 GCF_900108915.1 Allopseudospirillum japonicum
CGCCGGCTGAGCAAGAAAAAGCTCGGCTCGGCCAACCGCGCCAAGGCCCGACAGAAGGTGGCGAAGCTTCACGCCAAAATCTCCGATTGCCGGCAAGACAACTTGCACAAGCTGTCCCGCAGATTGATTAACGAGAACCAAGTGATCTGCGTCGAATCCCTGAAAGTGAAAAACATGATCCGCAACCCGAAACTGAGCAAGGCCATTGCTGACGCTGGCTGGGGCGAGTTCGTGCGCCAGTTGGCGTACAAGGCGGAATGGGCTGGGCGCTCACTGGTCGCTATTGACCAGTGGTTCCCTAGCTCCAAACGCTGTTCGGGTTGCGGACATACCTTATCGTCGCTGCCGTTGTCGGTCAGGAACTGGCACTGCCCGGAATGTGGCGCAGACCATGACCGCGACATTAACGCCGCGACCAACATTAAAGCCGCCGGGCTGGCGGTGTTAGCCCTTGGAGAGAATGTAAGTGGCATAGGTCAAGCACCTGTGTCCTGTTCTCGATGAATTGGGAATCCCCTTCCTTTAGGGAGGGGAGGATGTCAATTTCAATTTTCCAATCTCAATTATCCATTGACGCGCAAGCGCGTCCGTCCGGTTAATAACTCTTGCATCATACCTTGTTTGATTTGGCGGGTTTTGCCAAGGCGTTGTTCCAGTGCCCGAATCTCTGCGTCCATATCGGAGAGGATGGTGGCGATGGCGGTTTGTTCTTCTTTGGGAGGCGCACATAGTAATAGATCTCGAAGCTCGGTAAGCCCGATTCGCTTGCGGGTTGAGCCTGTACTGGCATCTAAAGCCTGATTCCTAAATAGCGGATAATTCAAAAAATAGAATACAAACTTTTCAGAGTACCTTTGACTATCAACTTTAAGACGAATCCCATCTGAACACATAACATAGCGGTTATGGAAGTGAGGGATTAAACATGCCCTCGCAACTGGGTCACCCATCTTAGATAGAATTATTTCATCTGGATAAATGTTGCATGATATAAGCTCATTTGCTTTTTTATAGCTGGTGTAAACGAAGTCATCATTTTTAAATACACCATCGCCAATATTTTGGAGTTGAATAACTCGCACCCCATTTTCAGTGTAGTCTGACGCTTTCAAGTTGGAACCAAACGGACCTCCAGTAATAGCCCAATTATCCTTCTTATCTTTGAGTTGATCGAAGCATACAACCTCCCAATCCTCCGGTATTTCTCCCAACTCACTGTGTTTCACAAATTGAGAATTAACAGTTGATAGTTGATAACGAGGTTTTCGTTCTCCATTTTCAACTTTCAATTCTCCACTTGTTAACCGGATTTTTCCGGTTAACAACTGTTGCATGGTGGCGGTTTTGATGGCCTGTTTTTTGGCGATCAGTTTTTCCAGCTCGCTGATCAGCGCATCGACATCGGACAGAGCATTGGCGATGGCGGTTTGTTCTGCCTTTGGCGGCACTGGAATTTGATAATTTGATATTGCCGAGAGTGGCACTCTTCGATGGCCAGCACTTCCAACCATTTCAGGCTCTAGCGATTTTCTAAATACCTCCCTGTTGCTCCAATAATAGATAAACCTAGAGTCGGATATATCATTTGCGCGGAGAACATGAAATTCCGTACTTCCAAAGCCAATATCAGAATGAAGTAGTTCCGTATGGCAACCTTTCCCATTTTCAAAACATGGGGTTATCTTCGCGATCAGAACGTCGCCGCGCTCGAAATAAGTAAACCCACTTCTTACATTCTCTATAGGTATAAGATGTTGATCAGCAAGTTGAGCTTGCTCTGTTACATCTTGCATTCCTACAAAAGAGACTAAAGTTCCTGGCTTTATAGCTTTTTTCGACACTGTGGATTGGAATAGGGACCCGAAGTCTTGAACTTCCCAATCCTCCGGTATCACCCCAACTTCCGTTTGCTTATATCCCAAAGGCACAGCGTTCGAAACAGCTTCCGCTAGGTACTTCGGACTCACTTCTGCAACCTGATCATTACGTCGGCTGTCCATGCCTCCGCCCTGCGGGCTGCCGGTTCCGGCGTGCAAATTTTTTCCCGAAAAATTTGTCATAGCGTCCACTCCAAGCCCACGATATTCAATGGAGAATTGATAATTAATAATTGAGAACGGTTTTTCATTTTTCACTCTCCATTTTCAACTCTCCATTGATCCGCTGCATGCCCATGGCTTTTAGGTGATCTGTCACTTTATCGCTCAGGTTTTCTACCGATTGAGTAATGGCAGGCAGCGGCTCGCTATAGCGCTCTTCCAGCTCTTTCACCCGATTAGCCAGTTGCTGGGTCACGCGCTCGATTTCAGCGTTGATATTACTTTCAAGTGTTGCCAACCATTTGTCGTCTACAATCAGGGATTTAATCTCATCGATACTGAGTTTGGGGTATTGCTGAAATACCGCTAAATCCAGCGCGTCTTGTGCTTCTTTGAGGGCTTTTTTAGCGTCGGCCTCGGCATCAAACAGCTTTTTGGCGTGTTTTAGCGCGTTTTTTTCGTCCGGGTCGGTGGCCAGTTTCAGACGCGCCGTGACTGTGGCTTTGGTGACTTTGTCTTTATCGTTCAGCGCATCGTTTAGTAAGCCGTCGTCGCCGCTGTTTTCCTCAATAAAACTTTCAAGCGCTTGGCTGGCGTTATCAAGTAGCGATTGCAGGTGATCCACTTGGACTTGTTCAGCGGCAAAAAAGCGCGCGACCATTAACGCCGGTGGAATCAATTCCGCTTTGTATTTGGTTTTGGCGATCACCAGATCAGGCGTTTCTTTAAGCTTCTCACCTTTTTTAACGACTAACTCGCGCAACACTTTGCCGGCTTGCCAACCATCTTGCACTAGCACGTATACATCGTCTTGCATGGACTCGGCCCAGTAGTCCATCAGGATCTGGTAAATATCGTACTTACTCAATAAAGGCGTTTCCGCATAGCTTTGCAACAGATCTTCGCTAATACGGTGAATAATCTGTTTAGGCAACTCACCTTGCGCTATGGCGTGCAGGTTTGCGCGCTGCGCCCACTCGGTAAACGGCATTAAGCTTTGTGCGGCGAAGGTTTTGAACTCGTCATGGTTCAGGATGGTGCTTTTCACCTCGGTGGCTTTCACCAAGGCGTCGCTATAACCTTCACGGGCGGGTTTAAACAAATTGGCTCGAATACTCGGGAATACCTGCCAATATTTTTCGAGTGCGTCTATATCAGCATTGGGAATACCACCTTGTAGATGGGCGCTGAGATCGTGTAAGTCTTCCGGTTCGCTGGAGTCGATATAACGCGGAATATTCAGGTTGTAGTCGTTACCGGCCACTTCACTGAGCGGCACCATGCGCGAGTAGCGCGGCAGTTCTAGCTGCTTGGTAAAGACATCGACGATTTTGTGAATATCCTGGCTGCGCAGGCGGTTTTTATTGCCGTCTTTGATAAAGCCTTTGCTGGCATCGACCATAAAAATACCGCTGCGAGCTTGGGCGTGTTCTTTGTCGATCACGATAATACAGGCAGGAATACCCGTGCCGTAGAACAGGTTAGCAGGCAGGCCAATAATGCCTTTGATATAACCTTGCTTGATCAGGTTTTCACGAATACGTGCCTCGGCATTGCCACGGAACAAAACGCCGTGAGGCAGAATCACCGCGCCTTTGCCCGTGCTTTTTAGGCTTTTAATAATGTGCAGTAAAAAGGTGTAGTCGCCGTTTTTCTCCGGTGGAATACCCCAACTGAAACGGCCAAATTCATCCTCGTTCGGGTTGATGCCGCTGGTCCAGTTTTTATTGGAGAACGGCGGGTTAGCCATCGCAAAATCAAAAGTCTTAAGTTGGCCGTTAGCATCTTTCCACTGGGGATCAGCAAGGGTATTGCCTTTCCAGATTTTAGCGGTGGCGTTGTTATGCAGGATCATGTTCATACGCGCCAAGGCACTGGTGGCGTTGTCCATCTCCTGACCAAAAATACTCAAACCACGCGGCGCTTCATCACTGGCTTTTAACAAGAGCGAGCCAGAGCCACAGGTCGGATCATACACGGTGGCATCTTGCGAGGTATGGCTATCAATACCGATTACTTTAGAGAGAATACGTGATACTTCCGATGGCGTATAAAACTGGCCTTTGGATTTACCGGATTCGGTGGCAAAGTGGCGCATTAGGTATTCGTAGGCGTCACCCAGCAAATCATCGCCATCAGCGCGGTTAGCCGAAAGATTCAGCCCTTCAAAAATACCAATCAGCTTAGACAAGCGGTCGATCATCTCTTTGCCTTTGCCGAGCTTGTCCTCATCGTTAAAGTCGGCCACATCGATCACGCCTTTGAGGTCATTTTCTTCGGCTAAGGCACTAATAATTTTGTTGATCTTATCGCCGATCTCTTTGTCGCCTTTCAGGGCAACCAGATCGTCAAAACTCGTACCTTGCGGCACTACAATTATGCCGTAGGGGTCGCCTTTGTATTTATCAGACACATACTTCATAAATAGCAGGGTCAGCACATAGTCTTTGTACTGACTGGCATCCATACCGCCGCGCAGCTCGTCGCAGCTGGCCCAAAGGGAGGAGTACAGTTCGGTTTTCTTAATGGCCATGGTGATTCCCTACAAAGCCCAGCATCAGCTAGGTACAATTTGATTGTGTGCTTATGGCTTCTTAGCCTGATCTAGCTTAGTCGCTTTTAAATGCGGATAAGGTATACAAAAAAACACTTGATGCAATCCAGTAAAATATCAATCCGCATAAAAAAGCCCCCTAGTATCTTTACAGATAAAAGAGGGCTCAATATCAAGCTATCTTATTAATTTATATATCTTTTTAAACCCAATCCGGCTTAAAAAATGACAAGCTCATCTTTGTCAGGGCTAAAACGGAATATCATCATCAAAGTCATCAAAGCTTGGCTTAGGCTGACTCGGATTCGTTGCTGATGCATTGGCCGGCGCTTGTTGCGGCGGATAAGGATGCCCTTGGGGCGGTGCATAGTTTTGTTGCGGCGCTGACTGTTGCGGTGCTTGTTGGTGTTGTGGTGCCGCTTGCCCATATTGCTGAGGGGCTGCCTGCTGAGGGGCTGCTGTTTGTTGCGGGTAACCGCCATAAGCATTCGGTGGCGTTTGTGGCATGGCTTGCTGAGGGGCTTGCTGCTGTGGGTAGCCACCTTGAGGATACTGGTTGCCGTAAGGATCTGCTGGGGCGCCTTGGTTGCTCGTGTTACGGCCATCCAGCATTTGTAATTCATTGACCACAATTTCTGTGGTGTAACGATCTACGCCTTGTTGGTCTTGCCATTTACGCGTTTGCAGCTTGCCCTCAATGTACAGCTTGGAGCCTTTGGTCACATATTGCTGCACCACTTCCGCTAAGCGACTAAAAATCACTAAACGGTGCCATTCGGTGCGCTCTTGGCGCTGACCGCTTTGTTTATCTGTCCATTGATCCGAGGTCGCTAAGGATAAGTTAGCCACTGGGTTACCATTGGGTAAATATTTCACCTCTGGGTCTTGGCCCACATTACCCACCAAAATCACTTTATTAACGCCGCGTGCCATAAATCGATTTCTCCATGATGCAAAAAGGTTTTATTTATCAGTTAACACGCTGAAGCTTGGCCTGTCCAACGCCCTTGTTGTAGTTGGCGCTGTATTTCTTCACTTAAAAGATGGCGATCCACCTTTAAATAAGCCGTACCTTCTTCAGCCAAAATCACCACTTCCTCAATCCCTGTAATAGCTAAGAGTTGCTCACTCACTTCTTGTGGATGCGCTACTTGATGTCCATCTAAAGCGATCACTTGGCTGCTTAAGTGCCTTGGTGGTGCCATACTCAGTGCGAAACTCCACCAAAGCGCCAATAAAAGACCTGCTCCAGCAAAAACGGCGTTGATCCCCGCCCACGCATACAAGGTTCCACCAAGCACGCCGCCCAAAAAGGCCCCAAAAAACTGGCTTGAAGAATACACCCCCATCGCCGTGCCCTTGCTACCTGTTGGCGCCAGCTTACTAATTAATGAGGGTAAAGTGGCTTCTAGTAAATTAAAGGCCATAAAAAATACAAACAAGCCTGCAATTAAGCCTAGCCAAGTTTCCCCAATCAAGGCTAATGCAAACGCAGCACAGGCTTGTACGCCAATGGCGCTTAAAAAGACAGGACGCATTTGGCGTTTTTTCTCTGCCAGAATCACAAAAGGAATCATGGCAATAAAACTACCGCCCATCACTGGCAAATAGACCCACCAATGATGCAAAACGTCTAATCCAAGCTCATGCAAACGCAGTGGCAAAACGACAAAACAAGCGGTCAGCACCAAGTGCAAAATAAAAATGCCGCCATCCAAACGTAGGAGTTCAGGCTGACGGATCACTTGTCCCAAAGACGCTGTTTGCACACCGACATCCAAATGGCGTGCATAACGTTGGGGTGTGGGAATCCAGCGCCAAACCACTAAAATACCAATACAGGCCACTAAGGCAGTAAACCAAAACAAGCCTGCTAAACCAAAAGGCGCCGCCAGCAAAGGCCCTAGCACTAAAGACAGCATAAAAGCCATGCCAATGCTCAAACCGACGGTGGCCATCGCTCGGGTACGTACCTCTTCACGGGTTAAATCCGCTAACAAGGCCATAATACTACTGGCAATGGCACCACTGCCTTGTAAGCAACGTCCCAGAACCACACCCCACATAGAATCCGATACTGCTGCAACCACACTCCCCAAAATAAACAGAGCAAGCCCTAAATAAATCACGGTTTTGCGGCCGATACGGTCTGAGAGTAAACCAAAGGGAATTTGTAGCAAGGCTTGCGTTAGCCCATATCCTCCCAAGGCTAAGCCGATTAACAAGGGGGTTGCCCCTTGTAAATCCTGTGCGTAAATACTAAGCACAGGCAACACCATAAAAAGTCCTAGCATACGCAGCGCATACAGCCCTGCTAGTCCAGACAATGCGCGTGTTTCAATTGGATTAAACCCCGCGGCCATGCTTGTCTCCTGCTCGGGAATTAAAGATCAAAGATTTTGCCAGGGTTAAGCACATTGTGCGGATCAAAGGCGCGTTTAATTGCCTTCATATAAGCGATTTCTTCTGGGGTACGGGTGTGATGTAAATAATCTTTTTTAATCAGCCCCACCCCATGTTCCGCAGAAACACTGCCTTGATAGCGGCTAACAATCGCAAAGACCCATTGGCTGACTTGGTGACAGCGGCTAAAAAATTCTTCTTTGGCTAAATTTTCTGGCTTGAGGATATTCAAATGCAAATTACCATCACCAATATGACCAAACCAAACAATCTCAAAGTCTGGGTAATGCTCGCTGACGACCTGATCCACTTCTGCAAGAAATTGCGGCACTTTCGAAACTCGCACCGAAATATCATTTTTATACGGCGTGTATTGGCTGATGGTTTCGGAAATATCCTCACGTAAGCGCCATAAATTTTGTGCTTGTTGTTCACTTTGGCTCATCGCACCATCGACTACCCAGCCTTGCTCCACACAAGCTTCAAATAGACGCATCGCCTCTTCTAGTTGTTCTTCCTGCGTGGTTTCAAACTCAATCAAGGCATAATAAGGTGCTTGCGTATCAAAAGGCGCATTCAGGCCTTGGTGCTCAACGACTTTTTCCAAGGCATTGTGGGAGAAAAATTCAAAGGCGGTTAAATCCAGACTGGTTTGGAAGGTATGCAGCACCTGCATCACTTCTGCCATGCCGACCACCCCCAGAACAAGCACTTGTAAATCTTTGGGTGCGCGCGCTAGTTGAATCGTAGCTTCAGTAATCAAGCCCAAGGTGCCTTCTGCACCAATAAATAAGTGGCGCAAATCATAGCCCGTATTATTTTTGAGTAAGCCACGATTATTCAGCTCTAAAATATCGCCTTGCCCTGTGACCACACGCAAACCTGTGACCCAATCGCGCGTCATCCCGTAGCGAATCACTTTAATTCCACCGGCATTGGTGGAAATATTGCCGCCGATTTGGCTCGATCCTGCAGAAGCAAAATCCACTGGATAAAATAACCCTTTCTCTTCGGCAATTTGCTGGAGCTGTTCGGTAATCATCCCCGCCTCTACAGTGACACTGCGATCGACAGGGTTAAACTCCAGCAATTTATTCATATAATCAAAGGCCACCACGATTTCCCCTTGGGTCGCCACTGCACCCGCAGATAATCCAGTGCGCCCACCGGAAGGCACTAAAGCCAGCTGGTGTTGATTAGCAAATTTGACCAAGGCTTGTACTTCTTGCGTACTGCGTGGAAATACAATAGCACTAGGCTTGGGTTCATGAATTTTAGTCCAATCACGGCCAAAGGTGATCAAAGCGTCAGTATCTGTACGGACTTTATCGGCCCCGATGAGGTCTTGTAAGGCTTGGAGCATTTCTTGCTGTGTCATGGGTTTTCTCGTATCAATCAACAGGGGTTAACAATTCGCTCAAATCAGCTCAAGCCGCTCGACACAAGATGAATCAAGCGCACACTTAAGATGAGTAAAAATCCTGTTCGTGCTTGCCTGCGGCAGCGCACAAAATTCTCGGATTATGATAACATAGCTTCCCTGTAATCACCTGAAACTCACAGGTTTTAGGTTTAAGGTTGAAGATTGCAGATGGCACTTGGGGTATTTCTCCAATACCCTAGGGTTCTTGTTATGATCCCGCGTCGGCGCACACGGCCGAAACTTAGAGGATTCTCGTGCAATGGCTAAAACCTCTCTTGATAAAAGCAAGATCAAAATCTTACTCCTTGAAGGGGTACACCCTTCTGCAGTCGAGCATTTCAAAGCCAACGGCTACACTAATATTGAATACCATGCCAAATCCTTATCGGAAGAGGCACTACTAGAAGCAGTTAAAGATGCACATTTTATTGGTATTCGCTCGCGCACTCATCTGACTGAAGCCGTCTTTGCAGCCGCGTCTAAATTAGTGGCTGTAGGTTGTTTTTGTATCGGTACCAACCAAGTTGATCTACAAGCGGCCCTTGCGCGTGGTATTCCGGTCTTTAACGCACCTTACTCCAATACCCGCTCCGTGGCTGAGCTCGTCCTTGCGGAAGCCATTATGCTGATGCGTGGTATTCCACATAAAAGCCAAGTGTGTCACCAAGGCGGCTGGATCAAATCCGCCAATGGCAGTTATGAGGTGCGCGGTAAAAAGCTGGGTATTATCGGTTATGGTAATATAGGTTCGCAACTTTCCGTATTGGCGGAATCTTTAGGCATGGAAGTCCTTTATTATGATGTGATTTCCAAACTGCCGTTAGGTAATGCACGCCAGCTTGATTCCTTAGAAGAACTTCTAGCGATTTCTGACGTGGTCTCTTTGCATGTACCAGAAACCCACTCCACTAAATGGATGATGGCTAAAGCACAAATTAGCCAAATGAAGCAGGGGGCACATTTAATTAATGCCTCCCGTGGTACTGTGGTGGTGATCGAGGACTTAGCAGAAGCCTTGGAAAGTGGTCATCTTGCCGGTGCTGCGATTGATGTTTTCCCCGTTGAGCCGCGCGGAAACGATGACGAGTTTATCAGCCCTTTGCGTGGCCTAGATAACGTCATCCTCACACCGCATATTGGTGGTTCCACTATGGAAGCCCAAGAGAATATCGGTAAGGAAGTCTCAGAAAAACTGATTCGTTACAGTGATAATGGTACCTCCACCTTCTCGGTCAACTTTCCAGAAGTGGCTTTACCTTCGCATCCAGAAAAACACCGCCTCTTACATATTCACCAGAATATCCCTGGTGTGTTATCTGAGATCAACCGTGTGCTTTCTGAAAACGGCATTAATATCTCCGGCCAATACCTGCAAACCAACGAAAAAGTGGGTTATGTGGTAGTTGATGTGGATAAAGAATACAGCCAGCAAGCACTCGAAGCGATGAAACAAGTGAAAGGAACCATTCGTACGCGGGTTCTTTTCTAAGTCTTTTTTAAGTTCCACCATCCCCGCTTTTGAGAGCGGGGATTTTAAATCACCTTCCCCTTTATTTTCACCACCATCACTCAAACGCTGCTGTTAAATCGCCAAACTTTTACCTTGGTACTTGGCTCGAGGCGCTTTCCGCCTTGCTAACCCACACCTCGCCTTTGAAACCTGCCAGCGCTATCAGGCAGAAAAACGCCACCTGGATCAGCGTTTTCGGGATTATCAGGTACAGCAGTTTTTAGCGATCAATCAAGTGCTGGCAGATGGCTCAAGTGAGTGTTCGATCAAGACTTTTTAAAAAAAATACTAGAAAATAGCAGTAAATTGTCGGAATTTGTCAGATTCTAGCGCTATTTTTGTTACCTATGTCCGTTTACCTAAGCGACAAAGCCGCTAGAATAAGTGGTTACAGAAAAAGCAATTCTCACTGGACACGCGCTTGCGGGCACTAAGGCACTACCAAGGAAGCAGGGGCAATGACGACTCTCACAATTAAAACCCCACAAATTATCTGGTTTACTGGTCTCAGTGGCAGCGGTAAAACCACATTAGCCGTTGCCCTTAAAGAGCAACTGGCCGCCCAAGGGATAGACAAAATCTATCACCTGGATGGCGACCAGTTACGCAAGGGCATCAATGCAGATCTGGGTTTTAGCCTGACCGACCGCGACGAAAACCTGCGCCGTGCGGCTCATATCGCCCGCCTGTTTCTGGATGAGGGCTACTGGGTATTGGCTTCTTTTATTACGCCACTGAATCGCCAGCAGGCGATGATAAGAGAGCTGTTACCGGAAGGGCGTTTTATAGAGGTTCACCTGAGCACACCGCTTGAGGTGTGCCAACAGCGCGACCCGAAGCAGCTATATGCCAAAACCGCAACTGGTGATGTACCCCAGATGACCGGGGTGAAATCCCCCTATGAGCCACCGCTAAAACCTGAACTTAGGCTGGATACAGCAAAGTTCAGCATTGATGCCTCTGTGCAACACATTTTGGCTGGCATAACCGATGACGCTGATAAAAAACGGACAGTTGAATAATGGATGAGGACACGCCTTTGACAACAAATAAACCGCTGAACGAATGGACGCCATCAGGCCTGAAAAAGTCAGGCTTTAATGAGGAAGGTGAACGCACGGATGAAAGCGTTAAAGAAGCAGGTCAACCTCAGTTCCATTTATCACCAGAGTTTGATCAGTGGTTAAAGGATACGGGTGGCTCTTTTGTACTGTCAACCTACCAATCCGGTCATATTATCTTTCTGGGTATGAGTGAAGATAGCAAGCCGTATTTTATTGATCGAGTTGTTGGTACGGCAATGGGAGTCACTGTTGATCGAGACAAGCTCTGGGTTGCCGCACGTGATCAAATTTGGCGTTTTAGCAATATCGGTTCAGGCCGTTTGTCCGGTATGCACTATCAGGCAGTATATATGCCCCGTAGTGGTTATATGATCGGTAATAGTAATGCTCACGATGCTATTGCCGACGTTTCCTTCCGTGGCAAACATTATGACTTTTTATACGCTAATACCCAATTTAGCTGTATTGCGGCACCCGACGATCACTACAGCTTTGTCCCTGTCTGGAAACCCAGCTTTATTTCTGAATTGGTTGCAGAAGATCGCTGCCACCTTAACGGTATTTGCAGCCGGGATGGGGAATTGCGCTATGCCACTATCTGTGGAAAAAATGATACCCCTCTTGGCTGGAAAGATAAGCAAACAGGTACCGGTTTTGTAGTGGATCTGGCAACGGAAGAGATTGTTTGTGAAGGCCTGTCTATGCCCCACTCACCCCGTTGGCACCAAGGTAAGCTTTGGGTCTTGAACTCTGGGGAAGGGGAACTGGGTTATGTCGATTTTAAGACCAAACGCCTAGTGGTGGTATCCCATTGTACGGGCTTTGCCCGAGGCCTATGTTTTGTCGGCAATATGGCTGTTGTGGGGTTGTCTCGTTTAAGGCCTAAGGTGTTAGATCTTCCAGGCATTAACCTGGCAACCCGTTTAAAAGAAAGGAAAACACCTCAACGTACCGGTGTGCAGGTGTTTAATACAGAGACAGGGGTTCTGGCTCACTGGATCACAATGGAAGGCCCTATAACTGAGTTATATGATATTGCCTTTCTTCAAAGTATATCCCGTCCTTATACCCCTGGGTTTAGGGATTCTGAATTACATCGCGAACTTATGAATATTCCTGGCTAAGGAATGGTAAATAAAGAATTACAGGAGTGAACCATGATGACCAACGGTCAGGAAATTAAAGAAGTCATTGTTATTGATCCGGGGGTTTCAGATTATGAGACTTTAATTGCCGGCTTAAGTCCCGATATCCCCGTTATTTTACTGCAGGAAAATGCCAACGGCCTGGAAAGCCTGGCTAACGCTTTATCTGATTATAGTAATCTTGATGCGGTTCATCTGGTCTCCCATGGTAGCCAAGGGCAGCTATACCTGAGTGGCGATAGTGTTAATCAAGACAGTTTGGAACAGCAACCCGATGTAGTGGCTAGTATTGCAGAGAGCTTTGCTCCAGGTGCAGACCTTTTGCTCTATGGTTGTAGTGTTGCGTCTGGCGAGAAAGGGCAAGAGTTTGTTGAACAATTGTCATCTGATCTTGGGGTCGATATTGCTGCTTCTGACGATAGAACAGGCCCTCTTTCCTTAGGTGGTGATTGGGATCTGGAATTTAGTGAAGGTGAGATTGAATCAGTGCTGCCTTTTACTGTTCAAGGCATGCAGGATATTGATCACTGTTTGGGCTGTGTAAGCTTTTTAGGTGGCGGTCTTCCTCATTTGACAAATGAAACAGACTGTAAGAATAATGATCCGAATAACACTTGGACCTCGGATACTCCTGCCAACAATAAACCAGTTTTCAATTCTGGTACTAGCTTCTCTGTAGATGAAACTTCTACCGATACCACCTCTGTATTACTGGATGTCAACGCTAACGATGGCGATAGTGGCGGCAATGATTCTGTAACCTACTCCATTACCGGGGGTACGGGACAAACTTTATTTGATATTGACAGTGATGATGGTGAGATCCGCTTAAATGCGACAGGTGCCTCCACCCTAGACTACGAAACCGCCACCAGCTATACCCTAACCATCCAAGCCGATGATGGTGAATCATCCAACAATACTATCACCCAAGATATTACCATTACCGTTAATGATATTAACGAAGCACCAACTGTAGCCACCAATGCAGGTCTTACTGTTAATGAAGGTGCTGCCGGTACCATTGCAAATACGCTACTTAAGACCACAGACCCAGATAGCGGCGATTCCGGTACTGGGCTGACGTACACCATCACATCGGGCACTTCCAGTGGCTCGATCTGGATCGATGCCGACGGTAGCGGTACGATCAACAACGCCGAATCTGCGTTGGCTATTAATGGCACATTCACCCAAGACGACATCAACAATAACCGAGTTAAATACCTGCATGATGGCTCGGAAAGCACCAGCGATAGCTTTGGCTTTAGTGTTCAGGATGGTTTGGAAGACAGTGTTTCTGCTGTTACTGGGCAGACATTCAATATCACGGTAAACGCGCAAAATGATGCCCCCACCGTCACGGGCACTCCCTCAGATATCACCACCTTAAATGAAGATACTCAGGGCAATATTGATCTATCCGGTGTGACCTTTGCGGACGACGATAACGATACGCTGACCGTGACCCTGACCGCTTCTGCCGGTACTTTTGCGACGCCTGTAGATGGCGCGGGTGTTGTTGAAACCAAAGTCAGCGATACCGTGATTACCTTGGTCGGTTCGGCTGCAGATATTAATACCTATCTGGATACCGCCTCTAATATTCAATACACAGGTGCTGCAAATGCCAGCGGCGATGATGCCGCCACCATTACGATTACCACCAGTGATGGTAACGGTGGCAGTTTAGCCAGCGATCCGGTGGTCAATCTGGATATTACCGCGGTTAACGACGCCCCAGTGCTGGACAATTCCGGTTCACCCACATTAACCGCCATTGATGAAGACCCTGCCACCAATACCGGCACCTTGGTGTCTGATGTTTTGGGGGCCGCATTAACCGATGTGGATACTGGCGCGTCGGAAGGCATCGCGGTAACAGCGGTGGACGAGAGTAACGGCACCTGGCAGTACTCGACCGATGGCACCAACTGGTCGGATGTGGGCACGGTGGCCGATAACAGCGCCCTGCTGTTAGCGTCAGACGATAAACTACGTTTTGTGCCGGATGCGGATTACAGCGGCAGCGCCGCGGTGACCTATCGCGGCTGGGATCAAACCTCGGGTACGGCGGGTCATCAAGTGGATGCCAGTACCAACGGTGGTACCTCTGCCTTCTCCATCGCAAGCGAAAGCGAAAGCGCCACTATTACCATCAATGCGGTGAATGATGCGCCCACCCTATCCGGTGGCCCTTACGCCTTTACCGCCACCGATGAAGATACCGCCTCGACCGGTGTGCTGATCTCAACCCTATTAGC